>SBGP01000014.1 GCA_006226595.1 Deltaproteobacteria bacterium
GATCAGTAAAAAAAAAACGCATGCTGCGACGGGGACTCGAAGCGCGTGGACACGAGGTGGTCGTGCTCTCGCGCCACGCGGACCCGGCGCGCGGCATCGTCGCCTGGGATGGCCGCTCGCTCGGCCCGTGGGTCGACGAGATCGACGGTGCCGACGCGGTGATCAACCTCACCGGACGCTCGGTGAACTGCCGCTACCACGAGGCCAACCTGCTCGAGATGATGAGCAGTCGCGTCGACAGCGCACGGGTCGTCGGCGAGGCCATTGCCCGCTGCGAGCGTCCGCCCGCGGTCTGGCTGCAGGCCTCGACCGCCACCATCTACGCCCACCACTTCGGTCCGGAGCCCCACGACGAGTCCGGCGTGCTCGGCGGCCACGAGCCTGACGTCCCCCGCTACTGGGCGCGCTCGACCGACATCGCGAAGAGCTGGGAGGCGCACTGTCTCGCGGCAGAGACCCCGCACACTCGCAAGGTCCTGCTCCGCAGCAGCTACATCATGAGCGCCGACGAGGACGGCATCTTCGACGTGCTCAACTGGCTCGTCAGCTGGGGACTGGGAGGGCCGGTGATCGGCGGCCATCAGATGATCAGCTGGATCCACGAGCACGACCTCGTGCGGGCCATCCTGCTGATCATCGAGGACGAGCGGCTCTCGGGTCCCGTGAACCTCGCCGCTCCCCACCCGCTGTCCCAGGGGGACGCCATGCGCGTCTTGCGCGAGGCCCGCGGCGTGTCCCTGGCGCTGCCGATTGCCCACTGGATGGCGAAGATCGGCGCGGTGTGGCTGCAGACCGACGTCGAGCTGATCGAGAAGTCGCGCTGCGTGGTCAGCCGAAAGCTCGACGAGGCCGGCTTCGACTTCGCGTACCCCGAGTGGTCGGCGGCGGTCGACGAGCTGCTGTCGCGGTGGCCCATCCCCGACGCCGCGTGAACAACGGCGGGCTCGCGCCGTGCGAGTCCGCGTTTTGCAGACGCCGCGACAATACCGACGGCGCGTTCCCGTTCTCCGCCGTGAACCACGCAGTCAGGGAGGACGCGATGGGCCGAGGCATGGGATGGGTGTGGGTACTGGCGCTTGGATGTGCGGGAGGGGACGGCGACACCGCCGAGATCGTGCCCGACACCGGCGATGTCGTGCTCCTGGATCTTGCGGTCACGTTCACCGAGACGCCGACCGACGGCGTACCCGAAGCCGCCAGCTGGTTCGCGTTCTCGGCGCCGGACGCCGCGGCCTACACGTGCGCCATCGATGGGAGCGCGTTCGCCTGTGACGACGGCACTGCCTTCGTCGTGCCGATGACCCTGGGCGAGCACGTGTTCTCGGTGACCGCGTCGGGACCGGACGGCGAGCAGGGAGCCCCCGCGGCCTTCGAGTGGACCATCACCAGCGTGTTCGACGGCGACCACCCCGAGCTGGTGCCGACCTCCATGCTTCCCGCTCCCGTCGGAGACGACGGCTGGCGCGGCATCTTCCGGATCAACTGCGACTTCGCCCACTCGAGCTACGACGACCCCATCGTGTTTCCCGGCGAGGAGGGACGCGCCCACCTGCACCGCTTCTACGGCAACATGGCGACGGACTTCATGACCACCATGGAGTCGCTCTACGCCATCCCCGAGTCCTCGTGCCAGGGCAACACCGTGAACAGCTCGGCCTACTGGGTGCCGGCGCTGCTCGCGCCGGCCTACGACGAAATCACCGGAGAGCGACTGCTCGACGGCGACGGCGAGCCCGCCTGGGAGGCGGTTCCCGCGGTGGTCGGCAACGACGACGTCGCCCACGAGGTCTTCTACTACTCGGCGGGCGTGGACGACCTCGACAGCATCGAGAGCATCCCGCCCGGACTGCGCATGATCGCGGGCACGGCGACGACCATGCCCGGGACCGAGCAGGACGCGAGCATCGTGCGCTGGCACTGCCAGTCCTGGGAGTCGAGCGACGGCAGCAACCCGAACTTCTCGGCGACCATCCCCGAGTGCGTCGAGCCCGACCGGCTGCGCATGGACATCTTCTTCCCGAACTGCTGGAACGGCGTGGACCTCGACTCCGAGGACCACAAGAGCCACATGGCGTATCCGGTGAACGACGGCGGCCCGAACGGCACGCACTGCCCGGAGACCCACCCGATTCCCCTGCTCCGGCCGAGCTACCACTACGCGTTTCCCGTGTTGCCCGGAAACTCCGACCCGGAGACGCAGTCGAGCCGAGGCTGGCGCCTGGCCTCGGATCATTACGAGGTCACGGACAGCCAGGCAGGTGGCCTGTCGTTGCACGGTGACTGGTTCAACGCCTGGCACCCGGAAGTCCTCGAGGCCATCCTCGAGGGCTGCGTGAAGGGCGGTCTGGACTGCCACGACGGCAACCTCGGCAACGGCTACCGCCTGTCCGGGACCACCGCCGGCACCCAGGTCGAGCCCGAGGTCGTCAACCGCGGCATGGGCCTGTGAGCCCGGGCTCGTAGGCCCCCACCGGGCTAGCCCGCGTGCATGCGAAGCCATCTGCTGTTCGTCCTGCTCGCCGGGTGCACCCGCCCGATTCCCGCCTCGTCCTCGGCTGACGCTCCCGCGAGTCCCCCCCTCGCCCGGACCGTCGACGTCGTGGACGAGGCCTTCGGCATGCAGATCGCCGATCCGTACCGCTGGATGGAAGACCCGGCCCATGCGGACGAGCTGCAGGCGTGGCTCCTCGCCCAGGGCGCGTACAGCCGCACCGCGCTCGACGCGCTCCCCGGACGCAGCGCGCTTCATGCTGAGCTCCTCGAGCTGCTCGGCGCGAGCGCCCGCGACGAGCGGATGCAGGTTCGCGGCGAGCAGCTGTTCTACCTGCACACCGAACCCGGCGGCGGCTCGGCCAGCCTGTGGGTCAAGCACGAGGACCGCCGGCGACAGGTCTTCGACCCCGCTTCGCTGGCACCCGAGCGCGTGCTCCTCGACTTCACCGCGTCACCCGACGGGCGGCTGGCCGTGCTCCAGCTCGCCGAGGGTGGCTCGGAGATCACCACCCTCCATGTGGTGGACACCCAGACGGGCGCGCTCGATCCGCTCGCCATTCCGAACGTGTGGGGCGAGATCACCGCGCAGTGGCTTCCGGACGGCGCGGGCTTCGTCTACACGCAGCTCGACGCGGATGCCGTCGCCGACCCGGACAAGGAACTGTTCCAGGGCATGGTCGTGCGCCGCCACCTCCTCGAAGGCGAGGACATCGCGCTGATCGGGCCGGAGACGGGGGGTCCACCGGCCATCGTCGCCAGCCCGTTCCCCAAGATCCACATTCCAGCGGGCTCGACGTGGGCCGTCGCGCTCGGATGGAGTGCCAGGGCCGAGCTCGAGGTCGCTGTGGCGCGGATCGAGGAGCTCTCCGAGTCGCCGGTGCCCTGGCGACACGTCGCACACCTGGAGGACGGCGTCATCGACGTCGAGGTCGACGGCGACGAGCTGTACCTGCTGGTGACCCAGCGCTCGCCACACGGGGAGGTACTGCGAGTGAGCGCCGAGTCCCCTTCCCTGGACGTCGCGCCCCTGATCCCCGCTGGACCGCGCATCATCGAAGACCTCGCGGTCGCCGCCGACGGCGTGTACCTGGCGGACAGCCTCGATGGCGACTCCGGCCTGGCGCGCTTCGCCGACGGGGCGCTGTCCCGGGTGGACGTGCCGGAGTCTCGCATGCTCCGGCTGGTGCATGCCGACCCGCGGACCGAGGGCGTGTGGCTGTGGTCCAGCGGCTACGACCAGCCCCGTCGCTACTTCGCCGTCGACGGGTCGGGTGCATGGTCCGACACCGGCGTCGCGCACACCGGCACCGCGGACTTCTCGGATGCCGTCGTCACCCGGACCACGGCGACCAGCGCCGATGGCACCACGGTGCCGATGACGCTCGTGCACCGCCGCGACCTGGCCCGCGACGGGCAGCGCCCGACACTGCTCCGCGCGTATGCGAGCTACGGCATGACGCTGACGCCCTACTACCAGCCGGACCTGCGCGCGTGGCTCGATCGGGACGGGGTCTACGCGGTGTGCCACGCGAGGGGTGGCGGCGCGCGGGGTCCTGCGTGGCACGCGGCGGGCCAGGGCCCCAACAAGCCAGCGGCGGTCGCGGACTTCGCCGCCTGCGCGCAGCACCTGGCCGAGCAGGGCTACACGGACGCGGCCCACACCGGAGCCTGGGCGGCGAGTATGGGCGGCGTGCTCGTCGGCGGTGCACTTGCCCGCTCGCCCGAGCGGTTCGCGGGCGTGTTTCTCGAGGTTCCCGTGCTCAACCCACTGCGCCACCTCGAGGCACAGAACGGACCCAACCAGACCGCCGAGCTCGGAGCCACGCCCGACAGCGCCGAGGGCGTCGCCGTGCTTGCGGCGCTCGATCCCTACGTGCAGCTCGATGCCGACGGTCAGTACCCGGCGACCCTCGTGGCGCTCGGACTCGAGGATCAGCGGGTCGAGGCGTGGATGAGCGCGAAGTTCCCGGCACGCCTGCAGGCGACGGCCACCCGCGAGCCCGTGTGGGTGCGCGTCGCCGCCGGCGAGGGGCACGGCGTCGGTGCCTCCTCGGACCAGCGTGCTGCCCTGCTCGCCGACGGATGGAGCTTTCTGCTCTCCGCCATGGACGCGCCGTGAGCTAGCGCCCGGCCTCGAGTGCGCCATCGCGCTCCTTCCAGCGCGTTCAGGTCCCGACGACCAGGCGAGCGTACTACCGCGAGAGCGCTGCCACGAACGCCTCGGACGCAGGCTCCGGCCCGAGTCCCAGGAAGTGCGTCCCTCGCTGGGCCGCGCCAGGCGTCACGCCGGTGAGGTGCAGTCCGTGATCCTCGCGCATCGCGAACATGGGCGTGCTCTCGTAGCGCTGAAGCTCGAGCCCATCGCGGAGCAGCACCGCGCAGATGGGCGCTTGCGCGTCGAGCCGGATCACGCGGACGAGGAGCGCTGGCGTGACCATGGCGAGGGCGCGCTCGCTCACGGTCCGCCCCATCCACCGCGCCACGAAGCCAGTGGGCTCGACCGTGGACTCGACGAGCACGATCGAGCGCACGACCGTGGCGTCGCCATCGAGCAAGGCCAGCGTGTCGGCGTGCTCGGGCAACCACTTCGCGAGGTGAGCGCGCAATACCTCCCGGAGGTCGGCCGGAGCTTCGCCAAGGGTGGTCAACGCACGAGTCACGCGGGAGGGTGCAGGCATGCCCACGCATACCACGCGCCCGAGGCTAGCCCTGGGTCTCGGCGCGAAGAATCGCCGGCAGCGTGAGCACGGAACAGTCCGCATTGCGGACGACGTGTTCCGCTACCGAGCCCAACACGAGCCGGGCGACGCCCGTCCGCTCGAGGGTGCCGACGAGCACCAGTCCGTACTCGATCGAGCGCTCGACGATGGCGGTACCCGGCTCGCCCTCGGCCACGGCCGCTTCGCCACGCACCGACTCGTCGAGGGTGGCGAGCAGCGCGTGAAGCGCCTGGATGTCGGGCTTTCGCGCCTCGGCGATCTCTCGCTCGGCCTGAGCGCGCACCTTGGCATCCGCGATGTACGGCACGCGGACCGGGTCGACATACGCGATGTCGAGCCGCCCACGCAGGGCCTTCGCCCACTCGCCGCCCATCTGCACGAGCCACTTGGCGGACTCGCGATGCGGGTCGACGCCAACGAGCAGCCGAAAGTCGTCTCCTTCGGGGAGGTCGGCACGCGGGATCAGCACCGGGCAGCGCGCGCGGTGGATGACACGAGCAGCCATCGGACCGACGAACCAGCGGGTCAGGGCATCGGGCTCGCGGGGGCCGACGACGAGCGCATCGTAGTTGGCGGTCGCATCGAGGAGTCCCTCGACGGGAGCACCGGGCCGCGTGATCGCCTCGCCCCGCACGGACTCCGGCACGGTGGCGAGCAGGCCCTCGAGGGCCTTCTGCCGTCCCGTCACGGTCGGCGCGTCTTCACGACCGGTCACATAGAGCAGATCGAGCTGCCCCCCGAGCCGGATGGCGAAGTTGCTCGCCTGCTCGACCAGCCAGTCGTGACCGTCGATTCGTAGATCGACACCGAGAAGGATGCGCATGGTTCTCTCGTCGCGGCCGTGCCACCGCAAGAACTGCCGTTGTACACGAGACGAGCGCGTGAGTCGAGTCCATAGGCACGCGTTGTGCAGGCGCTTGTCAGGTCGACAAGCCCCCGTTCGGGAGCGGGATGCATCCTACCGGAATGGCGGGCGTCACCCGCCGCAGTCGACGATGGAGAGGTCGTACTCGAGCAAGGTCTCGGTGCCGTTCGGGAAGCGAGTGGCAACCTCGACGTGGTAGTCGTGGCCCGGCTCCACGCTGGCCACACTGTCGAAGGTCCACCCGACCGCGTAGCGAGAGCCGTAGTACGGGAGGAGCGCCCGCTGGGTGATGTTCACTTCCACCCCGTCGCGCCACACGCGCACCGCCGTCCCCGACCAGTCGAGCTCGATGGTGTCGGACTGCACGGTCCATCCGTTCTCGTCGATGTTCCTGCCAAAGGTGGTCGGAGGCGCCAGGGCGTCGGCGGGTACCACGCCGGCAGGCGGCCAGGCGGTCCACGCCGCCCCCGCACTCCCACTCCCGCCGATCACCTCCAGACACGAGTAGGCGCTCGTGCTGCCGATACCGATGGGCCCCAGGGAGTTGGAGAGGATCCACCGTCGGTGGCCCATGGACGAGGCATTGCCGCCGCCGAAGTCGACCATGTAGAGGTCCACCGCCCTCACCGTCGCCGTGCTCGCGATGTTGCTCCGGCCCGCCGAGGTCGCGCCCGCGTCGAGCGTGAGGCAGTTGCCGTCGGGGGCAAAGCCAGGTCGCTGCGGATCGGTGCGGTCGTTCTGCGGGAAGTGCGAGAGGCTGTTGTTCGCGTCCATGATCAGTGCGCACTCCTGCGCGCTGCTGTTCTTGGTCGCGCTGTCGGTCACTTCCGGAAGTCCGGACAGCCACCGGTACAGGTTCACCTGCGTCAGCGTGTTCGGACGGCCAGGGTCCTGCACATCCCCGGGATCGCAGGTCGACTCGTTGCCGGTCCACGACCCCTCCGACGTGAACGCACGATCGGCATTCCAGCGGTCACACACCGCGGCGACGACATCGGTGTCCGTGTCCGTGTCCGTGTCGGTGTCCGCGTCGGCATCGGTATCCGCGTCGGCATCGGTATCCGCGTCCGCGTCCGTATCCGCGTCCGCGTCCGTGTCCGCATCCGCGTCCGTGTCCGCATCCGCGTCCGTGTCGGAGTCGGCATCGGTGTCCGCATCCGCGTCGGTGTCTGCATCCGCGTCCGTGTCCGCATCCGCGTCCGTGTCCGCATCCGCGTCCGTGTCGGTGTCCGCGTCCGCTTCCTCCGAGAACACCAGGTCGTAGGCGAACTCGGCCCCCGGCGCAGCCGTGCCCGCATCGACCACCACGTACACGTTGGTGTCGGCCGTCGCCGACCACGTCGCCTCCGAGCACTTGTCCCCGCTGGCCCGGTCGTCGTTCGAGGTGAGCACCGTCTGCCCATTCGCCGCCAGGATCTGGATCTGCGAGTCCAGGTCGGTGGCGCAGTCATGCGTGCCGGTGCTCCACACCCGTGCGCGGAGGGTCGTGCCCCCGGTCACCGCCGTGCGGAAGTAGTCCTGGTCACCACTGCACACGGTGAGATCCGAGAACGTGTCCGTGGGCGTCGCCGCGGTCGCATCCTGGCGGCGGTCATTGCTCTCGAGCGTGTCCGCGGCGCACACCCAGGCTGGGTCGGTGTCCGTGTCCGCGTCGGTGTCCGCATCCGCGTCGGTGTCCGCATCGGCATCGGTATCGGCGTCCGCGTCGGTATCTGCATCCGCGTCGGTGTCCGCATCCGCGTCGGTGTCCGCATCCGCGTCGGTGTCCGCATCCGCGTCGGTGTCCGCATCCGCGTCGGTGTCCGCATCCGCGTCGGTATCGGCGTCCGCATCGGTATCGGCGTCCGCGTCGGTGTCGGCGTCCACGTCCGTGTCGCTATCGGTATCCGTATCGGTGTCGGTATCCGTCTCGAGGGCCGTGTCCTCGGCGGTGTCCTGGATGGCGTCGTCGCGGCAGCCGACGAGCAGTGCGAGCATCAGTACGGTGGATCGCATGGGCACTCCGGACGCTCACGATGCCCGGTCCGCCCCCCGACAGTCAATCGGTCGCGCCCCCCGAGTCGTCCGCGAAGAAGGCCTCCAACTGGTCGTGGGCCTCGGCGGCATCCTCGTGTCCCGACTCCTCGAGCGCTCGGGTGAACGGCGCGTGCATGTAGATGTAGGAGAGCAGGTCCGCCTCCTCCTCGGCCTCGCCGGCAGCGACGGTCGCGAGCAGCACCCGCGACGCCCACGGCAGCTCACCCCGGTGCGAGGCGAAGGTCTCGGCGGCGAGCCCGCCGATGTCGAAGCTCGGGCGGATCATCAGCGGCTGGATCAACCGGTACCGATGCGCGCGCACCGCGTCGAGGAAGCCCGGATGCAGCGACTCCCCGAGGCGAAGCAGATCGTTGATCGCCTCGAGCTGCCGCAGATCGTCGTCGATGGGGTCGAGCAGCAGTGCATTGAGCGCCTTTCCCGCGAGGAACAGCGGCGTGGGCGCGATGCTGACCTCGGGTCGGTGCGGATCGCGAGGGCGCGACAGGCCGATGACGAGCACCCGGTCGGCGCCCACATCGACCACCGGGGACAGCGGCGTGTTCTGGCGAAGCGAGCCGTCGACGTAGGTGTGGCCGTCGACCTCGACCGGCGTGAAGATCAACGGAATCGCCGCCGACGCCGCCGCATGCTGGGCGCGGATGCGCGTGCGCAGGACCCGGGTGTGGCTGCGGCTGCGGGGTGCGCGGGCGCCATCGGCAAAGAGCACGGTCGCACCGGTGCCCACATCGGTCGCAGCGACGATCATCGCCTGCAGGCGGCCCTCATCGAGGCGCCGGTACAGGTTGGGCCACGGCACGGTGCGCTCGAGGATCGTGCGCAGCGGAGTGGCATCCCACACGCTGGCCCCGTGACCCACGGCCGGGTGCGGCCGGAGCAGGCGGACCGGCGTCGACACCAGGTCGCCGCGGCTGAAGTCGTACACGTTCTCGGGACGCAGCTGGCGCCAGAACGCGCTGAGGCGCACCGCTCCCTCGATGCCCATCGACGCCACGAAGGAGCCGTTGATCGCACCAATCGACGATCCGGAGATCACGTCGAAGTCCGCATGGGGGAAGTGCTCGCGGATGTAGCGGAGCACGCCGGCCTGGTAGGCACCTCGGGCGCCACCTCCGGCGAGGATGAGGCCGCGGAACGGACGTCGGCGAGGTTCGGTCTTCACCGTCCCATCTTACGGCGAACGAGGGCGACGAAGCGGGTGAGCTCCTCGACACCGAGCGCGTAGCTCGCCCCCAGGTACAAGCCGGCGCCTCCGCCGAAGCCAGCCGCGAACACGGCCCAGTTGCGCGCGGAGAACGGGCCGAGCCCCCACTCACCGAAGGGGGTCGCGAGCCAGAACCATGCGGCCGCGGGCAGCGTGCACAGCACCATCCGTCCGATGCCGGAGGCGAGCCCCTCGAAGCGCACGTCGTCGCCGAGCCAGGACTTGAGCAGCACGCCGTAGATCACGAACTGCAGGACGGTGGAGGCCGAGAGCGCTCCGGCCACCCCCATCAGCCCGAAGTCCTCCTTCAGCCACCACCCGAGGCCCACGGTCAGCCCGACGCCGATGATGCCGACGCCGAGCAGCGCGTTGCGCCAGTTGTAGGCGAAGAACACCTTCTTGAGCAGGTTGATGCCCGCCACCGAGAGCATGAACGGGGTCATCACCGCCATGGTCAGCGCGGTGGCCTCCACGTCCGCGAGGGTGTAGGCCCGGAGCCGCAGCACCATCGCCGCGGAGGGCAGCCCGAAGCCAGCGAGCACTGCCGACGCGGGAAGCAGCAGGAAGGCTGCGAGTCGCAGCGAGCGGGTCAGCTCCTTGCCGAGCGCCGCCTCGTCATGGGCGGCGGCCGCCTTGGCGAGGGCCGGCAGCAGTGCCGAGCCGATGCCGACGGCGATGATGCCCTGCGCCAGGTCCACGAGGCGCACCGCGTTGTCGTAGTGGGTCGTCGCGCCGACGGCGACCGATGTGGTGAGCTGGCGCAGCGCGAGGATGTTCACCTGGGCGACGAGGCCGATGACCACGACCTTCGACAGCTCCTTGGCCAAGGCGCGAAAGCGTGGATCCGCGAAGCGCGTGCGCAGGCCGATCGGCCCCCACAGCCGCCACACGACGGGCACGTTGATCAAGGCGTGCGCGACGCCGCCGACCAGCGCTCCCCACCCCAGGCCGTGCGCGGCGCCGACGCCGAGCGACTCACCGGTCGCGACCCCGGCCACCATGCCGATCGAGAGGATGGCCGGCGCCACCTTGGGCACGAAGTAGTGGTCGCGGTGGTTGAGCAGCCCCTCGAGGAACGAGGTCAGGCTGACGAGGAAGACGAGCGGCGCGGTGAGCCGAAGCAGGGACACCGCCAGCGCGAGCTGCTCCGGGTCGTCCTTGAACGCGAATGCGAACGCCAGCACCGCCTGCTCCGAGAACAGGAGCAGGGCCGCGACGATGAACGTGCACGCCACCGCGAGGAACGCCAGCGTCGTGTTCGCGACCTCCTGCGCCCGCGCGAGCCCCTCGTGCTCCTCGGCATCCGCGACCGCCGGGATCAGCGCACCCGTCAGCCCCTCGTCGGCGACGAAGCGCCGAAAGGCGTTGGGCACGGTCCACGCGATGTTCCACGCATCCGACGCCACCCCGGCGCCGAGGAACGCGGCCACCGCGACGGTTCGGGCCAGCCCGGCGATGCGGGACAACGCCGTCCCCAGCGAGGACGACAGCACGGCGCGGTAGAAGCGGGAAGCGGAGGACACGGGGAAGGCTCGGCGACGTCCGCGGCGCGCCGACTGGATGTCGACCTGCGCGGGAGAGCCTCGGGCGAGGCGAGCGGACGAGGGGGTAGCTCTCCCCTAGCCTACGCCGCGCGGCACTTCACGCTGAACCGTTCGATGTAGTCCGCGTAGCGGGCGCGAATGGCGTCGGGATCGAGTCCGTACAGGCCCGCGTCGTACTTGTGGGCCCCGCGCTTGTCCTTGCGGCCGTTGGTCAGCCAGTCCTCGATCTGCGCGCGGCTGGTCGGCTCGAGGCCGAAGTGCTCGCAGATCTGCTGGATCATGTCGGCCTGATCCTCGACGAGCTCGGAGAACGGCACGTCGAAGAAGCGCGCCTCGTCGTGGCGCGAGCGCGCCTCGAGGGCTCGGTCGATGCCGACCTTGAACCGCTGGGTGATGTCGGCGCCGAGCTTGTGCGGGTCGATGCTGCCCCACAGCGAGCGGCGTCCCATCGAGATCAGCGAGCAGTACGACGCGATCGAGTCGAACGGGTCGCGGTGGGTCTGGATGATGCACGCATCCGGAAACACCTCGAGCAGCGCGTCGAGGAACCACAGGTGCTCGGGGCACTTGAGCACGAGGTTCTCGGCGGGGCGCTGGTGAAGCAGGATCTGGAGCGCGAGCTTGTACTCGCGGTAGGCCTGCGTCATGTCGCGCGTCATGAGCCAGTCGCCGTACTCGGTCATGCCGCTGGCGAGGTCGTAGTTGAGCACCTGGAAGGTGTTGCTGAACAGGTACCAGCACTCCTCCCAGCTATCGACGGAGACCTCGTGGATCTCGGCCATCTCGGGCGCGACGAAGTACCCGATGTCGAGCATGGACTTGGCGCTGCGCTTGCGCTTGCGCTCGTCCTTGGCCTTGTTGTCGAGCATCGGCACCGGGTGGGTGAGCTCCCAGAACTCGAGGCCGCGGCGCCCCTCGTCGAGGCACAGCAGGTTCTGGAGCACGGTGGTCCCGGTCCGCGGGAAGCCGAGCACGAACACCGGCCGCTTCACCTCGATGTCGAGGACCTCGGGGTGCTTCTTCACGTACTCGTTCATCCACGCGCGGTTGCACGCGGCGCGGATCATGGTCTGGCGGATGAACACGCGACCGAGCGAGGTCATCGGCGCCGTGCGCGCGATCTCGACGATCTTGTCGAGGGGCTCGCGGAAGGAAGGGTCGCCGAGGTCGTCGAGACCGGTCTGCCGGCGAGCGCTGGCGAGGATGCTCTCCGCGTCCAGCTTTCCAATGGGGAGACGGAGAATTTCGCCGACACGTGCCAGTGAGTCCACGAGACGAGCCTGCCACGTGTACTCGAGGTTGCCGACGGTCAGAGCGTTGGTCATGCGTGCTCCGTGGGGGCGAACGGCCGTTGTGGGCCATGCGCCGCCTCTTTGGCTCGACTTGTAACGGATTTCACGAGAGAACGGGGATTTCGTACGCTTACCGTGCAGCCTTGCCTTCGGAAATCCGGGCCTTGATCGCCGACAGTGGCACCGCCGAACCCGCGAGGCCACCGTCTTCGAAACGAATCACGCCCACCTGGACACCGACGACCTCGCCCTTGGCATTCACCAGGGGCGCGCCCGACGTTCCGGCCAGGTTCAAGTCCTTGTCGGCGATGTCGTAGAACAGGAAGTCGCCGTTGAGCTCGGCGACGGTCCCGAGGTGAAGGTGTCCCGTGCCCTCGGCGAGCGGAGCGACGAGCCAGATCGACTCGCCCTTCGCCGGAGGCTCGGCAGCGAGCGCGCCCGGCTTGACCGTGGCGCGGTTGCCAGTGGTCAGCGAGGTCGTCTTCTCCTTCGGCTTGTCGACGGGGAACACGACGAGATCCTTGGAGGCGGTGGCGCCAATGACCTCCATCGAGGTCTTCAGCGGGGCACCGCCGTTCACGAGCCACATGCCCGACGACACCTCGGAGAGCGCGAGCTTGGACACCTTCTCGGTCACCTGGGCCGCGGGAATGGTCTCGATGCCGCTGGGGGCGCCGAGCAGCTGGTAGGCGGTGAGCGCGAAGCGGTCCTCCCCCTCGTCGACGACGAAGGCCAGACCGCCGGCACGGGCCTTCTTGTCCTCGCCCATGTGCAGCTCCGGGCGGAGCACGAACCCGGCGAGCGAGACATCGGGGGCCTCGGCGACCTCACCGGCATGAGCGGAGAGGAACAGGGCGGCGGCGAGAAGCATGGAGGACCTCCGAGATTCCCACCCGCATAACCCCAGCGGCGCGTTGTTCACAGGACACGTGTCAGCGTAGAGTCGCCGGTCATGCGTGATCCTGACCTCCGCCACACATCCTCGGCGCTAGAGTCCTAGGACTGGAGGAACGCATGCGCATCGCACTTCTGTCTCTCGCGCTTCTCGCTCCCACCGTCGCCTCTGCCGGCGTTGGTGTGGGCACCACCATTGGCATGGGCCCGCAGCAGATCGACATCAACTTCAACGGCACCGCCGTGCCGTCGCTCACCGCGGGCGGCTTCCGGCCGAGCCTCGATCTGCACTTCGACACCTTCCGCCTTCAGATCCACGCCCTCGAGACCCTCGATCAGCTGTTCGACGAAGAGATCTTCCTGGGGGTCAACGGCTACATCGAGGTCGTCCAGAGCCCGGTGAGCGGCGGCCTCGACGCCGTGTTCGCGCCCGGCGCGGGCATCGACCTCCTCGGCGACCCCTTCACGCTCGCGCTGACCGGCGAGGCCCAGGTCGGCATTCGTACCCGCGGCGCGTCCGGCATCGGTGTGTTCATCGTCCCGGCCGTCGGTGTCGGCGTCGGCGATGGCAACTCCGACCTCATCGCCACCGGCACCCTGCAGGTGTCGTGCTGGTTCGGCGGCGGGAGCAGCAACACGGTGAACAACACCGCGCCCACGCTGTAGGCAAGCTCCCGCCAGCGCTATCCGGCGGCCTCGCCACGAGCGCGGTCCACAGGCCGCGAGAAAAGCCGACACGGCCCCTGGACGCAGGGGCCGTTCGTGCTCAGGGCAAGGCTCTCCCGGAGGACTGCATGGACTTCATTGGCGCACTGGCCGGACAGCTCGGCCTCGATCACCACCAGGCCAAGGCGCTCGCCGGCGCCGTCGTCGGAGGGGTGAAGACCCAGCTCGCCGACGAGGACGAAGCCGCGGCCGCCGAGCTCGACGCCGCCGTTCCCGAGCTGGGCGAGTGGTCCTCCGTCGCCGACAGCCTGCTGAGCCAGGCCGCTCCCAGCAAGCCCGCAGGCGGCGGCCTCGGCGGTGTACTCGGCGGTCTCGCCGGCGCCGCGGCAGGCGGTGGGCTCGTGGGCGAGGCGTTCGAAGCGGTGGCGGGCACCGAGGCCAAGCAAGCCGCGCAGGTCGTCGCTCTCCTCGACCGCTTCGGACTCGACAAGAGCCACGCAGCGCTCGTCGCCCCGCTCGCCGTGACCTTCCTCAAGGAGCGGTTGCCCGCGGGAACCTTCGACAAGGCCCTGCTCATCGCGCCCCTGCTCCTCGGCGTCACCCCCGAGGATGGCAAGCCGGGCGGACTCGGTGGCATGCTCGGCGGCCTGCTCGGCTGACGCCGACTCCCTCTTCGGCGCACACCGTGACGCCGCACTCCCCTCGCCTGGAGGCATTCGATGGGTCTGTTTTCGTTCATTCAGAGCGCTGGCGCCAAGGTGGCCAGCATGGTTGGACTCGGTGGAAGTGACGAGGCGGAGGCCAAGTCCGGCCCCACCGACACCGACATTGCCGCGGGCCTCGGCAACGCCGTGCGCCGCCACAACCTCCCGATCGAGGACCTGTTCGTGAGCTTCGCGGACGGCACCGCGACGGTCAGCGGCAAGACCACGTCCACCGAGTACGCGGAGAAGGCGGTGCTCATCATCGGTAACCACGCCGGCGTGGGCGCCGTGGACGACCAGATCGTCGTCGAGGTCCCCGAGCCGCCGAGCGTGTACCACACGGTCGTGGCCGGCGACACGCTGTCGAAGATCTCGCTCGACGTGTACGGCGTGATCTTCCTCTACGACAAGATCTTCGAGGCCAACCAGCCCATGCTGTCCGACCCGGACGAGATCTTCCCGGGCCAGGTGCTCCGCTGCCCGCCCGTCGAGGCGCCGGTGCACACCGTCGAGCGCGGCGACACCCTCGGCAAGATCGCGAAGCACTGGTACGGCAACGCGAAGAAGTACACGGACATCTTCGAGGCCAACCGGGACAAGCTCGCCAACCCCGATGCCATCGAGGTCGGCCAGGAGCTGGTCATTCCGCTCGGCGAGAACGCGCCTACGCTCGCGTAGCGCCACTGAACGTCAGAGGCGTCCTCACCACCGCGGTGGGGGCGCCTCGCGTGCTCAGCGGGCCGTTCCGTAGACCGTGCTCCACCCTGGGTTCAGGATCTCGAACGCGACCTGGCTGCCGATGGTCGACGGCGGTGCGTACAGGTCGACACAGTCGCCGAGGCTGTACGTCACGCTCGACGGCGCACGCAGGCCGAGCGTCTGGCCCCCGTGGGTCAGCTGGTAGCACTGGACCGAGCCGCACGCGCCGACCACCTGGGTGATCTGGCCGTAGGCGTGGACCATCTCGGAGTCGTAGCTGGCGTCGAGCGCCGTACCCGTGACTTCGGGCACGGAGACGAAGTTGTCCGTGCTCGCAACCGTGGCGGTGAGGCCCGAGATGACCGGGTGACCGTTGTCGTTGGTCACGCGGGTGACCGTGCCCGAGATACGCTGGCCGGGGGCGAAGGTGATCGCCCCGTCGATGGCCAGCGCGATCTCCGCGGCACCATCGGCGTCCTGGACCCATGCGCTGCGCATGGCGTTGGTGCCCGGCGTGCTCACCGTCACCGCGCTCAGCGTGAGCGACACGGTCGTCGACGTGCCCGAGGACAGCGCGAGGGCGGCGCGCCGCACCTCGGCAATGCCGCCACTGGTCGTGTAGTTGTTGGTGATCACGAGGTTGCGCGGGATCACACCCGCCCAGCTCGCGTCCGGCGTCGGCGCCGTGCACCCGCCCGGATCCGTATCCGTGTCGGAGTCCGAGTCGGCATCGCTATCCGCATCGGCGTCCGCGTCGGTGTCCGCATCCGCGTCGGTGTCCGCGTCGGTATCGGTATCCGTGTCGGTGTCGGTGTCGGTGTCGGTGTCGGTGTCGCTCTCCGAGGTATCGGAGGTGTCGCCACCGCCACAGGCCACGTCACCGCCACAACCCGGGTCGTCGCAGTCGATGAGGTTGTCGTTGTCGTTGTCCTCACCGTCCGTGCAGTGGCCGTCGACCGTCCCCTCTGCACTCCGCCCCAGGCAGCCCCCGAGGGCCAGCAGGAGCACCAAGCCGCCGTGCGTGATCAGGCGCACCGTCACCTCCGTCGACGCACAGGCTATCAGCGCCCGAGCCCGGTTGCGAGCCCGGCGCTGCGGGTCAGCTCGCGGTGCGTCCGGTGAGGTCGCCGATGTCCTCGGCAAAGTGGCAGCTGACCTGCCGTCCATCGAGCTCGCGAAGGCGCGGGGCCTCGGTGGAGCAGCGCTGGTCGCGCACCGCGGGACAGCGCGTATGAAACGGGCAGCCGGAGGGCGGCTTGAGCGGGCTCGGCACGTCGCCCTGGAGCACGATGCGCTTGCGGCGACGCTCGATCACCGGGTCGGGAACGGGAATCGCCGACACGAGCGCCTGGGTGTACGGGTGACGCGGGTTGTCGCAGATCTCCGCGTAGGTGCCCGTCTCGACGATGCGCCCGAGGTACATCACGGCGATGCGGTCGCTGATGTGCCGCACCGCCGACAGGTCGTGGGCGATGAACACGTACGAGAGGTTCCGCTCCCGCGCGAGCGACTGCAGCAGGTTGAGGATCTGCGCCTGGATCGACACGTCGAGGGCCGAGATCGGCTCGTCGCACACGATGAAGTCCGGGTCGCTCGCCAGCGCGCGGGCGATGCCGATGCGCTGGCGCTGACCGCCGCTGAACTCGTGAGGGTAGCGGCGCACGAAGGCCGGGTCGAGGCCACAGCGCTCCATCAGTTCCTGGGCCTTCTTCTGGCGCTCCCCGGCGGGCACGAGGTCATGGGCCCCGAGCGGCTCGGCGATGATGTCCCCGACCGTCATGCGCGGGTTCAGGCTCGCGTAGGGGTCCTGGAAGATCATCTGCATGCGGCGGCGCATGCGGCGAAGCTCCTCACCCTTGAGCTTGGCCAGGTCGACGCCGTCGAACACCACCTCGCCGGCGGTGAGCGGCACGAGACGGAGCAGCGCGCGACCGGTGGTGGACTTGCCGCAGCCCGACTCACCGACGAGTCCGAGCACTTCGCCGCGATGCACGGTCAGATCGAGGCCATCGACGGCCTTGACCGCACCGGACTGCCGCGGGAACCAGCCCTTCGAGTACACCGGGAAGTGCACCTTGAGGCCGCGGACGGTGAGGAGCGGGTCGCTCATGCCTGCTCCTTCCAGCAGCGCGCGCCGAGGGTGTGCTCGCCGAACCAGGGCGGCTGCTGGGCACACTGGTCGTGGACCAGCGGGCAGCGCGGGGCGAAGGCACAGCCGGGCGGCAGCGCGGTGAGATCCGGTGGCGAGCCCTTCACCGGCGTGAGCTCCCCGCGGGAGTCGAGGCGCGGCACACTCGCGAGCAGGCCGCGGGTGTAGGGATGCTTCGGCGAGGCGAACAGCGGCTCGACCGGTGCCCGCTCGACGATGCGCCCGCCGTACATCACGCTCACCTTGTCGGCGATGCCGGCGACGACCCCGAGGTCGTGGGTGACCATGATCACGGCGGTGCCGTGCTCGCGGGCGAGGTCCTTGATCAGCTCGAGGATCTGGGCCTGGATCGTCACGTCGAGCGCAGTGGTGGGCTCGTCAGCGAGCAGCAGCTCGGGCTTGCATGCGAGTGCGATGGCGATCATCACGCGCTGGCGCATGCCGCCAGAGAACTCGTGAGGCCAGGAGTCGACGCGGTTCGCGGGGTCCGGGATGCCCACCATCTCGAGCAGCTCGATGGCGCGCTTCTTCGCAGCCCTGCCGGTCATGCCCTGGTGCAGCTCGAGGACCTCGGTGAGCTGCCGGCTCACACGCATGTACGGCGTGAGCGAGGTCATCGGGTCCTGGAAGATCATCGCGATGCGGTTGCCGCGGTAGGTGCGCAGCTTGCTCTCGGGGGTCTTCAGCAGGTCTTCGCCGTCGAAGAGGATGCGTCCACCGGCGTACTCACCGGGCGGGGTCGGGATGAGCTTGAGGATCGAGAGGTTGGTGACGCTCTTGCCCGAGCCGGACTCGCCGACCAGGCCCATGATCTCGCCGCGATCCACCTCGAAGGACACGCCGTTGACGGCCTTCACCGTGCCGTACTCGGTGTGGAAGTGGGTGTGGAGGTCTTCGACGCGGAGCAGACTCACGACTTCCTCGCACTGGGGTCGAGGGCATCGCGCAGGCCATCGCCCAGGAAGTTCAGGCAGAACAGGGTCAGCGTCATCAGGCCGCCGGGGAACACGAGCAGCCACGGCATGACGCTCATCGCGTTGCTCCCCTCGTTGACGAGCGTGCCCCAGCTGGCCTGCGGCTCGCGAATGCCGAGTCCGAGGAAGGACAGGAAGGCCTCGGAGAGCATGACCCCCGGAATCGTCATCGAGGCGTACACGATGACCGGACCGAGGGTGTTGGGCACGATGTGGCGGAACAGGATGAGGTGCGGCTTCACCCCGATGGCGCGGGCCGCCTCGACGAACTCGCGCCGCTTGAGCGAGAGCACCTGTCCGCGGACGATGCGCGCGAGCACCAGCCACGACACCAGGCCCAGCGCGCCGAACATGAGCACGAAGGAGCCGTCGAGGCCCGCGAAGGACACCGACGACGGCGGAATCACCGCCATGAGCACGATGACGAGCAGCAGGTACGGGGTGCTCATCATGATGTCGACGAAGCGCATCATCGCGGCATCGACGCGGCCGCCCGAGTAGCCGGAGACCGCGCCATAGGTCACGCCGACGGTGAGTGAGACGGCGGTGGCGACCAGCGCGACGAGCAGGCTCACCCGGCCCCCGTGCATGGTGCGGACCATGAGGTCGCGACCGAGCTGATCGGTGCCGAACGGGTGCTCCGCGGAGGGCGGCACCGCGCCGAGCGGGATGTCCTGCATCTCGTAGGTCCAGCCCCAGATGGCCTGGACGAGCGGTGGCCCGATAGCGCAGAACACGATGACGAAGGCGAGCACGACGGCACTCGCGACGCTCACCCGGTGCTTGCGCCAGCGACGCCACGCGTCCTGCCACAGGCTGGTTCCCTCGACGAGCTCGGCCATTACAGCTCCACCCGCGGGTCGAGGTAGGTGTAGGCCACGTCGACGAGCAGGTTCATGACCATGAGCAGCGTCGCGTAGAACATGACCACGCCGAGGACCATGGAGTAGTCGCGGTCGAGGGCCGACTGGACGAAGTAGTAGCCGAGCCCCGGCACGTTGAAGATCTTCTCGATGACGACGGTACCGGTGAGGATGCGAGCGGTCGCGGGACCGAGCCAGGTCACCACGGGAAGCAGGCCGCCCTTCAGTGCGTGCCGGACCACCACCTGGAGCTCGGAGAGGCCCTTGGCCCGTGCCGTACGCACGAAGTCACTGCGGATGACCTCGAGCATGCCCGCCCGGGTGAGCCGCGCGACGTAGGCCGCATACGCCGCCCCCAGCGTGACGGCGGGCAGGATCATGTTCCGTGGCCCGTCCCACAGCGCCGGCGGGACCAGGCCCAGCTGCAGCGCGAACAACGAGACGAGCAGCGGCCCGAGCACGAAGTTCGGCACAGAGATGCCGATCAACGCGATCGACATCGACCCATAGTCGAGCAGGCTGTTCTGCCGCAGGGCCGCGATCACGCCGGCGGGAATGCCCAGTGCCAGCGCGACGAGCAGCGCCATGCTCCCGAGCGTGAAGCTCGCGGGCACGCTGGTCGCGATGAGCTCGCCGACGGTCTCCCCCGGCCGCTTCAGCGACGGAAGCGTGCCGTCGAGGATGCCGCCGACGTAGGCGAAGTACTGCTCGTGGAAGGGCCGATCGAGCAGGAACTTCTCTTCGAGCTGACGCTCGATCTCGGGCGGAAGCGCGCGCTCGGCGGAGAACGGTCCACCGGGGGCGAGCTTGAGCAGTGCGAAGGTGACGAGCGCGAGCAGCAGCACCAACGGGATGATGCCGAGCAGGCGACGAAGGACGTGGCCGAGCATGGGCGGATGCTTAGCACATCGTGGGCGGCAGCGCGTCAGGACCGCGTCGACGGCCGCTTTCCTCGCCCTCGGTCAGCGCAGATCGCCGCTCGCGTCCATGTGCGCGATGGACTGAAAGGACAGCTCGGTCGGGCCCCACACAGCCTTGGCCTGCACCGTCCACTCGCACACCACCGAGCGCGCGCCCTGCTCGGTCGCCTCGAGCACGCACGAATCATCGCGCACGGCCGGGTCGATGCCCTGCGCGTCGAGCTCGAACTGCAGCCGCTCGCGGGCGGCCTCCTCGCCGAAGTCGCGCCAATCGAGCGCCACCGCACGCACGATGCCGTCGAGTCGCACGTCGTCGACCCAATACGGCACCAGCGGTCCGAGGAGAATCGCCGCGATCAGGGTGATCACGACGACCGCCGCTAGACCGACCCAGCGGGCGGTGTCCATCAGTCGGAGCCCACCTTGAGCACGGCGAGGAACGCGGTCTGCGGGATCTCGACGTTGCCGACCGCCTTCATGCGCTTCTTGCCCTTCTTCTGCTTCTCGAGGAGCTTGCGCTTGCGGCTGATGTCGCCGCCGTAGCACTTGCTGGTCACGTCCTTGCGGAAGGCCTTGACCGTGGTGCGAGCGACGATCTTGCCGCCGATCGCAGCCTGCACGGCGACGTCGTACATCTGCCGCGGGATGAACTCCTTGAGCTTCTGCGTGAGCGCGTTGCCGCGGTGGTAGGCGTCGTCCTTGTGGCAGAGGATGGACAGCGCATCGACGAGCTCGCCGTTGAGCAGGATGTCCACCTTGACCAGCTTGTCCTGTCGCCACTCGTGCACGTCGTAGTCCATCGACGCGAGGCCGCGGGACACGCTCTTCAGGCGGTCGAAGAAGTCGAACACGACCTCGGAGTACGGGATGTCGTACGTGAGGATCACGCGGCCGACGCCGGAGTACTCGAAGTTCACCTGCTGACCGCGGCGGTCCTCGCACAGCTTGAGGACGTTGCCGATGTGACTCTCGGGGCAGTGGATGGTCAGCCGCGCGATGGGCTCGCAGATGTGGTCGACCTTCGACAGATCCGGCAGCTGGGAGGGACTGCGAATGTCGATCTGCTCGCCGTCCTTCATGTGCACCTGGTACACGACGGACGGGGCGGTGGTGATCAGGTCGAGGTCGTACTCGCGCTCGAGCCGCTCCTGGACGATCTCCATGTGGAGCAGCCCGAGGAAGCCCACGCGGAAGCCCAGCCCGAGGGCATCGGAAGACTCGGGGTCGATCGAGATCGCCGCGTCGTTGAGCTTGAGCTTCTCGAGGGCATCGCGGAGGTCGTGGTAGTCGCCGGACTCCACCGGGTAGATCCCGGAGTAGACCATCGGCTTGATCTCCTGGAAGCCCGGCAGCGGCTCGGTCGCGCCATTGCGGAAGGTGGTGATCGTGTCACCGACCTTCGCGTCCGCGATGTCCTTGATCGACGCGACGACGAAGCCCACCTCGCCGGCCTTGAGGCTCGGCACCGACAGCGCAGCCGGCGTGAAGATGCCGAGCTTGGTGAGGTCGTGCGCGGCACCGGTCGCCATCATCTTGATGCGCTCGCCGACGCTGAGCTCGCCCTCCATCATACGCACCAGACAGATCACGCCGACATAGGTGTCGAACCACGAGTCGATGATCAGCGCGCGGGCGGGCACGTCCATCGGGGCCTTCGGTGGCGGTACGCACTTCACGATGCTCTCGAGCACCTCGTCGACGCCCACACCGGTCTTCGCCGAGCACATCACTGCATCCTCGATCTCGAGGCCGATGTGCTCCTCGACCTCGCCGAGCACCCGCTCGGGCTCGGCGCCCGGGAGGTCGATCTTGTTGACCACGGGCACGATCTCGAGGTCTGCCTCGAGCGCCAGGTACACGTTGGCCAGCGTCTGGGCCTCGATGCCCTGCGCCGCATCGACGACGAGCAGCGCGCCCTCGCAGGCGGCCAGGCTGCGGCTGACCTCGTAGGTGAAGTCCACGTGGCCGGGAGTGTCGATCAGGTTGAGGATGTAGTCCTCACCGTCCTTCGCCCGGTACTTGATCGTGGCGGTCTGGGCCTTGATCGTGATGCCGCGCTCGCGCTCGATGTCCATCGAGTCGAGGAGCTGCTCTTTCATCTCGCGGTCGGACACAGCACCCGTGAGCTGGAGGATGCGGTCCGCCAGCGTGGACTTGCCGTGATCGATGTGAGCGATGATCGCAAAGTTGCGAATGCGTTCGGCGCGGTCCACGCGCTCCCTCCCAGATCCGGCTACTGAGCGCCAGAGGTTGCCCGGAGTAACGCGGCAGCGCCCCATAGCCGAGCGCCAGCATCGCGCTTGACAGGCAAAGTCCCGGTGTTAATCCGGCGTGTCTCGCGCCCAGAGATTGGCGCGACTGGAGTTTCAAGTGGCCCACCACAAGGACGCGATCAAGCGTATCAAGCAGAACGAGAAGCGGCGGACGAAGAACCGTCACTACCGCAGCCGTATGCGCAACCAGATCAAGAAGGTTCGCGCGGCGGTCGAGGCCGGCGATCACGCGGCCGCGATGGATCAGCTCCGCACCGCGCAGAGCGTCATTGCTCGCGTCGTGAGCAAGGGCGTGATCCACAAGAACGCTGCTGCTCGTCGCATCTCCCGCCTGAACAAGGCGGTCAAGGCGCTCGCGTAGCACCTTGATGCGGGTGCCCTCGGGCCTCCCGTAGTCGCGATGCAAGACCCTCCGAGTCCTCGGGGGGTTTTCGCGTTGGATCCACGGGAGCTGGTCTCGGGCATGCTCTCCGCCCGCACCGCTGCCGCGCCACGGCGCGACCTACGCGCGGTGTGACGAGCCGTACCGCTGCCCCTCAGCTTGGTTTCTGCGGGCCGCCTACGGTACTCCTCACGCATGACGACCACGTTCTCCGCCGCACCGCCCCTTCCCGACTGGCTCGCCGAGCACTTCCCGTACCGGCGCCGCATGGCGACCGTCGATGGCGTGCGTCTGCACTTCGTCGACCACGGCGAAGGACCAGTCGTGCTGCTGTTCCACGGCAACCCGACCTGGTCCTTCCTGTGGCGCAAGGTGATCGCCCGCCTCGACGGCTACCGCGTGATCGCCCCGGACCTGTGGGGTCTGGGTCTCTCGGACAAGCCGCGGAGTACCCGTGCCCACAACCTGGAGCGCCACCTCGAGCTGCTCACCGGGCTGGTCCGTGGGCTTCAGATCGAGGCGTTCATCACCGTGGGGCAGGACTGGGGCGGACCGATGGCGGCCGGCGTCGCCGCGCGGGATCCGAATCGTGTCCGCGGAGCGGTGTTCGGCAACACCGGGGTGCTCGCGCCTCGACGGCCGCTCAAGGTCACGTCCTTCCACCGCTTCGCGCACACGCCGCTGATCAGCGATGCCGTGTTCCGCCTCGGCAGCTTCCCGCAGCGTGGGCTGTCCCGCGTCCAGGGCGATCGCAGCTCGATCGGCAAGCTCGAGACCCGCGCGTACACCTGGCCGCTGCGCCGACTGCGCGACCGCGCGGCGCCGCTCGCAATGGCGCGCATGGTGCCGAACCGCGAGGGGCATCCGACGCTCGCGCCCATGGAACACATCGACGCGTGGGTGCGTGGGTTCGACGGCCCGATCGGCCTGGTGTGGGGCACGCGTGACCCGATCCTCGGTCGGGGCCTGCGGCGCCATCGCGAGGCCCTGCCCCAAGCGCGCGTCTGGGAGACGGAGGCCGGACACTTCCTGCAGGAGGAGGTCCCGGACGAGCTCGTCGAGGCCATTCGCTGGGTCGACGGCGAAGCACGGGCCGCCGGACGCTAGAGACTAGGTCCCCGACGAGACCGCGATCACGAACTCTTCGAGGATCCGACGACTGCCGGCGCGATGCGAGTTCATCAGTCGGTTGGCGACGGCGAGCCGGTGGAGCACATCGGCCGCGGCCGGCGGGTTCTGCGCGAGGGCCTTCACGCGCTTGAACGCATCCCAGCGCAGTCGGGTGCGCTTCTGGACATCCTTGTCCGGCACGCCCCGCGCGAGCAGATCCGTCGCCTCGAGCACCTGCCGGAGCTGCCAGCCGATCAGCCCGAGCAGCTTGTGCTCCGGCTCACCCTCCTCGAGGGCCCGGTGCAGCGCGGCGAGCGCCATGTCCGGATCGCGCGCGACGAGTCCGGCGGTGAGGTCCCACACCTGGCCCTCGGCGACCATGGACGACGCGGCGAGCACCATCTCTTCGGTCAGTTCGGGCTCGTCACCGGCGAACAGCGCGAGCTTCTCGACCTCCTGCACGAGCCGACCGAGATCCTCGCCGACGACCTCGAGCAACAGCGACGCCGCGCGGTTGCCGAGCTGCTTGCCCAGCGTCTCGGCGTGCTCGCGGACCAGGCGGCTGGCGTTGACGTCGCTGGCCGACAGCTTGACCAGCAGCCCGCTCTTCTTCACCTGGTTGCCCAGCCGCACGCCCCAGTTCGACCCACCCTTCTTGACCTTGGGGAAGCCGGAGCCCGTGATCACCAACACCGTCTCGACCGGAGGCGCCTCCGCATACTCGACCAGCGCCTCGAACAGAGCATTGCTCCCGTCCTGGATGCCCCGGACTACCACCAGGCGACGATCCGCCATCATCGGCACCGTCTGCGCCGTCGCCAGCGCCTCGAGGGCGTTCGCTTCGCCCGCACGATGCAGCGAATAATTGAACGCGGCGATGCCGACCGTGGGGAGGACCGCGTCGACGAGTGCCTTCTCGGCACGCTCGACGAGAAGCCCGGCTTCGCCCACGACCACCACGATGGGAGGCACCCCTTCCTGGATGGCCTTGTGAATGGCGGACGGAATCATCGGACCTCGGGAGTACCCACGATGTGCGCTCGACCGGGCAGATCGGCACATCCAGGGCTTGACATCGCCCTTGCGGTGGCGGTAGCACGATGGAGCTTCGCGGGCACGTCCCGCGCCCTCACCTCTCTGGAGAGCGTCCCATGACCCGCCTCGCTGCCCTCCTGGTTCTGTCCGCGTCCCCTGCCCTGGCCAGCGAGTCTCCGGCTCCGATCGCCGAGCTCGAGCCCCAGTTCGCGGACGGCGAGATGGCACCGACCTCCGAGATCGGTCCGCGTCGCGGCTACTTCATGGAGATCGGCTTCCGCTCCCGCTACGTCTTCGTGCCCGACTCGATCCTCGACATCTGGTACTTCAACGAGGACGACCCGGGCTGGGCCCTGCCCGGTCAGAAGCGCCCCGACATGCGCGGCTACGCGCTCGGCCTCGAGTACGTGGTCAAGGGCGACAGCGCGAACGGCATCTTCTACTTCGAGTACATCAACTCGCTGATGAAGGAAGGCTACTGGGACGACGTCGAGGAGCCCGCCGACCACGGTGACGGCGACTACCTCGTCCCGACGGACGGGCTCGGTCTGCTCACCTTCGGCGCCGACTACGCCTACGAGCTGCACTTCGTGACCACCGCCCAGACCAACGGCCAGTTCGGCCTGTCCTTCCTGGTCGGCGGCGGCCTCGGCGTCGCGGCGATGCTCGGCCACCTCGATCGCTGGGGTCCGGCCGGCGGCGTGCCCGCCTACGTCCGCCACGAGGCCGATCCGGACAACCCGGACGAGGAGAAGCGCATCCCGAAGGTCTACCCGATGGTCGACATCAACGCGGGCCTTCGCTTCAACTTCGGCGATCGCGTGGTGCTGCGCGTCGAGGGCGGCCTCCACGACCTGCTGTACATGGGCGGGTCGCTGGGCCTGATGTTCTAGCGACTCACTCGAGCGCAGCGAAGATCGCGAGTGGCCGGCTGACCCGCGCAGCCCAGGCCGCTTCGTTGTGTGGCGCACCCTCTTCGTGCCAGTGGAACAGGTTGGCGTCCCACGTGTAGCCGCCCGCGGCGAGCCGATCCGCGAAGTCGCGGTTCGCGCAGTAGTTGTCGCTGTCGTCGGGATCGTCGACCGGGTAGCCGTCCCCGTTCGGATCCGTACACCCGTCGAGGCCGGCCGAGCCGCCGGAGTCCACGTAGATCACGGGTCCGCGCGGCGCCTGCTCCCAGCGCTCGACGATGAGCTCGTTGTCGGAGCCGAGCTTGCCCCAGCCGAGCGTGCCGGAGAGCGAGCCGACGAAGTCCCATGCGGTCGGGTCGGCGTCCGCGACGACGAGGCTGACCAGACCGCCGAGCGACGAGCCGAGCAAGCCGTCGGTTCCCGTGCTCCCGTAGGTCGCTTCGATGTGCGGACGGACGTGGTCGTGCACGAGGCGAGCGTAGGCAGCCCCGCCGCCGCCGGTATCGAGCACGGCGTCGTAGACGTGGGTGTACTCGTTCGCGCGATCGAGGGTGTTGTCGATCCCGACCACCAGCATCGGGGGCTGCTCGGCGAGCGCTGTCTGGAGCCGCCAGCCCCCCCACAACGCGTTCGGGTCGAACAAGTTCTGCCCGTCATGTGCGTAGAGCACGTCGAACGGGCCCGCACCGGGAGGCACGAACACGCGCAGATCCCGAGCGGCGAGTCCCTCAGCCTGGAGTTCGGGCCAGCGATCCAGGCGCGGTGCGTCCGACGGCGGCGCCACGAAGGAGATCTCGCCGAACGCGTCGTAGTCGTAGCTTCGCGCCCAGGGGTCGGCGGCGAGGCCCGGGCCGAGCTTGTAGCCGCTCCCCGCCGGTGAGCCGACCGCGACCTCGGCCCACGAGAAGCCGCTGCCCTCGGTCATCGCGATCTCGGTCCAGTCGCTGTGATCGCCCGCCAGGGTCCGTCCGCTGCCGTCCGCGATGAACAACCAGGTCTCGGAGCAGGTGCGCACAGGCCAGCCCTCGGACCACGCGACCGCGAACCGCGTCTCGTCGAGGGTCGCCGTGCCGTCGATCAGCGCGCGAACCGCACTTTCGTCCGGGCAGTCCGAGTCATTGCCGGTGTCCGGGTCGCCGGAATCCACCGGGGTCTCGTCCTCCGGCGATGGCGTCGGGGACGAGCTACACGCGATCAGAAGCACGAACAGGGTCACGGCATCTCCCGCCGATCATTGGCACGTTCCATCACCACAGGCTACATGCGCCGGGTCGTCCGCAGGAGATCCATCTGCGGCCCAGGTAACCGTCATTCTCAGGAGCCAGCCTTGATCCTGGTCACCGTTCGCGACAACGAGCCCTTCGAGAAGGCGCTCCGCCGCTTCCGCCGGAAGGTCGAGCGCGAGGGCATTCGCAAGGACATCAAGAAGAACAGCTTCTACCTGAAGCCCGGTGAGAAGCGCCGCCTGAAGCAGCGCCTCGCCGAGAAGCGTCGTCGCAAGGCCTCGCGTCGCGCCGCCCGTCGGGCCGCCCGCAAGTCCTCCCTGCCGCGCCGCTAGTTCGTCTTCCGGCCGCCAGGCCGGTCCGTCGCGACGGCTGAATGAACCCGAGCACGCGCTCGGGTTTTCTCGCTCAGCCCGACGCGACCTGCGAGCCAGCCCTACAGCGAGCCGAGCCGCTCGAGCGCCCGCACGTCTTCCGGCGTGTCCGGGCTGCTTCGCCGTGCCCGCTCCAGCGCATCTCGTGACTCACCGGCGATCTCCGCCTCGGTGAGCAGGAGCAGATCCGCCGTGCGCGCGAGATCTCCCGGGTCGACCTCGACCGCCTGCGCGAGCAGCGCCCTTCCTCGCGGGGAGCTCAGGCCGTTGGCGCGATCCTGGAGCGTCTGCGACAAGCCGCGACTCCACGTGAGTCGCCCCTCCGGATCGACACGCCGCACGCGCAGCTCGTCGATCAGCGGATTGATCCGCGCGAAGTCGAGCTCGGCGGCCCGCGGCCCGACCTGCTCCATCCAGCGGAGCCAGGCGAACACCGTCCACACCGCGCAGCCCTCGCGATCATCGGGCAGCGCATCGACTGCCGCGTCCCACCCGAGCTCCGCCTGCCGCGCATCGAACACGGGATCATCGAGCAGGCAGGCGAGCCCCGCGCCTCGCGCCTCGGCGTAGTGATGCCGGGCGTCGTCGGCGTCGCCTGCGGCAAGCCCACGCCCCACCGAGTACCGCGCCCAGCGCCACGACAGCTCCGGGTGCGCCGGAAGGGCCAGCTCGGCCTCGGTGAGCAGCTCGTGCACCGGCGCGAAGCCCTGCTCCCCCCGAAGCTGCCACGCCGCATCGATCTTCTGCAGGTACTCGGCGAGCAGCTTGGCGGGATCGTCGACATCGCCGCGCTTGGGGCAGCCAGCGAGCAACAGGGAGAGCAGCAGGACGCGCACCGGAGGCCTCGGGAGCGGGAATGCCACAGTGTGACACGCCGGGTTGCCTGGATGCGCATCCTATGCCACTACGCACGCATGCACACTGCCCTGCTCTTCGCCCTGCTCGGCTGCGGGACCACTGCCACGGCCGAGCGTCCGGAACCCGCTCCCTCCCCTGCTCCGACGGCCCCGGCCCGAGCAGAGTCGCGTGTGGCCATGGCCAGCGTCGACACCCTGCGCGAAGCGATGGAGGATGCGTCCGGGCACGTGCGGATCTTCAACTTCTGGGCCACCTGGTGCCAGCCGTGCATCGCGGAGCTTCCGCACCTCGAGGCCATCGGCAAGGAGTACCCGGACATCGAGGTGATCCTGGTCAGCCTCGACCACCGCGTCATTGGCGCCCCGCGCGTCAAGGGCTTCCTCGAGAAGCAGGGCCACTCGCTGCAGTCGTTCATGCTCGACGCCGAGGACCCGGCCGTCGCGGTCCAGGAGCTGTACCCCGAGTTCCCCGGCGCGATCCCGATCACGCTCGTGTACGACGCGGATGGCGACCTGTCCAAGGCCTACCACCGCAGCGTGAGCCTCGCAGACCTGCGCAAGGCCGTCGACGAGGCGCGCTAGCCGCCGACGAGAGAGGCAGGGTGCCCGGGGCGGGGGTCGAACCCGCACTCGCGTACGCGAAAGGGATTTTAAGTCCCCTGTGTCTACCGATTCCACCACCCGGGCGTGGTCCTCTCGCTAGCCTCGCTCCTCCTCGGCACGCAAGGCCTCGAAGCGCGTGCGAACATCGCCCCACACCGCGTCCGCGAACGCTTCGGCCGTCGCGTAGTCCTGGGGATCGACGACCTCGCCGATGTCCATACGACAGCGCTGGAACGGAATGGCCACGGACCAGGTCGTCGGCAGCGAGCGCTCTGTGCCGTACACCGCGCATGGGAGCACGGCGACGCCCTCCTCCCAGCAGTCCTTGGGGAGGGTCAGGTACACCTTGTCGCGCAGCTCGCCGTCTCGAGAGCGCGTACCCTCGGGGAAGAGGCCGATGCGCGCACCGCCACGGATCAGCATCATCACCTCTTCCCGTGCACGCTGACGGCCCGCACGCGAGCGCCGGTTCACGAACACCGCTCCGCACAGCCACGCGTACTGCCCGATCGCCGGCAGCCAGAAGATCTCGGACTTCGAGAGGCCGACCGCGCGCAGCTCGGCGATGAGAAGCAGCGGATCGAGCCACGAGCGATGGTTCGCCACGACGAGGGCGCCGCGATCGCTGGGGAGGTTGCCCTTGCCCGTGACCCGGGGCCTCGCGCCCAACAGCCCGTGCAGCACGACCCGGCTCCACACGACGGCGGCCCACACGGTGAACGACTCTCGGCGACCGCGGGCGATCGGCGCGAACGGCAGCGCCATCACCGTGCCCACCACCAGCGCCGCGAGCACCGCGAACAGAAGCACGAACAATCCGTACACGAGCCCGAGCACGCTCAGTAGCGGGCGAAGCGGTGTGTTGGCTCCCGGAAGCGGCGGCGAAGACATCCGCCCACTTATAGCTCAACGCAACGCGACGGCCCGGTGGGAGTCGGCTGCGAAATCGGATATCCAGGTGCCCCCGTCGGAGGAACCATGGCCGAAGAATCCACCGCGCTGAGTCCTTTCGCTGAGATCGTCGGCTCCGCCCTGGGCCGTCTGCTCGATCGCGGACGCGAAGGCGTCGGCCGCGCCGCCGAAGTCGGGCGCTCGCGCCTCGAGCTGCGCCAGCTCCAGCGCGACCGCGACGCGTTCTGGATCCGTCTCGGCAAGACCGCGTACCACCTCGTGGACGACGGCGAGATCGAAGATCACCCCGCCCTGCGCAAGGCGATCGACCGTATTGACGCTCTCGAGCGGCAGATCGCTGCGCTTCAGAGCGGAGGCGGCACCGAAGAGGGCTGAATGCGCCTGTTCTCGCTTGCCGGCGTCGCGCAGCCCCATTAATAAGGCGGCGCTTCTCCTGAAGAGAATCCTCTGGGGCCATAGCTCAGCTGGGAGAGCATTTGACTGGCAGTCAAAAGGTCGGGGGTTCGAGTCCCCCTGGCTCCACCACCTAGAGGGCGGCCTTCCGGAAACGGAAGGCCGTTTTTCTTTGGATCGGCGGTCCGAGGCGCGTCTTGCGAGACCCCGTCCCCCCAACCGCAGCCGAAAGGTCCGCGAATGCGCTCCTGTGGCGCACTTCCGGTTGACGAGACCCCTCCGCAGCGCCTAGCCTGCCGTTGCACCGGAGGTTCCGTGCACACGCTGCTCGCCCTGCTTCTTCTCCCCAGCTCCGCCCTCGCCGCCGAGGTCACGGACATGCCCACGGCCCTGCGCGGAGACGTGAACATCGACTACGTCGGGGCCATCTCCTCGACGGGCATCGAAGAAGCCGGCGAGATCTACGCGCGCCGTCAGAACGCCCGCCACGAGCTGCGCTGGGGAGTCGAGTTCGCCCCGGCCGATGGACTCGCGATCACGCTCGCCGCGGACACCACGCCCTATGTCGGCCAGACGTGGAAGAGCGCAACCTCGATGGGCTACGACCCGGTGCGCGAGACGGGCACCTACACCGTCGGTAGCGACATCACGGTCGACAAGATCCAGGGACGCGGCTTCAACGGCATCTGGATCGGCGCGGCCCTGCAGCCGTTCAACGAAGCCTGGCGGCGCAACCACCAGACCACGTGGCGCATCGACCTCGCCTACCGGACCGGCAATAAGAACGCGACCTTCTGGACCGAAGACGGCGATGGCTGGCGAGGGGCGGCTCCCGGCGGCCCGGCGTACAAGCTCTCGGGCGCGTTCTCGGCCGACAATGGCGCCGCGAATCCCTACGTGGTGGGCACCTTCAAGCACGAGGGTCGCGTCACGGTCGACGTCGCCGACGCGAGTGGCACCGTCGTCGCACCCTCGCTGCGCATCCAGCCGGGCACCGACTTCGATCTCATCGGGGGCATCGAGGTCGTGGGCTACCGCGACGCCGACACCCAGGACCGCTTTGCCGTCGACCTGCGTCTCGGCGTCGGCTACCGCAGCTACCGCCTCATGCCGAGCGGCCTGTATCTGCCGGACGTGCTCGACGCGTCGAAGTCCCTGCTCGTCACCCAGGATGACCGTCTCGTCGCACGTGCGGGCATGGGCTTCGACACCCACATCCGCAAGTACGTGAGCATCCGCGTCGGCGGCGACTTCGTGTACAACATGCCCTACCGCATCGAGCACCTCTACGAGGCCCGCACCAGCGGCAACTCCTACACCGTCGAGATCGGCTCGCGCCTCAACGTTCGGATTCGCTGACCTCACGCTCGAGCGAGAGCAGGTGCTGGTAGGCCTCGCGCTTGCCGATGCCCCAGCGCTCGGCGAGCACGGCAGCGACCTCCTTGAGCGAGCCGCCTCCGACCTCGGCCTGCTCCGCGACGTAGGCATCACCCGGCCCGACGACGAGTACGCACTCGCCTCGGATCTCCGTGGTGTCGAGGCTCGCGAGCGGTCCCCGGCGATGCTCCTCGAACTTCTTCGAGATCTCGCGGCTGATCACGGCCATGCGCTCGGGCTGACGCGCGGCGAGACGCTCGACCAGATCCCCCACCCGCCCCGGTGCCTCGTAGACGAGCACGGTCCCGGTGTGTCCGAGGAGCTCGTCGGCGAAGCCGTCGCGACGCTTGCGCGGCGCGAAGCCAAGGAAGGTCGACGGGGCCGCGGGAAAGCCGGAAGCCGCGAGGGCCGAGGCCAGGGCACTCGGCCCCGGAACCGAGAGCACCTGCACGCCCCGCGCGTGGGCCGCCGCGACCACCAGGCCGCCGGGATCGGAGACCGCCGGCGTACCGGCGTCGCTGACGAGCGCGATGTCCTCGGTCAGCGCGCGCTCCGCGATGCGCTCGCCGACGCGATCCTCGTTGTGTGCGTGCACGGCGACCAGCTCGGGCGCGTCCACGTCGCAGGCCGAGAGCAGCTTGCGGGTACTGCGGGTGTCCTCACAGGCGATCGCGGCCACGGATCCAAGGACCTCGCGCGCACGCGGAGAGAGGTCCCCGAGGGTACCGATGGGAGTGGCGACGACGTACAGCGGCATGGTCCTACCCGTCGAAGGCGTCGTCGAGCCACTCGACAGCCCAGCCATCCGCATGCGCACTCACGGAGGCAATCAGGAACGCCACGTCATCGTAGACGGGAGGCTGCGTCGCGAGAAAGGCACGAGCCGCGCCGCGAAGCTTGCGGAGCTTGCTCGGAGTCAGCGCCTCCAGCGGATCTTCGCCAGGACGCCGCGCCTTGACCTCGACAAAACGAATCGCGGTCTCGCGATGCACGACCACATCGAGCTCGCCGCCCCCGCCACGCCAGTTGCGTGCGAGGACAGTCCAGCCCTGGGTCTCGAGCTCGCGGACCGCGAAGGTCTCGGCCTCGGCGCCGCGCTGCAGAGCTGCGCGACGGTCGTCGGCCGAGCGGAAGGCCAAAGCCTACTTCTTGCGCTTGAAGTCGCGGATCGGCTTGAGGCGCGCGGCCTTGCCACGGCGGCTGCGGAGGTAGTGCAGCTTGGCGCGACGCACGCGGTGACGGCCGGTCACCTCGATCTTGGTCAGGTCGGGGCTCTGCGCGGGGAAGATACGCTCGACGCCAACGCCGTTGCTGATCTTGCGAACGGTGAAGGTGGTGCGCGGGCCGCCGGACTTGATGCGGATGACGGTGCCCTCGAAGACCTGGACGCGGGTCTTCTCACCCTCGCGGATGCGAACGTGGACGCGTACGGTGTCGCCGGGGCGAACGTCGACGTCGGCGCGCTCGCGGCCCTGGAGCATCTCGCTCTCGATCTGCTGAATGAGGTTCATGACTTCCTCGCTTCGGACCGTCGCATCGCGAGAGGGTCCGGTAGAAAATGACGTGCCGCGGACGAACCGCGGACCTGAGCCCGGGTCGTTTATTCCCCGGAGCCCGACTCGTCAACGAAGCGCTTCCAGAGGTCCGGGCGTCGCTCGCGTGTGCGACGCTCGGCCTGCTGCTGACGCCAGCTCTCGATCCGGGCGTGGTGCCCCGAGAGGAGCACGTCAGGCACCTCCATGCCGCGAAACTCGCGGGGTCGGGTGTACTGCGGATACTCGAGCAGGTGCCCCGAGAACGACTCGTCCATCGCGCTGGCCGCGTTGCCGAGCACCCCGGGTACCAGGCGCGCGACAGCGTCGACGTATGCCACGGCGGCGATCTCACCGCCGGTGAGCACGAAGTCCCCCAGCGACAGCTCCTCGTCGACCAGGGTCTCGATGCGGGCGTCGATGCCTTCGTAGTGACCACAGACGACGATCATGTGCTCGTGCGTGACCAGCTGCTCGGCGACGCGCTGCGAGAAGCGCCGTCCCGCGGGGCTGGTGAGCACCACGTGCGACGCGTCGGTGCGCAGGGCCTCGAGGGCGCGCGCGACGATGTCGACCCGCATCACCATGCCGGGCCCACCGCCGTAGGGCGTGTCGTCCACGTTCTTGTGCTTGTTCTCGGCCCAGTCCCGGATGTCGTGCACGCCGATGTCGACGAGACCCGCCTCGGTCGCGCGCCCGAGGATCGAGCTGCCGAGCGGCACGCGCACCATCTCGGGGTGAAGCGTGAGGATGTCGAACTTCACGCCAACCCCTCGCGGGCCACGTGGACGATCCCCTCATCCAGGTCGAAAGAGACGAACTCGGCCTCGCAGGGCACGAACAGCGGCTCCTTCTTGCCGACGTCGATCTCGATCACCTCGATCGGACCGGCGGCGTGGATCTGCGCGACCACGCCGATGCGCTCGCCGTCGACGTAGACGTCCAGCCCCTCGATGTCGGAGAGATAGAACTCGTCCTCGTCGAGCTCGGGCAGCGCGTCGCGGGCGATCGCAATCCGCCACTGGAGCCAGGCCTGGGCCTGGTCCCGGTACTTCACCCCGCCGATGCGTCCAATGATGCGCTTTCCGGCACCCGGACGCGCGGTGAGCATCGCACTGCGGCGCTCCCCCTTCGGACCAATGAGCACGACCTGGCGCGGCTTCGCGAGCAACGTGGACTCGCGGTTGTGGAGGTGCAGACGCACCTCACCCCGAACGCCAAAGAAGCCGGACACAAAGCCCAGCTCCAGCTCATCGTCGGCGATCCCGTTCCCGTCGAGCGGGAACGGTGCATCACTCGGCGTCGTCATCCTCGGCGGCATCCTCTTCCGCCTCGTCGACGAGCTCGACGGAGGCCTTGGTGGAGCCAGCAGCGGCGGAGACGATCGTACGGATCGACCGCATGGTGCGGTCATCCGCGATGATCTCGTGATCCGCCTCGTCGACGGACACCTTGAGCAGCAGGACGTCGTCGCCCTCGACTGCGGAGATGGACACCGCCTCGGGGTTGGTGACGGCGGGCTCGACGAGATGGCGGATCAGGTCTTCCATTACGCGGAAGCCTCGGTCCGGGCACGCTCGATGAGGCGCTTGGCGGTGTCGCTCGGGCGGGCGCCGTTGGACAGCCAGTGATCGACGCGCTCGAGGTCGAGCTTGAGCGTCTTCTGCTCGGTCATCGGGTCGTAGAAGCCGAGCTGCTCGATGAACCGGCCGTCGCGGGGGGCGCGGGAATCGGCGGCGATGACACGGTAGAACGGCCGCTTCTTGGCGCCGAGACGGGTCAGACGAATACGAACCATGGGAATCTTTCCTCGAGTGGCGGCCGAGTTGGGGCCGCGGGGAGACGGGGCCGTTTAGCCGGCCGTGCGTGACCCGTCAAGCGGGGCGCTGCCAAAGGAACCGAGGCGGCTTCTGCCGGATGCCCGCAGTCCTAGAGCTGGTGGAACGCCTCGCGCCGAGCGAAGTGCTCGCCCCCGATATCCCACGAGATGACGACGTGCCCGCGCTGGGCGAACGAAGCCGCCGGGATTCGTGCAGCCGCTCGAGGACCGAGAGCCCGCCGAGCCGTCAGGCCCGAACGAGGTTGGGAGACGCGCCCTGCCACCGGGCCTCGTCCCTCAACGCGAAACGGGCGCCGCAGCCTTCGCTGGACGCCCGTTCCCCGCTCTCGGCGAGCCCTAGAGCGGAATGTTGCCGTGCTTCTTGGGCGGGTTGGTATCGCGCTTGTTCTCGAGGGCACCGAAGGCCTGGATCAGGCGGATACGCGTGTCCTCGGGACGAAGCACCTCGTCGATGTAGCCGAGCTCCGCCGCGCGGTACGGGTTGGCGAACGTCTCGCGGTACTCCTCGACCAGCTCGGCGCGACGCGCCTCGGGATCGTCGGCCTTGGCGAGCTCGTTGCGGTGGATGATGTTCACCGCGCCCTGCGGGCCCATGACCGCGATCTCCGCCGTCGGCCACGCGAAGTTGAAGTCCGCGCGGATGTGCTTGGAGCTCATCACGTCGTAGGCGCCACCGTAGGCCTTGCGGGTGATCACGGTCACCTTGGGCACCGTGGCCTCAGCGAAGGCGTACAGCAGCTTGGCGCCGTGCTTGATGATGCCGCCGAACTCCTGGACGGTGCCGGGAAGGAAGCCGGGCACGTCGACGAGCGTGAGCAGCGGGATGTTGAAGGCATCGCAGAAGCGCACGAAGCGGGCGGCCTTCACCGAGCTGTCGATGTCGAGGCAGCCGGCGAGGAAGTTCGGCTGGTTCGCGACCACGCCGACGCTGCGACCATCGAGGCGAACGAACCCGATGAGGATGTTCTTCGCGTACTCCGCCTGAACCTCGAGGAAGTGACCGTCATCCGCGAGCACCTTGATGCAGTCGTGCATGTCGTAGGGCTTGTTCGGGTTGGTCGGAACCAGCTCGTTCAGCTCGGGGCAGCTGCGGGTGGCGGAGTCCTGCGTCGCCTTGCGGGGCGCTTCCTCCATGTTGTTCTGCGGCATGAACGAGAGCAGCTCGCGGAGGAGCGCGATCATCGCCTCCTCCGACGGGACCTGGAAGTGCGCCACACCGCTCTTCGCGTTGTGCGTGCCGGCACCGCCGAGCGCGTCCTTGGTGACCTCTTCGTGGGTCACCGTCTTGATCACGTCCGGACCGGTCACGAACATGTACGAGGACTGGTCGACCATCGCGATGAAGTCGGTGATCGCCGGCGAGTACACGGCGCCGCCGGCACACGGGCCGAGGATCGCCGAGATCTGCGGGATCACGCCCGAGGCGAGCGTGTTGCGCAGGAAGATGTCGGCGTAGCCACCGAGGCTCGCGACGCCTTCCTGAATACGCGCGCCACCGCTGTCGTTCAGACCAATGACGGGGGCTCCGGCGCGCAGCGCGTGGTCCATCACCTTGCAGATCTTCGAGGCGTGCGCCGCCGAGAGCGAGCCGCCGAACACGGTGAAGTCCTGGGCAAACACGTACACGAGGCGACCATCGATACGGCCGTAGCCGGTGACGACGCCGTCGCCGGGGTAGCGCTGCTTCTCCATGCCGAAGTCGCGGCACTGGTGCTGCACGAACTTGTCGAGCTCGACGAAGCTGTCGGCGTCGAGCAGGGCGTCGATGCGCTCGCGCGCAGTGAGCTTGCCGTTGTCGTGTTGGCGCTTGATGCGCGCCTCACCGCCGCCGAGCTCGGCAGCGGCTTCCATGTGGGCAAGGCGGTCGAGCAGCACACTTCGGTCCATTCAGGCCTCCGGACGGCGCCCATAACCTCCCTGGGCGACGCCGACCGTGGGTTGTGGTCGGTCACCGGGTCAAGCTACGGTATCGAGAGATCTGGAGGCGCACGATGCGCGCATGCTGCGGGCTGATCGGCATCCTTGCCCTGGTGGGCTGCAAGGGAGACGACGGCGAGGACACCGGGGAGGAGATCACCTACCCGACGGGCTGTATCGCCACGTCCGAGGGCGGCAGCTTCGCGCTCCTCGCGGACGCGGTGGTCGCCTCGTCGGCGGGAACGACCATCACCCTGTGCGACGGTCCGTTCACCGAGACGGTCACCGTCAGCGGCAAGGAACTGACGATCGAGGGTGGCGTCGACACGGTGTGGCAAGCGCCGGTCAACGAGCCGGCACTGGTCCTCGGCGAGCAGGCCGACGTCACCGTCAGCGGCCTCACCATCGAGACCACGCGCAACGGCGTCACCACGGACGCGAGCACCCTCACCCTCACCGACGTCGTGTTCCCCTCCCCCGGAAACTACGCGGTCGAAGGCACGGCGAGCAGCGTCAACGCGACCAACGTCACCGTCGAGACACCGGGCTGGGGCGCCATCCGCCTGAGCGGTGCGAGCGCGATGCTCACCGCGTCGGCCCTGGAGGTGAACCAGTCGACCGGCAACGCCGTGACCCTGGAACAGGGCGCGAGCGGCGACATCCGCGACAGCAGCTTCCTCGAGTCGGTGTGCACCAACGACGGCGTCAACTGCCTCGAGAGTGACGGCTGGGGCGTCGAGATCACCGATGGCGGTTCGCTGAACCTCGTCGGCAACAACTTCGAGCTCGGCTTCCTCGGCGGAGTTCGCGCAGAGTCCGCTTCGGTGACCAGTACCGACGACGTGTTCAGCTTCAACTGGTTCGGCATGTGGATCGAAAACGGCGACCTGACCGCCAACGGCACCCTCGTCGAGTACTCGACGCAGTACGGCATCCTCGGTCTGACCATGGATGCCGACCTCACCGATGTCTCGGTGATCTCCGAGGAGTGGGCTGGCGAGTACGAGGTCAACGACGAGGACACCGACGGCGACGGCGTTCCCGACTCCCAGTCCACGCTCGACGGCACCTACGGCATCGTCGGCTTCGACACCGATCTCGTCGGCGATGGGCTCGAGATCACGGGCAACAACGGCGGCGGCATCTACCTGAGCACCCGCCTCGACACCGCCGTCAGCCTCGATCTCGCGAACTCGGTGATCGACGACAACGCCGGCTGGGGCATCTTCGCGCTGCTCGGCGAGCTGACCCTGTCCGACGTCGACATCACCAACACGCGGCGCAACGAGGACTTCTGTGTCCAGGGCTCGACCCTGCAGTGCGATGGCGGCATGTGGGCCGCTGCCAGCGACGTGACCTGGGATGGCGGGCGGATCTCGGGCAACCAGTTCATCGGCTACATCGGCATCCAGAACAACCACACGCTCAGCAACGTGGTGATCGCCGACAACGAGGACACCGGCGTGCGCGTGGACGCGGGCGCGCTGACGATGACGAGCTCGGAGATCACCGGACGCGGCGCCTTCGCGACCGTGGTCAGCAACGGCGCCGTCGGAAGCTTCGATGGGCTCGACGTCCACGACCGAAGCCACGACTCGCTGCTCTCGTTCACCGACGGGTCGAGCTACCGCACCTACTACGACGGCACGGACCTGCTCCTCACCAGCGCCACGGCCACCATCGCCAACAGCACGTTTGCGCGAGGCGACACCGGCATCCAGGTGACGGGCACGACCGCCGCCCTCACCCTCGAGGACTCGAGCTTCACCGACTACAACCGCCGCGCGCTCTACGCCTATCAGGGCGGGCTGGACGTCGCGCGCACGACGTTCACCAACGTTGGCGGGTACGTCGTCTACTGCTCCCAGGGCACGTTCACCGGCCAGAGCCTCGGCTTCACCGGTGTGCCCGAGTACGCGACCCACTACGTGAACACCGACGCCACCGGCTCGGTGACGGAGAGCGAGTACACAACGGCTGCCGCGGCCCTCTACAACTCGACCTGTACCCTCGACCTCACCAACGTGGTGATGTCCGACGTCGTCGAGCGGGCCATCTACGCCTCCTCGGGGAGCACCCAGCTCGACCGGTTCACCGTGGACGGAGCCGGCGCGAGTGCCTCGACCACCGAGGCCACCGTGCACCTGAGCAACGCCGCGGATGCCCTGCTCAACGACATCGACATCCGCAACGTGACCGTGGGCCACGCGCTGCGCGTCGCCGGCGGCACCGCGGGCACGAGCACGGTCCGGGTGAGCGAGCTGTTCGTGGACGGCGTGACCGACGGCTCGGCGGTGTACGCCGACAGCGCGCCAGACGTGCGGATCAGCGGACTGGCGGTCGCGAACACCAGCGATGCCGCCCTGCGCTTCGAGAACAGCACCGTCACCGTCGACGGCACCGCCCTCGCCAGTGCCGGCACGATCGATGGCGCCGGGGCCGAGGGCGTCTCGGTCACTGGGGGCACGGCCTCGCTGTCGAACCTGACCATTGCCTCGCCCGTCACCGCGGGCATGCTGATGAGCGGCGGCACGGATCACGTGCTGAGCGGCGCGACCGTCACGGGAGCCGGAACCTTCGGCATGGTATGTGACACCACGCCCAGCTTCGCGACCTGCGAGTCCCTGGCGCTCGACGGGGCGAGCGGACCCCACTCTGGTTGCGACGACTGCGCGAGCCTCGCGGGCCTCTAGGCGCTGCGGTGGCTCACGGCTCCGGGGTGATCGTCGTCGCGAGCACCTCGGTGCCACGCCGCGTGATGCGCACCCGACGCGCCTGATCCATGGCGCCGGGCCAGCGATAGGCGCGGTACTGCGGCACGTCGCGGATCGCGTACACGAAGGCCTGGGGCTGCCCCTCCGGCTTGGGCTCGACCACCACCTTGTCGCCGATGTCGATGGTGACGACGAGATCGCCAGAAGCGTCGAGAGCACGCGGACGATCCCCGAGTCCGAACTCCAGTGGCGTCGGAATCCGCGCCTCGTGCTCGACCGTGATCACCGCGGCATCCGGCGCGGCGAGGATCTCGACCTCGGCGGCCTCGAGCGACAGGGAGCGCTCGTCGACCCGGGCGATCACGGGTCCGATCACCATCGTCCCCGGCCCCAGCCCACGCCAGGTCCACTCGATCTCCCGCACCAGGCCGTCGGTCGAGTCGAGCAGCGTCTCCCGTGCCCCAGTGAGCACCGCCGGCCCCTCGAGCCGCTCCGCGGTCACCCCGATCGGGCGAGTGCCAGCCCCCGCGATGCGCACCGTGATCGTGAACTCGCTGCCCTCGAAGACCGGCGCGCCGGGAGCTTGGATGCCCAGTGAGCTCAGCACCGAGCCCGGCAGGAACCCGAAGGCGTCGAGGCCGAGGAAGGGCTCGAAGTCCGGATCGGCCGCAGCCTCGCGGGGCGTGCGCACACCGGCGAGCAACGCCGCCTCGAGCTCTGGACCCGCGAGCTCGGGCCGCCCCATGCGCGCGAGGTAGGCCGCGCGGTTGTAGCGGGCGATCGCGAAGCTCGGGTCGAGGAGCAGGGCCTTGTCGAGCAGCTCCACCGCCTCTTCGAGGTCTCCCAGCTCGGCGTTGGCTCGCGCCTCCCACGCCAGTAGCAGCGGATCGCGCGGCTGGTGCCGGCGCGCGTCCTGAAACGCGATCCGGGCCCCTTCCACGTCTCCCTGCTCGAGCGCCTCCACGCCGTCGCGCCAGGCGTCGAGCGCCGCGCGGACGGGCGCGAGTTCGCGATCCTCCGCCGACTGGCAGGCGAGCAACAGCCACAGGCACCACCAGGTCATGCGGGCCTCAGCGCGATCACCCCGGCGACACGGCCCGCGTTGCGGCCATCGCGACGCCAGCTGTGGAGCTCCGGGTCTTCCCAGGTACAGCGCCGGTGAGCGTGCACGTGGGTCACGCCCGCATGCGCGAGCTGCCACGCCACCGCGCAAGCACCGTCCACGTGGGGCTTCGGCCCCCTGCCCGGCACCACGAAGCTGGCCGCGGGAATGCCCGCAGCCTCGAGTTGTTCGACGACCTCGGCCCCGACCTCGTAGTGACGACCGCAGATGGCGGGCCCGACGACGGCGTTTAGCTCGGCGGGGTCACAGCCCGCCTCCGCGCACAGACGGGCCACCGTCTTCGGCACGAGCCGACACGCCACGCCGCGCCATCCCGCGTGAACGGCGGCGACGATACCGGGGCCCGCGAGCAGGATGGGTACGCAGTCCGCCACCCTCACGGCCACCGCTAGTCCAGGTACACGGGTGAACAGCGCGTCCGCTTCGCCAACGGTGGCGAGTGGTCCGGTCGCCACCGTCGCCTCGACGATGCCATCGCCGTGAACCTGCGTCATCAGCGCGAGCGCATCGACCCCGAGATCCGTGAGCACGCGCGCCCACGACCGCTCGGTCTCGGCGTCCGGCTGCCGTTCGGAGCGCGCGAGATCCACGCGCCGCGAGAACCCCGCGACAACGGGGGACGGCAGGCCCAAGAAGGGCTCGAAGTGCGCGTGAGCAGCGGTTGACAGAGGCACCACCCGATTCTACCCTCCCTGCACATGCCCGACGAACTCCACAGTCCCCGACTGCCTGCCTCGCTGACGCTCGTGCTCGCCCTCGCCGCGAGCGGATGCGCCGTCGACGCCGACTACACGCTGACCCTCGTGCCCCGCACGCTGCCGAGCCAGGACGTCTTCGCCGGAGAGGTCGAGGTCAAGGCCCTGCTGCGCGGCGTGGACAACGCGGTAGAGATCCCCGCCAAGGACGCCGAGAACCTGCGTCCGCTCGACGGAGATCACGTCGGGATCGTCGTCGAGACCGTGGGTGGCGCCTACGAGACCTTCAATCGCTTCCGGATGACCGCCTACGGCGAGATCGGACCGATCTCGCTGTCCGCGGGAGGGCGCGAGGACACCTTCGAGGTGTTCGTGTCGAGCTTCGGCGTGGTCGGCGAGATGGACACCTTCCCCGAGGCACACCATCTGGCGGCAGCGGCGATGTTCCCCCGAGGCGGCGTGGTCGTCGCCGGCGGCGGAGACATCGACAGTGGCGCGACGGACGACGGCGTGTACTGGATGCGGCACCCCGACACCGCGGACTGGCGCCTCGAGCGCGTCGCCAGCCTCCCCGGGCCCCGAGCCGGCGCAAGTGCCGACATCGTCGAGATCGACGGGATTCACCGGGTCCTGATCGCCGGCGGACGCTCGGCGGTGGACGACGTGAGCACCAATCGGCCCCAGGCCATGCTCTTCGATCCGCTCGAGGCGCGTCTCGGCTGGCAAGGCGAGCTGGCGGTCCGTCGCTCCGAGCACGCCTCGGTGGTCCTCGACAATGGCAAGGTACTGCTCGTCGGTGGGTGGACCGACGACGGAAGCGCCGCGGGTCAGGCCACCTTCGAGATCTTCGACCCCGCGACCAAGACCCTGACTCCGGGCGCCACGGCGCTGGACATGCCAAGCGTGGGTCTCAGCGCCGCATCCCTCGGGCCGGACGGCGCCCTCGTGTGTGGCGGTGGAGCCCTCTCCGGCTCCACGTTCACGCCGAGCGCGACCTGCAACCGCATCACCCTCACCGGGCAGGTGCTCGAGGCCGCGAGCATGCTCGGGCCGCGCATGGGGCACGCCCTGCTGCGCCTCGCCGACGACTCGGTGCTCCTCACCGGCGGTGTGGATCAGACCGTGACCCAGGGCACACCGGCCCAGGGCATCACGACCGCGTCGCTCTACATTCCCCGCGAGGACGAGTGGCAGCAGATCGGACCGATGGAGCTGCGCCGTGTGGGCCACAAGCTCGTGCCGACCGGCGATGGCCGATACCTCGCCGTCGGCGGTTCCGAGCTCGCCGACTTCGACCTCGGCTTCGAAACGCCGCGCGACTGCACCGAGCTCTTCGACCCGGCCACGTTCCAGTGGACCGTGCTCACGCCGTGTGATCCGACCGGACGCGGTGCCGCCCAGGCCGTGGCCTCGCGCCCGGACCAGGGAGCGTTCGTGCTCACGGGCTACGATCCCGCCGCGAGCTCCGGGCGGACCTACGGCTGGATCGGCTTCGGTCCGCCGATCCCGGCTGCCGAGTAGCTCGCGCGTACCGCCTCGAGGATCGGGGCGGGCACGAGATGATCGACGGGCTCTCCCGCGGCCAGCCGCGTGCGTACCTCGGTCGACGACACCCCGGGAAAGATCACGCAGCCGGCCGGGTTGTCGTAACCATCGCGCCCGACGACGACGAGCTCGTACGAGGCCTGCAGACGCTCGGCCTCCTTCCACTTGTCGAGCTTGGGCAGGTTGTCGGCGCCAATCACCAGCGAGAAGCGGTGCTCCGGGTACTCCTCGCGCAGCCAGTCCAGCGCGTCCACCGTGTACGTAGGCGGCTCGAGCTCGGCCTCGACGGCGGTGACGCGGTGTCCCCCACCGAGGGCACGCGTGAGGCTCTCGACCAGCTCGAGGCGGCGCTCGAAGGGCGGCAGTGCCTTGTCGAACGGGTGGGAGAAGCTCGGCATCCACCACACCTGATCGGCGCGCCCCGTCCACAGCACCCAGCTCGCGACCATCGCGTGGCCCACGTGCGGGGGGTTGAAGCTGCCGCCGTAGATGGCGATTCGCATGGGAACTCCCGGGTCGGGTGTTAGAGCAGGGCACTTACAGCGTGGAGCCCTCGTGCGCATCGGCATCTTCGACTCGGGAATCGGTGGACTGACCGTTCACCGTGAGCTGCGAGCCGCTCTCCCCGGTCATGATCTGGTGTATCTGGGCGACACCGCGCGCGTCCCCTACGGCACGCGCTCCCCCGAGACGGTGAAGCGCTACTCGTTCGCGGTGGCGAGTCACCTCGCCGAAGCTGGCGCAGAGGCCGTCGTGATCGCGTGCAACACCGCCACGACCTATGCTCTCGAGGACCTCGCAGAAGCAGGCGCCCGCGCCGGCATCCAGGTCTTCGGCGTCGTCGAGCCGGGCGTTCGTGCCGCGCTCGCCGCGCATCACGACGGGGCCATCGCGGTGCTCGGCACCGAAGGCACCATCCGAGGCGGCGCGTACCAGCGCGCGCTGACCCGCACGATTCCCGAGGACCAGATCCGCGGCGTCCCCTGCCCTCTGTTCGTGCCGCTGGCCGAGGAGGGCTGGGTGGACGGCGACGTGCCGCTCGCCGTGGCCGAGCGCTACCTGGGCGGCCTGCGGGGGCAGATCGACACGGCGATCCTCGGCTGCACGCACTACCCGCTGCTCAAGCCGGTGCTCGCCGAGATCCTGCCCGGCGTCACGCTGGTCGACAGCGCGGAGTCCACGGCCCAGGCGGTGCTCGCGGCACTCGGCCCGGGAGACGGCGACGGCAGCGAGTCCTTCGTGGTCACCGACCATGTGGACCGCTTCACCTCGGTGGGCGAGCAGTTCCTCGGACGCCGTCCCCAATCCGTGAGCTGGGTGGACGTCGGCCCCCCGCGCGGCGTGTTCTCGCTCCCCTGATGGGAACCCGCAGGGCTATGCTGACGTCAGTGCTCCTGGAGGCCCCATCCGCACCACGCCCGCTCGCGCCACGCTGATCCTCGGCCTGATCTTCGGCACGGGCCTCGTGCTCGGCGGAGCGAGCGGCGCGAGTGCCGCGAACCGGGCTACGGACCCCTACGCGGGCCTCGATCTGTTCGCCAGGGCGCTGACGCTGGTCGAACGCGACTATGTCGAGGAACGGGAGCCCGACGCCTTGGTACAGGCCGCCCTCGAGGGCATGGTCAAGGACCTGGACCGCCACTCGCGGTGGATGAGCGCCGAGGAGTACGGACGCCTTCGCTCGGAGACCGATGGCCGCTACGAGGGCATTGGCGTCGAGGTACGTCCCGAGGAGCGCGGCGTGCGCATCGCGCGCGTACTGGACGACTCCCCCGCCCAACGGGATGGGCTCGTGGCGGGTGACCTGCTGCTCGAGCTCGATGGGCAGTCGCTGGCGGGGCTGACCCAGGCCGAGATCAGCGAGCGTCTCAAGGGACCGCGCGGCAGCGAAGTCACGCTGCTCGTCGAGCGCGAAGGCTGGGACGGGCCGAAGACGCTGACCACCACGCGCGACCGCATCGACACCAAGGCGGTGCTTGGCGCCCGCCTGGACGACGTCGTGTACCTGCGCCTGGTGCAGTTCACCTCCGAGATCGCCAACGACCTCGTGCTCGCCTGGGACACCCACAGTGCCGGCGAAGCCCCCAAGGCCCTGATCCTCGACCTGCGCGACAACCCGGGCGGCCTGCTCGACCAGGCCGTCGCCGTCTCCGACCTGTTCCTCGACGAGGGCGTCATCGTCTCGACCCGCAGCCGCGTCGACGGTGAGCACGTCCACGAGGCCACCGCAGGGGGCCTGCCCGCCGATCTCCCCGTGTTCCTGCTGATCAACGGCATGAGCGCCTCCGCGAGCGAGATCCTCGCGGGCGCCCTGCAGGACACCGGCCGCGCGATCCTCGTCGGCACCCGCACCTACGGCAAGGGCAGCGTGCAGAGCGTGTACGAGAACTCCGACGGCTCCGCGCTGAAGCTCACCACCGGCGCGTACTTCACGCCCTCCGGCGAGCCCGTCGCACGCGCCGCCGGGCGCAAGCCGGACCACGAGGTTCGCTTCCCCGTGGACGACGCGCCCGCCCTGCAGCTCCGCGCGCGCATCGAAGCGAGCGATCTCTCCGAAGAAGAGCGCGAGGCGATGCTCGCCCTCCTCGACGAGCTGCCTACCGCGCGCACGGCGCGACCGTCGATTCCGTGGCATTTGCCCCCGGCCGAGCGGGTCGCGGTCGACCCGCAGCTGGCCAAGGCGCTGGAGCTCGCACGCGCTAGCCGATGATGCGGCCGACGAGGTCGTGGTCGCCGGCCTGCTCGACGAGGAACGGCCGGATCTGCCCGATGGCGACGTCCGCGGGCGCCTGGGTGATGTACACCTGACCGTCGACCTCGGGCGCCTGGGTCTCGGTGCGACCGCGCAGCAGGTCCTCGGACTCCTCGGCATGTCCCTCGACGAGCACGGGCACGACCTGTCCGACCATGGCGGTGAGCTTCTTGCGGCTGATGGCGGCCTGAAGTCCCATGAGGTGCTCCTGACGCGCAATCTTCACGTCCTCGGGCACCTGACCGTCGAGCTCGGCGGCGGGCGTTCCGTCCTCGGGGAAGTACGTGAACACGCCCACCCGGTCGAACTGCTGAGCTTCGACGAAGTCGCAGAGCTCGGCGAAGTCCTTGTCCGTCTCACCCGGGAAGCCGACGATGAACGTCGTCCGCAGGGCGATGTCCGGCACCGCGTTGCGCACGCGCTCGAGGATGCGCTCCTGGCCGGCGCGGGTCACACCGCGACGCATGGCCTGAAGCATCGGCCCCGACGCGTGCTGGAGCGGGATGTCGAGGTATCGGCACACCTTGGGCTCGTTGGCCAACGCCTCGAGCAGCCCCTCGGGGAGACCGTGAGGGTACGCGTAGTGCAGGCGGATCCACTCGAGCCCGTCGATCGCGGCGAGGTTGGTCATCAGGTCGCCGAGACCGGTCCCGTCCCGTAGATCGCGGCCGTAGGCCGTCGAGTCCTGCGAGATCAGGTTGATCTCCTTGACCCCACCCTCGACCAGCCGGCTGGCTTCGGCCACCAGCGAAGGAATCGTCCGCGAACGCAGGCGTCCACGCAGCTGCGGGATGATGCAGAACGCACAGCGGTGGTTGCAGCCCTCGCTGATCTTCAGGTAGGCGCTGGCCTGGCTCCACGAGTTGACCCGCGGGGCCATCTCGTCGTGGATGTACATCGGCACGTCCACGTGGGAGCGCGGCAGCGCGCCCTCACGGGCCTCGAGCACGTCGCGGATGCGGTGGTACTCGCCCGTGCCCAGGAAGGCATCGACCTCGGGAAGCTCGCCCTCGAGGGAGCTGCCGTAGCGCTGGACCATGCAGCCGGTGACGACGAGCTTCTTGCAGCGCCCCGCTTCCTTGAACTTCGCCATCTCGAGGACGGTCTCGATGGACTCCTCGGTGGCGGGCTGGATGAACGAGCAGGTGTTGACGACGATCACGTCGGCGTCATCGGGCTCACCCACGAGATCGTAGCCCTCGCCTTCGCGAAGCAGGCCGACCATGACCTCGCTATCGACCCGGTTCTTGGGGCAACCCAGCGAGACGAGATGCACCTTCTGCATGGGAACTCCTCAGTCCCGCGCAGATACCCCGATTCTCGCGCGTCCGCTCGTCGCGGGCCTTACAGGCCGCCGGCATCCACCAGCTGAGCGCCCTCGGGAACCGTGAACGAGAACGTGCCATCGGCCAGCTCGGCACCAAGGTTCACCTCGGTGAACGCGAGCTCGGTGACGTTGTCGAACGCGTCGGTCATCGTCACGCCCTGAATCACGTACTGCTGATCGAGCACGAGCTGCAGGCTCTTGAACTGCGCCTCGCCCTCGCGGGGAGAGAGCGCCAGGGTGTGGATCGCCTCGTCTCCGTCGTCGACGACCTTGACCTCGAACAGCTCGTTGAGCTTGTCGAGCGACTGCAGCAGGCTGTCCGCCTGGGACTTCATGGACGACACGTCCTCGTACTTGAGGACCTGGTTGTCAGCCTTGGTGTAGATCCACATCGTGGACCCGTCGGTCACGAACTCCTTGCCGCCGTCGCCCTCGAAGGTCCAGCGCATCATCGACGGGCGCTTGACCTTCAGCTCGCCGGCCTGCTTCTCGTCCCCGAAGACCGAGGACTTCGTGGTCTGCACGAAGCGAGCCGTGAGCGCGTCGACGTCCTTGTACTTGGTCTCGACACCGCTGATCACGCCATCGAGCTCGGCCTGCTTGGGGTCCGAAGGAGTCTCCTCGGCCACCGCGAGAGCGGCAAACAGGGAGAGAGCGGCGGTGGAAGCGAGGATGCGGGTCACACTGACCTCCGTCGGGCGCAAGTAATCTGCCGAGGCCGTCTCTCGCAAGACGCGAGCTTCCTCGGTTGTCTGCCATGACGATTCGTAGGCCCGAGGTATTCGGACGGAAAGGGCCCGAAGGCGCCGCGACGGCGCCCGCGAGCGAACCACGAAACGCAACGAGCCCGCTGGGAAGCGGGCATTCGTGCATTCGGGGCGCGCGGTGTCACCGCATTACACCAGGACTTCACGCGGGCGAGCGCCATCGGCAGGGCCGATGATGCCAGCCATCTCGAGATCGTCGACAATGCGCGCGGCGCGGTTGTAGCCAATCTTGAGGTGGCGCTGGAGCATGGACGTCGAGGCCTTGCCCTCGCGCAGGACGATGTTCACCGCATCCTGGAACAGCTCGTCCCGGTCGTCCGCGTCGCCCACCGCGTTCGGGCCACCACTCGACTCGCTGATGTTGATCAGGTACTCCGGCGGCGCCTGGTGCCGCAGGAAGTCGTTGACGCGGTTCACCTCGTCATCGCTGACGAAGGCACCGTGACAGCGCTGCAGCGTGCCCACGCCGGGCGCGAGGTAGAGCATGTCGCCGCGACCGAGCAGCTGCTCGGCACCGCCGGTGTCGAGGATGGTGCGGGAGTCGATGTTGGTACGCAGCTGGAAGCTGATACGGGTCGGCAGGTTCGCCTTGATCAGGCCCGTAACGACGTCCGCGGACGGGCGCTGGGTCGCGACGATGAGGTGGATGCCACACGCACGCGCCTTCTGGGCGATACGCACGATGGCGGTCTCCGCCTCCTTGGCCTCCTGCTTCGACATCATCATCAGGTCGGCGAGCTCGTCGATGACGATGACGATGTACGGCATCTTCGCCGGCGGCTTTGCGTCCTCGGGGCACGGCGCCTCCGGGTCCGCGTACTTGCGCGCCTTCGTCGGCGTCCAGTTCTGGGACTCCCGCTCGACCTTCTCGTTGAAGCCCGAGATGTTGCGCGTGCCCCAGCGAGCCAGGAGCCGGTAGCGGTCATCCATCTCGTCGCACGCCCACATCAGGGCCGAAGCCGCCTTCTTGGGCTCGGTGATGATGGGGTGCAGCAGATGCGGGATGTCCCGGTACGGGTCGAACTCGAGCATCTTCGGGTCGACGAGGAGCAGGCGCAGCTCGTCGGGGGTCTTCGTGAACAGCAGCGAGAGCAGCATGCCGTTGACGCCGACCGACTTACCCGAGCCCGTGGTACCGCCGACGAGCAGGTGAGGCATCTTCGCGAGGTCGGCGACGACCGGCTTGCCCTCGACGTCCTTGCCGATGACCACCGGCAGCGCGCCCTTGTGGTCGCGGAACACCGGGGAGGCAAACAACTGGCGCAGGAAGATGGTCTGGCGGCGCTGACTCGGGATCTCAATGCCGACGACGCCACGACCGGGAATCGGAGCCACGATGCGGACGCTCAGAACCTCCATGGCCATGGCCAGGTCGTCGCCGAGCTTGGAGATGCGGGCCACTCGAATGCCGGCGTCGGGCTGGAACTCGAGGATGGTAACGACCGGTCCCGGGCGAATGCCGGTAACGGTGCCGCCGATCTTGAAGGTCTCGAGCTTCTCTTCGACCACGCGCGCGAGACGCTGCAGCTCGTGGGGCTCGTAGGACGCGTCCTGCTCGGGGACGACGTCGAGCAGCTTGAGCGCCGGCAGCTTGACCTTCGCCAGGCGCGTCGCCCGACGCACCTCACGGCCATCGTCCTTGGACTCGTCGCGGAGCAGCGGGTTGTCGTGGACAACGGCGACGCTGGGGGTGCCGTCCGCATGGGGCACGCTCGGTGCCCGGTCCGCGCGAGGCACGCTCGGCGCGGGGGTAAGGCCCGCGATGCTCGGCGGAGCGATGGACGGCGGCTCGCGGAACGGGATGACCGGGTCTGCATCAGACACCGGCGGGGCCATCACCGATGCCGGCGTGGCCAGGCCCGCCGGAGGCGTCATCGGGTGGTTGTCACTCGGGTTCGGGCCCGAGTCCGTAGGCTCGCGCACGCGAATGATCGGGCCGGTCATCGACGGAAGCGCCGGCTCCGGCTCCGGGGTCGGATCGGCGTGCGACTCGACGGTGTGATCGGCTTCCTGGGTCTCGTCGCGCCCGTCCCGAAGGCTGAAGTCGGGGAACAGGCCAAGCACGTCCTGGGCACCGGTGCTGCCAATCGAGGCCGTGGGGTCCCACTCGACCTCGACCACCGCGAGCGGCGCGTCCTTCACGAGGGTGCCGCCCTGCGTGTGGTCGGTCGGCGGCGGCAGGTTGGACATGTCGAAGGTGTGCGCGTCGGTTCCAGGCGAGGTCCAGTCCGGCTCGCGATCGTTCTCGGCCCGGAACAGCGAGCGCCCCATGCGCCGCAGCGCCCCCAGGGTCCGACCGCCGAGGGACTTCACTCCGCCCCCCGCGGCAACGATGGCGGCCTTGCTGGCACCCGCAGCCTGCTGGCCAGACCACACGCTGGCGTCGCGCGCCGCCCCGGCGCTCCACGACGCGGCCTGCCCGACCGACTGGCCGACCTGCAGTCCCATGCGGGCGAGCACAGCGCGAACCGGCGGCCACGCCCGCTCGGCCTGCTCGACGAGCCAGGAGGCGACGACGCGCCACTCGATCTTGCCCAGCACGGTGATCATGAGCACGGCCGAGAAGAACAGCGCCAACGACGCGCCCACGGTGCCGACCACGCTCTCGAGCGTCCACAGGATGGTGGCTCCGAGCGTGCCACCCGCCGGGAACGCGGAAGAGCCCGGCCACGCGCGCGAACCCATCTCCAGCGTCGCGAGCGTCGTCACGTACAGGCCGCCGGCAGCTACCCACCGCGTGGGTGCCCCGAGCGGACGTCGCGCGAGCGCGAGCACGCCCACACCCATGGGCACGACCAGCGCGTAGGCGCCGTAGCCAACGACCGTGAGCGCCACGTCGGCGATCAACGCGCCAGCGGGACCGCAGGGATTCTCCACCAGCCCGGTGCCCGGGTGCAGCCAGGTCGGGTCGGTGGGCTGAAAGCCAGCCACCGAGACAAGGGCAAACGCACCGGAAAGCACGCCGCCGAGGAGGAGCAGCTCTCTCTGCTTGTCACCGAGCAGGGAGGAAACGGACATGAGGGGCCTCTCGTCCGCGGAGTGTAGCACCCCTTGACGCGTCATGGCCAACCCTCAGCTATTACTTAAACAACAGCCACGATCCGCGCGGACACGTCCTCAGCTCGCAACCCGCTCGCGAGCGCACAAATCGGGACCTCACGCAGACACGGTGGCCTCGAGGCCACTCCCCTGCCCCGCCCTCGGACAGTTGCAGCCGCGCCACACCGGACAACCGAAGAGTGGCGCATTCGCGAATCCGTGGACTGCTCTCACCTCGAGCCCGCTGCGTCCGTGCAGCTCGCTCTAGTAGGTGAAGGTCGCCAGCCAGTGGATGTTGACGTCGTTGTACCGGACGAGGGAGTCGGTCGACCCACGCTGCGTGTACCAGACGCCAAGCGTCGTCGACGCCCAGTCCTGGAGGGCAACGCTGCCATCCAGCTTGAGGCGGAGCAGCGAGTCACTGCGCAGGCTGCCGCCCTTGTAGCCCTCGAACCGGATCATCGCCTCGGCATCGGAGCTCAGGCGCGAGCCGTACTTGCCGTGGTGCTTCACGTACAGGTGGTTGTACGTCATGTAGTTGGTGAACCAGCTGTCATCGAAGTCCTTCTTGTACCCGATGGACAGCTTCTGGGTCGACGACATGTCGTACTGGGCCTGCGCGGCCACGAGCAGGCCCTCGAGCCCGCCGAGGTCGGTGTCGTCGTCCTTGTAGGACGCGAGGCCGTAGCCGAGCTCCACGGTGCTCGAGATGCGCTCGGTGACCCGCCCCCGAAGACCCGCACGCAGCTTGAAGTGCGTCGAGTTCGGAATGGCCACGGTCAGCGCGCCGCCCTCCTGGTCGAAGCGCGGGCGAGTGTTCTCTTCCCACGAATACACGATCAGGTCGGTGTCAAGCACGATGGACGTGCGCGGCAGGAACTTCCACTCCGCGTCGAGGCCGGGATTCAGGCCCTGACGCGTGTTGTAGTCACGACCCGTCTGGTTGAACAGCGCTCCTTCCGGCACCCGGAAGTCCGTGTACAGGTGCGTGAACCCGGGGGCGATCTGCAGTGCCTGCCCGAAGCGGATCTTGACGCGGGCGCCAGCCTCGTTGCGCAGCTGAGTCGCGAACGGGTCCTCGGCAAGGCCGCTGTCGTTCGTGTTGTTCCGAAGCGCCGCGTACTCGCGGAGCTCGATCCCCAGCGCGCGGTTGCGGAACAGGTCGAGGCTGCCACCGAGGTTGAAGTCGTTCATCCGGTCGAGCGAGCTCGCCTGCGACTGGATGTACTTGCGGATCTCCCACTCGCCACCGAAGGTAGCTGCAACCTCGGGACCGTCGAGCGCGAGCTCGAGGCCGGGTGCAACCCGAAGAGCGGTACCCGCGATGGCTCGCGTGTCGCGCTGGAAGGCGTTGGTGCGATGCTCGATGCCGAGGTCGAGGGTCGGCGTGATCACCGCCTCGCCGAGGCGAATGTGATCACCCGGCTCCGCCGCCGCAATCGTCGTAAAAGAGCATCCGACGGCGACGACCAACAGTCGTGACGTCATCCAGCCTGTGGGGGTCGAGGGGCGCAAAGGTCTCCCAGCGCAGTCGCACCGCGCAGCGCGGTCGATAATACACTCGCGTGCGTCAGTCTACTGGTAGGGGCTCGCCGCCGGCGGATCGAAGCCGAGATCCAGAGGGTCGAGCTCGAACCCGTCCAAGTCCTCGGAGCCCTCAAGAAGCTCGCTGGTCCAATCGACCTGCGTGCTGCCATCGGTCACCGTGCCGTCGTCGGTACACTGCTGCGCCAGAGCGAGCAGCTCACGGCCCTTGCCGCGAGCGACGACGACGCGTCGGAAGGTGTGGTCGGCCTGGGCCGAAGAGGACTGCAGCTCGCCAGCGAGCTGACCCGCGCCATCCTCGACAGAGCCGAGAAGCACGCGGAGACCCTGGAGCTGACGCGTGATGCACTCGAGGCGCTCGACGTCGGTCGACGTCCGTCGCGCTTCTTCGAGAAGCGTCGCCACCTCTTCGACCGCAGACTGCAGTTCGACCGCGGCCGACTCCGCGTACTCGATCTTCTCGGCGTCGCTGGTCGAAGCCGCGCGCTCGAGGTCACCCGAGATTCCACCTTCCTGGGCGATGGCCGGAGCGACCGCCAGAAGGACGAGCATCGAGATGGTGCGGATCATGGATTCTCCAGAGGGCTGAAATCCACTTACTTCGTACCCGCTCACCCCCCCCGGCGTCAAGCGCGCCGGTGGGAGCGAACGAAGCCTTGTCACTTCGGGCTGAACACGAACGGCGCCGCGACCAACTCGCCGTCGGTATCGATCCCGTCGAACTTCCACCGGGCGATCTTGCCCTTGATGCAGGTCGCGAACTCGCTGTCACCCGTGGAGTTGGCGAAGATCGAGATGCCGGTCGGGCGACCCTGACGGATGGCCCACTCGACCTCGACACGGCCAGAGAGCGACGGGTTCTGACGCAGACGCTGCTCGTAGCAGTAGGTCAGGGCGCCCTGGTTGCGACCGATGATGGCCTTGATCTTGTCGCCATCCGGAAGGTCGGACGCGTCGACGTTGCCGCCGGTCACCGACCCCTTGATCTCGGTCTTCACCGAGCCGATCTCGGAGGTGCCGCCGCCAGCCTGGGCCACCGCGCCGATGTCGGCGTCCTCGGTGGTGCCGGTGCCGCCACGGATGCCGCCGTTCTCGCCGGTCGCCATCTCGACACCACCGACGCCCTGGAGCGCCGCGTCGAGATCGCCGAGGCCCTCGTCACCCTCGGCGAACGCGTCCTCGGCCGTGCCGACACCGTGCTCGCTGCGGGTGGTGAGCATCTTGAGGAGAAGGCTCTTTTCCTTGAGCGCCTCGATCTGCTTCTGCTCGTCGGCCGCCTGCTCTTCCTTCGTCTGCGGCTCCTTCTTCACCTCGGGCTCGGGCTCGGGCTCGGCCTTGGTCTCGGTGGACTCGGCGTTCTCGTCGATCGCCTCCTCCGTTTCCTCGGTCTCCTCGACCTCCACATCCGGCGGATCGGGTGCGAGGATGATCTTGGTGAAGCGATCCGGCATCTCTTCGAGCGTGTACTCCGGCGGATCGGAGTTCCACACGACGAGGAGCAGGATCACCGCTAGCGCGCACCAGACACCGAGGAACCCGAGGAAGATCGGATCGTCGTCCTCGAGCAGCCGCGGGCGAAAGTCCATCGCCTTGAGCGGCTGGACGGCCTGCACCGGCGGAGGCGGTACGAACTGGAAGAGGATCGTGATGTCGCCGAGCGCGATCTTGCCGCGATCCTGGTCGGTGAGACCGAGACGCCAGCTCCCACCCTGGTTCGCGACCGACGGATCGGCGCGAAGCTTCGCGAGAGTCACGGCGGCGCCGCCGGACGAGATCTTGCCCTTCATGCCCTCGGTGAAGTTCAGGACGTAGTCGCCCTTTCGATTCACGAAGAGCGGGTACTCCGCGCGCGGAAGACCGGTCTTGGGAAAGACGAAGGTCGCCTTGGCGCTCTCGCCGATCGTCACCGACTCCCCAGAGGGAATCAGACGCTCCTGGACGAGCTTGCCGCTCTGGATCACACCGATCCGGAGCACCTTCTTCTTGTCATTCTTGGTGGCCTGGGCTGCCATCGATCAGGACTCCGATGCCTGGTTCCCGGACGTCTTGAGACGCCTGATGCCTCTGACCATGTTCGGCCGAAAAAGTTCGCGAGATGTGAGAGAGGCGTCAGTCATGAATTGCAGGCACTGCGGGGAAGGGGTGAGCCCGCGACAGGGCCGAGAATAGACGTGCGGGTGCAGGTCCGCAAGCCTCCCCTCGACCTCCGCTGAGGATTGCATCCTAGCGCGGGTGAGAGCACAGCGCGACGGTGGCCGCATAAAGAAAAAATCCGCCACAGCGGGGCTGCGGCGGATCGAACGGTAGGTCCCGGAGCGAGTGCCCTTACAGGCCCTCGCCACCCTGAATGACGACGAACTTGAACTCGCCGAACTTGGCCTGGCCCGCGGTGTACATGACCTCGCGAATGACGGAGAACGGCAGGCGACGGTCACACTGGAGCAGGATCTGCCCCTTGAACTCGCCGTCCTCGGCTCCGGTCTTCGCGGACAGCTCCTCGGCGTACTCGGCCTTCTCGAGGAGGCGGTCATACAGCTTCGAGATCATCTGTCCCTTCTTCTCGTCGTCGGGCACGCGCACGACCTCTTCGCCGGTCTCCTCGTCCGGCACACGCTCGAGGCCGAGCACCGGGACGGAGTCCACGAGGATGCCAGAGCGCGTGACGATGAGGTTGACCGCGAGACGCGGCGGCTTCTTCGCCGAGGAGATCGGAACTTCCAGATCGTCCGAGGGCTTCACCGAGATGTCCTCGGTGGAGTAGCTCTTCAGGAGGAAGACCAGGATGATCGTCATCATGTCCATCATGGACGTGATCGACAGCTCACCACTGACCGGCGGGCGACGCCCCTTCTTCTTACCCATCTCAGGTACTCCGATGAATCAGGCGCCGCCGGCAATGACGACGAACGGGAACAGGAGACCCTCGTCACCCTTGCGGGCCGGGTCGTTACGCGACGCATCCATGGTCAGGACCAGGACCTCGTAGGGGATCTTCGGCTCGGGCACGAGGATGACGTTCTCTTCCTCGTCGTTGCCCGGCAGCGCCTTGATCTCGACGAGCATCCGGTTCAGCTCCTCGGTGTTGTAGGCGTCGGGAGTCGGGCAGCCCTGCACGGTGCAGGGGATGGTCGGACCTGCGTCCTCGCCCTCTTCCTCGGTGGCGCCGACGATGTCGTCGATGCCGTTGCCCTTGACCGTGAAGCCCTCGTCCGTGATCAGAATCGAGAGGCTGAGCGGCGGATCCTCGTCTTCCTGCTGGTCAGCCGGCTGCGGCGGACCGATGGCGGGCAGCGTGGAGTCGATGACCGCCAGACTGATGAACTGCGCAGCCATCAGCAGGAACGGGATGAGGATCGTAACCAGGTTCATGATGGGAACCAGGTTGAGCTCCTCAGCCTCGCCAAGTCGCTTCTTTGCCATGGTAGGGGCTCCAGTGACCGGTGGAGTGGCCAGGGAAAAGGCGCGCGGGCAAGACCCGCAGCGCCATCACGGGGTAGCAGTCGAGGCTTAGGCCTCGGCCGCCACCTCCTCCTTCAGGCCGCCACGGCGACGAGCGGTGAGCAGGTTCACCGTCTTGAGGCCGTACTGGTCGACGTCGTCGAGGATCTTGTTGGTGCGCGCCAGGATGATGGCGTGGAGGATCAGCGTCGGGATAGCGACGATGAGACCACCGGCCGTGGTGTACATGGCGACGGAGATACCAGCAGCCAGCAGGGTCTGCTTCATCTCGGCGGACGCGTGGGCCACAGCCTCGAACGCCTGAATCAGACCCATGATGGTTCCGAGGAGGCCGAGGAGGGTCGCGACGTTCGCGAGCATGGAGAGGTAGCCGCTGCGCTTGTTGAGGATCGGGCCGACCTCGAGGGTCGCCTCGTCGATCGCGTTCTCGATCTCCTTCTCGGTGCGGTTGGCGCGGGTCAGACCGGCCTTCACAACCTTCGGGAGCGCCGCGTGGGGCTCGGCGTTGCAGAGCTTGATCGCGCGGTCGATGTTGTTGGCCATGATCAGCTTCTGGACCTGGGCCATGAACGCCGTCGCGTTGATGTTCGCGCGGAAGAAGATGTAGAACAGCCGCTCGAACGCGATCGCCATCGCGAACACGGCCGCGATGAGGATGAAGTACATGAACGGACCGCCGTCCTGGAACATGGTGACAGGGTTGACCATCTCGTGAGCCTCCGCTCGGTGTGGATCTCCCCCAACCCGGACACGTCCGCTGGGGGCTGATTGCAGGACCCGGGGACTGTAAACGACCGGGCCGGTTTTGGTGAGGGGGGGTTCGTCAGGAGCCTGTCAGACGTTCCTGACGGGCGCATCGTCCAGGAAGATGGACGACATCCGCGTCCGGCGGTTCGTCAAGCAACCGCCAAGAGAGGAATAGAACAAGCACGCACTCCGAGGTCCGACGATCTCAGAATGGTGCGTTCTCGACGCTCTCGAGGATGCGAGGCACGAAGCTCTCGCGCAGCTCGAGGCGATAGTTCTTGTGCAGGTTCTCGCGCGAGATGAACACGGCCACCTCCGGCTTCTGAACCTCGACCTCGATCTCGGTCGTCTCGAAGGTGAAGCGGCGCGCAGCGTCGGCAGAAGATGCGAGCACGCCCAGGGCGAGGATCGCGGCGCAGAATACGAATCCGTGGCGGATCACTGATCACCTCCCTCGGGCGCGGGCTCTCCCCCACCCTCTTCGGGCGCCGGATCACCGCCACCCTCGGGCGCGGGCTCTCCCCCACCCTCTTCGTCGAGCAGCTTCTGGCGCTCGGCCGCTTCCTGCTCGGCCTTCTTGCGGGCCTCTTCGCGCTCGCGGCGACGATCGGCGCGCTTCTTTTCCTTGTCGAGCGCATCGATGTACTCGGCGGCGCGACCAGACTGATCACCACCCATGTCGATGTACGTCTGGAGGGCCTTCATGCCCTTCGCGTACTCCTTGCGGTGATCGCCCTCGAGGATGCCGAGGTTGAAGTACGGCGCCGGGTTCTCCGGCTCGAGCTTCATGGCCGCCTCGTACTCCGCCTGGGCCTTGTCGAACTGACCGGTGCCGCGGTAGGCGATGCCGAGGTTGAGCACGACCCAGAAGTTCCGGGCGTCGAGTTCCTTCGCCTTCTCGAGCAACTTCACCGCGTCACCGTAGTTCCGATCCTCCATGTAGAGGTCGGAGAGGTGCACGAGACCCGGGAGGTACTTGTCGTCGAGCTCGACGGCCTTGGTCAGGTGGAACCGCGCGTTCGGCAGGTCGTCCTGCATGCGCAGCACGCGGCCGAGGTTCGCGTGGATCAGCGCGCTGTCGTCAGCGCCAGCCACCGTGTTCCGCGCCTTCTCGTACACGAAGCGAGCGAGCGCGTAGTCACCCTTCTCGATGTAGGCGAGACCCAGGCTGTTGTACAGCGACACGCTCTGGGTGTTCACCTGGAGCGCGGCCTTCGCGGCGCGGATCGCCTCGTCGATCTCACCGGCCTGGACCAGGCCACCGACGAGGGCCTCGCGAAGGAGGATGTCGTCGGGTGACTTCTCGACCGCCGCCTTGTACTGGGCGAGCGCGAGATCGGGACGACCGGCCTGCTCCTGAAGTCGACCCATGTACAGCTGGACCTGGCTCAGGCTGCGGTCGAGGTCGCCCGCGGACATGTAGCTACTGCGCGCGCCGGCAAGATCGCCGAGCTGATGCTTGGCGACGCCCATGTTCAGGTGGGCCACCGCGATGCTCGGATCGTTGGTGATCACCTGGGACAGGATCGTCTTCGCACCATTCGGGTCGTGGCTGGCCTTCGAGGGATCGAGCAGGCGCACCGCCTCGTTGATCCGCTCGTACTGGGTGCCATCCAGCTTCGCGACGGTTCCGGACGTCGGCGCCGCCGGCGTCTCGGGGTTGGCGTTGGTCGCGCTACCGCCATCATCCGACGGCTGCTCGGTCGTGCTGTTGCCGCCGGCAGCGCTCTCGACGCCGCCACCCTTGGGGCCGCAGGCGGTGAGTCCGATCAGGGAGAGGAGGACGAGGGTACGCATCACTTCTTCTCCGGAGCCGGGGGCTCGGCGCGAACCGGCAGGATGGGCGGCACGTCCGCAGCCCAGGGCTCGCCGCGAATCTCGAGCTTGAGCGCCGGGTAGTCCTTCGGCTCGAGCTCGTTCAGCGCGTCGTAGGCCTTGCCGACCCACTCGCTGTACTGCTTCTGGTCGGTCGCGGTCTTGATGATGCGCTCGAAGCGAGCGATCGCCTTGGCCTGCGCGGCGTCGAACTGCGGGTAGCCCTCGGCGTAGATGACCTCCATGAACAGGTCACACTCCGCCTCGGAGTAGCCGCGGGGGCACTCGATGCTGTAGCCGAGGTCGGCGAGGTACAGGTACCCGGAGCCGGCGAGGTACAGGGCAGCCGCCGAGTACTCGAAGTCCTGGTAGCGGCTGACGAGGTCGAGCGCCTTCTTCTCGAACTCGACCACCTCAGCCGGCTTGATCTGGAAGATCAGCTCGGCGTCCTTGGCCTCGTCGCGAATCAGCTTGTCCTTGGTGAGGACCTCGAACTCCTCGCTCAGCAGCGCGAAGGCACGCTCGGCCGCGTAGCGACGACCCATGCCGACCGGCACGCCCTCGGACACGAGGCGCGCGTAGTCCGCCACGATCTCGTCCTTGAGCTGCTTGGCCTTGGTCACGCGCCCGGCCCGCAGATGCATCTCCGACAGCCAGTACTTGGAGTACAGCGCGTGGTCGGGGTTCGAGAATCCGTACTCGGCGAGGTAGCCCTCGTAGAACCGGCGAGCATCACGATCGCCGACCTCTTCCCACTGCTTGCCAGCCTGGAAGTAGACCTCTTCGCGGTCGTCCTGGTCCGGGTAGTCCTTCGCGTAGGCCATGTAGCCCTGCGCGGCACCCTTGTGGTCGCCGAGGCCGATCTTGAGGAACGACTGGTTGTAGACCGCGTTCGGCGTGTCCTGGTAGTCCGGGAAGCGAGAGATCAGGCGGCCGTAGTAGTCGATCGCCTTCTCGAGCTCGAAGGTGGCCTCGTAGTTCGCCGCGATGCGGAAGTAGAGCTGCTTGGAGCGCTCGTCATCCGGGTAGCGGTTCACGTAGTCCTCGAACAGCTCGTTGGCGCGCGCCGCGTCACCGGCCTTCTCGGAGTTGTTGGCCGCGTTGTACAGCGCGAGCGGGACGTACTCGGACTCGGGGAACTCGTTGGTGAACGCGTAGAACGCGTCGGCGGCCTCGGCGTACTCCTTGGCATCCGTGAACGCGAGGGCCTGCTTGAATGCCGTGCCTTCGAGGATGTTGCGGAACTCGGACTGGCGCGCCTTCTGGAGCTCCTCGTCCGGGCCGAGCGGGATGCGCACGAACTCGCTCGTGAGGCGACGGACCTCGGCGAGATCGCCCTCGTTCTGCGCTGCCGTGACCATGAGGCCGGCGGCGTACGAGCCTTCGAGCGTCTCGTTGTAGTCGCGAACGAGCGACATCAGGCGCGGGCGCGCCTCTTCGTAGCGGTTGTGGAAGAACAGGACCTGCGCGATGAGGTACTGAATCTTGTGATGGCGCTCGCCGATGATCTCGTTGAAGTCCGGCAGGCCCTCGATCGGCTCGGCCGTGAAGTCGTGCGAGAGGACCGCGTCCGCCGAGTCGATGAAGCGAACGTGGTCGTCCGAGAGAGAGTGCACGGCGATGTTGCCGCTCGGCGCCTCGTACGTCTTCTCGACCTTGTTCTTCTGCGGGACCACCCAAAGCGGCGCCTTGAGGTTGAGCGCCATCTCGCGCTGGGCGGGATCGAGCTGCTCCTCGGGAAGGGCCGGGGGCGCGTTGTTCTGCTGGAGCAGAGCGAGGGCGGCATCCATCGAGAAGTAGGTCGCCGCATCGCCGTAGTCGTGCGCGCGCTGCGTGCGAATGAGGTCCGCGTTCTCGGACAGCGCTTCCTCGTGGAAGCCGCCACGGTACAGCGTGTCCGCCAGGTACCACTGGACCTGGTAGTAGTCGTCGCTGATCGGGAACTTGTCCATGTACTCGCGGAACTTGGCGGCCGCGAGCGCGTAGTCGTCCGGGTTGCCGGTCTGGTCCGCATTGAGGCGGTACTCGATCGCCACGTCCTGGAGCGACGCCTCGATGTACGAGCGAGCGGTCGCGAGCGCACGCGGGTTGTTCCGGTTCGCGAGCCACCACTCCGAGCCGTCGGAGTAGCGCTCGGTGAGTTCGATACGTGCCGCGGCGGAAGCTGCAAGGTCCGGCGGAACCGGCTGCAGCCACAGCTTGACGATGCGCATCTGCCAGTCCGGGTTCTCCGGGTGGTCGACCCAGCGCGGATCGTCCTGGAGGAAGCGGAACACGCTGATCGCCTCGTCCCAGCGGGCCTGCTGGGTGAGGACCTCACCTAGCTGCACGTAGACGTCGCGCTCGTAGTCGGTCGGCGTCGCGCGCGAGAAGTAGCCCTTGGCGACCTCGACCGGGTCGGTGTCGGTCTTGTCCGCGATGTCCGACATCGAGATCGCCATGTACTTCACGGCGTCCGGGGCGTACTCGGACTCACGACCACTCTCGCGGAGCGAGACCTCCGAGTCGGTGAGGACCTGCGCGAACATGTCGAGCGCGCGGTCGTACTCGGCGGGCTGGGCCGCTTGCTTGTAGTAGGCCCAGGCGAGCTGGTACAGCGAGGCGATGTAGTACTCGCCCTCCGCACCCTTGTCGAAGACGGCCTTGTAGTGCGCGACCGCCGGCTCGAGCTCGTTCCGATCGAAGTGGTAGTTGCCGATGAACAGGTGGCCCGGGTCGGACAGCGCGCTCTCGGGGTGGTTCTCGACCAGCTTGTTGAAGGCCACCAGGGCAGCGTCTTCGTCGAACTGCGCAGCGTTCGGCTCGTTGTGACACCAGCCGAGCATGTAGTACACGCCATCCATGAACTGGTAGCGCTGGTCGGCCGGGCGGTCCTTGTTGTCGGCGATGATCCGCTCGTAGAGCGAGATCGAGCGACCGAAGTCGACCTTGGGCTCGGGCGGGAGCTCGTCGAGTCGATCGAAGCCGAGCTCCGCAGCAAGGCGCTCGTACTCGACGCCGTCGGAGAGCCACTTCTCACGCGCGAGCTCGAACTCCATCTCGGCGAGACGGAAGCGAACGTGGTCGTGGTAGTCGCTGTCGGCGTACTTCTTGAGGTACGCCTCCATGCGGGCGATGGCCTGCTCGCGCTGGTCGGTCTCGGCCGTCTCGAGCGTCGAGATGACGCCGTCGTAGCTCGCGGAGAGCTTGTCCCGCTCGATCGCTTCCTTGCGGTCGACGAAGGCGCGGGTGTCGTCCTCGAGCTCCTTCATGCGAAGCGCAAAGCGCTCCTGGACCTGGCGGAACGCGAGGGCCTCGGAGGCGTTGTAGCCCTCGACCCGCTCGACATTCCCGCTCTGAGCCGGCGCCGCCGGCTCGTCGTCCTGGGCCACCGCGGACAGCGGCAGCGTGAGCGCCAGCGCCAGGACCACGGTGCTCTTGAGGGAGCGAAGGCCAGCCGTGTACATGCTGCCCCGCATCAGTTCCTCTCCTCGCCGAGCTTGGAGCGAATCAGCGAGAACCGCGACTCGAGCTCTTCGATCAGCTCATTGCGTTCTTCAGCCAGCCGCTCACGCCGCTCGGCCGTCTGCAGCTTCTCGGCCCAGAAGACGTCGACGATGCCGACATCCGCGCCGAGCAACGCCTCGGAGAAGAAGTCCTCCAGGCGCGCGAAGCCCTCACGCGTCAGGTCCACGGCGACGCTCTCGACCTCGGTCTTGGTCGCCGCGATGTCCGCCTTCTGCTTCGCGACCTGACCGATCTCGAAGTCGAAGCGCTCGCGGATCTTCGCCATCTCGTCCGACTGCGCGGTGGCCACGCGGTCGAGGATCTCGGCGTAGACCTCGGTGTTGTGCTCGAGCGTGGTGTACATACCGTCGAAGCGCGCGATCATCAGCGCGGCCTGGCCGGTGTCCCCCGCGGGGCGGTAGGGCTCGTAGCTCTTGCGCAGCTCCTGGAGCTCGCGGGAGAGCTCGATGGCCCAGCCACCGCTACTCGACCGCGCGATGGAGCCGCCGCCGCCCGGGTTTCCGAGATCACCCTCGAGCGGGCCACCGGCTTCGGTGAGTGCCTCGCCCTTCTCGGTGAGCTCGGCTTCGACCTCTTCGAGCTCGAGCGCCGCCTCGGCCTGAAGCTCGGGAGCCACCGACGGGTTGGTGCTCTTGTCGATCAGCGACTCGGCCCGCGCCTGGAGCGCCTTGACCTCGGTGGTCAGCTCGATGCGCACGCGCTCTTCCGCCGTCCACGACTTGGGCTTGGGCTGCTCCTCCCCTTCGGAGGTGCTGCCGCCGGCGCCACCCTGGGCCGCGAGCCGTTCGCCAATGCTCTGACGCTGGATCACGAGTGGCTCGATCTCCTCGGCCATGCGCTTGTTGGGCGAGTTCTTGATCAGCCACTCCTCTTCGAGGAACAGCACGTCGAGCTCGGTCTGCAGCACCATGTACTGGTTCGTGGACGCCTGGTAGCCGATCTCGCCGAAGCCACCGACGGACTCGCTGCGAGTGAGCGCTTCCTCGATCTCGGCGATCAGCTTGTCGGAGCCGGCGATGACCTCTTCCTGGCGGACGAGGTCCTCGTACACGGAGAGCGAGCGCGCGAGCTCGTCGTCGGCGAGCATCATCGCGACCGCGTAGGCCGGCAGCGCACCATCGGCGGAGAGCTCGCCGCGGGAGATCTCGAGCACCCGCTGGAAGTAGCGCTCGGGGTCGTCGAGGGTCGACGCGAGATCGGCGAAGCGATCGCGCACGGGCGTGTAGTCGGAGATCACGTCTTCGTAGGACACCAGAGCAGGCTCGTACTGTTCCTGCTGCAGGTGAAGGTGCCCCTCGAGGAGCTTGAGACGCGCCGTGTACTCGTGCTCCGGGAAGCCGAGGAGGAAGACCTCGACGGAACGCAGGGCCTCGGCCCAGCGCTCCTGCTTCACGTGCACCCAGACCTGCTCGTAGAGCTTGTCGGCGAGGTACTCGCTGTCACCGCCGATGCGGATGTAGGCCGAGCTGGCGTCGTCGTAGCGACCGAGCTCGTAGTTCAGTCGACCGACGGCGAGCAGCGCCAGGTCCTGGACCTTGCGGTCGTCGACCGTCTGCGGCGGCAGGTCGGAGACCTCGACGAAGTAGGGCAGCGCCGTCTCGTAGCTCTCCTTGGCGACGTCGATGGTACCGAGGAAGTAGCGACCCCGGCCGTACCACTCGGACTCGGCGGGGATGCGCGCGAACTGCTCGCGCGCCTTCTCGAGCTCGCCCTGGGTGTAGAACGCCTTGGCGACGGTGTAGGAGACCAGCGGGCTCGGCGCGACCTTGCCGGAGAGGATCTCGGACCGGTAGACCTCGTAGAACAGCTCGGTCTGGCCGGTGACGGCGTAGAGCTCGAGCAGGCGGCGAACCGCGTCCTCGCGGAACGGGTGGTTCCGGTTGGTCGCGATGGCCTGGTACTGCCCTTCGGCGGTGCTCGCGTTGCCCATGCGGAACAGCGACTCGGCCAGGTACCACTCGCTGTCGGAGTGCAGGCCAGCGTCGGTGAGCACACCCGAGGCGACAAGCGAGAAGAACGCCTCGCCCGCGCGCTCGTAGTCACCGAGCATGAAGTCGTAGACGGCGTCCTGGAAGCGCAGGGTCGCCATCTCGCGAGAGAGGATGCCACGGCCGGGCGCGATGCTCGCGTCCAGCGTACGGGCCTGGCTGTCGAGGGTATCGACGGCCTTTGTGAGGTCGTTCACGCGCTGCTTGAACGAGTCCGCAGCCCATGCCGGCGACGCAGCAAGGGCAAGCGCGGCGACCGTGGCCAGCAGCCCGGTCCGCGCGCGGAGGAACAACATGCTCGGCTCCTTGACGCGAATGGCGCTCACTCCGACCGGATGGGCTGGGTGTCAGGCACGTACTTGACGTTCGGGCGGTCCATGAACGTCCGGGTCAGGCCCTTGTGCTCGTCGGCAATCACGCGAACGTTCATGCCCATGCCGTCGTCGACCTCGAAGTCGAAGGACGACTGCACCTTGAACGAGTAGGTGCGCAGGTAGCTGAAGATGCCGAAGCCGTTGCCGCGGAGCGAGTACTGGACCTGCAGCGTGTGCGGGCCCGGAGGCACGCTCTGCTCGTGCACCTTCACGTCGCGGAGGTGGTCGAGGCCATCCTCGAAGTCGGCGTTGTTGTACACGTTGCGACCATCGAGGAAGTACTGGATGGACTCGATCGTGTAGCTGGGACCCATCTCGTTGACGTGATGGATGGTCACGCGCGAACCGAGACTCGCGCCCTCGACCACCAGCTCCTTGAGCAGCTGCAGCGTGGCCTTCGAGCGGAACACGCGCTCCTTGAGGCGGGTCACGTCCTGCTCGACGGTGCGCAGCTCGCGGTTGAAGGAGCGCTGCGTAGCGTCGGCGTCGGGAAGCTCGGGCTCGGCCGCGGGCTCGTCCCCATCAGTCAGGCCGCCATCGTCCTGAGCCAGGGCAGTTCCTGCCAGGAGCAGAGCCCCGAACGCTGCCGTCCGGGCCGCAGTGGAAAGTCGCATCTGGTGGTCTCCGAGGGTCGCCAACCCGGTGCAGTGTATCCGAGCCGGTGGGAGCGTGGGTATACCGTCGCCCTCTTAAGAGTGTCAAACGTCCGACCAGAGGCCGTTCGTCCCCTAGGGGACAGCGATTGGAGCGGACACATCGAAGATCTTCCGGGCCAATCGGTCGTGAATGCCCTTGACCGTCCCCGTTCCGCCGCGAATGTCGTTGGCGAGGAACGCAAACGCGTACAGCTCGCCGTCGGCGTCCTCCATGTAGCCGACGAGACAGTGGACCCCGTCGACAGTCCCGGTCTTGCCTCGCAAACGGCCGGGCTGGTCCACCAGCCGCCGCCAGAGGGTGCCATCGGTGCCAGCAATCGCGAGGGAAGTGCGAAATTCCGCGCCGACCCTGGGATCGTCGACCATGTCGAGCAGCACCGCGGTGAGGTGCGTCGCCTGCAGCCGCGTCTGTCGTGACAGGCCCGAGCCATTGGCGATGGAGAACTCCTTCTCGTCGAGGCCCAGCGACTTCAGGTACTCCTCGACGACCGACACCCCCGCGGCGGTCGAGCCCTCGCCGCGAACCTCGGCCCCCACCGCGCGCAGCACCTGCTCGGCGATGAAGTTGTTCGAGAACTTGTTCATGTCCATGAGGATGGCGGTGAGCGCCGGCGAGCGCACCGAGACGACCTCGGTCGCTCCCTCGGGCGTCGTCCCACGCCGATGGCGTCCGTCGACCCGAATGCCCTGCCGGCCCAGCAGCCCCTCGAACACGGACATGAAGTGCCGGGTCGGGTTGTCCACGGTCCGGTAGAAGTGCCGCGTCTCCGCATCCAGCGGGACGGAGCCGACCAGCTTGAACGTCATGGTGCCGTCGTCTTCGACGATGCGCTCGATCTCGAGGCGATAGCGAGCGCCGCCCTCCGCAGTGAGCAGCTCCTCCGCGTCGATCTTCACGTAGCCCTCGGCCGGCGTCTCGAGGCGCGCGCGGGCCGGCTTGCCGACCTCGGCACCCGGGCGGAGGACCAGGGACACGGTGTTGAAGTTCACCGAGAGCGCCCCGAGGGTCGCAAAGTAGGCGGGTCCCCGCTCGCGGTCCTCCTGCTTGCCCCAGCCGGGAAGCTCGGCACCACCACTGTGGTAGCTGTCGTCGTAGATCACGTCACCGGCGATGCGCTCGACGCCTTCGAGCTGGAGATCGGCGACGAGCTTCCACAGCTTCTCGACCACCATGCTCGGGTCCCCTTCCCCGCGGACCACCAGGTTGCCGCGGAGCACGCCCGAGGCGTCGACCTCGCCCGTGCGCAGGATCTCGGTCTCGAAGCGGTGCGCCGGCCCGAGGTTGCGCAGCGCGGTCGCCGCGGTGACCGCCTTCATCGTCGACGCAGGCACGAGCGCGCGCTCCTCGTCCTGGGCGAACACCTGCTCGCCATCGCTGACCCGCACCATGTGCATCGACGACCGGAACGAGCGGAAGGCGCGCTCCTCGGTCACCGGCGTGAGCACTTCCTCGATCGACGGCGACGGTGGCGGGTCGTCGGCGTGCGCGGGAAGCACCGCGAACACGGTCACGGCGAGGAACAGCTGGAGGACGCGGACACGGGAGCGGATGCGAGTCATGGCGTACTGGGGAGAGAGCGGAGGGGCGGGGGGAGCGGCGGAGCCGAAGAGCGGACATCCAGCATAGCGCGCCTCTCCCCCATGCAACGACCCGCAATGCGGGTAAGCGGTTCCCGATGCCAGCGAACAACGGGGTAGGCTGCCCGTCAGAGGTTTCATGCTCGTCTCCCTCCTGCTGTCGCTTGCGCTCGCCCAGAGCCCGGATCGCCCGACCATCGTCTCCAGCTCCGTCGCGTGGGAAGCCGGTCCGGGCGCGCTGTGGGTGAACCCGGCCAACATCGCCTACGACGCGGATCGGCGGGTGGGCATCTACGTACATCAGGCCCTGGAGGACGGTCCGCGCTCGATCGCGGCCACGGCGGGCATCGGCAGCCTCGGCATCGGCGCACACAGCTTCACCGACGAGTTCGGCGACAGCCGCTGGACCCTCGACTACGCGAGCGGCATCGAGCTGCCCGAGCGCCTCGCCATCGGGTGGCGGATCGCGTGGCATGTCGGCGCGCCGGACGGAAACTACGTGGCCTACGACGGCGGCGCGGGCTGGCGTCCGTTCCCGTGGTTCGGGCTGGGTGTGGCCTTCCACAACATGGGCAGCCCCCACGGAACGACTCAGGCGCGCAGCACCATGGGACTCGCCCTGCGCCCGTTCGGTGAGGCGCTCACGCTCGGATTCGACTTCGCACGGCAGTACGACGCGGCGAGCGACGACATCGACCACGTCGCACTCACCGCCCGCTTTCGCCCGATCGAGGGGCTGTACCTCCGCGGGGGCATCGCCAACCCCATCGATGGGCTCGACAACGTCGAGTACTCGCTGGGCATCGAGGTCTTCTTCAACGGGGTCGGCGGCGGCGTCTCCACCGACACCGCGTGGGCCGGAGACGGCGTGTCCGCGCTCACCGCCTTCGTCGGAACAGACGAGCCCGGCGAGACCCTGGTGCGCTCGGGCCGTCGAGTGGCCGCCGCACCGGTGGGCAACCACCCGTACCAGCCAGCCCAGCCGCTGTTCCTCGAGCCCGAGCGTTCCTGGCTCGAGACCCTCGAGCTGCTCCGCCAGGTCGAGGACGACCCGACCATGCGGGGCGCGGTGATCACCCTGGGTAGCGGCGGCATGTCGTTCGCGCGGTACCAGGAGCTGCGCGCTCGGCTGGTCACCATGCGGGAGGCCGGCAAGGCCGTGCTCGTCTACCTTCAGGGGGCGCCAGGCAACGGCGCCTACTACGTGGCATCGGCCGCGACACGGGTGGTCATCCATCCCGCCGCCGAGCTGCGACTCATCGGCCTCTCCGCCGAGATGACCTACCTCGGCGGCACCATGGACCTGCTCGGTGTCCAGCCACAGTTCGTGCGACGCAGCGAGTACAAGGCAGCGGTCGAACAGTACACCGCCCACGAGGCCTCCGCCGCGTCGCTGGAGCAGATGGAGGCGCTGCTCGACGACAACTTCGAGGTCCTGGTCCGCGAGATCAGCGGCTCTCGCGGGGTCTCGGAGGAGGTGGTCCGCGAGTGGATCGATGGCGGCCCGTGGCCCGCCGCCGAGGCCAAGGAGCTCGGGCTCGTCGACGGCGTGCTGTACCCGGACATGCTCGAAGCCGAGCTCGACCGCATGCATGGCGGCCCCGTGCGCATCCAGCCGGTAGACCGCCTGGCGCAGCCCCACTCCCCCTGGGAGGAGGCCTCGCGCATCGCGGTGATCTACGTCGATGGCGTGATCACCGGCGGGCCGTCGTCTCCCGGTGGCCTGCTCGGAGCCCGAACCGCGGGCTCCGCCACCCTGGTACGCCAGCTCCTCGAGGCGGCCGATGACCCGACCGTTCGCGCCGTCGTGCTCCGCGTCGACTCCCCCGGCGGCAGCGCCTACGCCTCCGACGAGATCTGGCGCGCCACTCAGCTCGTCCGCCGCGAGGGCAAGCCCGTGGTCGTGAGCATGGGCGGCGTCGCCGCATCCGGCGGCTACTACGTGAGCGCGGGCGCGGATCTCATCCTCGCCGAGCCGACCACGATCACGGGCAGCATCGGGGTGTACAGCGGCAAGTTCGCGGTCGAGGGCCTGGCCGACAAGCTCGGCGTCCAGACCACCTCGATTCGCCGCGGACGGAACGCGAACCTCGAGTCGATGTTCACTCCGTGGGACGGCGTCCAGGCCGCGCGCATGGAAGCGCTCGTCGAGTCCACCTACGACCAGTTCAAGTCGCGCGTCGAAGAAGGACGACGGATGACGCCGGAGCAGGTCGAAGCCGTCGCGAAGGGGCGAGTGTGGTCGGGAACGCGCGCAGCCGAGGTCGGTCTCGTCGACGAGCTCGGGGGCCTTCAGGATGCCGTCCTCGCCGCACGCAGGCTCGCGGGCATCCCGGAGCGACGGAAGATCGCGCTGATCAGCTACAGCCCGAGTGCGGCGCCACTCGAGGGTCTGGCACCCTCCCTGGTCCAGGCGTTCGTTCCCCTGCCCTTGCTGCAGTCCTGGGAGCGAAGCCTCACGCCGGCAGAGGTCGCGCTGCCTCCGGAGCTCGGCACCGCGCTCACCCTGTCCTCCCAGTCCGACCTCGTGTGGGCATTGGACCCCGCGCTGCTCCACGTGGAGGTGCGATGAGCGCCCGCGTCCTCGTCGTCGACGACGACCGGGCCGTCCGCACGGCCCTGCGCGTGAACCTGCGCAAGGGCGGCATGGAGGTGACCCTCGCCTCCAACCCGGCCGAGGCCCTCGATCTGCTCGCCGCGCAGAGCTTCGATCTGGTGCTCACCGACGTGAAGATGCCGGGTCAGTCCGGCCTGGACCTGCTCGCTGCCATCCGCGAGCGCTGGGGCGACCTGCCGGTCGTGGTCATGACCGGCTTCGGCAGCGTCGAGGACGCCGTCCACGCCATGAAGCACGGGGCCGCCGACTACCTGATCAAGCCCGTCGGCAAGGATGAGCTGCTGCTCGTGCTCGAGCGCACGCTCGAGAACCGGGCCCTGCGCGCCGAGGTCCTCGAGCTGCGCCAGAAGGTCGAGGAGCAGCACGGCTTCTCCGAGCTCATCGGCACCACCCCGAACATGCTCGCCCTGTACGAGGACATCGCCGCCGTCGCGGATACGGCGGCCACGGTGTTGCTCGTCGGCCCGACCGGAACCGGCAAGGAGCTGCTCGCCCAGGCCCTCCACCAGCGGAGCGGGCGCGCGAGCAAGGCCTTCGTCCGCGTGAACTGCGCCGCCATCCCCCACACGCTGCTCGAGAGCGAGCTGTTCGGACACGAGAAGGGCGCGTTCACCGGCGCCATTCGCCAGCACCTCGGAAAGTTCGAGCAAGCACATGGTGGCACGCTGCTGCTCGACGAGATCGGCGAGATCGAGCCCCACGTGCAGGTGAAGCTCCTCCGTGTACTCGAGTCCAGCGAGTTCCAGCGAGTCGGCGGCAGCGAGACCGTGAGCGTGGACGTGCGCGTGGTCGCCGCCACGAACAAGAACCTCGCGAAGGAGGTCCAGGAGGGACGCTTTCGCGAGGACCTGTACTACCGCCTCAACGTGATCACGCTCAAGGTTCCACCCCTGCGGGAGCGCAAGGGCGACATCCCTCTGCTCGTCGACCACTTCGTGCGGCAGTTCAGCGCGCGCAGCGGGCGCGCGGTCCCGACCGTGTCCCGCCACAGCCTCGAGCGCCTGATGGCCTATCCATGGCCCGGGAACGTGCGACAGCTCGAGCACCACATCGAGCGAGCGGTGATCCTCAACCGCGGCGACGTCCTCGACATCGGACCGCCGGAGGAGGCTCCCCTCACCCAGGGCGATGCGCCCCCACCGATCCTGCCGCCGGTTGGAACCACGCTTCAAGAAGCCCTCGCCGAGTACGAGCGCAAGGTGATCGTCGAAGCGCTCAAGGAGGCCGAGGGCGTTCAGGCCCGCGCAGCGCGACGCCTGGGGCTTTCGAGGTCGAACCTCAACTACCGCATCGGCCGCCTCGGCATCACCGTGCGGGAGATCGAGTACGAGTGAACGGAAGCGCACTCAGAGCGTTGACGCCTCCAGGGCGCCCCGTTAATCCGCGTGGGCACTCAACAGAGGCGCTCGGCCAGGTAGCTCAGTTGGTAGAGCAGGGGATTGAAAATCCCCGTGTCGGGGGTTCGATTCCCTCCCTGGCCACCACCCTTCCCTCACGCAGTCGAGTCCACGGATTCCTGCACCGCGCTCTCCCGGCCCTCGGCTGGGTGGCGCTGCTCGTCCTCGCCGCGTGCGGTGACCGGTGCGAGTCGCTGTGCACCCAGATCGCATCGCGCATCGAGGAGTGTCAGGAGACCGATCCGGACTGGGCCTCCGTGTCGTGGGGTGACCTCGACGCCCGCGGACGCGTGGACTTCGCCAGGTCGTGCCGTCAGGAATGGGGCCGCAGCAGCTCGACCCTGGCCACCCATCAGCTCGAAGAGGCCCTCGACCTGTGTGGCGATGGGCAGGAGCAGCTCGCGGAGCTGGAGTGCAGCGACCTGCTCGACCTGTACGCGCCGCGCTAGCGCCCCGCTACATGCCGCTCGCGAGCCGAACCTTCACGTCGCCGAGCACCTCGGCCTGACAGCCGAGCCTCTGCCCTTCCCCATCGAGGAACGCGAGCTCCTCTTCCTTGAGGGGGGTCAGCTGGTCCATGCCGGCGAGTACGTCGACGCGACACGAGTTGCACGCCGCGAAGCCACCGCAGGCGCACTCCATCGGAATGCCCGCGTCTTCGCAGATCTCGAGCAGCGTGCTTCCGGGCTCGACCTCGACGACGGGGAAGCCCTCGACCTCGACGCGCGCCATCACTCGACCGAGAACGACGAACCGCAGCCGCATTCCTGGCGCACGTTCGGGTTGTCGACCACGAACCCGGACTCGAGCAGCTCGTCCTTGTACTGGATGGTCGCCCCGGCGAGGAACGGCAGGTGCAGCGGGTGCACGAACACCTTCACGCCGTGCTCCTCGAACACGAGGTCGTCGTCCTCGGGCTGGGCCTCGAAGTCGAGCTGGTAGGCGTAGCCGGAGCAGCCGCTCTCCTTGAGACCAAAGCGAAGGCCCCAGTCGGACCAGTTCTGTGCGGCCTGCAGCGCCTTCATGCGCTGCGCGGCGTCTTCGGTGACGTGGATGGGATTGCTCATGGACCCCTTCTAACTCGCTTCGCGGGGAAACGGCCCGCCGCGAACACGCCGTTGCGTCACAAGCGGTCGCGCCACTGACGAGCGAGACGCAGCACCCGGTACGGAACCTGGATGAGCACGAACAGGAAGAACGGCGGCCCCATCCAGTTCATGCGGAACGCCTGGAGGGGGTCGAGGTGCGCCATGTACGTGAAGCTGCGCGTCAGGCCGCAGCCTGGGCAGCTCATGCCGAGCACCCGCTTGTAGCCGCAGGTCTCGGGAACGCGCGTGCCGAAGAACTCCACGAACTCCGGCGTCGGCGTGAGGATGATCGCCGCGAACACCACGCTCGCGCACAGGGCGAGCAGTAGCGAGTCCCCAAACCACCACGACGAGAAGATGCTCTTCGGCTTCTTGGACTTCGCGGTGGCAGACGAGGCACTCACTTGCGGCGACTCTCCAGACGATCGAGCTTGCGACCCATGCGATCGACGATGCCGTTCACAAAGGCCCGAGACTCCTTGGTCCCATACTTCTTCGCGAGCTCGATGGCCTCGTTGACCGACACGTTGGCCGGAATGTCGGTGCACTCCATGAGCTCGTAGGCGGCGAGTCGGAGGATGTTGCGGTCCACGACCGGCATCCGCGGGAGCCGCCAGTTGGTCGAGCACTCCTCGATGAGCGCGTCGATGTCCTCACGCTTGGCATCGGCGCCGTGGGCGAGACGCTGGGCGAACTCGATCTCCTCGCTCTCGGCGGGGCGACTGTCGTCGATCCCCTCCCCGTCGATCAGGCCCTCCCACAGCGCGGCGAGCGCGGCGGGCACGGTCTGTTCGGTGAGGTCCGCAGTGTAGAGCGCCTGGAGTGCGTACTCGCGCGCGCGGCGACGGGAGGCCATCTCAGCCCTCCAGGGCCTGGAAGAGCGAGACCATCTCGAGCGCGGAGAGACCCGCCTCGAAGCCCTTGTTGCCAGCCTTGGTGCCCGCGCGCTCGATGGCCTGCTCGATGGTGTCGGTGGTGAGCACGCCGAACACGATGGGCACGCCGGCCTTCATCGACGCGTTGGCCACGCCCTTGCTGACCTCGGCGGAGACGTAGTCGAAGTGCGGGGTGGAGCCGCGAATGACCGCGCCGAGAGCGATCACGGCCGCATACTTGCCGGAGTTCGCGAGCTGCTGGCACACGAGCGGGATCTCGAAGGCGCCGGGCACCCACACGAGGTCCACGCGCTCGTCGGTGTTCACGCCATGGCGCGCGAGCGCATCCTCGGCGCCGCCGATGAGGCGGGTGGTGATGAACTCGTTGAAGCGTCCCGCGACGATGGCGTAGCGGCCGCCGGCGTCGATGAGCTGCCCTTCGATGGTGCGCATGGAGACTCCACGTGCCGCCTAGAGCGGCACCTTCTCGATGATGTGCAGCCCGTAGGCCTCCACGCCGACGATGGGACGCGCGGAGGAAGTCAGGATGCGGAGGTTCTTGTAGCCGAGATCGACGAGGATCTGGCAGCCGGTGCCGAGATCACGGAGCGCCTCGGCGGAGGGCTGCGCGGGCGCCTGGCCAGCGTCAGCGAAGTCGCGCTCGAAGCTGTGCTGCAGCTGATCGAGCGTTCCCATGGACGCGTGCATGCACACGAGCGCACCGCTGCCCTCGTCGGCAATCGCCTTCAGGGCGGCCAGCGCGGACTGCGCGGTGCGGCTCACATCGGCGTTGAGGAAGGCCCACGGCGGCGCGGCCGCCTGGACGCGGACCAGCCCCTCGTCGGGGTTCGCATCGCCGAGGGTGTAGGCGAGGTGCAGGCCGTCGGTGCGCAGGCTGCGGTAGAGCACGGTGCGGAAGGTCCCGATGCCCGGGACCTCGACGTGGCCCTCGGCCTCGCGACGCACGACGCGCTCGCGCTGCATCCGGTACTTGATGATGTCCGCGACGGTTGCGATGCGGATGCCGTGGGTCTTGCCGAACTCGATGAGGTCCGGCATGCGGGCCATGGTCCCGTCTTCCTTGATGATCTCGCAGATCACGCCGCTCGGGTTGAGGCCGGCGAGGCGAGCGAGGTCCACGGAGCCCTCGGTCTGACCGACGCGCTCGAGCACTCCCCCGTCGCGAGCGCGAAGCGGGAACATGTGGCCCGGCGTGACGACGGAGCGGGGGTTGGCATCGGGCGCGATGGCCGCGTGCACGGTCAGCGCGCGGTCCGCGGCGCTGATGCCGGTGGTCACGCCCTCGCGTGCCTCGATGGACACGGTGAACGCGGTCTGGAACTGGCTCTGGTTGTTGGTAGCCATCATCGGCAGGGCCAGCTTCTGAACCTGGTCGTTGGTCAGCGTGAGGCAGATCAGGCCGCGGGCGTGGAGCGCCATGAAGTTGATGTGCTCCGGCGTCACCTTCTCCGCAGCGACGACGATGTCGCCCTCGTTCTCGCGGTCCTCGTCATCGACGAGAATGATCGCGCGACCGGCGCGGAGGTCCTCCATGGCGAGTTCGACACGGCGGATGGGATCGGGATGCAGGGGGTCCAAGGCTGGCTCCGGGGGCCACGCGCGAGCGGGCCGGTTGGTTCAGTCGAGGAAGCCGTTTCGGGCGAGAGCGGACAAGAGAGTGCTCTTACCCGGTTCGCGTGCTCCGAGCAGCCTCTCCACGTACTTGGCGAGGACGTCGACTTCGAGATTGATGCCCTGACCCGGTCGCTTCTCCCCGAGGTGGGTGACGCGGCGGGTGTGCGGGACGATGTTCAGGCGAGCGGCGCCGTCGTCGATCTCGTTGACCGTCAGACTGACGCCGTCCAGGGTAAGGCTGCCCTTGGGGGCCACGTAGCGACGCAGCTCCTCGGGAATGTGCACCCACAGGATCCAGGTCTCCTGGCGGTCCTCGACGCGGGTCACACGGCCGACGCCGTCGACGTGGCCCTGTACGAGGTGTCCTCCGAGACGGTCTCCAAGGCGCAGCGCCCGCTCGAGATGAACGCGCTGGCCGACGCGGGCATCGGCAAGGGTCGTGTGCGCCAGGGTCTCGCGACCGGCCACCGCCACGAAACCATCCTTGCCTTCGAAGCGGTCCACGGTGAGGCAGGCGCCATCGACTGCAATGGAGTCGCCGAGCGCGCACTCGTCGAGCGGCAGCTTCGGGCAGCGCAGCAGCAGTTCCTTGCCACCGCCGGCACCGCGGATGGCGGCAATCGTGCCCACGTCTTCGACGAGTCCGGTGAACATCAGGCCCCCAGCCGGTGCGGCAGCGTGTACGTAAGCAGGACGTCGGGCCCGAGCGCGGTGACTTCGGGTGCGTCGAGACGGAGTGCGTCGCCGAGGGCGGCGAGTGGCGGCCCTCCGATCCAGCTGCGACCGCCGGGAACGACAACGCCCGCGACGTAGATGCGGAGCGTGTCGACGAGTCCGGCATCGAGCAGGGAACGGTGGACTTCTCCCCCACCCTCGATGAGCACGCGATGCAGCCCGCGGGTCGCCAGCGCACGCAGTGCCTGCTCGATGTCCACGCCACCGTTTCCGCGTGGAACCCGGACGACGTCGGCGTTCAGCTCGCGCTCCGGCGCGTCGGCGGCACACACGATCACGGCCCGCGCGGGTCCATGAAGCACCTTGGCGTCGGCGGCGAGGGTGAGACCGGTGTCGAGCACGACCGGCGTGGGGTGCACGCCCCCCGGCAACCGGCACGTGAGTCGCGGGTCGTCCGCCTCGACGGTGCGTCGGCCCACGAGGATGGCGTCGTGGCTGTGGCGCAGACCGTGCCCGTGCTCGCGGGACTCGGGACCCGTGATCCACTGGGACTCGCCGCTGGCCGTCGCGATGTGGCCGTCGAGCGACATGGCGACCTTGCAGGTCACCTCGGGCAGTGCGTGGACCAGCGCACGAGCGAAGCCGCGCACGAGCGCTTTGCACTCTTCCTCGAGTACGCCGAGCACGACCTCGACGCCGGCCTCGCGGAGGTGGCACAGGCTCTTGCCCTGCATCTTCGGGAACGGATCCAGACATCCGACGACGACGCGCTCGATGCGGGCCTCGAGGATCGCGTCGGTGCACGGCGGCGTCCGGCCATGGTGATTGCAGGGCTCGAGCGTGACGTAGAGCGTGCTGCCCGCGGGATCGAAGCCGCGCTCGCGGCAGTCCGCGATGGCCATCACCTCGGCGTGCGGGCCCCCCACGGGCTGGGTGTGTCCCTCGCCGACCAGCTGGTTGTCCTTGATCAGGACCGCGCCCACGCTGGGGTTCGGGGCGGTGGTGCCGAGACCTCGCCCGGCCATGCACACCGCACGGCTCATCCACCGCCCGTCCAGGCTCACGACGCGTCCTTGTTCAGGCGCTCCTGTAGCGGCTGAATCGTCTCGATGAACTGGTCGGCGCTCTCGAACTCGCGGTACACGCTGGCGAAGCGGATGTAGGCCACCTCGTCAACACCGCGGAGCACCTCCATCACGGCCTCGCCCACCGCCGCGGCCGGGACCTCGGTCCCTCGACGGTCCTGGAGCATGGTGTGGACGCTCTTCACCGCCTCGTCCATCGCCTGCGCGGTCACCGGGCGCTTGCGGCACGCGAGGGCGAGACCCGCGAGCACCTTCTCGGCGGAGAACGGCTCCTTGCGGCCGTCCTTCTTGAGGACCCACAGCGTGGGCGCCTCCACCCGCTCGTGGGTGGTGAAGCGCTCGTTGCACGCAAGGCACTCGCGGCGCCTCCGGATGGAGTCCCCGGAGGTGCGCGAGTCGACGACCTTCGAGTCCTCGTGCTGGCAGGCGGGACAGCGCATCAGTCGAGCAGGTCCTCGCGGTACACCGGGAACTTGCCGCACATCTCGTGGACCTGACTGGCGATGCGCGCGAGCGCGGCGTCGTCCTCGCGGCACTCGATGGCCTCGGCGATCCAGTCGGCGATCTGCACCGCCTCGGCCACGCCCATGCCACGGGTCGTCAGCGCCGGCGTGCCGATGCGGATGCCGCTGGTCACGAAGGGCGAGCGCTTCTCGCCAGGCACCGTGTTCTTGTTCACGGTGATCTCGGCCTTTCCGAGCGCATCCTCGGCATCCTTGCCGCTGCACAGCTCACCGAGGTCGACGAGCATGAGGTGGTTGTCGGTACCGCCGGAGACGAGGGTGAAGCCCTTCTCCATGAGGCGCTCGGCCATGGCCTGAGCGTTGTCGACCACACCCTGGATGTAGGTCTTGAACTCCGGCTGCAGCGCCTCACGGAAGCACACGGCCTTCGCGGCGATGGCGTGCATCAGCGGACCGCCCTGGGTGCCGGGGAACACCGACTTGTTCATCGCGTTCGCCCACTCGCGGTTGGCCATGATCATGCCGCCGCGCGGACCACGCAGGGTCTTGTGGGTCGTCGTGGTCACGAAGTCGCAGTGCGGCACCGGGTTCGGGTGGTGGCCGGTCGCGACGAGGCCCGCGATGTGGGCGATGTCCGCGAAGAGCACGGCGCCGACCTCGTCCGCGATGCTGCGGAAGGCCTCGAAGTCGATGATGCGCGGGTAGGCGCTCGCTCCGGTGACGATCATCCGCGGGCGGTGCGCGAGGGCGAGGTCGCGGACCATGTCCATGTCGATGCGACCGGTCTGCTCGTCGAGCTTGTAGTGCACCGCGTTGTAGATCTTGCCCGACATGTTCACGGGCGAGCCGTGGGTCAGGTGACCGCCGTGGGTGAGGTCGAGTCCGAGCACCGTGTCGCCCGGCTCGCACGCGGCCAGGTACACCGCGGCATTCGCCTGGGCACCGGAGTGCGGCTGCACGTTGACGCCGACCGCGCCGAAGATCTCTCGGGCGCGGTTGCGCGCGATGATCTCGACCTGATCGACGAACTCGCAGCCACCGTAGTAGCGCTTGTTCGGCAGGCCTTCGGCGTACTTGTTGGTCAGGTGCGTGCCGAGGGCCTCGAGCACGGCCTCCGAGACGTAGTTCTCGCTGGCGATGAGCTCGAGCCCATCCTGCTGGCGGCGGAACTCGGCCTTGATGGAGGCGTAGACCTCCGGATCGGAAGAAGCGAGCGCATCGAGCATGTCGGGACCTCCCCTGAGGGGACGCCACCTATCCGGTTTCACCCCGTGGGGGTCGGCACCGGTGCAGGATTGTTGAACTGCGGCTCGTCGAACGCTGGGGCGCGCGCGAGCCGATCGTCGGCCGCATCCCGCCCATGCGCCCTCACGCGCAGTCGATCTTGCCCACCCGGCGCGCGTGGCGTCCGCCCTCGAACTCCGCGTCCACCCAGGCATCGACCAGGTCGAGCACGAGTCCCGGTCCGACGACCCGCTCGCCGACACACAGCACCTGGGCGTCGTTGTGCAGCGTCGCCATCCGCGCCGAGAACACGTCCGACACCACCGCCGCGCGCAGGCCGGCGTGCTTGTTCGCGCTCATCGCCATGCCCTGGCCCGTGCCGCACACGAGCACGCCACGATCGAACTCCCCGTCGAGCAGGCGCGTGCACAGCGCGTGCGCGTAGTCCGGGTAGTCGACGCTCTCGCCGCTCTCGGGGCCGAGGTCGGTGACCTCGAAGCCGCGCTCGCGGAGGTGGGAGGCGATGGCGGCCTTGTGGTTCAGGCCGCCGTGGTCGGAGGCAATCGCGATGCGCATGTCAGTCCTCGAGACGAGAGAAGACGAGGGTGGCGTTGGTCCCGCCGAAGCCGAAGGCGTTCGACATGGCCGCGCGGGGCCGCACCTCGCGCGCGCCGCCTGGCAGGTAGTCGAGATCGCAGTTCGGGTCCGGGTGATCGAGGTTCGCCGTGCCCGGGCAGATACCGGTGTACACCGACATCACCGTCGCCACCGCCTCGAGCCCGCCTGACGCGCCGAGCAGGTGACCGGTGAGGCTCTTCGTGCTCGAGATCGCGAGCTTGTACGCGTGATCGCCGAACACGCTCTTGATCGCCGCGGTCTCGTGGCTGTCATTGAGCGGCGTGGAGGTGCCGTGCGCGTTGATGTACCCGATGTCCTCGGGACGCAGTCCCGCAGAGCGCAGCGCCACCGACATGCACCGCGCCGCTCCCTCGCCGTTGGGGGCCGGAGCGGTCACGTGGTGGGCGTCGGTGGTCGCGCCGTAGCCGGTGAGCTCGCAGTAGATGCGCGCTCCGCGAGCCTTGGCGTGCTCGTAGTCCTCGAGGAGGACCAGACCGGCCCCCTCGCCCATCACGAAGCCGTCGCGACCGACGTCGAACGGGCGCGAGGCGCGTTCGGGCTCGTCGTTGCGACGGGACAGCGCGCGCATGGACATGAAGCCGCCCATGCCGAGCGCGGAGATGCTCGCCTCGGTGCCGCCCGCGAGGATCACGTCGGCGTCGCCGAGCACGATCGCCCGCCAGGCCTCGCCGATCGAGTGGTTGCCAACGGCGCACGCGGTCGCGATGCACATCGTCGGACCCTTGGCCCCGTGCTCGATCGCCAGGTGGCCGGTGGCCAGGTTGATCAGCGAGCGCGGGATGAAGAAGGGCGAGATGCCGGACAAGCCGTGCTCGGCCATCGCCTCGGCGCCCTCGACGATCTCGGGAAAGCCGCCGATACCCGAGCCGACGTACACGCCGAAGCGCTCCGGATCGGGCCATACGCCCGTGTCACGCGAGAAGCCCGCGTCGGCGATCGCCTCGGCGCCGGCGGCCAGGGCGTACTGCATGAACAGGCCGAGGCGGCGAGCCTTTCGCTTGCCGAGAACCTCGTTCCCGTCGAAGCCCTTCACCTCGCCGGCGATGCGCGTGGGCATTCCCGTCGCATCGAAGCGGGTGATCGGACCAATGCCGCTGCGGCCCTCGACCAGCGAGGACCACGTGGAGGCCACGTCGTTGCCACAGGGCGACACCGCCCCGAGGCCGGTGATCACGACCCTGCGGCGCGTCACGGCGTCAGTTGACGTGGGCGACGATGTAGTCGATCGCGTCCTGGACGGTGCGGATGACCTCCGCCTGCTCGTCCGGGATGTCGATCTTGAACTCCTTCTCGATCGCCATCACGAGCTCGACGATGTCGAGCGAGTCCGCGTTGAGGTCCTGCACGAAGTCGGCCGCGGGCACGACCTCGTTGCGGCTCACGCCGAGGCTCTCGGCAATGATGTCCTGCACCTTCTGCGACACGCCGTCCTTGGACATCCAACCTCCTGATCGGGTGCTACCCGGGTGATCCGTCCTGGGGTGAGGGGCCGGCGTAACCGCGCGTCCAGCCCCGGGCAACGACTGCCCTATCGAGTGGGGTCCTGTCCCAGCCGAGCCCGCAGGCCGCCAACGAGGTCTCCCTCGGCACTTCGCGCCGCGAGACTGATCGCCGCACTCACGGCTTCGGCGTTGGAGCGTCCGTGACCGATCACGACCACGCCGTCCACCCCGAGCAGCAGCCCCCCGCCGATCGATTCCCACGCGACCTTGCCGCGCAGGCCCTTGACCGCACGCTGGAGGAGCCACGCACCGATCTGAGCGCTGCGGTGCCCCTTCAGCTCTTCCTTGAGCAGGGAGAGTACGGTCTCGGCGGCGCCCTCCACGCTCTTGAGCATGATGTTCCCGGCGAAGCCGTCGCACACGAGCACGTCGCACACGCCGCGAAACGCGTCCGGGGGCTCGACGTTGCCGACCACGTCGAGTGGAAGTGCCTGGAGCAACGGCAGGGTCGCACGGACCTGCATGTTGCCCTTGCCCGGCTCCGAGCCGTTCGCGAGCAGGCCGACGCGGGGCGCCTCGACCCCGAGGGTGTGGGCGAGCGCCGCCCCGAGGAGCGCGAAATTCGCGAGCTGCTCGGGTCGGCAGTCCACGTTGGCGCCTGCATCGGCGAGCACGAGCTGCCCGCCGTCACTTCGGGGAAGCACGGTGGCGACTGCCGGCCGCTCGACCCCCGGCAACACGCCGAGATCGAGCACCGCGCCGACGAGCGCGGCCCCCGTGTGCCCGCAGCTCACCGCCGCGCAGGCCCGCCCGGCGGCCACTTCCTGGAGTGCCAGCCGAAGGGAGCTGTCGGGTCGGCGGCGCACGGACACCGCGGCGTCCTCCATGTCCACGGCATCGTCCGTGTGGAGGATCGCGATGTCGACACCGCGCGGAATCAGAGGACGCAGGCGTGCCTGGTCCCCGATCAGCAAGACCGGTTGCCCCGCGCGCACGGATGCGACCGCCCCAGCCACCAGGGCTTCAGGGGCGTCGTCGCCACCCATGGCATCGACGGCGACCGGCCGGAGAGGCGTGGCGTCAGCCACGGCCTACCCCTGGTACGCGACGTGCGGACACGGCGCGTAGTCCACGGTCCGAGACTGCCCGGAAGGCAGACTCAGGACTCGTTCCCGGCGACCTCGATGATCTGCTTGCCGCGGTACATGCCGCAGGCCTCGCAGAGGCGGTGGCGGAGCTTGAGCTCGCCACACTCGGGGCACAGCTCGGAAGCCGCGCTGTACTTGATCGCGTCGTGGGCACGACGCTGATCGCGCTGGGAACGGGACATCCGCTTCTTGGGGACGGCCATGGGATCCTCCGGGGGCTACGCGGTTGGTGCGCAGCAGGAATCTGGAAGTGTCAGGCGTCGGCGAGGCCGCGGAGCGCCGCGAACGGGCTCGTTTCGGCTTTGCCGGCATCGAGCAACGTGCTGGCACGTTGCTCACAGGCGGTGGAATCGGAACAGACGACGCGAGCAGGCCAGGCCAGGGTGAAGGCCTCGCAGAGCACCGCGTGCATGTCGAGGGTCGTGCCCTCGTACCAGCCCGCGTCGAGCTCGTCCTCGGCCAGCTCCACTTCTTCCTCGTCGAGGGAAGTGGTGCGTCGCGCCACGACAGGCGCATAACCCAGGTCGACCTCGGCCTCGACCTGCAGGGACGTGCTCTCGCCGCAGCGATCGCAGTCGAGCTCGGCGACGAGTGCCGCCGTGCCGGTGACCCGCAGGACACCCGCCCCCGCATCGTGGAGCACCAGCTCCCCGGTCACCGAAGACACCTCGCCACCCGCCGCATCGCGGCCAGCAGCAACGGCCCACGCCTCTCCGTCGAGGGAGAGGCGACGTCCGTTTACAGGAATGTCTCCGACACCGAGGATCACGGGTCCTCCGAAACCCGCCGCTCTTAGCGCCTCCCGACGCGCGCGGCAACATCCCCGTGACGCGTGACAGCCCGTGGGCTTGGGGTATGCTCCGCGCGATGCACGTACAACTCCCCCTCTCCACGGTCCCTCGAGCCCTCACGCTCCTCACCGGCCTGTTCCTGGTCGGCTGCGGAGAGCCCGGCCCCGACACCCTTGCCGCCCAGTCCTACGCCGAGCAGCTCGAGCCGCTCCTCTACGAGAACGGCTTGCTCGCGGATCAGCTGTACGAGACCGCCGCGGCCATCTCGAACGAGCAGCTCGACGCCGAGACCGTCGAAGTTCGCTGGCAATCGAGGATCGCCCCCGTCGCCGAGCACCTCGTCGACCAGGCCGAGCTGGTCCAGCCGCCGGCCGCGTGGGAGACCCGTCACGACGAGCTCGTCTCCATCTGGCGCGCGCGCGCCGAGGGCTACCGGGCCATCAGCCAGGCGCTCGAGCGGGGGGACCGCGAGGCCTGGCGCGAGGGCCGCAAGAAGGCCGACGACAGCAAGATCCGTGAGGAGCGCTGGTTCATCGACGCGAATCGCGACCTCGCTACCCACGGCGTCACCCTCGATCAGCTCCCCTGAGTGCCGAGCACCTCGACGGTTTTCCGCGTCGTAGCTGAAACAACGAGAAACTCGATCGAAAACGCCCGCCGTTGCTTGACGGGCCCCGGTGTACGGTTAAATACGCTGGCGCCGGGACGGAAGTCCCACACTGGCCCGTGGTCGAATTGGCAAGACGCTGGGTTCTGGCCCCAGAGGTTCTAGGTTCGAGTCCTAGCGGGCCAGCCACTTCGCTCTCTAAAAACGTGCTCCCATCGTCTAGCGGTTAGGACACCGCCCTCTCACGGCGGAGACAGGGGTTCGATTCCCCTTGGGAGTACCATCTTAAAGGCCCCGGAAGTCATCGACTTCCGGGGCCTTTTCGTTTTCGGATCCCAGCCTCGGGCCGAACGCCGCATCCGAGTCCTCCGGACTTTGTCGGAGGCGCGACGTTCCGCGCCCAACCGCCATCCTCCGCGTGCCCGCGCCGGTCCACAGGGCTACGATGCCGCCCATGCAGTACCGCGGACTCGAACTCGACGATTTTCAGGAACAAGCCATCAAGCACCTGCAGGATGGCCGCAGCGTGCTGGTGTCCGCCCCGACGGGCAACGGCAAGACACTCGTTGCCGACTGGATCGTCGAGAAGGCGCTCGAGGAGGGCCGCCGGGTGGTGTACACCGCGCCGGTCAAGGCCCTCTCGAACCAGAAGTACCGCGACTACACGCGTCTGTATGGCGAAGATGCGGTCGGCCTGGTCACCGGCGACCTGGTGATTCGCCGCGACGCCCCGTGTCGCGTGATGACCACCGAGATCCTGCGCAACATGCTGCTCTCGGGCGAGGACCTCGCGGATCTCAAGGCGGTGATCCTCGACGAGATCCACTTCCTCGACGACAACGAGCGCGGCACCGTGTGGGAGGAGGTCCTGATCTACCTCCCGCCGACCGTGCAAATTGTCGGCCTGTCCGCGACGCTGTCGAACCTCGACACCTTCGCCGAGTGGCTCACCGAGGTGCGCGGCACACCGGTTGAGGTCGTGCGCGCGTTCGAGCGCATCGTGCCGCTGACCATCCACTACGCGAGCAAGGACGCGGGCATCCTGTCGCCCCAGGAGTACGAGCAGTTCTTCCGGCGCAAGGGCCGCAACCTGCTCGATGACGGGCCGGGGAGCCGCGGGCGCAACCGCCAGGGGCGCGGCCGTCCGCAGCGGGGTCGCCGACCGGCTCGACGCACGCGGGATGTCGATCTCGTGCGACTCGCCGAGAAGAACGACCTGCTGCCGTCGCTGTATTTCGTGTTCTCGCGGCGCGATACGGAGCGCTTTGCGCGAGGCCTGTCCCACTACCTGCCGCACAGCATGCTCTCGCCCTCCGAGAGCGACAAGCTCGAGGACAAGCTCCGCGAGGCCCGGGTCGAGCTCGGCCAGACGCTGGATCTCGAGTTTCAGGACATGCTGCGCAAGGGCGTCGCGTTCCACCACGCTGGCCTGCACGTCCACTTGAAGACGCTGGTCGAGGAGCTGTACGAGCAGCACCTGATCAAGGTCCTGTACTGCACGTCGACCTTCGCGCTCGGCATCAACCTGCCCGCGCGCAGCGTGATCTTCGACGGCATCATCAAGTACGACGGCACTGGCCTGCGTCCCCTCCCCACCCGCGGCTTCATGCAGAAGGCCGGTCGTGCGGGTCGCCGAGGTCTCGACGATCAGGGTCACGTGCTCGTGCGCGTCGACGTCGGCGACTACGAGGAGATCAAGCCGCACCTCGAGCGCTACCAGCGCGGCGCCTACGAGCCCGTCCACTCGAGCTTCAACCTGTCCTGGAACTCCGTGGTCAGCCTGCTCGAGCGCATGTCGATGGAGCGCATCAAGGAAGTCGTGGAGCGGAGCTTCCTCTCCTGGCACCTGACGCGAACCGCCGCGCAGAAGCTCGACCGCGCCGAGAGCATCGAGGAGGGTCGCACCAGCTCCAAGCAGGCCAAGGAGGCCCGTCGACTGCGACGCCAGGCGGCGCGCGAGGACGGCCAGGTGTGGCGCGAGTTCCAGACGCGCGTGCGCTTCCTGCAGCGGGTCGGCTACCTCGACGATGACCTTGGCTTCAACGCGGGTGCCCGCGTCGTGCGGCACCTGCAGATGAGCGAGATCCTCGTCGCCGAGCTGGTCCTCCAGGGCTTCTGGGACGAGCTGGAGCCGCCGACGCTGTTCGGCGTGTGCTGCGGCATCGTCGCCGGCCTGCCCCGCTCCGCGACGCCGAACTTCCGGGTCACGCGCGACGACCGACGCGTGCACGGACAGGTCGCCGCCGCGCTCGGCTCGCAGATCGTCGCCGCCGCCGACGAACTCTCGGGCATCGAGACCGAGTGGACCCCGGACTACATCGCCATCGGACGGGCCTGGGCGAACGGCAAGAGCTTCGCCGAGGTCCAGCTCATGCTCGCGAGCGACACCGACCTCGCCGGCGACCTGATCTCCGCGTTCCGCCGGGCGAAGGACCTGGTCGGACAGCTGCGCGAGGTCTACGCCGATGTTCCGGACATGGCCGACAAGCTCAAGAAGCTCGTGAAGGCCGTGGGTCGCGACGAGGTGATGGTCGTCGGCTGATCAGGTGGCGGGGAAGCGCACCGTGAACGTGCTCCCCTGCCCGACCTCGCTCTCCACGGAGACATCGGCGCCACTCGCGCGGCACAGGTGCTTGACGATCGCGAGCCCGAGGCCAGTGCCGCCGTCCTTGCGCGCCCGTCCGCTGTCCACTCGGTAGAAGCGCTCGAAGATGCGCGCGAGCTGCGTGCGCTCGATGCCGATGCCGTCATCGGAGACCACGACGACGGCCGCGTCGGGCTCCTGGCGTACGGTCACCGAGATGTGCCCGCCCTCGGGCGTGTAGTTGCAGGCGTTCAGCGCGAGGTTGCTGACGATGGCCACCAGCGCCTGCGGGTTGATGCGTGCAGTGACGTCCCCCGGGCAGTCGACCTCCAGGGTCTGGCCCTTGCTGGTCGCCCGGTCGTGGGCGGTGCTCAGCGCCTCGTCGACCAGCGGCTTGAGCTTTCGCCGGGAGATGGGCAGCTCACGCCGCCGGGCCTCGATCTTCGCGAGGGCGAGGAGGTCCTCGAACAGCTCGGACAGGCGCCGCCCATTGCGCGCAATCGCGCTCACCAGGCGCTGGGAGCCCTTGGGCAGCTCGTCGCCCTGCAGGGTCTCGGCGTAGCCCATGATCGCGGCGATCGGCGTACGAAGCTCGTGGGAGACGTTGGTCACGAAGTCCGTGCGTGCCTGCTCGGCCCGCCGGAACCGGGTGACGTCGCTGCACACGACCATGGTCGCGCCGTCATCGCCGAGGGGAACTCCGAGAAGCAGGACCTCGAGCTCCCCACTCGTCGCTGGAAGCTCGGCCGCCGCACCGGTCTCGACCACTTCGTCGACCACGCGCTGCACCGCCGCGACCTCGAGCGCCTCGAGCGGCCGCAGGCCGATCGGTGAGTCGGCGAGCGAGAACAGCCGCTCGAACGCCGGGTTGAGGTACTCGATGCGCCCTCGTGGACCCACGACGAGGACGCCATTCGGCGAGGCCTCGGCCATGGTCCGCGTGCGGAGGGTCTCGGCGGCGAGGCGCTCCCGCTCGTCGCGCACCCGGTCGAGCAGCTCGTTCACGGCCCTGGAGATGCGGGCGACCTCGGGCTCGCCGATCTCGACCAGGCGCTGGCCCAGATCGTCTTGCTCCGCGATGGCCCGCGTCTTGCGGGCCAGGTCGTCCATGCGCCGCAGTCCCGGCAACGCGGCGCGACGGGCCGAGAGATGGGCGAACCCCATCGCGATCGCCGCAGCCACGCCGACGATGAGCGCACTGGCGAGCCACCCGAGGGCGAGCTTCTGCGCGAGGACCAGGCCGGAGAGCACGGCGACCGCAGTCAGCAGCACCACCTGGGTGGTGTGCCGGGCGACGCGCTCGGCGAGGGTCACGCCTTCGGCGAGGGGTTGAAGCGGTAGCCGACGCCGCGCACGGTCTCGACGTGGCGGGCCGCGTCACCGAGCTTCTCGCGAAGGCGCTTCACGTGGGTATCCACGGTCCGCGTGTTCAGGTCGGGCGGCATGTCCCACACGTCCTGGAGGAGCACGCCGCGGGTGAGCACGCGGCCCGGGCGGCTCGCGAGCACCCAGAGCAGGCGGAACTCGGTGGCGGTGAGCGCGATCTCTTCGTCGTGCACCCACACGCGGTGCGCGTCGGCGTCGATGGAGAGCACGCCGTGGATCATGCGCTGGTTGGGGTCGGACTCGCCAGCGGCCCCGCCGCGGCGACGAAGCACCGCACGCACGCGAAGCACCAGCTCACGGACCGAGAAGTTCGCCTTCACGACGTAGTCGTCGGCCCCGACCTCGAAGCCCACCACCCGATCGATCTCTTCGCCACGCGCGGTGAGCATGATCACCGGAACCTCGGCGGTCGCCGCTTCGGCGCGAAGCCGACGGCAGACCTCGTTGCCGCTCATGTCGGGCAGCATCAGGTCGAGAATGATCAGGGACGGCGTCTGGCGGCGACAGAAGTCGATGGCGGCCTGACCCGTCTCGGCCTCGGCGGTGGCCATGCCTTCCCGCTCGAGGTTGATCACGAGGAGTTCGCGGATGTCTTCCTCGTCGTCCACGATCAGAATGGGCGCGTCGGGCATCTGTCCTCCAGCGGGAGCGAGCGGCTGCTCACCGCGTGGGTAACCGGAGGGCGGGGCTTGGCAACGCCATGCAGCGCATGGACGCGAGGAGAGCCCCGCGCGCGGGCCCGAATGCGCTAGGTTGACGGGCAATGAACCTCGCTCGCCTCTCCCTGCTCAGCGCCCTGTTCGCCGCGCCTCATGCCCTCGCGGCCTCCTACGATCCGCAGATGACCTGGCGCACCCTGGAGACGGAACATTTCCGGATCCACTTCCACCAGGGGATCGAGTCGGTCGCAGAGGAGTTTTCGCTGATCGTGGACGACGTCCACGGCGAGATGACGGCCGAGCTCGAGTGGTACCCGAAGCGCAAGACCGAGCTCGTGCTCGTCGATCGCACCGACAGCGCCAACGGCTACGCGATGACGGTGCCGTACAACGCCATCGTGATCTACGTCACGGCGCCTACCGACTCGAGCACGCTCGACTACTACGAGGACTGGGCCGAGACGATCACCAAGCACGAGCTCACGCACGTGTTGCACATCGACAGCAACCACGGACTCGTGCGGCTGGCTCGCTCGACGATCGGAAAGGTCGCGACCACGAACCGGCTCACACCGCGCTGGGTGGTCGAGGGACTCGCGACACTGCAGGAGACCCGCCACACGGCGGGCGGTCGCGGACGCGCCCCCTACGCCGACATGATCAAGCGCGCCGCGGTGGTCGACGACGACTTCCCGCCCCTCGGCAACCTCGAGGGCTACCAGGCCGATCCTCCCGGCGGAAACCTGCGATACCTGTTCGGCCAGGACTTCATGCAGCACATCGCCGACCGGACCGGCGAGCGCGCGTGGACCCAGTGGATGCACACCTATGGCGCGTCCATTCCCTACTGGCTGCCCTCGAAGAAGGTGTTCGGCGAGGGCTTCGTCAGCCTGTACCAGGACTGGGAGCAGAGCATGCGGGCCCGCTACGAGGCCCAGCTGGAGCCCGTGATCGCCGAGGGCCTCCGCGAAGGCCGGCTGATCTCCGACGGCGAGGCATCGTGCGGCGCACCCGCGTTCTCGCCGGACGGCGACAAGCTCGTGTGGTCGTGCAGCGACCGGCGAACCGGCTCGGCGATCTGGATGTCGGACGGCGAGGGCTACGCCCCGGAGGTCCTGCTTCAGGATCGCGGCGCGAGCTCGTTCACCTGGCGAAACGACAGCGCAGCCTTCGCCTACTCCGGCATGCACGTGGTCAACCGCTTCAACACCTTCTCCGACGTGTACCTGCACGAGCTCGCGACCGAGCGGACCAGCGCACTGACGAGCGGCGCCCGTGCGCGCGATCCCGAGTTCTCGCCCGATGGCAGCCGGCTGTGGGTGGTCACGAACGCCGCCCAGACGAACCAGCTCGAGGAGCTCACCGTCGATCGGCGGCGGGTGGCGCTCACCGCCAATGACGACCACGAGCAGTACGGCTCGCCACGCTTCTCGCCAGACGGCTCGGCGGTCGCGGTCTCGGTGTGGGAGGACGGTCGCCGTGACCTGTGGCTGTACGATCCCGAAGGCAAGCCACTACGGCGTCTCACCGCCGACCAGGCGCCGGATCGCCAGCCTCGGTGGAGCGCGGACGGGCGGTGGCTCTACTTCTCGTCCGACCGCTCGGGCATCCCGAACATCTACGCCATCGAGATGGCCACGGAGCGCCTGTTCCAGGTGACCAATGTGCGTACCGGCGCGCTGCATCCCTCCGTGTCTCCCGATGGCACGATGCTCGCCTACCAGCAGTACAGCGCCGACGGCTGGGACGTGCGCATTCTCGACCTCGACCGGGCGAACTTCCTGGACCGGGGCGCGCTTCCGCGAGACCTGACGCGCGACACGCCCCTCGCCGAGCTCGTCCAGCCGGTAGACGAGCCCAGCACGTCCGCGACCGCGGCATGGACCGGCGAGCCGCTGCGGGACTTCCGGCCTGGCGGGGCCTTCGACCCGTTGGCCGCGCTGTATCCCCAGGATGGCGAGAGCCTCGACTCCTTCGACCAGGCCGAGGGGCTCGACGTGTTCGGCGAAGAGGAGGACTTCCCGTTCACGTGGGGCCCCCCCAAGCGCTACAACCCGTTGCCCGGCCTCGTGCCGCGGTTCTGGCTGCCCTACATCCAGAGCACGCCGTTCGCGAGCCCCTACGCCGTGGGCCCCTACCGACTGCCGCACCTCAGACTGGCAGCCGCGGCCTCGAGCTCGGACCCGCTTCGCTTCCTCGCGTGGAACGCGGGTGCGCACTTCCGTACCGACGCGATGTACGGCGGGGGCTACGGAGTGCTCACGGTCAACCGCTGGATGCCCGTGTACAGCGTGGGCGCGAGCCACGCGGTGCGCCCGCTCATCGTGGTCTCCGAGACCGAGGTCGACAACGAGCCCCAGCAGAGCCTGGCCCTGTACTGGGATCGCCACACCGTGGTCTCCGCCTCGGTGAGCTACCCGTACACGTTCCGGACCTGGGTGTTCGCGAGCTACAGCCTGGACAACTTCGGACCCCTCGGAGAGCCGCCGCCGAACCTCGTACAGACGCCTCTGCGCGGCCGTATCGGCGAGCTCTCCTTCGGGTGGCGCTACAGCTACTCGCAGCCCACGGCCTACGCGATCAGCGCCGAGGACGCCGAGGTCGTGTCCGTCGTCTTCGGCCTGCTCGCGCCGCAGCTGGGTACGCGCGTCGGCTTGCCCGGCGTCGTGGAGGAGCAGGGTCTGACGCAGCTGAGAGTGACCGCCGAGGTCCGCGAGTACGTGGTCAACCCGTGGGTCCCGAACCACGTCGTCGCCTTCCGCGGTGCCGGCGGCGCCAGCATCGGCCAGACGAGCCTCTCGGACGACACCTTCCTCGGGCGCTACTCCCTCGGCGGCAGCTTCGGGGACGGCGGCTTCGCGATCACGCCGGACCAGACGCGCATGCTGCGGGGTTACCCACTCGGTAGCAAATCGGGCGACATGTACTGGCTGACCGGACTCGAATATCGACTGCCCCTGCACCGCTTCGACCGCGGCATCGGGACCCTGCCCGTGTTCTTCCGGGCATTCTCGGCGGCTGCGTTCTTCGACGCCGGCAATGCCTTCTCCGACGTTCGCGAGGTCGGTGACCTGTTCGCCGAGCCGCTGATCGGCACGGGCGCCGAGCTCCGCCTCTCGGGCATCTACTGGTACAGCGTCGCCCTGACGGGACGACTCGGCTACGGCATGGCCCTCACGCCCGGCGGCTACCGTCCCGGCGATCCCGGTGGGTTCTACCTTCGACTCGGAGGCTCGTTCTGATGCTGTGGTGGCTGATGTTCACCGTCGGAGCGCAGGCCGCAGAGCCCTGGGCGGACGCCCTCAAGGTCGGAGACTGCGCCGCGGTACTCGGCGCCATCGACGCGCCAGAGTCGGACGTCGAGCGACTCGGAGCCGGCTGGTGCGCTCTCAGGCGCGACCGCGCCGCGGAGGGGCTCGCCTGGCTCGAGGCCGTCGACGGTCCCCTCTCCCCCTACGCGACCCTTGCTCGCGGGGAGGCCCTGCTCGCCCTGGACCGCCCCGACGAGGCCATGACGGTCCTCGAGAAGCTCGACCTGCCCGGACCGACGGGCCAGTACGCGAGGCTGGTGTACGGCCGGGCCGGCATCGCCGCGAAGCGCTCGCTCGACGTTCGCGAGACCCTGCGCGACCTGCTCAACTCCGAGCACGCCCACGAGGCCCGCTACCTCCTCGCGGTCGGCGGTGAGCAGCGCGGCGCCAAAGAAGCCGCCATCGCCACCTACCGGCGTGTGTGGGCGGACTCGACTCGCGGCGGTTGGGCCGAGAAGGCCGCCGAGCGCCTCGCGGCACTCGGGCAGCCGGTCCCCGACCTCGCGACGGCCGAGGGACGGGCACTCGCACAGGAGCGAGCCGCAGCGCTGTCGAAGGATCATCAGCACGGCTCCTCGCTCGAGCTACGCCGCGAGCTGTCGGTGGACGAGCCGCCCAAGACCGACGCCTCCAAGCTCGCGCTCGCCCGGGCGACGTTCAAGGGTCGCGACTACAAGGCGGCCAACCGTCTGTACGCGCAGGCACTCGGGGCCCCGGACAAGGCGACGGGCGCCGCGCGGGATCTGTTCGACTACGCGCTGGGAACCGCACGTACCGGCGACTACGCGACGTCGAGCGTGATCTACCGCCGGTTGATGGAGCAGCACCCCACCGATCCCCGCGCGGACACGGCCTCGTACAAGATCGGGTACATGGCCTGGGACGAGCGACGCTGCGAGGACGCGGTCACCGAGCTCACGCGACACATCGCGGCGTGGCCGGACTCGAAGCACCTCGACGAGGCACTGTGGTTTCAGGCGAGCTGTCAGCAGCGTCTCGGTCGAATCGACGACGCACGCACCGCGTGGAAGCGGCTCGTGGAGCAGCGCGAGCGCTCCTCGCTGGTCGCGGGCGCCGCGTACTGGATCGCGAAGACCGAGCCCGACGAAGCGGTGCGCAAGAGTGCGCTCGAAGGCGTGGTGTCTCGCTACCCGGTCTCCGGCTACGCCTGGTTCGCCGCTGAACAGCTGGGTACGCGCTTCAAGAGCCACGCGCGCGTGGACCGGCCAGCGTGGCCGGGAGAGCTCGCTCGTCGTGAGGACGTCCAGCGCGCCGAGCTGCTGCTCGATGCGGGCTTCGCCGACTGGGCCAGGGCCGAGCTCGCGACCGCGCTTCCCTCCGCGACATCCCGCGATGCCGCACTCGCCGCCGCCCACGCACTGATCGCCGCCGGCGACTACCGCACCGCCAAGAAGCTGGCGGCGCCCTACTGCGTGTCCCCGTGGAAGGACGGCGACCCGGTCGCTCAGCAGGCCTGCACGCCCATGCCGGAAGCCACCGTCGTCGCCGCCGTCGCCAAGCGCTACGAGCTCCCGGGTCTGCTGCCCTTCGGCATCATGACCTCGGAGTCCGCGCTGGACCCGAGCGTGACGTCGATCGCCGGTGCACGAGGACTGATGCAGCTCATGCCCGAGGAGGCAGACCGCATCCACGCGGAACTCTACGCCTGGGACTACGATCCCGACGACCTGTACATGGCTCCGTACAACGCGTCCCTCGGCACCGCCGAGCTCGGCATGAAGCAGCAGGCGTTGGGCGATCTGCTGGACGGCACCGACCTTCCCGCGGTGATCGCGTCCTACAACGGCGGCGAGGCCGCTGTCCGTCGCTGGCGGGAGGCATGGCCTGCCGACGAGCCGCCGCCGTTCGACGAGTGGTCCGAGGCCATCGGCTACACCGAGACTCGACGCTACGTGAAGGGCGTGCTCGGCCACGTCATGCGCTACCGCTGGGTGTACGGCGACCCTGAGTAGGTCCGAAACGACGAAGGCCGCCCCGAGGGACGGCCAATCTGTCTCGCCGAGAGCCTCGACTAGGGCTGCTCGACCTCGAAGGTCGCGCTGGAGAGCACGTAGTCCGGCGTCGGCACCAGACCCACGAGCGGCGTGAACTCGAGGTACGTGTCGCACTGCAGCATCTCGAAGCCGAGCAGGCTGGTCACCTGGGCAACGTTGATCGCCTCGGCCGTCGCAGAAGCCGACGTCCACGACCCGTCGTACGTGACCGCGACGTTCGACGAGCGGATGCCGGTCGACTGCAGCTCACCGTTAATGAAGTCCGCCGCCGCGGTCTCGGTCGGGTACGGCGAGGAATCGCCGTTCGGGTTGGGCACGACCGCGCCAACGCGGCACCCCTGTCGAGTCGCTTCGATCGACATGGCCTCGTTGTAGAAGTACCAGGCGTAGTCCATGAGCCCGAAGATGGCCGCGAGGAACACGGGCATCGTCAGGGCCACCTCGATGGCGTTGCCACCGCGCCGGTGCCGCCGAATGGACATGATCTCTCCAGAAGGCGTCGCGACGCCTCGGTTCTTGAGAATTATGGACTGATCAGGTCGATTCGTCAAGACGACGTCACCACTCCTAGCGCAAGTCGAGGTCGTACGGACACAGCGCCAGCGCCTCTCCAGGATGACTCAGCGCGATCTCGGCGACGCGACCGAGCCCCAGCAGCCCACGCAGCTGCGCGAAGCCCGGCGGCAAGCTGTTGGCGATCATGCGGCGTAGGAAAGGCACGCGAGGCTGCGCATCGACGTGGACGATCTGCGCCGTCGGCGAGATCGCGGCGAGCGATCGCGCGCGCTCCACGGCCACGGGCAGGCCTCCGAAGCGATCCACCAACCCGTGCTCCAGCGCCGCACGGCCGGTCCACACGCGCCCGCGGCAGTAGGGCTCGACCGCCTCGACCTCGCGTCCCCTGCCCTTCGCGACCCGCTCGACGAAGCCGTCATAGGTGCGCTGCAGCGAGGCCCGGAACCGCTCGCGCTGCGCGTCGGTGAATCGGCTGCTCGCCGAGTACATGGTCGCGCTCTCGGTGTTCGCGATGGCCTCGGTCGAGACCCCGAGCATGCGCAGCCCCTCGCCGAGCACGAGCTTGCCGCCAACCACGCCGATCGAGCCAGTCAGCGTGCCCGCGCGCGCCACGATCTCGCGAGCCGGGGCCGCCAGGTAGAAGCCACCCGACGCCGCGACGTCCTCGAAGCAGGCGACCAGCGGCTTTTCCTCGGCCAGTCGAGCGACCTCGCGCCAGATCAGGTCGGAGGCCAGCGCACTGCCACCCGGGGAGTCGACGTGGAGCACGATCGCCGCGACCTCGTCCTCCTCGCGGAGGGCCCGAAGCAGCGGCACCACGGTCCGGGCACGGATCACGGGACCTCGGGACTGCTCGCCATGGGTCACGGCTCCCTCGAGATGCACCACCGCGATGAACGGCCCTCCGCTCCCGGCGCTCTCGAGACGTTGCAGCCAGCGATCACGGCGAGCCCAGCTCGCGAAGGGCTGACGACGCAGGTCCTTGCCATGCTTGCCCTCGAGCCACTCGATGACTTCGTCCTCGTAGCGAAGCTCGTCCACCAGCCCGAGTTCGAGCGCTTCTTCGGCACCCAGGGGCGCGCGATCGAGTGCGGCTTCTACGGCACTGCGCTCGATGCCTCTGCCGTCGGCGATGCCGTCGACCAGCTGGGCATGCAGGTCGTCGACCAGTGCCCGCGTCGCCTCGCGGTTCGCGGCAGAGGCGTAGCGGCGCGTGAAGGGCTCTGCGAAGGACTTGTAGGCACCCGCGGCCTCGAAGTCGGGCTCGACACCGAGCCGCTCGAGCAGGCCGCCCATGAACGTGAGCTCACCAGCGACGCCCGTCGCAGCGACCTCTCCGCTCGGAACGAGGAAGACGTGATCACAGGCGGAGGCGAGGTAGAGCGCCGCGTTCCCGGCGGACTCGAGGAGCGCATACACGCGCGTTCCCCTCTCCGAGAGGCGCCGCAGGGCGTCACGAAGGTCCTGGGTGGAGGCCCACCCACCGGGTGCACCCTCGATGTGGAGAAGGATCGCCGCGACGCGATCGTCGGCCTCGACACGACGGAGCCGCCCGAGCAGCTCGTGGCGGTCCGCGAGGTGCAGTGCCTGCTGCCCCACCCGTAGCTGGAGCACCGCGACGTCCCCTGTCGCCATGCGGTGGATCACCCCGCTGGCGAAGCGGGTGGGGGCGGCGATGAGGGCGGCTGCGAGCCGCGCGAGATCCCTTGCTGCGTCTGCCATGATCCTGCCCTATCACACCCTCCTGCCGCGGCCCCCCTCCAGCGTGATACGCGGCCGCATGACCCGAGCCACGCCATTCGCCGCCGCAGCGGCAGGCCTGCTTCTCGCCGCCATCTCGCTCTCGACGTGGTGGTTTGCGGCGGCTGGTGTGGTCCTGCTGAGCCGAGCCGTCTGGCTGGCCACCGCGGAGCCGCCATGTCCTTCTTCCTGACCGAGACCGAGTGGGCCCTGGTCCAGCACCTCCCTGAGCTCGAGCTCGTCGAGCTCGCCGCCGAGCTGGAGCTCGTTCCCCCCGCCGAGATCGACCGCCGCACGCTCGTCGTCGACTGTGTGCTCCGCATCGTCGAGGTCGGCCGTTCGGAGGGATTGCCGTTCTCGAAGTACGACCGCGAGGACCTCGAGTCCCTCTCCCGGGACGAGCTGGCCGCTATCGCCGGCCTGGTCGGCACCCGGAGCTCCGTGTCCGCCGTACTCTCCGCGGGACAGAAGACGTACAAGGCCTGGGAAAAGACGCGTCCGAAGAGCCAGGTCGCGCTGATGCTGCCGCTCCTGCTCACGGCCGTCGCCCGGGCGAGCCGCCGCTGAGACTGTCGCGGGTCGTCGGCACCGAATGCGCGCCGATCCGACACGCAGCGCACGCGTTTGCGAAAGCAATGCCAAATGCGCGCACACGCGCGTGTGAGGCCTTGCATGCGCTCGGACCATCCGCCATAACCGTCGTCTGGAATCCGACCCCTGGTCGACCATCCTCCGGAGTACACACGTGTCCACGAAGACCTGCCCCTCCTGTGATGCCGAGGTCCCCGTCGCGGCGACCCGCTGCAAGGAGTGCTTCCACGACTTCACCGAGGTCCCGCCCAAGAAGGCCGGCCCCCTCGTGCTCCTTGGCGCACTTGCCGCGATGATGGTCATCGGCGCGGTCACCTTCTACGTGATCTCGCTGCGTCCCCTCGACCAGCGCATCCTCGTCGACGAGGAGACCCAGTCGGTCGTGTGGACCACGACCTACCGCAGCGGTGTCGAGACCGAGCGCCTGGACTGGAAGGACGTGATCAAGCTCGAGCACGTGACCTCCTCCGCCGGCACCCACGAGATCGTGGCCGTGACCATCGACGGTGACCGTCGCACCATCGAGGTCTCCGAAGAGGGCTCGCTGCGCGGCAACGCCGAGCACTACGCCCAGCTGATGGACAAGCCGCTCGACCTCATCGACAACACCCGCGGCTTCCACAAGAGCGGCTCGCAGAACTAGCTTCGCGAAGGCTCCCATGCCCTGCACCGCGCCGGTCACACGACGGTCGTTCCGCGCCGGCGAGGTCCGAGTGACGGGCACCCGTCGCGAGCTTCGCTGACATGGCCCTCGGACTTCGAGGTGCGGATGTCGCGTTGGATCTCGGTTCGTCCACCGTTCGGCTGGTGGGCTCCGAGGGCGTGCTGGTCGAGCAACCGAGCGTCGTCGCCCTCGCGCGCACGGCCCGCGGTGAAGAGGTCATCGCATGGGGCGGGAAGGCCCGCGACATGTGGGGCCGTGCCGCGCCGAACCTCCGGGTCGTGCGTCCCGTCGAAGCCGGAGCGGTCGCCGACTTCCAGGCCACCGAGCACCTGCTCCAGCTGGTGTTTCGCCAGGCCCTGGGCCGGTCGCTGCGCAAGCCACGCGTCGTCGTCGCCGTCCCCCCGCACTGCACGCCGGTCGAGCGTCGCGCGATGCTCGAGAGCGTGCGGGCTGCGGGTGCGCGCGAGGTGTCCCTCGCCTCCTCGCCGGTGCTCGCGGCCCTCGGTGCCGAGCTTCCCGCGACCGAGGCGCGGGGCAGCCTGCTGCTCCAGGTCGGTGGCGGGCGGACGACCTGCGCCGTGCTCTCCCTCGCGGGACTGGTCATCCACCACACGGAGGCGGTCGGTGGCGTGTCGATGGATGCCGCCATCGCCCGGTGGATGCAGCGCGAGCACGGCCTGATCCTCGGTGCCCGCAGCGCGGAGGCGCTCAAGCTGCACCACGGCACCGCCGAGGGAGGCGCAGTGCGCATGTCGGTGCGCGGCCGCGACGTCACCAACGGAGGCCCCCGCGAGGTCGCCGTCTCCGGCGACGATCTCGCCGAAGCGCTCGCGCCTCTGGTTGGTCACATTCGAGCTACCGTGCTGCGCACCCTGGCTGCGACGCCACCCGAGCTCTCCGGCGACATCATCGAGGTCGGCGCCATCCTCACCGGCGGAGCGGCCCAGCTGAGGGGACTCGACCGCGTGCTGCGCGACGCCACGGACCTCCCCTTCCTGCTCGTCGACCATCCGGCGAATGCGGTGGCTCGCGGCGCACGCACCGCGCTGCGTGATCCGGAGCTGCTCGAGCGGATCACCGCATGAAGCAACCGCTCCCGGACCGTGTCCGCCCGCAGTCCATCGACGATCTCATCGGCCATGAGCGGTGGTTCGGCGTGGACGGCGTACTGACCCGCACGGTTCGCGCCGGAAACCTGCGGAGCCTCGTTCTCTGGGGGCCGCCAGGATGCGGCAAGACCACGGTCGCGCACGCCATCGCGCGTGAGATGGGTGCCTCGTTCATCGCCATCTCCGCGGTGTTCGACGGCGTGAAGCGCCTGCGTGAGGTGCTCGCGGAGGCCGAGGGCGGCCTGCTGCCAACGCTGCTGTTCGTCGACGAGATCCACCGCTGGAACAAGGCGCAGCAGGATGCCTTGCTGCCGCACGTGGAGCGCGGTGCGGTCACGCTCATCGGCGCGACGACCGAGAACCCGTCCTTCGAGCTGAACGCCGCGCTTCGCTCCCGTCTGCAAGTCGTCCGCCTGGAGCCGCTGCGCGCGGAAGACGTGCGGCGCGTGCTCGAGCGGGCCCTGTCGCACCCCGACGGGCTCCAGGATGCGAAGGTCGACGACGACGTGCTCGACGCCCTGGCAAAGGGTGCCGCCGGCGACGCGCGCCGCGCACTCGACGAGCTCGAGCGAGCCTGCCTCGCCGCCGGCGACGAACGCGTCACCGTCGAGCTCGTCACCGAGGTCCTGCAGCGGCGGGACATCCGCCACGACCGCGACGGTGAAGACCACTACAACGTGCTCTCGGCCTTCATCAAGAGCATGCGCGGCTCGGACCCGGACGCGGCGGTGTACTACCTGGCGCGACTGCTCGAGGGCGGCGAGGACCCGGTCGCCATCGGCCGCCGCCTCGTGATCTTCGCTGCCGAGGATGTCGGCAATGCCGACCCCCGCGCCCTGCAGGTGGCGGTCGCTGCGGTGGATGCCGTGCGTCTCATCGGTCTGCCCGAAGGCCGCATTCCGCTGGCGCAGGCGGTGCTGTGGTGTGCCACGGCGCCGAAGAGCAACGCCGCGTATGCCGCGATCAACGCCGCGATCGCCGAGGTCCGACGGAGCGGTGCGCTTCCCGTTCCCCTGCACCTGCGCCAGGCATCCACGGCAGAGGACCGCCGCCAGGGCAACGGCAAGGGCTACGTCTATCCGCACGACGAGCCGTTCGGCATCGCGCGGCAGCAGTACCTCCCCGAGGAGGTCCAGCATGCCCGCTTCTACGAGCCGAAGCCTTTCGCCGAGGAGAAGCTCATCGGCGAGCGCCTCGCCTGGTGGCGCCGGAAGCTCGAGGAACGCTAGCGGGCGGTGGCCTCGTCGGTGTTCTGCACGCCGGAGAGCACCTGGTACTCGATGAACACCTCGGCCAGCGGCGGAGGCACGAAGCTCGTGAACGCCACGCTGTTCCGGGTGCGGTTGTACACCCAGCTCGGAGGTACCTCACCGCCGGTATCGGGCTCCTCGACCGGCAGCTCGATCACGGCACCCTCCTGTTCGACCCACACCTCGATGGTGTCCTCGACCGGAATCTCGGAGAGGAAGAACTCGGTGCGCAGTCCGGCCGCCTGAATGCCGAGAAGCGAGAGCAGGCCACTCCAGTCCTCGTCGCAGATCGACCAGGTGATGCCACCAATGGCATCTGTGGCGATGAGGTACGAGAAGCCGGGCTCGGTGTTCTGGATGCTGCCGGTCTCGGTCGTCGTCTGGCATCCGCCGAGGGGGCCCACGATGGACGAGAAGGTCACCATGCCCGGCGTGCGCTTCAGGGCGGGCAGGTTCGAGATGAAGTCGGGCAGCGAGATGACTTCGAGGTCCGACTGATCGTCCTCGTCGCTGATCACGATGACGGAGAGCGCAGCATTCTCACGGTAGAAGCCGTAGTTCTCGGTGAAGCGCCGGGTGACGAGCCCGGTCCACGCCGCATCGCGTCCGCGCTCGGTGGCGTCACCGGCCGTGCCGAGGTCCGCCATGGCGCTGAACACCAGCTCGGGAGAAGGCGTCTCGCGGTCGATCCACTTGAAGCCCGCCACGTCGCGAAGCTGGCCCTGGGCGTTGGACGAGCGCATGTCCGTCGACACCACCCCGATGTGGTAGTCGAGGTCGGAGTCCTCGAAGTAGGCCATGAACCGGGGGAAGTTGTCGGCGAGGCGCTGCTGCTCGGCGGCCATCGAACACGAGTCGTCGATGACCCACAGCACGTCGACCGCCGGCACGGTGACCTGCAGGCTGCGGTCGGTCTGCACCCGCGCCGAGAGATCCGGCGGGTTCGGCACGCCGTTGACCGAGGGATCCTGCACCAGGTCGAAGTCCTGGCACCCTGCGAGCAGGGCGATGCCGACGCAGAGAACGGTCGCATCCCGCAGGTTGTGGGGAGAAAATCGGCGCACCAGGCCTCCATCCGTCCTCGAACTGTAGCGGGCAGAGGGCCAACCCGCAAAACTCCTCGGCCCGTCCCGGCTAAGCTTGCCGCGGAGGCGAAGATGCCCGGCAGCGAAACTCGGCCCCTTCCCGACCTCTCCGCGTGGAGGGAGGTTGGCGACCCACTCGCGGATGCTGCGGTCACGGCGCTGATGGAGGCCGACAACGCCGGCGCAGTGCACCGCTTGCTCGCGACGCTCGAGGAGAACGACGACAGCACGCCCCCGGCACTGCCCCCGGCGCTGCATCGGTTCATCGAGACCACCGACGAGCTGCCTGACTGGGCCGACGAGCAGCTGATTCTTGAGGGTCAGCGCCTGTTCTCGCGCCACGGACCTGCAATGAGTGCCGCGCTGCTCTGCGGCTCCTTACCCGAGTGCTACGCCGCAGCCGACGGGGCCCGCGTGCTGTCGTTCACGAAGCGGCTCCAACGAGGCGCTCAACGCCGCATCTACGAGACCGCGCAGTTTCTCGTCGACGTGATGACGCCGGGGAGCTTCGCGCCCAAGGCTCGCGGACTACGCCTGATCCAGCGCGTGCGGCTGATTCACGCCAGCGTGCGCGTGCTCACCTCCCGGGACCCGAACTGGGACGTGAGGTGGGGGGTTCCGGTCAACCAGGAGGACATGCTCGGTACGCAGCTCGCGTTCGGCATCGCCGTGCTCGATGCCCTCCCCCGGTTCGGCATCGATGTCAATGACGACGAGATCGAGGGGTACCTGCACACGTGGCGTGTCGTCGGCTTCCTGCTCGGGGTGCACCCCGACCTTCTCCCCGTCGACCTCCCGCACGCACGGGCCCTGCGCCAGGCCATTCGCACTCGCCACATGCGACCGAGCAAGCACGGTACCCAGCTGGCGATGTCGTTGGTCGACACACTCAGCGTCCTCGTACCCGGCACCACCTTCGACCCGATCGTGCCAGCGCTCGTACATCACGTCGCCGGCAGCGAAGTGGCCGAGTTGCTCGAGGTCCCCAAGGGCCACGTTCCGGCGGTACTCCGCGGCACACGCGTCCTGATCGAAGCCGCCGACGAGCTCGGCGACGCGAGTCCGGCGATGGCAACGGTGGCGAGCATCTTCTCGCGCGCCCTGATCCAGGGCCTGCTGTGGGTGAATCGCGAGGGCAAGCGCGCCGAGTTTCGAATCCCCACGGAGATCACCCAGCTGTGGGGCGTTCACGTCTAGCGGACCAGCACCCGAAACCGCAAACCCCGGGGAGCTCACGAACAGCTCGACCCGAGGCGCATGGGGACCGAGAACCGACCCCGAAAACCGGAGAACCCCGGGGAGCTCACGAAGAGCTCGACCCGGGGGTCACGAGGTCGGCGAGAACGCGACCCGAAAACCAGAGCACCCCGGGGAGCTCACGAGGAGCTCGACCCGGG
>SBGP01000053.1 GCA_006226595.1 Deltaproteobacteria bacterium
GGCCGAGGTTGTAGGAGGCTTCCGGGTAGCTGCCTCCCGCGCGTCGAATGGCTTCCTCGTAGGCGGCGCGGGCGTCGGAAGGCCGCTCGGCGGCGACGGCGACGAGGCCGGCGAGCACGTGGTGCTCGGCTTCCTCCGGGTTCACCTCCACCAGCTGCGCGGCCTGGGCCCGGGCGACATCGAGATCGCCTTCCTCCAGCGCGAGGCGGATGAGGCGTCGCTGGACGTAGGCGTAGTGCGGGTCCAGGGTGAGGGCGGTGCGATACGCCTCCCGCGCGCCGACCGCGTCGCCGGTCATCTCGAGGGCTCGGCCTCGTGCGGAGTGCACCTCGGCGACGTCAGGGGCCATGCGAGCCGTCTCGTCGAGGACGGCCACCGCTCGCCCGCGGAGCTCGGGTGGGGCTTCGAACAACCACGCGCGTGCGGCGCCCAGGCGCACGTCGATGTCGGCGGGTGCGTGGAGGATGGCCTGCTCCAGAGCCTCGACCGCGGCCGGGACGCGTCCCGCGGCGAGGTAGGAGCGCCCCAGCGCCACGAGGGCGCGCGCCTCCTCCTCGTTGCTGCCGGTCTCGGCGGCCTCTTCGAGCAGCGCGATGGACGCATCGAGCTCACCGCGCTTGCGCAGCACCACGCCCAGCGACACGCGTGCCGTGGTGTAGGCGGGATGCAGCGCGAGGGCGCGCTCGTAGGCGGCCTGGGCCCCTTCGAGGTCCCCGTCCGTCGACCGGGCGCGGCCCAGGGTGAGGTGGATCCACGCGTTGTCGGGTGCGGCGGCCGCCGCGCGCTCCAGCTCCGCGCGAGCCCGGGCCGTGTCCCCCTCGGCGAGTAGCCAGAACCCGACTTCGGCGCGCAGGGGGCCGTGGTCCGGCACCTCGGCGAGCAGCGCATCGAGCTGGACCAGGGCCTCGTCGACGCGACCGCGGCGAGCCAGGGTGCGCGCCTGCTCGTGGGCGGGACTCAGCGCCTCGGCGCTCGGGGCCTCGCTGGTCTCGTCGCCGGCGTCACCCGAGGGTGCGGCGATGACCATCGTGACGCGGTCCACGTAGTGCTGGCCGACGGTGGCCTCGACCGCGGCGGCGCCCGCAAACGCGAGCAAGGCCACGGCGAGCACGGGTGCGAGCGGAGAGGGGGCGGGAAGTCTCACAGCGCCTCCAGGAAGCTGGCGAGACCGCGTCCGTGGACGTTCTGGATCTCGAGGCCGGGGCGCGCGTTGAGCTCGAGCACGAGGGGCCCCAGGTCCTTGTCGTGGACGATGTCGACGCCGAGGTAGCCGAGCGGCACACTGCCCGCGGCGCGCCGCGCGACGTCGAGGGTCTCCTGCCACGCGGGCAGGCAGATGCCCTCGAGCTGCGCGCCGTTGTCGGGGTGCCGGCTGATGAGCCGTCCGTTGCGCACCGCCCGGGTGACGCGTCCGGTCTCGAGGTCGACGGCCAGTCCCAGGCCGCCCTGGTGGAGGTTCGCGCGCCCTTCCGAGCTCGCCGTCGGCACACGGACCATCGCCATCACCGGTTGCCGCTCGAGGGTGATGACGCGCAGGTCGGACAGGCCGTCGCCCCACATCTCGGCGTACACGCCACCAGGGGTGACGCGCGGCTCGACGAGGATGCGGTCGGTCATGGCGCCACGGGAGAAGGCGCCGAAGAGGATGTTCGCCGCGTGCTCGTGGAGCGCCTCGAGGTCGAGGATCTCGCCGCCGGCCTTGCGCCAGCAGCCCGGCTCGACGCGCTCGCCGACGACGAGGATGCCGTGGCCGCCACCGCCCAGGGACGGCTTGATCACGAAGGACTCCTGGTCGGCGAGTCCCTCGAGCAGGGCGGGCAGGTCCCGCAGGCCCTCGCACACGGCGAGCGTCGCGGGAACGGGCACTCCGACCGCGACCAGGCGCTCCTTGGCGACGATCTTGTCGTCGACGAGGGGGTAGTACCGCCGTGGGTTGCGCGCGTGCACCAGCTCGACGTTTCGCCGGTTCATGCCGAACAGGCTGCTCCAGCGGCTCATGCGACCACCCCCATGGCGGGGCGGAAGCGGAGGTACTCGGAGACCCGGATGCCGGTCCACCGGCCCAGGTAGAGGTCGGCGGCGACGATGACGAGCAGGACCTCGGGGAAGCCGAGCACGATGAGCTGCAGCGCCAGGCTGTTCATCACCACGTAGCAGCCGAGGATCACGACCAGGGTGCCGGCGAGGTCGCGGAGCGCGTCCCGGGGGCCGCGCTCGACCCAGGCCAGGTACAGGCGCTCGGCGGCAATCGCGAGGACCGCGATGGGGAACAGCGCGACCTGCGCCAGGCTGGCGAGGCCGACGGCGTCGGCGAACAGGCTGACGAGCAGCAGCCACCCCACCACCGCGGTGAGGAGGATGGCGAGGCTCGGGGAGTGCAGCAGCCCGAAGCGCTGGACGAGCGCGCGCACGAGCACCACGCCCAGGGTGACGATCAGCAGTCCGACCAGCCCCCAGGCGAGGCCGGTGGCACCGGAGGCGGCGGCAATCAGCGCCGGCAGGAAGGTGCCGAAGGTGGGCAGCCCGACGACGTTCCGGAAGAACACCACCACGAGGGCGCCTGCGGGCAGCATGAGCAGGGTTCGCAGCAGCGCGAAGGGCAGGCCGACTCGGTCGAACAGGGCCCACAGGTTCAGCGGTCCCATGGTCTGGCGCGCGTTCGGAGACGGCACCATCTGGGTGTGGATGTCGAAGGCGTAGTCGAAGTCGATGTCCGAGGTGTGCCGGAACAGCGCTTCGTCGCCGCGGTACAGCGCGAGGTAGGTCGACGGGAGCTCCGCCGCGTACCCGTTGGTTGGACAGTACGGCACCCAGTGGCCGGCCACGTAGGCCTCGACCCACTGGTGTGAGGTGCGCTTGTGGCCGGACTCGAGGATGACGCCCCCCACCAGCCGGGCGGGAATACCCGCGGCGCGAGCCATGGCGACGAACAGGCGACTCTTGCCGTTGCAGCTGGCCTCGCCGAGTCGCAGGGTGGTGAGGGCATCGGTCGTGCCCTTGAACGGCCGGGAACCGAGTCCTTCGACGAAGGTGTGGATGGCGGTGAGGCGTGAAGCGATGTCCCCGCTGTCCGCACCCGCGAGGGTGAGAGCGGCGGCGATCTCCGGGCTGTCCACCTGTACGACCTCGGTGGCGGCGAGATCCGAGGCGAGCGCGGCGGGGTATGCAGCGGGCACTGGCAGCCCTTCGGGCAGGGCGTAGACCACGTCGCTGGTGAGCACCGAGAAGCGGTACTCGGCCTGGACCCCGTCGGGCACCTGTCCGCCGGACCACACGGCCTCGCGGTTGAGGCCGACATCGGAGGTCGAGAAGGGGAGAGGGCCGATGCTCTCCTCGCTGACGACCTGCTGGTGCCAGTCCGAGCGCGGTGCGAAGGTGCGCACGCGGGCCGCCTCCCCGTGTCCATCGAGCCCGACCTGAACGGCGACGTCGTACTGGCGTCGCGGCAGCAGGTCTTCGGCGAGTGAGTCGAAGCGGGCCATCTTTGCGCCGGCGAGCATCGCCGGGAGCACGAGCAGCGCGGCGATGCACGCGCGAACGAGGGTGTCGCGTCTCACGGCCGGCTCGCATGGGGAAGGGGCATGGCGTCTCCTGTCGGTGGAGGAAACGCGCGACCGGGGCTCCGGCGGACACGGCGGCACCGGCAAGCATGAGGCTTCACGCCGGCTTGGCAACTACCGGCTCGCCCCCAAAACGCAGACCGCCGATGCCTGCCGGGGAGACAGGCATCGGCGGCGGGGGCGCCCGGGGGTCGCCTACCAGATGTCTTGGAAGAAGAAGGTGTGGCTGACGGTCTGGTTGGGGTCCACGCCGACATCCCACTCATCGAAGGGGTCGCCGTTCGTGGGGCCCGCGGGCGTAGCGAGTCCGGCGTCGGACGCGTCGGCGTCGAGGTACGCGCGGAAGAACCAGTCGCCGGGCTCGAGCCCGTTGATCTCGAAGGTCGTCGTCGTCGGGTAGTCGCCGATGGTCGCGACGAAGAACGGCGGGCCCTGAGCATCGAGGTCCGCGGGCCACGCGAGCACGTACACGGTACCGGCGAGGTTTCCGAGGTCGCCGTCGTGTCCGACGGTGCCGTCGAGGTTGCCGACGCGGCTGTCGAAGGTGTCGATGTCGTTCTTGGTGACCTCGATGGAGACGCGGAAGGTCGAGCCGGGCAGCGCGCCTGTCAGCGCGAGCTCTTCCCAGCGCGTGATGCGCGCGCGCTCCTCGCCGACCTCGCCGACCTCCTGGTCGATGTCGCCGGCGGGCACAGTGAACTCGCCGTCGTCGTCCGTCATCTGGTTGCCCATGCCGCGGGTGTCGATCTCGCAGAAGGTCGCCCCGGTGGGATCCCAGCGGATCACCCAGTCCTCGGCGGCATCAACCGGTACGGGACCGGGGTTGATCGCGTGGATGCCCGGACCGACGGCGGTCGCCTCGAATCGCCCGTCGGGCCCGTCGATCACGAGGTTGTAGCTGCGGTCATAGCCGAAGGCGGCACCCTCGTAGCGGCCGGGGTTCTGGCTGTCCTCGATCAGCGCCACGTTGCCGAAGGCGAGGGTGCTCATGCTCACCTCTGCGCCCGAGATGCGCGCGCCCTGGTCGTCGAAGAGGTCCACGCGCAGGTCGGTCTCGAAGAAGCGTTGGTTGCCGACCGTCGTGTCCGTGCCCTCGGCCCGGGCCACGACCTGGTAACTGCCGACGCCCGACCCGGTGTTCTCGGGGAGCACGGTGTCCCCGGCACCGTTCTCGGGACCTGGCACATCGGTGTCCGAGGTGACGCCTGTGTCCGTGGTGACACCGGTGTCTTCGGCGATGTTCGCGCTCGTCTTGCAGCCGACGGCGAGGACGAGAAGGGAGAGGGTCGTGAGTGAACGCATTGGGCCTCCTTGCATGACTCAACGCGCGGGCGCCGGGACGACGGACAGCCTGGCCCAAACTTTTCTCTAGACGCCCTGCTTGACGGCACTCAGGGCGACCGCATGTCCACACCCTGAAAGTCGGTTCGCTCCCCAGGCGCCGACAGCGCTTCCCACACGTCGGGGCAGTCGACGTCAGCGGCCCGCTGGTAGAGGGTGAGCCCGGCGGCGACGTCCGCGACGCCGCATAGCGCGCTCAGGTCGATGCCAGGCGTCTCTCCGAGGTGGTCGGCCCCGCCGGTCGCCATGCCGATCAGCAGGTGCTCGTCGGCCCACGCGAGCACCCGGCCCTCCCCGGGGTCGAGCCAGTCCGCGGCGGGCACCCGCTCACCCGCGAGCCAGCGCGCCATGCCCGAGGGGTCGGCGACCACCTCGACCTCCGTCTGCAGGAGCAGCGGGAGGCCGATGAGCAAGGGCTCTTCGGCGAGCCCCGGGGGGGCGTCACCCGTCGCCGCGGGGGGGACGTCCGGGGGGCCCGGCACGGTCAGGCGGTAGAAGTACACCTCGGGCTCGAATGGGACCTCGACCACCGCGGTGTGCATCTGGCTGCCCTCGGTCCACGCCCACGCGACGGCCCCGGTCACCGCCGCATCCCCCGGTGGCCCAGCGAGCTCGACGGCACCGGCCAGCGTCAGGTACGGCGGACCGGCGAAGTCCGCGGACAGCGGTGTGGCGCATGCAGGGAGGAGGAGCAGCGCGATGGCTGCCGTCCTCACTCCAGGCCCTCGGGGAACTCACCCTGGGTGCGGTCGACGATGGCCCCGAGCACGTCGGCGTAGAGGTCCGGGTTGCTGCTCGCGGAGAGCAGGTAGTCGCCCTTGGTCGTCGGCATCGCCTCTTCCAGCGACAGGTCCTCGAGCCACGCCATCGGGTCGAGCGCGAAGCGCACGGCGGGGTCGGGGCCGTCGGGCAGCACGAAGCGGGAGGTTTCCGCCGTCCACGACACGGGCGAGTCGACCTCGACCGTGACCTCTTCGTCCATCCAGATCGCCTCGAGGCGCAGCGAGGACAGGCGTACCTCGTAGGTGGCGTCCGTGTACGTGCCCTCGATGAGCGACAGGGTGGGCAGCCCCGCCAGTCCGCCACCGCCGAGCAGCTCCACCGCGACGTTCGTGCCATCCGTCGTCTCGGTGGGCGCGTCGTTCAGGTCGCCGACAAAGCGCACCTCGTCCACGACCAGCTCGAAGGACTCGAGCTCCGGCATCATCTCCTCTGCCGTGTCCTCGACCTCCTCGCTCGGGGAGAGCTCGAAGAACAGGCCCAGACCATTGCGGCCGGGCGGGTCGTCGTCGATCCCGGCGGGCGTGACGCAGCCGCTAGCGAACAGGAGGAGAAAGATCGGGCGCATGGTGCACCTACAGGCTGATGGAGACGGACATCGATCCGCCGAGGAACGGTTGAATGCGCGTGGGACGGCTCCACCCGAGGCGGCCACCGGCGTCGAGGTCGAGGTCCACGGCGGCCCGGCCGAGCGGCACGCTGATGCGCGGGCCCAGGGAGAGGCGGCTATCGGCTGAGCGTACGTCGACGGCGCCCTCGTCGGTGCCGTACCAGCTGCCCCAAGGTCCGTCGGGGGCGCGCTGGGTCTGCTGTCGCAGGGTTCGACTCGCAAAGGTCGCGCCGCCTCCGAACTGTCCGTGGGAGACCGGACGCTTCCACGTCCAGCGCAGGGCGCCGCCGAGGCTTGCCTCGTGGCCTTCCAGTCCGTCGGTGGCCACTGCCGCGCGGCTGCCGAATCCATCGAGGGACAGGGCGTGACCGCGCCCGGTGAGTCGCTCGAGGCCGAGCGCAAACACCGGCGTGAGGCCCGCGAGCGGGGAGGCACCGGTGGCGGCGGCAATGCCGGCGCGCACCCGCCACGGGTGTGTCTCGACCAGGCCGCCGAGGGTTCGCACGCGGGGTGCGCGGGTCAGGTTCACGCCCGCGTCCACGTGGGTGCGCTCGCCGGCGCGCACCGTGATGTCGGCGACTCGGGGGTTGCCGCCACCGAGGGTGAGGAGCTGGTAGCCGCCGGGCTCGAGGGCGAGGTGGCCGCCCGAGCCTCGCGGAAGCTCGGCGACTACCCGGGCGCGGTCCTTCCGGACGACGAGCAGCGGCGAGGTCAGGGGCCCGTCCACGTCCACGCCCGCCACCGCGTCCACCCGGGACGCGACCCAGTCGGTCATGTCGCCACCCCAGCGCGGCTGCTGCTTCTGACCGACCTCGGCGGCGGCCCCGGCAGTCTCTCGCGCGACGAAGCCGTACAGCTCGCCCAGGGTGACTCGCTCGTCGCCGTCAGTGTCCGCGGCGCCGCGAAGCCCACTGACGAAGAAGTGCGTGAACAGCGCGCCCCGGCGCCCGTCGACCTCGAAGGCGCTCTCCTCGGGGCCCGCGGAGGTGATCCACACCTCGCCCTCGGGAGGCGCGAACTGGGTGGGCTCGGGCGCGACGTCGACGAGCCGGCCGCCCATCGACCGGAACAGCTGACCGGACTGGCAGGCGTCGACGACGAACAGCCGGCGGTCGGCGGGTACGACGCGAGCGGCCCGCTTGAGCTCCCCCAGGGGCAGCACCTCGCCGCTCAGGTGCAGGCCATCGAGGCCGGCGTGGCCGGTGTAGTACACCATCAGCGTCACCGAGAACCCGGCCTGCTCCAGGGTGTTCGCGCGTACCGTTGCGTCGCCGAGGGCGTCGGTCAGGGCGTCTGGGGTCGCGTCCTTCACCGGGAAGACCTGCTCGAAGTCACCGAGCTCGGTGAGCGCCTCGCGGACCCGGTCGTTCTCGTCATCCGCGAACAGCAGGCGCTGGTCGTCCGCCAGGCCGTGGTTCGAGCTCACCACGACCGCGAGCCGGGCCTCGGGAGGTCCGGCCAGGGCGAGGGCGGTGAGCCAGGCGATCAACGGCGACCCCGCAGCAGCACGGCACGTGCGGGTCCTTCGCTGCTCTGGCTTTGTACGAGTCGACGCGCGTTCACGGCCCAGTCCTCTTCGGTGGGAGTGGCCGCGTGCACGCTGATCACGAGCCACTCTTCACCAGTGTAGTCGTCCAGCTCGAGGCCCGCTGGGATGGCGACCTCGGCCCCGGCCTCGGCGGGCTCCGAGACCCACAGCAGGGCGGCTCCCTGCTCTCGCGGCTGCAGCAGCCCAATGGCGACCACGCCGGCGCGAGGCAGGGTGGTGCGCACGCCGAGCACGTCCCCGGCGCGGAGATGGCCGAGCTGGGCACCCGAGCGCTCGACGAAGGCATCCACCGGCAGCTGGCCCATCGCGCGCACGCCCTCGGGCTCGGGACGCAGGCTCAGCGGGCCGAGGACGGCGAGCAGCAGGGCGGCCGCCAGGGCCAGGGCGCGCCACACTCCCCAGGTCGGCGACGGCGCCGCCACGGGCTCGGGCAGGGCAAGCGGGGGGGCCGTCCACGCGTCGCGGGCAGCGTTCAGCGCGCGCCACTCCTCGGCCATGGGACCGGCGATGGCGGCTTCCACCGCAGCGACGCGGTCGGGGTCGTCCAGATCGCCGAGGGCGTACAGCTCGAGCTCGAAACGGTCGACGGTCATGCTTCCTCCTCGAGGGCCTGCTCGAAGGCACGGCGAGCCCGAGTCACGGTGCGGGTGGACACGCCTTCGCGCTCGGCGACGCGCTGGACGGAGTCCCCCTGGACGAAGGTCTGGAGCACGAAGCTGGCGTCGCGCTCGGGCAGGCGCGCGATGGCGCGCTCGAAGTGCTGTCGCGAGATGCTCAGGGCCTCGGCATCGGCGGGACCCGAGGGCACGAGCAGCTCGCCGTGCAGGTGACGCAGGTTGCGGCGGCTCGCACGGTTGCGGAGCAGTGTCAGGCAGCGACGGGTCGCCGTCTGGTACAGCCACGACAGGGCCTGTGCGCGAGAGTGTACCTCGAACCCGGTCTCCCACGCGCGCAGGTAGGTCCACTGCGTCACGTCGTGCGCGGTCTGGGGGTCACCGACCATCTGGAGGCACCTCCGATGCACGAGGAATCCGGTCTCGTCGTACAGGCGCGACAGCGCCTCCCGGCGGCCCGATGGCGTGGGTTGCTTCATGGTCGTCCTATGAACGCGCGACGGACCGACAGGGTGACAAACGCGGTGCGACTGAGGCCGGATTCTCCCGGTTCTTCGGGTCGTTGCCTCGCTCAGTCCGCTTCAGCAGCCATGTCGCGGCGATAGCGCAGCGGCCCTGGGGTCATACCGTGGCGAGCGGCGGCGTCGAGCAGCTTCGCGGCGCGGTCTGGCCGAATCAGCCCTCGTCCCTGCGAGTAGGGCTCGAACCAGCCCTCCAGACCGAGCACCGCGCCCTCGACCATGCACGCATGGTGCTCGCCCTCGTCACAGCCGCTCGAGATGAACTCGGGCAGGCCGCCGCGCTCCGGCAGAGCGAAGGCGACGCGGCCGGCGGTGGCGGTCATCGGATGGCCCGGGCTGGCGTTCGGCGGGTGGCCGGCATCGAGGATGGGGGTCGTGTGCGGTACCGCGGAGACGTCGATGCCACCGGGGCCCGTGCTCGCGACGAGTACCGCGACGTCGGCGGTGGGAGCGGCCTCCTCCCAGGTGGCGATGGACACGCCAGGCAGTTCCTCGGCGAGGGCGGCGAGCGGCTGGGGTCGGCGGCCGACGAGCACGGGCCGGTAGCCGCGCGCGTGGAGGATGCGGGCGACACCGCTGCCGACGTCGCCCGCGCCGCCGACGAGCACGACCCGTGCCGACGCGTCGGCCACGCTCTCGACCTGCGCGGCGAGGCAGGCGGCGGTGAGCGTGTTGCCCGTGGTGAACGGCAAGCCGAACTCCGCCGAGAGGTCCGCGGACGAGCGCTCGCCGACGATGCTCGTGAACCCCCCGAGGGCGCCGACCTTTGCACCGGCGCGGGCGGCAGCGGCGCATGCAGCCCGCACCTTGCGGAGGGCTGCGCGCAGGCTCATGCCGTCGCGCCCGTCGATGAGCAGGAACGCATCGATGTACACGCCATGGACCGAGCTTCCCGTGAGCGACGGCACTTCGGTCGTGCACGCCGGCATCGGGCTCAGCCGCTCGACCAGCGCGGCGACCTTGTCGAGCGCGGGCACCGGCAGGTCCGGACCGCGCAGGGCCGCGAGCGCCACCTGGTACTCGAGCGGGCTCGCGAGGTGGCCGAGCCAGGCGACCGTCGGCTTCATGCGAGCAGTCGGGCCAGCCAGCGCATGACCGACTCGGGAGGCAGGCCCGCCTCGCGCAGCGCGTCGCCATAGACCTCGGCGAAGGCGGGCTGGAACTGCTCGACGTCGACCCCCGCTGCGCGCAGGTCGTCCTTGCCGCACGAGCCGCCGACCATGCCGCACACGCCGCACACCGGCACGCAGTCCTCGACCTTGACCCAGCCGGCGAGTACCGACGCGACGCGCTCGTTCGCGAAGTTCACGCGCTCGACCGTGCCCTCCGGATCCTTGCTGTACGCGTCGGCGAGCACGCGAATGCCCGTGGCCAGGTGCTCGCGCTCGTCCGCGGCAATCACCGTCACCGCGCTGGCGGACTTGTCGTCGAGCACGGGGAGCAGCGACTCGTAGAGCACCACCGCGTAGGCCTCGAGCACGATGTCCTGGATGACGTAGAGGCCGAGCAGATCCGCCTCCGCGACCTTCTCGCGGAACGCGGCCATCACCTTCGACCAGTACGGGTCCGTCTTCGGCTCGGCGACCACGACGCCCGCGCGCTTCGCGACCTCCTGCATCGACAGCAGGTGCGCCCGCTCGCGCCACGCGTCCTCGAGCAGGTGCAGGCGCTCGCGGTTGGTGCGAGCCAGCGGGATCATCTGCGCGTAGTGCTGGATGCCCACCGACTCGCCGAGCACGGCCTGGGAGGTGAACAGGCGGTAGAACTGGGCCACGCTGGGGGTGGCGGTCGTCTCACTCATGGGCGGCCTCGGTGCGCGTGTACACGTGGCACGCGCGGTAGACGAAAGAGCGGTCCTGCTGCTGAAGCTCGCGCGACAGCTCGACCTCGTGGTGCAGGAGGTGGGCAGTGCTGTCATCGACGCCGCGCGGAACCATGAGGTTGCGCAGGGTGACCCGGCCGCCCCTGGGCACGACGCGGGCGACGCGCGGCAGCACTTCGGCGGTCTGCGCCTCGCTCATCAGCTCGAAGACGTTCGACAGGCACACGCCGCGGTAGGCGCCGTCCTCGTCGTCGTCGAACACGGTCCGCACGTCGCCCTGGCGAACCTCGAGCCGGTCGACCCGCTCGCGGAGGATGGCCAGGCTCTCGGGACGCAGCCACTCGGGCAGGTGTTCCTCGTCGAGGTAGCGGCCGAGCACGTACTGGGCGACGAAGGGGTTGTCGCGCACGTCGATCTCGGTGAGCGCGTGCCGCGTGCGACGGGCGAAGCTCTCGGCGAACGACGTCGAGCCGTCGTCGAAGGTGAAGTACTCGGGGGACAGGCCCCGCCGCGAGAGCACGGCCTTGTTGAAGAAGGCCTTGAACAGCAGGCTGAACGCGAAGCCGTTCCACACCTCGTCGTAGAACGCGACCCGCTCATCGCGCGTGCGAGGCTCGAACAGGCGGTCGATCGTCTTTCGGCCCTGGATCAGCCGCAGCAGCTTGCGGAACAGACCCACGAAGCGCTCGTAGCGACCGCCGCCGTGCAGGCCGTTCTCGATGAGCCACGGCTGGGACGCCCACCACGCCTTGGCCTCCGGGTCGAGGAAGGGCTCGAGCTTCGCCATCAGCGCGTCGCGCCGGGTGGACTCGCGCACGCCGAGCAGCTCGTAGACGCCCGCATCGTCGAGCTCGCGGACGGCGAGGCGCTTGAGCTCGGTGGTCCACACCTGGGTCGGGTTGTAGTCGAAGGCGAAGACGTAGGCGGGGTCGTCGAGGAGGAAGGTCAGGGCGTTGCAGCCGCCCGAGGCCACTGTGGCGATGCGCTCGCCGGCCATCGGGGCGAAGGCGCGCCGATCCAGCTCCGGGTCTTCCCAGGAGAGCGTGAACAGGAGCTCGTGGAGCTGGACTTCCTTGTCCGCCATCTCGGCGTTCTCCTTAGGAGAGGCACGCGTCATCGTACACCTGTCGACCAGTGAGGGTGTCGAGGGCGGCACGCATGGAGGGGTGGGCGATTCCGGCGCTGACCCGGTAGCGGAAGGTCGTACGCGGCAGGCCCCGGACGAGGCCGTGCAGGGGGTCTCCGTCGCTACACGTGAGCAGGCAGAAGTGCTGCTTCGCGCGCCTGGCCTCGGCGACGGCGTCGACGACGAGGGCCTTGAGCGCGGGCTCGTGGCCGGGCAGGTGCCCGGGGTAGCGCAGGTAGGTGAAGCGCAGTGGTTGGCCGACCTGCGGCAAGTGCGGCAGCGGCAGCACACCGGACAGGGTGCGGCAGGTGGCCGACAGCGCTCGCAGCCCCGCGGGCATCGCGGTCACCCGGGTTTGCTTGAGCTGCTCGGGCTCCCACGCGGCGACGGCAGCGACGATGCGTCCATCCACCTCGGCGACGCGCAGGCAGCGCACGGGCATGCCGGTGCGTTCGAGGTCCTCGGCGAGGGCACCCGCTCCGAACGGCGGGCACAGCACGTGATCGGCGTAGTAGCTCGCGAGCACCTGCTCGATCGCGTCGAGGTCGGCGTCGGTCGCTTCGCGCATGTCCACCGCCGGCGGCCTCGCGAGGCCGGGCATGGTGAGCAGCTGGTACGAGGTCATGCGCGCCAGCGGCCTGAGCGAGCGGGTCGTCCCGAAGCGCACGGCGACACCGTCCACGGCGTCGTTTCCCTCGGCGGTCTGGCCGATGTACACGGCGGGCGTCTGCTGCTCCTCGTGGGCGGCGATGGCCTCGAGCAGGGCCTGGGCCAGGCCCTGACGGCGGTGCTCCGGATGCACCTTGAGGTCGGCGAGTACGCCGATCTCCGCGATGCCGTCGGGCAGCTTCGCGCGCCGTCGCACGCAGCTCACGCAGGCCACCGCCCGCCCGTCGATCTCGGCGACCCACACTTGACCGGCGCCGCGGGCGCGGGTGAGCGCGAAGAAGTCCGGCTCCCGGTCGATGCGCAGGGAGATGTCGGCATCCATCGGCGTCTGGCGCGTGAGCTCGAGCAGCGCGGGGCCATCGCTGGCTACGGCGGGTCGAATGTTCGGCGTCGACTCGGACATCTCACTCACGGTGGGAGAGGGCGGCGGCGAGGGGGGTACGCCGCAGGTGGCGGAGGATAGCGGGGGCGACCGTGAGTGCGACGCCGAGCGGCAGGCCGAGGCACAGGGTCAGGAGCAGGGCGTCGTGATGGAGGGGCACGTACATGCCGGCCTCGGCGAAGCGCGCCTGGAACGCGGTGCACGAGGCGTACACCAGGGGAATCGCGAGCAGCCCGGCGATCAGCGCCAGGCACAGCCCCTCGGCGAGGGCCGCGCGGAACGCGAAGCCCGCGGGCAGGCCCAGGGCGGACAGCGCCGCGGTCTGCGCCTCGCGGTCGCGCAGTCGCGTGAGCAGCGCACTCGTGAGCAGCACCCAGGCGGCGATGGCGCCGAGGCCCCCGTAGATGCGCACGGTGATCACGAAGTTGCCGGTGACGGCCCGAGCGGTGCGTGCGAGGTCGTCTCGCCTGAGGAGCACGCCAGTGCGAGGCGAGCGCGCCAGCGCGTCGAGTCCGGCCTCGTCGCTCTCGACCAGCGCGAGCTCGCCGGTGGCCACGCCGTCGAGCGCCCGGGGATGGACGACGATCTGGTCGCGGGAGAACGCGTTCACGAAGCCCACGATGCGCAGGGGCACAGGCTCGGCGCTTCCCAGCGACACGCTCAGCTCGTCGCCGAGCGCGAGGTCGTAGGCGGTCCGGTCGCGGGTCCCGACCAGCACGTCCCCGGTGTCGTTCGGCCCAAGCGGGCGCCCCTCGACCATCCACGCATCGGACTGGAGCGTGCTCGGGATGGGGTAGGCCACAGCCTGAGCCTCGAAGCGCCGCCCCTCGAACGCCAGGCGCGCGTTGGCCGTGGCCACCGGTTCCCAGCGGTGACCGTCGAGCAGGTCGGAGGCGTCGGAGCCGGGCCGCGCGACCCACACCGCATCCCACTGCCGGGCGGTGAGCATGGCCTCGACGTTGTCGCGATGGGCGGTGGAGAACACCCACATGCTCGCGGCGATGCCGACCGTGCCGGCGATGGACACCGCGGTAGTCAGGGCGAGACCCGGGGCGCGCACGATGCGGAGCAGCCCGAGACGCACCGCCGGCGGCAGCGGGTCCAGCAGGCGGCTCGACGCGGGAAGTGTGCCGTGGACCGAGGACGCACGCGGGTTGAGCAACGCGGTGGTCGGTTGGGAGAGCGTCCGCAGGACCGGGACGAGCGCAAACGGCACCCACGCCGCGGTGAAGGCGAGGACCTCGAAGGTCGGCCCCCAGCCGATGCTTCCGAGTAGCAGGGGAAAGCCGGTGGCCTGCTGGTAGCTGGCGACGATGGAGCTGCCGAGCACGCGCGCGGTCGCTGCACCGAGCAAGGCGCCGAGGCCGTTGAGGCCGGCGACGACAACGAGCCACGCGACTGCGATGCGCGGGGTCCCGATCCCGAAGGCGCGCAGGGTGCCGGCACTGGTTCGCCACTGCTCGATGAGCCGTCCGAGAGCGAGGAACCAGCCGAGGGCCGCAAGCCCCTGGAACACGAGGACCATCGCCGGCAGCGTGTCGCGCATCGTGGTGATTCGCCCTCGGTGGCACACCACGCTGAACAGCTCGTCGCCGCGCTCCACGCGGCCGACCTCGAAGCCGGCCTCGTCGAGGAGCGCGCTGACGTTGGACTGCACCGCATCGAGGTCTTGCCCCTCACGGGCCTTCACTGCGAGGCGATTCACGGGAGTTCGCCACATCAGTCGGCGGAACAGGCGCTCCTCGCTCAGGGTGATCACGGCGCGGGTGCCCGGGACCGGCATCGTGGCGCTCTCGTCGGCGGAGGTGAGCAGGTGGTCCGGGTAGACCGCGAGGCCTCGAATCACGACGTCCCCGCCGATCAGGGGCAGCTCGAGGTGCAGGCTGTCGCCGATCGAGACGCCGTGCTCCTCGGCCCAGCGCGGGTCCACCCACACGCCGTCCACGTCGCCGGCGGCGAGCGGGTCGCCGGCCATCAGCCGCGGGCGGTCCACCGCGGGGTCACGGCCCGGAAAGGTGCTGCGCACCGTCGCCATCGTCGCGCGGCCATCCGAGGCCTCGACCAGGCCCTGGCTCTCGAAGAACCATGCCGCACGCACGTCGCCGAGTGCTTTGGGCACCCGCTGACGGGTGGCACCCTGCACGTGGAACACGAGATCGGGGAGCACGAGCTCGTCGTACAGCTGGTCGGTGCTGCGCTCGATCTGTCGCAGGCCGCCGCCGGTTCCTCCGTACACGGCCACGGCCACGGCCACGAGCAAGACCACGGGCAGCCAGCGAGCGGGCGCCCGCAGCACGTGCCGCGCGACCGCCGCGAGGATCACCCGCTGCTCCGAGAGACGCGGCCGTCCCGGATCTCGAGGACCTCGGTGCCCGCGCGCACGACCTTGGGGTCGTGGGTCACGGTGACCACCGTGGTCCGGGTCTCGGCGACCAATGCGGTCAGCAGCTCGACGATGTCCTCGCCCAGGCGGCGGTCGAGGGATCCGGTGGGCTCGTCGGCGAGCAGCAGGGGAGGGCGCTTCGCGAGGGCGCGGGCGAGGCCCACGCGCTGCTGTTCGCCGCCGGAGAGCTGTCCGGGCAGGCGGTCTTCCTTGCCGGACAGGCCGACCCTGGCGAGCATCTCGCTCGCGCTGTCGCGCGCCTCGCGCTTCGAGACGCCGAGTCCCTCGAGGACCACGCGCACGTTCTCCGCGGCGGTGAGCACCGGCAGCAGGTGGAAGAACTGGAACACCCATCCGACGTGGGCTCGCCGGAACGCCTGGCGGGCGGCGTCGTCGGCGCGGCCGAGGTCGACACCGGCGACCTGGAGCGTGCCCGCGTCCGGGGGCTCGAGGCCGCCGATGAGGTTGAGCAGCGTGGTCTTGCCGGACCCGGACGGGCCGACGATCACGGCGAAGCTGCCCGCCTCGATGTCGAGGTCCGCGCCCTGGAGGACCGGGGTCTCGACAGGGCCCGAGCGGTACGTGCGCACCAGCCCGCGGCCGTGGACCATGGCGCTCACGACCGGTCCAGCGTGCCGGTCAGGCGCACCTTTCCGCGCTCGTCGGTGATCGCGAACCGCGTCCGCGGCCCGTCTTCGGAGGTGCCGAAGCGAAGCGTCTCGCCGAGGAACACCGGCCGGCGGAGGTCGAGGTCCAGGGTCATCGGGCCGTCGGCCGGGGCGAGCTCGCCGATGACCCGGGCGAGAAGCCACCAGCCGTGGGCGATCGGCTGCTTGTAGCCGAACAGCCGCGACAGCAGCGGGTGCAGGTGGACGGGGTTGGCATCGCCCGACACGCGAGCGTAGCGCCGGCCCGCGTCGCGCGGCACCGCGAAGTCCCGCTGGGATGCGAGCTCGGGGGCAGGCGGCTCCTGCTTCTCGCCCTCGCGCTTGCGGGTGCGGAAGTAGGTCGCAGCCCGGCTCTCCCATACGCACTCGCCGTCGCGGTGGACCTCTGCGACGAGGTCGAACTCGACCCCGGTGTCGACGTCGCGCAGGTCCTCGATGCGCGCGTCGATGCGGATCTCGTCGCCGACGGCGAGGGGAGCGTGCTGGCGGACGACGCACCGCGGGTGCACCAGGCCCATCGCCGGAAACGGGAAGGCGCGCGCGGTGAGCAGGTGCACGTGCACGGGCGTGACGAGAAGCTGCGGGTAGGAGGCGGGCACGGCCATGTCGGCACCGCACACCTCGCGGTACGCGGCGAGCGCGCTCTCGTCGAGGGTCAGCGGGCCGAGGCGAGCCTCGCTCTCGGGGAGCGCGAACGGAGGCCGGGGGCGCTTTCGCGAGAACAGGGCACGCGCATAGGCTGGGCCCATGCGGGGGACGGCGGGCCAGGTGGTCACGACGGGGACTCCAGGGGCTGGCCGCGCACGGCGAGGATCGCGAGCGTCGCCGCCAGCGCCGCCAGGGGCAGTGCCGCCTCTCTCGGGAGCAGGAACGGCAGGTGCGCGCACGCGACCGCGGCGAGCAACAGGGGCGTGTGCACCCTGACGGGCGCGACGTCCGCGGGCGGCGCGGTCGAGGCGTGGGGGTTGGCGAAGAACAGCTGGAGGCGACGGGTCCAGCTCGGCGTGGCTCGAAGCCTGGCCACCAGCGCGCGCAGGGGGGCGAGGTTCGCCTCGAGCGCACCGATCTCCGGAGCCAGCTCGGGGGTGCCGAACTCGGCGGTGTCGCGGTCGACGAAGGTGCCGAACAGGCGGTCCCACACGATGAGCACCGACCCGTAGTTGGCGCCGACGTGGCCCATGGCGTGGTGGGTGCGGTGATGGCGTGGGGTGACGAGCACGGCCTCGAGGGGACCGAGGTGGTCCACGAGCCGCGTGTGGTGCGCGAAGGTCCACACCGCGGTCAGCGCGAACAGACCGAGGCCCATGTCCAGGGGCAGGCCGCACAGCGCCATCAGCGGGGTGAACGGGAGGAACTGCAGCGCCTGCAGGGCGCTCACGCGCATCGCCGTGCCGAGGTTCATGTCACGCGACTCGTGATGCACCCCGTGGAGCAGCCACAGCAGCTCGACCTGATGGGCCAGCCGGTGACGCAGCCAGTTCACCGCGTCGAACACGAGCAGGCCGACGATCCAGTGTAGGGGCTCGTGGACGTCGAGCGCGACCAGCGCCAGCCGTGCGTGCAGTGCGGGGTACCCGAGCCACAAGGACAGGCCGATGCCGAACTGCACGGCCAGGTTGAGGGCGTGGCACGCGAGGTCGGTGGCGAGCGCCGTCGGGCTGTAGATGGCCTGTCCGCGTCGCCGCGCGTAGGCGAACTCGATCCCGACGAATGCGAGTGCGAGCGCGAGCGCACCAGCCTCCATTGCATCGACCTCCGACGGCGATGATACTACCGGCAGGGTCGGAGGGCTCATTCCGAGCGAGGTCGAAGCTGCTGCCGCGTGGGCGACGTCGCTCACGCGCTCCCAGGTACCCGAGGACGTGTGGGACCTCGCGCTCGCACAGCAGGCGAACATCCTCGCGGCCATGTACGCGGGCGCCCGATCCGGGCTCGGCCTGCGCGCGCTCGCGACGTTGGAGCGCTTCGGCACCCCCGGGGAGGTGACCAGCTTCCCGGACGGCGCCTCGCGCAGTCTGTTCGATGCGGTGTGGCTGCACGCCGTGCTCGCCAACGTGCTCGAGATGGACGACTTCGTGTTCGCGGGGCACACCGGGCATGCGTCGGTCGGTGTGCCGCTCGCGCTCGGTCAGATCACGAACGCGAGTGGCGAGGAGCTGCTGCTCGCCCAGATTGCCGCGAACGAGGTCGCCGGAAGGCTCGGGGCGACGATGATGGTCGGCCCGCAGCAGGGCCACATGAAGGCCTACGTCTACCGAGCCGCCGCCGCGGTCGCCGCCGGTCGCCTGTACGGGCTGTCCGCGGACGAGCTGGCGCGCGCACTGGCGGCGGCGCTCGCGAACCCCGAGTACCCGCTGTTTCCCGGCGCGTTCTCGCCGGACACGAAGTCCCTGGCCATCGGCGAGCCGGCCGTCGCTGGCGTTCGCGCGGCCCAGCTCGCGGCGACCGGAGGGCTCGATGTGGCGATGGACATCGTCGAGCACGAGGTCGGGCTCGTGACCTCGCTGTCGAACCACGCCCATGCGCCTCCGGTCTGGTCCCGCCTCGGCGAGACCTGGTCGACCTCGGCCATCTGCTTCAAGCCCATCCCGTCGTGTGCCTACGCGGCGGCGGCCGCGATCTGCGCCGACCGCATTCGCAGCGGAGAGGGCGAGGCCTGGTCCGTGGACCGCGTGCGCGACGTGCGGGTCGATACCAGCGTGCTCAGCGTGTCCCTCGAGAGCTTCTCGCGACCGCATGCCGGCGAGCTCACGCCGAGCAACACGCACTTCTCGCTCGCGCGTACCGTGGCCTACACCCTGCTCGCGGGCCTGCCGCAGGGCAGCCACTACACGCCCGAGCGCTTCGACGCGCACAAGGCCGACATCGCTCGCCTCTCGCAGCGCGTGTCCCTGCACCACCACTGGCCCTACACCCTGCACATGCTGCGCGGCGCGGACCAGGCCATCGACCACCCCGGTCGGCCTGGCATCTACGGCATGACCGACAGCCACGCGGTGATGGCGCGCTTCAACAAGGCCTTCGGCAGCCCGCCGGCGGTGCGACTCCAGGACATTCCGCGCCTGCTCGCCCTCGGTCCCAAGGATGCGGGCTACGTGGCCATGCGGTACGCCCGCGGTATTCGCGCCTCCCTGCCGTTCCCCGGCGGCGAGAAGCAGCGGCGGGCATACGTCGCCCGCGAGCAGGACCTGCGAAGGCTCGCCATGAACCTCTCCGCGCGGGTCACGGTCACCTTCGACGACGGCACCACGCGCAGCTCCGAGGAACTCACCGCCCCGGGCTTCGCCGGGCGCGACGACAAGGGCGAGGTCCCGTGGGCCAAGCTGAGGCTCGAGATCGCCGATGCGCTCGACGAGCAGGCGGCGGCGACACTCGAGCGCCTGTTGCGGGGAGAGACCGGGGCGCGGGCCCTGGCGGCGCAGGCTCCCAAGCTCAGCGCCGACGCAGGCTCACCCGGATCGGCGCTGCCGGTCGGAGCGTGATCACCGGCCTCCCCGGGGCACGCGGCCCGGCCGGTTGCAGCTCGAAGTTCCGGAGCACCTCGGCGAGGGTGAGCACGCCCTCCATCATCGCGAAGTGCTCGCCGATGCACCGCCGCGGTCCGATGAGGAACGCGAGGAACGCGTGCTTGTGGCGGGTGGCGGCGACCTCCGGGAGGAAGCGGTCCGGGTCCCAGCGGCTCGGTTCGGGCCAGTGTTCCTCGAGGTGGTGGGTGACGATCGGGCTCGCGAGCAGCCACTCGCCGCGCTCGATGCGGTAGGGGCCCAGCGTCTCGTCGGCCTGCGCGACGCGGCCTGCGGCCCAGATCGGTGGGGTCATCCGCAGGGACTCGAGGAACACGCGGCGGGTGACGGGCAGTCGGGTGCGGGCCTCGGTGGGGTCGAGCTCGGCCACCGCCCGCGCCTCGTCGGCGACCCGGGCCTGCCAGGTCGGCTGGTGCGCGAGCTCCTGCAGCGTCCACGCGAGCGCGGTGCTCACGGTCTCGAAGCCGGCGAGGAACAGGGTCATCACCTCGTCGCGCAGGACCTTGGCGGAGAGCGGGCGGCCCTCGGGGTCCGTGGCTCGGAGCAGCTGCCCGAGGATGTCGTCGCCGAGGTCTCCGGTGGCGCGGCGGGCGTCGAGGGTCGCGGCGATGGCGCGGTCGAGATGGGCGAGGTGCCGCCTGAGCGCGAGGTTTCGCGGCGAGGGCATCCAGAAGGGCAGCGTGAACGGGCTCAGCACGCGCTGAGTCGTGAGTGCGAGGGCCCGGTCGAAGGAGCGCGACAGGCCCCCTGAGTCGGCGTCGAGGTCGGTGCCGAGGAAGGCTTCCCCCGAGATGCCAAGGGCGAGCTGGTTGAGCTCGGGCACGATGTCGAAGGCCTCGGTGCGCTGCGCCCAGCGGTCGACCAGGCGGCTCGCGTGGCGAGCGATGACCGCGGCGAGCGGGGCGATGCGGTGGGTCTTGAAGGCCGGCGCGAGCTGCTTGCGCTGGTGCGCCCAGTGCGGGCCATCCGCGGTGAGCAGGCCCTCGCCGAGTCCGTCCTTGAGCATGTGATACGCGCGGGTCGTCTTCGTGAACCGGTCGTACTTCGCGACCAGCGCCTCGCTCAGCAGGTCGGGGTCTGCGACCATGTGCAGCGTCATCGGCCCCGCGCGCAGGCGCACGATGGGCCCGAGCTCGCGAGAGGCCCGCTGGAGTACCGCCACCCGGTCGCCCTGCAGCTCGAGCAGGGACCCGAGCGCGGGCATCCCGGGGTACAGTGGCGGTCGACGATCACGGGGGGGCATGGCGGCATGATGCGGCGGGTCACGCAGCTGATGCAACGGCTCGGTCACTCGGTGTACTGGGCGGGCTACGCCGTGCGCTCGGGCGACTACGGCTTTCCGATCGCGTCGATGCAGGATGGCCTGGACGTCTCGGCCTTCGAGCGAGCCGCGGAGCGCATGCGCCGGTCCGAGGCGGGGCGCCGTCTGCTTGCCGAGCGACCGCGCGTCTCGGTCGAGGACTTCGAGCGCCGGGGGGTTCTCGACGGGCCCGAGGACTCCATCGGTCGGGCCGTGTACGCGCACCTCGCTCAGGCCGCCCTGCTCGCGGACGTGCCGAACCCCGAGTCGCCCTTCGACATGAGCGACGAGGCGATCTACGCGAAGTTCCGCTGGCGTCAGACCCACGACTTCCGCCACGTGCTCACCGGGCTGTCGACCAGCCTGCACGACGAGCTCGTGCTCCAGGCCTTTCAGCTCGGTCAGTTCGTGAACTGGCTCGCCATCGCGCAGATCTCGTTCGGGCCGCTCCTGGCGCCGTGGACCTGCCGGCCGAACCACATGTGGCCCGCGTATTGGCGCGCCTACCGGGCAGGCCAGCGGGCGGACTTCCTGTTGCTGGTCGACTGGGAGTCCATGCTCGACGAGTCGGTGGACGCCATGCGCGAGCAACTCGGTGTCGAGAAGCTCGGACCGCTGTGGTAGCGAGGGCGACGGGAGGACGGATGGGCAAGTGGCAGGACCACGTCGTGTGGATCACCGGCGGGGGGACGGGTCTCGGAAAGCACATGGCGCTGCGCTTCGCTCGTGAGGGCGCGACGGTCGCCATCTCGGGTCGCCGCGAACCCAAGCTCGTCGCCGTCGCCGAGGCCATCCGCGCGGCGGGCGGCACGGCCCACGTGCTCGTGTGCGACGTCACCGACGAGGCCCGGATCGACGCGGCGCTCGCCGAGCTCGATGCTCGCTTCGGGCGCCTCGACGTGGTGGTCGCCAACGCGGGGGTGAGCATCGCGGGTCCTGTGGAAGAGCTGACCATGGCCGAGTGGCGGCGACAGATGGACGTGAACGTGTGCGCGGTGGCCGTGACCTGCGGCCGCGCCGTGCCCTACCTCGAGAAGACCGGAGGTCGGCTCGCGCTCGTCGGCAGCGTCGCGGCGATGGTGCACTTCGCCAAGGCCGCGCCGTACCAGGCGAGCAAGGCGGCGGTGGCCGCGCTCGGCGGCTCGCTGTCCGTCGAGCTCGCGTCCCGCGGTATCTCGTGCACCACGATCCACCCGGGCTTCGTCGAGAGCGAGATCTACAAGGTCGACAACGAGGGCCGCATCCGCGAGGACCGCAAGGATCCTCGCCCCGCCGCGCTGGTGTGGGAGGCCGAGCCCGCGGCTCGCGTGATGTGCGATGCCATCTACAAGCGCAAGCGCGAGTTCGTGTTCACCGGCCATGGCCGGTTCGGCTGGTTCATGGGCCGCCACTTTCCCGCGCTCGTGTCGCAGATCACGCGCCGCGTGCAGAACAACGTCAGCAAGCGCTGAGACCGCTAGTGGTGGGCCTCGAGCTTGCCGTCCTTGAAGATGTAGCGGTTCGCCGTGCGGTCGCCGACGTTGATCGGCTCCTCGCACAGGGTGGCGCCGTCCTGGACCATCTTCAGGGTGTGGTCGCCGTAGCTGACCAGGAAGCCGAGCATCGGCGTGGTACCGACCTGGCGACCATCGAGGTAGACGGCGGCGCCGGTGGGCATGGAGCCCAGGCTCAGCGGCTTCTGTGCCGAGGGAGCCGGCGCGGGCGCGACCTCGGCGACGGGCTCGGGCGCAGGGGTCGGCGTGGGAGCGGGGG
>SBGP01000059.1 GCA_006226595.1 Deltaproteobacteria bacterium
GACGAACCCTCAGCGTCGCTGGATCGAGAAGGCCGCTGCGTCGACCGCCCCCAGAAGGGCGCGGAGCATCCGTGCTTTTTCAGCAGCCTGCTAGAGCGACGCGCGGAGGAGCACCGACAGGTAGACCGCATAGATGGCGACCAGAAACGCGCCCTCGATGCGGCTGATGCGCAGATCCGACTTCATCAGCGGAAAGAGGAGCAGGCAGACGCCAATCATCCACGGGTGGTCGCGCGTGAGGATCACTTCCGGGACCGGCAGCGGCGCGATGAGCGCCGTGGATCCCAAGATCCCGAGCACGTTGAAGATGCTCGACCCGACCACGTTGCTCACCGCGAGGTCATCCTGCCCGCGACGTGCCGCCATGAGCGAGGTCACGAGCTCGGGGGTGCTCGTGCCCGCCGCGACGATGGTGAGGCCGATGACGGTCTCCGAGACGCCCAGGCCGCTCGCCACGGCCGTGGCACCGCGCACGAGCGCCGTCGAGCCGAACGCGAGAAGCGCCACGCCGACGCCAACCGCGCCGAGGTTCAGCGCAGCAGCGCGCGCACCGCGCTGGCCGAAGGACGCCGTCACGACGCTCTCCGCAGCCGCCGGCTGCTCCTGGCGACCGATCCACACGACATAGGCCGTGAACACGACCATCGCCGCGAAGAGCAACGCCCCCTCCATACGGTCCACGCTGCCATCGCGCGCCAGCAGGTGCAGCAGGCAAACGGCGACGACGAGGACCGGCCACTCGAGACGAACGGTGTTCCCGAGGATCGCCAGCGGACGAACGAGGGCGGTGAGACCGAGGATCGCGGCGAGGTTGAACAAGTTCGAGCCGACCACGTTGCCCACGGCGAGGCCCGGGCTTCCCTCGACCGCGGCCTGTAGAGAGACCACGAACTCGGGCATCGAGGTTCCTGCGGCGACGACCGTCAGCCCGATCACCGCGGGGCTCACCTTGGCGAGCGCTGCGAGGCCACTGGCGCCTCGAACCAGCCCTTCACCGCCTGCGACGAGGAGGGCGAGACCACAGACCACGAAGAGCCAGTCGACCAGCAATGCTCCTTGGCGCCTGCGAGACGCCGCCGTGACCATCGCGTATCCCCGCCCGCACGGCGCGCCACCGTCGAGCCAACATGCCCCCGCTCACCCGCCTACAGCGCCCCGGGGAGGGCAGCCCGAAGCCGTCGGATCTCGGTGAGCAGGGCGCGAATGCGGGGCAGGCTCTCCATCGCCGCCGGCACCACGACCCGCAGGGAGTGCTCGGTGCCGAGCTGATCGACGAGCACGGGCACGAGGGTCGGCCCGGGGGCCTGGAGGTCGGCGTCGGGCACGAAGGCGAGGCCCAGACCCGCGGCGGCGACCTCGCGCAGCAGGTGGATGTCCGGACTGACGAGCACCGGTGTCACCTCGACGTGTCCGCCCGCCGGCAGCGGCCACCGGGTGGCATCCCCACCCGGAGGCGTCCAGGCGAGCAGCTCGTGTGCCGCCAGATCGCTCACCTCGACGGGTGCGCCGTGACGATCGAGATAGGCGCGGGTCCCGACGAGACGCTGCCGCACGCGACCGATCTCCATCGAAACCCACCGACCGCCCGGCCGACGGTCTCCGAACGAGATCGCGACGTCCACCCCGGACTCCAGCGCTGCAATCGGGTCCGAGGCGGTCTGCAGCCGGAGCGAGAGGCGGGGATAGCGAAAGCGCATGGCTGCCATGAGTGCCGCGACGATGGGCGGCGCGATGCCCGCGGGAACCACCAACCGCAGCTCGCCCTGCGGCTCGTCCCCCACGTCGCGTACCGCCGCAATCAGCGCCGTCCCATCCCGCAGAAGTACCCTTCCGCGCTCTGCAAGCAGCGCACCTGCCTCGGTGGGCACCGACCCGGCACGCGTGCGCACGAGCAGCGGCACACCGACCTCGGCCTCCAGCGCCTCGAGGCGCCGACGGAGCGTCGGCCGTGACACCCCCAGCCTTCGCGCCGCTCCGACGAAGGAGCCGAGCTCGGTGACGGTGACCAGGGCGCGAAGGGAGTCGAGATCCATGGTCCACATCTGACCATCATCTGGCCACTGATGTCCATTTTCGTCCCAAGCAAGGCCGCGTAGGAAGGAGTCACCCAAACCGGGAGATTCCATGACCGCGCTACTGACCCAACGCCGCACCCTTCAGGTCCTTCTCAGCCTCGGCGTCCTCGAGTTCTTCGGACCCATCGTCCGCGATGCCAGCGTCACGCACCTGCTCAACCCGGCGTGGGTCGGGCATGCCCGCTTCCACCTGATGTGGCTGCTCGTGTTCATGGCCGCCTCCGGACTGGCCAACCTGGTCCTGGTGTGGAAGGTCGCCGACGACCGGGCGCTGTGGACGGCCTGGGCCTGGCAGGCGTGCAACGTGCTCGGGTTCTGGGGCGCAGCGGCGCTCGCCGATGGCTATGGCGGCCTGATCGTCGACCCCGAGTTCCACATGACCATCCTCGGGCTGAACGAGAACCTGTTCACCTTCGTGGTCCTCGCGGCGCTGTCGCTGGTCACGCTCGGTGCACTGACGCTGCGCGACCGCCTGCCGGAGGTGCAGCGTGCCTGAGCGTACGGACGTGCTCATCGTCGGAGGCGGCCCCTCCGGCCTGATCGCGGCGCTGTGCCTCGCTCGGGCCGGCGTGTCGAGCCGGGTCGTCGAGCGACGCCGCGGACTGGGCCAGCACCCGAAGGCGCACGAGGTGAACGCGCGCACCCTCGAGATCCTCGACACCCTCGCCATCGACCGGAGCCGGCTGGAGGCGCTCGCCGCGCCTCCCGAGGATGCCGCCAGGGTCGTGTTCTGCCGCGGGATCCGCGAGGAGCTCGGCGTCCTCGATCTGCTCGAGGAGGACATCGCCGACCGCTACGCCGCTCACGTGCGGGCCGGCGTGCCCTACCTGAACCTGTCCCAGGTCGAGCTCGAGGCCGTGCTGCGCGAGGCCGTGGACCGCGAGCCACGCATCGCATTCCACGAGGGCATCGCCTGGGACGGCTTCGTCGCCAACGACCGCCACGTCAGCGGCCTCAGGGACGCAGAGACCGGCGTGATCACCCCGCTGGAACACCGCTTCCTGCTCGCCGCGGACGGTGCGGCCAGCCGGGTGCGGGCGGCGCTCGGCATCGCGATGGAGGGGCCCGAGGAACTGCAGCGGTTCGTGAGCTGCGCCTTCGACGCGGACCTCTCCGGGATCGTGACCACGCGGGGCAAGCTGTACTGGATCCTGCACCCGGGCGCCGCGGGCACGTTGATCGCCCACCACGTGGAGCGCTGCTGGGTGTTCCACGTGCCGTTCGAGGCCGGCCTGAGTCTGCAAGACCACGACGAGGCCTTCTTCGCGGAGCGCCTGAAGATCGCCCTCGGCGGGCCCATCTCCGACCTCCGCATCCGCTCGATCTGCGAGTGGCGCATGTCCGCGCAGGTCGCCGAGCGCTTCCGGGACGGGAACACCTTCCTCGTCGGCGACGCGGCCCACCGCTTTCCGCCGACCGGGGGCCTCGGCCTGAACACGGGGGCTGCCGATGCCCACAACCTCGCGTGGAAGCTCGCCGCTGTCCTCCACGACGAGGCGACGCCAGCGCTCCTCGACACCTACGAGGCCGAGCGGAGGCCAGTGGCCGTGGCGAACTGCACCGAGAGCCACGCCAACTACGAGCGGATCTTCGAGGTGGTTCGCTCCTTCGGCCTTCCCGCGAACAGCCTCGAGGTACGCAGCCGCCTCCGCGCATGGCTCGCGTGGATACCGCCCCTGCGCGATGCCGTGTCGCGGCTCGTCGAAGCACCCGCCCACTGGCTCATGGGACGCTTCTTCCGAAGCCGCGGGGTGCGAGAGGCGGTCACACACAGCATCCGCCGCCAGCTCCCCCACTTCGATCGCCTGGGCCTCGACATCGGCTACGTCTACGGCGGCGCAGCCGAGGCCCTGCCCGACGACCCGGTGCGCGACTACGCGCCATCGATGGCCCCGGGCGCGCGGCTTCCCCACCTGTGGCTCGACGCCGACGAGACGCGCTCCACGCACGACGTGCTGCGGCCGAACGCGTTCACCCTGCTGGTGGGCGACGCCGAGCGCTGGGTTCCCGCCGTCGAGCAGGCCCGCGTGCGCGCTCCCATCCGCATCGTGCCCCTGGCCGTGGAAGCCCAGGCCTGGGAGCGCTTCGTCTCGGTGGGCGGCCTCGGTCCGAACGGCGCCGTGCTCGTTCGCCCGGATGGCCATGTGGCCTGGTCCGACCCCTCCCCTGCCCGACCCGTCGACTCCCTGCTGGAGGCTTGCCGCGCATGTCACCTCGCCTGATCCCCTGCCTGCTCCTCTTCGCGTGTGGCCCCGCCGAGCCCGCTCCCGCGCCCCACGTGTGCCTGGACCTCGACGACGGCACCTTCGCGCCAGTGGCGCCGCCGACACAGGTCTTCGGCGCCGGGCTGACCTACGCGGCTCACCTTCAGGAGACCGGGCAGCGCCGCGCGCACACGCCACCGATCTTCGCCAAGACCTGGTCGCCGACGACCTCGGAGGTCGCGATTCCCTCGACACAGGCGATGTCCGAGGCCCTCGAGCTCCTCGACCCCGGCGTGTCCGGCGCACTCGCCGAGCGGGGCACCGAGCTCGTGCCGCTCATGGACTACGAGGTCGAGCTCGGTCTCGTGCTGCTCGACGACTACCGTCCCGGCCAGGTGCCGGCGCTGGGCTTCTTCGTCGCCAACGACCTGTCCGAGCGGGCAGAGGCCGTGCTCGGAGAGGGCCGCGATGACCGGATGGCGTACTGGACACGATCCAAGGGCCACCCCGGCTTCAGTCCCACGAGTGAGCACATGTGGGTGCCTGACCAGCCAGTCGCCAACGGCCTGCCCTGCGTCGACCTGGAGACGCGCGTGAACGGGGAGGTGCGCCAGACGAGGTCGACCCTGGACCTGGTGTACACGACCACCGAGCTGCTCGATGCCGTGGCCGCCGAGCAGGGCGGTCGCCTCGACGCCGGCACCTGGCTGCTCACCGGCACGCCCCGCGGGGTGGCGATCGCGACACCGGCGTGGAAGCTCAAGCTGGCCGACCTCGCGGGTCTGGATCGCTTTCAGCGCCTGGATGCGGTGCTACGACGGGCGGACGACTTCCTGCAGCCCGGGGACGTCGTGACCGTCGCGGCCGACGGCCTCGGCAGCGTCGAGGTGACGCTCGTGCCCTAGCGCGGTCGTGGCCTGCGGTGAACCGCCCGAGTCGGTGCCCGCCACGGCCGACCCGCCATCGGCGAGCGAGACCTCGACGACCATGACCGCCTCGCTGAACCCCTTCACCCGGATGGCCCGTGGACCGCTCGCGGCGGGCTTGGGCTCGAGCATCTCCCAGGCGGCCTCGCTCAGCAGCATCGCGCCGGCGGTGGCGGCCGACTCGAGGCGGCTCGCGAGGTTCACGGTGCGGCCGATGGCGGTGTAGTCGGCCCGCGTGGTGTCGCCGAAGCTGCCGACCGTGGCGGCCCCGAGGTGGACGCCCATGCGGCAGCGGAGAGGCGCCTCCAACAGCCCGCGCTCGAGCCAGCTCGTGTTGCACCGCATGAGCTCGGCGTGCATGTCGCGGCCCATCGCGAACGCCGCGGCCACCTGGCGCGACGGGTCGAGCTCGACCGGGGCCCCGAACAGCACCATCATGCCGTCCCCCATGAACTTGTCGACGGTCCCACCGTGCCGAAACGCGCACGCGGCCATCACGGCGAGGTACTCATCGAGCACCGTGGCGAGGTCCTCGGCGTCCATGTGGTCCGCCAGCGTGCTGAAGTCCTTCAGGTCGCTGAAGAACACGGTGATCTCGCGGCGGTGGCGGCCGCTGATCTCGCTGCCCTCGAGCACCTGGTCGACGAGCTGCGGCGGCAAGAAGCGATCGAGGCTGTGGCGCTTCTCGAGCTCGGCAGCCGAGCGCGCCGCCGCAAGCGCGGAGGACAGGTGACGACCGAGGGTCCGAAACAGCTGTAGCAGCTCGGGGGTGTAGAGCTTGCCCTCCTCGCGCGGCGCGATGACAAGCAAGCCGAGTGGGGCCCCGCCCGCGGCGATCGGCACCGCGCACTCGTACGGGGCCAGCGCCTCGGGCACGGGCCCTCCGTCACGGCGCGACTCGGCGAGATCCCAGAGTCCCCCGGTGGGCGAGGCGATCGCCGGCACCTGCGCGGCGTGATGGGCGCCGAGCACTTCGCGACAGGCCTCGGTCGCAATGCGCCACAGGCGGGCTTCGTCGAGCTCCGCGTGCAGCGCCTCGGCCGCGTTCCGAAGCGCGACCTGCGCGGCGCGCTCGTCCGCGCGAATCCATCGCTCGAACATCTCGGGCAGGGTCGGCCCGAGGACGGCATAGGTCCCGATGGCGGCGAGTGCCGACGGGAGCGACGACAGCTCGCCCTCGGCAAGGCCAGCCCGAAGACGAAGATCCTCGACCAACAGCCATGCCGCGACCGCCAGGGCCACGACCAGTGCCCGAGCGGAGAACGCGCCCAGCGCTCGACCGAATCCCATCAGCCGGAAGCGCAGGCACGCGTATCCGAACAGCGTCAGAAAGGCCGGAAGCGCGACGGCACTCACCGAGCCGCCGAACAAGTCGATGCCGAAGTGCGGCAGGTAGTCGAGCAGCGCCAGGCTCAACAGACCGTAGGAAGTGGCGACGTAGAGCCGCCGGTTACGCTCGACGGCGGGCGCCTGACCGGCATCGATGGCCATCGCCACGACCGCGTAGGTCCCGATGGCCGCGCCGAGCAGTGGGTTGAGCGCGAAGTATGGGTTTGCGCCGACGTAGTGGCCCCACTCGTAGCGAATCATCTCGCCGCTGAAGTACAGGTCGGAGAGCCACACGGTCGCGACGTTCAAGGCCACGGCGGTGCCGATGACCCACCGCCACAGGCGCGGAAGCGCGAGGCCCGTGAGCAGGTGCCCGGAGTACAGGCCGAGGGAGGCAGCGGCGAGGGCGGCGGTCATGTTCACGCGGGCAGCGAAGGTGGCCTTCGCGGGGACGTGCATCTCGGTCCACAGCCCCAGCGCGAGGATGGCGCAGCTGCTCGCAAGTCCGAGGAAGGCCACGCGGAGCCGGGGGTCCTCCGTGTAGCGCACCACGAACAGTCCGATTGCCCCGCTTAGCAGCGCGGCAAAGAGCAGGGACAAGCCTGACCTCCGAGCAGATCCTAGCTCAGGGGAGACGGCACCATCGACGCCGGAGTCCATCCCCGTGTGCAGCGGCTTCGGCCGCCCATCCCGGACCGAAGGTGTCCCGTCGACAGGTGACGGCCAGGACGCGCAGGCGGGTGATTCACCCTCCGAAACCTGGGAGTCCGCCAACGAGGCGTACTCGGACCGCCTGGACGGCAAGTGTACTGAGCTCCAGTACGGTTCCGAATCGGCCCTGTGAGGGGCGCGCCATATCCCGACAGCCTGCTCAAGGAGGCTGTCATGTCCACGCTCTCTCGCCCTCGGCGAATCCCTCTCTTCACGCTCGCCCTCGCGCTCGCGCTGCCCACCGCAGCCAGCGCCCAGTCGCTGACCAGCGACTACAATCTGGTGCTCCCACCGCCCGACTACGACTGGGGCGACCTCGCCCTGTCCTTCGACACCTACGGCTATGGCCAGGCCGTCGCGTCGGGAGACTTCAACGGCGACGGCCAGGACGACCTCGCCGTCGGCGCACCGCGCTCCCGGGTCGCCAGCCGCTCCGAGGCCGGCAAGGTCACGGTTTTCCACGGCGGCACCTTCGGGCTGACCCCGGTCAAGGAACTCGATGGCGACGGCACGAGCACCGCCATCAGCTACAGCTGGTACGGCGCGGCACTCGCGGTCGGCGACTTCAACCGCGACGGGTACGACGACCTCGCCATCGGCGCGCCGGGCGCGACCCGCTATGCGTCGTGGCGAAAAGGCTGGGTCGCAGTGCACATGGGCTCACCCACGGGGCTGCAGGCCGCGTACCGCGTGACCCAGAGCGGTCTCGATAGCGACGAGTACGGCGACGAGTTCGGCTTCGCGCTCACCGTCGGCGACTTCAACGGCGACGGCGTCGACGACCTCGCCGTCGGCGCACCGGGTGAGTCGATCGGCACCGCGAAGTCCGGGGCCGCGTACGTGTACGGCGGCCGCACGTGGACCAGCTCGATCTACCCCTGGAAGATGGTGACCCAGGCGGGCCTGGGCGCCAACGAGTCCGGCGACAGGTTCGGCGCCTCGCTCACCGCTGGTCAGTTCAACGGCACCGGCGCGGACGACCTGGTGGTCGGCGCGCCCCAGGAGGCCCTCGGTTCGACCCGCAGCGGCGTCGCCTTCGCCTACACCGGGGGCTGGTACGGACTCACCCCGTGGCACTACTTCTCCCAGTCCGGCCTCAACGCCAACGAGTCGGGTGACGAGTTCGGCTTCGCACTGGCCACGGCCGACGTGAACGACGACGGCTACGACGACGTGCTCGTGGGCGCGCCCGGCGAGACCTTCGGCTCGGCCACGCAGACGGGCGCCGTGTTCGTGCTGCGTGGCGGCTCGTCCAAGATCAGCGGCGGTCAGATGCTCTACCAGTACGGTACCGAGCGCTACGAGGCCTACGACCGCTTCGGTACCAGCGTGCTCGGTCTGGACGTCGACGGCGATGGCCGTGACGACGCGCTGATCGGCGCCAAGGGCGAGACCGCACCCGGCTCCAGCGACCGAAGCGGCGCGGCGATGTTCTACCAGGCCGATGCCTACGGCACGCTGCGCCCGAAGCAGGTCATCGATCAGGTCGGTCTCGGGGCCAACGACGCGGGCGATGACTTTGGCGCGGCCATGGCCACGGGCGACTTCGACGGCGACCACATGCCCGACCTCGCCATCGGCGCTCCCGGAGAGGACGATCACGGCGTCTCGGGCCGCGGTGCCGCCCTGACCTACAAGAACCGCTGCAATGGCGCCGACTGCGACGCCTACCGAGCCTTCTCCGGCTGGGACCGCCAGACGATCCACGTCGACGATCCGCTGGCGATCGACGAGGCCCCGGTCCTTCGCGACCTGTTCGCGGCGCGGGACGGCTTCGAGTACGACGTGCTGCTCTTCGCGGATGTGGGGGACTTCCGCACCACGACGCGCACGCTGCTCGAGGGCACCATCGCCGTGCCCGACATCACCGAGATCAGCTCGCCCATCACGCTGTGGTCCGAGGACCGCACCGCGAGTGAGATGGTCTACGAGGCGGCCAACGGCGCCCAGACCAAGTTCGTCGCTGACGGCGCCGGCAACGTGATCGGCCAGTTCACCGCGTCCCCGGACGGAAGCTCGCTGTTCACGCTCGACTTCGACGGTGACCGTGTCGCCGATGTCGTCGAGGTCATCCATCCCGATCACTCGGGCGCCATCCTCGTCCACGGGGAGGAGGCCACCGCGTTCTACGACGCGTGGATGCGCTTCGAGAACCCGTTCTGCAACGACTACACCAACATGCACGCCCCCACGGAGTACCCGATGGGTGCGCCCCCGGCCTCGGTCGCGCACCTGTGCCCGGCCGGCTCGGACGGCGTGTCGGGACCGATGTATGGCCCTCAGGCTCTGGAGGCCTTCGACGGCTTCACGGAGGCCCTGTGCGAGGACTACACCTCCGACGGAACCCTCGACCTCGTCGGTGGCGACCACGACGCCGTGCTCACTGCCTACGCCGACGTCGTCACCGAGGTGATCGAGAACGGCACCGACGGCGAGCGCGACCACGGCGCGGTGCAGGCCTGGCGCACGGTGTACGCCGGTCCGTTCATCGGCATCGGCGCGGTGTGGGCAAGCTCGATCCAGAAGATCGTCGACCTCGTCCACGTCGCGACGCCGGGCTCGCACGAGGCCGAGGAGGATGTCGAGGCCGCCGCCGAGAGCGTGTGCGAGTGCCCGCCCGACGAGGGCGAGTCGGACGGTAGCACCTCCCAGCCCGCACCCGGCGAGCTCGAGGACGGCATCGCGAAGATGTGCGAGTACCGCGAGGCGAACCGCGACGTGTGGGCCAAGCAGTTCGGCGTCGCCTTCGGCGGCGTGCCCATGGCCTGCGAGGACCCGCGCCTGCGGTCTGGAACTCGGACCGCGGCCACGACGAGCGGCGACGTGACTGTGTTCTGCAGCGGCGCCGAGAGCGACTACCTCGGTCGGCCCGACCTCGGCGACGTGATCGGCGGTGCCTCGGGCAGCTCGTGCAGCCCCACCCAGCAGCCCGACCCGATCACGGGCGAGTGCGAGGACTCCGCGTACGGCTCCATCCAGGCGCCCGGCGGCGAGCTCTGGTACTCCTACGCCGACGTCATTGGCCTGGACCTGTGTCCAGAGACGGTGTGTGACTAAGATGCCGTCCCACGCCATGACCGCGCCCATCGAGGATCGGCGTCCCCCCACGCGAAACGGCTCCATGGTTCGCCTGCACGAGCTGCTTCGCCGCGCGGATGCGCGGGTGGACGACGACGACGCCGAGCCGACGTTCGACGACGGAGTGGTCTTCGACACGCGAGAAGGCTGGGGCTGCAAGTGAGGATCGGCTTGGGCCGCACCACGGGAGCGTCGACAGGCGACAACCGGGCGCGGCCCTTGCTCTTCGCCAATCCGACGGTATGTCGGGGGGCATGTCCCTCCCCGACATCCACGGCTTCCTGGACCACCGCGAGTTTCTGCGCGCGTGGTTCGCGGCCAAGAAGGAAGCCAATCCACGCTTCAGCCACCGGCTGTTCGTGCGGCTCGCGGGCCAGTCGTCCCCGAGCCTGCTGTCCGATGTCATCGAGGGGAGGCGCAACTTGACCACCAGCACCACAGAGGCCTTCCTCAAGGCACTCAAGCTGTCCGAGCCGGAGGCCGAGTACTTCCGAAACCTCGTACTGCTCGAGCTCGGCGACACACCCACCGAGCGCAACCGCGCCTGGGCACACGTGTCCGCCGCACGCGAGGTCGCGCAGGCCCGCACCCTCGATGACGACGCCTTCGAGTACCTCTCGCAGTGGTACGTGCCCGCCATCCGCGAGCTCGCGGCGACCGAGGAGTTCGTCGCCGACGCCGAGTGGCTCGCGGCGCGCGTCTACCCGCGCATTACCGCGCAGCAGGCTCAGCGTGCGCTCGACCTGCTGTTCAGGCTGGCGCTGCTCACGACGGACGAGCAAGGGCGCGTCATTCCCAAGGACGTGGCGGTGGCAACGCCTCGTCAGATCACCGGCCTCGCCGCGCACAACTACTACTACGGCATGCTGGACCGCGCGCGAGCCGCCATCGACGCGTTTCGACCGGCCGAGCGCCACTTCACGGCGGTCACCGTGCCCGTCCCGAAGTCGCTGGTCCCGGTGCTGAAGCGCGAGCTCGACGCCACGGTCGAGCGCCTGGCCGGGGCGATCCAGGCGGCGGAGGAGCCTCCGGATCAGGTCATCCAGGTGAACCTGAACCTGTTTCCCCTGACCCGCGAGGAGGGCGAATGAGACCCCTGCTGCTGCTCGGACTCATCGCCTGTGGCGGGACCGGCGACAACATCACCATCGTCGGCAACCCGGGGGAGATGTCGGCTCGCATCGCCCCCGCGAGCTTCGCGGTGCTCACCGAGGTCCTCCAACCCGTCGACACCCTGCGCTGGACCCACTGCGACGGCGAACTCGTCGAACAGAACGACCTCGACCTCGACCTCCTGTACGGCCAGGGGCTCCGGGTCCCCGCGGGATGCGTGAGCGCGCTGACCTGGATCCCCTCCGCACCGCTCACCCTCACCGGCAGCGGCTCGCCCGGTGCGGCGATGAGCCTGTCTCTGGACCTCGGCACGGTCGAGCTTCCTCTCGACCCGCCGATCGAGGTCGACGGCGACCGCTTCGTACTCGAGGTCGGCCACATCGGGTGGCTCGACGGCCGGTACCTGCAGCTCGACCTCGGACCCGACATCACGGTCGATCCGAGCGATGCCCTTGCCATGGCCCTCGCCGATCGCATGTCCAACGGCCACGGCCTGTTCACGGACAGCGATGAAGATGGGGAGCTCTCGGCCACCGAGCGGGACACGGAGCGGCTGAGTCGCCCAGAAGGCCCGTTCACGGCGCATCGCCTCGCGGCGGTTGGCCAGGGACTGGCGGCGCTCGGCTCGAAGGACGGCGGACTCGACTGGGTCGGCTCGGCCCCCGGCCAGACCACGGACCCGGAACAGGACGTGCACGCCGTGGCCTTCGGGCCACAGGGCTTCGTCGCCGTCGGCGGCGCCGCGCAGGCCGTGTTCCTGACCTCGGCGGACGGGCTCGCGTGGACCGACGGCCAGGACGCAGGTCCGGGACTGCAGGCGGTGGTCCACGGCGACCGCTATCTGGCGGTGGGGCTCGCGGGTCGACGCAGCTTCTCGACGACAGGCCTGTCGTGGACCGACGCCACCGGAAACGACGGCGTCACCACGTATCGAGCAGTGGCCTATGGCGGGGGGCGCTACGTCGCCGTGGGCGACGGCGGCGCGCGCTCGACGAGTGCGGACGGCGATGTGTGGACCGACCAGGCCGGCGGCGACGACCTCCTCGCCGCCACCTACGGCGCTGGCACCTTCGTAGCCATGGGCGTCGGCGGACGCGTCCTGACCAGCGCGGACGGCTCGGGGTGGACCGAGCGCACCGCCCTCGGAACCACGGTCCGCGGCGTCACGTTCGGATCCGGGCAGTTCGTCGCGGTCGGGGACGGTGGTTCGTGGACCTCCGCCGACGGGGTCGCCTGGGTGGCGACAGCGGGCGACGACCTGACCGCGGTGACCTACGGGGCGGGCGCGTTCTCGGCCGTCGGCGCCGACGGAACCCGGTACCGCTCGCTCGACGGGTCCCTCTGGTCTCCCATCGACACGCCGGCGAGCCCACGACTGCTCGGCGTCGCCTACGGCAGCTTCTCGGACCCGGCCGGGGACTGATCGCGACCCGACGCGGCCACTCAGCGTGCGCGCAGGTCCTCGACCACCGTCCCCCACGCCCGGACCATGTCCTCGTGGGGTTCGTCGCGCACAGTCTCCGCGAGCGCGGCCCGCTCCCAGTCGCGCATCGCGGGATGCGCGCGGAGTCGCGCCATGTAGGCCGCCACCGCCGGGGTGAGTGCGAGGTCGTAGGTCTGCACGCGGTACGCCACCGGCGCGTAGAACGCGTCGACGGCGGTGAACGCGGGGCCCGCGAGCCACGGCCCGCCGAAGCGGGCCAGACCCTCGCCGAGCAGAGCCTCCAGCCGCCGGAGATCCCGTTCGAGTGCGGGACCGACCTCGTGGAGCCGGATGCGCTGGCCGACGGTCATCGAGCACTGCTCGCGCAGCGCGGCGAAGCCGCTGTGCATCTCGGCCGCCGCCGACCGCGCCCAGCTGCGCGCCGCACGTTCGTCGGGCCACACGCGCGCATGGTCCTCGGCGACGTGCTCCGCGATCGCCAGCGAGTCCCACACGACCTGCTTCCCATCGTGCAGACACGGGACGCAGCCCGTGGGCGAAAACGCGTGGAAGGACTCGCGCCCGAACAGGTGCAGGCGCTCCTCGAACGGGATGTCGAGGGCACGCAGCAGGACCCAGGGGCGCAGGGACCACGAGGAGTAGTTCTTGTTGGCGATGTGCAGGATCATGCCGGCGGCCTAACACCGCAACGGGCACACGCAGCCCTGCCGGGGATCAGAGCTTGCCGCCGTAGACGGGGAACATGTTCGCCTCCCCGTAGTCGTTCACGCGCTGGGCCCGCAGCGTGGCCATGTCCGCGTCGGAGATGGCGAAGTCCACGCCAGCGTTGTCCTTCATGTGGGCCGGATTCGCCGTCTTCGGTAGTGGGAGCAGACCGAGCTCCAGCGTGTAGCGAATCGACAGCTGGGGCACAGAGACGCCGTACCTCTCGGCGATGGCCGAGACGGCGTCGTGACCGAGCAACGCGCCGTGCGCGATCGGCGAGTACGCCTCGGTGAGGATGCCCTTGTCGGCGGCGTACGCGATGAGCTCGAACGGGGTGTTGCCGATGTGGGCGAGCACCTGGTTCACCATCGGGTCACCGTCGCCGTCGAGAGGATGTTGTCCAGATCGGCCTTCTTGAAGTTGGACAGGCCGATGGCCCGCAGCTTGCCAGCCTTGTACGCGTCCTCGAGCGCGCGCCAGGCCTCGCGGTTGCCTTCGAAGCGGCATGCGCGCACGTTTCGGTCTCGGCTAGGTCGCACTTCGTCCGACCCGCAGCGCCGTGGTCCTTCAGTAGCTCTTCCACACTCCGAACATCACCGAGGTGTGCTCCGCGCGCGTCGGAGTAGCCTCCAGGTCGCGCCGGCTCATCTTGGGGGCGCCGCGCTCCCAAGCCACGTACGGGGTCCAGTTGTGCGGCAGCACGACCTTCGCCTTGAGCCCTCGTCGCTGACGATTCCACAGGATCGAGCCGGCGTAGACCTCGATGTCCATCGGATAGCGCGCGTGCGGCGTGACCTGAAGCCGGGCGACGAAGGGCAGCGAGGCATCCCGCACGCCGACGTCGCCCACCCTGTACGACATGAGATCGGTCCGAAGGCCCAGGTGAAACCCGACTCCCCAGCCGAGGTAGCCGTACATGAGCTGGTAGCCCGCGCCGAGCCCGGTGCTGGTGGAGGACCCGGTCGCCGCGCCACTCGCTGCGCCGAGCTCGATCCACAGCTCCGCGTTGTCCAGCGGACCAAAGCCTCGCTCGACCTCCTGGGAAGCGGCGAACACGGCAATCGCCGCGTGCCCTCGCACCCCCACGCTCGAACGCCCATACGTGGGTAGCTGCCGACGCACGAGGGTCGGTCCCCAGGTCATCGCGACCCACCCTCGCATGGCGCGGCCATCCGACGTGACGCGATCCCAGCTCTCGTCGAGCGTGTAGCTCTCGGGCGGCGGTCGCTCGATCGGCGTGGCCGAAGGTGCCACACCGCGCTCCTCCTCCAGGGCGGCGTCGAGCATCTCGGCGTCGATCCCGATGCGCGCGAGCCACTCGGGGTCGGCCACTCCGAGCAGAGCAGCCTCGGCGTAGCCGTTGTCCGATTCGGGCCCGCCCGCGCGACCGATGCTCAGCGCCGCGTCGATGCGCGCCTGCTTGATGCGCTCCCGCTCCGGGTTGATCACCGCGTACCAGACGTGGATGCTGGCCCGCTCCTGGGCCCGGGTCTGACTGGCGTCGGTCAGGGCCCGCTGCGAGTCCGGCGCCGACCAGCCCTCCTCCGACGACGTGACGGAGACGTCGATGGGTGCGACGAACTCGGTGCCGTTGGGGAGCGAGACGCGCGCGGAACCCGTGACGGTCCTCGTGCTCTCTCGCGTGAAGTTCGAGCGCGTGCCCGTGCGCTCGACCGGTACGCTCACATCCTGCTCTTCCCAGTGACAGCGCTCCTCGTAGACCGGGGTGGACGTCGTCGTCGTCGTCTCGGTGCACTCGTAGAACCGAAGCACCCCCGCGGCACCGGTGGTCCACCCGCAGCTCGTTCCTCCGCTCGTCGTCGTGCTGTTCGAGCCCACCAGGATGGTCTCGCACACCTCGACGGACTGGCGCTCGGTCACCCAGGCCGTGTAGCGGTAGTCCTGTTGAATCGACTCCTGGTCCTGGACGCTCAGCGAGCAGCCCGTGATGTGCACCTCTGCCTGGATGTCGGAGGTCGGGTCGGACTCGGGGAGCGACCCCTCGCAACCCTCCAGGTTTCCCGAGTAGGTGTACGCAATGTCCACGCGCCGCACGCGATTGCGGCGTGTCTCCAACCCCTCCTGCTCGCCGCCGAAGTAGTGACTCAGGTGGGCCGAGACGGCGGCGTCGGCCTCCAGTGCCGCAGCCGCATGCTCGGCGAAGTGCTCCGCGGTGGCGTGGGTCAGCTGCTCGTAGGCGATGTGCGTTCGACTTCCGATCGGCGCAAGGGCGACCAGCGCGTTCGCCTCCCGAAGTCCCTCGGCAAGGCGTCCCCGGGACAGGGGCTCGAGGACCCGCTCCTCCCACAGAGGCTGGAGGACAGCGTCGCTCTGTTCTGCGACCCGAGCGGCGGGCCCACGCGTCGAGTCGGTCAGCGACCACACCTCCCGCCAGAGCGCGAAGAGCGCCGCGGCCTTCGCATCGGCGTCGTCGTGCTCGGCGTCGATGGCCACCAGCCGGGCGTCGAGCAACTGGTCGGCCGCGCGTGCCATGCCCTCTCGCGCCTGACGCAGCTCCATGGGGGTGAGGTAGCTCGCCATGGCCCGCTGATAGGCGGCCACCGACGCCGCACCATCTCCCTGGGCGAGCGCGGCCTCCGCGTCCTGGAGCTCGAGGGGCTTCGGGCAACCCGCGAGTGGCGACGCGAGGGCCAGCGCTGCAAGGGCGACACCGAGTCGGCGACGTCTGGTTTCGGTCATGGCGACGCCCTCCTGCGCTCACGGATGGTAGCAGGACGGCGCCAGCACGTGCCGATCCGGCACAAGGCGAAGCCGGCACTCCCACACGATAACCCGCGTTGGCGCATCAGAATCGCGCCCGACACCCACGACGCCTCGACCGCCGCGAGACCGCCGCACACCGATCGCCGCGTGCTCGGCTAGGCCATGTCGACGCGGACGGTCTGGATCAGCGTTCCAAGCGCCGAGACCACCGTCTGGGTGTCGGGCGCCGCGACGATGGCCCAGCCCTCCCCCTCGTAGCTGCTCGAGCGGGTCTGGCCGACGACCGGCAGCTTGCGGTCGACCACCCACTGGCCCACCTTCGCGTGAGCCTCCTCCACCCCGCGGACCGCGCGAACGCTGCGCCCGGGCCCCTGGCCGCGGAAGAAGCAGCACCCGACGGCCTGCTTGCGCTCGGGCATCTCCCAGGTGCCGTGCACCATGAGCTCCGCCCACTTGGCCCACATGTCGACGCCGTGAGCGAGACCCATCATCGGCATCAGCTGGACGCCCGGCGGCCGCGCGCCGACCTCGTTGATCACCGCGCTCCCATCGCTGCGAAGGAACCACTCCATGTGGCTGAGCCCGGTACGGATGCCCAGCGCCTGCACCGCGGCGACGTTGGTCGCGCGGAACGCCTCCTGGTGCGGAAGCAGGTGTTCCCTGGGAAGCACCACGCAGTACTGCATCCACGGGTTCTCGAGGACCTGGAGCGGGCCAGGCAGGTAGTAGGACCCGCTGTGCCACACCGGCTTGCCGTCGATGGTCACGGTCTCGAAGCTGTGCTCCTCGCCGCGCACGAACTCCTCGGCCTGGGCAGGGTTGCTCGGGCTCGGCAGGTGCACGTTGAGCGCCGCGTACAGCTCCGCCTCGTCGTTGCAGCGCATGGTGCCGCGGCTGCCAAGTCCGGCCACCGGCTTGATCACGATGGGGTAGCCGACCTCGGCCACGAAGCGACGCGCATCCGCCGCGGAGCGGAGCAGCTGCTGGCGGGCCACGGGCAGCCCCGCCGCGCGCAGGGTGGCCTTCATGCGGTTCTTGTCGCGGAAGTTCAGCGCCACCTCGGTACCGAGACCGGAGACGCCGAGCGCGTCGCGAGCCATCGCGACCGGAACCTGGAGCTGCTCGAGGAACGAAACCAGCCGGTCCACCCGGCCCCACTTCTGCTGGTAGAAGCGACCCGCCGCGATCAGGTCGTTGGCGTCCGCACTGTTGTCGACCCGGTAGTGGCCGGCGACGCGGTCTCTGAGGGACGCCGGGATCCGGTCCGCGCCGTCGTGGGTGATCACCCCGACCCGCACGTCGTCGAGGGCGACCAGGGCGCGCAGGCAGTGCACCATGTTCGGGCTGAGGAACGGACAGACAAACAGAACGTGGACCACGCGTCACCATCGGTTGGAGGCGCCCGACCCTATCCCGTTCCCGGTCGCGAGGAGACGCACCGCACAAAGCCCGATGGCAGAGGTTGCCCGCTCGGGGTGCGTCACGGGACTATGGTCAGCAGGAGCGGATGGACCAAGCGAAGTCCGCGGCTCGATGCGCCCCTCCGCCTGACGAGACGACGATGGATCTCCTAGAACGCGAACAATGGCGACGGGCACAGCTCGCCGCGCTCGGCGCGGACACCCTGGCGGCGATCCCCTTCCATCAGGTGATCACGGCGGACCCCGACGGCCCGGCGAGGCTGGTGATGGACTTCGGGCGAGGCGCCGCCGACGGCCTCTTCGGTCGCCTCAGCGCCAGCTACCTGCCCCGCTCCGCCACGGTCGACGCGAGCGCAGCGCATCTCGAGCCGCTGCACGCCCTCGGCATGGCCCTCGAGGCCGACGTGCCGATCGACCACGTGGCGCTCAACGCGGGCCTCGACAGCAGAATCACCAAGGCGACCCTGCGGTGGATCGCCGGCCATCCCGGACTCAGCGCCGCCCGTTCAGTGTCGCTTCGCGGCATCCCCGTCGCCACCGAGAGCCTGGGGGTGTTCGGGGGACTGAGCGGGGTCGAGCGCCTGGACGCTGGCAACACGAAGGCCGAGCTCTCGGCCCTCGTGAAGTGCGCCTGGCCCAACCTGCAGTACGTCGACCTGAGCGTGGCCAAGGGCACCGGCGAGGACGCCATCGCCCTGCTCTCCAGGATGCCCAGGCTACGCGGCGCGGCCATGCCGAATGCCTTGTTCAAGAGCTTCGACGCATTCGTCGACAGTGGCCTCAGCAAGAGCTGGGACTTCCTGGCCTGTGCCCCGGGAGCCAAGGCCGATCGGCTCGCTCGCGTGCTCGAGGGCGACCTTCTCGGCGAGGGACTGCGTACGCTGAGCTTCTCGGCGATGGTGCCAGGAGCCCCGTCGAGCGCCACCATCCTCAAGCACGGTGTCCTGTCGGGACTACAGACCCTGCGCTTCGGCCGACTCTACGGCACGGGTCTCGACGGCCTCGTGAGCGAGCTGCCGGAGCTGCGGGCGCTCCAGCTCAGCGCGCTGGATGAAGCGGTCCTGCGCTGGCTCGCCGCACAGCCCTGGCTCCCTCGGCTCCACGCCCTGGACCTCCAGATCGAGGCGATGGAGGGCGTCGAGCCGGTCCGGGCCGTCCTCGAGCGCCTGGGCGGCGACCTGGCTGCGCTGAAGATCAGGCCCCAGCGGCGCAGCGAGCTCGGGGACAGCAAGCCGAGCCTGAGTGAGCTGCTCGGCGAGGCCGAGCTCCCGTCCCTGAGAAGCCTGGACCTCATTGGGGTGCACGTCGGAGAGGCCGATCTGACCATACTGAGCGAGATCGCGCCCCGGCTCCAGGCGCTCTCGGTGCTCGGCCCCGAGCCGCTGAAGCAAGCCCACGTGGAGGTGCTTGCCGGCCGGAACGAGCCGCTGCGGGTGCTCCAGTGGGGCGTGCAGATCGAGCCAGACGCGGTGCCAGCGCTGCTCCGCTCCGGGCTCGCGGGCTCTCTCCAGCGCCTGGAGTTGCCCGAAGCGGCGATGGAGGACGCGACCTGCCTGCTGCTGGCGGACACCCCCATGCCCTCGGCCGTGGCCCTGCACCTGCAGGTCCACCAACCGACCCCGGAGACGCTGGCGCGGCTGCACCAGACCCAGAACAAGCCGAACCTCGCGACCTTCAGTGGCGTGAACCTCTTCGACCGCTCCCCCGGCGGACCCGCCTGGCGAATGAGGATCGGACCCGCAGCGGCCTTCGTGCCGTTGCGCTGGGGGAGCACCGCGCTGCTGCGGACGCCCCTGAGCTGAGGTGCGTTGCCTAGACGTTGAACCGGGTGAGGGGCGCGCGGCGCGCGGGCGGTGTGGATGCGCTTGGTTGCTGGGGTGGCGCGTGAATGCCGTGGGGGGTCGTCGGACTGTAGTCGACCGTAGAACCCTGGTTTTCGCGGGTGCCGTTACCGCTGCGTTACCGGCATCCCCACTCCGGTTCGACCTCACGGAGCGTCCTCACGGCCAGTAGCGGTCTAGGCTGATCGACGCGTTTCCGTCCAGCCCCTGGGTGCGAATCTCGACCTCCCAGGTACCGCCTTCTCCGCCCGCCTCGGTGAGCGTATCGAGCGACCGGGTGCCGTCGTCGGCGATGGTCTCGTCGAGGACGAGGGTACCGGCATCGTCGCGAACTCGGAGCACGACCTCGCCCGTCGCCCCGTTGCCCAGCGACATCGAGACCTCGGCTCGGGCTCCTCGGTTCTCCCAGGACATCGACTCCGCATCCGAGGCGCCGTCCGCGGAGACATCGATCGAGATGGAGTCGGGTTCGCTGCTGACGTCGAAGATGGCATCGCCGCCACCGCAGGCGGCCAGGGTCAGGATCAGAGCGAATCGCATGGCCCTCCTCCGGCCAGGATCGCACATTTCGGCCCCCCACAGCACGGCAGGGTGGACGGGCCGCGGAGAACAACGTATTACGACATTCCGTCGTAGGGAGACCCATGGCCCGTGAACCCGAGCTCGAGCGCCGCGTCCTCGACACCCTCTGGCAAGGAGGGGACTGGTCCGTGCGCGATGTCTACGCCGAGGTCGGTGACGGGCTCGCCTACACGACGATCGCGACCGTGCTCGATCGCCTGCACGCCAAGGGTCGCGTCGAGCGCGCCAAGGACGGCGTCGCCTGGCGCTACCACGCCACGCGCACGAAGGAAGAGGCGCTCGCGGCCGAGGTCGGTCGCGTGCTCCAGCGCGCCGAGGGTGCCTCCGAGCCGCTGCTGGTCGCATTCCTCGACGAGGTCGAGCAGGTAGACCCCGCGGCACTCGACCGACTCGAGGCGCTGCTCCGCGCCCGTCGGGGGCGCTCGTGAGCTTCCTCGTCCTGCCTGCGGTGGCGCTCGCCTTGTTCCTCGTCGGCGCTTGGGCCACGGCCGCGGTCGCCTATCCGTCGTTCAACGCGGCCGTCGCCGCGCGTCCTGGTCTCGCACGGTGGTCGCTCCTGATGTCGACCCTGCCGGTGCTCGTCGGGGCCACCCTCGCGCTCGCTGCGGTGCTGCCCGGCGATCCGCACCTCGGCTCGCTTGCCAGCTGCCACTGCCACACCTCGATGCCCGGCTGGCTGCACCTGTGCCCGGTCCATCCGACCACCTCGCCCGCGGTGCTGGGGCCGGCCGCAGTGGCGCTGCTGCTCCTCGTCCCAGGCCGCCTTCGGGCCCTTGCCGAGCTCTACGCCGAGCCGCTCGGAACGGGACGGGGAACTGAGCCGACTCTCGTCGATCTGCCGCAGCCGGTGGCGGTCCTCGCGGGATGGCTTCGTCCGTCGCTGCTCGTCGACCGCCAGCTGTGGAGCGCCCTGGCGCCCACGCACCGAGAGGCCCTGCTCGCGCACGAGCGCGCCCACCTCGCGCGGCGTGACCCCCTGGTTCTCGCGAGCCTTCGCCTGCTGACGGCGGTGGCCCCCGGGCCTCTGCGTCAGCGCCTGCTTCGCCAGTGGCTGGACCATGCCGAGCACCGCGCCGATGCCGGTGCCAGTGCGTCGGTCGATCCGCTGGTGCTCGCCGAGGCCCTCGTCGCCTGCGCGCGCCAGGGCTCGCCGGCTCGTCTGCAGCTCGGCTGGACCGCGGGTCGCCTCGAGAACCGCGTGCACGCCCTGCTCGCGCTGGAGCACGGTCAGCCCGCTCGCCCAGATGCGCACCTGACCGACATCGCGGCCTTCGCACTCGTCGCGGCGGGCCTGGCGTCGACGGTGCCCTGGCTGCATCACCAGGTCGAGCACCTGCTCAACCTCCCCCTGTAGGAAGAGGCCCTCATGTCCCACTGCATCGCCGCATCGCGGGGTCGATCTACGACATTGCGTCGTATGATTCCCGTGCTCGGCCTCCTCTCCTGGGGAACGGCGGGTGCCGAGCCCTGGTCCGAGACGGAGCTCGTCCGTCAGGGGCTCAGCGGCCCGGTGTCCGCTGCCGACCTCGACGCCGTGGACGCGCGCGCGCGTGCCGAGCGCACCGCCGTGCCCCTGCTGGACTCCCCCACCCTCGACCTCCGACACGAGGAAGCCAAGGGCGACTGGGGCGCGACCACCAACGCCGTGGGTGCCACGGTGACCGTGGACCTGGGCCTGTCGCCGTTGTCGTACACGCGAGCCGCGCACCTGCGCGGGGATGCGGGCGAGCAGCGCGGGCGGGCGATGGCGCTGGAGCTGGCCTGCGACCTGCGCGCCGATGCGGCCGACCTGTGGGCCGCGAGCGCGTCTGCCACCGTGGGCGAGACGGCGCAGGGCCGCCTGGAATCCCTGCTCGACACGCTGGCCGCCCTGTCCGAGGCCGGCGACGCCTCTGGCTACGACCGCGATCGGGCCGCCCTCGAGGTGGTCGCGCACGAGGTCGACGCTCGCCTGCTCCAGGGCGGGGCCGCGGAGCTGCGCGCGAGGGTCTCGACGCTGGTCGGGGCCGACGTGACCGAGGTGAGCCTGGCCCCCCTCGCCGCTCGCCCGGCACTCGACGTGGCGCTCGCCGGCCTCGAGGCGCACCCCGCTCTCGAGGGTCTGGTGCTGGAGCGCGACGCGGCCAAGCTCTCGCGCGACGCCGCCCGGCGCGACCAGCTTCCCGACGTCACCCTGAGCGCCGGCCCCCGCTGGGATGCCTCTCCGACGGGAGGTCCTGGCAGCCAGGGCTTCGAGATCGGCGGCTCGGTGCAGATCCCGTGGATGGACGGCACCCGCGGCGAGAGCCGGGCGCAGGCCGCCGAGCTCGCCGAGGCCGAGGCACGCCTCGTGCGCGCCCGCGCCCAGCTCGAGGCGGCCGTGCGCGGGGCTCATGCGCGGGTCGAGGGGCTC
>SBGP01000057.1 GCA_006226595.1 Deltaproteobacteria bacterium
TACGGCGGCGGCGGTGGCCGTGGTGGTGACCGTGGCGGACGCGGCGGTCGCGGCGGTGGCGGCGGCTACGGCGGCGGCGGCGACGACCGCTGGTAGTTCACGCCGACTTCGGTCGGAATGACGCAAGGCCCCGGGAGCAGCTGCTTCCGGGGCCTTTCGCGTTTTCGGATGGCGCGCTCGGTGGCCGCGCGACGAACTAGCTGAAGCCGAGGAGCAGGCCGCCCTGGTAGACGAGGAACGCGCTGCCCCAGGCGAGCACGGACATGTACACGAAGGCAAAGCCCGGCCACTTCCAGCCGCCAGACTCGCGCTTGAGCACCGCGAGGGTCGACAGGCACTGCATCGCGAAGGCGAAGAACACCATCAGCGACACGCCGGTGAGCGGCGTCCACACGCGACTGCCGTCGGCGTGGGTCTCGCGGCGCATGGTCTCGCGCAGGTCGACACTCTCCTCGTCCGCATCGGCGATGCCGTAGACGACGCCCATGGTCGACACGAAGACCTCGCGGGCGGCGAAGCTCCCGATGAGGCCGATGCCAATCTTCCAGTCGTAGCCGAGCGGCGCGATGGCGGGCTCGATCAGCTTGCCGAAGCGACCGGCGTAGGAGCGCTCGAGCGCCACCGGCGCGGCCAGTGCTTCGAGGTCCTCTCCGGCGGCGGTGGCCTCGACAATGACCTCGGGCGAGAGCACGTCCGCCGGCTCGTAGCGCGGGAACGAGAGCAGCGCCCAGAGCACGATGGTCGCGACCAGGATGACCTGCCCCGCCTCGCGCACGAAGTCGCCAGAGCGCGCGACCACCAACCGCCACACGGTGGGAAGGTGCGGCACGCGATACGGCGGCAGCTCGAGCACGTTTGGGGTCGCGGTCTCGGGCATCATCGTGCGACCGAGCACGATGGCCGCGATCACGGTCACCGCCGTCGACAGCAGGTACATGCCGAGCAGCGCGACCGGGCGAACCGGCAGCGGGAAGCCGTCGATGGCCGCCGGGAACAGCGCCCCGATGAGCAGCGTGTACACCGGAAGCCGCGCCGAGCACGAGGTGAGCGGCACGACGAGCATGGTCAGCAGGCGGTCGCGGAAGCGCGGCAGCGTGCGGGTCGCGAGGACCGCGGGCACCGCACAGGCATACCCGGAGATCAGCGGCACGAAGGCTTGTCCCGGAAGTCCGGCGGCGCGCAGCAGACGGTCCATGAGGTGCGCCGCGCGGGCGAGGTAGCCACAGTCCTCGAGCACGGCGAGGAACGTGAACAGCAGCGCGATCTGCGGGAGGAAGACGAGCACACCGCCGACACCGCCGATCACGCCCTGCACGATGAGGTCACCGAAGATGTCGATGGGACCCGCGAGGGACGGGACCGCCGCCTCGGCTGCGGTAAAGCCGTTCTCGACCACGCCGCCGATGAGCTCGAACACGCTCTCGACCGCGCCAATCGCCGGGTCGGACCACGAGAAGAGCGCCCAGAACAGCGTGCCCATGAGCCCGAGGAACAAGCCCGTGCCGAGCACCGGGTTGAGCAGCACGCGGTCGAGCTTGGCCGAGGTGCCGGAGTCGGTCTCGGTTCGCGCGCCGTAGAAGCGGTGATCCCGTGCGTCGATCCAGGCGTAGCGCGCCCCGACGATCTCGGCGTCGAGGTCCCCGCCCTCGGCGAGGAAGGCGGCGCGTGCCTTGTCGACCACCGAGCGCGGGAACGCGAGGTCGGTGAGCGCGTCCGGTCCGTCGACGGAGAGGAGCAGCCACAGCGCCAGCGCGCGACCGCGGCGGGACCCGGGCTGCGCGAGCTCGGAGGGCAGCACCGCGGCGACCTCGCTCACGGCCTGCTCGAGGCGTGGGCTGAACGCGATGCGTCCGGCGGGAAGCGGCGCGGCGATGGCGCGCTCCACTGCCGGCCCGAGCTGGTCGAGACCCTCCCCGGCTCGCGCCGTGATCCCGACGACCTCGACCCCGAGCTCCTCGGCAAGCGCCTCGATGTCGGGCACGCGCTCCTGACGGCGGGCCTCGTCGAGCAGGTTCACGGCGAAGACCACCGGAAGCTCGAGCTCGAGGACCTGCAGCAGCAAGTAGAGGGAGCGATGCAGGCGGGTCGCGTCGCCGACCACGATCACCGCCACTGGCGGCGCCTCCCCGCGAAGTCCGAGCAACGCGTCGATGGCCACCCGCTCCTCGGGTGAGCGCGCCGCCAGGGACCAGGTGCCGGGCACGTCGACGAGCTCGACGTCTCCGGAAGGCAGCTCCCAGCGCTGCGACATGCGCTCGACGGTCGTTCCCGTGTAGTTGCCGACGCGCGCGAGGGCGCCCGTGAGCGCGTTGAACAACGTGCTCTTGCCGGTGTTGGGATTCCCGAGGAGCGCGACCTTACGGGTCACGCCGTCGCTCATTTCGCAGCCAACCTCTCGGTGGGGGGCTCGATCTCGACGGTGAGCGCCTCGTCGTGCCGCAGGCAGAGCACCACGCCCCGGACCTCGTACGCGATGGGGTCGCCGAGGCCGGCCCGCCAGGTCCGCGTGATGCGGGTGCCAGGGACCAGGCCGAGCTCGAGGAGGCGCCGGCGGAACGCGCCGACTCCAGTGACGCGGGTCACGACCGCGCTCTGTCCTCGTTCGAGATGGGCGAGCTGCATGGCTCTCCTCCGAGACGCCAGTCTATCTCGTTCCCACGAAGATGAAAACGATTTTCATTTTCGATGGCGGCCACATCCTAGTTAGCCACGAAAACGTAGTCGACCAGTCCACTTTCGCGATCAGTACGCGATCGGACGCTTGCCGCTGCCGTCCGGAGGGTCGAGGACGTACACGGGAAGTGCCAGTCCGCCGACCCGTTCGCGTACCTGCCGCATCAGCACCCTGCCCTCGTCCAGGGACACGCGAAAGTGGGCGTTGCCGGCCGCGTGATCGGTGTGGTGCAGGTAGTAGGGCTTCACGCGGCGCTCGAGCAGCGCCTCGAACAGCGAGGCGAGCACGTCCGCGTCGTCGTTGACCCCGCGGAGCAGCACCGCCTGGTTGAGCACGGGAATGCCCGCGTCGACCAGCCGCGCGAGTCCCTGGTCCACCTCGGCGGAGAGCTCGTTCGCATGGTTGGTGTGGACCACGAGGTACAGCGGCTGCCGCGCGCGCAGCTCGGCGACGAAGGCATCGGTGATGCGCTCGGGGAACGTGATCGGGGCCCGGCTGTGGATGCGGAGCACCCGCGACACCGCCGCAAGGCGATCGAGGGTCGCGAACAAGCGGTCGTCCCGTACGGCGAGCGGGTCGCCGCCGGAGAGGATCACCTCGCGGGGGCGCGCGGACTCAATGTACGCGAGCGCCGCTTCCCACTCCTCGGCTGTCGGATCGAGGCCGCCGGGCTCGTGGTTTCGCCGAAAGCAGTAGCGGCAGTACAGGTGGCAGCGCTTGGTCATCATCAACAGCACGCGATCCGCGTACTTGTGGACCACCCAGGGCACCGGACTCTTCGCGGCATCCCCGACCGGGTCGGCCTCGTCCTCGGGGTGGACCACCAGTTCCTCGGGCGAGTGCAAGACCTGACGCGCGAGAGGATCCGCCGGATCCGCCGGATTCATGCGGTTCCAGAAGGAGCGCGTCACCTTCACCGGGAACAGTGCGTGGGCCGCATCGAGGCTGTCCGCGAGATCGGGCCGAGCATCGACCATCTCACCGCGTGACACCATCCTCGAGCCCTTCTTTTCCGGATCGGGTGGACCGTGATACTCAGCGCGCCCCAAGCGAACTCCCTTTCAGGTGACTCCCATGTATCAGACCTCCGACATCCGCAAGGGCCTCAAGATCGAGCGCGACGACGCGCCGTGGACCATCACGTACTTCCAGTTCGTGAAGCCGGGCAAGGGCTGCGCATTCACCCGCACCAAGCAGAAGAACCTGCTCACCGGTCGCGTGGTCGACATCACCTACAAGACCGGCGAGAAGATCGCGCCCGCGGACATCTCCGAGCACACCATGCAGTACCTGTACAACGATGGTGAGCTGTACCACTTCATGAACACCGAGAACTTCGAGCAGGTCGGCATCCCCGGCGAGGTCCTCGGCAAGGACGTCACCGACTTCCTCCTCGAGGAGGCCGAGTGCCAGGTCCTGTTCTACAAGGGCCGCCCGGTGAACGCGGATCTGCCGAACTTCGTGGACCTGAAGATCACGTACTGCGAGCCCGGCGTAAAGGGCAACACCGCGCAGGGCACCAGCAAGCCCGCGACGCTCGAGACGGGCGCCGAGGTGCAGGTCCCGCTGTTCATCAACGAAGGCGAGACCATCCGTATCGACACCCGCACCGGCGACTACGTCGGCCGCTCGAGCGAGTGATGAACGCCGCGGGGCTCCGGGTTCGCGCCCGGGTCCTCGCCACCACCCGCGCGTTCTTCGCGACTCGGGGCTACCTCGAAGTACCCACCCCGGTGCTCGTGCCATCCGCGGCGATGGAGGAGCACCTGTTCCCGTTGCGCGCGGAGGGTGGGCTGCTGCGCACCTCCCCCGAGTTCGCACTCAAGCGTGCGGTGGCGGCGGGACTGGGGCGTATCTACGAGATCGGTCCGTGCTTTCGCGGGCGTGAGGACGGTCCCTGGCACGGGACCGAATTCCTCATGCTCGAGTGGTACCGGGTCGGCGCGGGACTGCGCGCGCTCATCGACGAGACGCGCGAGCTCGTCCAGGCGGTCGAGCAGACCCTCGGCGTGCCCGCCCAGCCCTGGCGCGAAGTCACGGTGCGCGAGCTGTTCGCCGAGGTTTGCGGCGTGGATCTCGCGACCGCCTCGGCCTCGGACCTGTCGCCGGACGACGAGAGCTGGGACGAGGCCTTCTTCCGTCGCTGGGTGACCGACATCGAGCCCTCGCTGACCGGCGCGGTGGTCGTCACCGAGTGGCCCGCCTCGCAAGCCGCGCTGGCCCAGGTGCGCACGGATGGTGCGTGGCCGACGGCCCAGCGCTTCGAGGTGTACTACCGCGGCGTCGAGCTGGCGAACGCCTTCTTCGAGCTGCTCGACAGCAGCGAGCAGCGGGCTCGCTTCATGAGCGCGAATGCCGCGCGACTGGCCGCTGGCGAACCTCCCCACCCGGTGGACGAGGACTTCGTACAGGCCGTTGGAAGAATGCCGGTGACCGCCGGCATCGCTCTGGGACTCGACCGTCTGGTGGCCGCGGTGGCCGGATGGGAGGGCATCGACCGCGGGAGGGTGCATTGACCGACAAGGCCCTGGTGAAGCAGTTCGTCGAGCGTAGCAACCTGCAGGGCGCGCTCGCCGTGACCCGGGACTGGGCCTTCGTGCTGGGTGCTGCCGCGCTCGCCGAGTGGGCGGACCACTGGGCCGCCACCGCGCTGGCTGTGGTGTGGATCGCCTGGGTGCAGCTCGCGATCGGCGAGGCCTTGCTGCACGAAGCCTCCCACCGAAACCTGTTCGCCACCCGCCGACTCAACGACGGGCTCGAGTTCCTGTACGGGCTGCCCTTCTTCACGACCGTCGAGGCCTGGCGCGTCGAGCACCTCGCGCACCACGCCAAGCTCGGCAAAGACGGCGATCACATCGTCGAGGACTACGAGCACTACGGCCTGCGCGACGGCGCGAACATCTGGTGGGTGCTCCTCGGCCGTCCCCTCGTTGGGCTGGTCGCCGTCGACTACGTCGTCAGCCTGTTCGCGATCAACGACCGCAGCGCATGGCTTCGCGTCGCCGGGTTCTGGACGGTGGTCGCAGCCGGTCTCGCCGCGGCCGGAGGCCTCGACGAGCTCGCCCTCTACTGGCTCCTGCCGCAGCTGTTCGGTTTCTCGACCTGGCTGTACTGGTCCGAGGTCACCGACCACTTCCGGACGCGCCAAGGCACGCGCAGCCGCACCGGCCGGCTCAACAACTGGATGGCGCACAACAACGGCTTCCACGCGCTGCACCACACCTACGCCTCCATCCCCTTCTACCGCCTGCCCGAGGCCCACGCGGCGCTGATGCCGAAGACGGCCGAGACCTATCCGAGCATGCTCGCGGCGTGGGCGGCGATGGCGCGCGACGAGGAAGAAGCGCCGATGCGCTGGCGGGCGTTCTGGCCACGGGCCGAGGAGCAGGGCGCAACCCAGGGCGCGTAGCTACTCGACGAGGAACACGAAGCGCACGACGTAGTCCTCGTAGAAGTCCGGGCCCGTCTGCCACTGCCAGTTGCGCAGGGCCACGTCGGCCGGGAGCTGCCATGCCGTCGGACACTCCGAGAGGTCCACGTCGCTCGCGACGCCGCGGTCCGAGGTGAACCGCGCGGTGCACTTCACCGCCTCGGTCTCGCGCTTGCGCAGCCGGGCCGGGTTGCGGGCCGGTCCGAGGGGCATGACCAGGCACCGCGGCACCTCCGAGGTGCGCAGCTTCGCGATTGCGCCATCCGTGGCGATCCGAAGCCTGATCTCGCAGTGCTCGACGCCGAGCGGCACGACCTCGTGCGCGTCGAGGATGCGCTGCATCTCGGCGGGCGTCATCGTCGGAAACGCCGTCGACTTCAGGCGCCAGGCGTGCTTCACCTGGGTCTGACGGCCGTCGTCTCCCTTCGGGTAGCGGTACTCGGCGACGGCGTGGTGCACCGCCGCCGCGAACGGCTCGGGACACTCGTCGGTCCGTGGCACCTCCAGCGCGGCCACCGCGCCCTCCGCGTCCACCGTGACCTCGGCCACGCAGCGCACGAGCTCGATGCCCACGTCCAGGCCACCGCCGGGGAAGATCACCGGCGTGGTCGAGTCGGGAGCGAGGTCGGCGGCGAAGGCCGCGGCGAGGAACAGGAGCATGCGGCCAGGTATCCCGCTGCGCCCACGCGCCCAGCACTCCGGGTAGGCTGCACCCCGGAGGTTCCATGATCTCGCTGCTCGTCGCCGCCGCCCTTGCCGGGCCGACCTACGGCCTCGCTCACAGCGAGTGCGAGCTGTCCGGCCACCGCGCCGAGCTCTCGTGCAAGAAGGGCGTGTGCGTGCTCGAAGAGCAGCTGACCTACTACAAGCCCGACTGCAACGGGCAGATCGCCTTCGAGAGCAGCGAGGTCATCGACCCGCTCGTGCGCACCGGCGACACGTGGAGCGTGGCCGAGCCCTGCCCCGAGGGTCGATGCGTGGACAACGTGCCCAACCGCGCCACGATTCGCCGCGTCCTCACCGTCGGACTCGACGGCTCCCTGGTCCTCGACGGCAAGGCCGAGGTCTCCGTCGGCAGCGGGCTCACCCGCACGGGCAGCGAGTCCCGCCACGAGATCCGCGGCAAGGCCCCGAAGGGCACGCCCAAGCTCAAGCCCCTCCCCGAAGCCAGCGGCGCCGTCGCGCGCACCCCTCGCTTCGGCGGCCCCCTCGAAGATGGCCTGCGGCACGGCCTGTGGCTGGTCCCCCACCCCGACGGCCACCCGCTAGTCCGCGAGGTGGAGTACGACCACGGCGTGCGCGTCCGCTACGGAGAGTGGGAAGCCCGCACCCGCACCGACGCGAACGGACGCTCGCTCAAGGTCGACGAGCTCGCCGGCTGTCCCGCTGGTGCGAGCATCGAGACCGCGCTGGGCACCCAGCTCACGCAGAGCTGCGTGTGGAAGGACGAGGACGGCGACCATGCCCTCGTCGCGAGCTTCGACGTCCAGCCGTGGACGCTGCGGAGCCTGGAGCGCGTGCGCAACGGCAAGCGTAGCGGCGAGTCGCGCTACTTCGACGCCCGGGGACAGCTCGAGCGCCGCGAGCACTTCCAGCGCGACAAGCGGGTCGGCCTCGCCGAGCGTTTCCACGCGAACGGCGCGCTGTCCGAGCGCATCGACTACCGCGAGGACGGCACCATCGCGTCCCGCGAGCTGTACGCCGCCAACGGGCAGGTCCTCGAGCGCACCCGCAACGACGTGCCCGGCATGGCCGACCAGGAGTGGTCCGAGCGCTACGACCCGACCGGCCGCCTGCTCGAGGCTCGAGTGCCGCTGTCTGCGGCGGTGGCCGAGCGACGGACGTGGACCGGCACCGAGTACGCGGTGACCACCGAGGAGCGTCCGTGGACCACCCCGGAGACCGGGTGCGCCGCCGACCTCGACTGCCCCGGCGGCAAGCCCGAGGAGCACCTCGTCGGCGTGTGTGATGCGGGCGTGTGCCGAAAGGTGCTCGACCCCGCGCAGCACCTCAAGGACCGCCAGGAGACGCCGCTTCGCGACCCGACCCCGCTCCTCGCCAAGCTCCAGGAAGCGGTCGGTGCCGGACGGAGCGCATGGATCAACCCGAACCTCGTGAACTCGCCGGCGCACACGTGCATCGAGGTACGCGTCGGCGGCCCCACCGTGCTCGACGGCGAGCCGACCCTCGCCGCCCGCACCGCCCCCGAGACGCGTCGCGAGACCGAGTACGAGGTCACCCGCTGGGCCGAGGTCGATCTCACCGGTGGCCTGCTCACGGTGCGCAACCGCGCCTCGATCCCCGGCGAGGAGGGCCCGCAGGCCTGGCCGTCCCCTCCGCGCGCGTTCTCCCCCCTCGCGCTGTCGCGGGTCGACGCCAAGGGCGCACACTACGAGCTCGAGGTGTACGACCTGCGGCCCGCGTGCGCGCCGCTCCAGGCCTATGCCGCCTGCGCCGAGGGCGCCGAGGGACGCTGGGGCAGCTGCCCCGGCGAGTACCTGACCCTGCGCGAGCCCAAGCAGGGCGATCCTCCGCGCATGAGCCAGGAACGACCGCCGCGCGTCGAGGCTTGCGAGGCGAAGTGCCCGCCCGTGACGTGCGAGGCCGAGGCGGCGCGACTGACCTGGCACCTGCGCGACATGCGCTTCCAGCGCCCCCACACGAAGGGCTACGCGCTGTGGTGGACGGCCGAGGACTGTGCCCGCTCCATCGGCTTGTGACGCACTGGGACTGGCGGACGGCCGTCTGAGGAACATAGGGTGGTCCCGATGCGAACCGCCCTGCTCACCCTGTCCCTGTTCTCCGTTGCTTGCGGCCCCGAGGTGCTCGAGGTCTGCCGCGACCGGGTCGACAACGACGGGGACACGTTCGTCGACGAGGACTGCCCCGAGTCCGGCGGGCCGGAGATCTGCGTCAACTTCATCGACGACGATCGCGACGGTGTGATCGACTGCGAAGACGCCGACTGCTTCACGATGCCGTACTGCCACACCGAGACCGGCGACGACTGCTTCGACAACTTCGACAACGACCTCGACGGCCTCACCGACTGCGAAGACCCCGACTGTGACGAGGAGCTCGCGTGCACCGGCGGCGCCATGTGGACGGTGTGGGGCGACGCCGAGATCACGGCGACCAACTACACGGGTACCCGCGTGCTCGAGGTGATCGTCGGCGACAACGACGGCGGCCAGTTCGAGATCGGCGACCTGCTGTGCGAGACCACCTGGGACCACTTCAGCACCAGCGTGGCGAGCAACTGCGACGGCTGTGACTTCGCCTTCTACCTGTCGGCCTCGACCGGGTTCGCGCAGACCGGCCCGTACTGCAACTACTGGCAGGCGTTCACCAACCCCGACTCCGGCCGCTACTACGGCGTCGGCAGCTTCCCCAACGGCCTCGGCTACAACCCCGCCTACGACTCCGGCGGCACCGTGTTCCCGGCGCTGATGTTCAGCTACACCGGGTCCATCGGCTGGTACGCCCTCCCCAGCCGCGCCGAGTTCGACTGGGACGAGCAGAGCGGCGAGTTCCACTGGGAACTGCTCTGGGCCTACGACTACTACCGATAGTCCCCGGACCTCCGCGCGAGGAACCCCTGCGCACCAGGCCGGAAACGTGGCTGTGACGATGCCTCCGGCCCAGGGGCCCCGAGGTTAAGCGGCGCCCCGGCACGAAGCCGGTGGAGTCCGCGATGCTCACGCTGCTCGGTGGTCCCGCCCTCTCGGGCTTTCGTCTCGACAAGCTCGTCGAGCGCCACGGCCTGGACGGCCTGTACGCCAACACCCTGTTCTTCGCCGAGCCGGCCGAGGGACGCGCGCTCGACGCCGACGTGGTCGAGAAGCTGCGCGCGCTGCTCACCTACGGCACCGAGGAGATCGACGGTCGGGTGACGGCACCGGTGCCCGAGCCGTTCGACGAGATCGAGGGTCCGTACCTCGCGGTCATCCCGCGCATCGGCACGGTGTCCCCGTGGTCCAGCAAGGCCACCGACATCGCGCGCAACGCGGGACTCGACGCCGTCGCCCGCCTCGAGGCCGGCGTGCTGTTCACGTGGGAGGGAGAGGTCGACGTGAAGGCCCTCGCCCGCGACCTGCACGACCGCATGACCCAGACCGTGCTCACCGATCTCAAGCACGCGAACGGCCTGTTCGAGCACCAGCAGCCCCGGCCCCTCTCGCGCGTGGACGTGCTCGGTGGCGGCGTGGAAGCGCTGAACGCCGCGAACCGCGACCTCGGCCTGGCCCTGTCCGAAGACGAGATCGAGTACCTCGCCGCGGCGTTCACGCGCCTCGCGCGCAACCCGACCGACGTCGAGCTGATGATGTTCGCCCAGGCGAACTCCGAGCACTGCCGGCACAAGATCTTCAACGCCGACTGGACCCTCGACGGCGAGGACATGCCCCACTCGCTGTTCGGCATGATCCGCAACACCCACCGCGAGAGCCCCGACGCCGTGCTCTCCGCGTACCGCGACAACGCCGCGGTCAGCCTCGGCTCGCCCGCGGGTCGCTTCGCACCGGACCCGGCCACTGGCGAGTACCGCGCGGTGAACACCGACCTCCACATCCTGATGAAGGTCGAGACCCACAACCACCCCACCGCCATCTCCCCGAATCCGGGTGCGGCCACCGGCAACGGCGGCGAGATCCGCGACGAGGGTGCCACCGGCCGCGGCGGCAAGCCCAAGGCGGGCCTGGTCGGCTTCTCGGTGTCGAACCTCAAGCTGCCTGGCGCTCCCCGCCCGTGGGAGGTCGAGCACGGCAAGCCCGAGCGCGTGGCCAGCGCCCTGCAGATCATGCTCGAGGGCCCGATCGGCGGCGCTGCGTTCAACAACGAGTTCGGTCGGCCGAACCTCACCGGGTACTTCCGCACCTACGAGCAGGAGGTCCCCGCGCCGTCCGGCACCGAGATCCGCGGCTACCACAAGCCGATCATGATCGCGGGCGGCCTCGGCAACATCGAAGCGCAGCACGTGGAGAAGCGGCTCGCCGCGCCCGGCGCGAAGCTGGTCGTGCTCGGCGGTCCGGCGATGCTCATCGGTCTCGGCGGTGGCGCCGCCTCGTCGATGGCCCAGGGCGAGTCGGCCGAGGACCTGGACTTCGCGAGCGTGCAGCGCGCGAACCCCGAGATGGAGCGCCGCTGCCAGGAGGTCATCGACCGCTGCTGGGCGCTCGGCGGTGACAACCCGGTCCTCGCCATCCACGACGTCGGCGCTGGCGGCCTGTCGAACGCCTTCCCCGAGCTCGTCCACGACGCCGGCCGCGGCGGTCGCTTCGAGCTCCGCGAGGTGCCCAACGCCGAGCCCGGCATGGCGCCCCACGAGATCTGGTGCAACGAGGCCCAGGAGCGCTACGTCCTCACCGTTCGCGAAGAGGACCTGCCGCAGTTCGAGGCCATCTGCCGCCGCGAGCGCGCGCCGTTCGCGGTGGTCGGCACCGTGACCGACGAGCAGCACCTCGCCGTCGGCGACAACCTGCTCGGCGAAGCCCCCATCGACCTGCCGATGGACGTGCTCTTCGGCAAGCCCCCGAAGATGCATCGCGAGGACCGGCACCTCTCCGCGGACCACCGGCCCCTGGACCTCGGCGGTATCGCGCTCGACGAGGCGGTGCGCCGCGTGCTCACCCTGCCCACCGTGGCCGACAAGACCTTCCTCGTCACCATCGGCGACCGCAGCATCACCGGGCTCGTCGCCCGTGAGCAGATGGTCGGACCTTGGCAGGTGCCGTGCGCCGACGTCGCCGTGACCACCGCGAGCTTCGACACGCTCGCCGGCGAGGCGATGGCCATGGGCGAGCGCACGCCCGTCGCGCTGCTCTCCGGCCCAGCCTCTGCGCGCATGGCCATCGGCGAGAGCCTGACCAACCTGCTCGCCGCCCGCGTGCCCGAGCTCGGGCGCGTCGTGCTCTCCGCGAACTGGATGGTCGCCGCCGGCCACCCGGGCGAAGACGCGGTGCTCTACGACACCGTGCGCACCGTGGGCATGGAGCTGTGCCCGGCACTCGGCATCTGCGTGCCCGTTGGCAAGGACTCGATGTCCATGCGCAGCGTGTGGGCCGAGGATGGCGAGGAGAAGCGGGTCACCGCGCCCCTGTCCCTGATCGTGAGCGCGTTCGCCCCGGTGAGCGACGCCCGGGCCACGCTCACGCCGCAGCTGCGCCTCGACAAGGGCGAGACCGCGCTGGTGCTCATCGACCTCGGCGCCGGCCAGGACCGCCTCGGCGGCTCTGCCCTCGCGCAGGTGTACGGCGAGCTCGGCGACGTGCCGCCCGATCTCGACGACCCGCAGCGCCTGCTTGCGATGTGGAACGGCGTGCAGAAGCTGGCCGACCAGGGACGCGTGCTCGCCTACCACGACCGCTCCGACGGTGGCCTGCTCGCCACCGTCTGCGAGATGGCCTTCGCCGGACGCACCGGTCTCGAGATCACCCTTCCCGGAGATGCGCTTCCGAGCCTGTTCTCCGAGGAGCTCGGCGCGGTCCTCCAGGTCGCCGCCACCGACGCGCAGGCCGTGGTCGCCGAGCTCGAGGCCGCCGGACTCGCCGGCATGGTCCACGTGATCGGTCGCCCCACCGAGGACGGCGTGGTGTGCATCCGCGCCGGCGGCGTGCCGGTGTTCGAGGAGCGGCGAGTCGCGCTGCACCGCCTGTGGTCCGAGACGACCTTCCACATGCAGTCGCTGCGCGACAACCCGGCGTGCGCGAAGGCCGAGTACGACCGCCTGCTTGACGAGAGCGACCCGGGACTCACGCCGGTCGTGCCCTTCGCCCTCGACGAGGACCCGGCGGCCGGCCTGTCCGGTCGCCCGCGCGTCGCCATTCTCCGCGAGCAGGGTGTGAACGGCCAGATCGAGATGGCCGCCGCCTTCGACCGCGCCGGCTTCGCGGCGGTGGACGTGCACATGTCCGACCTCGCCGAGGGTCGCGTCGACCTCGCGGACTTCCGGGGTCTCGTCGCGTGTGGCGGGTTCTCGTACGGCGACGTGCTCGGCGCCGGCGGCGGATGGGCGCGCTCGGTGCTGTTCCAGCCGCACCTGCGCGAGGCCTTCGCGCGGTTCTTCGCCCGCGAGGACACCTTCGCGCTCGGCGTGTGCAACGGCTGCCAGATGCTGTCGCAGCTCACCGAGATCATCCCTGGAAGTGCCCACTGGCCGCGCTTCGTGAAGAACGAGAGCGAGCAGTTCGAGGGCCGCACGTGCACGGTCGCCGTCGAGTCCTCCCCGTCGGTGTTCTTCACGGGCATGGAAGGCGCGAAGCTGCCCATCGCCGTCGCGCACGGCGAGGGTCGCGCGGTGTGGGAGACCGAGGCGGCGCGCGTGGCCTGCGAGGCCGCCGGCCTCGTCTCCGGTCGCTACGTGGACAACCGCGGCGCACCGACCGAGACCTACCCGCTGAACCCGAATGGCTCGAAGGGCGGCATCACCGCGCTGACGACCGAGGACGGTCGGGTGACCGTCCTCATGCCGCACCCGGAGCGCGTGTTCCGCACGGTGTCGCAGAGCTGGACGCCGGACAGCTGGGGAGAGCACGGCCCGTGGATGCGAATGTTCCGCAATGCCCGGGCGTGGTGCGGAGACTGCTGACCGAGGTCTCGTATGATGAGGCGGGGAGGGTGACATCCGCCGCCTGCAGCTCTCGGCGTGCTCGATCGATCTGGCCGCCTCGGTGATCCACCGGGGCGAGCGGCAGATCCCGCTCACCCCCACCGAGCGCCGGCTGGTCGGCTACCTGGCGTCCCGGCCCGGAGAAGTGGTGTCCCGAGAGGACCTGCTGGTCCACGTGTGGGAGGTCCACCCCGCCTCGCAGACGCGTGCCGTCGACGCGACGATCAGCCGGCTCCGCGACAAGATCGAGCGCGACCGCCACGCGCCCGAGCACCTGAAGACGGTGTACGGCGCCGGCTATCAGCTCGTGCTTCCCGAGACCGCGTGGGCGCCGCCTCCGGACCGTGCGGCGTTCGGACGGGAGCGCCACCTGCCCCACCTCGGACGCCTGGTCGCCGCGAATGCCCTGGTGACGCTGACCGGACTGCCCGGCGTGGGCAAGAGCCACCTGGCGAGGACCTGGCTCGCGTCCCAGGCGGGAGAGCGGCCCGTGTTCGTCGACGACGCCGACGCCGACGCCGTGCGCGATCTGCTCGCCGAGGGGGCCCGCGTGCTTGCCACCGCGCGCGCGCCGCTGGCCCTGCCCCAGGAGACCGCTCTCGCCGTCGACCCACTGTCGCCTTCGGCGAGCTTCGCCATGCTCCGTGCGCTCGGCGCCGCCGTGGGCTGGCAACCCTCCACGGAAGAGGAGATCGCGGCCGCCCGGGACCTCGTGGCCCACCTCGGCTTCCTTCCGGGCCCGATCACCGCGGTGTCCCGCCACCTCGCGATCGCCGATGCGCGGGCCCTGCGCGAGGATCTGCTCGTTCGTGACTCGGCCCTGACCGGCGAGGTCAGCGCGCCGCTCGCGGCCTACCTGGTCCAGGCGCACTCGCCGTCGACCCGGGACACGCTGGCGACCATCGCCGCCATGCCGGACGGCGTGCCCATGGACACGCTGCGCGCCCTCCGTCCACACCCCACCCTCGTCGACGAGCTGATGCTGCTGTTCCAGAGCGCCCTGGTCCATCGGCTCGGACAGAGCACCTACCGCGCCTCGACCCTGGTGCGTCACGCCGCGGCCCTCGCCGAGCCCGACCGCATCGACGCGGCGCTGGGCGCACACGTCGATCGGCTCGTCACGAGGCTCCTCCCGCGACTGGACGGCCCTCCCGCCCCCGGCGATCTCGACGAGAGCGAGCGCGAGGAGGCGCTGTGGCTCGAGGCCTGGCGCTGGGCCCTCGCGCGTCCCAAGCGAGCCGAAGCGGCCGAGGTGCTCGCGCTGTCGCTGGGCCGGCTGTTTCACGCACGAGGCGAAGAGGCCCGCGTCGCCGACATCCTGCTCCAGACCCTGCAAGGTACGCCGCCCGGTCCGCTCACGGGACGACTGCGCCTTCGCCTCGGCGCCAGCGAGCTGCGCCTGGGTCGCGCCGAAGGCGAACAGCGGCTGCGAGAGGCGCTCGACGAGCCCTCCCCTTGCCTTCGCGGCTATGCCGCCGCGCTGCTCGCCCTGAGGGCGGTGAGCACCTCGGCCCCCGAGCAGGCGACGGCGCACCGGGAGTGCGCGCAGGCGTGCCTCCCGGACGTGCCGCCGTGGTGGCACGGTCGCATCCTCCGCGCCCTCGGGTGGGGGCTGGCGCGGGAAGGTCGCTACGCCGAGTCCATCGAGGCGATGGAGCGGGCCGTCGCCGACTTCCGGCTCACGCGCGCCACCGACCAGGAGGCCCGGACCGCCGCGCGCCTGGGCTGGGTGTACATCGAGGTCGGCAACTACGCCGCCGCACGGCGCCACCTGCACCGCGCCCGCAGCCTGGCCCTGCGCCAGCAGTGGGTGAGCAGCGACGACGCCTCCCTGTCGCTCGCCATCCTCTGCCACGACGAAGGCGAGCTGACCGAGGCCGAGAGCCTGCTCCGCGAGGCCATCGGCGAAGCCCGCGACAGCGGTGCCCCGACCACGCACCTCGCGTCCAACCTCGGGTGGGTGCTCGTCGAGACCGGCGCGCACGACGAGGCGGAGCACCTGCTCCTCGACGCCAGCACGACGTGGGAAGCGGCCGGGCACGACAGCAACCGAGCCATCGCCCTGGTCAACCTCGCCTTGCTCTGCGAGTGGCGCGGTCAACGCGAAGACGCGGTCGCGCACCTCGAGGCCATCGCCCGCGACGAGCTACCCGGCCCGGTTCGGGGCTCGGTACTCGCTCACCTCGGGGCACTGCACGCGCGGGCCGGCGAACTCTCGCAGGCCGCGCGCCACCTCGCCACCGCCGAGCAGCTCGCCGAGCGCCTGGAGGACGCGACCTTCGATGCCCTGGTCGCCACCCGCGCCGCCCACCTCGCCCTCGCCCGCGGCGAGTCGTGGGAGAGCGTGCGCGCGCGGTGTCCGTGGATGGTCGACGTCGACGGCATCCGAGGCAGCGACCTGCGGGTGGTCGCCAAGCTGCTGCGGCGCGCCGTCGAGGCGTGATCAGCGGCTCGGCGTGAACAGCTGGTTGTCCCCACCGTGGCAGGTCCACTGCATCAGGTTCGCGCCGTTGTGGGTGCCCCAGGCATCGACGTCGATGCACAGCCCGGAGTGCGCACTGCGCACGAACCACGCATCGCCGTCCGCCTCGAGCTCCCAGCGCTGGTTCGCCCCGCCGTGACAGGCGTACTGCTGCACGTTGCCTCCGGGCAGCGTGCTCCACGAGGCCACGTCCAGGCACTTGCCGCTGTGCACGTTGCGCAGCATCACGTCGTCCCCGGCGGGCAGGATCTCCCAGGCCTGGTTGTCGTTGCCGGTGCAGTCCCACTGAATGGCGTTGCCACCGTCGTCGAGGCTCCAGCCGCCCATGTCCGCGCACTTGCCGGAGTGGGTGTTGCGCAGCCATACCGGCTCCGCGTCCAGAGGCAGGTGCAGTCGGTGCGAGGCCGCCGGAGCGGCGCGCTCGACACAGGTCGCCTCGGCCCACGAGCCCGTGGTGTGGCACAGGCGGTAGGTGGCGATCTCGGCGGGGTCGACCACCTCGCCCGTGGACGTGCACACCCCGGTGTAGGTCCAGTCGGTGCGCCCACTCAGCTGGTTGGCGTCGACGCAGGGGCCGTAGAAGCGGCCATCGCTGGTGATCACGTCGAGCGAGTAGTCGGCGCCGGGCAGCTCGTCCCAGGTGAGCTCGATCATGCCGATGGGGCGCAGGTTTCCGGCGCCGTCGAAGCGGACGGGGGACACCACGGTGTCGCGACCCACCAGCGTGCCGCCGCTCATGCGACCGAGGTGGTAGATGGCGTACCACTCCCCGCCAAACTCGAAGATCGAGCCATGCCCGGCGTTCTCGAGCAGCGAACCGTCCATGGCGCGCCGGGCGGTGGTCAGGTCGTGCACGCTCGCCTGGGCCTTGGTGAGCTCCTTGGGCGTGTCCGCCCGCATCCACCGTAGGTGGTAGCCCTCGCGGAAGTCGTCGGCGCTGTACAGGAAGTAGTAGCTGCCGTCCCGCTCGAAGATCTGCGGCGCCTCGGTGACCCAGCCCTCCGCCCCGCGGTCGGGCGCGGTGTTGTACACGACCTGGGTCGGGTTCGAGAGGTTGACGCTGGCGTTGCGGTTGCCCCCGTCGAAGTAGGTCCACGACAACCAGTGGTCGCCGGTGGCCGGGTCGACGAACGAGGAGATGTCGATGCGCATCGCGTACGCGCACCCCTCGGCCGGGCAGGCCGCATCCTGGCTGGTGCGCGGCGCGCCGGGGCCGAGGTCGATGCCCGTCGGCGCTCCGAAGCGCAAGCTGTCGTCGGCGGTGGCGAACCAGATGGTCTGCTCTTCGCCTGGGCGAGGGCCGCAGGCCGCCCCGTTGGGCACACGCTTGCCGGCGAAGGCGAGCAGGAACGAGCCGTCGATGCGGGTGAGCTCGGGGGCCCATACGTCGCAGTAGTCCCAGTCCGGGTCGGCTGCGGACGGGTCGTAGGTCGGCAGCTGCGCGAGACCGGAGGCGTCGAAGCGGTACAGCGGCAGGACACGGCCGTCCCAGGTGCCCGAGAACCAGGCGGTCGAGCCCTCGGCATAGGCATCCGGGTCGGCAAGCCCGGGCGCGAGCATCGTGCGGGCCGTGGGCTCGGCGGTGGTGGTGAACGGCGCCACCTCTTCGGTGGCGCAGCCGGCGAGCAGGGACAGGAGGAGAACAGCGTGCTTCACGGTGACATCCTTGAGCCCCGAGAGCGGGGCGAACGAGACGCCGGCCCACAGTGACGGCCTTCACAGGCGTCGAGACGGCTCGGCAGCCCTCACGTCACACGCCGCGGCCCTTGCGCGCCCAGTGGGCATGTGATGGATCTGCAACAGCCACATCGCCGCGCAAAACACCTTTTTCGCAACCACCCCACGCAATGCACGCACAAGCTTCGCCTCACAGGGTGCTCGGCGCCTCTCCCCTCCCCGGTCGCGTCCGCTGCATCGCCTCGCCCGCCGTGGTATCCACCGCTGTCGGAGGACACGTGGAAGGACTGCGCGACGAGAGCGGAGTGGTCGCCATCGCGGGCAGCCTGCAGGCCGCGCAGCTCACCGTGCTCGGCCTTCGCGCGCTCCAGCACCGAGGCGCACGCGGCGCGGGCATCGCCGCGAGCGACGGACACCTGCTGCGCTCGGTCCAGGGCCTCGGTCGGGTCACCGACGTGTTCGCGGGACGCGATCTCGCCGTGCTCCGTGCGGTCGCCGCGGTCGGCCAGGTGTGGGGCCGTGGCGAGCGGGCCGACGAGGCCGAGCTCGAGGCGCAGACCTCCGCGAACCATCCGTTCATGGCCCGGTTCAAGGACGGTCAGGTCGCGGTGGCCATGAACGGCCGCTTCGCCAACGCCGCGAGCCTGCGACGCGAACTCAAGGCGCTCGGCGCGTTGTTCTCGAGCACATCGGACGGCGAGCTGCTCCTCCACCTCATGGCGCGCAGCGCGCAGACGACCACGGTCAACCGCCTGGTCGATGCCCTGTGGAAGGTCGACGGCGCGTTCAACGTCGTGCTCATGACCGAGGACCGCCTGATCGCGGTGCGCGACCCCCGCGGCTTCCGCCCCCTGTGGGCTGCGCAGATTGGCGGCGCGGTGGGCGTGGCCACCGAGGACACGGCCCTGCGCCTCGTCGGCGCCTCGGACCTTCGCGAGCTCGAGCCCGGCGAGATGCTCATCGTCGACGACACTGGCCCGACCATCGTGCGCCCGCTGAAGCGTCGCCCGCACGCATTCTGCGCGCTCGAGGTCAGCTCGACCGCCGCCCGCGAAGCCTCGGCATTCGGCCATGCGGTGTACCGCCAGCGCGTGGAGTTCGGCCGCAAGCTGGCCATGGAGTCCCCCGTCGATGCGGACCTCGTGCTCGGGCTGCCCGGGTCCAGCGTGCCCGCGGCCCTCGGGTTCGCACGGGCCGCCAGCCTGCCGTTCGAGGCAGGCCTGCACCGTGCGCCGTGGGCGAGCCCGATCGTCGGTGCCCCCTCCGGCGAGGCGGAGCTCGTGTGGCGACCCGTGCCCGACGTCGTCGAGGGCAAGCGTGTCGTCCTCGTGCTGAGCGTGCTCGGCGACGGACACGACGCCCGCCGACTCGTGCAGCTGCTCCGCAACACTGGCGCGCTGGAGGTCCACCTGCGGGTGGCCACACCGGCGGTGGTCGCGAGCTGCCCCTACGGAACGGCCTCGCCCACCAAGGAAGAGCTCGTCGCCTCGCAGGGCACCGATGCCGCCGCGCTCGCCGAGGCACTCGGCGCCGACTCCGCCGCCTGCCTTACGCGCGACGCGCTGCAGGCGATCCTCGGTGAGTCGGGCCACTGCATGGGCTGCCTCGGAGGCGCCTGGCCGGTGCCCGTGGAGAGCCCCGAGGATCAGCTCGGTCTGTTCGACGCCGAATAGCCCGGAAAGCTGGTCCAGGCGGGCCTCTCCTCGTGCTACCGTGCGCGCGTGTCCGCTACATACGAAATCGATGCTGTTCTCGGTCGCGGTCGCCGCGCCGGGGTGTTCGTAGTCCGCCGTCTGGCTGATGATCAGCGGCTTGCGCTCAAGTGGTTCGACGACGACGCCAACGTCTCTCGCGCCACACTCGAGAGCGCGCTCGCCAAGCTGAGCGCCGGAGGCACGGACGCACACCACGTCCCGGACTCGGTGATCGAGCTCGGGGGTCGGGCGGGCCTGCTCGGGTCCATCCTCGACGGCACCGACCTGGCGGCGATGCCGCGCGGAGAAGCGCAGTCCCCGAAGGCGGTGATGCAGCTGGTCGCGCGCCTTTGCCGGGCCTGCGACGCGTTTCCGCACCTCGACCTGAAGCCCGCGGACGTCTTCGTCACCGCTTCCGGCGACCTCCGGATTCTCGACGCCGGCTTCGGCTCGGCCCGCGAGCGCAGCGGAGACACGGGCTTCGTGACCCTCACCTCGGCCGGCTACTCAGCTCCGGAGCTGCTTCGCGGCGGCCCCTCGAACACCACCGACGTGTACGCCATCGGTGCGATTGCGTACGGGCTGCTCGTCGGTCGCGCCTTTGGCTCCGCAGCCGCCAACGCGGATCGTCACGAGCAGAAGGTCTCGCGCGCCGAGAACAAGCTGATTCAGACCGCCGGAGCCGACGTCGCCGGCCTGATCACCGAGATGCTCGCCTTCGAGCCGGGCGATCGCCTGCTCGCCTCGGGTGTCGCGCCCATCGCCGACCGCCTCGCGGAGCAGGCCACGGGCCCCGACCTCGCCGCCTGGGCCGCGACCCTGGCGCCCCATGCCAGTGCCCGCCTCGAGAAGGCGACGAGCACGCTGGGCGAGATGGTCGGGCACCTGCTCGGAGACGCCGGTGACCTCGGGTCGCGCGCCGAGCGCGAAGCGGCCGAGGCCGAAGCCATTCGCCGCGCCGCCGAGGCCCAGGCCGCCGCCCAGCAGGCGCGGCTCGAAGCGGAGCGCGCGCGCATCGCCGAGCGCTCGACACTGGAGACGCCCGAAGCGCCGCCCGCGGACCGCTCCGAGGCCATGGACACACCGATCGGCGCGTCCCCGGACGAGGAAGGCACCTTCGGACGCGGCCTGCTCTCGAAGCTCGCCGCGACGCCCATGCCGGCCCCGCGTCGCGAGGTGTCGGCGAACCTGCTCGGCCAGCAGCCTGGCGTGCGCGGTGGCAGCCGAGGAGCGAAGCCCGAGCCATCCTCCCCCGCCGAGGCCGAGGCCGATCGCCTCGAAGCCGAGAAGGCCGCCGCCGAGAAGGCCGAGCAGGAGCGCCTCGCCGCCGAGAAGGCCGAAGAAGAGCGCCTCGCTGCCGAGAAGGCCGAAGAAGAGCGCCTCGCCGCCGAGAAGGCCGAGGAGGAGCGCCTCGCCGCCGAGAAGGCCGCCGCCGAGAAGGCCGAGCAGGAGCGCCTCGCCGCCGAAAAGGCCGAAGAGGAGCGACTCGCCGCCGAAAAGGCCGCCGCCGAGAAGGCCGAAGAAGAGCGCCTCGCTGCCGAGAAGGCCGAAGAGGAGCGCCTCGCCGCCGAGAAGGCCGCCGCCGAGAAGGCCGAAGAAGAGCGCCTCGCTGCCGAGAAGGCCGAAGAAGAGCGCCTCGCTGCCGAGAAGGCCGAAGAGGAGCGACTCGCCGCCGAGAAGGCCGAAGAGGAGCGACTCGCCGCCGAGAAGGCCGAAGAAGAGCGACTCGCCGCCGAGAAGGCCGAAGAAGAGCGACTCGCCGCCGAGAAGGCTGAAGAAGAGCGCCTCGCCGCCGAGAAGGCCGAAGAGGAGCGCCTCGCCGCCGAGCAGGAGCGACTGGCTGCCCTGCGCGACGAGGCTGCACGAGCCCTCGAAGAGCAGAACAACGGCGACCCCGACGCGATGCAGACGGTGCCCATGGACGGCACCCTCGATCCCTCCGACAGCTCGATGACCTCGCTCGACGAGGGCCCGAATCTCGATATCGACGAGTTCGACATGCTCGGCATCTCGATCACCGCCGAGGTCGAGGCCGAAGAGCTCCTCAAGGCCCTCGCCGCCGCCGAGGAGGCCACGCCAGGCTCCGGTCCCGCGCCCGTCGACGAGGCCCCGCCGAGCGAGCTCCCCGATGAGCTCGGCCGACCCACGACCGAGGAGATCCGCCACGCCTCGCACGAGCCGCCGCCAGTGCGAAGCGCCGGCCCGAACGCGGACGACAGCGCGCCCGTGCCGAGCATGACCGAGCTGTCGCGTGCCTCCATGGAGCCGCCGCCGATTCGCGAGGTCTCCCCGAAGGTGGACGAGCTCGCCCGTGCATCGATGGAGCCGCCTCCGGTGCGAAGCGAGGCCCCGAAGGCCGAGGACGACGCGAAGCCGACGTCGTCGAGCGCAGCTGCGACGGACAGCGCGCCCGAGACGCCTCCAGCCGAGGAACCGCCGGCCCCAGCTTCCGAGAGCGCGGACGCCGACGAGGACGAGGATCTCGACGACGGCTTCTTCGCCGGCGGCGCCGGAGACGGAGACGACCTCGACGACGACGAGCCGATCGCCACGGGCGGCAGCTCGATGATGCCCGCCGTCATCGGCGGCGGCGTGCTGCTGATCGTCATCCTGCTCGCCAGCCTGACCATGTGCAGTGGGGGCGACGAGACGAACACCACGCCCGAGCCGGTCCCCGCGGCAGCGCCGGCCCCCGCCCCCGCTCCGGAGGTCGCTCCCGAGCCCGAGCCCGAGCCCGAGGTGGCGCCCGAGCCCGAGCCCGAGGTGGTCCCAGAGCCCGAGCCCGAGCCCGAGCCCGAGCCCGAGCCCGAG
>SBGP01000109.1 GCA_006226595.1 Deltaproteobacteria bacterium
GGGGAGGAAGCGTGCTGAAGCACGTGACCGACGAGACGACGGGCGAAGGCGTGAAACGGGTCCAGAACGCGACGGGAGAGTTTTTCAGCAGCCTGTTAGAGCCGACGGCGGAAGATGCCGAGGCCACCGAGCCCGAAGAGCACCATAAACCCGCGCGGGTCCGCGCGACGGCCGCCGCAGCCGCCACAGTCCGGGCTGCCGCTGCTCGAGCCATCGGAGCCGCCGGTGCTGCCGCCGGTCGAGCCGCCGGTGCTGCCGCCGGTCGAGCCGCCGGTGCTGCCGCAGCCGTCGTCGACCAAGCCGTCGCAGTCGTCGTCGACGCCATTGCCGCAGACCTCGGTGGCCGCGCAGGTCGTCCAGCCCATCACCGAGTCGGCGACGTCGCAGAAGGCCGAGAACGGCTCGCTCGCGACCGTGTCGTCGCTCACGCCGGCCTGCGGGCAGGACTCGTCGGCGGACCACTCGACCCACGCGTAGCCGTGGTTGTTGGCGTAGGTGCGGAAGGGCTCGTACTCGCCGCCGTCGCGGGCCATGAACACGACCGGCTCGACGCACTGGCCGTTGTCGTTGGCCGCCTCGACGAGCTCCGCGTTGTAGCCGACCACCGCCGCGTACATGTCCGGCGTCGTGCTGTTCCAGCAGCAGGTCTTGCTCGCCGAGTACTCGAGCTCCGCGAAGATGTAGTCGTCGAGCTCGCGCCAGGTCTCGTCGACCTCGGTGCGGGTCATGCCGAACTCGTTCGCGGCGAGCGTGTACAGCTCGTCGAAGGCCTCTTCGCGGCGGATGCGGTTGGTGCAGGACGCCGGGCGCTGGGCCAGGGCCTGGCGGGCCATCTCGATGCGCGCGAGGAGCGCGTCGCGCTGCTCCTCGGGGGTCGCGTCCCCGAGGATCTCGCCGAAGGTCGCGACGCGGGCCTCGAGGGTCGGGTAGTCCGTGGAGCCGATCCACTCGTCGCGGTCGGCCACCGGCACGATGTTCTTCCAGCGGCCGTTCGCGACCACCGGGGTGCGCCAGCGCTTGAGGCCGCCACCGAGCTCGCTGTAGGGCACACCCTCGGACGACATCGCCGGGCCGCCGGAGCGCTGCGAGGTGAAGTAGGACTGCGCGATGCTACCCGTGTACCAGACCGGCTGGATGCGGGGCATCGAGCCGTAGATCACCTCGACGTCCATGTGGCCGGCGGCGAGGTCGTCGACCTCCTTGATGACCACCGTGTGGCCGATGCCGGAGGACTGCCAGCGCTGGAGCAGCAGGTCGCCCTCGCGCATGGCCTCGGGGGTGAGGTTCCAGGTGTTGCGGGCGCTCGCCAGGTGCATCGAGCCCACGTTGACGAGCATGCGCATCAGGAAGTGACCGGCGCGCTTGTTGAGGAACAGCTCGTCGAAGTACGCGCCTGCACCGGCATCCGCACCGAGGAAGGTCACCAGATCATCGCCGTTGCTGCCGAGGCGGTCGTCCTCGAGCGTGGCGTCGTCGGGCCAGTTCGCGACCACGGTCGCCGCGTCCACACCGGCGAAGTCGTCGCGGTAGTCGGCGTAGGTGGTGGCGAAGCGGGGGTAGCCGCTCAGGCGGTTGCCGTTCGCATCGAGGATGCCGAAGTGGCCGAAGTAGACCTCGCCGCTGCCCGTGCCCGCGGTGATGAAGAACGGCAGGCCGTGCCACGCGGCGAAGGTCACGCGCAGGAACATGGCCATCTCGGCGCACTCGAGGCGCGGCGACGGCAGGTTGCGGCCCCACGGGGTGGTGAGCTCGACCGTCTTCGAGCCGGTCGTCGACGTGGTCTCTCCGAGGGAGTCGACCCACACGGCGTACTTCTCGTCCCAGGTCAGGCCGCTGTTCGCGCCCCAGGCCAGGCCAGCCTCGCTGGTCACGTCGCTCCACGCGTGGCGCACGTCCCACACCGCGGCATCCGCGGGCACGGTGCTCGGCGGGCCCATCGAGTCGAAGCCGATGCTCCGGGTCATCGGGGCCGCCGGCAGGATCATCTTGCCGGCTTCGAGGATGCGCTCCTCGTCCACGCGGGCGGCGGCGGTCTCGTCGACGGTGTCGAGGGCCGTGGGGGCGCAGGCGGCGAACAGAGCGAGAGCGGACAGCGCGACGGTGCGAAACATCGAAAACCTCGAATAGAACGGGTCCCGCGTGCCGAGAGGGCGAAAAGACCGGGTCCACAGAGGTGGAAGCGCCGGAGAGCGGGATTCGCGGCCCTGTTAAGGCGCTGTCCAGAAGCTGTCAACGACGTGCGAGACGCCATCCGTGCACGAGTCCCATTCGGTCGATTCGCGCGTGGTTTCCATAGAACAGTGGCGCACCGAAACACGCCTCGCGAACCGTCCACATCAGCTCCGGTCCGGCGGCGAACAGGGGCAGCATCCAGCGATGGCGACGGCGACTGCCGGCGGCCAGGCCCGCGGCGAGCGTGGCCAGGTAGTGGTAGACGTCCCCGAGCGGATCGCCGCCCCGCGAGTCCTCCGGGTGAAACGGGAGCACTCCCCTGCCCCGCGCGAGGCGCGCCTCCATGTCCATGCGCAGCGGCGGACAGGCCCGACCATCGCGTCCCCGAGCGAGCTGACGCACCGCGAAGTGCGCGACGAGCACCGCTTCGAGCAGGCTCCCCTGGGCCAGGCAACTCGGCGAAGCGAGGATCTGCGGCACGGTCACCGTCGCCGGCCACTCGTCGATCAGCGCGGCTGCGGCCGCCGGGAAGCACTCTTCGGGAAATGGCTGATCGTGGTCGTCGACGAAGCTGACGAGCGCCGCGGTGAGCCGCCTGCCACCGAGCTCGTCGGGCACCCGCAGCGCGAAGTGCTCGGACAGGGCGCACAGCGCGTCGAACAGCTCCGCGGAGCGTGGCTGAAAGCCCGGATGAAACTGCTCACTCACCACGTCCACATACGTGGGGTACGCTTGCATCGCGGGCGAAGTGGACACCGCGTGCGCCGCAACGAGGAGCATCCATGAGTCAGACGTCAGCCTCTGCCCGCGCACCGTCAGCCCTCCTCGCCGAGGCCCGAGCCTACTGGGACAAGTACGTCTGGCACCACCGCCATCCGTGGACGCGGCGCCTGCACCGCATGGGCAGCTGGACGTGCATCGCCGGGTTCACCGCCACGGGGCTCGGCTACGGCTGGTGGTGGACGCCGATCGCGGTCGCCATCGGCTATGGCTTCGCGTTCACCGGCCACTGGGTCGTCGAGCGCAACCGTCCCCTCACCTTCGAGAACCCGATCCGCGCGGGGATCGCCAACTGGGTGATGTTCTTCTACGAGATGATCTTCGACGTGGAGCGGGACATCGCGCGACTCGAGGGTGATCCGCCGACCACCGACGACATGGGCACCCAGTAGGCTCACAGCAGATCGTCGAGGAACCACGCCGCGAGCTCGGCGCGACCGGCCAGACCGGACTTCTTGTACACCGCCCGCGCCTGCTCCCTCGCCGTGCGCTCGGAGGTGTCGCGCACCGCGCCGATCTCCTTGAACGAGAGCCCCTTGAGCAGCAGCACCGCCACCTCGGTCTCAGCCTCCGACAAGCTCCACTCGGTCAGCTGGCGATCGACGCGATCCCCGAGGCCGGCGAGCAGCTGCTCGGCCTGAGCCCGCATCGCCTTGGCCTCGGCGAGCTCCCGGCGCTGGTGGCCGTAGAACCACCCGGCTCCGGCAAGTGCCAGAGCGGCAGCCAGACCCTCGAGACCCACGTGGGCGAGGTCGACACCCGACCCGACATCCGACAGCAAGTCGGCGCCGACGAGCGCGGCGACCACCGCGAGGAGCCGGTATGCAACGGTGTTTCCATTCGGGGTAGTCATGTGACGCATGGTCCTGGAGCCGCGTGTGGAGCAGGTTCATGTCGAGGAGAGCGCCATGAACCGTCGCACCGTCAGCATCGCCCTTGGGGTATTCGCCCTCGCCTTCGTCGGCATCCAACTCGTACCCCTGCGGGTCCACAACCCGGCCGTCACCGCCGAGCCCGCGTGGGACAGCCCGCAGACCCGCGAGCTTGCCGCTCGCGCCTGCTTCGACTGCCACTCGAACGAGGTCAAGGTGCCCTGGTATGGGCACATCGCGCCGATCGCGTGGTTCGTGAACCACCACGTGGAGGAGGGCCGCGAGCAGATGAACTTCTCGGAGTGGGACAAGCCCCAGCGCGAGGCCCACGAGGCCAGCGAGGTGATCGCCGAGGGCGAGATGCCACCTGGCTACTACCTGGCACTCCACCCGGAGGCGCGGCTCACCGACGCCGAGTGGAAGCTGCTCCAGGACGGGCTCGACGCCAGCGTGGGCAGCGAGGGAGGTCACGGCGAGCGCGGTCATGGCGGGGAACACGAGGGGCACGACGAGGATGACGACGACTAGTCCGGACGAACCTGGTTAGAAGCGCCACTCGGAGGTCCGATGCGCTTCGTTCCCGTGTCCGCGCTGCTGCTCGTCGCCTGCAACACGCCCGACCACCCCTTCCCGCGGGACTTCCTGTGGGGCTCGGCCACCGCCGGCTTCCAGGTGGACATGGGCTGTCCGACGTGGACCTCGGAGCAGTGCAACGACACCGCCAGCGACTGGTACCAGTGGGTGACCGACGAGTCGATCATCAACACCGGCAACCTGTACGTCACCGGCGAGCCGGTCGAGAACGGCCCGGGCATGTGGGAGCTGTACGAGCAGGACATCGAACAGATGGGCGATGACGGGCTCAACGCCTACCGCTTCTCGATCGAGTGGTCCCGCCTGTTCCCGGACGGCGCCGCCGAGCAGGCCACGACCGTCGACGAGCTCGCCAGCTACGCGGACACCGACGCCGTGGCTCGCTACCACGAGATCTTCTCGGCGCTCGACGAGCAGGGCATCCACCCGGTGGTCACCATCAACCACTACACGATGCCGCTGTGGGTGCACAACGGCGTGGACTGCCACGACAACGACCTCGTGTGCGAGGCCGACGGCTGGCTCGACGGCGAGCGCATCACCCGGCTGATCAGCCTGTACGCGGGCTTCTGCGGGCGCGAGTTCGGCGGCGAGGTCGACCAGTGGGCCACCCTCAACGAGCCCTTCGCGACGACCCTGTCCGGCTACCTGCTGCCCGGCGAAGACCGCAGTGCACCTCCGGGCGTGTCGCTCAACGCCGAGGGCGTGATCGGCAGCCTCACGCATCAGATCGAGGGCCACGCGGCGATGTACGACGCGCTCCACGAGCACGATCGCGACGATGCCGATGGCGACGGCGTCTCAGCGGACGTCGGCGTGGTGCTCAACATGGTCGACATCACGCCCGCCGACCCGGAGGACCCCCAGGACGTCCAGGGAGCCGAGCACGCGGACCACATCTACCACCGCCTGTTCCTCGACGGGCTGACCTCGGGCGACTGGGACGACGACCTCGATGGCACCTTCGATCGGCAGCGCCCCGAGCTCGCCGATCGCCTCGATTGGATCGGCATCAACTACTACAACCAGATGATCGCCACCGGCCTGTCCTTCGCAGTGATGGAGGAGATCCCGGCCTTCGACCTCGTGCCGAACTTCTCGTGGGACCCCCACCCCGAGGGCATCGCCGCCGTGGTCGCCATCGCCGCGGAGTACCAGCTGCCGATCGTGATCACCGAGAACGGCACCCCGCATACCCGCGAGAGCCGCGAGGTCCTCAAGCAGCACCTCTCGTACCTGGCCGGCGCCATCGACGATGGTGCGGACGTGCGCGGATACCTGTACTGGAGCTGGGTCGACAACTACGAGTGGAACCACGGCTTCGACCTTCGCTTCGGCCTGTACGAGCTCGATCCCGAGACCAAGGAGCGCATCCCGCGCCCGGTGGTCGAGCTGTACCGCGACGTCGCCAAGCGCAACGGCATCGACGACTAGCGGCCCGTCGGATCACAGCGTCCACACGCCCCAGCCGTCCATCTCCGCCTTGAGCTCGCGGAAGAGGATGGCGTCGAGGTTGTTGCTCTCGACCTGGCCCGTCACCCCGTGTGCGGCGGCACTTCCGGAGAGGTCGCCGCCGTACTCGATGAAGATGAACTTGCCGCGGGTGAGCTGAGCGACGCGGCGCATGACGAGCGAGCCCATGCCGTCGAGCCCGCTGGCCGCGACGGTGTGGATGCGAATGCCCTCGGAGAGCGCATCGAGCGAGGTCTGTCCGTGGGGACGGCCGCGGAGCTGGGGTGGTGCGTCGGCGACGAGGAAGGCGACGCGGGCCGCGTCCTCACGCCAGTCGAGCTCGTGAACGGCGACCTCGAGGGCCTCGTGCATCGCCTCGGGCGTGTCGCCGCCGCCGTCGGCCTCGGCGGACTCGAGCATGCGATCGAAGGAGGCGATGTCGGTGAACGCGTGCTTCTCGGTGACGTAGCGGTCGCCCTGGTCGCGGTAGAGCACCGCGGCGAAGCGAAGGTCGACGGAGCGGTCCTCGGCCCGGAGCCGCTCGGTGAGATGGAGCACGGACTGCTTGATCGCAGCGAGCTCGTCCGCCATCGACCCGGTGGTGTCGAGGACGAGGGCCACGTCCATGCGCACCCTGGCATCGGGCTTCACGTCGAGGGTCACCGTGAACTCCTCGTCGCCGGTCCAGCGCGCCTCGGTCTTCTTGCCGTCGTGGGACACGCGCACACGGGTGATCTCGGCGCCGAGCTGGGCCGGGTAGTACGGAAGGCGGCCATCGCCGTAGGTCTCGCCGGTCCACACCTCCTCGCCGTCGTTGAGCAGGGTCACCGTCGCGGAGGGAACGGGTTCGCCGCTTGCGTCGAGCACGCGGAGGAGGACCCGCGACGAGACGTCCACGGGGTCCACGCGACCGAGGCGTCCGTGGCTGCGCTCCTTGTCCAGGTACGCGAGGTAGGCGTCGAAGGCGGCGTTGTCATCGGTGCTTCCGGCGCGCAGGGGCCGGGTCGGCTGGGGTGCCGGCGCCACGTAGGACGAGCCCGAGCCGGACGCGATGTAGGCGGAGCCACCACCTCCACGTCCGACGGTACCGATCTCGGAGCTGACCGATCCCCCGAAGCTGCCGCCGCCGGAGCCGTAGCCGACGGCACCACCGCCGGCGAGACCCGAGCCGCGAATGCCGAGCCCGCCGCTTCCCATGGAGCTGCCCTTGGCGCCGATCAAGCCGCCGATACCATCGGAGAGCCCACTGTCGAGGGTGCCCTTGGATCCCAGCAGCTCGGCGAGCTCGCTCTTGGCGGCCACCTCGCCGCCCGCCGCCTCCTTGGCGGGCGCGCGCTCGAGCACCGCGCCGGCCGGCGGGCCGGCACGCTCGGGAGTGCCCTCGCCGATGACGAGATCGGGCTCGGCGGTGATCCGGACGAAGCGATCCGGGACCTCCTCGAGCTCGACGGGCTCGGGCGCGGGCTCCGTCTTGCGGATGGCGACGTCCGGGGCATCGAGCGCCGGGTCAGCGGTCGTGCCGCAAGCGGCGAGGACGAAAAGCAGGGGGAGCGAGCGGTGCATGGGGCCTCCTGCTCATGCAGACCGAGGCCCCCGCGGGCGGTTCGCCAAGGCGGCGTCAACTCACTTCGCCGTTCTTCGTCGTTCTTCGTCGATCGGGGGTGTACGCGTGCGGAATGGGTCTGACCCCTGAGGGGGGTCTGACCCCACCCAGGGGTCAGACCCCCCTCAGGGGTCAGACCCCTGTCGATCCTTTCGCGAAGCCCATCCACGGGAACGGAACCCGGCGGTCACCTGCGGGTCATGGCGCCGCCAGCGCCCCGAAAACGGCGCCGATCACGGCCCGGTGGCACGCGAATTGCCGCTGACCAAGCGGCTAGAACGCAACGCCCAGGTTCGTGTGCAGCGCAGGGAACGGCCCGGAGACGCCGTACTCACCAATGTCGTAGTACAGCACGTTCAGTCCCGCGCCCCCGGAGAGCACGAAGCGCTCGCCGAGGATGCCGGTGTAGCCGACAAGCACGCTCGAGTAGCCCCCGGGCTTCGCAGGCGCCGAGCCATCGGTCGTGTGCAGCCGCGCGACCACCTGCCGACCCATGATCCACGCGCCTTCGGGGGCCTCACCCCACGGAAAGTAGCGAACCCCCACCTCGGCTCCGAACCCGAGGAAAGGCTCGTGCCCCTCGGTGAGCAGTCCGTCGAACAGTCGCATGTGCGGACCCACGTACACGCTCGCGCGCTCGCTCACGGCGCGTTCCACCTGCACGTGCGCGTAGCCGAGCCCAAAGGTCAGCGGGTCGACGGTGACCGTCCACTCCGGGTCGACGTCCTGTGCCATCGCGAGCGACACGAGCAGTGCGAGCATGCTGCCTCCTCACGCCTCTTCACCTGACACGACTCGTCGCACTACCGACAAGATTCGACGCCACTCGTTCATCTGAAGTACAAGTTGGCATGGACCTCATCGCCTGCCGCTACTTCGTCGAGACCGTCCGCGCCGGCACCATCACCGACGCCGCCCGCAGCCTGGGCCTGTCCCGTCCGACCCTCTCCCGGCGCCTCACCGCCCTCGAGGAGGAGCTCGGCCTCGCGCTGCTACACCGCACGACCCGCGCCGTGCGGCCGACCCGAGCGGGGCAGCGCCTCTACGATCGCCTGGTTCCCGTACTCAGCGACCTCGACGGCATCGAAGCCTCACTCCACGAGGAGCGGGACGAGGTCGCCGGTCGCCTGGTCGTCAGCGTGCCCCCGCCCATGGCCCCCGAGGTCGCGCGTCTGCTCGTACAGCTTCGCGACGCCCACCCGCTCCTCGAAGTCGACCTGCGGGTCGAGGGCCGACTCGTCGATCTCCGCGACGAGGTCGAGGTCGCGCTGCGTGCCGGACCATCGCCCGACGCCGACGTCGTTCAGCGCGTGCTCGCCCGCAGTCCAATCCGGGCCGTCGCTTCTCCCGCCTACCTCGACGCGCACGGCATGCCTGCGGAGCTGCCAGACCTCGCACACCACACGCTGCTGCTCGGACGCCGCGCCGACGGCCCCTTGCGAGACACCTGGCCCCTGCGATCGGGCGAGCGGCTGCCCGTTCGCGGCCGCTTCGCCAGCGACGACCAGCGCGCCCTTCTCCACGCCGCCATCGCCGGCGCGGGTATCGCGCTGATGAGCGAGGTCACCTATCGCGAGGCGCTCGCCGCTGGACAGCTCGCGCTCGTTCTCGAGGACCAGCTCGGCACCGAGCTCCCCCTGTATGCGGTGTTCGCCCAGCGAAGCCGCCAGCCCGCCCGCATCCGCGCGTTCGTGGATGCGGCGGCCAGCCACTTCGAGCGCCGCTGATCAGCCGCGATCAGGGAACCTCGAGCACCATGTCGTCGTAGACCATCTCGTAGGTCGTGTCGCCGATGGTCGCGGCCACGGAGAGCTGCACGGTCGCCCCGTCCCACGCGAGCAGCTCCTCCTCGGTCTGGGCGGACAGCGGGAACGCGGTGTTGGTCTCCCACACGCCGCCGTCCTCGAACGCCGGCAGCCGCGCGAACACGTCCTCCGTGGGCCCGTCCTCCACCGACATGCGCATGACGAGCAGCACGCCTTCGGACGCATCGTCCTCGAACTCGAAGCCGAGCCACACGCTGTAGGCGCCGGGAACGCCGCCCACCACGAGAGCCTCGCCGCCGCAGAACGGCGTGATCGGGTTCGCATCCATGCCCACGCGCAGCGCGTCTCCGCAGATCGCGGGCGCGTCGTCGTCGACGGCGAGCGGCGCGGGCTCGGGGGTGCAGGCGGCGAGGGCGAGAAGGCTGAAGGTCAGGAAGCGCATGGTGTTCTCCAGGTGATGCTGGGGACACTCCGAGAACCGTGCCAGCCACAAACCCGCATGATTGGCGGATCTGACTCCTGGCCTGGACGCCGAGTGACGACAGCTGTCGCCGATCGAGGACAGTCGCGGCGAGCACGACGGCGTGCACTGGGGCACACTCCCCACATCCGAGGTCCACATGTCTCGCTCCCTGGTCTGGCTCGCCCTCCTCCTCGCCCTCCCCGCCTGCACCGCGGACGAGACGAGTGAGGACACCGCCGAGTCCGACACGGACACCGACACCGACGCAGACGCCGACACCGACGCGGATGCCGACACCGACGCGGATACCGATACCGACGCGGATGCTGATACCGACGCGGATGCCGATACCGACACGGACACCGATCCCTGGGTCGATGCGACAACGACGAACCACGGGTTCACCCCGAGCACCGCGGTGATCCTCAACCCCGAGCGCGGTTTCTACCGAACCACGAACCTGCGCGTGGCGCGCAACCTCGACGGCATCCGCGACGCCGGGTCCACGCTGGCATTCAGCTACGTGCACCTCGGCGACTACCGCGACCGCGACCTCGACCAGACCGTGCTCGACGAGGCCACCGCGGGCTTTGCCGCCGCACGCAGCGCCGGCATCAAGATCGTGCTCCGCTTCGCCTACAGCCAGTCACTCAGCGACCCGGACGCCTCGAAGGCCCAGATCCTGCGCCACATCTCGCAGCTCGAGCCGCTGATCACCGCGAACCGCGACGTGATCGCCGTCGTCCAGGCCGGGTTCATCGGCGCCTGGGGCGAGTGGCACACGTCGAGCAATGGCTTGCTCGACACGCCCCAGGACAAGTTCGACATCCTCGACGCGCTGGTCGACGTGGTCCCCGTCGACCGCGTCGTGCAGCTCCGCAACCCGGTGCACAAAGAGGAAGGCTACGGAGGCCCACTCACCGAGGCCCAGGCCTTCTCGGGCAGCTACGCCGCGCGCGTCGGGCATCACAACGACTGCTTCCTCGCCAGCGACACCGACTTCGGCACCTACCCGTCCGACCGCATCGAGGAGGTGAAGGACTTCGTCGCCGCCGAGACGCGCTTCCTTCCCATGGGCGGCGAGACCTGCGCGCTCAATCCCCCGCGGTCGCGGTGCGCCACCGCGCTCGCCGAGCTGGCGCGCCTGCACTTCTCGTACATCAACCACGAGTGGCATCCGGACGTCGTCGCCTCGTGGACCACGGATGGCTGCCGCACCGAGATCGAGCAGCGCCTGGGCTATCGCCTGGCCCTGACCTCGGCGGACTTCCCGTCCGAGGCCCCGCCGGGCGGTGTGATGCCGGTGACCCTGAACCTCGAGAACACCGGCTTCGCGGCGCCGTTCAACCCGCGTCCCGTGGACCTCGTGCTCAGCGGCCCGGAGACCGTGTGGGCGTCGATGGGGGTCGACGTGCGCACCCTCGAGCCCGGAGATCACGTGCTCGGCGGCCGGTTCTCCCTGCCGCTGGACCTCGCCCCCGGGACCTACCAGGTGGTGCTCTCGCTGCCCGACGCGGCGGCCAGCCTGGCCGGCGACAGCCGCTACGCCATCCAGCTCGCCAACGACGGGGTGTGGGACGGCTCCCGCAATGTGCTCGGCAGCGTCGAGATCCGCGACACGGCCGCGGGCTCGATCGGCACGTTCACGAGCTTCGCGCGTCTTCCGTCGCGATGAGCGTCGGCATGCCTCGCGCCAGCCATCCCAGCGCGAAGCCCACGGCACCGACGAAGAAGCCGTAGGCGTAGGCGCTCGCCGAGACCACGGTCAGGTCGAGCAGCGCGAAGTACACGCCGTTGAGCCCGCCGTTGAACGCGAACCACAGCAGGGCGAGGGTCGTGAAGCAGCTGGTCATGGCCCATGCCAGCGGCATCGCCACCCGCCGGTTCGCCGCGGCGACGATGGCGACGAGCACCGCGGTGGGCAGGGCCACGGCGACCAGCGCAATCACGTAGGGCCAGACGCCCGGATCGGGTGCCGGCGCGTAAGCACCGGCGATGGCGAGCTGTGCGCCCCCGAGGAGCAGCACGAGGGCCAGGGCCAGCACCGGAGCCGCGGCGGCGAGTCCCGCGCACAGCACCGCCACGCCGATCGACCGCCGACCGTCGAAGTCCGTGTAGCGCACGATCGCCAGGCTTCCGAGCAACCCGCCGACCACGAGGCCAACGACGTCCGCCGCGCAGGTCGCCAGCCACATCAGGCCCTGCTCGAGCGGGCCTCCGAACACCAGGCCGCCAGCGTGGACGCCGACGAACGCGAAGTAGGCGTAGGGCAGCGCGCGAACCACCACCAGCGGAAGGCCCGCGACGATCGCCGTGGTCGCTCGTCCGTCGACCCAGCTCACGAGCATGGCCGCCACCGGCACCCACAGCATCGACGCGAGCACGGCGGTCGGGCCGACGAAGATGGCGTGGGCTTCGCGGTCTCCGCCGAGCATGCCGGTCGCCACCAGCTCCAGCGCGAGAACCGGCACGATCAGCAGCAGCGCGCCGAGCGCGATGGCGGGGGCGCGTCCGCTCAAGGCGCGACCGGCTCGAACTCGGCGGGCCGCCCGGTCTCGTCCCACGCGACGACCCGCTGCTTCTCGATCTTGTCGCCGCTGCGCTTCTCGATGGCGGCGATGCGTCCGGCCTCGAAGTGGGTGCGCACGTCCCACTGCCCGTCGCCATCGAAGTCCGCGACGTCGACGGTGCGCTGTCCACGGCCGTCGTAGCCATAGGTGAGCGCCATGTCCCAGCTGCCGTCCGCGTTGCGGTCGACCTCGTAGGACGCAAGCTTTCCGGCGTCGGTATACGCCAGTCGGTAGTTCACCTTCTGGCCGTCCGCGTCCATGCGAATCGCCGTCGGCCGACCCGCGGCGTCGTTGTCGATCAGCGCGCTCCCCGGCCGATCCCCGAGGTAGTCCATGCGCACGACGTGCCCCTTCGCGTCGCCCAGGCAGCTGTCGGCGCGACGCTCCTTGGCACCCGGGTCGAGCTTGTCAGGGTGGTACTGCAGCATCAGCTCCATCAGCGTCGGACACGGCACCTCGCTGAGCTCGGGCTCGGCGCTGCCACAGGCGAGCAGGAGCGCGAGGAGCGTCACACCCGCCACCGGGTAGGCACGAGCACGCCGAGCTGCGCGAGGCTCGCGGCGACCTCGGGCTCGACGGCGTCGATGTCCCCGGCGAGCAGTGCGTCGGCGGCCGCCGGGTCCAGGTCGAGCACGAGCAGGTCCTTGCCCGGCTTCGCGATCAGCACCGCCGCATCGCCCTCGGGCACCTCGTCGAGTCCGCCGATACCGTCGCCCTCCCGGTACACGTCGCCTGCCTCCACCGCGTCCGCGAAGGCCACCGGGTCGCGCGAGGTGCGAACGATGTGGGCACCGTCGATCAGCGCGAGCTCGACCTCGCCGCTTCCCGCGAGGATGCGGGGCGCATCCGGGCCCGGTCGCACCGTTGCCACCGCCGTCTCGAAGGCGATGAGATCGGACAGCTCGGGCTCCTCGTCGACGGCCCACCGCGCGAAGCGCGTCGGAAGCGGCTCGCGCGTCCACGCGTCGTGCTCCGCGAAGCGGTGGGCGGTGTCGGGCTCGAGCAGTCGCGACGCGTTGGGCACCGCGCTGTCGATGCCCTCGCCCAGTTGCTCCCAGGCCGAACCCCAGCCGTCGACCAGCGGGTAGCCCACCCCGAACACGTGATCGGCGGGCGGCAGCACCCACTCCTCGACGAGCTCCTGGTAGTCGGCGAGCACCTGGGACAGGCGGGCCTCGGCGTCGAGACCCTGACCGCTGCGGGTCGCGGGAATGCCGTCGGCGAGGTGCTCGATCATCGCGAGCAGCGCGTCCGCGGACTCGCCCTCGGTCTCGTGCCACACGGTGAGCAGCCGCCAGCCCACGTCCTGGAGCATCCACCGCGCTCGACCGGCTTCCGGCGTGGGCGCGAGCGGCGCCGGCTCGCGGAGGCCGAACACGCCGTGGAGCACGTCGAGCACCCTTGCCTCGAGCGCATCGAGATCCGGGGCCATGCCGCCGCCGGCGACCGCGAAGCGGCGCGCGAAGTAGGCGAAGGCCTCGGAGCGCAGGCGCCGTCCGTGTCCGTCGGCGTAGGCCATGCCGTCGCTGCACAGGTCGATGGTCGCCCACAGGTTGGGGACCGGCCGCCCTTCGCGGCGCGTACGGGCGATGGCGGCGAGCTCGCGGTCCACGAAGCGCAGGCCATCGGCGAGGCGCTGACGCGCGTGCAGGTCGTCCGTCCACGGCGCGGCGACGCGCTCGCACTCAGCGCAGAAGGTGCGGAAGAGAGCCCCACCGCCGCGGTGGTCGTCGCAGCGCAAGAGCAGGGCCTCGTCGAAGAAGTACCAGAGCGCCACCGGCAGCAGCTCGGCGAGGCGCGACGCGGTCGCGAGCGCGAGTGGCGACTGGGCGGGCCACCACCCGAAGCCCACCAGGCCGTGGCACAGCTCGTGGGTGGTCCACTTCGCGCGGTGGCCGGGGTTGAAGCCGCCGATCGGCAGGTCGTGGCGGAAGCTCTGGTACTTCGGCTCGGGAAGCACGCCAGCGGCCCACTCGGGAGCCAGCGCCAGCTCGGGCTGCTGCGCGGGCACCCAGTCCTCGGGCAGGTCACCCGTGGAGCGGTGCTCGTAGTGGAACAGGAACAGTCCGGCGTCCCCGGCCATGCGCGCCACGCGGCGGGCGGCTGGAGTGCGGGTAAGGTCGCGCTCGGGCACCAGCGGCAGGCTCGGGGCGGGTCGCTGAAGCTCGGCGAGCAGGGCTTCGAGGGCGTGATCAGGCGAGATGAGCATGCGCCTGTCTATCGCGATGCCCCCTGGTAGGCTTCGGGCCGGTGCGCGCTTTCGCAGATCGCGGCGCCGCCGTGGAGGGTGGGCATGAGCGACTGGCCGTCGATGGTGGCTGCGGGCGGATCTTGGGCCGACCCCGCACTTCGCGCGCAGATCGACGCGCGCACTCCCGAGCGCATGGACGAGTGGGTGTCCCTCGCGATGGCCCTGCCCCCAGACCACCCCGCCCATCAGGCGTGCGCCGCGTGGCTCGCCACCGACGCGGGCGCCGCGTGCGTGTGGCTCCGAGGCCCTGTCCGCGAACGATCGAGCGACGCGCCGGCCCCCTCTGGCCCACAGACCTTCACCGGGCACCGACGAGAGCCCAAGGGCGCCGTGGTCGCAGGCAACCGCGTGGTGTCGCACTCCGAGCACGAGCTGGTGGTCTGGGACGACCGTGGCACCCTTCTCCACCGCGAAGAGGGCTACGACAAGCCGCTGACCAGCCTGGTGCTGCTCCCCGGCCATCGGGTCGTGGGCCTCGCCAACCAGCCGGAGCTGGCGGTGCTCGACCTGGGCACGGGCACGCGGGTCGGCACCCTCTCGGGGCAGTACCAGGGCGGCGGGCTCGTCGATGCACGGGGTCGGCTCGTGACCTGGGGCATGGCCGTCCACCTGTGGGATCCCGCCACCTGTGCGCACCTGGGCTCGATCGAGGGCGGCCACACGCAGTGGATGGCGGGGGGCACGCTGCTCGCCGACGGGCGACTGCTCACCTGGTCCCGGGACCGCACCCTGGTCGTGTGGAACCTCGACGAGGCCTGCGTCGACGCCGTGCTCAAGGGGCATCGCGACGTCGTCCGCACGGCCATCGAGCTCGACGACGGGCGCGTGGCATCACTCTCGGAGGACAAGACCCTCAAGCTGTGGGACGTGACGCCGAACCCGAAGAAGCGCGGCAAGCCCATCAAGGCGGCCGCCAGCCTCAAGACCGGTCAGCAGTACGGCCTGGGCGCCGTGGGCGCGGCGAACCGTCTGCTCGCCTGGTTTCACGGCGGTACGGTCCAGGTGTGGGACGTCGACTCCGGCGCGCGCATCGACGAGCGCAAGCAGACCCACGTGGCCGACGCCCGGCGTCTCGGCGAGCAGGTGCTCTCCTGGGGCATGAGCGGCCTGCGACGGTGGACCCTCGCCGGAGACCCGGACGACGCGGTCCTCTATGCGGACAGCCTGTCCCACGCGGCCGTGGTCGGCGACACCGTGTTCGCCGCCAACTTCGGTGACTACCGCCATGTGTCCCTTGCGAGCGGCAAGGTCGGCGAGGCCCACAAACAGAGCATCGCCGGCGTGATCCCCGCGGGAGACACGGGCTTTCTCTCGTGGAACGCCTTCGAGAAGACGCTGACGCGGCATCCCCTCGCGACGAGCGCCCCCGCCGCGCCCGCGCCAGCCCCGAGCGCCTGGCGCAACGCCGCCTACCTCGACGAGGCGCGCTACCTGACCTGGGACAAGGGCGGCACCGATTTCGCCGTCCGCGACCGCCGAAGCGGCGAGGTGGTCGGCACGTGGACCGGCCACCGAGGCGAGATCAGCGGCATCCGCCCGCTCTCCGACGGACGCCTGGTCAGCTGGGGAGGCGACGGGCTGCACCTGTGGAGCCGCGACGGACAGGGCCAGGCCATCGGCGGGCCCGCCCCGCGCGCGGTGCTCGAGCTCGACGACGGGCGCCTGGCGGCCACGGTGCGCGGTGAGGGCCAGCTGTTCACCTGGGCCCCGGACGGCACCCCCGGTCCATCCGTGACCCTGCACAAGAAGGCCCTCCACGGCGTGGCGCTCCTCTCGAGCGGCATGCTGCTCACGTGGGGCGTGGACGCCGGCTTCGACGTGCTCGCCACCGTACGTTCCGGCGCGAAGCTGCGCGCCGTGGCCCGGCTTCCGGCTCCCGCCCACAGCCGCGGGATGCGCGTCGTCGTCCCCGACCGGGCCCTGCTCTCGGCGACGAAGAAGGCGGACCTCGAGGCGGCGTGGCAGGGGGCGTCGTCCACGGCGAGCGGCGGACTCTCGGCACGGTTCGCCCTGTTCCTCGACGACGGCACCGTCCTGCAGATGAGCGACGCCGGGCTCGGGCACCTCAGCTTGCCGACGGTGTACCCGCTGCCCACGCCGATCCCCACCGAGGCCACGCCCGTGGCGGGCATCGCGCTCCCGGGCGGACGCTGGGCCGTGTGGAGCGGCGGCGGCCGCGTGATGTGCGGCGAAGGCACCGCCCAGACCTGGGCCGACAGCGAGGACCGCGGCTACCTGTGGGCCGGATGCGCCGTCGACGGCGAGCGCTTCGCGGCCTGGGCGGACACGCGCCTCGATCTCTGGGACACGAGCGACGGACACCACACGCGCCTGACCTTCGAGCACGCGCTAGCCGGCGTGACGCCGCTCGGGGACGGGCGCTTCGCCACCTGGCATCGCCGCGGTACCGCCGTGCACGTGCACGACCGCGACGGCCAGGAGGTGGCAGTACTCGGACCGATGTACGAGGAGGTCTCCGGAATCGTCACCCTGCCGGCTGGAGGCCTGCTGGTCGCCACCCGCGACGGCCTGTTGTGGCGCTACGACGCGTCACTTGCCCCCGTCGGCGAGCCATGGGAGGGCGAGGAGATCACGCCCAGCGGCCTGGTTCGCCGCGGAGACCGCATCCTGCTGTACTCCGGAGGCCACACCGCGACCGGCACCCTGCTCGAAGCCGAGACCCTCGCCGTGGTCGGACGACTCGACGGCGCCCACGACCAGATCCTCGGCATGGAGCGCCTCGCCGACGGTCGGCTGGTGGTGTGGGGCAGTCGCCGTGGCCTGACCTGGGTGCACCGCCCCGACGGCACGCTCTCGGCGGTGTTGCGCTCGCCGGTGGTGGATGCCGCTCCCACCCACTGCGCAGTGGGCGCCGAGATCCTGGTCGGCCGACGGACGTACTTCGAGCGCTATGGCGCTCCTCCCGACGGCGAGGCTCTCGTGCTCACCAGCGGCGAGGACCTCCTCGCGACGCACCCGCCGCGCTTCGCGCGCGCCGTCGGCGAGGTCTCCCTGCACTCCTCGGCCGGCAAGGTCGCGGTCTCGGGACCGTCCGGTGGCGCTCGCTGGCCCGGTGCCGAGGCCCACGGCTACCTCCTCTTCCCGTCGGGTGCGGTGGTCGCCAAGGACGACGGCCAGCCGATCCACCTGCAGCTGCATCGCGGTCTGTCCCCCATCCGCACCGAGGAGCTCGCGTGAGCCGCCACTTCGCGTTTCTGCGCAGCATGAACGTCGGCGGCCGGCGGGTCACCAACGACGAGCTCGTCGCGCTGGTGGCGGGTCTGGGTCTCGCGGAGGTCGCCGCGTACCAGGCCGCGGGCAACCTCACCTTCGTGGGCGACACCAGCGAACAGGCGCTGTGCGACGCCCTCTCCGAGGGTCTGGGCTACGCGGTACCCGTGATGATGCGCACCGCGGACGAGCTGGCGGCGATCGCCGGGGCCCGCCCGTTCACCGAGGCCGAGCACGCCGCGAGCCAGGGCAAGGTCCAGGTGTCCCTGCTCGCCGCACACCCGCCGGACGACGCCGTGGCGGAGGTCCTCGCGATGCAGACCGAAGAGGACCGCCTGCGCATCGACGGCCAGCAGCTCTACTGGCTGCCGAAGGGCGGGATGAGCAGTGCCGAGCTCGACGTGCTGCGCATCGAGAAGCTGCTCGGCATGCAGACCCGGCGGACCCAGGGCACGCTCCAGCGCTTCCTGCGCAAGTACGCGTAGGCTACAGGCCGCCCCCGCCGAGGCCGCCGCCCAGCCCGCCGCCGAACCCGCCGAAGCCCGGGCGCTTCCACGGGGTGCGCTGGCGAAGCTGGATCTGCTTCCACAGCGGGCAGTCCGGCTTTCCGCGCCACTTCGCGGCGACCAGCTCGTCCCCGTGCTGGAAGACGAAGGCCCCGCGAACCTCGTCGTCGCCGCAGCTCACGTCGCCTTCCGGCAGCTGCACCCACGACAGCGTCCCCTCGCCTTCAGGCGCGGGCCACGACGGACGCCAGGCCTCCCCGACCGGCCAGCCCCCGGGGAGCTCGAAGCTCTCCGCGGTTCCCGTGGCCACCTTGCCCTGAGGCGCGAGCTCGGCGAGGACCGCGTCCACAGCGGCCTGATCGGCCTTCACGCCGCGATAGCGCAGCGCCAGCCACTCGCCTTCCTTCTGCGAGCGGAACATGGACACGCTCGCCGCGGGCAGCATCAGCGCCTCGTCGGGAAGCAGCTCGTGGGCGAACATCTCGGCGGGATGGCAGTCCACGGCGTCCACGTCCGGCACCGCCCCGGCCCCCTTGGTGACCTTGCACGTGCTCGGCTCGGGAATCGGACCCGTCGACGGCCAAGGACCCATGTCCACACCAGGCTGGGCCAGGAACCACGCGGCGGCGGCCAGCACGAGCACGCCTCCGATGGCCAGCGGCACCACGGGCAGCTTGCCACCCTCGGGCTCCACCGTCGCCGTCTCGATGCCGGTCATCTTCTCGGACACGTCGCCTCCACAAGCGGATGGTGTCATAGCTCATCGCATCCATCGATCGAGGTCGCGGTCTGGCGCACCGGCGGGCATTGTGGGCCGGCGGAGGTTGCATGATGGATTGGCGGAGAGGCGCGGCAGCGGCGGCGCTCGTGGTCGCGGGGCTCGCAAGCGTGGGCAATTCGACCGTGAACTACGCAAGCGCCGAGATCGACGAGGTGCAGGCTCACCTCGAGCCCGGCGAGGAGCTCGTCGGCACGCTGATCGCGGTCGGCTCCGGCGGCGCCATCCAGCGCGTGCTCGGGGGCGAGGTGCAGGCGTGGGCGGTGACGGACCCGGCGGACACCGCCGACAACGCGGACACCGCCGACAACGTGGACGAGGAGATCGGGCGGACGCTGACCTTTGCCCTCGAGAGCGGCGAGTTCGTGCCCAGCGTACCGCTCACCGGCGAGCGCACGACGCTGACGACGCACATCGACCAGGTCACCGAGCTCGAGGTGCGGATTGCAAACCGCGCGCGGGTCGCGGTCGACGTCGTGTTCAACGCGCGGGCGACCGAGCACCACGACGAGACCCCTTCGATGACGCTCACCTGGGAGCCAGCTCCGTAAACCGGAGCCATACACGGCTGTGTGGCACAAACCGTCGAACTCCAAGCCGCGGAGGGCGTCGCACTCAGCACACACGGAGGTGCTCATGCACAAGCTCATCGCGCTCGGTCTGTTCTTCGCCCCCACCGCCCTCGCCTGCGGCCCGTATGTGCCGCGGCCGCAGGTGAACGCCCACGCCATCGTCCACGCCGAGCTGCCCGACGGCACCGCGGTGTCCACCACCCGGCGCGCGGGCGAGCTGCGCATCGTGCGCGAGGGCAAGCCCACGCTCGTGCAGGTCGACCTGTGGAGCATCCGCGACCTCGACGTGGTCGGCGATCAGCTCGTGCTCGCCGGCAGCAGCTGGGGCCAGCCCGCTCTGCTCGTCGGGGACGGTGCGAACTGGGAGCACGTGTGGGTCGAGGGCATGGGCGAGGTCGTCGACGTGACCACGCAAGCGGTGCCCGGCGGGCTCGTGTTCGCGGCATCCGTCGACGGAGGTGGCGATGGGCCGACCCTCGCTGTGGCCCACTGGCCGCGCGTCGAGCGAAGCTGACCGCGCCTACTGCACGCGGATCAGGCCCTTGTAGTCCTCGGCGAAGCCCGCCTCGCGAAACCAGCGCGCGTGGCGGCTGTCCTTGGCGCCCTCGCCATCGATCTTGTGCACGTACAGAGTCTTGTGGCGGTCGAACTGCGCGACCCATGCGGCGACGGCTCTCGCCGCGAGCTCGGCATCCCCGAAGGCTTCGAGGGTCAGGAAGCGCTTGGCGCCCTTGTCGACCCACAGGGCCGGGCGTCCGTCGACGAGCACCACCTTCGCGCCCACCGCGCGCTTGGGCGTGCGCGAGCAAGGCCCCCACGGGAGCAGGGCCCCGTAGGGGTTCGCGGGATCGGCGGCGGCGAGGACCACGTCCACGCCGCTCTCGTCGCGATGGCCTCGCAGCCGATCGACCGTCCCGGGCAGCGCGAACTGCGCCCCTTCGAGGCCTTCGACGAAGTGTCCACGGCGCGCCTTGCCCTGCTCCTCCATGGCGCGGAGCAGCGGGTACACGCTCGAGAAGCCGCCAGCCACGCCCTCGAGGCGCGGCACCTGGCGGGAGATCACGCCGTAGCGCTCGAGCCACGTGAGTGCGCGCGCATGGGCCTGCTCGGTCGGCGTGGCCTCGCGGTACACCAGCTCCGCGACCAGGCTCCACCGGCCCCCGGCGTAGCGCGTGGGCCCCGAACGCGAGCGTCGCGTCGCCCGCAGGCTGCGCAGGGGCAGGAAGCCGTCGTTGGTGACCAGCCCCGCCCAGACGAGGTCCCACAGAGCCGGCATCAGCTCCTCGGTCGTCGCGCCGCACGCGCCCTGGAGCACCGTGAGGAAGCTCGCGCCGCGGGTACCGAGGTGGTCGAGGATCGCGGTGTGCAGCGCACTCGGCTCGCCGAGGGCCGCGGGATCGGGTGTACCGAGGAACAGCGGCGCACGCTCGCGCTGGAGCAGGACCACACGCCCGTCCTTCGAGCCGAGCGGCCCGGCGCCAACCCACACCCACTCGCCGGTGTGGGCGAGCTCGTCGAGCATGCCGGGACGGTAGCCGGGCACGCGCGCGGGCAGCACCTCGGACTCGAGCTGGTGCCACGAGATGGGCAGCCCCTCGAGCTGGACCAGTGCGTCGCGCAGGCGCCCGGGTCCCGAGCGGCGCGAGGTCGAGGTGATGCCGTGCCAGTCGACGAGGAAGCGCGCGAGCACCGCGCTGTCCACCGCCTCGATCTCCTGGCGCAGCTTGGCCAGGGACCGTCGCTTGAGCCGGCGCAGCACCTCGACGTGACACCACTCGGCACGGGTGCCGCCGGGACGCAGCTCGCCGCGGATCAGGTGTCCTTCGGCCTCGAGTCCCTCGAGGATCGGCGCCACCGCGCCGGGGACCAGCGCGTAGCGCCGCGCGAGGTCCTGGGTGTGGAAGGGCCCGTGGGTTCTCGCGTAGCGCAGGAAGAGCGAGGTCAGCGGCCGCTCGGGCTCGTCCATGAACGCCGAGGGCAGTCCGGGGGCGATGGCGATGCCCAGTCCGTGCAGGTAGCGACCGGCGTCTTCCGCGGCGATCCACCGCTCCTCGCCGGCGATGTGCACGGGGATGGCCCGACGCTGCGCGCGCAGCTCCGCGAGCCACGTCACGGGCTCCTCCTCGGAGCGGGCGGCGAGCTCGAGCACGGTGAGGTCGCCGAGGCGACGGAGCAGGTCGTGCACGTGGTCCGCATCGCGACAGCGCCTTCCCTCGGCGAGGGCCTGGAGCTCGGCCTCGACCTCGTCCACCGCGTCGGCGTCGAGCAGCTCGCGCAGCGCCTCCTGGCCGAGCAGCTCGCGAAGCAGGCCGCGGTCGAGGGTCAGGGCCTGGGCGCGGCGCTCGGCCAGCGGCGCGTCGCCCTCGTACATGTACGCGGCGACATAGGCGAACACGAGGCTACGGGCGAAGGGCGAGGCGGTGCGGGTCTCGACGGTCTCGACGCGGATCTTCCGGCTGCGCACGTCCGCGAGCAGGCCCTTGAGCGCGTCGAGATCGAACACGTCCGAGAGGCACTCACGGTAGGTCTCGAGGATGATCGGAAAGCTCGGAAAGCGCTCGGCCACCGCCTGGAGCTGCTGGGCCTTGAGTCGCTGCGCCCACAGCGGCGAGCGCTTGTCGGGCCGTCGCTTGGGCAACAGCAGGGCGCGGCCGGCGTTCTCGCGAAAGCGCGCCGCGAACACCGAGGAGTGAGCGAGCTGCTCGACGACCAGGTCCTCGACCTCCTCGGGCTCGGGCCACAGCCACGCGTCCTCGGGCAGCTCCTCGGTATCGGCGAGACGCAGGACGATGCCGTCGTCGGTGTACAGCGCCTGGACGTCGAAGGCCGCCCGGCTCGCGAGCAGCGACTGCAGGGCCAGGGCCCACGGCGCGTGCACCTTGGCCCCGAAGGGCGAGAGGATGCAGATCCGCCAGTCGCCGAGCTCGTCCTTGAAGCGCTCGACGACGATGCGCTGGTCGTGGGGCACCAGCCCCGTGGCCTCCCGCTGGGCGTGGATGTAGTCGACGAGGTTCTTCGCAGCGAGCTCGTCCACCGGCGTGTGTTCCCGCAGCCAGTCGGCGGCGCCTTCGCGCTGCTGGTCGATCTCGCGCACGAACGCACCGAGACGGCGCCCGAGGTCGATGGGTCGCCCCGGACGGTCGCCATGCCAGAACGGCAGGCGACCCGGCTCTCCGGGAGCGGGCGAGACGATGACCTTGTCGCGGGTGAGCTCCTCGACACGCCAGCTGCTGGCGCCGAGGATGATCACGTCGCCCCGCCGCGACTCGTGGACCATCTCCTCGTCGAGCTCGCCGATGCGTGGCCCGTCCACGCCGAGGAACACGCCGTACAGCCCGCGATCGGGGATGGTGCCGGCATTCATCAGCGCGAGCATTCCCGCGCCCTTGCGTGCGGTGAGCTCGTCCTTGGCGCGGTCCCACGACAGCCGAGGGCTGAGGTCCGCGAACTCGTCGCTCGGGTAGCGCCCGGCAAGCATGTCGAGCGTGGCCTCGAAGCTCGCGCGCGGCAGGTCCGCGTAGGGCGTCGCCCGCTGGACCATCGCGAACAGCGCATCCGGCGACCAGGTCTCCGTCGCGCACGCGCTCACCAGGTGTTGCGAGAGCACGTCCAGGCAGTTCTTCGGCAGCCGCGTCTCTTCGATCGCGCCCTCGGCCATGGCCTGTGCGACGACCACGGACTGCAGCAGGTCGCCCTTGAACTTCGGGAACAGCACGCCCTCGGAGAGCTCCCCCACCCCGTGGCCCGCGCGGCCGATGCGCTGCAGGCCGCTGGCCACGCTGTTCGGCGCCTCGATCTGGATGACGAGATCGACCGTGCCCATGTCGATGCCGAGCTCGAGCGTCGACGTGGCGACGATGGCGGGCAGCAGACCGGCCTTGAGCTGCTCCTCGATCTGCTCGCGCTGATGCCGAGCCACCGAGCCGTGGTGGGCGCGCACGAGCTCCTCGCCGGCGAGCTCGTTGAGGCGCTGGGCCAGCCGCTCGCAGAGGATGCGGCTGTTCGTGAACACGATGGTCGTGCGGTGCTCGCGGATGAGCGCGAGGATGCGCGGGTAGATCGTCGGCCAGATGCTCGGCTTGAGGGACTCGCCATCGCCGCCGATCGCGCGCGTCGGGCCCTGACCCGTGGTCGAGCTCGTGCTCACCCTCTGCCCAGCGGACTCGGCGACGACCGGTCCCACGGCCACCGGCTGGTCCATGTCCGCGACGGCGACCTGGATGGACAGGGCGATGTGCGGGGGCTCGGAGGTGTCGACGATCTCGACCGGGCGCCCGCCGCCGAGGTAGCCGGCGATGCGCGACAGCGGCCGCTGGGTCGCGGAGAGGCCGATGCGCTGCGGTCCATCGGCGTGACCGCCCGCCTTGGCCGTGAGATCCGCGAGGCGCTCGAGGGTGAGCGCGAGGTGCACGCCGCGCTTGGTGCCGGCAATGGCGTGGATCTCGTCCACGATCACGGTCTCGACCGTCTCGAGGAAGCCGCGCGCCGACGACCCGAGCATCAGGAACAGCGACTCGGGCGTGGTGACGAGCACGTCGGGCGGATGGCGCAGCATCTGCTGGCGCTCGCGCTGGGGCGTGTCACCCGTTCGCACACCCATCGAGATCGGCGTGAACGCGGTGCCGAGGCGCTCGGCGCAGCGAGCCATGCCGACCAGCGGGGCCTTGAGGTTGCGCTCGACGTCGTAGGCCAGCGCCTTCATCGGCGACACGTACAGCAGGCGCACGCCCGGCGGCCCCTCGGGGTCGCGCTTCGAGAGCGCATCGAGCCCGGCGAGGAAGGCGGCGAGCGTCTTTCCGGACCCGGTCGGCGCGAGGAGCAGGGCGTGGCGGCCCTCGGCGAGGTGCGGCCAGCCGAGCTCCTGGACCCGGGTGGGCGCGGGAAAGGCCTCGGTGAACCAGGTCCGGGTGTGGTCGGCGAAGGAAGCGTGCATGGACCCTTCCCCTAATCCGCGGGTCGCGCCGCGGGGGTGCCCTGGTGGCAGCGGATGTCAGCATCCTCCCCGCGCGCGGCCGCGACCGGGTCAGCCGCCCCAGTTCTGGATGATGCCGATGTCCGCGAAGGTCGCGCTGCTCACCTCGAACGAGGCCTCACCATAGGTGAAGGTCACGTCGGAGAGCTCGATGGACGCCTGCGGATCGCTCATCGCGTCGCTCGCGTCCACGGTCACGGTCAGCGTGCCCGCGGTGGCTTCCCAGGTCTCGTGAACGGTCCGCTCGACCAGCCCGTCGGTGCAGTAGTTGTCGGCAATCGGCGTGGCGGCGACCGCCCGCATCGTGTCGTCGCCCGCGTCCGTGAAGTCGATCACCCGCGTCGCCGTCGACGACCCCGCCTCGGCGACGATCCCCGCGACGTAGATCTCGAGGGCAACGCTGTTGTCCTCGTCCCACACCTGCAGCCAGGTGTCCGTGCAGCCGATCGACTCGCTGAGGCCGGTCTCGAAGCCCTCGCCCACCAGGTACGCCGCCGCACCCGAGTCACTGTCGTCGCCCTCGCTCCCCGCGCAGCCTACGAGCAGCGCGATCCACGCGTAGCGCATGGTCTCTCCGGTCCGTGCTCGCGCAGTCTAGCCGACGGTCTCGCCCCCCGCAGCCTCGGCGTAGGTCGCCTCGTACCGGGCGCGGGCGGCGTGGTCGGCCTCGGCGAAGATCCGATCCACACCGAGCAGGCGGCCGATGCGCTCGTACACGCGCCGCGGCAGGATCGCGGGGAGGACCGCCGCCAGCCGTCCTGAGCGCGGCACGTAGACCTCGACCAGGCCGCGATCGAGACAGCGCATGACGCCGTGGGCCACGTCCTCGGGGGCGATGGGCTTGGGCCAGGCGAGCTCCCGTGCTCCGGTGAGCAGCGCCGTGCGTACGGGGGTCGGGCACACGTAGGAGAGCTGCACGCCGGAGTCGATCAGCTCCTGGCGGACCGCCTCGGTGACGCCGATCACCGCGTGCTTCGACGCCGAGTACACCGCCGCATAGGGCGTTCCCACACGACCCGCGGTGCTCGCGATGTTCACCACGTGACCCCGCCCGCGAGCCCGCATGCGCGGCAACACCGCGCGCATGCCGTGCATCACGCCGCGCACGTTCACCTCGAGCTGTACGTCGTCGCGATCCGGGTCGTTGGCGAGGAAGGGTCCGAGGCGCATGATGCCCGCGTTGTTGACGAGGATCTCGATGGGCCCGATGTCGTCTTCGATCTCGGCGACCACGGCGGACCACGCGTCGGGGTCGGTGACGTCGAGGCGGAAGGCGGGCATGTTGAGCGCTTCGGCGGTCCGTGCGAGCACCTCGGCCTGGACGTCGGCGAGCACCACCTTCGCGCCCCGCGCCTTCAGGACCTCGGCGGTGGCGCGCCCGATGCCCTGGGCACTGCCCGTCACCAGCGCCACCTTGCCCGACCACGAACGTCCCGCCATGCAAACCCCCGGCCCAAAGTCAGTTTCGCACAGGCACGACGCGAATGGCGGCACCCCCATGACGCGCCGCCGCACGCGAAATAGACCAGCCCCGCTATGAGCGAGACCAAGCCACCCCTCGAGTCCTCCCGCCTCCGCAGCCGCGGCGGCTGCCTGTTCCTGGGCCTGCCGCTCGTGCTCGTCCCGGCGATCATCCTCGCGTACGCGGGCGTGTGGGGCCTCGGCCTCCGCGGTCGCCCCGCCGAGGGCGACACCGTGCGCGTGAGCTACGCGGGCTGCCCCGAGGCCGGCGCGCCCGTGCTCGCCCGGGTCGAGCAGATGGGTCTGGGAGACCCGCGGATCGAGGAGCAGGAGGGCGGCTTCGCGCTCATCGCCCGCATGCCGGCTGACGAGCGGGTCGCCGCTCAGATCCCGATCACGCTCACCGAGCGCGGCAAGTTCGAGCTCTACTGGGGCGCCGAGCGCGCCGAGCGCGTGGCCGGCCCCGAGGACGTGGTCGAGGTGTTTCCGCGCATGACCGGCGACGCGAGTGCGACCAGCGTGGTCAAGCTCGACCCCGAGCTCGCCGGGCCGCTCCAGCGCCGCCAGCTCGAGGACCCGCAGGCCCACCTCGAGGTCTTCGTGGACGACGTGCACGTGGACACGCTCAACAACACCTCGCCCCTCACCGAGAACGAGGTCGACATCGAGCCCATGGCCGAGGGCGCCCGCGACGCGATCGAAGAGGCCGCGGCCCGCGCGGTCGTGCTCGCGAACCCCCTGCCGTGCGACATCGAGCACACGGGCACCGAGACCGTCCCGTAGCGAAGCGCCCCGACGCCGCGCAAGGCTCGGCGAACGGCCCCTCCACGGCGTAGCATGAGCCCGGAGGTCGCTTGCGCAGTCCGCTTCTCCTGCTCGCCCTGCTCAGTGTGCCCGCCGTGAGCGGGGTCACCGAGGTCGTCGTGTGCACCGGCACCGTGTACGACACGACGGGATACCTGGTGACCTGCGACTACCCCAACGTGAACCAGGCGCTGGAGTCTGGCGCGTCGACGATCTACGTGTACGCGAACGGCTCGGGCCAGGGCTATCCGCCGTTCACCGTGGGACGGGCGGTGAGCATCGCGGGCCTGCCGAACCTCGCCGCCAAGTACCCGACCTTCGACTCGGCGGCGGCCCAGCCTGCCGCCACGCTGGCGTGCACCAACTGCCCGATCACGATCGCCAACCTCACCCTCGACGGCACCGCCTACCGGTCGCTGCAGGTCGACGGCGCCACCGTCACCGCCCAGAACCTCGAGCTGCTCGCCGAGAGCCAGGCCACCGACGCCGAGCCCGCGATGGTCATGTGGGGCGGCTCGTTCGAGGGCACGGGCGGCGGGCTGACCACCATCCAGCAGGCCATCTCGATGTATGGCGGCCAGGCGCGGTGGACCGACGGCGTGTTCGAGTCCGAGGATGGCTACCTGCTGCTCTCCGGGGGCGGAACCTTTCGCTTCTACAACAGCCAGCTGTTCAGCCCCGGCTTCGGCAACGGCATCCAGGTCGACAGCGGTCGGGTCGAGCTGCTCCAAGGCACCGAGCTCCACGGCCACTCCTCCGACGAGGTCGACACGCGCGCCGAGGGCAGCCTCGTCGAGGTCGGCGGCGGCGACTTCTACTGCCAGGACGCCATACTCAGCGACGGCTACGGCTGGGCTGGCACACTCATCTACGCGTTCGGCACCCAGGGCAGCCCCGCGGGCTCGGTCGAGCTCGATGGCTGCACCCTCGACAGCGGGGTGACCTCGGGCGGCGACGGTGGCCTCGTCTTCCTCCAGTACTTCCAGAGCATCGTCGCGACGGACACGGTGTTCTCGAATGGCGAGGGCTCGAACGGCGGCGCGGTGAAGCTCATCGATGTCGAGTCCGCGCGGTTCAACGGCGGCACGTTCAGCAACAACAGCGCCGTGGGCCTCGACGCCTCGGTCGGACATGGCGGCGCCATCGGTGCGATCAGCACCCCCCTGATGCTCGACCACGTGCAGTTCACCGGCAACAGCGCCGTGCACGAGGGCGGCGCCGTGTACGCGGGCAACCTCGCGGGCCTCGACTACGACGGCAGCCTCGAGGTGTGGGGAGGCAGCTACAGCAGCAACCTCGGACGCCAGGGCGGCGCGCTGTTCGTGAACGACCTCACCACCGTGTCCCAGGTCTACGGCGGCGCCACCTTCGACAACAACGACGCCGAGCAGGGCGGCGCGGTCTACATCTCGAACAGCCCGTGGACCGACGCAGACAGCGCCTACACGAACAACCGCGCCACCGAGGCGACCAGCTCGTGGAACGAGGGCGGCGCGATGGTCACCGACGGCTCGCTCGTGCAGATCTCCGGCGCCTCGTTCGCAGGCAACCGCACGGCGGGCTTCGGTGGCGCCGTGTCCGCCGACGAGTTCGCACAGCTGCAGATCGACGACAGCCGCTTCTCGGCGAACGTGGCGGACAGCACGGGCGGCGCCCTCGACATCCCGGCCACCAGCCTCGGCTGGGTGAACAACTCGGTGTTCTGCCGCAACAGCTCGGGCAGCGAGGGCGGGGCGATCTTCGCGTTCGGCGGCAGCGACGCCAGCACGGGCAGCTGGCGCAACCTCGTGTTCTTCGCCAATGACGCGGTCAACGGCGGGGCGATCCACGCGGATGGCGGCGCCGTAGCCCTTGCCTACAGCACCTTCGCGTACAACGACGCGACGGCCGGTGGCAGCCTCTACGCCGACTACGGCGGCGAGATCGCGGTGAGCACCAGCCTGCTCGCGTACACGGTCGGCGGCGACGGCGCCCAGCTCGGTGCGAACGACGCGCCCGCCCTGTCGCTCGCGGGCTACGCCTACCAGAACACGGCGCAGACGGCCGGGGCGGGGGTGTCGAACACGATGGTCGCCCTCAACGCCGACCCCTTCGTGAACCTGTCGTCGAGCGCCGACTGCGCGGCCCTGTCGTGGGTGGTCAACGACGACGTCGGCGGCGCCACCGCGGGTACCGACCCGCTGAACCCACCCGACACGCTCGATGCCGACGGCGATGGCGTGTCGGTGGCCGATGGCGACTGCGACGACACCGACCCCACCCGCTACCCCGGCAACGCCGAGGTGTGCGACGCGAACAACGTCGACGAGGACTGCGACGGGCTCGCGGACGACCTCGACGTCGATGGCCCCGCGCCCACCGGAACGACCCGCGTGTTCTTCGACGAAGACGGCGACGGGTGGGGCAACGTCGCGCACCAGCTGTGTGATCCGGGGCCCCGCTACGTCGCGCAGGGCGGCGACTGCAACGAGGCAGACACCGCGATCAACCCGGGCGCCACCGAGGTCTGCGACGATCTCGGCGTCGACGAGGACTGCGATGGCGTCGCCAACGGTGCCGACGCCGACGGCGCGAGCGTGCGCTACACCGACGCGGACGGCGACGGCTACGGCGACGACGCCACCGGCGCGGTGCAGTGTCCCGGTGACGGCCTCGTCGAGGCCAGCGGCGACTGCGACGACGCGGCGGCCACGGTCAACCCGGGCATGCAGGAGCAGTGCGACCCCGACAACGTCGACGAGGACTGCGACGGGGCTGCCGACGACGCAGACACCGGCGGGGCTCGCGGGCTGTCCCAGTTCCACGCCGATCGCGATGTCGACGGGTTCACCGGCGGCGACACCGTGCTGCGCTGCGACCCGACCGAGCAGTACCTCGAGGCGCCGAGCGAGCTTCTCGACTGCGACGACAACAACGGCGAGATCTACCCGGGCGCGCCCGAGTACTGCGGCACCGGCGAGGACGAGGACTGCGACGACCTGATCGACGAGGACGACGCGGTCGACGCCATCGAGTGGTTCGTCGACGCGGATGGCGACACCTTTGGGGCCGGCGATCCGACCCTGGCCTGCGCCGCGGACGGGCTGGTCGACAACGACCTCGACTGCGACGACACGAACGCCGACATCAACCCGCTCGCCGAGGAGGACTACACCGACCTCATCGACGAGAACTGCGACGGCAACATCGGCGACCAGGACGAGGACGGGTTCCTCAACGCGGCGGTCGCGACCGAAGGCCCCATCGACTGCGACGACACCGACAACCGCATCCACCCCGAGGCGACCGAGATCCCCGGGGACGGCATCGACCAGGACTGCACCGGCGAAGATGCGGTGAGTGTGATCGGCGGCGGCTGTGGCTGCGAGACCAGCGGACGCGGTGCGTGGTGGCTGGCCATTCCCCTGCTTCTCGGCGCGCGCCGCCGGAGGGCCTGAGCACGAAGGGCGCCCCCGAGGGGACGCCCTTTCCGTCGCGATGCGCGCGGGTCAGTTCCCGTTCGCCTCGCCGGGGCTCGCGACCACCCAGGGCTGAGCCCAGGTGTTCACGTTCGGGCTGTCGGTGACCGAGGACCGGTGCCAGCTGCTCTCGAGCGTGCCGTCGCCGGGGTTGGCGTTGCGCTCCATGCTGTACACGAAGCCGTTCTCGGGGCCGCCCACGAACGCGGGACCGCCGTCGCCAGCGCGGTCGATCTCGGCGCCCTCGGGATCCTTGAGGATCAGCTCCAGCGCGCCGTCCTTGAGGTACAGCCGGGACTGGCGGTCGTCGTTGAAGCTGTTGAGCACGAGGTCGCCGTTGCGGTAGGCACTCGGCTGGTCCTGCGGCACGCCGTCCTGGTACTCCTCGAGCACGTGGTCGAGGATCAGGTAGGTCGACTGCGGGCCGATGCGCGCGCCCGGAGGCAGGCCGACGATGAAGTCGTCGGGGTTCGCGATCTGCCAGAGATCGAGGTTGATCTCGCGGTCGGTGAGGTTGCGCAGCTCGATGAACTCGTCGGTGCCGTCGAGGTTGTTCTCGTGCACGCCGTACCACTGGACCTCGTTGATCACGAGGTCGCCGGGCGCGACTTCACCCTCGGAGACGCGCTCCCCGCCAGCCGTGCGGCCCTGGCCCCACAGCAGCTGGAAGTACTCGTCGTACATCCGCGCGACGCGCTCGCCCTTGAGCACGAGCAGGAACTCGTCGTTGGACACGGTCGCCGAGGAGGACCAGTTGAACGAGCCGGTGATGACCACCGGGTTCGCGCCGTACGCGTCGATGACCATCGTCTTGCTGTGCAGACGACCGCCGCCGGCCTGGTAATCGCCCGGCAGGCGCCCGTTGTCGTTGCCGTCCATGCGCACCGGCACGCCGGCGCCGAGCAGGCGGAACACCTCGTGGTACTGGCGGTTCGAGTGCAGCTGGGACTGGTCGATGACGCCGGCCACGGAGCGGCGGGTGTTGTTGTTGAACGGGTCGAAGGCCTGATCGGCGATGCCGTCAGCCGCGTTCTTCTCCTCGAACTCTTCCTGCTTGCGGATGAACGCCGAGCCGACCTGGTCCTTGGTGAACGCGAAGATCGTGAACCGCACGCTCTCTTCGGCGGCGTCGACGTACTCGAGGATGCGGCCCATCGCGTCTTCGTTGGGCGAGAACCACACCTCGACCTCGGTGTCGTCGACGGTGTAGCTGCGACCGTTGAAGTACTCGACCTTGTTGTGGCCGAACACGCCCTCGAACATCTGCTCGAACTCGGCGGTGAAGTCGGCGGCGACCGGGGGCGAGTCGATGACCACGAAGTTGTTCGAGTTCCGACGCAGGTCGGTGTCGGTGATGTTCGCGGTGCCGCAGAACACGAAGCGCCGGTCGATGACGAAGAACTTGTCGTGCATGATGTGGGCGTTGTTGCCCACCACCATCGGCACCTGGCGGTCCTCGAGCTGCTGGTAGCCCGAGTTGTACAGGTGGCCGGCGTCACCGACGAAGCGCACCTTCACGCCGCGGTCGTAGGCGCGAATGACCGCATCGATCACCCGCTGGCGACCGAAGCCCATCACCGCGATGTCGAGCTCGGCCTCGGCCATCTCGATCATGTCGACGAGCACGTCCTCGGCATCCGGCTCCCACAGGTTCTCGGGGCGGGTACCGGGCTCGTTGAAGAAGAAGTCGAGACGCCCGCCGCGGGTCATGTCGTAGTCGGCCTGAGACGGCGCGGCGTTGCAGCCCGCGAGCATCGCGAGCGCGGCGCCCGCAAGGCACAGTCGCTTGGTGAGTGCCTGGATCACAGGGCACCTCCGCGGGCGAAGTAGTCCTCGAACAGGGGCGCGAGCTCGTCGAGCAGGCCCTCCCGCTCGTTGTAGTCGGTGAGCACCCACAGGGCGCCGTCGATGTACTGGTCGCTCGTGATCTCCACGCCGCTGTACGTGCGGGTCGCCGAGTACAGGTCGTGGGTGAGGATCATCGCCTTGCGCTCGCGCATGCGCTGGTCGACCGGCGAGGGCGCGTAGTCGAAGAGCACGAAGGTCGGCATCACCTCGTCCTGAACCTGGCGCTTCTGGACGTTGGGCGTGTTGTTCGTGAACTCACGCGACAGCGGCGCGTAGGAGGTCGCGTAGTTGGGGCCGACGACGACGCGCACGTCGAAGCCGGCGGCCGCCTTCTGCTCGAGCGCGAAGATCAGGCCCTCGTTGGCGAGGTCGTCAGTGACCACCCACACGCTACCCATCGCCCCGTAGGTGGAGTCGATGATGCGCTTGGTGACGCGCTCCTGCGGTCCGAGCCACAGCTCGAAGTTCGCGGCGGCATCGATGGGGTACATCCACCGGGAGTCGGCCACGGACTTGGCAGGCGCCGAGAACGCGGTGAGCGCGGTGGCGTCCACGCCGCCCATGAGCTGGTTGTGCTCGGTGAGCAGGTCGCGGATGAGGTCTTCACCGCGGCCTTCGAGATGCAGGCGCGTGCCGTCGGCAAGGCGACCGGCCTCGGTGCTGGTCACGAACCGGCGCTTGTCGGCCACCGCGAAGTTGTGGCTCATGATCGTCTTGTCCGACGACCACGACACGTCCGCGTTGAGCGCGAAGTCGAAGTAGCCCACGCCCATGTCGGTGTGGGAGACCGCGACGCCCGCCGCCTCGAGGTCGGCCACCGCCTGGTTCGCGGAGTCACCGTCGATGACGAGCTCGACGAGCACGCCGCGCTGGTGGGCCGCGAGCAGTGCGTCGGTGACGGACGGGTCCTCGACCGAGGAGATCGCGATGTGCAGGCTCGACTCGGCGCCGTCGATCAGCGACACGAACGGAGCGTTCGCCTCGCTGGCCGTGGCCGGGCGGCTCAGCTGCACGCTGTGGAACATGTCCTCGACGCCGGGGGCGGCGTTGCAGGCACACAGCAGAAGAAGAGGGAGACTACGCATCAGTCCAGTGCTCCCGTAGAGAACGCGCCGCTGTAGTCGACGCTGTTCGGCAGACCCGGCGAAGCGTGGGTGCGCTCCTGGCAGTCCGGGTGCACGAAGTCGGTGTTCGGCAAGATGGACGAGGGGTCGATGCCGCGCGGCAGCTGCTTGGTGTAGTGGTGCCACGACTGCGGCTCGTTGCCGCGACCGCCGAACATGAGCTCGACCTTCTCCATCGACCGGCTGGTGTGGAGGTCGTAGCCACCCGCGAACGGCGGCATGTACTTGTCGCCGGCGGGCTCGATCAGGCGCTCGTCGCGGTCGCGCAGGGTGATCCGGAAGGGATCGCCGTACGGAAGCTCGAGGTCCGGGATCAGCCAGGTCGCGCCCAGGAAGCAGCCGTTCTGCTCACCGGTCGCGTTCTCGCGGGTCTGGGTCGCGACGAACACGTGCCCGCCGACATCGATGGTGACGTCGGTGTCCGGGAGGATGTACGTGCGCTCGGCGGTGCCCTCGACCCACAGCTGCCAGCCCGACAGGTTCATCGGGCGGTCGCCTTCGTTGCGGATCTCGATGAAGATGTCGGTCGGGTCCCAGCGACGGCCGCCGCCGTCGAGGTTGCGGACGCTACCGGACCACAGGATCTCGGTGATCTTCACGCTGCCGCGCTCGCCAGAGTTCGCCCCACCGTCGGTACCCGTGCGGTAGCCGACGGTCTGCGTCTGCTCGTCCGACGGGTCGGTGTTGCACCCCGCGAGCAGGGCGATGGGGAGGAGGAGGCGAAGCATCAGAACCACACCTTGGAGCGAGCCGACAGGGCCCAGCCCATCTCCTCGCCGCCGAGCTGGTCACCGGCGATGCGGCTGATCGGAATCGCGTAGTACTCGCCGGGCAGGAACATGGCGCCGACGAGCCCGAAGTCCACGTGCAGCGGATCGGGGGTGTTGGCGTTCTCCATGATGCGGCTGTACTGGATGCCGAGGTTGATCTCGCTGCCGAGGCTCTTGCCGAGACGCTCCTGGGCCTTGAACTCGTCGCGGCTGTAGCCGAACGGCGGGTCCATGGTGTCCACGTTGGCGAAGTCGAGGCCGGTGAGGCCCGTGTCCTTCATGTTCCAGAAGCCGGCGTTGAACGACAGCGGACCGGGCAGGTGGTACGCGGCCTCGGCGTGGATGACCTGGGTGCCGCCCTTGCGGTCGGGCTCGTGCAGATCCTCGGACAGGCCCCAGGAGCCGATGTAGGCGGTGGGGTGCCAGCCCATGAAGCGGCTGGTGAGGTGGCCGCCGATGTGCTGGGCCTTCATGCCGACGTAGCCGTGGTTCTCCATGAGTCCGTTGCCCGCGTAGGTCGGGCCGAAGGCCATGAAGTAGTCGGCCACGGCGACCAGGCCGTTCTGGTCGGCCTCGGAGCGGTCGCGCGTGTCGACGGAGAGGCCGCCGAGGATCGCGATGCCGTCGGTCTTCGCGTCGATGGCGACGAGCTCCTTGCGGTCGATACCGGTGGAGGCGTCGAAGCTCACGAAGGGCGTGACCGGGCCGACGCTGTACGCGGCGCGAACGCCGAAGTTGGCGACCCAGTCGTTGTCGGCGAAGTTGCCGAGGTTGCCGTCGTACGAGATGTCGGCACCGGAGCCCATGGCGCCGATGTCGGTGTACCAGGCGTAGGCGCGGGCATCGAGGCCCTCGACCGCGTCGTCGACGGTGAGGAGCAGGCCGTGCCGGCGGGTCATGCTCTCGCCGCGGAAGTTGAACGGCGAGCCAGGGAACTGGGACACGAACTGCGCGAACACGATGTCGTCGTCCGCACCGGCCTGGCTCGGGACCTCGATCGGGAACGCGGTGATCGTGCCGAAGCCGCTGATCGGCTTGTCGACGCGGATACCATCGATGTTGTCCGAGATGATGAACTCGTCGGTCGGCAGCCCGCCCATGCGGAAGAACTGGCGTCCCATGGTCACGGCAAGCGCGTCGTCGCCGGGCCCGAACTTGACCTGCGCGTTGAGCTGGCGGACGAAGATCATGCCGCCGAACGCGTTGGTCATACCGAGCTGGTCGCCACCCCACATGCCGCGGTGGGACACGTCGATCGCGAACAGGACCTGCTCGTGCGCCTGGAAGCGGATGTTGCTGTCGATCGAGGTGAACGCGAAGCTGCTGCGATCGTCACTGTCGAGGATGGCCTGGTCGCTCGCGATGTCGAGGGGGCGGAAGTCCATGTTGTTGGACTCGTGCCACTCGGTACCGACGGCGATGTCGGCGGTGAGCGGCGCGCTCTCCTCGGCATCCTCGATGAGGACCGGGGTCTTGAACTCGTCGGGGTCCTGGGCGTGGGCGAGGACCGGGAGCGCAAGGGCGACGAGGCCCAGCGCGAAGCGGGTGTGCATGGAGCTCTCTCGGGCTGGATGCGGGGCGCTAGTCGAGGACTTCGAGCTGGCCCACGCGCATCACGACGATGCGGAAGGTGGAAAAGCTGTACAGCATGGGGCCGGTCACCTGGAGCCGGGTGCCGATGGGGAAGCCGATGCCGCGGCGGTTGAGCTCGGCATCGAGCGAGACCCAGTAGATCTCGCCGTTGTCACCCTCGACGCTGAACTCTCCGAAGGTGTCCTTCTCGGAGAGCACGGTGCCGACGATGCGCTTGGTGCGGCCCACCTCGCCACGGCTGGTGGCGATGTCGGACGGCTGGATGAGCATCTCTTCGTAGTAGATGGGCTCGGGGCCGCGCTCGACGCTGAGCACGTCGTGGGCGTAGACCATGTCGACGTCGAAGGTGGTGCGCACACCGCGGACCTTGAGGCGCACGCGGTCGCCCATGTCGAAGTGCGCGACCTTGGAGTCGCCGAGCACGAAGAAGCCGCCGGTGGCGTCCTCGATGAAGTAGCTGCCGTAGTACTTCTCGTCGCCGTCGCAGCCCTCGGTCTTGAAGTAGTACCGGGGATGGAGCGTCACGACGCCCTCGATCTCGAAGGGCAGCTCGCTGCTCTCCGAGCTCGGGCAGCCGGCCGCGCCGTAGCCGTCGCCGACGGCGAACACGGGGTCGCCACCGGACACGGGGAACAGCGAGGCCTTGAAGTCACCGATCGCCTCGCCGGCGTTGGGCGCGGCGTACGGCTGGTCGGTGTACTCGAGAGGCTCCTCGACATCGAGCACCACACCCGGCTGGTACCAGGTGGTGTAGTCCTCGGGCTCGCCGCGCACATCGGCGCACGCGGCGAGGAGCAGCAGGAAGGGCAAGGCGCGCATGCGTGGAGCCTCCGGGGGCGCCCACACGAGCGCCGCCGTGCGTGCAGATCCTAGTAGAACGCGAACCAGTCGAAGTTCACGAGGTTCAGCTGCGGGGCGTTGCTGAAGTTGCCCATCGGCGCGTACACGTCGACGCAGTCACCGACGAAGAACTGCACGCTGTTGCCCGCGCGGTACACGATGTTCTGGCCACCGTGGTTGAGCGTGTAGCAGGTGCTGCTCGAGCCACAGGCGCCGTCGTCGCTGGTGATCTCGCCGTAGAGGTGGATCATGTGCGACTCGAGGGCGACGGCGTCGATCTGCGTACCGGTGACGTCCGGGGCGTAGACGGTCTGGCCGGTGTCCGCCTGACGGCTGTCGACGGTGAAGTTGGCCAGGTCGTTGACCTGCAGGTTGCCGAAGTAGTTCTCGAGGCCCACGACATCGAAGGACACCACGTCGCCCGAGTTGAGCGGCACGGTCACGTCGTCGGTGTTGCCGGCGAAGAACAGCTGGATGTGCGCGGCGGTGTTGACGTCCTGGACCCAGAACTCGGTGCTCGGGTCGCGGAAGTCCGCGGCGGAGACGACGGCGCCGGTCACGGTGATCGGCGTGGTCAGGGTGACGGACTCGCCGCTGGTGGTCGGCATCGCCGCACGAACCGCCGCGAGGTTCGCGTCATTCACGTAGTTCGTGGTGGTCGTGATCTGCGGGAAGTTCACGTCCGGGTTGCCGACGCTGGTCCAGTCGGTCGGCGGCGTGCCGCAGCCCTGGGGATCGGTGTCGGTGTCGGTGTCGGTGTCGGTGTCCGCATCGGTGTCCGCATCGGCATCGGTATCGGTGTCGGTCTCGATGGTGTCGTCGGTGGTCGGGGCCGGACGGCAGCCGCCGAACACGGCGAAGGCCAGCAGAGCAGTGGCGGTGAGACGAAGCGTCATGAGAAGGCTCCTGCGCGCATGGGATCGTTGATCCACGAAAAAGGTGGCCCCATGTAATCCATCCTGGAGGCCTGTGGCTGTGACAGGTGTGTCCAAACCCCGAGAAGAAGCCGCACGCGCAGCAGAACTCATTTCGTTGACATCTCCTGGACATGCACACAACCGACGTTGCGGGCCGCGAACTCACACAGAGTGCTTGAACCCCTCCCCTCTCTTGTTCCGCGTTGAGTACACTGCCGCGAGATCATGGCATCCGGTAGACCACCCCACTTCCCGCCAGGGACCGCCATCGGCACCCGCTTCACCGTGGAGGGGTTGGTGCGTCTGTCCGAGGGGCGGATGTTCTACCTGGTCAACGATCGGCGTCCTGACCAGGAATTCGCCCATTGCTGGGACTGTGGGAAGTCCGACAATCCCCGCGAGTCCGCCAAGTGCGAGCAGTGCGGGAGCGACCTCCGCGGACGCCGGTTCCTGATGTCCGCGCGCTGGGACGAGAAGCGCTTCAAGGCCTACGAAGCCTTCTTCGCGCTCAAGTTGCGCCACCCCGGACTCGCCTCCCCGATCGAGGTGCTCCGAAAAGATGGCCAGCTGCTGTCGATCATCCCCTACAACGGCGAGGGGCTGATGCTCGACGAAGCGGCCCCGCTGTCGAACGCACGTGTGCTGGATGTGGGACAGCGGATCGCCGGCATGGTCGCGTGGCTGCAGCGCCACGGCGTGAAGCTCGCGAAGCTCACTCGCGCCAACATGCTGATCTCGCCGGACAACACCGTGCGGCTGTTCGACCTCGAGGTCAGCGACGTGCTCCCCGGGCCCGTCCCAGAGGCCGAGCGTGCCACCGAGCTCAAGTCGCTGGGCTTCATCCTCCGTCGCTACTGCAACGTCGAGGCCGAGGACCTGACCGCGTTCCTCGCGTCGACCGAAGAGGGCGCCTACCCCACGCCCGCCGCCTTCGGTCGCGCCGTCGAGCAGCGCTTCCCCGCCTTCGAGGGCGTGACCTACAAGCCCCTGACCGGCGCGATGTCCGATGTCGGCCTGGTCCGACAGCTCAACGAGGACAACTGGGGCTGGCGCAAGCTCTCGAACCGCGCACGTCTGTACGTCGTCGCCGACGGCATGGGCGGACACGACGGCGGTGAGGTCGCGAGCGACGTCGCCGTGCGCACGATCTGCAAGGTCGCCTTCGAGCGCGAGAACAGCGAGAACCCCCACGAGGATCTCGATGCTGTCGAGAACCTGCTCGACGAGGCGTTCCAGTCCGCGAACAACACGGTCAAGTCGCAGGCCGAAGAGAAGGGCAACGACATGGGCACCACGCTCGTGGCGCTGCTCATGCTCGAGAATCGCGTGGCCTTCCTCGCGAACGTCGGCGACAGCCGCGCATACCTGATCCGCGACGGGCAGCTGCACCAGGTCTCCAAGGACCACAGCCTCGTCGCGAAGATGGTGGAGCGCGGCAAGCTCACCAAGGAAGAGGCGCGCGTGCACCCGCACAGCAACATCCTCCTCCGCACGGTGGGCACCGAGCGCGATGTCGAGATCGACATCTTCCGCGTCGACGTGGAGCGCGGCGATCGCATCCTCATGTGCTCCGACGGTCTGTGGGGCGAGGTCGAGGATCGCGACATCGAGGGCATCCTCAACACCTACGGCGATCCGCGCATCGCGAGCCGCGAGCTCGTGCGGGCGGCCCATCAGGGCGGCGGCAAGGACAACGTCACCCTGGCGATCGTCGAGGTCTCCTGACCCGAGCGGTGCGCTGAGCGCCCGAGGGATCGTCGCAGACTCCCCGCTGGCGCTTGCCACTCCGGCGTTCGAGGGCCACGCACGCCGACCGGTGGTGCAGTGCATGCCCTGGACCGAAGGGGCCGCGCTGCTCCAGCGCCAGCCCGTGACCCAGCTCCGCGATATTCGACTCGCTCCGTACGATATCGACTTGCCCGCGGGCGCCGGGGGCGCAGATTTCTCGAAAGGAGGAATCGATGACCCCCCGCCGTCTGCGCCTGCTCGAGATCGCCACCGCCTGGCCGCTCGTCTACATGCTGATCTTCCTGGCCTTCTGGCTCGTGTGGATGGTCGGCATCGTCGGCGCCGGCACGCTGGCCCCTCGCCTGGACCCGATCGTGGTCCAGGGCGCCTTCTCGGGCGGCATGGCACTGTTCGCCGCGGTGATGGTGCTCCACGTGTTCACGATGGTCGAGAGCCTCGTGGTCATGGCGGTGCACGCGTACCTCGCCATCGCGGAGAACAGCGACCGCAACCAGGGACTGCTGTGGGCGCTGGTGTGCTTCTTCGGAGGCCCGATCGGCCAGCTGCTTCACATCGCGTTCGTGCTGCGACCGGCCACCCGCGGCGAGCTGGCCTCGGCCTGACGCAGGGCGCGGCTTCTTCTCTCGGGAGGAGGTCGCGCCTCGTTGTGTCGAGCGCCGGCGTCGAGGCGCCCTCGAGCTCCCCGTGGCGTCGGGGTCCGCAAGCCGGGACCCGCGAATGGCCTGCCCGCCGATCGTGCGGCGGACGACGCAAAGAAAAAGGCGCTCGTCTCGCGAAGTGAGAGCCGAGCACCCCCGCAGCCCCGAAGGGGCCGCTACCGTTGCTACCTTTCGGTCCTGGCGGGGTTCACGGGTTCCGGTCTACGGGACCCGACTCTCATGACGCGGGACGAACGCCTTTAAAAGTGGCGGAGAGAGAGGGATTCGAACCCTCGGTAGGTTGCCCTACACACGATTTCCAGTCGTGCACCTTCGGCCACTCGGTCACCTCTCCTAAGCGTTCTAGGGGGACGTGTGAGCGTAGCTGTGCTGGCGGAGGAGGCGGGATTCGAACCCGCGGTAGGCGTGAACCTACAGTGGATTTCGAATCCACCGCCTTCAACCACTCGGCCACCCCTCCTTGATCAGCACCGCTTACCCCTTGCGCTTCCTCCGTAGCTCTCGAAAGAACTCCTTGAGGACCGCGCTGCAGTCGTGCTCCTCGATGCCCGTCACCACGTCGAAGCGGTGATTGAGGGCGGGATTGCTCGACAGGTCGTCGAGGGTCCCGAGGAAGCCTCCCTTGGGGTCGCTGCAACCGTACACACACCGCTCGATCCGCGAGAGCACCATGGCGCCAGCACACATCGGGCAGGGCTCGAGGGTGACGTAGACCGTGCATCCTTCGAGTCGCCAGCTCCCCAGCGCCTCCGCCGCGCGTCGCATGGCGAGCAGCTCGGCGTGAGCAGTGGGGTCCTGCAGGTGTTCCCGCAGGTTGTGGCCGCGCGCGATGATCCGGTCGTCGTGGACCACGACGGATCCGACCGGTACCTCCCCGAGCTCCGCTGCCAGAGCAGCCTCGGCGAGGGCTTCGCGCATGTAGTGGTGGTGGACGGAATCGTTCACATTCCACCGTTCAAAGAGCGGCGGGCGTGTGCCCTGGAACGGCCCGTGTTTATGCGCGCGGTGGGGGTGTGTCAACCACGAAACGACGTGGACGGCCGAAAGGCATCCGGATCGTCGCGCTCACCACCGTGGGACTTTCTCTCGTCGGCAGCCAAAGCCGCACGACCCCGGCCACCGCGGGAGCACACGTCCCCTGGACACACCACTTGACCCGCGGTGGTAGGCTCCTACCTGGAAGGAATCCAGCCCTTGAGGGGTCGTGGGTTCAGGACCGTTCCCAGGGAGATCCCATGCTCCGATTTGCCCTTGCCGTCGGCCTTGCGTCGCTGGCCACTCCGGCGTTCGCCGGCACCGTCAGCATCAAGTCCGCCGATGGCACCTCGCTCAAGGCCCAACATCAGGGCGCCGGCGAGAAGGGAGTCGTGCTCGTGCACGGCAAGAACCGCAGCGCTCAGGACTTCGAGTACCTCCGCGGACGCCTCGCCTCTCAGGGCTTCCAGGTGCTCGCACTCGACCTCCGCGGCCATGGCGCCAGCGGCAGCAACCCCTCCGACGAGGCCTGGGCCGAGATGGACCGCGACGTGTGCGCGGCCGCCGAGTACCTCGGCAAGCGCGGCTCCAAGGTGACGACCGTCGTCGGCGCCGAGTTTGGCGGCGCGACCACGATCCACGCGGCTGCCGACTGCGACGCCATCCACCGCCTGGTGCTGCTCTCCCCCGACCTCTCGAAGAGCGGCGACGTCACCGTCGGTGCGTCCCTCGAGGCGATGGGCGAGAAGCCGATGCTCGTGATCTACGACCCCGAAGAGATGAGCCAGAACCGCTCGGCAGGCTTCATCGAGGCGAAGGCCCAGGGCAAGGTCGACGTGACGATCGCCGCGGGAGCCGGCGCCGGCGTGAAGATGCTCAACCGCGACGCGGGCATCGAGGGCACCATCCTCTCGTGGCTCAACGCGTCCTACGAGCTGAACACCGCCGACCTCACGAAGGGCCGCACCATCGACTCTGCCGGTGAGGCCTCGGACATCGAGACCAGCGGCGTCGAGTACGGCACCAAGAACGACTGACGGGTCCGCCAGGGCCCAGGCGGATATGCCAGGCCCATGCGCGTCCCCAAGCCGATCCCCGAGCTCGCTCGGGCCGTCGATGACGCCGGCGGGCGCGCCCTGCTCGTCGGTGGTGGGGTGCGTGACGAGCTGCTCGGCAAGAAGCCAAAGGACCACGATCTCGAGGTGTACGGCCTGGAGGTCGACGCACTCATCGACGTGCTTCGGCGCTTCGGCCGCGTCGACGAAGTGGGTCGCAGCTTTGGCGTACTCAAGCTGACCCCACGCGGCGGCGCGGAGATCGACGTCGCGATCCCACGGCGCGACAGCAACGCGGGGCCCGGCCACCGGGGCATTGCCGTCGAGGGCGACCCCCACATGTCCATCGAGGAAGCGGCCCGGCGACGCGACCTCACCGTGAACGCCCTCCTCTACGATCCGCTCACCGACGAGCTCATCGACCCGCACGGCGGCCTCGCCGACCTGCGAGCCCAGCGGCTGAGAGCGGTCGACGCGGACACCTTCCTCGAGGACCCGCTCCGCGCCCTGCGCGCCGTGCAGTTCGCCGCTCGGCTCGGGTTCACCCCGGACCCCTCGCTGGTGGTGCTGTGTCGCGAGGCGTCGCTCGATGAGCTGCCCGCAGAACGCATCTTCGGCGAGTGGGCCAAGCTGCTCATCAAGGGCACCCGCCCATCGCTCGGCATGACCCTCGCTCGCGACGCCGCCATCGGCCGTCGCGTGTTCCCCGACCGCGTGGACGACCCCGCGCTGGACGAGGCCCTCGACCGCCTCGCGGCCTGGCCACACCGCGATCGCAGCTCCGGCTGGCGGCTCGCCGCCGGCCTGCTGGTCTGGCTGGCCGCGACCCCCGACCCCGAGCCCACTCTCGAACGGCTCGGCGTCCACCGCTACGAGGGCTTCGCGCTCCGCCGCGAAGTGCTCAGGGCGCACGCCGCCGCCGAGGCCCCGGCAACGACCGCTACCGACCTTCGGCGGCTGTCGGACCGCTCACAGGTCCTCCTGGGCCTCGCACTGCGCCATGCGCGCGGCGAGGACGTGGATGGCGCCCTCGCGCTGGCCGCCGCCCTCGGCGTGCTCAGAGACCCACCACCGCCGCTCCTGCGGGGCGCCGACCTCCGAGCGCTCGGCATGCCCGCCGGTCCGGCCATGGGCCTGCTGCTTCGCGAGGTGTACGAGGCACAGCTCGACGGAACCATCACCGACGCCGACGAGGCCGCAGCCATGGCCCGCGCGAAGCTGGCCTAGCAAGCGGCACAAACAAGAAAGGGAGCCCGAAGGCTCCCTTTGCTCGACCATCCCTTGCGGGATCCGACCCTAGATGGGCTCGGGGATGTCCGTCGGGTCGCCGCAGTAGCAGCGCTCGACCTTGCAGTCGATGGTCTCGGCCTCGGTCTGGCAGAACTCGCTGAGCGTCGGCGTGCCCTCAGGCGCGCTGTCGTCCTGCGCAAGGCAGAACAGCGACTCGACGTAGTCGTAGCTCGGACGCATCACGCCGCCGTTGCGAGCCTCGCCGGTGATCACGCACTCCTGGTCCCAGGCATCGGTGGTCCGACGCGCGTTCATCAGGTCGGAGCACTCGCCGTCGACGATGAGCAGGCCGAAGGACAGCACATCGTCATCGAGCGGGGTGTTCCAGGTGGAGATCGCCACCGTGTACTCGAGGTTCGGGATGGTGTTCGGGATGTCGCAGAACTCAGGCGCCGCGCGGCCCGAGTGACCACCCGTCTCACCGAACAGGTCGTAGATGATGCACTCGTTGAGGGCGAGCTCGACCTCGTTGCCGATGGCATCCTGGTACGACACGGCGAAGTCGCCGACCGTGACCTCGGGGGTACCGGTGTAGAAGATCGACTGGCCGACCTCGATGTCGATATCGCCGTCATCGAAGATGTTGTCGGGGTACGACAGGCGCTGGTCGCCGCCCGGAGCCACCGCGGTGTTCCAGGTCACGGCCTCGGGGTCGACCCACACACACACCGTGCCGCCGGTGCCGGTGAAGCGAGCCGTGGCACCGCCGCGCACGGAGACGTCGGCCGGGCCGACCTCGGCGAACACGACCGCGGACTCGTCGGCGGGATCGCCAACCTCGATCACGCCGAGGTCGATGACGCCGTCCACGCCGTTCTCACCGGGGAACAGGAAGTCGCCACGGTAGTCGCAGCCGGCCATCGCGGCGATCGCCGCCGCGCTGATGAGGATGCGCTTCATCACTGACCTCCGACCTTGAAGTCGATCCAGATCTCGACGTCGTCCGTCACGGTCTCGTAGGTGTGGATGCCCTGCTCCATGGAGCCGACCCAGTCACCACGAGTGATGTAGGTGTTGGGGTAGTTCAGGACATCCTGGAACTGCGAGCCACCGACGACCGACTGGTTGTAGTCCTGCACGTTCCGAACCTCCTGGGGGTCGGAGTTGCAGGTGCGGTAGGCCATGGTGTCCGGATCCGGCGCATCCATGTAGGCCCAGGCGGAGAAGCCCTCGGTGAACTCCTGCTGCCAGATCTTGAAGTTGCCCTCGTAGTTGCCCGTGGACTCGTTGAGCACGAAGTCCAGGTCACCCGCGTCGATCTCGCCGTTGTCGTTCTTGTCGCCGGGGAGGATGCGAATCTCTTCGTCCGACGTGTAGTACAGCTGCTCGAAGCACACCTGGCGGATGTAGTCGCCGCTGGTGACCGGGTTGCCGTACGCATCGAAGAAGTCCTCTTCGAAGACGCCAAGCCACTCGACGATCTCGTCGTAGCTCGTGAAGCGGCCCGAGAGAACCTTGCACGCAAGGTCCTCGAAGCAGCCGAAGCGGTAGTCACCGAGGGTCGTGCCGCCGTAGGGCAGCGCGTCACCGGTGGGGGCACGCAGCGGGTGCGGGTACGGGAAGTCGCTGTCGCCGACGCCGGGGTACAGGCCGACGAAGACCGGACCGATCATCCGCACGTCGGGACCCACGGCGAGGTCGGTGCCGTCGTCCTGGGGCACTTCCATCGAGAGGGCCTCGGGGGGCAGGATGATCTTGCCCTCGATGTCCTCGATGATGAGCCCCTCGTCGAAGGCACACGCGGTGAGCGCCGCGATGCCGAGGGCAGGAAGGAGGATGCGCTTCATGCGTGCCTCTTAGAACTGGTACCGGGCACCGAACTGCAGACGCAGCGGGTCCTGGCGGGAGTTGGTGACCAGACGGTTGTTCGACTGGAGGAAGCCGTAGTTGAGGCTGTAGGGCGCGCGGTTGTTGAACAGGTTCGCCGCCTCGAAGTCGAGGGTGAGCTTGCCCTTGCGCACGTCCAGCTGCTGCTGGAACTTCACGGAGAAGTGCCAGACCGGCGGGAAGCGCGTGTAGGCGCCGCGCGGACGGATACGGATGGAGCCGAAGGTGTCACCCGCGTAGTAGCGCTCGAACGGCACGCCGCCTTCGTACACGAAGCTGAAGCCGACGATCTGGTTCCACGGGTCGGTGGGGAGCTCCCAGGAGCCGTAGGCCTTCACGCTGTGGCGGAGGTCCGTGGAGAGGAACGGGCCGTAGTTGTACTGCGTGAGCGGGTCGCTGCCGAAGGAGCCGGAGTTGGCGCCCTGCGAGGTACCAGCCGACCGCATGTACGAGTAGGTCACGCGACCGAACCAGCGGCGGGAGAACACCTTGTCGACGAAGAAGTCGGCCTGGAAGTAGTCACGCATCGCGAGCGACGGGGTGCGCATACGCGGGTACTGGTTGTTCGTGTCGCCGAGGCGGCCACCGATGATCTGCGAGCCGTCCTCGTCGTAGATGAGGTTGCGCTCGTCCCACTCGTAGATGTTGCGAGTGAACTTGCCGGTGACGGTCGCGCCCATGGCGATGTCTTCGATGACTTCGCGCTGGAGCATGAGCAGCAGCTCGTCCTGGTGCGGCGTGGTCATCTTGTCGTGGCTGGTCGCGAGGTTCTCCTGCGGGGCCACGGAGTAGGCGGACGCCTGGTCGTTGAGCATCAGGCCGAAGAACTCGCCGAGGAACAGCTTGGAGCCGTAGCCCGAGCGGCGGGTGAACGCGGCGACGCCGAGGCGGCCCGTGTCGTTGAAGCGGCCGTAACCACCGGCGAGCTTGGTCTTCTGGTCGCCGAAGACGTCCCAGGCGGCGTAGGCGCGCGGGCCCCAGAGGCGGCCGACGATGACCGGCTCGTTGGCGTCGTTCCGCATGACGACGTTGTCGTAGCGGATGCCGTACTTGAGGGTGAGGTTCGGAATCGGCTTGTACGCGTCCTGAACGAACACGTTCCACTCGGAACCGGAAGTCCGGAACTTGATGGGGCCGGTGATCTCAACCCAGTAGTAGTTGGAGAAGGTGTTGGGGTCGAAGGAGACCGCGTTCAGGTCGTAGTACAGCGAGTTGCCGCTGTAGCCCTGAATCTGGTCCCAGACCGTCTGCACGGCCTCGACGCCGACCTTGAAGTCGTGGCTGCCCTCGAAGGGATCCTTCCAGGAGAGGAGGGAGAGCTTCGAGCTGGCCTGGTAGCGCCAACGATCATCGAAGGTGAACGTTCCCCAGTTGACGGAGTCGAAGGCACCGCTGATGCCGACGCGACCCGGGGTCTCCCAGTCGACGTCGTTCTCCGGCTCGTCGGGCTTGCAGGGGTGGTAGCCGAGGCGGGTGTCGTGCGTACACGGAACCGCGGCGACCTCGATGTAGGACTTCTGGACCACGACCATGGTGTCGAGGTTCACGTCGGGGGACACGAACCACTGCCAGCGGCCCTGGGACACGAAGCCACCCTGCGCCTGGCGAACCTGCGCCTCGGGGCGGACGAACGGGCTGCCCTGCAGGCCGTTGTCGATGGTGGTCGGGTCGGTCTGGAGGAACGCGGTGAGGCGGTGCGCGCTGTTCGGCTGGAAGGTGATCTTGCCGAGCACGTAGTGCGCGTCGTAGTCACGCGGCTGCGCGGTGCCGTTCACGGCGATCAGCGAGCGGGCGTGCTGGTAGCTGACGATGAACCAGGCCTTGTCGCGGATGATCGGGCCGGACACCATCGAGCCGATGGTCAGCCGCTGGTACTGCGAGTCGAAGCCGCTCGGGGCGAGGCGGAGGCCGTCGGCGGCCCAGCGCTCGTCGATCTTCGGGCGAAGGTCGCCGTTGACGTAGAAGATCGAGCTGTCGAACTCGAGGTTGTTGTTGCCGGACTGGGTCACCAGGTTGATGACGCCGCCGAGCGACACACCGTACTCCGGCTCGTAGCCGCCGAGGAGGACCTCGATCTGCTCGAGCGCGTCGTAGTTGAAGTTCAGCGAGAAGGTACCGGTGACGGGGTCGGTGATGTTCGCGCCGTCGAGGAGGTACGTGTTCTCGTTGTACGCGGCGCCACCCATGTTCGGGTTGCCACCACCGGTCACGCCCGCGGCCATCTGCACGGCGGACTGGTAGTCACGGCCGGAGGGCACGCGGCGGAGGAACTCCTGCGTGAGGACCTCGCCCTTGGTGACGTCCTCGACATCGACCGCCTTCCGCTTCGCGACGACGTCGATGACGTTGTCGTCGCCCGACGACAGCTTCATCTCGATCTTCTGCGTCGTGGTGCGGTTGATGTTGATCTGGATGCCGGTGACGGTCTGGGACTTCCAGCCGCCCTTCACCACGGTGAGCGTGTACATGCCCGGGGGCAGCTCGGTGTAGTGGGCGCCACCGTTGCCGTCGGTCTCGCGGACCTGCTCACCACCGATCAGGTTTTCGCCCGACAGGGTGAGCTCGACGCTGGGGACCGGGAGGCCCTCCTCGTCTTCAGCGACGATGCGGAGATCACCGGTCGTCAACGCGAATGCGGGAACGGCGATCATCAGGGCGGCAACAGCGGCGAGCAGCTGCAGGGCCTGGAGCGCGCGGATGTGGATGCGAAGCATCTGGTTCGTCCTCGTTTCCATCGGTTTGCCCCCGAAAATCCTGGGGAATCAGGAAATTTCCCCGGGGTGGGGGCACCGGGGAGAGTGGCGGTAGTCGTACAAGACCGGGAGTTTAAAGTCAATCGAGGGCAATGCCCAGCGACCGATCCCAAACTCCACGTCAGGAGATGCCGGAGAGGATCCCCGCGATCCCGGTGGGTGACACCGAGGCGCGACGACCGACCCCCATGTGGCGGATGTGACGGCCCCCGTTAACCCCTTCGGCCAAACTTCCCACCCAAGAATCAGCCTATCCACTCGGCTCACAGGGATGTTATATAGCCGCGCTCGCGCCATTTCCCTGGCGCACAAACCCTTCCGGAGCTTCCACATGCGCCTTTCCAGCACGCTTCTGGCGATGGCCCTCGCGTTCGGCACCGCCACGCTTGCGCCAATCCAGACGGCCGAAGCCACCACCATCGCGCCGCTGACGATCGAGCAGCTCACCGACGCCTCGACGCTGATCGTCGAAGGCAAGGTTTCCCGGGTCTGGACCGAGGTCGACGACCACCAGAAGGTGTGGACCCGCGCCCTGGTCGACGTCGACACCCTTCACAAGGGGCCGGCCGACACCCCCGAGCAGATCGTCATCGACACGCTCGGCGGCCACCACTGGGACCGTGTGACCGCGGTCGAGGGCCAGGCCCGATTCAGCGAGGGCGAGCAGGTGCTCGTCTTCCTCGACGTGGTCAGCCACGGCACCCGCCTCACCCCGGCGGCGATGTTCCACGGAAAGTTCACCATCCGCCGCGCGGCTGGCGACACCGACAAGCACGCCATGCGCTGGATCGACCGCCCGAACGCGGCCTTCGACGCGCAGTTCCTCCCCTACCCGGCGCCCGAGGATCGCATCTACGTCGATGACCTCCGCGCCCAGATTTCCGCGCGCGTCACCGCCGGCTGGGACGGTGAGCCGATCCCCGGCATCAGCGAGGCCCGCCTCCGCCAGATCAACGAGCCGCAGAACCGCACCACCCGCGTCGTTCGCGAGGAGACCCGATGATGCGCCGCTTCCTTCCCCTCGCCCTGCTTCTGCCGGCCTCGGCGATCGCGTGGAACCCGACCGGACTGATCTGGTTCCTCACCGACATGCCGATCCCCTACGAGATCTCCGACTACGTCGAGGACTCCCTGCCCGAGGGTGAGACGATCAGCGTCGTCAACACCTCCTACGCTCGCTGGCAGGAAGCCGCGCCCTGCGCGCAGATCGACGTGGAGTACACCGGCACCACGACCGAGAACACCGGCTTCGAGCTCGAGGACCAGTTCAACCGGTTCACGTGGGACGACCCCTACGACAACCACGGCGTGGGCGTCCTCGGCGTCACCTCCTACGACACCGTGGCCGAGTACAAGGTCATCCAGGGCATCCAGTACACGCACCTCCGCAACAGCGACATCGTCTTCAACGACAACGTCCTCTGGGGCACCGAGGAGCAGACCGAGGACCCGAACTGCTCGGGCCGTACCTCGGTCACCGCCGTCGCCGTGCACGAGATCGGTCACTGGTGGGGTCTCGACCACACCTGTGAGGCGACCGACCCCTGCACCGACCCGCTCGATGCCGAAGCCACGATGTACTACGCGGCCGGCGCCTGCGATAACCACTCCGCCTTCCCGAACCCGGACGACGTCGAGGGCATCACCACCCTCTACGGACCGAGCACCCAGATCCAGTGCTCGCACGAGGTTCAGCCCGGCGAGACCGGCACCATCGCGACCGGCGTCGTCCCCATGGACATCCGCTGCCGCGTGACCCAGCGCGGTGACGACACCTTCTCCGTCAACGACGCGAGCTGGTTCTTCGGCGACGGCACCGACGAGGTCGTGGGCCTGGACGCGGAGCACACCTACAACGACGCCGGCACCTTCACGGTGTCCGCGGTCGTGACCGGCACCAGCGACGCCTGCGGCGACTGGGAGTCCGAGATCGTTCGCGAGGCGTACGTCCGCGTGTGTGGCGTGCCCGAGGTCGGCATGAGCGTCGACCACATCGACGGCCGCCGCTTCCAGCTCGTCAACGAGACCGACCTCTCCGCGACCGGCTGCATCTACCGTGTCCAGTGGGACATCTTCGACCCGAGCGGCGCGCTCGAGGCGAGCATCCCGACCTGGGAGCCCGAGTACGAGTTCCTGATGAACGGTGAGTACCGCCTGGTCCTCAACGTCGGCGGCCCCGCCGGTACCGCGGCCCACGAGCTGCACGTCAACGTGCGCAACCGCCGCGGCGGTGCCGGCACGTGTGACTCGGCTGGTGGTGCGGGTGCCCTGGGCGCCTTCGCCCTGCTCCTCCCGCTCGCGATTCGCCGCCGCCGCCAGTAGTGCGCGGCACCGCCTGGGTGCTGCTGGCCCTCGCCGGCTGCACAGAGGAAAGCTCGAGGCCCGATCCTTCGTCCACTGCGGACGCGGGGGTCGGGCTTTCGGCGTTGCCCTTCGCGCGTCTGGAGATCCCCGACGACAACCGCCCCGAGCACCGCGAGCCCACCGAGGCCATTCCCCTCGACGGCTGGCGCCTGGTGCGCGCGAGCCAGGACAGCGCCGTGTTCCGCACGGACCTGCCCATCCGCACGCGGGCGCTGTTCTTCAACAAGCCCGCCGGCGACATGCACCTGCGTGACGCCGAGGGGAACGTCGTGCCGCACGTGCGCGACCGCAAGTCGAAGAACTCGTGGATCTGGGACGGCGAGACCCTGGACCTGACCTGGGCCGAGGGCGTGCCCGAGGGCGTCACGCTCCACTACTCGCGAGCCACGGAGCGCGAGCGCGCGCTCAACTACGGCTTCTCAGGTGCCGCGACCCCAGAGGCGTTCGTGCGCACCGAGGTGCAGATCGGTCAGGTATCACGCGCCGGCCTGCTGCTGCCGGCACCCTCGGTGGCCGAGTGGGAGCTCACGATCCCAGAGGCCGGCGAGCTCCGCATGCACCCGCTGATCGTGGCACCCGAGACCCTCGACGGCGCCCCCTCCGACGGGGCGACGGTCGTGGTGGAGGTCGAGGTCGCCGGTGCCAGCCGGGAAGTGCTCGCCACCGACGTCGCCGTGGGTCCCGGTCGTCCGGTCACCGCCGACCTCTCCGCGTGGGCGGGCCAGGACGTGACCCTCCGCGTGCGCACCCAGCCCGGCGCGAGCGAGCGGTTCGACTACGTGTTCCTCGGCGAGCCGGCTGTGGTGCCGCGCCGCGAGACCCCGCGCCGCGTGGTCATGGTGTTCGTGGACACGCTGCGTCCCGACCACCTCGGCGTGTACGGCTACGAGCGCGACACCTCCCCTGCCCTCGCCCAGCTCGCGTCCGAGGCCGCGGTCTTCGAGTCCGCCCGATCCATCGCCCCGTGGACCCTGCCCTCGTCGCGCACCGCGGTGACCGGCCGACAGCCCGAGTGGTACGGCCTCGCGCCGACCCTCGCCGAGCGCTTCGCCGCCGAGGGCTACGCCACCGCCATGTGGGCCGGCAACGTGTACCTGTCGGCGAACTTCGAGATGACCGCGGACTGGGGCCTGCACCACGTCGAGAACTGGCCAGGCGCGGAGCTGCAGCTCGACCGCGCCCTCGACTGGCTCGACGCGCAGGACGGCCGAGATGCCTTCCTCCTGCTTCATCTCATGGATCCGCACCTGCCCTACGTCGAGCCCGAGGACTACGCCTCGATCTGGGCCGGCGAGGCGCCGGAGGAGTTCGAGGGCGAGTTCCACCTCAACGCGGTGCGGCGCACGCGGATCACCCCGGTCCACCGGCAGTACATCACCGACCGCTACGACCAGAACATCCGCTACACCGACGATCAGCTGAGCCGACTCTACGATCGCCTCGGTCCCGACGACATCCTCGTGTTCTTCAGCGACCACGGCGAGGAGCTGTGGGACCACGGCGGCTTCGAGCACGGACACACGCTGTACGACGAGCTGCTGCGGGTGCCGCTGATCGTGAAGGGGCCGAACATGCCGGCGACGCGCGTGAGCGAGCCCGCCTCGCTCCTCGACATCGCGCCCACCATCCTCGGCATGGCCGGCATCCACACCGACGATCCCTTCGATGGCGTCGACCTCGGACCGGCGGCTCGTGGCGAAGCGGGTGCCCGCGAGGCCCTCGCCTCCCGAGATCTCGCGTTCGGCCGCCCGCTGTACGGCTCCACCCAGTGGGGCGTGCTCCACGGCAGCGAGAAGTACAGCTCGCAGAACGGCCGCGAGCGGCTGTTCGACCTCACCGAGGACCCGGGCGAGGAGCAGGACCTGCTGCAGGGCTCCGTCGAGGGCACGGGCGTGCACCACGCGCGGCTCGGCGACGCCCTCGGCAGCTACGCCGGACCCGCCTACCGCGTCGACATCCATGCCATCCCCAAGCGCGAGTACGACGACGCCATCGTGATGCTCGACGTGCCAGGCGGCGTCCGCGACGCCTTCGCCAAGGACGACGTCGCGGGCTTCGCGCGGCTCACCGTGAGCACCGAGACCCTGTCTCCGCAGGGATCCGGCCTGGCGTGCGAGGGGTGCAGCGAGCGCATCGATCGCGTCACCATCCGCATCCACGGCGGCTATCGCGGCGCCACCGAGGCCTTCGTGATCCCGGAAGCGCCGATGGAGGAGGTCACACCGACGCTCGTGTTCGCCGGCGACTGGCTCGGCGAGCACACCGAGGTCGCGATCCCGTCGGGCGTGACCCTCGCGCCCGACAACAGCGACGTCACCGTCGCGCGCATGCGTCTGGGCCGCCGCTCGGTGGGGCTCGGATACGCGATCGTCCCGGCACCTCCCGAGGGCGCCCGCGAGCTCAAGGGCCACGACAGCGAGCTCGACGCCATGCTCCAGGCCATGGGCTATGCGGTCGGCGAGGGTGCCGAGGAACACAAGCCCGAGACCTGCGGCAACGGCAAGGACGAGGACGGGGACGACAAGATCGACGAGGGCTGTCCGTAAGCTGCGCTCATCGCGGACGTTCACGCCGCGGAGGCTCGATGCTCACCCTGCTCTGCGCGATCGCGATCGGCGGCCCCCTCGATCCCCTGCTCGCTGGCGACGTAGACGCGATCCTCGCGAGGGTCCGCGCCCAGGGCTTCGACGCCGTTGATGCCGAGCTTCGGGCCCTCCCCTCCCCGCGACACACGCTCCCCGGGACCTACACCGTGCTCGCGCCCCCCCGGGCGGACGGCGGGGTCGAGACCCGCGACGTGCACGTGGTCATCCTGCCCAGCGGTCGCGAGATCGCCGTGTGGACGCACGGCTGGCTCGAAGACACGGGCGACTACCTGGGCAACCGCAAGCGCTGGGTCTACGCGGTGTCGTGGTCCGAGCACACCCAGACCGGATGGACGGCGCCGCAAGCCATCGGCCGCAGCCACATGGACCTGGAGGTGTTCGTCGATCGGGCAGGCCGCCTGCACCTGTTCGCGAACGGCTACAACCTGGAGCCCGAGACCAGCGCCGACGGCGTCGAGTCCGGCCACTACCAGGTGTTCCACGCCCGACTCGACGGCGACGGCTTCACGCCCTGGCGCGGGGTGCTGCCGCGACAGACCGACCTGCTCCACGGCTGGGACGTCGCCGACGGCCCCGACGGTGACCTGCTCCTCGCGTGGGCCCCGTGGTTCTACGATCCGCACTACGCCTCGGATGGCCAGACCCTGTTCGTGCGCGCGCTGACCGACGACGCCCTCGGCGAGCCGAGAGCCCTCGCCGCCCTTCCCGGTCGCAACGTCAGCTCACCACAGTTCGTACCCGAGGATGGCGAGCTCGCGCTGTACGCCTCGTGGCAGACCACCGACTACAAGACGCTCGGTGTCGCCCGCGTCGACCTCGATGGTCAGAGGATCGACCCGCTCCACGACCGCGCCATCGACTTTCTGCGCGAGCCCAGTGAGCCCGGCGCACGCGAGGTGCTCACCTGGCTCGAGAGCGGGGACGACACCGTGATCGCGCACATCGGAGCCCACGAGCTGCCCCTGGCCGCCGCGGGCACCCTCGGACGCGCCCCGCTCGCTGTGTTCGACGACTACGTGGCCATCGCGTACGACGGCGGCGTGTACCTGCTCCGCCGCGGACGAAAACGCTGGGAAGCCCAGGTCATCGCACCGCCACGCGCCGAGACGAGCGGCCCCTTCCCTCGCAAGTTCACGGGGGAACCGAGCCTGCAGATCGACGGGGACGAAGCCGTCATCGCCTGGCAGGACGTCGATCGCGGCCTGATCGTATGGCGTGGGCCGATCCGACCGACGGCCACGTGGCCGGAGATCACGTGGGCCGAGTCCGCCGGTCTCGGCTTCGGGGCCGGCGCGCTCGCCGACCTGGGTGGGCGCATGATGCGCATGGCGGACGACGCGGAACCCCTAGACGCCGCGTGTCTGCGCGACATCGTCGGCTGGGGCCTGCGCGAGCTCGGGGGGCCCGGCTACCGGTCCGAGCCGCTCACCGAGGCCCCCGCCCACTGCCACGAAAAGCCGCCCCCGAAGGAGCGGCTCGGCAGTAGCCCACGCTGATCAGCTGTCCGAGGACGTGATCCGCGCGTTGCCCGACGTGACGTCGGTGAGCATCTTCGGCAGGTCCACGCCGATCGCGGCCTTGAGCTCTTCGACGAGCTGCACCGTCTTCACGGCGGTGCTGTCGCCGCCGCTCGGCAGCATCGTCAGGCGATCGACCTGCACATCGCCGATCGTGTCGACCATGCTCTCCATGAGCACGTGGAGCTTCTGCATGAGGAAGATGTCGCGAGCGTTCGGGCCCGCCTCCTTCCACACGCGGATCATCTCCTGAAGCACGCCCACCGTCGCGCGACCCTCCTCGAGGATGCGTGCGGAGCGACCGCGCGCCTCGGAGATGCCAGCCTCCATGGACGCGCGGGCGGGCTCGATCACGTCGGCCTCGAGCTGGCGGCGAACCTGCTCGACGCGGGCCTCCTCGGCCTCGAGCGCCGCCTCGGCGCGGGCGATCAGCGCGTTGACGCGACCGACCTCCTCGGCGACACGGGCCTTGGCATTGGTGCGGGCGTCCGCGATCCGGCGCTCGGCCTGGGCGCGGGCGATCTGCTCCTCGGACTCGATCTCGGCGAGTCGCGCGGACTCGCGGTTGGTCGCGTCCCGGACCATCGCCTGGGCCTTGTTCTGGGCCTCGGCGATGCGGCTCTTCTTGATGATCTCCGCGCTCTGGCGACGACCGATGCTGTCGAGGTACCCGCGCTCGTCGAACACGTTCTGGATCTTCATCGTGTCGAGCACGAGACCCAGCTTCGACAGGTCGTGCTCGGCCTCCTCGAGGAGCTGCTCGGCGAAGAGCAACTTGTCCTCGTTGACCTGCTCGGGGGTGAGCTTCGCGAGCACGCCGCGGAGGTTGCCCTCGAGCACGTCCTTTGCGATGCGGATGACCTCCTCGCGGGGCTTGCCGAGCAGGCGCTCGATCGCGTTGTCGAGCTTCTGGTCGTGGCTCGCGATCTTGAGGTTGGCCACGCCCTGCACCGTGAGCGGAATGCCGCCCTTGGAGTACGCCTGGCTGACGCTGACCTCGATGATCATGTTGGTGAGGTCGAGGCGGTCCACCTTCTGGAGGAGCGGGATGCGGATGCGTCGCCCACCCTTCACCGTGGTGTAGCCCCGGGCTCCGGAGCCCGAGAACACGAGGATCTCGTTCGGCTCACAGATGTAGAGGAGGTTGCCGGCGATGTAGGTACCCGCGGCGAGCAGCGCAATGCCTGCCACACCCAGCGCACCCGCGCCTACGAGGAACTCGATCATCGCTTCACCTCCACCTTGTCATTGCCAGCCAGGATGCCGGTCACGTCCACACCCGTGGTCTCGCGGAACTCGCGGAGTACCGCAGTGACCGTGGCCGGCAGCGCCGCCAGGTGTCCGGCGAGCGCGCGTCCGTCGCCGCTGTCGAGGATGGTGACCTCACCGATCTCGAGGTTCTTCACCCGCTCGGTGACCGTGGTGAGGATCTGCTCGAGCTGCTGGATGAGGAAGATATCGCGGGCATCGTCGCCTGCGGTGAGCCAGGTCTCGGTCATCATCTCGAGGACCTTGGCCATGGCCTCACCATCCGCGGCGATGGTCGCCGCCTCGGAGCGAGCCCGCATGCCGGCGGCGTTCTTCTGGGCCTCGGCGGGGAGCACGACGTCGGCAGACAAGCGCAGGTGCTCGAGCTTGGCGCGGATCTCCTGCAGCTTCTGCTCGGCGCGGGCGCGGGCGGCGAGGGCAGCCTGCTCGGCGCGCTCCTCCTCGGAGCGAGCGGCGGCCTCGAGATCGGCCTTCACGCGGCGGAGCTCGTTGCTGCGCTGGGCGATGGCGGTCTCGGCCTTCTCGTTGGCGACCTGCCCCTTGCGGGTCTCTTCCGCCTGGACCATCTCGGCCTCGGACTTCGCGGTCGACTCGGCGATCTCGGCGGTGGCGAGCACCTTCGCGAGGGACTCGCGACCGATGGAGTCGAGGTAGCTGACGTCGTCGGACACGCTCTGCACCTTGAGAGTGTCGAGCACGAGCCCGAGGCGCTCGAAGTCCTCGCCAGCCTCTTCGACCAGCTCTTCTGCGAACTTCAGGCGATCCTCGTTGACCTCTTCCGGCGTCATGCGGGCGAGCACGCCGCGCACGTGGCCCTCGAGCGTCTCCTTGGCGACCTGGCGGATCTCGCGCGGGTCACGACCGAGGAAGCGCTCGATCGCGTTCGGCAGGCGGCGCGGGTCGCTGCTCACCTTCACGAAGGCGATGGCGTGCACCGCGAGCGGGATGCCGCCCTTGGAGTAGGCGTTGTTGCACTGGATCTCGATCGGGATCGTGCGCAGGTCCATGCGCTCGACGGTCTCGAGGACCGGGATCCGGAAGGTCCAGCCGCCGTGGGTGTGGCGGTAGCCGATGATCGAGCCGTCGGGCAGCTGCTGCTGCCGGCCCGAGAAGATCAGCACCTCGTTGGGTCGACTCACGTACACGAACTGCTTCGCGACGACGACGCCGACGATGATGGCCATGCCTGCGCCGAAGCCCAGGACTGGTAGCAAAGCCCACATCTCGGTTCCCTCCCTGAAAATCCATCGGGCGCGTAGGGCGCACCCGTCCCACCGTCCTCATGGACGGGACTCTAGCAACAGCGGCCAAAGCTGGCGGACTACACCGCCGTCCCCTCCGCGATCGCGCGGCGCCCGGGGGTCATGCGGGTCACGTTTGCGACGCCGTCCTGCATCGAAGCGATGAGCACGGTGTCGCCGACCTTGAGTTCACGGCCGTCATCGGTGGTCGCGGTCAGGTCCAGGCGTCCCTGGAAGGTCTGCAGTGCGATCTTGCCCTGCCCTCCCGGACGAATGGTGAGGACCACCTTGGCCTCCTGGCCGATGTAGCGCTTGGTCGTGGTCTCGCCGCTCACGGGCTTCTGGGCGAGCGCCCGGAAGGCCCAGGCCGCGCCCCAGCCAATGCCGAGGCCGCCCACCGAGGCGAAGCCCGCGGTGAGTGCCGCGCTCGAGATGAGCAGCGACAGCATCAGGCCGATCATGCCGAAGGCCGCGGTGCCGAAGGTCCAGAAGCGCAGCGACATGAACGGCATCCAGATCGCCGCGTCGCCCCCGACGGCGTCGCCCGCATGCGCGAGGACGCCGCCGACGTGACCATGGTCGATGTCCCCGTCGACGTCGATGTCCCCGTCGACGTCCACGTCCATGTCGACGTCCACGTCCATGTCGACATCCACGTCCGCGTGCAGGTCGATGTCCCCGTCGACGTCGATGTCCCCGTCGAGACCCAGCTCGTGGTCGTGGTCGAGGTCACCACCGCCCAGCAGCACCGAGACGCCAATGAGGAGTCCTCCAAATGCCAGGGATGCGAGGTAGACGCTGATCATCGATTCTCTCAGGCTGACGGCGACGTCAGGATGATGTCATGGGAGGTAGTCACGCGACAGACGGTGACAAGCCGAAATCGGTCGGACTCCCACCGAAATCGACGTCGGACGCCCGATGGACCGCTCAGCGACCCAACGCGAGGGCGATCCAGCCAGCGATGAGGCACAGGCCGCCGATCGGGGTGATCGCCCCGAGCCAGCCCTTGTCGAGCAGCACGAGCAGGTACAGGCTGCCCGCGAACACCAGGATGCCGGCGGTGAACAGGATGCCCGCCCACTTCGGCGTCTCCGGGTGGGCGGCGACGAGACCGAGCGCCACCGCGTGGACGAGGTGGTAGTGCGCCGCCGTACGCCAGGTCTCGAGACGCTCCGGCGTCACCTTGTCCTCGAGGCCATGAGCCCCGAAGGCCCCGGTCATCACGGCCAGCGCGCCGAGCGCGCCCGCGATCTGCCACCACATGTGCATCTCCCTGAAGCACGATGCGTATCACCGCTGGCGTGGGCTGCCCGTTCCGAGCGCGCTGGGATACGACTTCGACGTGTCCGATCGCCTGACCCGTGTGCTCGCTCTCGTCCGTCGCCACGTGCCCGACGTCCGCCTCGTCCACAAGCACGAGGTCGCGTGGATGCGCGTCTTCGGTCGCCTGATTCGCCCGGTGGTCCCGGACTTCGACACCCACTACACCACCGTGCTCGGCCGCACGGTGTACCTGCCGCGACCGCCAGAGCAGATGCCCGAGCGGGTGCTTGCCGCGACCCTGTGCCACGAGCTCGTGCACCAGCTCGACCAGCGACGCTACGGCCTGTTGTTCTACGCGAGCTACGCGTGGGCGCTTCCCGCCGGTCGCACCATGCGGGCGTACTGGGAGCGGCGAGCGTACGCGGTCGACCTGCTGTTCGCCTACGACCGCGGCGGGGACCCCGAGCTCGACAACGTCGCTCGGCGGCTCGCGGACCTGTTCTCCGGGCCTGGCTACTTCTTCATGTGGGCGGGCCGGGCCTCGGCAGCCGCCTACCTGAGACCGGTGGTCGATGCGGTCCGGGACGGCAGCCTCGCCGAGCAACAGCCCTACGCCGAGATCCTCGCCGTGTGGCGCGGTGACCAGGCCTGAGTCACAAGCGCAGCCACAGCTCGACGCACGGCAACACCGTGGTCTCGCGGGACATGACCACCGGAAGGCGCATGCGGAACTCGGCGAGGGCGTCCGGTCCCGGGTTGTTGCCTGCCCACACCGTGGCGCCGAGTGCGAGACGCAGCACGCGGCCGACCGCGTGGTTCCACGTGACCGTGAACGTGCCGAACCCGACGCTGTCGTAGTTCACGCCGTAGTTGGCGAGCTCGAAGCGCCAGCGGGTGCTGTTCGAGACGACCAGCTGGAAGTTCAGGTTCACCGGTAGCGTCACCCACAGCACCTCGCTCGGCAGCGCCGTCACCGAGAGCCCGAGGTTCGCGTTGAGGCGGTGCCGTCCCACTGGTCCGCCGAAGTGCGCCATGAGCGTGGACTGCGCCCAGTCCTGTTCCCAGGCGAAGCGGAACTCCGGCTCCAGGGATGCGAAGTCGGCGAGCCGAAACTCGGCCGAGAGGTTGGGGCCCGTGCGCCAGGCGACGAGCGTGCTGTTGAGCTGAATGCCGTCGGTGATCGCCCAGCTCGACGGCAAGAACAGCGGGTGAATCAGCACCGTGCCCCGGTCGAGAGTCGACGGGTCGTGGCGAAACTCGGCCGCGGTGAGTGACGGCAGCGGGCGTGCCTCGGCGGGCGTGCCGAGCAGTGCACAGAACAGGGCAAGCATGCCGCACGCTACCGCCGCGCGCCGTGACCGTCCTCTGCTTTCCGCTCGGGTACGCGATTTCGTCACATGACGCGAGGATCCGCTTGCCGTGCGGTTCGTGGACGGGTGTCTCGCTTCGAGCCGCGACGGTTCGCGTTGACGTGGGTCCGCAGGGTCGACTACCACTTGCCCATCACCGGAGTCCCCGTGTCCCTCACGTCCCGCATGCCCATGATGCGAATGCTCCGCCCGAGTGGCGGTTGCGGGACGGAGTGCGCCTAGCCAGAACACGGCTCCTCCAGACCTCACCGACTGCTCGGGCTCGCCGCGACGCCGCACTGGCGTAAAAACCCCCGAACTTTGGTCCCCTGCCCCGCGCATAGGGACCCCCGGCAATCGCCCCGGTGCCCTGCACCGACGAGGTCAACATGTCCTTTCCCCTTCCCGCTGGCGTGGCCAGCGCGCCCCGTGCCGTGCCCGGCACCTACACCCGCATCCTCCACGGAGGCCTCGGTCCGGACCCCGTGACCGGCGCCATCGTCGAGCCCATCGTCCAGTCGACCACCTTCGTGCAGCCCGAGGTCGGCGTCGACACGGGCTTCACCTATTCCCGCGCCGCCAACCCCACGGTGTCCGCGCTGGAACGCAACCTCGCGGCCCTCGAGGGCTGCGAGCCCGATGCCGTGGCCTTCGCGACCGGCATGGCCGCGACCACCGCCCTGTGCCTGGCCACGCTGAAGGCCGGCGACCACGTGATCTGCGGCGACGTCGTCTACGGCGGCACCGTGCGGCTGCTCCGCGAGATCCTCGCCGGCTTCGACGTGCGCACCACCTTCGTCGACCCCACCGACCTCGACGCCGTGCGCGAGGCCCTGTGCGACGACACGCGCCTGGTCTTCGTCGAGACCCCGGCGAACCCCACGCTGAAGCTCTGTGATCTGGCCGCTCTCGGGCGCCTGCTCGCCGATCATCCCGCCCGCTTCGTGGTCGACAACACCTTCCTCACCGCGGCCGGCCAGCCCTGTCTCGAGCACGGCGTGGACGTCGTGCTCTACAGCACCACGAAGTACATCGAGGGCCACAACAGCACCGTGGGTGGGGCCATCCTCACGCCGGATGCGGCGCTGAGGGAGCGTATCGCCTGGTGTCGCAAGGCCACGGGCTCGATCCAGTCGCCCTTCGAGGCCTGGCTCACGCTGCGCGGGCTGAAGACCCTGCCCCTGCGGCTGCAGCGCCATAGCGACAATGCGCTGGCCGTGGCCCGCTTCCTCGAGGCCCACCCCCGGGTGAGCCGGGTGATCTACCCGGGCCTGCCGAGCCATCCCCAGCACGCGCTGGCGGCCCAGCAGCAGCTGGTGTTCGGCGGCATGCTCGCCTTCGAGGTCGAGTCCACCGAGGCCAGCCTGGAGGTGTTGCGCCGGGTGAAGCTGTGCTCCCTCGCCGAGAACCTCGGCGCGGTGGAGACGCTGATCACCCACCCGGCGTCGATGACCCACGCCGACGTGCCCGTGGAACAGCGCCTGGCCATCGGGCTCACGGAGGGGCTCATGCGGCTCTCCGTGGGCCTCGAGGACCCCGAAGACCTCATCGCGGACCTCGCGCAAGCGCTCGGCTGACCTCCCCCTTTCCAGACACCACCGCAGGCTGAGAGGCCTGCTGGACGCCTGACGTGCGTCCGAAGGAACCCACCATGTCCAAGTTCATCGTGCTCAAGTTCGGCAGCTCCGTGCTCCCCACCGAAGAAGCCCTCCAGGACGCCGTCCAGGAGATCTACCGCCACCTCCGCGAGGGGCTGCGGGTCGTCGCCGTGGTCAGCGCCATCGGCACCACCACCGACAGCCTCGTGCAGCGAAGTCGCGGCTGGTGTGACGGCGAGCCGCCGCCGGACGCCTGGGCCACCGTGCTCGGCACCGGAGAGGCGCTCTCCGCCGGGCTCCTCGGCCTGGCACTCTCCCGAAGTGGCGTGCCCTGCGAGGTCTTCGATGCAGCCCGCTGCGACCTCCGCACCACCGAGGGCATCGACGCCGAGCCCCTCGGCATCGACACCAGCGCGTTCCTGTCCGCGGAGGCCGACGTGATCGTGGTCCCTGGATTCGTCGGGCGCGACCACCGCGGTCGCCCCACCCTGCTCGGCCGCGGCGGAAGCGACCTCACCGCCGCCTTCCTCGCGCATAGCCTCGGGGCTCGTTGCCGCCTGCTCAAGGACGTGGATGGGCTCTACGAGGCCGATCCGAACGTACATCCCGACGCGCGACGCCTCGCCCGGGCGAGCTTCGAGGAGGCCATCCGCATCGGCGGGGCCGTGGTCCAGCCGAAGACCGTGCACTTCGCCCGCGATCGGCGGCTGACCCTGGAGATCGCCGCCCTCGGCGAGGCCGAGTGCACCCTCATCGGCCCCCACGCCGTGCGGGCCGCCCCCCTCGTGGACGCCGAGCCCGTGCGCATCGGCCTGCTCGGCTGCGGCACCGTGGGCGGAGGCGTGCTCGAGCGGCTGCTCCTGCACCCCGAGCGCTTCGAGGTCACCGGGGTCGCGGTGCGAGAGCCCGGCCGCCACGACCAGCCCGTGCCCCTCGCCACCGACTGCCTCGCGGTGGTCGACGGCCCCTGCGAGGTGGTGGTCGAGCTCATCGGCGGCGTGGAGCCGGCGGCCTCGCTGATCCAGCGGGCCCTGGACCGCGGCAAGATCGTGGTCACCGCGAACAAGGCGGTGCTCGCCGCGCACCCGGAGCTGCTCGGCCATCCCCGGCTGCTGGCCTCGGCCAGCGTGGGCGGAGCCCTGCCCGTGCTCGAGGCCGTGGGCCGGCTCACCGACCTCGTCCGGGTAGAGGGCGTGCTCAACGGCACCTCCAACGACGTGCTGTGCTCGATCGAGCAGGGACGCGACCTCGCGGAGGCCGTGTCGCTGGCCCAGGACCGGGGCTTCGCCGAGGCCGACCCGTCCGCCGACCTCGACGGACGCGATGCCGCCCACAAGCTCGCGGTGATCGCCCGCCTGGCCTTCGGCAAGGAGCTGGTCGCCGACTGGGTGCCCCGGGAGCACGTGGCCGACGCCCCGAGCGGCTGCCGGCAGGTGGCCTGGGTCGACGCCGAGGGTCACTGCGGGGTGGAGAACCGCCCGGTGGACGGCGTGCTCGGCCGATGTCGAGGCGCCGAGAACGCGGTGATCCTCCACCGCAAGCGAGGGGGCACCGTGGTCCTCCGAGGGCTGGGCGCCGGGCGCTGGCCCACCGCCGTGGCCGTGCTCGCCGACCTCTTCTCCCTGGTGGGACGCCGTGAGTCGGCCAAGGAGGTCGCGTGAGCGACCGACGCGAACATGGAAACGGAGGTCGCGTGAGCGACCGACGCGAACAAGGAAACGGAGGTCGCGTGAGCAAGCGCACCATCGACACCCTCGCGGTGCACGCCCCGGAAGTGCCCATCCCCAGGGCATCTCCGGTGGTGCCGCCGCTGTACCAGACCGCCACCTTCCGCGCCGATTCGGTGTTGGAGGGCGCCGACTACGACTACACCCGCTCCGGCAACCCCACCCGAGACGCGCTGCAGGCCCAGCTCGCCGCCCTGGAGGGCGGAAGCCACGCATTTGCCGTGTCCAGTGGCATGGCGGCAGTGGGCACCCTGCTCAGGCTGGTTCCCGCGGGGGGCCGGGTGCTCGCCGGGCTCGACCTCTACGGAGGCAGCCATCGGCTCTTGCACCGGGTGCTCGATCGCTACGGCATCGAGGTTGCCGTGGTCGACACCACCGACCTCGCCGCCGTGGAGCAGTCCCTGCGCACGCCCACCAACTGGGTGATCGTCGAGAGCCCCACCAACCCCCTCGCCGAGATCACCGACCTCCGCGGTCTGTGCACCCTGGCCCACGCCGCCGGCGCGAAGGTCGCGGTCGACAACAGCCTGATGAGCCCGGTGCTCCAGCAGCCCCTCGACCTCGGCGCCGACGTGGTGCTCCACTCGGCGACCAAGTTCCTCGGTGGGCACTGCGACGTGATCGGCGGCGCGCTGATCACCCGGGACGAGGCGGTGGCCGAGGAGCTGGCTTTCCTCGTCAACGCCGAGGGCTCGGGCCTGGCCCCCTTCGACTGCTGGCTGGTGAGCCGGGGGCTGAAGACCCTGGCCCTGCGGGTCCGCGCCCAGCAGGCCTCCGCTCGGATCCTCGCCGAGCGCGTGGCCGCCCACCCGGCGGTGGAGCGCGTGTTCTACGCCGGACTCGCCGACCATGCGGGTCGCGCGCTGCACCTCTCCCAGGCCAGGGGTCCGGGCGCGGTATTCGCGTTCACCACCGGGGACGTGGCCCGCAGCGCCCGGGTCGTCGACGGCACCGCGCTCCTGCACACGGCGGTGAGCTTCGGCGGGGTCGCCAGCGGCATCGGGCTTCCTTGCCGCATGAGCCACGCGAGCCTGCCGCCGGCGGTGCGCGAACAGCGGGCGCTTCCCGCCGATCTCGTGCGCGTCAGCGTCGGCATCGAGGACACCGAAGAGCTGTGGTCGGACCTCTGCCGCGCGCTCGACGCGGTGCGGCTGAAGCGCGCGGTTTAGGCCTCAGTCCTGCTCGTAGGCCCCCAGCGACCCGCCATCGGAGCTCGGGGTCGCGGGGGGCCATCCACGCCGGTCGCGCCGCTAGCCGACCGCCTCGAGCTGGGCCGGCACGCTCTTGTGCCACGGCGTGCCCGCCCACGGATCCATGTCCTCGGTCGAGGTGAGCTCGTTCGGCGCCACCCCGCGGGTGCCGTCGGGGTGCGTGGTGCCGAGCCCGTTGGGCAGCGACACGTGACCGCGCCGCATGCTCTCGGAGATCTCGACGTCGACCACCGCCGATCCGCGCCGGGTGGTGATGCGCAGCTGACCGCCCGCGGACACGCCCAGAGCCGAGGCGTCCTCGGGGTGGATGCGCAACGCCCCGCTGGCACCCTTCTTTCGCCAGTCGCCGTCGCGGATGATGGTGTTGGCGGTGAACGAGCGGCGCTCCCCCGCGGAGAGCACGAACGGGTAGGCGGGGTCGGCAGCGGGCGGTGCGAGCTCGCGGATCGCATCGAGGAACTCGGGCAGCGCGAGCTCGGCCTTGCCCGAGGGCGTCTGAATCGCGACCTCGGACCACTCGGAGCGCGAGAACACCACCCCCGTGGGCGTGTCGAGCAGCTTCTGGAACAGGGCCAGGCCCGCGAAGGGCGGCGGTCCCGCGAAGCCGGCGCGGCCGATCTGGGCGGGGTTGGCCATGGCGAACTGCACGCACAGCGCGAGCAGCACGGCACCCTCCTTGAGCTCCGGGGGCAGCACCTCGCCGAGGGTGCGGTAGAGCAGCACCGGGGCCTGGCCGGAGAGCCGGCGGTCGCTCATCACCGCCTGCATGAACGCGGCGCCGAAGGCGGGCAGACCGGCCTCCGCAGCCTGTCGAAGCGGCGCGATGTCGGCTTCGGAGATGGCTCCGAGGGCCTCGCAGAGCCGGGCGTGGATCTCCGCCTCGGGAAGCGGGCCATCCGGGGGCGTGAACAAGGCCGGGCGCAGCTGAAACGCGTTGTCGGGGAACTCGAAGTTGAAGAAGGTTGCCTCGGCCTTCTCGAACTGCGTCGACGCGGGAAGCACGTAGTCGGCGCACTTCGCGGTCTCGGTCATCGCCACGTCGATGACCACGGACACGTCGAGAGCCGCCATGGCCTCGCGGAAGCGGGGGCTGTCGGCCAGCGAGTGGGCCGGGTTCGCGGCCTCGACGATCATCGCCCGGTAGCGGTCGGGGTGATCGGCGAGGATCTCGTCGGCGATGTGGTTGCAGGGCACCAGTCCGCTGATGATGCGGGCCCCGGTCACCGGCGAGCGCTTGCCCGTGTCGCCAAAGATCCACGGGATGAGCGGCTTGGGCGTGTACTGGGTGCCGGGCTTGCCGAAGTTGCCGGTGAGCAGCCACAGCAGCCGATCGAGGTAGCTCACCAGGGTGGAGTGGCGGTTCATCTGCACCCCGAGGTCCTCGAAGCAGGCCACGGAAGTGGCGGTTCCGATGCGGCGGGCTGCCTCGCGGATCTGGTCCTCGGGCAGCTCGCAGATGGCCGCGCACTCGGCGAGGGAGTGGCTGCGCAGGGCCTCGACCACTTCCTCGAAGCCGCGGGTCTTCGCGTCGAGGAAGCCGTGATCCACGAGGTCTTCGTCGACCAGCACCCGGAGCATGCCGAGCAGGAGCCACGCATCGGTGCCCGGGGCCAGCTGGAGGTGGATGTCGGCCATCTCCGCGGTCTTGGTGCGGCGGGGGTCGATGACGATCAGCGTGCGTGCCGGGTCCTTGGCGAGCGCCTTGAGGGTGACCCGGGCGTGGGGGATCGAGTGCGACTGCCAGGGGTTCTTGCCGAGGAACACGGCCACTTCGCAGTGCTCGAAGTCGCTGCGGGTCATGGTGCCGAGCATCTCGCCGGCGACGAGGAACTCCCCGGTCTTCTCCTGGGCGAGGGCGCTCGAGCGGTAGCGGGAGCCCAGGGCCTTGCGGGTCGCCGTCGCGTAGGCCCCCGGCAGGTGGTTCCCCTGCCCTCCGCCGCCGTAGTAGAAGATCTTGGTTCCACCGTGATTGTCGCGCACCGCGGCCAGTTTCTCGGCCACCTCGCGAATCGCCACCTCCCAGGAGATCGGCTCGTGGCTGCCGTCGGGGCGCCGGCGCAGGGGCGTGGTCAGGCGGTGGGGGTCGTTCTGGTAGAAGTTCAGCCGGTGGGGCTTTTCACAGGCGTAGCCCTTCGACGCCGGGTGCCGCTTGTCGCCGCGAAAGCGCACCATCTCCCGGCCGTTCTCGCCTCCGAGCTCGACCTCGATGCCGCAGTTGCACTCGCACAAGATGCACGCGGTGGGCTTCCACGCCATGCGACCTCCCTGGTGTTCGCCGACGAACGGTAGCATAATGCAACCATATGCGTACCCGCTTCTCGGATCAGAACTGCTCGGTCGCCGCCACCCTCGACCTCATCGGGGACGGGTGGACGATGCTCGTGCTCCGCGAGGCCTTCCTCGGCACCCGGCGCTTCTCGGACTTCCAGCGCCACACCGGGGCGGCGAAGAACATCCTCGCCGACCGCCTCGCTCACCTCGTGGAACACGGCATCCTCGCCAAGGTCGAGGCGGGAACCCGCGGCAGCCGCCACGAGTACGCGCTCACCGCGAAGGGACGCGATCTGGTCGTGGTGATCACCGCCCTGCGCCAGTGGGGGGACCGCTGGCTGCACCCGGGAGCCGAGCCGCTGCGCGTCGTCGACGGGCGCACCGGCGAGGACATCGCACCCCTGCGCCTCTGCGATGCCGATGGGGAGCCCGTTCCCGGCCGGGAGGTGCGCCTCGTACCCGGTCCGGGCGCCGATCCCGCCACGCTCGGCCGCTTCGAGAGGCTAGGCTCCGAGTAGGAGAGCGCATGCACCGATCCTTCCTGCTCCTCGCCATGGTCGCCTGCGGCACCGCCGGGGACGACACCGACACCGGCACCCTCACTCCCGTGGGCGTGACCCCGGCCAACCTCGACACCGTGTGCGCCGCGGACTCCCTGCTCCCGCACTTCGCCCTGCCCGACCCCGTCGACTTCCTCGCGCTGAGGCGGGTCAGCGACATGGGCGCCCCCGCGCAGGAAGAGCTCGCCACCGAGGGCACCGCCTGCGCCTCCGCCACCGATGTGAGCGCCTGCGAGAGCACCCTGGCCGATACCTGGCCCACGAGCAGCGGCTGGGGCTACTGCGGGGAGGGCTGCTCGGACTCCGGCCTCGTGTGGACTCGCGGCGACGAGGTGGGGCTCGCCGACAGCGCCGACGAGGTGCGCGCCCTGTTCGGCACGATCGACGCCCCCGCCGAGGTGCTGATGCTGCTCGCCGCCGAGGGCTACCTGTCCACCGACTGCGCGTCCATGCGCGAGCTCGAGAACGGCGGCTACCAGCTCGAGGCGGTGTGGCTGGTCAGCGACTGCGAGTGGACCGAAGAGACGCGCCTGGTCGAGGTCTCCGCTTCCGGCGCGGTGACCATCGTCGAGGTGCTCGACCTGACCACCGACGGCGCCTGCGCCTGATCAGGGGCCGCAGGGGCCGCAGTCCAGCTGCCCGCCGCAGCCATCGGGCTGCACCCCGCACGTGCCCGGCATGCACCCGATGGGATCGCAGGTCGGCTCCTCGCACACGCCGCAGTCGAGCGTGCCGCCGCAGCCGTCGGGCATCGGGCCGCACATGCCGGGCTCGCAGCTGTGGGGTCGGCACCCGGGAAGGAGGATCTCCTCCTCGCACGGGCCGCACCACATCGTGCCGCCGCAGTCATCGGGTTGCTCGCCGCACATCCCGGGCATGCACGAGATCGGCGTGCAGATCGGGAGCAGCTCTTCCTCGCACATGCCGCAGAACATGGTGCCGCCGCAGCCATCCGAGACCTCGCCGCACATGCCCGGCGAGCAGCCATAGGGATCGCAGCCGGGCAGCTCCTCGTCACAGGGCCCGCAGAACTGCGTGCCGCCGCAGCCATCGGACATGATCCCGCACATCCCGGGCATACACCCGACCGGGTCGCACGCGGGAGGCCGGTAGTCGCGACAGTCCCCGCAGTCGAGCATGCCGCCGCAGCCATCGGGCACGAGGCCGCACATGTCGCCGCACTCGTCCACGGGCCGGCAGCGTCGCTCGGGGGAAGGCCAGCTCGGGTCGTCGGGGTCGCAGACGCGCGCATCGTCCACCGAATCGCCGCGAAACAGCGCCGCCCAGCCCTTGCCGGCCATCGGAAAGCCCATGTCGAGCGACAGATCGGAGCGCCACCCGCTCGGACCCTGGACGTAGCGACCGCGAAGCGCGATGCGTCCGCGAATGCCGCGGTTCGCGCCGCCGGTCCACGCGAGGCCACCGCCCGCCGCCCATCCCCACTCCTGGGACTCGTGCACACCGGCGCCGTCCATGAGCACCGCGAGGCCGCGTCGCGAAGGCATCCACATCAGCTGCGACCCGGCGAGAAACCGCGTGTCGCCACTACCCGCGCGTAGCTGCGGCTCGACGTAGGGCTCGAGCACGAGGTGCTGCCGACAGTCCCGCAGGCGGCACAGGGACACGCTCACCGGGGTGATCGGCCACGAGAGCACGGCGCCAACAGGCAGATCCTCGCCGACCTCGAAGCGCAGGTCGGGCGTCGCCCACTCGAAGCCGGTCGCGACCAGCGCGAAGGTGTTCTCTTCGGGAGCCGCGAAGGCCAGCGCGGCGAGCCACAGGCCGATCATCGCGCCGCCGTGTCGCCGCAGTGCTCGGCGCAGTCGGGGTCCTCGCAGTCGAACAGCCCATCCCGGTCGTTGTCTGCGTCGTCGACGCACTCGCTCGCCCGCCGCCCCTCGGGGGCCACGCACGCAACGAGCAGGAACAGCCACCACCACCGCATCAGTACGCGTACTCCCCGACCACCCACGTCCACGTGAACCTGTCGCCGTCGAGCGTACCGTCGGTGCCGCTCAGTGCGTCCCAGGAGGTGTAGCCGTAGGTGGTGGAGTAGGTGCGGATCTCGGCTCCGGCGTTGTCCGGGTCCCAGCCGAGCCCGTCGAACCAGGTGATCGGGTTGTACGGTCCGCCGGGCGAGAAGTCCTGCCAGTCGTCGCAGTAGCTGCCGCTCGTGCCGCCGCCGCCGAAGTTCGTGTCGAGGGGCAGGCTGTCGAAGTGGAACGCGAAGTCGCAGCTGGTGCAGGTGTCGCCGACGGCCGAGCTCGCCATCGTGAACCGGGCCTCGCACAGGCGGTCGCCCACGGAGTTTCCGCCACCACCCGGTGCGGTGACCGTGAACCGCATTGCGAGCTCGCCGACGTAGGCATCGGCGCCGACCGTGCCCTCGCCGTCGAATCGCCACTCGGCCCGGCCGACGCAGCCGCACGAGGGCTCCTCGCAGTCGACCAGCCCGTTGCCGTTGTCGTCGATCCCGTTGTCGCACAGCTCGGGGGCACACCACGGCTCGTCCGCGCAGTCCGGATCGTCGCAGTCCACCCGCCCGTCGCCGTCCTCGTCCACGCCGTTGTCGCACACCTCCGCAAAGCGACAGGCCCGAGAGCCGTCGCAGTCCGGGTCGTCGCAGTCGACCAGCCCGTCACCGTCGTTGTCGACCCGGTCCACGCACTCGCCGAGGGCATCGCCCTCGAACGGCGGCAGACAGCCGATCAGCCACAGCGCGAGGATCATCCCCCGTCGGCTCTGAGCTGCAGCTCCTCGTCGGCGGCGATCACCAGGTCCTGGTTGCCCTGGGCGATGAGGCCGATGCGGGCGTCTTCGGTGAGCAGCCCGTCCGCGGCGGTGACCACGTACAGCCAGTTGGTGAGCAGGCGCAGGGTCTCGTCGCCGTCCTCGACGAACACGTCGAGTCCGAAGGTCTGATGCACGCAGTTGTTGCCGTTGTCCGAGCAGCCCGGCACCGCGATCCAGTGCCTGGCTACGAAGCCCTGGCGTCCGTCGCCGAGGTCGGCCCAGCGGTAGTCCTTGCGCAGCTCGTAGGGAATGGTGACGCCAAAGGCCCCGCGCTTGATCACGCTGTTCTCGCTGCGGAAGTACCCGCTGCCGCTCGCAAAGGCCGCCGCATCGCCCTCGATCGGCGTGCGGTCGTACTGATCGAAGCTCGACGGGTCGTTCCACACCTGGTCGGCCTCGGTCACTGCCGCACCGTGCAGCGCGATCGGGAACGCCGAGGGCCCGGCATTCGCGATGCCGACGTGATCGGCGAGATCGGCATCCGCGGGGACGGTGACGTCGGCGACGTCAGCCTCGGTGAGGTTGGTCAGTCGCAGGCCTTCCCAGGCCTCGTCGCTGCGCCCGTTCTCGTCGAGCCAGGCAGCGAGCCCGATCATCTCCTCCTCGAAGGCGACGGGGTCGTCCCAGGTCCGGTAGACGTTGTGGCAGCGCTCGTCCAGGGTGGGCGGCGCGGTCTCGCGCTCCTTGGCGCAGGCACCGAGGAGCAGAAGCACGGGAAGCAGGCGGAGCATGACCCCACGATACCTCCAACCGACGCCGGTAGTCGTCTGCGCTCTCGCATCGCGCTAGAACCCTGCGCTCGGAGGGCCCATGGCCGACAAGCGGACCCAGCGCGCACAGAAGAAGCGCGAGAAGGACAAGAAGAAGCGCGAGGTGGCGCGCCAGTCGCGCGGACCCGCGACCCAGAAGGCCGGCAAGGGCCTGGGTTCGTCGGCTCAACTTCCCGTCGGCGAGTGCTGGGTCTCGGACAACTGGGACCAGCGCGGTGCCCAGGTGGCCGTCGCGTTTTCGCGCATGAACGCCCAGGGCCTGGGTGCAGTCGCGTTCTTCGAGTGCGACCTCGCCGAGCACGGCATCACCGAAGTGAGCACGTTCACGCGGGTCACGCCGGGCCAGGTGATGGGCACCGCCGGCCAGAACGGCGGCGAGCGCACGATGATGGAGGCCGACCCGGCCCTCGCGGTGAAGATCGCACACACGGCCCGCGGCCTCGGCGAGGTCGACGGCGTGTCCGAGGCCTTCGTGCTCTTCGGCGACGTGCGTCCCGAGGACTGCGCCGACGAGATCCTCACCGGCCCGCCGGAGCCCAAGCGCCCGCCCAAGGACGGCGGAATCTTCGGCGCCATCGGTCGCCTGTTCGGCATCGAATAGCGAAGCGGGCACGCGAGGTGCCCCTTTCCGCCGCGACTTCCGTGCGCATGCACTGTGCGTGGAGGTTGTCCTGAGCACCGAACTCGAACGCCACTCGTCGAACACGCCCTGGGTCCCGATCCTGCTCGAGCTGATCCCCGGCTGGTTTCAGGTCTTCGGGCTCGGCCACCTGTACCAGGGTCGCGTCGCCATGGGCCTCGGCATCATGGTCTCGTACTGGGTGCTGCAGGCGATCAACTTCGCCCTGTCCTGGGTGCTCATCGGGCTGGTCACCGGTCCGCTGACGTGGCTGTTCTACATGATCGCCGCGCCGCTCAACGCGAAGGACTACTCGGACGAGCGGTAGATCTGCCACACGGCGAGCGCGAGCATCGCGTTCGGCACGGCCATGAGCAGGTTGCGCCCGTCGGGGACCCACGCGGAGACCATGAACGCGACGAGGTAGCCGACGGCGGCGGGCGCGAGGCGACGATCGACGGCGAGGGCCGAGGTCCCGACCATCGTCGCCCACAAGAAGAAGTGGCTCGCGAGGATCGCGCGCACAGGCACGCCCCACAGGTCGAGCCCCGCCGAGAGCCCCGCCTGGAGCAGCGGGGTGAGCACGACCCATCCGCTCAGCTGTCGGGTCAGCGGCGATGGCGCCGACCGCTGCCACAGACCGACGAGCACGCCGATGGTGACGAGCAGCAACGCGAGCGAGCCGCCGTACATCACCTCGCGTCCCGGCTCGCGGCCCTGTGACGCGAAGTGTCCGAACACGGGGATGCTCACCCACACATAGGCCATGACGAGCATGGCGCCGCGGCGCTCGCGGGCGCCCACGGTCGGGTCCAGGTGACGGCCAACGGCCTCGACGCGCTCCTTCTCGGCAATGGCGTCGGCGATCACCGCGTGCAGCGCGTCGTCTTCGGGCAGGTCGGCGCCACTGCGGCGGGCGCCGATGGGGTCGCCTTGATCGAGGCGGGCGCGGGCGACGCGGCGCGCGAGGTCTTGCAGCCCCTCGCGAGCCCGCCGGTTCTCGGGCCACTGGCGAAGCGCGGCGGCGAACGCGACCCGGGCCTCGAGCGCGGCCTCTTCTCCGGGCTGTTCGGCGAGCTCCTCGGCGGCATCGGTAAGCGCCAGGGAGCCGCGGTGGGCGAGGACCTCGTCGATCGCGCGAAGAAAGGCCTCGGCCGAGTCGAAGCGCTCGGCGGGGTCGGCGGCGAGCGCGCGCTCGGCCACCGTCGCGAGCTCCTCCGGCGTTCCCGGCGGCCAGCTGGGGACGAAGCGACGCTCGTCGTCCATGGGGCCGCGACCGGTGAGCACCGCGTGCAGCAGCCCACCGAGCAGGAACACGTCCGTGCGCGCGTCGACCTCGGCCGGCGCGGACCACATCTCCGGTGCCATGTAGCGAGGCGTGCCGGCAACCTGGCCGCGCACCGGCATGGGCGCGGGCGCGTCCGGGTGCAGGCCAGCGGCGATTCCCCAGTCGACGACGACGACCTCGCCGAAGCGGCCGATCATCACGTTCTCGGGCTTGAGGTCGCGGTGGATGACGCCGCGGTCGTGGGCGAAGGCCATCGCGAGGCACACGGCGCGCAGCACGCCGAGGTGCCAGCCGAGCACGTCCTCGGCGAAGCTCTCGGCGACGCCGCCGGGATCGCGGATCCACCTCCCCCACTCCTCGCCGTCGATGCGCTTGAGCAACAAGGTCAGCCGCCCTTCGGCATCCACGGTGACGTCGTGGATGGGCACGATGTGGGGATGCTCGAGGTGGCCGAGCACCCAGGCTTCTTGAAGCAGGAGCTGCTCGGCCTCGGAAGTGGGCTTGAGCAGCTGCTTCGCGGCGACCGCGCGCCCGAGGCTCGGCTGGTCGGCGAGGCGTACGATACCGGCGCCGCCGACGCCGAGGGTGTCACCGAGGCGCGGCGGCTGCGGCCCCTCACGAAGTGATGCCGCCACCAACGCGAAGCGCTCGAGCCCGGGTGGGGTGGGCTTGAGCGTCGCGCTCGGGTGTTCGAGCCACTCGGCGACCGTGTGCTTGTCATGAGCCATCGGAGGCCAGGCTACCGCGAACGGCGGCCGTCTACTCGCAGGTGGACTCGACGTAGCTCGCGCGGACGGCGCAGGTGTTGCCCGCACTCGCATCGAGGCTCACGAACGGTCCCCCGTCGATCAGCTCGGGCTCGTAGGCGTTGCCAAGGTTGGCGATCTGCCCACCGGCGTCGCTCCCCCAGCACCACAGGGAGCCATCGAGCTGAATGCCACACGTGTGCACCGTACCCGCCGACACGGTCTGCCAGCTCCCCGGGAGCTGACGCGGATCCGGGTTCGAGCGCGACGACCCGCCGGAGCCGATCTGCCCGCTGTCTCCCAGTCCCCAGCACCACAGGGTGTTGTCGCTGTGGAGGGCGCAGACGTGGGCGTAGCGCGCATCGACGTCCTTCCACGGACCCGTGCCGATGACGCGGCGATTCGCGTAGTCGAGGGTGGTGTCGCTGCCGAGCACGCCGCGCCCGCTGCCGCCCCAACAGGACAGCTCGCCCGACGTGTCGATCGCGCAGGTGAAAGTGGTGCCACGAGCCACGTCCTGGTAGGTGTCGGTGGCCGAGACCTGGACGTGCGGATCCCACAGCTGCCAGGTGTACAGCGTCTGATCGTCGGCGATGCCCGCACCATAGAGGTCGGCCATGTCGACCGCTCGCCAGGCCCGGGAGGGGTCCTGCCACGGCACCAGCTTGTCGTCGCCGGACTCTGAACCCATGGCCGAGTAGCGCCCCCAGCACCAGCGATTACCGTCGAGGTCGATGGCGCACAGGGTCTGCGAGCCCGCCACGAGATCCTGGAACGGACCGGCCGCGACCCGCACCGGCGCGACGACTGGATCGGTGCTCCCGACGCCGGCCGTCCCGGTGAAGTTGGTCCCCTGGCACCACAGCGAGCCGTCCAGTGCCAGGTAGCACGGGCCTTCATCGCTGCTCGCGACGGTCCCGACCGGGCTGGCGAACTCCTGAATCACGCCGGTGAGCAGGGTCGCGACGTTACCCCAGCAATACAGCGAGCCATCGCCTCGCAAGTAGCATCCCGTGGTGTCGTAGACATCGAGCCCCACCACGTCCGTGTGATCGGCCAGCTGGATCGGAGCATCGGCACGAACCGCGCCGTTCGTGACGCCGTATACGCTATCGCCCCAGCAGAACAGCCCATCCCCGCGGAGACCACACCCGTCCTGCTGCACCGTCACGAGGCCGTAGGGCCCGCCCGGTACTTCGACGGGAACATACGGCGTGGCGCTGCTCCCCCAAGCGTTGCCCCAGCACCACGTCGCGCCGTCCTCGTCCACCGCGCAGCTCAGCGTTCCTCCGAGCTGGATGTCATCGGTCCACGCCCGCCCATTGGGGTGCGCCACCACGGTGGGGCCGACGGTGCCGAGGGTCGAGCCACCCGCCTGGTAGCTGCTGTTCCGGCCCCAACACTCGATCGTCCCACCGGCCTCGCGAGCACAGACATGCCCATCACCGATATCGACGCCCGTCCACGGTCCCGCATCCACCAATACGAACCCGTCGGACAGCGCGGTGTCCTCGTACTGGAACTGCCCATCGCTACTCTTTCCGTCACACCACAGCGCGCCGTCGGTATCCAAACCACAGATCGCGCTGTCCGAGACCGACAGGGAGGTGAACGCAGGTCCTGGGAACAGCGTGGGCTGGCGGAGCTTGGTGCTGCCCCCTGGCTCGCGGCCCCAGCAATAGGTCGCGCCGGCCGCATCGAGGCTGCACACCGTGTAGCGGCTCACCTCCAGGGTCTCGAAACTCAGCCCGCCGGTCACCGCGGTGGGCACGTTGCGGCGCCGGAGACTTCCGTCCCCCACCTCGCCGAAGCCGTTGATTCCCCAGCACCACGCGGTGCCCGTGGCGTCCAGCCCGCACGCCGAGGACACGCCGACGGACACGGTGACCAGCGTCGGATCCGGCGTGTCCTGGAAGGTCGGCACCACCGCCGGGAACGTGCCCCAGCACTCCATCGCCGCGTCACTGGTATCGAGCGCGACGGTCACGTCGGTTCGACCGTCGCAGTCGTTGTCGAGGCCGTCGCAGGCCTCCTCGAGCACCTCGTACTCGGCGATCGCCGTGTAGTTGGGCTCCTGCCAGCCGAGGTCACCGGCGCACACCTTCACGCTGCCGGCGCACACCCCGAGGGTCTTGTCCGCGACCGGCGGGTTCGGGGCGTTGTCGACCGTACCGTCGCAGTCGTTGTCGAGGCCATCGCAGGAGACCTCTTCTTCTTCGTAGCCCCAGTACCAGGTGTAGTCGGGCTCGACCCACTCGCCGCCGAAGCACTCGAGCACCGCGCCCTCGCACACGCCGAGCTGCTTGGCGGCGAGCCCTCCGGCGTCCCACGGCACGTCGTCGACGGTCTGGTCGCAGTCGTTGTCGAGCCCATCGCAGGTCTGTTCGCTGAGCTCGTAGCCCTCGATCGCGGTGTAGTCGGGCTCGGCCCAGCCGCCATTGCCGTCGCACACCTTGCGCTGGCCCTCGCACACGCCGCCCTGCTTGTCGGCGAGCGGCGCGTCCTCCGGGTCGTCGATGCCGCCGTCACAGTTGTTGTCGAGCCCGTCGCAGAGCTCGAACTCCGAGTACTCGGCGATGGCCGTGTAGTCCGGCTCTTCCCAGCCGCTGCCGTTGCACACCTTCACGCTGCCGACGCACACGCCATCCTGCAGATCCGCGGGCGGCACACGCGCGAAGTTGTCGGCGGTGCCGTCACAGTCGTTGTCGAGCCCGTCGCACGCGCCCTCGACGGCCTCGTAGTCCGCCAGGTTCGCGTAGTCCGGCTCGGTCCAGCCGCCCTGCCCGTCGCAGACCTTGGCGGCACCAGCACACACGCCGTCCTGGTTGTCGGCGAGGGGCGCGCCGTCGAGATCATCGGCCTGCCCGCTGCAGTCGTTGTCGAGCCCGTCGCAGCTCACCTCGACCGCTTCGTAGTCGGCGATCGCGGTGTAGTCGGGCTCGATCCACCCGCCTTGCCCGTCGCAGACCTTGGTCTGGCCTGCGCACACGCCGTCCTGGAGCTCCGCGGGGGGCGCCTTCGCGAGGTCGTCGGCCTGCCCGCTGCAGTCGTTGTCCAGCCCGTCGCAGCTCGCCTCGACCGCCTCGTAGTCGGCGAGTAGCGCGTAGTTCGGCTCGACCCAGCCGCCCGCGCCGTCGCACACCTGGCGGGTTCCAGCGCACACGCCGTCCTGCAGGTCCGCGAGCGGCGCGTCGGCCACGTCGTCGGCGAGGCCCGAGCAGTCGTTGTCCAGCCCGTCGCAGACCTCGGCGCCACTCGGGTTCACGGCAGCGTCGCCGTCGTCGCAGTCGGGCCCGCACACGAACCCGTCCCCGTCCCGGTCCGCGGAGACCTCGAGGGCCAGCAGCGTCGAGCCCACGCCGCTCGCATCCACGCCGATCAGCATCGCCGTGCACGGCACGCAGGCCTCGGCGGTCGCCGCGCCAACCGAGCTGGTCCCGTCGCCGTCGGCGGCGAGGGTGAAGCGCTCGAGCTCCTGTCCATCCACGCTCAGCGCCAGCTCGTAGTGATCCACGCCTTCCTGCGCGGCAAGACTCCACGACAAAGCCAGCCCGGAAACCTCGCATGCCGCCGCGATGGACGTGCCGGCGGCGGCGGTCGGCGGGTAATCCCCGTCCACCGAGGGCGCGGGAACACACGCTGCGAGCAGGGACAACAGGGCAAAGGAGCGCATCAGACCTCCCGAATGGCGGCCCCTATACCGGGTCCATCGGGGGTCCCGCTACCCGAGCTGGGACAGCCACTCCTCGAGGATGAACAGCGCCCACAGCTTGGTGCCGGCCTGAGTGCCCGGCTGTCCGAGCTGCGCACGAACCGCGCGCACGCCGTCCGGATGCCACAGACCGTTCGGATCGTCGAGCAGGCGCTCGACCTGCTGCTCGAGGAACACGCGTCCCTGGTGCTCGAGCCAGCGGTCCATCGGAGCGGGCATGCCCCGCTTCGGGCGGTTCACCAGCGGCGGCGGAATGATGCCCTTGAGCATCGCTCGCAGCGGCCAGCGGCTGTGCATCGAGCCACCGCGACGACGCACCTTGAACGAGCCCGGCAGGGCCAGCGCCAGGGTGAGCACCTCGCGATCGAGCAGCGGGAAGCGCAGGTCCACACCCGCGGCCGCGCCCACCCGGTCGGCCCGGGCCAGCGACTCCTCGACCAACCAGCTGCGCATGTAGGCGTGCAGTACCTGGTTCACCGGGTCGGTGTCGAGGTCCGAATAGAACGGCGCGAGCACGTCGTAGCGCACGGTGGGCCGCACCAGCCGGGGATCCTTGAGCAGTCGTGCCCGCTCCTCGGTCGAGAACAGGTTCGACCCGCCAATGCCGAGCTCGAGGCCATAGCTCTCGGTCGGCGCCGACATCTGGCGTCCGCGCGTGCTTCGCGACAGGGCCAGACGCAGGCCGAAGCGCACCGGGGGCGGGAGCTTGGCGATGCGCTGGGCCATGCGCAGCCGACGGATGATCGGGTCGAGCATGCGCCCGCCGAACAGCTCGTCGCTGCCATCGCCGGTGAAGATCGCATCGACCCGCTCGCTGGCCGCTTCGGCGAGGGCCATCTGCAGGAACAGGGCCGGGTGGCCGATCGGGTGCCCCATGGCCGCGACACCGCGACCGAAGCCGCGGGCGATGTCGCCGGTACCGATGACCACGTCGTGGTGCTCGAGACCGAGCAGGCGAGCCACGCGTCCCGCGAAGGGCGACTCGGGGTGCGGGTCGTCGGCAAAGGACAGGGTGAAGGTCGGCAGCTCCTTGTGCAGGGAGCGCGCCGCGGCGGCAATCGCGGTCGAGCCCAGGCCGCCGGAGAGGAACAGGCCGGTCGACAGCCCCCCGCTCATGCGCCGCTTCACCGCGTGCTCCACGGCCTCCTGCAGCGCCGGGACCACGTCCGACTCACGCGGCTTGGGCGCGTTTGCGGGGCTGTAGTGCGGTCGCCAGTAGCGGCGAGTCGCGAGCCCGTCCTTGCGCAGCCGAAGCCAGTGCGCGGGCTCGACCTGGTGGATGTCGCGGATCAGCGTGCGCGGCGAGTGCACCACCCGAAACGACAGGTACTCGGCGAGCTGCTCGCGACCGATCTCCGAGCTCACCCACGGTACGCGCCGCAGCGCGGACAGGGTCGATGCGAACGCAAAGCGTCCACCGCTGCGGCTCCAGTACAGCGGCTTGGCCCCCATGCGCCCACGGAGAAGGTGCAGCTCGTGGGTGTCGCGACGCCAGATCGCCGCGGAGTACACGCCGTCGACGTGCTGCGTGAGGTCGAAGCCCCAGCGACGCCATGCCTCGAGGAACGCGTCGGTATCGGACTTCATCATCCGACCGGTTCCCGCACGGCGCGCGACCTCGGTGTGGTCGTAGATCCACCCGTTGAGGGCGACGACGACGTCGTCGGCGACGACCATCGGCATCGCAGCCGCCTGGTTGCTGCGACGGCGATGCGCGATGGCCACCGGACCATCGGCGAACTGCTGCTCACCGAAGAGGCCGCGGTGCTCGATCGCACGGCTCATCGCCTCGAGCACGTCCCGGTCGGGTGCCTCGGTGAAGTCCACGAGGCCGACGAATCCACCCATGTCAGCGCTTCTTCTTGCCGCGGCGGCGGCGTTGGTCCGGGCGCGTCTTCTGCGAGACCCGCTTGGTGGTCGGGGGGGCGAGCTGGCCGGTCTGGCCCTGCTCCTGGATGATCTCGCGCTCGCGCGGCTCGTAGTCGAGCGGGCTTCCGCTGGTCACCATGTTGCGGAGCGCGATGAGCAGCAGCCACACCAGCGCTGACAGACCCAGTCCACGCGGCGAGGTCGTGGGGACCACGTCGTTCACACCCTCGGCGTTCTCGACGTAGAACACGAGCTGGAACCGCGACTTTCGCGTCTGCGGCGCCGACTCGGGGATGTCGGCAGGCGGCACGCCGCGGTCGTTGAACGCCAGCTCACGGCCCTCGACGACCTTGGCGGGCCAGTCGACCTCGAGGTCGCCCCCCTTCTCGTCGACGATGAGCACGGTGTACGCCGCGGGCTCGGTGTCGCGGGGCGAGCGCACGCTCACCGCCTGCCCTTCCCACGCCGTGAAGAAGGAGGACACCCACAGGAAGAACAGCACGGCCACGAGGAGGGCGCCGAGGCTGTCACGGAGAAGGTTTCGCAGTGCGCTGGACATGCCGCGGAGCATAGCCCTGTTCCAGCGACCGTTCACGCCCGCGGGCGCGTAGCGCGATAGGCTCCCGCCGTGCTCACCCGCTTCCTGTTCTGCATGATCCTGGTTCTTGCCGTCGCCTGTACGCCGGCACGCCGGGAAGTCGACACCGACCTCGTCGCGCGTGTGTCCTTCGAAGGGAACGGCGGACCGCTCTCCGGGCACAACGACTACCAGCTGCGCGCACAGATGGAGCAGGGTACGAGCAGCTTCGGCGCGCTGATCTGGCCGCTGATGTACTTCTCGGAAGGCGTCGGGCTCGACCGCGAGATGCTCGACCGCGACGCCTATCGCCTCGAGGTCTGGTACGCGCACAACGGCTGGTTCGACGCGCGCTTCCACGGGTGGACGATTCGCCGGCTTCGAAACCCGGGAAAGCGCCGCGCCGCCGTCGTCCAGGCCATCGGCACCGTCGACCCCGGCGAGCCCAGCTTGTTCGCGAAGTTCGAGCTCGACGGGCTCGACCGGACCTCGGAGATCTTCGGACGCACCATCCGTCGGGTCGGCTACGTCCAGCCCGGCGACCAGTTCAACCTCGAGTCGGTGTACCAGACCCGCGAGCGGCTGCTGCACATGATGCGGGAGCGCACGCGTGCGTACGCGCGCGTCACCGTCGACATGACGGCCCGCCCCAACGACCGCGAGGTCGACGTCACCTTCCACATCGAGCCCGGCCCGGTCGCGACCTTCGGGCCCATCGTCGTCGAGGGCAACAAGGTCGTTCCCGAGAAGGTGATCGTCGAGAGCCTGGGCTTCCACAGCGGCGAGCCCTATGACTTCTCGAAGCTCGGGCGCGCGCAGCGGGACCTGTTCGACCTCGGTGTGTTCGGCGTCGTCAACCTGTCCCCGGACCTCTCCGACCCCGAGAACACCGCGGTGCCCATCGCCGTCCGCGTCACCGAGAGCCGCTTCCAGCGCCTGCGCTTCGGTGGCGGCGCCGACTACGACGGGCAGAGCGTCACCCCGAAGCTCTCGATCAGCTATCGCCACGCGAACCTGTTCCACCGCTTGCTTCGCCTTGACTCCTCCGCCCGCGCCGGTGTGGCCATCGGCCTCGGCCAGTCCACCGCCGTGCAGCCGATCTTCGAGTTCAAGACCGGCCTGTCGACGCCGCGCCTCTCGGGCCCTCGCTGGGGTCTGTCGGTCAACGGTCTCGTCCGTCAGGACCTGCAGAACGGCCAGTTCGCGTACCGCAACGCCGAGGCCGGCCTCGACCTCGGGTGGACGCCGAGCCGCAAGGTGGTCGTCGGCTTCGGTCCGAAGTGGGAGATCTTCCAGTTCCTGCAGTTCGACACCCCCGAACAGCAGCTGATCGCCGCCTCGCTGTTCGGGCGCGACTTCAAGAACCCGTACCAGCTGTTCACCCTCGAGGGCCGCGTCACCGTCGACTGGCGCGACCACCCGGTCTACACGACCCGCGGCAGCTTCTACGGCTTCTCGGTGAAGCACGCGCTGCCCGTGCCCGCCTACGACTCCGCCGGGGACCGCGTCGACGGCTTCCACTACACGGACATCAGCGCCGAGGGGCGCATGTACCGCACCCTCAAGTTCAGCAAGCGCAGCAAGGACTACCCGTTCTCGTGGGCCGGCCGCCTGCGTGGGCGCATGATCCAGCAGTGGAACTCGCGAGAGGTCCCCTACCCCGAGCGCATCTTCATGGGCGGCGCCACCGACGTGCGCGGCTTTCGCGGCCAGCAGATGGGCCCCTACGACGTGCTCTGCCTCTACGAGCCGGGTCGCGACGGCTCGTTCTCATCGGACCCGGGCGCCGGCCTGAGCGTGAACCGCATCGAGCTGCCCCGCGGCGGCCGCGTCGGGCTCACCGGCTCACTCGAGCTCCGCTACGACTGGGCCTACGACATCACGTGGGCCGTGTTCTCGGACATCGGCGCCCTCGTCGAGACCCCCAGTGACCTCGGGCTCGATGCGGCCCGGGTCAGTGCCGGCGTCGGGGCCCGCTACCGCTCGATCATCGGCCCCATCCGCCTCGACCTCGCCTTCCGCCCGCTGTACCCCGAGGACCTCGAGCGGCCGTTCTTCATCAACTGCCTCGGCGAGCACGCGACGGACCGTAACTTCGACCTGCTCACCGCATGGCGCAAGAACGAGCGGAGCACCCCGCCCCTTGCGGTGAACCTGCTGCTCGCGATCGGACAGGCCCTGTGAGTGTGTGGCGCCAGCGCCTGCGCCGCACCGCGCTCGGTCTCGGCGTGCTCGCCGGGCTCGGCCTGCTCGGGCTCTCCGGCCTCGTGCTGTGGCTGCGCTCCGAGTCCGGCAACGACTTCATTCGCCGCCAGGTCGACGGCCTCGTCGACGGGCTGATGACCGAGGGCGACTTCTCGATCGGCGAGCTCGAGACCGACCTGTTCACCACGTGGACCGTGCGCGAGGTCGCCATCGTCGGCGAGGACGGCCACGCGCTGCTCGACCTCGAAGAGGCCCGGGTCGCGCTGCGCCCGTTCTCGATCTTCGGCGGTGAGCTCGAGGTCAGCGAGGTCCGCCTCACGGGGCTGGCCGGGGACCTCGCGCTCGACGCGGACGGCAACCTCGACCTGCTCGGCATGTTCCCGTTGGCCGCCGAGGACGACGCACCCAGCGCCCCGTGGGAGGGCCTGCCGATCGACGTGCACGTGGAGCGCGTGGCCCTCGAGCGCTCCCGCGTCGAGATGCGCAACCCCGAGGGCACCACCCTCTCGGTGGCGGGCATCGAGGTCGCCGCGGACGTGTCGGTGCGCGGAAAGATCGTGCGCGCCGAGGACATCGCGATCGCCGCCGACTTCGCGGTGCCGGAGCTCGCGCGGGTCGCCGGGAGCGGCGCCGTGTCCTGGGACGGAGACGCGTTCAACGTCGAGGACCTCGTGTGGTTGCTCGGCGACGGCGAGCTGCGACTCGACGGCGCGATCACCGACCTCGCGGACGACCCGACGCTCGGCCTGACCCTCGAGGTGAAGCCCCTGGACCTCGCGCCCATCGATGCCCTGGCCGGCGCTGGCCTCCAGGGCCAGTGGCAGGGCACCCTCGGCGCCGACGGCCCGCTGAACCAGGCCACGCTGCGCGGCGACCTCCGCGGCGTGAACGGCTCCACCGGTGCCCTCACCGTCGACCTCGGCATCGACCTCACCGCCAAGGACCTGCCGTGGAGCGGTACGGTGACCACCGACGACCTGCACGTCGAGCACGTGGTGAGCTCGGTGGGCGAAGACCCGCTGGTCGTCAGTGGCACGCTCACGGCGGCGGGCAAGGGCACCGCATGGCCCAGTGGCATCGAGGCGGGAGGCGACTTCGAGGGCACGAAGATCCTCGCGTACGGCGCCGAGGTCCACGACAGCCGCGCCCGTCTCGACCTCGTCGACGGGCAGCTCCGGTGGTCCGAGGTCGACACCGACGGCCCGCTGGGTCCGCTGTCCGCGCTCGGACACTACGACTTCACCGACGGCAAGGTCCGCACCACCGTCCAGGGGCGGGTGAACCTCGCCGAGCTCGACCGCTTCGGCGCAGAAGACCTCGGCGGACAGGCCGACGTCGACCTGCTCGTGAAGGTTCGCTCGGCCGAGGATGGCGTACCCACGCTCGTCACCGGCGTGATCGTCGCCGAGCCCTTCACCTACGGTACCGACGTGCGCTTCGAGCGCGTGGTCGCGGACGTCGCGGTGTCGGTGCGCAACGGTCGCACCATCGTCGAGGCGGAGATCCAGGGCACCGACGGCGTCGCGTACGGCACCGAGATCGGCGTGTACACCGACGAGAACGTGCGCGTGGACGTCGACGAGTACGGCACCGTCGCCGTGGGCAGCGGCGAGTTCGCGGCCATCTCGGTGCCCGAGATCCTGTACCTCGACGAGGGAAGCGCCGCGTGGGAAGTGCGCATGCCTACCGGCGGCGGCATGCGGGTCGAGGCGGCCGTCGAGCACGGCGCCTACGACCTGGTGCAGAACCGAGGTCCCGAGGGGCGCATCCTCGTCAACCTCGCCGACGACGTGGCCCACGTCGAGGCGTGGATGGGCTCGGGTCGCCAACAGCCGAACCTCGATACCTCCCTCGACTTCGACCTGCGCGACAGCTCGCTGATCGCCTCACGGCTACTCGTCCAACCCGTGAAGCAGACCGTGTTCCGCGCCACCGATCCGGTGATGCTCCGTCTCGCGCCCGAGGGGGGCGGCATCCGCGATGCGAGCATCCACCTCGCGAGCACCCGCGGACGGATCGCCATCGATGGCGACGTCGGCACGCTCGGCACCCTCGACGGTACCGTGACCCTCGCCGAGCTCGACCTCGGACTGGTCAGCGCGCTTGCCGAGCTCGAGGAGCCGCTGTCCGGCAAGGTCGACGCCACGCTGAAGCTCACCGGAGACGCGGCGGACCCGGTCCTCGACCTCTCCGGGCTCGCGGTGCGCAACTTCGACGGCGACATCGACGTCACCGGCGAGGTGCAGGCCTACGCCAACCGCGTGTACCCGCGCCTCGACGCCACGATCGCAGGCGAACCGCTCGTGTCCCTGGGTGGCGAGCTGCCCGTGAACCTCGACCTCGCCGACGCGCGGCTGCTGCCCGACGAGTCCGTCGATCTCGACATCGCCCTGCGCGCGGGCTCGCTGGACCGGCTCGAGCGCTGGGCCGGCACCTTGCCCCCGGGCGCGGCGAGCGGCGCGGTCACCCTCTCCGGCACGCTCGGAGATGCCGACGTTCGCGGGGCGGGCGTCGCGGAGCTCGATGCGGCAGGCTGGCAGCGACCGGCACGCGTCGAGTGGTCGGTGGAGCGCCAGGGAGACGCGCTCGTGTACTGGGCCGACGTGTTCGAGGGCTTCGACCGTCGCGGCGAGCTCAAGGGTACCGCCCAGACTCGCGCCGAGGAGATCTTCGCGTGGGCCCTGCGCGGCGGCGAAGAACCCCCGTGGGACGACTACGACCTGTACGCCACCGGGCTCGACGGCGAGCTGCGCATGCGCCAGGTGCCCGCCTCGAGCCTGTTCGCGCTCGCGGGCTCGCCGATGGACGTGGAGGGCGAGCTCGAGGGCTTCCTCATCGTCGGCGGCAGCGCCACCCGCCCCGTGGCCGAGACCGCGATTCGCTGGCTCGGCGGACGCATCGGCACCGCCAAGGTCGACATCGCCAACATCGAGCTCTTCCACGAAGACGGTACCTATCTCCCCACCGTCGCGCTCTCGTTCACCGACGGTGGAAGCTTCTTCCTCGGCGGCGAGGTGCCGCTCACCGTGGACCTCGCGGAGCCAGACTGGACGAAGTGGCAGAGCGGCGAGCTCGACCTGTCCATGGGCGGCGAGGGCATCCCGCTGGGTCTGGTCGCGGCGGTCGATCCCGGCATCTCCAAGGCCGACGGTATGCTCGTGCTCGACGGCACCATCGAGGGGCGCCTCGACAAGCCCGAGCCCGATCTGTCCGCGAAGATCGTCAAGGCGCAGCTCGACTACCTGCCCCTCGGCATTCGCCTCAAGGACTTCGGCATGGAGCTCACCGCCAACGAGCGGCTGGTGTCGCTGAAGTCGCTGCAGGCGCACTCCGTGCCGCTGCGACGCAACCTCAAGTCCGGCTTCCTGGACGTCGTCGAAGAAGGTCCCGCCGCCCTGCGCGCGCGAGGATCGATGCGCATCGACGAGTGGACGCCGGGCACCGTGAACGGACGCATCGACCTCGACAACGCCCTGCTCTCCGCCCAGGACGACCAGCTGCTGCGCATCTCCGGGGGCATCGACATCTCCGACACCTGGCCCGAGCTGAACGTGAACGGACGCCTGAAGGTGGATCAGGGCTTCATCGCCCTCGACTCGGCGGCGTTCTTCACCACCGCGCCGCTGGCCCTCGACGAGAACCTCGTCGTGGTCCGCCGTGACTTCAGCCCGCCCGGGGAGGAAGAGGTCGAGGAGATCGAGCCGCCCCTGTACGAGAAGTTCAACGTCGGCATCGTGTTCGACATGAACCGCAGCGTCGAGGCCGACATCATCATGCCCTTCCTCGACGACCTCGGGGCCCTGGGTGCGAGCATCACCTCGGCGGATGTGAGCGTGCGCCTCGACGGCGAGGGCCGCATCGCCATGAAGGGCGGTGACCTCGCCCTGCTCGGCGAGGTCGAGGTGATCGGCGGCAAGGCACGCGTGATCCAGTCGAACTTCGACCTCACCGAGGGCACGATCTCGTTCGTCGGCGACGACTTCACCAACCCGATCCTCGACCTCGCGGGGGCGATGGCGGTGAGCGGCGGTCAGGTCGATATGCGCGTGCGCGGCACGCCCTCCGAGCCGCAGATCGACTTCTCCTCCGAGGAGTACCCGGACCAGCAGCAGGTGTTCACCATCCTGCTCACCGGGCGCGCGCCGGACGAGCTCTCCGAGGGCCAGGGCGCGGCGGCCGCCAGCGCCGCGGGCGGGCTGCTCCTGCAGAGCGTGCTCGGCGGCACCAGCCTCGGCGGCTTCTCGGTCGAGCCCGACGGCACCGTGTCAGTGGGCGTGCCGGTGGCGCCGAGCGTGTTCGTGCGCAGCACCTTCTCACCGCGTCCGGAGATCGACGAGAACAGCGTCACCGTAGTCGCCGAGTGGGCGCTGGCCCGCAAGCTCGTGCTCGAGGCGGCGTGGGGCGACCAGGAGAGCTGGGGCAACCTCTTCTGGGAGCTGCGCTTCTAGCGGGCCTGCTCGCCCTCGGGCTGGAACAGGGTGCCGCGGCCGAGGATGCACGCCGGATCGAGCGTGCGCTTGAGCGCGCGGAACTGCGCGAGCACAGGCTCGTCGACCATCATCGCGAGGTACTCGCGCTTGATCTTGCCGATGCCGTGCTCCGCGCTCACCGTGCCGCCCATCGCCACCGCCTTGCGGGCGAGCGCAGCGTACTCGGCCTTGGCGCGCGCGAGCTCCTCGTCGTTCTTCGGCAGGAAGTTCAGGTGCAGGTGGTTGTCGCCGATGTGGCCGAAGAGCACGTTGTCGAGCGTGACCGCCTCATAGAGGTCCATGATCTCGGACAGGCACGCATCGGGTACCGCGAGGTCGGTGCCGACCTTGGGCATGCCGTTGGCGACCACCCGCTCGTTGATGCCCGCTGGCACCGCGTGACGGAAGGCGTGCAGCTTCTCGCGCCCCTCGTCGGTGGTGGTGACGACCGTGTCGTCGGCCAGCGCGCCCGCATCGAGCAGTGCCTCCCACCACGCCTCGAGGTGGTCTTCCTCGTCGACGGAGACCTCCTGCTCGCAGAACAGCGCCGCACCTGCACCCTCGGGCACATCCCCCACCCGCTCGCGGGCGAGCTCGACGCACGCCGCATCGAGGTACTCGAGGCAGCGCGGCGACAGAGCACCCTTCGGGTCGCGGCGCGCCGCATCGCGGGCGACCTCCACGAAGGCCACGGCGCTCTGGCGGTCGGGGAAGAACGCGAGCACACCGAGCACCTGCTCCGGCAGCTCGGTGAGCTTGACCGTGACCTCGGTGATCACGCCGAGGGTGCCCTCCTGTCCGATGAACAGGTCCACGGCATCGACGGGCGGGGCGTACCCGGCAGCGGTCTTCACGGCAGGCTCGGTCCACGCCGGCACGGGCCACTCGGCGGGCACCGGATCACCGCGGTGGAAGCGGCGGATCTCACCGGTCGGAAGCACGACCTCGAGCCCGAGGACCCACGGACGCGTGGGGCCGTAGCGGAAGGAGCGCGCGCCGCTGGCGTTGCACGCGACGGCGGCACCGAGGGTGCACTCGTGTCGCGAGGTCGGATCCGGCGGGAAGAACCGGCCCGCGCGCTCGACCTCGTCCTGGAAGGCCCCGAGGTAGATGCCGGCGCCGGCCACCGCGGTGTCCTGGTCGATCGACACGATGCGATCGAGGTGCTCGGTCGACAGCACCCAGCCGCCAAAGGGCACGGGGGCCCCGGTCGTCGAGGTCCGGCCCGCCGTCACGGTGAGCGGAATGCCGTGAGCCTGGCAGTGCGCGACGATCTCGGCCACCTCGGCCGCATTCCTCGGCCGCACGAGGCCTTCCGCGTGCCCGTGGATGTTGGAGGCGTCGGTGAGGTAGCCCTCGACGATGGACGGATCGGTGATCGGTTGCATGCCCGCCGCTCTATCGCAGGCACTCGCCGGGGTCACCTGGGTGCAGCGCGACGTCGCCACCCGAGCACGAGCGGCAACACCCACAGCCACGCACCCTCGCCACCCTTGCATCCGCAGCCCTTCGGCTCCTCCTCCACCGGCGGCCGGTACCAGGTATCGCCCGGGACCTCGGTGTCCGCGTCGCTGTCGGCGTCCGCATCGCTGTCGGCATCCGTGTCGGCGTCGGTGTCGGTGTCGGCGTCGGTATCGGTGTCCGCTTCGTCGGGCTCGCAAGCATCCCCGACCCCGTTGCCGTCCGAGTCGAGCTGCGAGCCGTTGACGACGGTCGGGCAGTTGTCGCAGAGGTCCCCGTCGCGATCGCCGTCCTCGTCGGCCTGATCGGTATTCGCGACGAGCGGGCAGTTGTCGCACACGTCGCCGACACCGTCGCTGTCGCCGTCGGCCTGGTCCTGGTTGGCGACGATCGGGCAGTTGTCGACGTCGTTGTCGGTGCCGTCGCCGTCGCGGTCGGGGTCGCAGTCGTCGCCGAACTCGTCGCCGTCGCGGTTCGCCTGGGACGGGTTGGGCACGTCGACGCAGTTGTCGCAGGCGTCGCCATCTCCGTCGCCGTCGGCATCGGCCTGGTCGTCGGCGACGAGGTAGCACACGTCGCACTGGTTGCCGTAGCCATCGCCATCCGAGTCGCTCTGGCTACTGTTCGACGCGTCCGGGCAGTTGTCGTCGGCGTTCACGTGCCCATCGCCGTCGCGATCGGCGTCGCACACATCGCCGATGCCGTCCCCATCCAGGTCTTCCTGGCCCGCATTCGCGATGTCGACGCAGTTGTCGCACGGCGCGCCGAGGCCATCGCCGTCGACGTCGCTCTGGTCGGTCGACGCGTCGTCCGGGCAGTTGTCGAGCTCGTCGTCGACGCCGTCGGCATCGCGATCGGCATCGCAGGCATCCCCTGCCCCATCGCCGTCGAGGTCCGCCTGGTCCTCATTGGCGAGGTCGACGCAGTTGTCGCAGAGGTCGCCCACACCGTCACTGTCCGCGTCGGCCTGGTCCGCGTTGTCGAGGCCGGGGCAGTTGTCGTCCCACGCGAACACGCCGTCGCCATCGGCATCGTCGTCGCACAGGCACGCGCCGAACATCTGCGTGCCGGTCGAGGTCGTCGGAAAGTCCCGGCACTGCATGTCGCCAGGAACGCCGAGGTTGTTCCACAGCCCGCACGCAGCGTCGTCGCACGCGGGCGCAGACAGTGGCTCGAAGCCAGAGCCCGGGTTGACCAGCGCGCACTGGATGTCGAGGCCGTCCGCGGTGGGCACGCAGCGTCCCGGGAGCTCTCCCGGGTAGTCGCAGCGCGAGCCGACGCTTCGGTTGTCGCAGGCAGCGAGCTCGTCGGCCAGCGGCTGACCGCAAGCGAGCGCGCCGTCCGCGAGGCACACGAGCGCGAGCACTGCCCAACGAATCCGCATCGAAGCTCCTCCCCGCGACAGCCTACCTGCCGCACTCCCTCCCGGCTATCGCCGGATCACGTGCGACGGCTGCAGCACCTCGCGGAAGCGGCGCCCGCGCCGCCTACTTCTCGGCGAGCACGATCTGCTGCGTCATCGCCGTCTTCATCGTGCCCATCATCTGGGACTCGGCGACGACCGTGGTCGAGCCGCTCACCTTGGACTCCACCGGGAGGAGCTTGGCCGGATGAACCACCGAGGTGCCCTTCGACGAGGAGGCGAACTCGACGATCTTCGAGGTGATGCCCTGGTTGGTGATCTCCTGCTCTTCCGCGGTGGTCTCGACGACGATGTCGATGACCAGCGCACCATCGGGGCGAACGCCGGACAGCGTCCAGCTCGTCTTCTGGTGCACCGCGATGCCACCGTCGACGAGATCCTGCTCGAGCTTCCAGGTCGCGCCGACGCCCACCGCCTGCTCCGGGAGGATCAGGCTCAGGTTGCCGAGCTCGTTCTCGAGGTTCGGGCCCGAACCGGGCTGCAGCTCGGTGGTCTGCTCTCCGACGACCTCGCCGCGGGGCGAGACGACGACCTCGCCGCGCTCCCCGACCATCTTGCCGAGGTCCTTGCGCATGTGATCCGCCACCGGACCCTCGCCCTCGACGGTCGTCCCCACCACCTCGTAGGTGTAGGGAATGCCCTTCTCGCTGACGCTTCCGGTCGTCGTCTCGAGCGTGTACACCATCGACGGCACGTCCATCGGCGGCATGTCCATGCCCGCCATGCTCATCGACATCTTCATGTCCATGCGCATCTCGACGGTCTGCTTGGCGCCCGCCGACGGGGCGTAGCGGTACACCGCGTGCGGCGCCTGGCCAGGCTGGAGGAGCACGGGCTCGGCGGCGAACGCGGAGAGCGCGAGGAGGAGAACGGTCACGGGGCCTCTTCGTTCGGGTCCTCGGTGGAACCCTCGGGGGTCTCCTCCTCGTCCGCAGCCAGATCGTCCTCGTCGGGCGCGGAGGGGAGCTCGTCTTCGGGGAACTCGATGTACGGCCGATCGGGCGGACCACCGAGCAGCTCGAGGGCCAGCTCGCCGTACCCGCGGAGGCGGTGCAGCGCGAGGTCGTAGGCATCGAGCATATGGACCGGCATGTCCTCGGTGAACCGGAAGTAGAACCGCAGCTCGTGCAGCTCCCGGTAGAACGCGTCGACTGCGGCAACCTCGGCGGTCTCGAGGTCGAGAAGGTCGGGGAAGCCCAGCGTCTTCCACCGCGAGAACACGGTGTCGAGAAACATGCCGCGGTCGCGGGTGCGGCCCCACAGCTCGATGAGCACCTCGCGGCGAGCCTCGAGGTCCTCGACGATCCGGTCGATCTCCAGCGCGATCACCTTGCGGAGCCTCTCTGCTCGCTCCGCACTCGTGTCTTCACTCACGCACGCCTCCGACGAAGGGCGAGCAGGCCGACCAGGCCGAACCACAGGCTCGGTGCGGGCGTACTGCTCTGGCACCCACAGCCATAACCCTCGGGCGGCGTGGGAGTACCAGGGCCCCCGGCGCCGTTGTCGAGCGGTGCCGGGTCGACGCTGTCGGCGGAGAAGTCGTTGTCGCTGTCGAGGTCGAGGTAGTCCGGCGTGCCGTCCCCGTCGGTGTCCACGGGGTTGGTCGGGTCATCGCCCGCCTCCTGGGAGTCCGGCAGCGTGTCGTTGTCGGAGTCCTCGTCGAGGAAGTCGGGCGTGCCGTCGCCATCGCTGTCGCCGTCACCTTCGACGGCGGTCGGGATGCCGTCCCCGTCGTCGTCCTCGTCGAGCACGTCGTAGGTGCCGTCGCCATCGCTGTCGTTCGGATCGGTCGGGTCCCCCACCTCGTCGAGGTCGGAGATGCCGTCGCCATCGCTGTCCGCGAGGTTCGGGTCCGAGCCAATCAGCGCCTCTTCGTCGTCGGTGAGGCCATCCTCGTCGGCATCGAGGTTCGGGATCTCGTCGTCGTCGAGGTACGTCGGGATGCCGTCGCCATCGCCGTCGTCGTTGAGCCAGTTGCCATCACCGTTGAGGTCCTCGGACGCCGTCGGGGCCCCGTCGCCATCGTCGTCGGGGTCGAGGTAGTCGGGCGCGCTGTCGTTGTCGGTGAAGTCGTTGCCCGGCGCGCCGTCACCCGGCCCGTAGTCGTCGGTGCACGAGGAGGACGAGTTCACACAGTAGTCCTCCTGCGCGGTGGGGATGCCGTCGCCGTCATCGTCGTCGTCGAGGTAGTTCGGGATGCCGTCGCCATCGGTGTCGTCGTTGGTCGGGTCCCCCTCGCCCGGCGCGTAGTCGTTGCTGCACGTGCCACCGACCACCGAGAGGCAGTAGTCCTCGTCGCGGGTCGGGATGCCGTCGCCGTCGTCGTCGGGGTCGATGCCGTCGACGAGCGCGTCGCCGTCCGTGTTCAGGCCGTGCTCGACGTCGTCGGGCACGCCGTCGTTGTCGCTGTCGGTGTAGCAGTCCGAGGTGTAGACCTCTTCCGCGAAGGTCAGGCCGTCGCCGTCGTCATCGGCGTCAGGGCCGCCGCCGACACCGTCACAGTCGCCGTCGATGCCGTCACCGCAGAACTCGAAGCCACCGGGGAACGTCGCCGAGTCGTCGTCGTCGCAGTCGCCGCTGCGGTCGACCCAACCCTGAGGCGCGCTGCAGTCGAGACGGGAGACGGCGGTGTTGCCCCACCCGTCGCCATCGAGGTCCTCGTAGAAGATCTGGTTCGGCGTGTTGGTCGCGTCGTTGTCGTCGCAGTCGAAGTTGTTCAGCGACCAGTTGCCCGTTCCCGGAGCGCAGGTCTGGGTGGGCGTACCCGCACCGAAGGAGTCGCCGTCGAGGTCCGGGTACCACTGGGTCTCGGGGTTGATCGCCGCGTCGCTGTCGTCGCAGTCGTTGCGGTTCGGGACCGCTGAGCCCCCGGGGCTGGTGCACTGACCGGTCGCGACCGCGTTGCTCGCGTCGCCGTAGCCGTCGCCATCGCCATCCGCGAACCACGTGGTGCCCGGGTTCACGTCGGTGTTGCTGTCGTTGCAGTCGGTGTTGTCGAGCACGTAGCCGGTGGGCTGGTTGCAGTCCTGGCGGCTGTTGTTCGGGTCGCCATAGCCGTCGCTGTCGGTATCCGCGTACCACAGCTGGTTCGGGACCTGCGAGGCATCGGTGTCGTCGCAGTCGAAGTCGTTGGACACGTAGCCCTGGGGCCGAGCGCACTGCACGATGGCGTCGTTGGTGTTGCCGAAGCCATCGCCATCGCTGTCGCGGTACCAGACCGAGGTCGGGTTGATGGCGCTGTCGTTGTCGTTGCAGTCCCCGAAGTTGGTCACGTAGCCGGAGGGCTGCGTGCACTGGGCAGTCGGCCACGCTGCGGAGGGGTCGCCGTAGCCGTCCTGATCGGTGTCCGCGTACCACTGGGTGTCGGGGTTGCGGCTCGCGTCGGTATCGTCGCAGTCGCCGGCCTGGAGCACGTCGGTGGAGTTCTGCTGGGAGCACTGCGTGTACGCGCTACCGACCACGCCGTAGCCGTCGCGATCGGCATCCGTGTACCAGGTCGTGGTGCTGTTCACCGCGGAGTTGCCGTCGTCGCAGTCCAGGGTGTTGTCCGCGTACCCGTTGGGCAGCGTGCAACTGCTCACGGTCTGGCTCGCCGTGCCCTCGCCGTCGCCGTCCGCGTCGCGGTACCACGTGCGGGTGCCGACGCCGCTGTCGCCGTCGTCGCAGTCATCCCCGTTGGAGACGTAGCCGGAGACACCCGCAGAGCAGGTCTGCGCCGGGCTCGACGGGTCACCAAGACCGTCGTTGTCGCCGTCGCGGTAGATCGTCGCGAAGGTCAGGCCATCGGTGACCGAGCCATCGCAGTTGTTGTCCAGCTGGTCGCTGAGCAGTCCGGGCTCGCAGGTCTCTTCGTTGTTCGGGTAGTTGTTGCTGTCCGAGTCGTCGCAGTCGCCGCTGAGGCTGCTGTAGCTGCCGTTGCTGGGCTCGAGGCAGCTGTCGATGCCCGCCCCCGAGCCCCAGCCATCGACGTCGGCGTCGACGTACCAGATGTTGCCGCCGATGTTCTCGTCGGTCTGCCCGTTGCAGTCGTTGTCCTTGCCGTCGCACTGCTCGGCGGCGCCGAGGTACACGGTGTCGTCGCTGTCGTCGCAGTCGTCGTTGTTGCTCACCCCGTCGAGCTGCTCCCAGCAGGTGGTCGTCGGCGGTGCCGACTCGTCGCCGCGCCCGTCCCCGTCGAGGTCCGGGTAGGTCGTCCACAGGCTGGCGCAGGGGTCGACGAGCTCGCCGAGCCCGCCGTAGTAGTCGAGCGCCGCCGGGAACGCGTCCTGGATGGCCTGGTTGTAGATGCGGAACTCATCGACGCCGCCGTAGTACGGCCGGTCTCCGCCGAGGAAGCCATCTTCGACCACCCCGCCAATGCGATCGATCGTGACGAAGTTCGGCACGCTGTACGCCGAGTCGTCGGCATACCAGGCGCCGTTGTTGAAGGTCGCGTGGAACGAGTTCTCGCGGAACGAGAAGCCCACGTGGGTCCAGGAACGGACGGGGCCAGCGCTGACCTGGCCCAGGTTGCCGTCGTAGACCCAGGCTTCGCCGTTGGGGTCGACGAGGCCCCACGCAATGCCATTGCCCGTGTTTCGCGTGGTCCCGAACATGCCCGGAGCGCCGTTCGGGATGGACCCGCCGTCATAGGCCACGGTCCAGTACGACGCATAGAACTCCATGACGCCGCCCATGTAGTTCCGCACGTCGTCGTTGAGCATGATCGGGTCGCCGGTGAACTCCCAGCCGTCACCGATCGGCGAGCCAATGGACTGGCCACTCCCGCTCGGAAAGCCGTGGTTCCCGAAGGGCGAGGAGTCCTCGAACGAGGTGCCCGTCTGGTCGAGGTGGTGGACCAGATAGAAGTCCTGGAAGGTCTCCTGGGGCGACTCGAACGGCCCGGCGTTCGGGTTGCCGTAGTACACGTACAGCGAGAAGCTGTCGCCGGGCGAGAGGCTCGGCAGCCGCACCCAGATCAACGCCGACTGCCCGGCGTAGTCGAAGCGGTCGATGTCGTACGGAACCGGGCGGCCGCTGCGCGGATCGACGAACAGCAGGTCGTTGCCGTTCTTGTCGACGAGGCTCCAGTCGATCGAGGTGGCGTCGAGCCGCACCCCGATCGGCCAGTCGACCGTCGCGCCGCTGACCGTCGGCGTGGACACCTTGAGCTCGGTACGGTGCGGGAAGGACGGGTCGTACCAGCCACCGGCGAGGGCCGCGGAGGGCAGCAAGCAGGCCAGAGCGAGGAGAGTACGCATCAGAGGCCTCCAGGCCGTTCTTCGGGGGCAGCTTCGACGCCGTAGATCCGGTCGAGGAGCTGTCCGATGTCTCGCAGTCGGGGGTCGGCGACGGAGCGGCTGCTGCCGTCGGACATCCGAAGGTGTAGCGCGGCGCCAGGTACGGGCACACGCGTGTAGCGCTCGACGTCGGTCCAGCGCACGAACTCGGGGCCCGTCTCGAAGTGAACGGCCAGGCCCTCGTGGTACAGGCCCGCGACCTCGATGTCCTCGAAGTGCATCGCGCAGATCGGATCGGCGCCGTCGGGCACGACGGTGCTGAGCTCGCCTTCGACGCCGCCGTGCGTCGGCACGAGCTCCTCCCAGAACATCGACGACAGCGACCTCATCAGGTGCTCGATGTCGGGAGTACCGGCCTCGGCGATCACCTCGCGGACCACGATGCGCACCGCATCCGAACCCAGCCCGAGCGCGGCGGCGAGCTGCTTGAGGTCCTCGACCTCGAGATCGTCGAGGTCGCCGTCCATGCAGATCATGCGCGCGGAGATGCGCAGAGCGGACCAGCGCTCCTCGGCCGTCGGTAGCGCCGCGGCCAGCGCCTCGAGATCCAGGTCCTGCTCGTGGATCTCCATGGCCCAATCGAGGAGTTCGCCCACGCCGAGACCAGGACGCACGCGCTCGAGCAGCGCCAGCTCGTCTTCCTGCAGCACCTCGTCCGAGAACGCCAGGTGCACGAGCAGCGCCAGCAACGGGTCATCGTCGCTGCCCGGGTTGTCCGCCGGACGAGTGGGATCGTCGATCAGCGAGAGCAGGTCATCCACGCGGGCCATGCATCCTCCTCGGCACAGTATGGGCGGATCGAGCGCTGTGGTCTACAATGCGTCTCGCACGGGAACAAGCCCCCTCGCTGGCGGGTTTGCCGTACTCCTCGCCCAAGTGAGCCATGCACACGCGGAACCGCTCCTCCTCCCGCTCCACTCGGACTCGCCGCTCCAGCGCCGCGCGAGGGCTCGCGGTGTTGCTCGCCACCGCGGTGTTCGCCCTCGGCGCACCCGACGTGCGGGCCGCGGCTCCGAACGACCACGCGACCGCCGAGTACAACCGGGTCTCCCAGCAGCTCAAGGAGCTCGCCGAGCGCAACGCGTGGGGAGGTGTGGAGCGCACCTACCGCGAGCTGCGAGGCTTCGGCGTGCCGCTCTCGTTCGACGACCACATGGGCGGCGCGCGCTCGGCACGCGCGCTCGGGGACGTCACCTCACTCCGCCAGCGCCTTCGCTTCGCCAAGGCCCTCGCGCCCGGCAACGACGAGGTCGAGGGATGGCTCGCCGAGATCAAGAAGAACTACGGCGAGGTCTCGCTCCTCTGCGACCCGGGCAAGGCCGATCTGGTGCGCGATGGCGTGCCCTTCGACCCGAACCAGGCCGCCGCGATGCGCTTCGCCCAGAGTGAGATCGAGCGCCGCGGCGAGTTCACCGGCCTGATCCCCGCGGGTCACTACAGCTTCGACCAGTTCTCCTTCGACGTGCAGGCCGGCATGCAGGCCGGCACCTACGACGTGCGCAGCGACGGCTACATCCGGGCCCAGGAGCGCGCCGAGCGGGCCCGAACCGGCGCCCCCCCGCCGTCCAAGAAGAAGAAGAAGGACGAGGCGGAGTAGCCGCGCCGTATCTAGCAGGCTGCTGAAAAAGTCGGACCGAGCGGTCTGAGGGCCGTTTCGCGGATTCGGCCGGTCGCGCAGCGATTCACCGAAAGTCGCGGAGGAAGCGTGCTGAAGCACGTGACCGACGAGACGACGGGCGAAGGTGTGAAACGGGTCCAGAACGCGACGGGAGAGTTTTTCAGCAGCCTGCT
>SBGP01000025.1 GCA_006226595.1 Deltaproteobacteria bacterium
GCGTACATGTACGCGACATCGGCATCGGTGGTGTTCACCAACGTGATGTGCCGGCGGAGCAGCGCCGCGTACACGTCTTGTTCACCGCCCATGAACGCGTTGGTGATCAGCACGAACGACGCGCGGGTGGCCGCGTGAGGCTCGGCTGTGTTCACGAAGTCCTCGAGACAGGTCCGTTGCTCGGGCGTGAGCTTGGACTTGAAGGCGGTCGACTCGAGTTCCTCGAAGTCGCCGCACGTCGACTGCTGTTCAGCCTGTGCCCATGCCGCGGCTGGGGCGAAGACGAGTGCGACGAAGAGCGCGAGAAAGCGCATGGAGACGAGACCCCTCGGTGACCCTCTCCCGCAGGAGCGGGTTTTCATTCTACCGCTGCGGAGTTGAAAAGTGAAAATTCTTCACGTTGACGGAGGATACCGCAGGCGGACCTCGTTCGCAGCGCAGACAACAACGCCCGAAGTGGAAGTTCCACTCCGGGCGTCGGTAGATCTGCGGAAATGACTACTTCGCGGCGGCGAAGCGCTCCGCGACATCGTCCCAGTTCACGAGGTGATCGAAGAACGTGTTCACCCAATCGGCGCGCCGGTTCTGGTACTTGAGGTAGTAGGCGTGCTCCCACACGTCGACGGCGAGCACCGGCACGCTGCCCCACTGGGAGCTGTGCTGGTGGTTGAGCGCCTGCAGGATCTCGAGCTTGCCGGTGAGGCGGTTCCACACGAGCAGGCCCCAGCCGCTGCCCTCGACGGAGGTCGTGGCGGCCTTGAACTGCGCGAGGAAGGCGTCGAACGAACCAAAATCGGTCGCGATCTGCGCGGCGAGATCGCCCGACGGCGCGCCGCCACCATTCGCCTTCATGTTGGTCCAGAAGATGGTGTGGAGGATGTGGCCCGAGCCGTGGAAGGCGAGGAGCTGCGAGAGCGCCTTGACCGCACCCATGTCGCCACTCTCGCGCGCCGCGGCGAGCTTGGCCTCAGCCGCGTTCAGACCGGTGACGTAGCCGTTGTGATGCTTGTCGTGGTGCAGGCGCACGGTCTGCTCGTCGTAGTGCGGCTCGAGAGCGTCGTAGGCGTAGGGAAGCGGGGGGAGCTCGTAGGGCATGAAAACCTCCGTGGGTGGTCCAGAAAAGGCTATGGCCGTAACACCGCCGTCGAGGCCCACCACCCTCCGGATGATTCTTCGACCATTTGTCCAACGTGAGGACAACGATGCCGTTGACGACCCTGAAAGTGCGCCACGGGCGGGCCCTCGCGGACTTCCTGGACAGCTTCGCCGCCGCCGGCGAGACCACGATTCCCGGGTACTTCGCGGACCGTGACTGGCCCATCGATCGCGTCGTGGACACGTTCGACGCCTGGTCTCGCGGGGAGGGCCTCGCCGAGGGTCGAGTCCCGTGCACCAGCGTGTTCCTCGAAGAGGATGGCGAGCTGCTCGGCCTCTACAACTTCCGTCATCACCTCACCCCGTTCCTCGAGCGCTTCGGAGGGCACGTGGGCTACGCGGTTCGCCCGGATCGGCGCGGGCGCGGCGCCGCCACGCGACTGCTGCGGGGCGCGATGGACTTCGGGCGCGATCTGGATCTCGAGCGGCTCGTGCTCAGCTGCGATCCAGGCAATGTCGCGAGCGCGCGCGTCATCGAGAAGTGCGGCGGCGCGGTCAGCGAGCGCTTCTTCCACGAGGACATGCAGCGCGAGATCCTGTTGTGGAGCCTGCCTCTGGCCTGATCACGTGGCCAGGCGCGGATCCTGTGGCCCCTCGACCGGCGTCACCAGCACCCCGTGGCGCGACAGGTAGTCCACCCCGTTCGCGCCCGCGTAGCCGCCGTCGACGACGTACACGCGCTTGATGCCGGCGTGGTGGATCAGCTTCGCGCACAGCAGGCAGGGCTCGCCGGTGACGATCAACCAGGCCCCACGGCAGCGAACGCCGTTCGCCGCCGCGTTGCACACGACGTTCATCTCGGCGTGATGGCAGCCGATCTCCATGCGCGTGCCGGACTCGACGCCCATCGAGTCGCGCAGGCACTGGTGGCCGCCGCACAGTGAGCCACCGTCCCGCGGGCCGCCGTTGTAGCCATCCATGAGGATCACGTTGCGATCGGGATCGACGAGGAGCGCGCCGAACTTGCGGCGCGGACAGTTGCTCGCCTTGGCGAGGGCCAGGCACTGCTCGATGCGAATGCGGAGGTGCTTTTCCTTCATCGAAGCTCCACCAGACCGCGCGCGCGGGCTGCAGAAAGAGTCGGACCCGAGGCTACAGGCGATAGCCGACGGTGATCCAGGAGGTGCGGCCGAACTCGGCCTCGATCTGCACCTTACGCGCGGCCCACACGTAGGCGTAGATGCCGCCGACGAAACCGGGAGACCACTCGATGCAGTCGAGATCGATCTCGGGATCGCACACCGTCACGGGCACCGAGCCGGCGCCCATCCGGAGCCCCACCGCGCTCACGCTCTTCGCGGCGCGCACGAACTCGCCGACCGCGAGGCCCTTGGGCGCCCAGCCGAACCCGCCGGAGCCGATCGGTGCGGTGTCCCCGCCGACGATGAGCTCTCCGCCGACCTCGAGTCCGACGCGCACGTCCATGCCCTGCTGCGGTAGCGCAACCACGTGGGACAGGCCGAGCTCGTGTCGAACGAGCAGCGGTCCGCGGAGCGCTAGACCCGTGAAGCGCGAGCGGCCGGAGGGCAAGGCCTCGTAGGTCCACTCACCGCCCCAGCCCGGCGCGATGCGCCCGAACAGCGAGGTGCCCGTCGGAGACGGCTGCCACGCGAGGTCGAGACCGAGCACCGGCAGGCCCGTGCTCTGGGCGAGTCCGAAGCCGCCAGCGATGCTGAGGCCTCCGGTCTCGTCGGACTCGGACGGCGCGGGATCAGCGGCGAGCGCGAAGCTGAGCAGGAGAGCGAGCATCAGCCGCGGATATCACCGCGAGCTCAATACCGCCGCTCTTCGAGATCCAGCACCTCGCCAAGCAGCGTGCGGTAGCTGTCGAGCAAGGGCTCGGACAGCTCCTGCTCCGCGACACAGCCGTCCTCACCCGGGCGGTGCAGGCAGTCGCGGTACTTGCACACGAGCTCGCGGACGCGAGGGAAGTGAAGGCCGATGTCCTGGGCACTCAGCCCCGCCGGCGTGAAGTTGCGGATGCCGGGGCTGTCGGCGATCTCGCCGCCACCGGGCAGCGCGAACAGGCGCGAAGCGGTGGTCGTGTGGCGCCCCGTGCCCCAGAACTCGGAGATCTCCCCGACCGGTCCAACATCCTGTTGCGGAAGCAGGGCCTGAACGAGCGAGGTCTTGCCCACACCCGAGCTGCCCACCAGGGCCCAGGGATGCTCGTCCGCGTGTTCGGCGAGGAACGCGGCGACCTCGTCGATGCCCGCAGGCGGGTCGATCGCCGTGCGAAGCACCTGCAGGCCATCCGCCGCACGACGGGCGATCTGCGCCTCGGTCTCGTCGTCGACGCCGAGATCGACCTTGGTCACGACCAGCGCGGCCTCCAGGCCAAATACGTCGGCGGCGACGAGGTACCGGTCGAGCAGCGCCGCGCGAAAGCCGGGCTCCTTGGCGCTGACCACGATGAGCAAACCCCCGAGGTTCGCGGCGAGCACCTGCTCGCGCCCCTTGTGGTCCATTCGCACGAGCGCGGTGTCCCGCTCGTCGACGGCCACGATCTTGCCGCCCTCGCCGCGCGCCTCGATCCAGCGCACGCGATCGCCGATGACGACGCGGTGCCCCGCGAGAAAGCAGGTTCGTTCGCCCTCATCGTCTCGCACTAGCACGCGACGCCCCACGGTCTCGACCACCCGTCCCGGACGGGCGTCGCTCGGAATCTCCCTGGATCGTTGGGTTCGTCGGCGAGGCACACGCATGCTTAGCCCACCGGGCCGCGAAGCGGCGAGCCCGAGCGCGTATGATGTGCGCGGGAGGACACGTGAAGAAGGCCGTCGTCGGCTTGGCACTGGTGGTGACGCTGTTCGCGGGCCTGCTTGCTCTCGGCGTCGGCGCGGGCGTCATCGCCTACTTCCTCGCACTCGAAGACAGCCCTGCACCCGTGACGGCTTCGTCGCTCGAGGGCGTGCTCGACGAGATGGACATGGCCGCCTCGCCGGCGCCCGAGGTCGACGTCGACCCCTTCGAGGGCACGGCGGATCCGGGTCCAGCTCCTGCGCCACGTCCTGCGCCCCGCGCCGCGCCCCGCCCGGCGCCGCGCGCCGCC
>SBGP01000099.1 GCA_006226595.1 Deltaproteobacteria bacterium
CCGACCCTTCGGGCCCCCTCCTCGACTTTCGAAGAATCGCTTCACGACCGGCCGAATGCGTAAAACGGCCCTCAGGCCGCTCGGTCCGACTTTTTTCAGCGGCCTGCTAGTGGGCGGCGGTGAGCGCGGTCTGGCGGACCGCCTCGTCGTCGACCTGCAGGAACTCCATCGACGAGTCGCAGTAGACGCAGCTTCCGAGCCCATCCCCGGGCTCGACCAGCTTGCAGCGGTTGCACGTCCACACCGGCAGTTCCGCCTTCTCCAGCGCTTCGCGGTAGGCGGCCAGCGACAGCGGGGGAGGGGCGTCGAGCGCGTAGTTCTTCGCCATGAGCTGTGGAAACGCGTTCATGCCCATCACGAGCCCGGTGATGCTGATCACCGCGCCGACGGCCCAGTCGGCGTACCACGCGTCGACCTGCTCGAACCACAGCACGCCGAGCACCTGGACCACGCATCCGAGGAGGAAGAACAGCAGAGCGGCGGCGGCTTGGAGCTTGACCATGCGCGGCTTCTAGCCCGGTGGACGGGGCGGTGCGCCGTGCACGTGAATCTGCTCCGCGCATGCCGAAGCGGCATCTGCCCGACCGCGATCCATTGTGGATCAGCTCGGGCGTCCCCGATCTCGTTCGGTCGAACGGTGCTTTTCGGTGGGGCTGGCAGGCGGTGATCCTCCCTGGGGTATGACTCCGCGCGGAGGTGAGCATGCCAGCGATTCAGGGCTATTCGATCAAGCACGTCTCGGGCACCCAGGTCACGGTGGGCCCCGGGTCGGCGGTGACCAACGACGGGACGAGCATCAGCCACCCGAAGGACATCGTCATCGACGTGGCGACAGATACCGAGGGTCCGCTGGTCAACGACTCCATGCTCGCGATCTATGTGGTCGAGGATGGCGGCAAGACCATCGGCAAGGCGAGCGGTGACTTCTTCTGGAAGCCGGCATCTGGCAAGTTCCGCCGTATCGGCGCGGTGCGCCTGACCCCGGCGGGTGTGCTCGCGGAGGCCTTTCAGACGGCCAGCGGCCAGGTACGGCCGACGAAGTACACCGACCCCGCCAACGACACTCAGTTCGTCGTGACGAAGTCCACGGCCTTCAAGGCGGTGGACCTCTCGGCGTACACGGTCGACGGCGGGGACGTCGAGCTCGCGATCACCGTCAGTGCGTCGGCCTCCGAGGTTCAGGTCAAGGGCGCCAACGGGGTGACGACGACGCTGATCGGCGGTGGGGTGATCTCGGTGACCACGAACCCTCACGGCGAGGCGGAGTTCAAGCCGATGCACGAAGACGTGAAGGTGACCGTGCTGTCGTTCCAGGACGTCGTGTAGGTGATCGACGGGCTGCTGGCGGGCATCCTCGCTCGGCATGGCGCGGAGCTCTCCGCCGCCTGTCGGGCGGAACTCGCCGCGGCCATGGAGTCGCTGGCGGCGCCGAGCGTGCAGCTCGAGTCGATCGCCGCCAGCGCCACGGTCGACTGGGAGGACGAGACGACCTCCCAGCAGACGTGGACCGGGTATGAGGACCAGACCACCGCGCGACGGACGATGTTGCCCGAGCGCTATGAGGACCTCGGCCTGCTCGGCTTCGGGGGCATGGGCCAGGTTCGTCGGGTGCGTGACCTTCGCCTGGGCCGTGAGGTGGCCCTCAAGCTGATCCGGCTCGACGCGAAGCCCGAGGACCTCGCTCGGTTCACTCGCGAGGCGGAGATCACGGCTGGGCTCCAGCACCCCGGCGTGGTGCCGGTCTATGACTACGGCACCCTCGGCAACGGTGCGCCGTACTACACGATGCCGGTTCTCGGCGGCCGCCACATGGGCGAGGCCATCGCGCGGGTGCACCAGGCGTCGGGCCCCGGAGGCTTCGGCACCTCCTGGGACGGCATGGGCCTGCGCAAGCTGGTCATCGCCTTCCTGAGCGCGGCCGAGGCAGTCGCGTACGCGCATTCCCACGGCGTGATCCATCGCGACCTCAAGCCCGAGAACATCATGCTCGGGGAGTTCGGCGAGACCCTGGTCGTCGACTGGGGCCTCGCGCGCGAGGCGGACGAGACGGGAAAGACCGGTCGCATCAGCGGCACGCCGGCGTACATGGCGCCCGAGCAGGCGCGCGGCGAGCCCGAGTCGTTGCGCACGGACGTGTACGGACTCGGGGCGGTGCTCTACGAGGTGCTCTCCGGTCGGCCGCCGTACCGCGGGAGCAGTGCACAGGAGGTCGTAGAGCTGGTCGGTCGTCAGGGGCCACTGCCAGTGACCCAGGTGGCGGTAACGAAGCTGCCGGAGGAGCTCGTCGAGCTCTGCGAGTGGGCCATGCAGCGCGAGGTGCGCGAGCGACCCGCTTCGGCTCGCGAGGTCGCGACGGCGGCGGCGAGCTGGCTCGACGGTGCCCGCAGGCTCGATCAGGCGATGAAGCTCGTCGCGGAGTCCGAGGGGCGCTTCTCGGAGGTAGCGGCGGCCAGGTCACTCGCGGGGGCCCGCGACGTGGAGCGGCAGGCGCGAGCAAAGGAGGTTGGACCGCACGGGGCGCTGGAGGACAAGCGTGCGGTGTGGCGGCTCGAGGACGAGGTGCGTAGTCTACGGAACCGCGCCGCCCTCGATGAGCAGCGTGGACTCCAGGCTCTACGCTCGGCGCTGATCCAGGTGCCGGAGCTTCCCGAGGCCCGTCGCCGACTCGCCAAGTACTACCGGGCACGTCACGAACAGGCCGAGCGCGACCGCGACTTCACCGGCGCGGCGACGATGGAACTCCTCCTCCGCGAGCACGACCGTGGCGAACACCGCCGCTATCTCGCCGGCATGGGGGCAGTCTCGCTTTGCACGGATCCACCGGGCGCCAGCGTTGAGGTCCTGCGCTACGTCGAGCGAGATCGGCGCCTTCAGCTCGAGTCCACCGGCCGGGTCCACAAGACGCCCATTCAGGCCCTGGAACTCCCAATCGGCAGCTACCTGCTACGCATTCGGGCGGAGGGTCGTCAGGTGGTCGACTACCCGGTCCGCATCGACCGCGAGCAGCACTGGAGCGGCGTCGATCCCGAGGGCGTGGCCGTTCCGATTGCCTTGCCGCGTGAAGGGCGCCTCGCGGGCGGCGTCTACGTGCCCGCTGGATGGACGTGGGTAGGGGGCGACCCTCAAGCGCCAGGCGCGGTCGAGCGCATGCGCTTGTGGTGTGACGCCTTTGTCGTGGATCGCCACCACATCACGAACGCGCGCTACATCGGCTTTCTCGAGGAACTGGTGCGGCAGGGGCGCGAAGAGTCCGCCTTGGACCTTGCACCGAGGGAGCGCGGTGAGGCCATGGTGTATGGCTTCGAGGGAGGCCACTTCTTCCTTCGGCCGGACGCGGATGGCGATCTCTGGCAAGCCGACTGGCCGGTGATCATGGTCACCCTCCACGGGGCGCAGGCCTACGCCGCCTGGTGCTCCGACCGAGACAGTCTGCCCTGGCGACTGCCCGGTGAGATCGAGTGGGAGAAGGCGGCGCGCGGCGTGGACGGCCGGTTCTTTCCATGGGGCGACCAGGAGGATGTCACCTTCGCCAATGGACGAGACGCCCGACCGCAGGGGGCGGGCCCGGAGGTCGTGGATGCGTTTCCCGTGGACGAGAGCGTCTACGGGATGCGGCATGCGTCTGGCAACGCCTTCGAGTGGTGCGCGGAGCCCTATCAGCGCCACCCTGCTTGGCACGACGGCGAGCGGTACCGGGTGCCCACGAGCGTCAGCGTCGAGGAGGGCGTGGCCTGGTCGGCTCGCGGTGGCGACTGGTATTGCGTTCCGCGGCAGTCTCGACTGGCCCGCCGCATCCGCCTGCTCGACCCCAGCTACCGCAGCGGCGGCCTGTCCTTCCGGCTCGCCCGCAACCTGGTGCCGTCTCGGGACTGCTGACCTTGTCGTCAGGCCACCGGCCCGGTAGGTCTCTGCATCCCTCCAGGAGATTCCCCCATGCTCTCCCTGCTGCTCGCCACCGCCCTCGCCGCCTCGCCCTACGCCGACAAGAACGCCGACGTCGTGGCCTCCGCGACCGTCCCGGCACCGCCCGCCGCCGTCCACGCCGCCCTCGAGGACCTGAAGACCTTTCAGGCCATCCTCCCGTGCTCGAGCGACTGGAACTTCGGTAGCGTCACCTCCGGACAGGGGGCGAGCGTCGAGCTGACCTACGACGTCGGCTCCATGCACCGCCGCCTCACCGCGGTGATCAGCAAGACCGAGGCCCCGCGCGTCGTCGACTATGACCACGCCGGCAACAAGGGCTTCATCACCCGGTGGAGGATCGAAGAAGCCGACGGGGGCAGCCAGGTCGAGGTCACCACCTACCTCAACCCGCCGCCGTGGCCCTTCCGCAAGATGTACTTCACCCGCATCCACCCGCAGTGGGTCACGTGCTACGACGAGGCGCTCGCCAAGCTGCCCGAGCACGTCACCGTCGCGGCGGCACCCGAGGCGCCCGTCGAGGAGCCGGCCGAGTCGCCCGCGGAGGAGCCGGCCGGGTCGCCCGCGGAAGAGCCCGCGGCCGAGGATGCGCCCGCCGAGGCCGCCCCCTGAGCCCTCGTGCGCGAAAGGTGCTCGTCGTCGGCAACTCCGGCTCGGGCAAGTCCACGCTCGCGACCGAGCACATGGACCAGGGCCTCGCCCACCTCGACCTCGACCTGCTCGCGTGGCTCGACACCGAGCCGCCGACCCGCCGCCCTCGTGACGAGGTGGAGGCCGTGCTGCGGGCCTTCGTGAGCCGGGAGCGCAGCTGGGTCGTCGAGGGCTGCTACGCGGACCTGCTCGCGCTCGTCGCCGACCAGGCCACCGAGCTCGTGTTCCTCGATCGGGACGTCGCGACCTGCCAGGCACATGCCCGCCAGCGCCCGTGGGAGCCGCACAAGTACGCGTCGAAGCAGGCCCAGGACGCGAAGCTCGACATGCTGCTCGCGTGGATTGCGACGTATCCGGACCGGGAAGGCCCGCTCGGCAGGGCCGCGCACGTCGCGCTCTACGAGAGCTTCGATGGCGACAAGCGTCGGGTGCGCTAGTGCCCGCGGAACTCGACGGGTAGCTGGCCTTCCTGCGTCGGCTCCGGTCCGATGCCGAAGCTGTGCACCGCGTCCGCGATCGAGTGGAACAGGTTCTCCTCGCCGATGTGGTCGAGGGTGCCGCTCGCTTCCATGATGTCGTGGAGCGGACCCGAGAGCTCGACGATGACGAGGCGCGTGCCGGCCTCGCGCAGCTCGTCGGCGATCTGCTCGAGCACCTCGAGGGCCGTCGCGTCGACATCGTTCACGGCGATGAAGTCGAGGATGATGCCCTCGGGCACGTCCTCGTGCTCGTTGGACGCGTGCTCGATGGCGTCCTTGAGCACCGGCGCGTTCACGAAGTACAGCGACTCGTCGATCCGGAGGATGATCAGGTCGGGATCGATGCGCGCGTCGGGGTGTCGGCGGATGTCGCGGTAGTGCGTGGTCCCCGGCACCCGGCCCAGCGTCGCGATGTGGGGGTCCGAGGTTCGGTACAGGTGAAGGGCGATGGCGGTGCCGATGCCCGAGACGATGCCGACCTCGACCCCGAACACCAGTGTTGCGAGGAAGGTGATGGCCAGTCCCGCGGCGTCCGCGTTCCGAAAGCTCAGCAGGCGCAGGGGCTCGCCGAAGTCGACGATGCCGGAGACGGCGACGATGATGATCGCCGCGAGTGCGGGCTTCGGCAGGTAGGTGAACGCCGGCGCGAACCACAGGAGCGTGAGCAGCACGACGAAGGCGGTGAACCCCGCCGCCAGCTGGGTTCGGACGCCGGCCTGGGCGGAGACCACGGTGCGGCTGATGTTGCCGGTGGACACGTAGGCGCCGAACAGCCCGCCGACGAGGTTTCCGAGGCCTACGGCCCACAGCTCGCGGTTGGCGTCGACATCGTAGCGATGCTTGAAGCCGTAGGTCTTCGCGACGCTGATCGACTCCATGAACCCGACGAGGGCGATGGCGATGGCGTGCGGGACCAGGGCCTCGAGCATCGCCACGCTCGGTAGCGCGGGCAGCGCCAGCCTCGGGAGCCCCGAGTCCACCGGTCCGACGATGGTGATGCCCATGCCCTGGAGATCGAGGCCGACGCTCGCGAGCGTGGTGACGACCACGAGGATGAACGCCGCCGGGGCCTTGGGGGCGAAGCGCTTGGCCGCGAACAGGGCGCCCATGGACAGCACGGTGAGCACGACGGTGGGGAAGTGGGCTTGCGGCACCGCGCGCAGGGCGTCGCCGAGTACTTGGAAGAAGTCGCCGTGGGGCAGGCGGATGCCCATGGCCAGCGATAGCTGCGAGGCCGCGATGATCAGTGCCGCCGCGGACATGAACCCGTTCACCACGGGGCGCGAGAGCAGGTTCACCATGATGCCCAGGCGCAGCATGCCCAGGCCGATCTGGACGACGCCGACCATCATCGCGAGGAGCACGGCCAGGCTGACGTACAGCTGGCTGCCGTCCTCGACCTCGGGAGCCACCGAGAGGATGGCCTGGGCCGTCATCAGCGAGATGAGGGCCGCGGGTCCGACCGAGAGCTCGCGGCAGGTGCCGAACAGCAGGTACACGCTCATCGGCACGAGGGACGCGTACAGGGCGACCTGCGGGGGCACGCCGGCGAGCAGGCCGTAGGCGATGGCCTGCGGGATGATCATCACCGCGACGGTCAGGCCCGCCTGCACGTCACCGCGGAGGTCGGCGCGTCCGTAGTCGCCGAGCAGTCCAGCGATCGGGAAGATGCGCGCGAGTCCGCTCATGTCTCGCTCAGCGAGTCCCGGGCGGCCTGCAGCGTGACGCGGCTGGTGCGGAGTTCGTTCATGCTCGCGGAGATAGCCGATGCGAGCGGACCCTGCTCCCAATCGACCAGGCGGAGGTCACCCTCGGCGAGCCAGCGGCCGGCGGCGGCGCGCAGCTCTCGCTCCGCACCCGCTTGTCCGGCCATGCCCGCGCGGATCGAGGCGAGCGGGCTGTCGAGCTCGCCCTCGGGGAGGGGCAGCGACGGTGGACGGGCCCCGATGCGGGCGAGAAACGGCTCGTCGTCGAGCACTTCTCGAAAGTGGCGGCAGGCGCGGCGCGCGGCGCGGCACAGGCTGTCGAGGGCGGCCGAGGCATCGGTGAGGGTTCCCGCGTGCACATCGGCGAGCACCGCATCGCGCGTGCTGATGACCGTGGAGCGCCACGCCCGCTTGAGGTCTTTCACGAACGGCGCGACGTCCGGCGCGTCCGGCAGCCGATGCTCGGCTTCTGCCAGGCAGCGTCGAGCATCCCGCAGTCGTGTCGGGGAGGGGAGGTGTGTCGCGAGCAGGACGACGGGGAGGTCGTCGTGGCGCAGATCGAGCACCGCGACGTCCCGGTTCCCATGCAGCCGTCGGACGCGCGCGGCGACCTCCTCGCGCTCGTCGGGCTCGAGCAGGTCTCCGCGGGCCACGATCACGTGCACCGGCGTGCCGTCGGGACACAGCTCGTCGAGCAGGCGACGCTCGGTGGCCGTGGATGGTGCGCGGCCGTCGAGCACCCAGATCACCGCGTCGGCGGTCGCCAACGGCTCGGTGAGAACCGCGCGTGCGATGCGCTCGTCGTCGATGCCTTCGGTGTCGACCACCACGCGCTCGACGCCGTACAGCAGCTGCACGCCGCGGGTCACGCCACCGAGCCCGGTCGGCGCGTGGCTTCCAGTCAGGCGGTTGGCGAGGGTGGTCTTGCCGACGCCGGTCACGCCCGCGACCACGACGCGAAATGGCGCCGTCCATCGCACCCTGAGTCCCTCGGGGTCCGGGAAGCACGACAGGGCCATCGCGGCGTCGAGCGGCGCGGGAATCACGTGCACACACCCGTGAGCGCGGCGAGCACCTTGTCGGCGGTCGACTCGACGGCCGTCCAGTCCTCGGCCCGTTCCTCCGCATCCTCGGCAGCCTCGCGACGCGCGGCGATGGTGTGCTCGAGCAGGCGCGACAGCTCCTCGGCGTCGGCCCGGGCGGCGGCGACGATGGCCTTGCGCAAGGGCTGGAGGGCCTCCGCCACCTGGGCCTCGACCACCTCTCGCTGGGCGTCGGCATGGGCGACGAGGCCTCCGCCCACCTGCTCGGCGAACACGCGACGCAGGCGCCGCAGCTGCCCACCGCCGGTGCGCAGGAGGAGGAGCAGGTCGACGGCGGCGTAGAGCACGAGGCCCGCCCAGCCGACGGGTCCGAGCAGCGCTCCCGCGGCGAGCAAGGCGACGCGCGCGCCGAGTCGCCCGGCCGCTCCCTTGAGGGCGCCTTCGTAGCCATCGGTCCACGCCGCCGCGATGGTGCCCGGCGAGAGCAGGGCCGCACCGACGGCGACGGAGAACCAGCGCTCGAGCGGGTCCATGTCCTCGGGGGTGCTACGGGCGCGGGGCAGCTCGACCCGGGCTCCCGCGAAGCCCTCGAGGATCGACTCGGACACCGCATCGAAGGTGCGCGCCTCGGCGGCGAGCTCGACGCGAAGCTCCGCGAGGGAGGCCTCGAGCTTGGGACGCAGCGACTCGCGCCAGGCGTCCATCTGGGCCGCGAACCAGCCCTCGAGCGCGGTGTGGAGGACGGCTTCCGCGCGGGCGCGGCCAGCCGGGGTGAGCAGCTCGACGCCGGCGAGTCCCGGGAGATCCAGCTCGGCCACGGCATCGGGGAGCGCCTCCTGGCAGTGCACGAGGTGCTCGCGCAGGTCCTGCCACACGCGCTTCTGCTGCCGTTCCACGAAGTGCGCGACGATGCGGTCCACACGTCCGGCAAGTCGCTCGAGCTCCGCAAAGCGGGGAGCGAGCTCCTCCTGTCGCGCGAGCAGCTGCTCGACGGAGGCCGCGGCGCTGACCCGGTCGAGCTCGGCCTGTCGCGCGAGCTCACCGCGGGCGTACTCGGCGACCGCACGCAGGCGGGCGAGCTGCGCCGCGCCCCGCTCCTCGACGAGGAAGGTGGACAGGGCCTCCTCGAAGTCCGCGAAGCCGCTGGGCTCGAGGGCCTCACCCGCACGCCGGGTGCGAAGTGCCGAGCGCGCGTCGAGGGGAAAGAAGCGGTCTTCGAGCCCATCCGCACCCTCGACCAACGGCGCGAGCACGTCGCTCGCTCGCTCGTGGATGGCGGTCAGCGCGGCGTCGGCGTCGGCGGTCACGTGGGGCAGCAGGTCGACCATCGTCACCGGGAAGAACAGGTTGGTCAGGCCCAGCGGGAGTAGCTGTTCCCGCACGGTGCGCCGCTCGAGCTCGGAGAGGAAGCGCAGCGCGTTGAGCACGACGATGACCGCGTCCGCCTCGGGGAGCGTGGCCAGGGTACGCGCAGTGCGCTGTGGGTCGTCGTCCAGACCCGGTGTGTCGACGAGCACCACGCCCTGCGAGAGCAGCTCCAGGGGCACCGAGACCACGGCACGCTCGATGCCGCCGAAGCGATCGGCGACCTCTTCGCCTGCGGCGGCGACGTCGTCGGCGGAGAGCTGGTAGGCAGCGAGGAAGCCGGCCACGTCGAGCTGCTCGCGTCGTCCGTCGCGGTGATGGACCACCACGCCGGGCTCTTCGCCGTGCACGAGCTCGGTGAGGATGGCGGTGCAGGGGTTCACCTTGGCAGGAAGCACCGCGTCGCCGACCAGGGCGTTGAGCAGCGTGGACTTGCCGGTGGAGAACGCGCCGACCAGTACGACGTGGAAGCGTCCCGCGCGAGCCCTCTCGGCGGCCGCGCGGACGGGCGCGGTGTCGATCGGTGCCGGTGCCCGGTCGATCGCGTCGGCCAGCGCGTCGAGGTGTTCGGCGGCGGCGATGCGGCGGGCGGCGAACTCGGACAGGCGACTCATGCGACCTCCTCGAGGGTGGCGCGCATGGCGGCGAGCTCGTCTCTGTGCCGGCTGACCTGGGTGGCAGCGGCCTGCAGGTCCTCGCGAAAGCCGCGGCGGGCCTCGCGCGCCGCATCGGTCCGCTCGTCCCCCAGCTCGTCGAGCTCCGCGGCCATGGCGTCGAGCTGCTCGGAGAGCACGCGCTCCGCCTGCTCGCCGAGCTGCCGCAGGGCGTCACGCGCGGCCGTGATCAGCGCTTCGCGGCTGGCCTCGTCTTCCTGCGACCCGGACCAGCTCGACCACGCGATGCCGCTGCTCATCGCGAGCAGGGATGGCAGCCACAGTCCGGCGGCGGCGAGCAGGGCGGCACCGCCGAGGGCCGCCGTGAGCGCCAGTCGACGTCCCCAGCTGGTGTGATGCGCGAAGGGTGCCGGGTGTAGCGAGGGCAACAGGAGCTCTGCGTGATGCGAGGCCTCGTCGTCGACATCGAGCTCGGCGAGGTCGGCGAGCACGGCACTTCGCCAGGCGGACAGCCCGGCGTGCAGCGCGCCGTCGAGCACGTGCTGCAGCCAGTGGGGCAGGGCCCTCCGGGCGAGGTCGAGGTCTTCGAGCCCGTCGAGCTGGGCCGGCAGGTCGCGCTCCACACGGACGAGCAGGTCCCTCAGGTCGATGAGCAGCTGTTCCGCGTGGCGGCGCATCGCCGCGAGGACGTGCGCGGCGACCCGGGTCGCGTCGCGCCGCACCTGGTCCAGCGCCTCGTCCTCGGCAGCGAGCAGCTCGTTCAGGCGCTCGGACTCGGCGGTGAGCTCGGCATCGCGGCGTGCAACCCGGGTCAGCGCGTCGGCGACGAGCAGCGCGGCGACCTCGGAGGTGCGGGCGGCGCGCAGATCCTCGCTCGGCGAGAGCACCTCGACGAGCGGCCAGTCCTCGGGCAGCAGCCGCGCGACGCGGGCAGCGACCTCTGCCGCCTCGGCCTCCGGATCGTCGGAGATCCGCGCGAGCAGTGCCAGATCGGCCAGAGCAACCCCGCGCAGGCCCGGTGCGGTGCGCAGGTGACCGAGCAGCTCCCGCTCGGCGGCGGGCAGCGGTGCGTGGGCCGGCGTCGCCCAGATCACCGCGTGCACGCCGAGCAGATCGTCGAGCAGGCCGAGGCTCTCGGCGCCGACCTCGCGGGGCAACACCTCCCAGGGACCGTCGAGGGATGCGGCGAAGCGCGCGGCGACGGAAGGGTCCCGAGCGAGCACCGCGAGTCGGTACGGGCCGGCCAGATCGCGGCGGGCGCTGCGCCAGATCGCGGCGGCTCCAGCCTCGCCCGCGGCGAGCAGGGCCTCTTCGACGCTCATGCGCCACCCCCGACCGCGAGCAGGGCGTGGGTCCGCTCGTGCAGCTCTTCATCGGTGAGCAGGACCTCCGCGGTGCTCGTGCCACCCTCGCGGACGAAGGCTTCGGAGCGCGCGAACAGGTCGAGGGCCGCCAGTCGCTTGTGCAGCCAGGGCTTGGCCGAGAGCACCTCGGTCCAGCGACCCGGCTCGGCGTCGGCGCCCATGGTGCGGCGCTGCCGGAGGAATTCCGCGGGGTCGAGATCCGGCTGGGTCGCGAGCGCCATGCGCAGCAGGGCCATGCCCGCTTCGTGCACGTCGTCACAGCACAGCAGACCCGCGCGATCGGCGGTGATCTCGGCAGAACGGTGCCAGCGCGAGAGGCCCAGCCGCGCGCCGAGCGACAGGGGAGCGAGGAACAGCTCGAGCGCAGGACCGACGTTGCGACGGGCGACGCGCCGCAGGCCATCGTGATCGACGATCAGCGCGTACAGCGTGCCCCAGGTCACCTGGTGGGCATCGATGTGTCCGCACAGTCGACCCGCGACGAAGTGCCGCTGACCCTCGGTGGCGGCCGAGAAGAACAGGGAGGAGAGCCGCAAGCTGGGTCGGTCGTCGGTGCCGAAGGCTCCCTGTGCCGAGCTTCCACAGCCGCTGACGATCACGGGGGGTACGGCGATCGACAGGGTTCGCGCGCAGTGCAGCACGTCCCGGTAGATGCCTCCCATCGCGTTGGGTCCGGCGTAGACACCCTCGACCAGCCAGTCGGCGCGCTGCAGCGAGACTACGGTGTCGAGCAGCTCTTCGAGGCGCTCGGTCACCGCACCGGGGGGAAGGATCGGCGGACCGGCCGGGTGCGCGTAGGGGACGGCGCCGGGCGCGCGGCGGTGGCTCCAGGTCTCCGCGAAGTCGGCGAGCGACGGGTAGTCGTAGTCCTGCATGCAACTCCTGGGGGGATGCTACACACCTCGGACGCCCTGCCAATGCCGGGAGTTCCGCGAAGCGCACCCCGCAACGCCTTGGTGGAGCCTTTGCACCGTGACGCGCGCGCTGGCGTGGTTAGGTCAGACCACCAGGAGGATGCATGACTCGCACCTACGACGTGACCGGCATGACCTGTGGCGGATGCCAGCGCTCGGTGGAGCGCGTGGTGGGCAAGCTCGACGGCGTGCTCGCCGTGCGCGTCGATCTCGCGACCGGAAAGGTCGAGGTGGACGGAAACACCGATGGGCAGACCGTGATCGCGGCGATCGAGAAGGCGGGTTTCGAGGCGAAGACGGCCTGATCTAAGCTGCGCTCCAGTCCCACGGAGCGTTCATGTCCCAGGCCGATGCCTTTCTTCGCGAGCTGCACTTTCTCGGGGTCGACAAGACCACCGTGGACGTGCTGGCCCTGCTTCCGCTGATCCAGGTCGCCTGGGCCGATGGCGAGGTCCAGGAGCAGGAGCGCGAGGCGATCCTGGGTCTGTCCCAGGAGCGGTACCACCTGTCCGCGGACGGCGCGCAGCTGCTCGAGGACTGGCTGCGTCATCCGCCTTCCGAGGCGTACCTCGAGCGGGGACGACGCATGCTCGTCGCGCTCGCCCACGCGCGCGATGACTTCGACCTCGCGCCCGAGCACCTCGAGGACGTGGTCGAGTTCAGCAAGCACGTGGCCAAGGCCGCGGGCGGCTTCCTCGGCTTTCGCGCTGTGGATGCCAGTGAGGCGGCGGCGCTCGAGCAGATCGCCGCGGCGCTGTCCGTGGGCCACGACAAGGCCGTCGGCATCCTGCACTTCGACGAGGACGTCGAGGACGAGAGCACGGACCTGCGCTCCGCCGAGGAGATGGCGGCCATGCTCGTCGTCGACGGGGTCACGCCCGTGGACGGCAGCGGCCCGCGTCTGGTGCACTACCAGGAGTCGGGCCCGACCTCGATCCCCGCGACGGAGGGGGTGACTGTCGGCCGAAGCAGGGCGAACACCGTGCAGCTTGGCCACGACGGGCAGATCTCGCGCCTGCACTTCCGCATCACGCGCACGGACGACGCGTTTCACGTCGAGGACAACGGCACCACCAACGGCACGTGGGTGAACGGCGAGCGCGTGAGCCGTCGGCGCCTGTTCGGCGGCGAACAGATTGCCGCGGGCTCGGCGAGGTTCACCTTCCTCGCGAGCTGAGGTTCGGACGGCCAACGCGAGGTCCTGCTATGGTGGCGGGCCTTGTGGAGGTTCGGTGCGTCTGAGCTTGTTCATTGCGCTTCTCGGCGCGTGTGTGCCTGCGCCGTCCACGGACGGCACGGTCGAGGACGTGCTCCTCGCCGGAGGCTCGCTGAGCGCGGGCTGCATGGACGGTGGCGTGCTCCTCGAGTGGGACCTGCCCGAGCACCCGCTGGTGAGCTCCTACGTGGTCGTCATCGACACCGCGGGCGGTGAGTTTGCGGTGAGCACCGGTGCCGGCGGTGTCGGCTCGGCCCCGGTCGACCCCGTGGTCGTCGCGTCGTGCAATCCGGGGTGTGCCGCGGTGCTGTACCCGGTGGGCGCGGACGGGCGTGGAGACGCGCTGCTCTCGGTGGACATCAGCGGCGACGAGGACGGCGATGGCTACCTCGGCGCAGTGTGTGGCGGTACGGACTGCGATGATGACGACGACGGCGTGCATTCCGGCGCGGTCGAGACATGCGATGGACGCGACGAGGACTGCAGCGGTGTGGCGGACGACCTGCCCGATGCACCGCTCGCCGACCTCCAGGCCGGCGTGTGCGCCGGGGCGACCAAGGTCTGCGATGGGGCCGGCGGTTGGGCCGAGCCCGACTACGCGACCTATGCAACGGCCTACGAGGCCAACGAGGCGAGCTGCGACGGGGTCGACAACGACTGCAACGGCCAGGCCGACGACCTCGCGAACGCGCCGGCCGCGGATCTTCAGGACGGCGTGTGTGCGGGTGCGACCAAGGTCTGCGACGGTGTCGGCGGCTGGGTCGAGCCCGACTACACCGCGTACTCCAGCGACTACGAGGCGACCGAGGCGAGCTGCGACGGCCTCGACAACGACTGCAGCGGGCAGGCCGACGACCTCGACGGGGCGCCAGACGCGGACGTGCAGGACGGCGTGTGCGCCGGCGCGAAGAAGGTGTGCGACGGCGGCGGCGGCTGGACCGAGCCCGACTACACCGCCCTCGCCGACTACAGCGACACCGACGACTGCGACGGGCTCGACAACGACTGCGACGGCGATGCCGACGACGAGCTCAGCTTCCCCGCCGCGGACCTCACCGCGGGGGTGTGCGCGGGTAGCGTGAAGGTCTGCGACGGCACGAATGGCTGGGTCGAGCCGGACTACACCGGGATCGCCGAGTACTCGACCACCGAGACCTGCGATGGCCTCGACAACGACTGCCTCGGGGGCGTGGACGACATCGCCGCCGCGGACGTGCCGGCCGCCGACAAGCAGGACGGCGTGTGCGCGGGCAGCGAGAAGGTCTGCGACGGGGCCAACGGCTGGGTCGAGCCCGCCTACACCGACATCACCGGCTACGAGGCCGACGAGAGCCTGTGCGACAGCGCCGACAACGACTGCGACACCGTCGTCGACGAGATCCCCGGCGCGCCGCTCGCGACCAACCAGGACGGTATCTGCGCGGGTTCCGTTCAGGTCTGCGACGGCCAGGGCGGCTGGGAGGATCCGGACTACACCCTGCTCGATGGCTGGGCCGAGGTCGACGACTGCGATGGCCTCGACAACGACTGCGACGGCGATGCCGACGACGAGGGCACGCCGCCGGCGGGGCTCAAGCAGTTCGGCGTGTGTGCGGGCAGCGAGCAGGTGTGCGACGGGGCCAACGGCTGGGTGGAGCCCGACTACACGTCGATCAACGGGTACGAGTCGGTCGAGACGAGCTGCGACACGCTGGACAACGACTGCGACGACGTGGTCGACGTCGCGTATCAGGTGGTGCCGGACAGCGGGACGCTCGAGTGCTGGGGCGAGTACACGCAAGTGACGATGGAGCGGGTTGCGGACGGGCCCTACGTGAAGGCGGTACCGAACCGGACCACTTGGCAAGCCGCCGAGGGGGACGGCTTCGGCTGTGCCCTCGATGCAAGCGGCGTCGCCTCCTGCTGGGGCGACAACAGCTTCGGTTCGCTGGGCGACGGCACGACGGCCTCGCGGCGGGCTCCGGCACCCATCCCCAACCACACCTGGAAGCACGTGGCCTTTGGCTCGTGGACCGCGTGCGGGCTCGAGCAGGACGACAGCCTCTGGTGCTGGGGGGCCGACTTCAACTACGAGAACGTCCAGACGTCGCCGGTTCGCTTCGGCACGGACACCTGGCAGTCGTTCGACGTCGGTGCCAGCCACGCGTGTGGCGTGCGCGGCGACGGTACCCTGTGGTGCTGGGGCGCCAACGGTCGCGGAGAGCTCGGCGACGGCACGTACACCGCGTCCATCGGGACGCCGGTTCAGGTCGGCAGCGACAGCGACTGGACCCAGGTGAGTGCTGGCTACGAGCACACTTGTGGACGGCGTGGACAGGACGTGTACTGCTGGGGCTACAACGCCTACGCACAGGTGGGGGTCGATTCCTCGGCGCAGTACACGGTGACCTCACCGTCGGCCGTCGCGTCGCCCGGAGGCATCGGCTTTGTCGACGTCTCGGCGGGTGAAGGGCAGAGCTGCGCACTGGGTACGGATGACGAGATCTACTGCTGGGGAAACGGCGTCGAGAGGCTCCTCGGTGACGGTGCGACCTTCGACTACTCCCCCACGCCGGTCCAGGCCCTGGGAGGACCCTGGGTCGACGTCGAGACGTCCAGCGGCATCACCTGTGGCGTGGACACCGCGGACGAGGTGTGGTGCTGGGGGACGAACTTCCGCTTCGACATCGATGGCGACGCTCAGAACTTCCCGTACTACGAGACGCCCCATGCGCTCGACGCGGAGATTTCCGGGACCTTCGTCCCCGGTTGGTGGGCGAGCTGCGGCGTGTCCCGGACGGATGGTGCCCTGTGGTGCTGGGCGGGGCACGGCGACGCGTACGGCGGCTCGGGTCCCGAGGGTCCGCGGGTGCTCGTCGACGACGCGGTGCGCTCGGCGGATTCGAACGACGGCTACGATGGCTCGCACGAGTGCGTGGTGCGGTCCGACAGCAGCTTGTGGTGCCGCGGTGCGAACGACGGAGGCCAGCTCGGGAACGGGACCATCGTCGCGAGCCTCGAGTTCGGCCAGATCGCGGGACTCTGGTCTCAGGTCTCGACGGGTGGGTTTGGTCACAGCTGCGCGATCGACGTGCTGGGTGCACGCTGGTGCTGGGGCTCGACGTCGAGCAACGCACTGGGCCTGTCGACGACGAACAACAAGCTGCCTGCCGAGGACACGACGACGGCCGTCAAGTGGCTGGAGATCTCCCTGGGTCGGCAGAACGGCTGCGGCATCACCGAGGACGGCGCGCTGCGGTGCTGGGGACGTGGGTACACCGCGCGTCCCGAGGCGATGGACGTCGGCACCTGGAAGCACGTCCAGCTCGAGTCCGACGTGGCCTGCGCCATCGACGGCAACGACGACCTGTCCTGCTGGGGCAATGGCCTGATCTCCGGTGGGTCCGGTACGACGACCTTCGCCACTCGCAACACGGTGACCGGACCGTTTGTCGATCTCGCCATCAGCCGCTTCCACGGCTGTGCGATCAAGGACGACCAGAGCTTGTGGTGCTGGGGTGCGGGCGACGATGGGCGTCTGGGCGACGGGCAGTTCACGACCAGCTACGCCCCGGTGCAGGTTCCGGGGACGTGGCTCGATGTCGTGACCGTCGAAGAGGCAACGTGCGCACTGTCCGCGGACGGCACCACCTGGTGCTGGGGTGCGAACAGCCAGTACGGCCTGGGAACGGACGACATCGACCGTTCCGTGGGCTCGCCGCGCCAGGTGGACACCGTCACTGCCGGTGAACTGCATGGCGGAGGCACGCGCGTGTGCCGGGTGACCGAGACCTACGAGACCGCGACGTGCCCGCCGTAGCCATCGGACCTGGGCGCAGTCGCGCGTTGCACACAGATGCGACCACGGACTGCTAGAATGCCGGGCATGAGCACAACCCAGGCAGACAGCGCGGCCGCGGGCGCCCCCGCACGAACCGGGTGGATCTTTGGTCCCGCGACAGACCTGCTTCTGATGCTCAACGTGCTGTGGCCAGCGCTGATTGCCGTGCTCTACTTCTCGCCGTGGACCGCGGGCCCCCTGACCTTCCTCCAGGTCTACTTCATCAGCACGCCGCACCGCTTCATCACGCTGATCCTCGTGCTCTTCGGAGAGCGCCACTTCCCAGCCCAACCCCGCCGGTTCACCGTGGTCGGGTTGCTGCTGCTCGGCGTGGTCATCGCAGGGCTCGCCGCGGGTGCGCTGTTCCCCTACGGCGACACGGTGCTCGTGTACCTGCTGATGATCGACTTCGTGTGGGGAGCCTGGCACTTCGCCGCTCAGGCCGGTGGCATCAGCCGGATCTACGCGATGACTGCCGGCGTGAAGTCGACGGACGAAGAGGGCGAGTTCGAGAAGTCCGCCCTGCGCATCGTGCTCCTGTGGTCCTTCCTGCGCGTGGGTCTCACCAGCGACGTGCGCTCGGAGGTGGTCGGCCGCGAAGCACTCGCCAGCGCTGCCAGCTATGCGTCGTACCTCGATCCGCTGTTCTTCATTCCCGTGGGCATCCTGCTGTATCGCGAGCTGTCGCGCTTCTCGCCCGCCATGGTCGGCCGCGTGGGGTACATCGTCAGCGTCACCGCGCTCTACGCTACGCAGATCGCGGGCATCCGTATGGGCGACCCCGCCCTCGTCAAGGCAGCCTTCGTCGCTGGCGCCGTGTTCCACGCGACCGAGTACATGGCCATCTGCGGCTGGTCGATGGGACGCCAGCGCGCCGACGGGGTGTGGGCCTACATCGTGCCGCGCGTCCCGTTGGTGGTGCTCGGGTTCATGCTCGTGCTCGGGCTGACCCAGAACCTCGTCGAGGTCGGCAGCGTGTTCGCGTGGACCGTGATCACCGTGTACGCCAGCTTCCTGCACTACGGCTTCGACGGCATGATCTGGAAGCGTCCGAAGAAGGCCAAGGCAGGCTGACCGAGGCAAACACGGGTTAAGCTGGGCCATCCCTCCCTCCGCCTCCCTGGCGCCCCCGCTTCCCGCCGTGCTCTTCGCCTCCCTTCCGTTCGCGGTGCTGTTCCTGGTCACCGCCACGCTCTTCTGGTCCCTTCGCGGGCGCCGGACCGCGCAGAAGTGGGTGTTGCTCGCGGCGTCCATCGCGTTCTACAGCCCGCTCGGCTGGTGGCGACTGCTGCTGCTCGTCGGGTCGGCGGTGGTCAACTACGGCCTCGGCGAAGCGCTCGCCGCGGTGCCGCGCAAGGAGAACGGCGAAGCGGGAGACCGCGCGCGCCCCATCTTCTACGCCGCCATGGTCGCCAACCTCGGCTTCCTCGGCTTCTTCAAGTACTACGGCTTCTTCTCGACCGAGGTGAACCGGGTCAGCGGCTGGCTGGGACTCGACGCGCCCCTGCCGATCCTCGAGATCGTGCTCCCCATCGGCATCAGCTTCTACACCTTCCAGAGCTGCACCTACCTGGTCGACCTGTACCGGGGCTATGGCGCGCGCGCGTCGAACCTGCGCGACTACGTGCTGTACATCGTGTTCTTCCCGCAGTTGCTCATCGGTCCGATCACGCGCTCCCGCGACCTGATCCCGCAGCTGGAAGGGGAGGGGCCGAGCGGCGTGCCGGACCTCAGCCGCGCGTCGACCCTCGTGCTCTCGGGCGCGTTCAAGACGGTCGTCCTGTCGAGCTACCTCGCGAGCGCGCTCAACGACTGCTACGCGAGCCCCGACGAGTACGCCTCCACCGAGCTGCTCGTCGCGACCTATGGCAAGTCGATGCAGGTGTACTGCGACTTCAGCGGGTACACGGACTTCGCGCGCGGCTTCGCGCTGCTCCTCGGCTTCGAGCTGCCGCGGAACTTCAACCAGCCGCACGGAGCGACGAACATCGCCGAGTTCTGGCGGCGCTGGCACATGACCTTCGCGCACTGCATGCGCGACTACATCTTCCTGCCGATGGGCGGGTCGTGGGGCAGCTATCCGCGGACCTACATCAACCTGTTTCTGACCTTGCTCGTGGCTGGGTTGTGGCACGGCGCGGCGTGGGGCTTCGTGATCTGGGGCGCGATGCACGGCATCGGGCTCATCCTGTTCAAGATGCTCCAGGACTGGCGCCGCGCGAATGGCCGGAACCCCAAGGAGATGACGTTTCCCCTGTGGTACTCGGCCATCGCCTGGTTCTACACGCTGCACCTCATCGTGATCAGCCGCTTCTTCTTCTACACGCCGGACGTCGAGACGGCGCTGACCTTCATCCGTCAGCTGCTGTCGTTCACGACCCAGGGGCGAGGGATGAGCTGGCTGGTCGTCGCGACCATCGCCCTCGTGTTCGCGATGAACTTCTTCGGCAATGCGTGGCGGCAGCGCTTCATCGACTTCCAGGAGTCGCTTCCGGCCCCCGCGCGACCGGTGCTGTGGCTCGCGGTGCTCTTCGGCATCGCCGTGCTCCAGCCCTCCGCCGTAAACCCCAACGTCTACTTCGGCTTCTGACATGCCCCACGTCGTCGACAAGTACCGTCCTGTCCAGCCGAGTGTGCGCTCGACCCACTCGCCCTGGGGCGTGCTCGGGGCCTTGTGGGCCGTCGGCGTCGGTGTGTGGCTGTGGTCCGCGCCGGACGTGCACGCGTCGCTTCAGGCGAAGGAATCGCCGCTCACGCCGGTGGCCTCGGTGGCCGTCTCGGTGGGAGGTGCGCTGCGGCTGCCGGTGCTTCGCGAGGGCCTCGAGCAGGTCGCGACGACTTCGGCCGCGTGGCCCCGCTTTGCCGAGCGGCCTCCACCGCCGCCGCCGCCCGAGCCCGAGCCGGTGCGCGCGGTGGGACCCGACGAGCCCGTCTCGTGGCGTGGGCTGGAACCGCCGGCTCAGCGTGTGATCGTCGTCGGTGCGTCGACCATCAACTCGTACCTCGGCTCCGAGCTCCGCCGTCGCCTGGAAGAGGAATACGGTGTGTACGCGGTTCGGGATGGCCGGCTCGGCACCGGGCTCGTGCGCGACGATGTCTTCGACTGGCCTGCCCATCTGAAGTCGCTGGTGGCCGAGCACAAGCCCGACCTGGTCATCGCCAACTTCGGCGGCAACGATGCCCAGCCCATCCAGACCGCCGAGGGCAAGATCGCCTTCGGCAAGGACGGCTGGGACGAGGCCTACGCCGCGCGCGTCGCGGGCATGGTCGCCGACACCGAGGCCGCCGGCGCACAGGTCGTGTGGATTGGCATGGGCGTGGTCAAGGAGCCGAGCTTCTCCGAGCGGCTGCGGCGTCTCGACCGCATCCTCGAAGCGACAGTCACCGAGGCCGGCGGCGTCTACGTCGAGCAGGCTGACCTCACCGCCGAGGCCGACGGCGCCTACAAGGTCGACGTGACCTTCGATGGACAGAGCGGCCTGATGCACATGTCCGATGGGGTCCACCTGTCGCGCCTGGGCGCCAAGTCGGTGGTCGACGCGCTCGTTCCGCGCCTCGAGCGCGCCGCTTCCCTGCTGCCCGCCGAGGAAGGCCTGGCGGTGGCGTCTCGCCTGGACCTCGACAGCGCGATTCGCAAGGAGCCCGCTCCGACGCTGCTCGTCGTGCCGCGTGAGGTTCCCGCGGGTGGGCTACCGCTCGTGTACCTGCTTCACGGCGCCTGGGACGGCTGGGACATCTGGTCGGAGAAGGCGCACCGGGACCTGCAGCGCCTGGCGACGAAGCACGGGCTCATCCTCGCGATGCCTGATGGGCGGCCGTTCGGCTGGTACCTGGACTCGCCGCGAGAGCCGACCAACCAGATGGTGCGGTGGTTCGTCGAGGAAGAGCGTCCTGCGGTGGAGGCAGCGGTCCCGGACAACGGCCGCATCGGCCTGCTCGGCATCTCCATGGGGGGGCACGGCGCGATGAACCTCGCACTCGACGACCCCGAGGCCTACGGCGCGGTGAGCGTGCTCTCGGGCGCGGTGGACCTGACCTTCGCCGAGAGCCGCAAGCAGCTGCAGGCGCTCCTCGGGCCGCTCCCCGAGAACCGCGAGGCCTGGGAGTCGCGGTCGGCGCTGCATCGTGTGCGTGCCCACGAGGGTCCGCTCCCGCCGGTGAGCCTGGTGTGTGGGACCGACGACATCTGGTACCCGAGCAACCAGGCGCTCGCCGAGGTGCTCGGCGACCGGGCCGAGACTCGCTGGGTCGAGGGCGAGGGCCACGCGTGGTCGCTCTGGCTCTCGGAGCTCGATCGGCAGCTGGCGTGGCAGGCCGAGGTCCTACGGCGGCCGTAGGGGCCCGGCCCTTTTCGCCGCGGAGAAAATTGCCCCTTTGCGCAGGCCAACCATTGCCGGTGGCCGATCCGGGGATAGGGTTCGGACGGCGCGTCGAGTGCTCGACGCCGGACATAGGAGGCTCCCATGGTCGCGGAGCTGGACGTGCTGCTCGAGCAGCTGGAAGAACTCCTCGGACAGGGCGCATTCGACGCGGAAGACGCCCTCGAGCTCGCTGCGGTCGCCGGGATGGCCGCCCGTCTCGACGAGAGCCACGAGGCCGTGAAGCGCGCCGTCGAGTGGCGTGAGGGTCCCGGCGAGGAGCTGCTGACCGACGCCTTCGATCACTTCGAGGGTGACGAGATCCTCAACGCGCTGGAGGCCGTGCTTACGCCGGACGCCGACGAAGAGGCCGTGGAAGAGGCGCTGTTCGAGCTCGACGAGGTCGTCGCGGCAGCGCTGTGGTGCGGTCGTCGGGACGCGGTGTCGCAGATCGCGAACGAGGCCGAGCGGCTGATTCGTCAGGTGCCGGAGCCCTTCGCACAGGTGTCCGACCTGGGCGTGTCCATGGCGCGGCTTCCTGCGGTTGGCATGTCCTACGACATCTATGGCTTCTGGATGGCCGTGGCCGACGCCGGTCGCTGATCGCGTTCGGCTTCAGGATTCGGTGACACTCCGGGACTTGCCCCCTCGGGTGAGGGGATTAGGCTCGTGGTGTTGCCCGAACTGGAGTTCACCGTGAAGGTCGTTGCCCATCCCCTCGTCGTCGCCGTCGCCCTCGGCCTTCTGGCCCCGACTGCGCTCGCCACCGAGGACCGCAAGGACCGTACGGACGACGAAGTCCGCACGGCCGTCGAGCCCGCCCCCGAGGTCGAGAACTTCGAGATCCGCGGCGAGCTGTCCGAGACCGAGCTTCCCGAGGTCGTGTACCTGACGCTCGACTGAGCACGGCGGGTACCACGCGAAAGGGCCGACTCATCGAGTCGGCCCTTTGTGTTTGCGGTGGCCGGGTCGTGCCCGGCCCCCTCGGGAACTAGAACGCCGCGCCGGCGCCGATGGTGAACATCAGCTGACCGTCGGTGAGCGTGCCCATCTCGACCTTGTCACTGGCGCGAATGATCGGCAGGCGACGCGTCTGGACCCCGAAGCCGCCATGGATGAACACGGGGTCGGCGATGTCGTAGGTGACGTCGAAGTCGATCGCGGTGCGGGACGGCACGCTGAAGTAGGCCAGGCCCTCGGTGAACCCGGCGAGCACGCCGAGGTTGCCGACCTGGGCCCCGATCTCGGCGCCGAGGTTCAGCGCCGGGTACACGAAGTTCTTGTACTGCACCTGACCGGACTCGACCGAGCCGGTGTAGTGGATGAAGTCCTCGACATCGAGGCCAGCGCGACCGCCGACATGGAAGCGGCTGTTGCCGGACTCGAACGGGTAGCGCACCAGGCCGTGCGCCTCGATGAGCACCAGGGTGTCGGGGGCGACGTTGCCGCCGAACACGTCCGCGGTGACCCCGTGGAACGTGGTGCGCACGTGCGCATCCGCGCCGAGCCACGGCAGGAACCAGGCCCGGGCGTTCACATCTGCGCCGATCGAGGTCGCGTTCGGGCCGGCGGACGCGCCGACGCTGAAACGCTCGGGCAGGAGCACGGTGTTGTCCTCGGTCGGATCCTGCTCGTACCAGTACGAGCTGATCGCAGCCCCGCCTCGGACGCGCAGCCACTTCTCGTCGCTGGGGGCCGCGGGCGTCTTCGTCTTCGGCACCTTGGCAGGCTTGGCGGGCTTGGCTGCGGCCATCGCCTCGCCAACGGGCAGCTTCTTGAACGCCGCCGGGCCATCCTGGCTCGCGACGGAGATCTTGACCTCGCCGCTGGCCTTCTTCGAAGCCGTGAACGTGACCGCGTAGTCGCCGTTCCCGACCTCCTCGACGGTGCCGAGGCGGCCGTCCTCGGTGAGCAGGTCGAAGCTGTGGCCGGTGACGCCGGCGCCCGCGCTGTCGAGCGCAGTGATCACGAGCACGACCTCACCTGCCGGGGCGACCTCTTCGGGGTGAGCGGCGATGCTCACCGTGGCCACGGCGGCATCCGCGCCGGCCACCGCGCGCTTCGGCTTGGTGGGGACGAAGGCCTCGGGCTCAGGTGTGGCGACCGGCTCCGGGGCGGGCTCCGGCTCCGGCTTGGGCTCGGGCTTCGGTTCCGGCTTGGGCTCGGGCTTGGTCTCCGGCTCGGGCTCGGGCTTTGTGCCTTCCCCCGAGGTCGCCGGCGCTTCGCCACCGCCCGACGGGCCGGCGGCGGGCTCGGGCTTCGGGGCGGCCGCGACCGTGGAACCGCCCTTCTTCGCGAGGACGAGGGTCGGCGTGCGGGAAATCCACGCATCGCGGATGGCCTTGGCGTCGCCGCTTACGGGATCCGGCAGGTCCACGCCCTCGACGCTCGCCGGGGCCTGGAGGATGGCGACGGAGCCGACGCGTCCACCCGCGGTGGCCCGCAGCTGGGCGATGCCGACACCCCGGCCGGCGGTGTAGGTCACGCGCGCGTAGCCGTTCGGACCGGTGGTGACGCTGGTGGGCAGCGAGCCGTCCGCGCCTTCGAGCTGAAGGCCGACGGGCACGCCCGCGACCGGATGGCCGTCCGCGTCGGTCGCGACGACGGTGATCGAAGTCTTGCTGCTGCCGTCGTTGGCGAGCTGCTCGACGCCCGGGAGCAGGAAGACGTGCGCGAGCGCGTTGCCGCTGGGCTCGGACTTCACCGTGGCGAACAGCTCGACCTGCTCGGAGGAGCCACCGTCGATCTTGCCCTTGTACAGGCCATCTCCGGCGTCCGTGGCCGCTTCGGTCACGCGACCACCCGTGGTCTCGAGCACGACCTGCTGGCCGGTGAGGCCCGTGCCGTTGGCGCCGGTGACCGTCGCGGTGACCGCGACCTCGCCCTTGCCAATGAACTCGGGGGACGTGGCGACGGCGACGCGACCCGGGAGGCCCGGGATCAGCGTGATGTCCATCGAGTCGACCTGGGTCGGCGAGTCACCGACCTGGGCGCTGATGGTGACGATGGTGCGGGTGTCGGCCTTGCCGGGCGTGTAGTTCGCCACGTAGATGCCGTTGCCCTCGTGCTTGGCGGCCGACAGCTTGCCGGAGGTCGCGGTGAGCGTGACCTTCGCGCCGGTGTCGGCCTCGCCATCCGGCGTCGCGACGGCCACGCGCACCGGGTAGCTCGCGCCCTCGACCGCGGCGTAGCCGTTGCGAGCGGGCAGGATGAGCATGCGCCGGGTCTCGGGAATGCGCAGGTCGATGGACGTCTCGCTGGTCGTGCCGTTCTCGACGGTGACCAGCGTCGCGGTCGTCGCACCGGGCGGCACGATGACCGGTACCTTCGCCTTGCCCGAGGCATCGGTCGGCACGGGGCCGAACTCGGCCTTGCCGATGCGCATCATCACCGACGCGTTCGGCTTGCTGCTCACCGGGAAGTCGGTCTTGCCGTCCATCGGGAACACCGCGAAGCCCACGGCGGCGTCGGGGTTGCGGCGGTCGGCCACACCGACGAGCGCGAGGTGCGGGAAGTTCACGCCATCCGGGGTGAACGAGGCAGAGAACTTGCCTTCGCCCATGCTCACGACGGAGGCCAGGTTGCCGGCGCTCGTCCGAGCCGTCAGGTCGGCGCCCTCCACGTTGCCGGAGAGCTGCACCGTGATGGTGCCGGCCGTGCCCGTGCCGAGGGTGATGCGCGCGGGGTTGATCGACACGTCGAACTTCGGGCTGATCGCCGCACGGATCGCGAGACCCTGGGTGACCGTCAGCGACTGCTTCTCGGGCGTCTTGGCCTTGATCGTGATCGTCGCGGTGTTCCCGGCATCTCCGGCGGCCGGGGTGTAGGCGAGCTTGTACAGGCCGCCGCCCTGGTCGTCGAGGCCACCGACCTCACCGGAAGAGGCCGAGACCTTCGCCTTCAGGCCGCGCATCGGCTTGCCGGACGAGTCGAGTGCGAGCACCCACACGTCGGTCTTCTGTCCGGCGACGACATCGGCGGGGAGAAAGGCGATGACGCCCTCCGCGGGCATGGCGTCCTGCGCCCAGGCCAGCTGCGGAGCGGCGGCGACAGAGGCGGTTCCAGCAAGCGCCAGAGCGAGGAGGAGGGAGCGAGCGAGGGGCATGGGCGTCTCCTGTCATGCAGACCCGAGGCGGAAAGGTACCCCAGGAACCGTCAAGCGGCTGTCAACCTGGGCATGCATAGGCGTTGCCGCCGACTCTTTGCGGAAAACGCGGTTGGAAGCCAGGTTGGCGGCCTCTGAGGACCCTTGTGTTGCTGGCAAGTCCCTGTGTCGGAGCGCGCCCCGCGCGTTTCCGCCTACAGCAGGCGGCGCGCCTTCACTTCCAGATAGCGACCGAGCAGTCCGGGAGTGAGCTCCTCGGGGTCGGCGTCGAGGACCAGGGCCCCGCGTTGCCGGAGCTTGCCGAGGGCCGCCTCGCGCCAGGTGAGCAGCTCCGCAGCGGCTCCGCGGCCGTAGTGGTCGACCGGGGCGGCAGCGGGCGCGTGGAGCATGTGGTCGACGTCCTGGTCGCGGAGCCACACGACCATCGGCAGGTGCCGACGAGCGAGACCCGAGACCACCGCATCGGCCATGTTCGCGTTCACCTCGTCGACCACGGTGGTGAGCAGGACGACCAGGCTTCGCGAGCGCAGCCGCTGTCCGAGGTAGCGAAACGCGAGGGCGTAGTCGGGCTCTTCTTCGCGCGCGAACACGTCGTAGGTGCCGCGGATCAGGCGGTGGGCGCTCTTGCTTCCCGAGGCGGGCGGCAGCCAGGCACGCACCTCGCTGTCGAAGACCAGCATGCCGACGCGGTCTCCGTGCTTCAACGCGACGTGCGCCATCATCAGTGCCGAGTTCAGGGCCCGGTCGAACAGGGTGAGTCCGTCGCTGGTTCCGGTCATCAGCCGCCCCGCGTCGAGCAGGAACACCACGTTCTGGTTGCTCTCCTGTCCGAACTCTCGGCTGATGAACTGCCGGCGTCGAGCGGTCGCCTTCCAGTCGATGTGTCGGTAGGGATCGCCCGCCACGTAGGGCCGCAGCCGCTCGAACTCGTTCTCGCCCCCGGGTCGGCGTCGGGCGCGTACGGGGGCCCGCTGGCTGCCTGCGGGGGCGCTCAGTCCGTACTGACGCAGCGCACCGAAGTCGGGGTACACCCGCACGCTCGTGTCGACCTCGAGGTGCCGCTGTCGCTGCCACAGGCCGAGCGGGGAGGTCCATCGCACGATCACGTTGCCGAAGTGGTGCTCTCCGCGCCGGTCGATGCGCGCCTCGTAGCTCACCGCGGCCCGCCGGCCGCTGGGCAGGTCGACGGCGACGGGCAGTCCGTCCCGCTCGCCCGGGGCGTCGTCCTCGACCTCGACGAGCAGCGCGCGTCGACCCGGGTTGGCGAGCTCGACGGTGACCTCGAACGGGCGGCCCACGCTCTGTACACGACCCGCTTCCCGCGTGGCTACGACCACGCCGAGGTTGAGCAGCAGGTCCGCCGCCGCGACGATGGCGATCACGAGGTCCAGCGCGAGCACGAGCACGATGAGCCCGTCGAGGAAGTACACCCCGATCGCCGTGACCAGGGGCACGGTGAGCAGGAGTACGAGCCGGCGGGTCGGGATCACGCGGTGTGGCCGGGAACCGGGACGTCGGCGAGGATGTTGTCGATCACGTCGTCGTGACGCGTGCCTTCGAGCTCGGCGTCCGGCTGGAGAAGGAAGCGGTGGCGCAGAACCGGCCGCGCGAGCTCCTTCACGTCGTCGGGGACCATGTACGTGCGGCCCTCGGCGGCGGCGACCACCTGTCCACAGAGGAGCAGGGCGATGCTCGCACGCGGTGAGGCGCCGAGGTCGACCGCGGGGTGCTCGCGGGTACGGCCGACGACCTTGGTGATGTAGCCGAGCAGCGCATCGTCGACGCGCACGCGCCGGGCCTGGCCGCGGAGGGCGAGGATCTCCTCGGTGCCGGCGAGGGTCTTCAGGCCCACCGCGTCGAGGTCGCCCGGGTCGAAGCCGTCCATGTAGTGGCGGAGGAGGGTGGTCTCGACATCCTCGGGCGGGTGGTCGACGAGCACCTTCATCAGGAAGCGATCGAGCTGTGCCTCGGGCAGCGGGTAGGTGCCCTCGCTCTCGATCGGGTTCTGCGTGGCCAGCGTGAAGAACGGCGTGGGCAGCGCGCGCGTGTCGCCATCCACGGTGACCTGGAAGTCGCCCATCGCCTCGAGAAGTGCCGCCTGGGTCTTCGCCGGGGCGCGGTTGATCTCGTCGGCGAGCAGGATCTGCGTGAACACCGGTCCCGGGTGGAACACGAACGCGTCTTCCTTCGGGTTGAACACGTTGCCGCCGGTGACGTCGCTCGGCATCAGGTCCGGCGTGAACTGGATCCGCCGGAAGTCGAGGCCGAGCGCGTGCGACAGGGTGCGCGCGAGCAGGGTCTTGCCGATGCCCGGGGGGCCCTCGAGCAGCACGTGACCGCCGGCGAGCAGTGCGATGAGCACCGAGCGAACGATCTCGTGCTGACCGAGCACCACGCGCTCGAGCTCGCCCGCGATCGCGCCGAAGCGCGCCTCGAACTCCGCGGCTTCCGCCTCGGTCAGCGGGTGGGGTCGATCTTCCACAGCTCCTCCATCAGCGCGAGATCCTCGGCGGGATCCGCGGGGGCATCGGGTTCGTTGGCGCACGCCTCCACGCGTTGCACGAAGGCCGCGGCCTCCTCGCCGGTGGCGCCGTGACGGCGCGCAGCCTCGAGAAGGGCGTGCCGGCCGCGCGTGGCGAGCAGCAACTGGGCATAGGCCGAGGCGGCGCGACGGCTGCCTCCACGCCGGGCGTAGTGGTCGCCGAGCGCGCGCACGTGCTCGGCGAAGGACCGGCGTCCCTCCTCGGGGGGATCGCGAAGCGGCCGGAAGGGCGTGCCCTTCCACACTGCGGCGACGATCGCGAGCAGCAGCAGCTGGAGCACGATCGGCAGCAGCTGCGCGTTGCGAAGGGAGTCCATCGGCGACTCGGCGGCGGCGGCGTTCAGCGTCGCGATCTCGAGCCGTGGCACCCGTTCGAGCGACCACAGCGAGGTCCACGAGCCGAGCAGGGGGGCCATGCCGAGCAGCCGCTCGTTCTCCGGGTACATGAGCGCCGCGTTGGTGAACAGGCGGGCGTCCGGGAAGGCGACGATGCCGCCGTTGCCCCAGGTCATCGCCTCGACCAGATCGCCGGTACCGTGCTGGACCCAGGTTCGCCCCGTGCCCATCGCATAGGTGAGCGCGGGCTGCGGCAGGGTCGGTGGCGTGTCGAGCCAGCTCGCGACCGAAGGGGCGAGGGAAGAGGCGTCGTCGATGAGCGTGACCTCTCCGAGCTCGTCGAACACCATCTCCGCGTCGCCTGCGACGAGCAGGACACCGCCGTCGCCAACCCAGCGTCGGAGGACCTCGCGGTCGCCGTCGACGAGGCTGACCCGCGAGAGGTCGAGCACGAGCACGTCGACCTCCCCGTCGAGCTTCGAGAGGGCTCGCATCCGCCAGTGCGCGTCGTAGCCGTAGCGCTGGTACAGGTCGAACAGCGCGGCATCGCCCTCCGCACCGTAGCGATCGTCGTTGTTCGCACCTGTCAGCGTGAGCACGAGCAGCAGGGCGAGCGCCACACCGAGGATGCGCTCGGCGGCCGCGAAGACGGCGCGCACGCGATCGGCGGTCGGTCGCTCGCGACCCCAGCGAACGCGCTCCACGGCGCGGAAGATCTCCCGAAGGGGCGTGTACACCTCGGTGTCGCTGCGCACCATGCGCGCGTACTCGCGATCCGTGCGCGACCGGTGCAGGCGCACCCTTCCGGCGTCTCCGAGCGCGCGGAGGGCGGCGGAACGCGCGAACAGGACGGCGTCTTCGAGTCGCCCCTCGTCCAGGGCGCGGCGGGCGGCCGCGAGCAGGTCCTCGCTCGGAAGCTCGGGGATCTCGTCGACCGGCGGCGGCGCCTCGGGCTCGATGGCGACGGTCGCGACGGGACTGTCGGGCTGCCGCTGCACGAAGGCCATGAGGATCAGCCGCACGAACGCGCCGATGAGCAGGGCGATGAGCAGTCCGGCGCTGAGCTGGAGCACGGCAGTGAACAGGCCCAGGGCGGACTCGGGCGCCTGGCACGAGCACTCGGGCAGCTCCCACGGCGCGCGGTCCGGTGGCGGGGGCGGCGGCGGCTCGGGTGCCGAGAACTGGTCGGTCGGACCTCCCGACTGGCCCTGGTTGCATCCGCTGTTCACGGGCGGGAGGGCGCGTTCCTCGGCATCGGCATCGGCGCAGGTCTCGACCACGCCTGGGCACCGCTCGGGGTCGAGGCGGTCGACGTAGGGGCACCACTCCCGGACGTCCTCGATGTCGACGTGGGGCTCGTGGCAGAAGTGGAAGGCCTCGGAGAGCAGCGCTTCTTCGTCGGCGGACGCGCTCGCAGCGGTGGCCGTGGTCGCGGTCGCGTCGCCCACGTCGGGCAACGCGGTGTCGAGCGTGGTCTCCCCACACGCGACCAGCGCCATCACCAGGAACAGCGCCCTCATGTCAGTCCCAGGGCGCGGAGCGAGACCTGCAGGTCCCAGCCCTCGGAGCGGGTGCGCGAGTCGACGTAGAGGAGCAGGCGGTACAGCGCGGAGAGCGGCTGCGCGAGCAGCATGCCGCCGAGGAAGTAGGGGGTGACGTAGCCGTCCCACAGCGTGCCGAACGGGCTGCCGAGCTGGAGCACGAAGCCGACGAGTGCCTGGCCGACGGACTCGCCCACGAGGCCCATCCACACGACGAGGAACCACCGTCCCATGGTCGCCGCCAGCGCGCCGCCTCCCGAGGCCGCGGACAGGCGGCCGGAGCGTCGGATCGCGCGCCCGAGGCCCACCCGCTCGAGCAGCACCGCCTCGCTCGCGAACACCCCGAACAGGCCGAGGAACGAGGCTCCGAGCATCGCGCCGGCGAACATCGCCCACCCGACGATGTCGTTGCTCGCGAGAGCGATCGCGATGACCAGGGCCCACCCGAAGCCTTGGAGCGCCCAACCCAGCCACAGAGCGGTCGAGCGGCGAAGGGACTGCCAGGTGATCTCGGGCACGGCGAAGTCGTCCCCGAAGAGCAGTCGTCCGCCGCCGAGCGTGAATGGGGCCTGGAGCAGCGGCCCCGGGATCAGCGCCAGCGGTGCCAGCCAGAAGGCGCCTTCGAACCACCACGACAGGCCGGTGAACACCAGCATCCACGGCACGAGCACGAGCAAGCCGAGGCGGGAGAGGGGGCCGAGGCGCTCGCGGAGGTAGCGGAAGGTGAGGTCGAAGACCTCGAACGGATCGCGAGGTCGCAGCGCGACACGGCACAGGTGGGGGTTCATGAGCGGCGCTCCCCCGCGAGCAGGATCCACAGGCCGACGATGCCGACCTGGACCAGACCGAAGGCGAACTTCAGCGCCATCGGCAGCGAGGACGCAGACCAGAAGCCTTCGATCGCAGCGGCGACCAGCAGGAGCAGGGCGGCTCCGAGCACGAGTCGGGTCAGCGACGGGGCCGCCTTGCGCAGCGAGCCGGTCCGGGTGCGGCCCTCGGTCACGATCAGCGCGTGTCCGAGCTTCAGGCCGGCGGTGCCGGAGACCACGATGCCCGTGAGCTCCCACGCGCTGTGGCCGGCGGTGAACGCGAGCAGGTTCCAGCCATTGCCGACGGCGAAGAGGTAGCCGAAGACCGTGCCGATCATCAGGCCGTTGTAGACGAGGAAGAACATCGAACCCAGGCCGCCGAGCACGCCGGTGGCGAAGCAGCGGAGCGCGATGCCGACGTTGTTCCACACGTAGAAGCCGGCCATGGCCGCGTCCTCACCGGCTCCGCGCACCATGTTCGGGTCGTCGTACATCGCCTCCATCTGCGCCAGCTGGCCCTCGGAGAGGATCTTGTACGCGAGCTCGACATCGAAGAGGGCGGCCCCGGCCCCTGCGAAGAACGGGCCGTAGAACAGCAGCGAGGCGAGGAGGAAGAAGCGCCACTGACTGCGGATCTCAGCGGGAGCCTCGACGAAGGCCATGCGCAGGATGCTCCATCCCGAGCCGGTTCGGACGCTGTACAGGCGGTTGTGTGCGCGACCGGCGAGCTGGTCGAGGTAGCGCAGCACGTCTTCGGAGAGCGACAGGCTCCGTGCCCGGGACAGATCGGCGCACACGCCGCGGTACAGCGTGGCGAGCCGAGACCAGTCCGCTGCGGCCAGGTAGGGCGTGCGCAGCAGCTCCTCGAGCTGCTCCCAGCGCGGCCGGCCGCGCTCCACGAAGCGATCGCGCTCGTTCAACGGTCACGCCCCGTGGCCCGCGCGTAGGCGAGGACGAGCACGCGCTCCCAGGTCGGAGCGGTGACGCCAGTGCGCTCGGACAGCGCTGGACCATAGAGCCATGCCAGCTCCTCCGCGCGCTCGGGCGAGAGTCGAGACCGACGGCGCACGAAGGACTCGAGCACGGAGAGCTCCTCTCGGCTCAGGTGCACACCCGCGGGCAGTGCCTGGCGCTCCTCTTCCGAAACGGGCGGGTCGATCTGCGCGCGGTCACGCACGCGATCCCGCTCTTCGACGACGACCACCGTTCCGCCGACCAGGTCGCCCACTCGTCGCAGCCGCCGGTCGAGGAACATCGAGGCCAGGCCGATCGCGAAGAAGCCCGGGAGGTAGTCCACGGCGCGCAGCAGGTTTCGGAGCAGGAAGTCCGGGAAACGAGCCGGCGCGCCATCCTCTCGGACGACCCGGAGCGCGAGCAGGAACTTTCCCGGGGTCCGCCCTCCGAGGATGGTCTCGAAGAACACGCCGTAGACCCACTCCAGGACGAAGAGAACGACGAGGAGCGCGCCGGTGCCGATGCCGTCCAGGCCGGGGATCGCGGCGAGCAGGGCGACGATCACCCCGACGAACATCACGACCACCAGGCGAATCGCGGCGTCGATGGTCCACGCGATGGCGCGGCGGCCGGGGCCTGCGAGGCGGTAGCGGAACTGCACCCGCTCGGGGGTGACCACCGCCGCGGTCGTGTCCAGGAGATTCATCGCTTGAGGCCTAACCCGTGTGCGCTTCGCGCCATCCTACGCGTGGAGGGCGGGACACGAGGTGACTGGCGGGCGTAAGCGACATTGCGCGATGTGGGGAGTCGCGGATTGGAATCGACTCGGAGTAAGCTGCCGGTTGACTGGGGTGCCGCGTGCGAATCGTTCTCCTCCCGATTGGGCTGCTTGCCCTGTCCTCTAGTGCCGAGGCTGCGACCCGGTATGTCTGCAAGTCGGGCAACGACCCGAATGGGCAGGCGTGCTACCGGACGATCCAGGCCGCCGTGCAGGCCACGGGCAACAACGATGTGGTGTTGATCCTCGATGGCGAGCGCTACAACGAGAGCCTGAGCTTCAGCAACGACGGTGAGATCGGCAACAACATCACCGTGGAGGGCATCGACAGCGAAGTGCGCCCGGTGATCGGCAACTTCAGCGAGCCCGACATCGAGGTGAACAACCGCGACGTCACGTTCCGCCACCTCGAGATCGTGGCCTATGACGATGACAATCGCGGGATGTACATCCACAACAGCGGCAGCATCGTCATCATCGAGGACATGGTCTTCGGGGCGCGCACCGACGTGTCCGCGGGCGACAACGGTGTGAACCTCGACGGTGCCGGCCTGTACATCGTCGACAACCCGTCGGTCACCATTCGCGACAGCCAGTTCAATGGCTCGATCGCGGGCAGCAACAAGAAGGGCGGCTGTATCGCGGCCTTCGGGGCCAACGACTACTCGCTCGACCTGATCATCGAGAACACGACGTTCACGGGCTGCGAGGCGGGCGGGGGCGGCGCGATCTACGCCGAAGACGCCGTCGTCAGCATCACCGGGGGCAGCTTTACCAACAGTGCAGCGACCGGCGGTCAGGGCGGCGCGATCTGGGCGGACGACGACGTCACGCTGTCCATCGACGGCACGACATTCACCACCAACGACGCCTCTTCGGCGGGTGGTGCGATCTTCTGGGAGCCGAACGGCACGCACGCCAACGACACCTTGACCATCACCGGCGCGGTCTTCGACGGGAACACGGGAAGCACGGCGACGAACACCGACGACAACAACGGTGACAACGAGCGCGGTGGCGGTGCGATCCGCGCGTGGGGTGGCAATAGCGTCACCATCAAGGACACGACCTTCCGCAACAACTCGATTGGTGACAACGGCGGCGCCGTCTACGTCCGCGGACCCAGTTTGCGGATCGAGGGCGGCGTGTTCGAGGACAACACCACGCCCGACGACGCGGCGGCGCTGTGGCTTCGCGAGACCACCGCGGTGATCACGACCTACACTGACACGAGCCTGGTGGTCACCGGGACGGTGTTCGACAACAACGACCCGAGCGGGGGAACGGGGAGCGATGGTGGCGCCATCCGCTGTGAGGCCGATGTCGACTTGACCATCGACTCGGCGACCTTCACCGACAACGATGCGGGCGGAACCGGCGGCGACATCTTCTACAACGTCGGCGACAACGACCACCGGCTGACTGTCACGGACAGCGTGTTCACGCTCTCCAGCTCGGGTGAGGGCGCGGGCTCGATCCACCTCGACGAGGGCGAGCTGGTCCTGCTCGACAACGTGTTCGAGGGGATCTCCTCGCTGCAGGGCGCCGTCGAGTACCAGAGCGGTGACGTGCTCGAGGTTCGTCGCAACACCTTCTGCGGCAACACCCAGACGGCCTCCAACAACGGCATCGCGTTCCGTGTCGACGGTGGCACCGCGGGCGGCACGTTCACGAACAACCTGTTCGCGCTGAACAGCCATGGCGCGGCGAGCGCCAAGGGCGCGCTGGCGTTGACCAGCAACGCGACCGGCACGTTCAACATCGTGAACAACACGTTCATCGCGAACGACGCCGCCGCCGATGGCATGGCCTTCGACAACGACGGCGCCGCGACCGTGCTCGTGAACAACCTGTTCGCGTACAACGACGCAGCGGGTGCCGCGGCCCACTTCAACAGCAACCTCGACAACGACACCGTCGCCTACGACGGCTGGTGGCAGAACAGCGTCGCCAACGGCAATCTCTACGCCGGCGGAGCGGTCGTCACCCTGAACGTGGCTCAGGGCCACGTGTTCACGGACCCCCAGCTGTCGAGCGCCTCGCTGTCCTCGACCTGTGCGAACCTCGAGGCGTGGCCCGTGACGGTCCTCGGCCAGGCGAGCCCCCTCGTCGATGCGGGCGACCCGAGCATCCTCGACGACGACAACTCGGTCTCCGACATCGGTTACACCGGTGGGCCCCAGGCAGACCCGGATCTTCGCGACTCGGACGGTGACGGCTCGCCGGCACTCGAGGATTGCGACGACGGTGATCCGGACACCTACCCCGGCGCTCCCGAGCTCTGCGACAGCAAGGACAACGACTGCGACGTCGCCGTGGACGAGGGCGGCATCGCCGGCAACGGCATCGACTTCTGGTACCTCGATGGCGACGGTGACGGCGTGGGTGCCGGCACCGCCATCGACCAGTGCGCCGCGCCGTCCGATGGCCGGAGCTACTCGCTGTTCGGCGACGACTGCGACGACGCCGACCCCGACAACTACCCCGGCAACGCCGAGGTCTGCGATGGCGACGGCTCCGCGGCCCAGCAGCAGGACAACGACTGCGACAGCGCGACCAATCCGACGCTGACCGACTACTACGCGGACGGCGACGGCGATGGCGTGGGCGGCGCGACGGTCACCCAGTTCTGCAGCGCTCCGGCCAACGGCTACTCCCTCGAGACGGGAGACTGCGACGATACCGACCCTGCGCGCTACCCCGGCAACCCCGAGGTCTGCGACGGCAACGGATCGACGGCCCAGCAGATCGACAACGACTGCGACAGTGGCACCAACCCCAGCTTCTCCTCCTACTACGTGGACGGCGATGGCGATGGCGTCGGTGGCTCGACCACCGAGCTCCTGTGCACCGATCCCGGCAGCGGCTACTCGCTCGAGACGGGCGACTGTGACGATGGGGACGGCGACCGCTACCCGGGCAACCCCGAGGTGTGCGAGAGCGGCAACCTCCTGGCCCAGGTCGACAACGACTGCGACAACGACCCCACCAACGGGCTCACCTTCACCGAGTTCTTCACGGACGGGGACGGTGATGGCTTCGGCGGGGCGAGTGCCGGCAGCTATTGCGAGGCCCCGGGCAACGGCTTCGCGGACAACGCGAGTGACTGCGACGACGGCGCCTCGGCGATCAACCCCGATGCGGACGAGATCTGCGACGGCACCAACGACGAGGACTGCGACGGCACGGTCGACGAGGATGGCGCGATCGACGCGGACACCTGGTACCAGGACCGTGACGCGGACGGCTTCGGTGATGCGACCGTGAGCGTGGTCCAGTGCGACCAGCCGGCCGGCTACGTGCTCGACGACCAGGACTGCAACGACGTCCTCGACTACGTGTACCCCGGCGCGGACGAGGTCTGTGACGGCGCGACGGACGAGGACTGCGACAACACGGTCGACGAGAACGGTGCGGTCGACGCGCCCACCTTCTATCACGACGGTGACAGTGACGGCTTCGGCGACCCGAACGACGCCGAGGTCGCGTGCAACCGGCCGGCGGACCACGTCCTCGACGACACGGACTGCGACGACTCCCGCGACACGGTGAACCCGGACGCACCGGAGACCTGCAACAACCGCGACGACGACTGCAATGGTCTCGACGACGACGGCTTCGTCGCCGGCGGTCCGAACACGCAGACGCTGTTCCGCGACGAGGACGGCGACGGCTTCGGCGACCCCGATGTCTTCGGTCTCGCGTGCGAGCCGCAGCCCGGGTACGTCGTCGACAACACCGACTGCGACGACTCGACCGACCAGGTGTACCCGGGTGCGCCCGAGGTCTGCGGTGACGGTGTCGATGCGAACTGCGACGGCTCCGGCGGTCCGGACGACGACGACGACAACGACGGCATCACCTACGCCGAGGAGTCCACGACCTGCCTGAGCATCGTGGTCAACGGCGCTTGCGAGGCGACGACCCTGTGCGCGAGCGACTGCGACTCCGATAGCGACAACGACGGCGTTCCGGACGCGCTCGAGTGGGGCGCCTCCGGCTTCCAGAACACGGACAACGACTGCACCCTCGACCTGATGGACGAGGATGATGACGGCGATGGCATCTTCACCTTCGACGAGCAGGACGGTGACCGCGATGGCTTGTCCGGTCGCGGTGGCGCGTGCTTCTCGCCGCCGCTCGCTCCGGGTGTCGATCCCGACGACGACAACGACGGCGTGGACGATGACGGCGATGGCCGGATCGACGAGGGCCCGCAGAACGGCGAGGTTCGCAACCAGCCGGACGGCATCCCGAACTACCTCGACACGGACAGCGACGGTGATGGCGTGTCCGACGCCGACGAGCACTTCGATGGCCAGCAGGACGTCGATGAGGACGGCATCCCCGACTACCTCGACTGCGACGACTCCGATGGTTGCTCGGGCGACGGTGACGGCGACGGGCTGACCAACTGCGTCGAGCGCGACGCCGGCATGAACCCGGCCAACGAGGACAGCGACGGTGACGGCGTGTCCGATGGCGAGGAGTGGGGTTCGGGCAGCACGCCGCAGGACTCCGACGGCGACAACATCATCGACCCGCTCGACACCGATGATGACGACGACGGCGTTCCGACCGCGGCCGAGGGTGATGCGGACGGCGATCCGACCAACGACGACACCGACAACGACCAGATCCCGGACTACCTCGACGACGACGACGACGGCGACGGCAAGTCCACCTTCGAGGAGCTCGAGGGCTACGTGTGGCCGACGGGCGGTGGCATCCCCAACCCGCCGGACGGGGACTGTGACGGCACGCCGAACCACATCGACCCGGACGACGCGAATGGTGGCTGCGGCGACTCGGACGGTGACGGCCTGTCCAACGCGGACGAGCTGGTCGTGGGCACCGACCCCGACGATCCGGACACGGACGGCGACGGTGTGCCAGACGGCGAAGAGGTCGGCGACCCGAACAACCCGCAGAACAGCGACGGGGACGCGGACATCGACGCGCTGGACACCGACGACGATGGCGACGGTATCCCGACCGCGGTGGAGGGCGCCTTCGACGTCGATGAGGACGGCGTTCCCAACTACCTGGACACCGACTCCGACGGCGACACGATCCTCGATGCCGACGAAGGCACGGGTGATGCCGACTGTGACGGCGCGCCGGACTTCCTCGATGCCGCCTACGACGCGGACGGGCAGTTCTGCGATACCGCGGAGCAGCCGACCGGCAACGACACCGGAACGGTGACCACCGACGACGGCGGGTGTGGGTGCGCGCACAACTCCGCGCCGGGCTCGATCGCCTGGATTTCGCTGGCGCTGTTCGGCCTCCGTCGGCGTCGGCAGCGCTGATCCCCGCCACTGCGGCGCTTGCCGCGGTGCAGGGGCGGAAAGGGCGTCACGGAACGGGCTCGCTGAGCGAAGCCCCTTGCGCCGATGCTAACGTGCAGTCCGGAATGCTTACAGGAAGGCTGCATGCGGCGAAATCTGATCATCGGGCTTGGAGCGAGCGCGGTCGTGACAGCGGCTTTTGCCGCGGTGACCGTGAGGCAGCCAGCTGACACTAGCTTTGATGCTGGATCCCCCACCGGCACCAATTTTGCGACCAGTGGTGGCAACGAAGTGACCATGAACCAGGCCGACGGCGTTGTCGGCAGCTGGTGGCGGTCTTCGACATCGACGAATGGCATCGGTGGCAGTGGTGGGTCGATCTACCTTGATCTTCTCGAGCACGACAGCGGTACGACACCCTTCACTGGCAACGCCGGGTGCGTTGATCGTGACTATGCGGCGAACGAGGTTGTTGCCTCCGCCACCACGGGCTTCGAGTATCGGGTTGGGACGAGTACGGTCGGCTCGGGCACCAACGAGCGCGTCTCCAACATCCCGAGCGCCACGGCCGTTGACCTGACCGGGGCCGTTCGAAATCCTGCGTCCTTCGCGTTCCTGACGCCCGGCGCAGAGGGCGGCGCGGACTCCGCCTACACGGTCAGTATCGAGTGGGACGATGGTTCCGGTGGAACGGTGACCTCGAACTACACGGTGAACATCGCGGACATCGCCGCGGGGACCCGCAATCCGAGCAATGCCTCCCCTGTGACGGTGAACTCCGACGAGTTCAGCACCGGGACATCTGGTTGTGACCCCCTCGACGAGGTGGTGATCACCAACGAGAACACGAGTCTCGAGGTCAACAGCATCACGTTCACGTTCACCGATACGGAGCTCGGTGGACCTGTCGCGCTGTCGCTGGCTCACCCCAACAAGGCCTCCTACGACGCGGTCTACTCGTACACCGGCTCGTACAACTCTCCCGAAGACGTCGTCGGTGAGAGTGGCACGAACATCATCTGGGACAGCGTCACCTGGTCCGGCAACCTCAACGGCGGCGACCTGAGCATCGACTTCGAGTGCGGCACCACGGGCTCGTGGACGAGCATCGGCTCGGTCGACCTCGGGACTGACGGCGAGGCGAGTTCCTGGGACTTCTCGAACTGCTCCGGGCCCTACATTCGCTACACGGTCAACATGGAGTCGTACCTCGATACGCCTCCCGATCTTGCCAGTCTGACCTTCCGGTATGACGTGGATGCCGATGGTGATGGCTATGGCGTGGATGGCATCACGGATGACAACCGTGAGAATGCCAACCTCGCGGACTGCAATGACGGCGATGCCGCCATCAACGATGGCGTGGCTTCCGAGGACTGTGATGGTGACGGCACCACGGGTGCGCAGGTCGACGACAACTGCGACGGGTCGACCACTAGCGGGCTGACCTTCGACGACTACTACACGGACACCGACGGTGACGGGTACGGTACGGGCTCGGCGACCTCGCTATGTAAGGACCCCGGCGACGGCCGCGTCACGCAGAACGGAGACTGCGACGATAGCGTGACGGGAGGTTCGACCTACCCCGGTGCGCCCGAGACCTGTGACGGCGACGGTACCCAGGGTCAGCAGGTCGACAACGACTGTAACACCGGCACCAACCCCAACTTCACCCGGTACTACACGGATAGCGACCTCGACGGCGAGGGTGCGGAGAGCGACGGCGGCACGCTGTACTGCTCGAACCCCGGCTCTGGCTGGTCCACCAACAACAACGACTGCGATGACGCCGTGAACGCCGTCAACAGCGGTGCCAACGAGGTCTGTGACGGCGATGGCGCGCAGGCGAACCAGATCGACAACGACTGCGACGCCGGCACCAACCCGATCTTCACCCGCTACTACGTCGACAGCGACCTCGACGGGCAGGGTGACGAGAACGACGCTGGCACGCTGTGGTGCAGCAACCCGGGCTCCGGGTACTCCACCAACAAGAACGACTGCGACGACTCGAGCAACGTCATCTATCTCGGCGCTCCCGAGCTCTGTGAGGGGGACGGCAGCCCGTCGGATCAGGTCATCGACCACAACTGCAGTGGCGGTGCCCAGGACGTGACCAACCTCGACTACTACGCGGACGCGGACGCGGACGACTACCGGTCGAACACGGACACGGCGACCTACCAGTTCTGCTCCGATCCGGGCAGCACGTACGTGCGGACCAACGCGTCGCTCGGCACGGACTGCGACGACACGGACTCCGCGGTCAACCCCGGCCGGGCCGAGGTCTACTACAACAACAAGAACGACGACTGCGACAGCGCAACCAACGACAAGGATCGCGACGGTGACGGCTACCTCTGCGACACCACGGTCCACGCGAACTGCACGGGCACGCCCAATGATGGCGTGAGCGACTGCAACGACAACGACGTCGACATCAGCCCCGCGGACGCCGAGATCTGCGGCGATGACATCGACAACGACTGCGACGGCGTGGGTGATTCGGGCAGCGACGACGAGGACGGCGACGGCCTGTCGACGCAGGCCGAGCGCAACACCTACAACACCGACGAGTGTGACGCGGACTCGGATGACGACGGCCTGAGCGACGGCGCCGAGGTCACCACCTGGACCACGAACCCGAACGCCTGCTCCTCGGACTCGGACAACCTCCCGGATGGTCTCGAGGTCGGCAACAACACCACCGTCACCGGCACCTTCGGGGGAACCGACACCGGGGCTGGCTGCTACATCGCGGATACCCAGACCTCGACCACGACCGACCCGAACGCGGCGGACACCGATGGTGACGGCCTGAGCGACTCGCAGGAGGACGCGAACCGCAACGGTGCGCAGGGCGCCAACGAGCCGAACCCGAACGACGCGGACTCCGATGACGACGGCCGCTGGGATGGCGAGGAGGACGACGGCGACCTCACGCTCGAGAACGGCGAGACCGACCCGCTCGACTGCGACACCGACGGCGATGGCCTTCCCGACGGCCTCGAGGTGGGCGTTGGCTCGGCGCGTACCGGCACCAACACCGGCACGGGCTGCTTCATCGCCGATACGCACACCACGTCGACCACCGACCCGCGTGACGACGACTCCGATGACGACGGCATCCTCGACGGCAACGAGGACGCGAACACCAACGGTCGCCACAACACCGCGACCGAGACGAACCCGAACAACCCCGACACCGACGGCGACCTCATCCAGGACGGCACCGAGATCGGTCTGACCGCCGCGCAGGGCAACGACACGAGCAACGCGTTCGTGCCCGACCAGGACAGCGCGGTGGGTGCCAACACCGATCCGCTGGTCGCCGATACCGACCTCGACGGCATCGATGATGGCTACGAGGACCTGAACCGCGACGGCGAGGTCGACAACGGGGAGCCCGATCCGAACGATCAGGACTCGGACGACGACGGCCTGCTCGACGGCAACGAAGACGCGGACGGCGACGGCGTGCTTGACGCGGGCGAGACCAGCCCCGTCAACGTCGACTCCGACAGCGACGGCGTGCAGGACGGCACCGAGAGCGGGCTCACCGCTTCGCAGTCGGCCAACGTCGGCGCCGCGACGGGTACCGATCTGGCGGTGTTCCGCGTGGATACCGACCCGACCACCACCACCGACCCGACGGACGACGACACCGATGCGGACGGCGTGATCGACGGCAACGAGGACCTCGACATCGACGGTTCGGTCGATAGCAACGAGACCGACCCGAACGACCAGGACTCCGACGATGACGGCCTGCTCGACGGTAGCGAGGATACCGACGGCGACGGCGTGGTCGACGCCAACGAGACCGATCCCCGCACTGTCGACACCGACAACGACGGCATCCAGGACGGCACCGAGCAGAGCCTGGCCTCCAGCCAGTCGACCCGCGGTGACACCGACCTCGGCGTGTTCCAGCCCGACGAGGGCACCGGCACCAGCACCGACCCGCTCGACGCCGATACCGATGACGACGGCCTGCCCGACGGCGGCCCCAACGGCGAGGACAAGGACGGCAACGGCAACGCCAACAGCGGCACCGAGACCCGCGCCGACCGCGCCGATACTGACGGTGACGGCGTGCAGGACGGCACCGAGCTCGGCATCACCACCGGCACGTCCGACACCGGCACGTCCTTCCAGCCCGACGTCGACCCCGGCTCGACCACGGACCCGCTCAACCGCGACACCGACGCCGATGGCGTCAACGACGGTGCCGAGGACCGCAACGCCAACGGCAGCGTGGACACCGGCTCCCCGGACGAGATGGACCCGAACGACCAGGACTCGGATGACGACGGCCTGATCGACGGAAACGAGGACACCGACGGCAACGGCGTGTTCGACGACGGCTCCGACCCGTCGGATCCGGTGAGCTTCGACACCGATGGTGACGGCCTCGGCGATGGCCTCGAGTCGGGCCTGTCGACGGGCCAGAGCAGCGACACCGGCTCGGCGTTCGTGGCCGACACCGACACGAACACCACCACCAACCCGAACGATGCCGACTCCGACGACGACGGCCTGTCCGACGGCGCGGAGGATGCGGACGGTGACGGCGCGGTGGACGCGACCGAGACTGACCCGAACGATTCCGACACCGACGGGGACCTGCTCAACGACGGACTCGAGCTCGGCCTCACCTCGGGTACGGCGGATACGCTCGGCTTCGTCGCCGATGCGGACCCGACCACGACCACCGACCCGCTCGACGACGACTCCGACGACGACCAGATCCTCGACGGTACGGAGGACCTCGACCGCGACGGTCGACAGGACGCCACCGAGTGGGATCCGAACGACAGCGACTCCGATGACGACCTCGTTCCGGACGGCAACGAGGACAAGAACCACAACGGCATCTACGACGATGGCGGGCAGACCAGCTTTGCCAACCCGCCTGCGAGCTTCGAGACCAACCCCATCGACGCGGACAGCGACAACGACACGCTGACCGACGGCGAGGAGAACTGGAACTTCGACGCCTCGTGGGATGCCAACGAGCCGCACCCGCGCGACACCGACTCTGACAACGACAGTGTCAGCGATGCGCGTGAGGTTCCCGATGCGAGCAGCACGCCGTACCTCGACACGGATGCCGACGGCACCATCGACGCCCGCGACACGGACGACGACGGTGACTCCCGCGACACCATCACCGAGAACTGGCCGGACCTCCCGCTACTCGATGGCTTCTGTCAGGACCTGACGTCGGGCACGCTCCAGGGCGTCATCAACACCGACATGGATAACGACACCATCCCGGACTACCTCGACGAAGACGACGACAACGACGACGTCCCGACCAAGTACGAGATCATCGCAGGCGCCAACAGCCTGTGCCGGGACAGCGACGAGGACTCGGTCAGCGACGGCGACGAGTGGTGTACGCACCCCTGTGTGCACCCGCTCACCGAGGCGCAGTACCTGACCCCGCGCAACACCGACGCCGACTTCTACATCGACGCGCTCGATACGGACGACGACAACGACGGCATCGATACCCTCACCGAGGGTGACGAGGACCTCGACGGTGTGGCGATGGGCGCCAACGGGCCGCTGGGCGAGAACTGCTCGATTGCCGAGCTCGTCTACTGCGACTTCCAGCCCGATGGTCTGCCGAACTACATCGACACCAACTCCGACGGTGACTGCTACCTCGACGGCGAGAGCGGCATCGACAACCTGGTGAACCCGCCGCACACCATCAGCGAGAACCCGTTCAACGACCAGGACAACGACGGTGTGCCGGACATCTACGACTGCAACGACGATGACGGTTGCACCGGCGATGCGGACGGCGACGGCCTGCTCAACTGTGAGGAGCGCGACTTCTACCTCTCCAGCCCGTACCGTGCCGACACTGACGGCGACGGCGTGCCGGATGCGGTCGAGGCCATCATCCCCGCGGGCGAGACCGAGCCGGTCAACACCGACGGCACCACCTGTGCGTACACCGATCTGCTGACCGGCGACGTCACGCAGCGTCCCTGCTACGACATCCGCGACCCGGATGACGACGGCGATGGCGTTCCGACCAGCGTCGAGCTGTGCATGGTGGCCCCGCCGGTGGGTGGCGACTGCCGCAACGCCGACCGCTACGTGTGGCCGTCGACCGGTACCGCGACGCCGCCGAACACCGATGGCACGGCACCCGTCGTGTCCGATGGTCCGATCACCACCGACTCGGTGCCGGACTACCTCGACCGCGACGACGATGGCGACGGCATCTCCACGCTGGCCGAGGACATCAACGGCAACGGCGATCCGCGTGACGACGACTCCGATGGCGACGGCCTGGCGGACTACCTCGACGTCTCCAACGGCGGCCCCTGTGGCGACTCCGACGGCGACGGCCTGGCCAACTCCATCGAAGAGTACTTCGGCCTGTCCTCGGTGCCCTCCGAGGGCGGCGCGGACAGCGACGGCGACGGCGTGGGCGATGCGGACGAGCTCGGCGATGCGATCTTCGCCTTCCTCGCTGGCCAGGGTACGACCTACTGCGACGATCCGGACCTCGATGACGACTTCGACGGCAACCCGGATCTCGACGGTCTGCTTCTCGACAGCGACGGCGACGGCACGCCCGACGCGCTCGATACCGACGACGACAACGACGGCATCGATACCGCGCTCGAGGGAGCCTTCGACGTCGACGACGACAGCATCCCGAACTACCTCGACACCGACTCGGACGGCGACGGCACCTCCGATGCGGACGAGGGCCTGAACGACGCCGACAACGACGGCATCCCGGACTTCCTCGACAACGTGGTCGACACGCTTGCCGATGCGTCCGCGGACTCGGGCACGGGCAGCACCGATGACACCACCGGTGGCGGCTGTGGCTGTGCCAGCGCCTCGGGCTCCGGCTCGACGCTGTGGCTGGGCCTGCTCGGCATGCTTGCGCTGCGGCGTCGCCGCTCGGCTTAGTCTCGGGCTCGCATGAGCACAGGGCTCCTGCTTCGGCAGGGGCCCTTTGTGTTTTCGGGATCCGCGAGCAGGCGGACAGAAGTTGACCGGCTCTTCTGCGATCGTTGCTGGGTCCCGAATACTGAACTAATGTTCATGTGGGGACAGCACAGAGGGGAACCATGGCACGGCAGGGGGTCGTGTCCCTGGACGCGCTGCGTGCGCGCATCCGGGAACTCGAAGGCAATCAGGTCCGCACGACTCGGTCTCAGACCGGGGTGCCCGAGATCGACGAGCTCGTCGACGGGCTGCCCGCGCCTGGCATCGTCGAGATCTGCGGAGAGGTGGGCAGTGGTCGCACGCGTCTCGCGCTGAACCTCGCTCGCATGGCGATGGCACGTGGGGAGCCGGTGGCGTGGGTCGACTTCGAGCGTCAGCTGTACGCGCCGGGTGTTGCCGCCATGGGCGTGCCACTGCATCGCCTGCTGGTGCTGCGTCCTCCTGCAGACCGCGCTCTGTGGGGTGCCGAGCAACTGATTCGCTCGGGGTGCTTCCCGTGGGTGATCGCGGCCGATCCTCCGCCCTTGCGTCGCGCGGGTCAGCGCTGGCAGCGCGCCGCCGAGGCCGGTCGTTGCACGGTGATCGTGCTCAGGCAGCGTCCGCACCGGGATCTGCCGTGCTCGGTGCGCTTCGCGGTCGCCGAGCAGCGCCTGCTCGTCGTGCGGGACAGCGGCCATCGGACCGGGCAGGGGGGACCGCTGCCGACGTGGACGTACAGTCCGTGGGCGTGACCGGCGAGCGCTTCTGCGCGGTGTACCTGCCCGCATTTCGGGTCGAGCGTCTCGGCTTCGCACCCGAAGAGTGGGTTGCGGTCATCGCCGAAGAGAAGAACGCAACCCGGGTCGTGGCGGCTTCGCCGGCGGCCATGGACGAGGGCGTCGAGGTCGGCATGACGATCACCGCGGCGCGTGCCCTGTTGCCCGAGCTGCTCTCCGAGCCGCTCGACGAGGCGGGCGAAGGGGCGGACCGCGCCATGCTCGTCGAGCAGTTTCGGCGCTTCTCCCATCGCGTGGGTGCGTGGAATGCCCAGACCGTCGTGTTCGAGATGGGTGGATCGGCGCATCTGTTCGGCGGTGAAGAGGGGCTGATCGACGCCATCGCCGAGGTGGTCGCCATGCTCGGGCACCTCGCGCGCGTCGCGGTCGCCGACGATCCGGTGGCGGCGGTGGCCCTGTCCCGATGCGCGCCGAACCCGATGCTGATCGTGCCGCCGGGACGAGGAGCCTCGGCACTCTCCGAGCTGCCCATCCAGGCTCTCGCGCCGTCACCCGCACTGCTCGAGTCGCTGGTGACCATCGGCATCGAGCGCATCGGCGACTACGCCCGTCTCGATGCGGCCTCGGTCTCGGGGCGCTACGGCCTCGAAGGCAGCACCCTGCTTCGCATCGCTCGCGGCGATGGGGTCTCGCTGGGAGGATGGGAGCAGCTCGACGAGACCGAGATCACCGAGGCCGTTGCGCTCGGCGGGCCCACAGCGACCCTCGAGCCGATCCTGTTCCTGCTCCCGGGTTTGCTCTCTCGCATGGCCGAGCGGGCTGCACAGCGCGACGAGGTCGTCGTTCGCCTGGCTCTGCGCTTTGTGCTCGAGTGCGGTCCCGTGCGGCTGTTGCGCGTGCGCGTCGGCCGTCCCACCCGCGATGTGGACGTGCTCATGCGCCTGCTCAAGGCGAGGCTCGAGAACGTACGCGTCGACGCGCCTGTCATCGAGCTCGGTGTGATCTTCGAGGAGACCTCTGGAGACCCGGGCTGGCAGCCCGGGCTGCTCGACCGCGCCACCGAGGCCGAGGCCCTGCCCGAGCTGCTCGCACGCCTCGAGGACGCGCTCGGCGAAGAGTCGGTCGTGGGGCTCGTGCCCTGTGATGCCTGGCGGCCCGAGTCCGCCTCGCTCGTGCAGCGGCCGTTCGCACGACCTGATCCCAAGCAGGGCATGGCCCGCGGCAAGATCGATCCGGTCGAGGTGCAGGACCGGGTCGAGACCGGGTTGGCGATTCCGCGACCGACACTCCTGCTTCCGCGTCCTCGGCCGATCGATGTCCGTACCCAGGCAGATCTGCGCACGCCGCGTCAGGCGCGCCTGGAGGGCGGCTGGCAGCTCCTGGTGAGGGTGGAGGGACCCGAGCGTCTCGAGGGCGACTGGTGGACCGACGAGGCCTATGCGCGCGAATACTGGGTCGTCGAGACGCGCAGTGGTGCGACCGCCTGGCTGTTTCGCGAGGACGCGCGCTGGTACCACCACGGGTCCTTCGACTAGGGGTGGGCGAGCTCAGCGCAGGCCATCGCATGCGGGGCAGCGCGAGCAACAAACCCACGTCGTCCCTCCACGAGAACTGCACATGCGGCCACTAAGACCAGGCATGGCTCGCATTCTCGCCCTCCCTGCCTCCGTCTTTGGCATCTGGCTGCTCACCTGGCAGCTGTGGCTGGGAGGCCTCTGGTGGCTCGGATTGGCCGCGCTCCTCTGGCGACGGTGGTGGCCCGGCGCGAGGCTCGGTCTGGCGTGGACGGGCAGCGGCCTGGTCCTCGTTCCCTGGTGTGTGCTCGGCTACATCGATCGCGTCGAGGTCCTGACCGCGCGCTACCTCGCCGGAGGACCCGAGGCCCTGGGGATGCTCGATCTCGTCGCGGTGTGGGGCCTGAACCTGGTGATGGCGGCGGTGGGGCTCGTCGTCGGCCTCCCGGAGGTCGCCATCGAGACCAGCCTGCTTGCCGTCCCTCGGGGACCCGCTCTCGAGTGGCACAGCGATCGCTTTCCACGCTGTGCCCCCAAGGTGGCGGCTGTCGTGGCGGATCATCAGCGCGCCGCTCGGGGGGGAGCCCACAGCTTCCGCGAACAACGCGTGGCCTGGCGCTATGGCGAGGCGGGGAGCAGCGTGCGCGCCGCCCTGGCGCTGAACCCGGTGACTGTGCGCAGCGAGCGCGATGGCGACGTGCTCCACGTGCGCGCGACCGTGCCCGTCGACTACCCGGCCCACGCCCCCCTGGTCCTCGGCCGCTTCGCCGGGCGCACGCTGGTCGTCGAGGAAGGCCTGTTCCACGCCCTCGAAGCGCGTGGCTGGCTGATGCCCTACACCCTCACGTACACGGCGGAGGTCCCGATCGACTCGGGGCCTCCGCCGATGTGCGAAGCGTGGGGCATTCGCGTCGCCCGGGTCGCGGGCGTCGCGCCGTTCTAGGCCTCGGCCGAGACCAGGCGGATCTTCCAGTCCACGCCGTCCGCGCGGTCCATGACCACGATGGACTTGGCCTCGAGCTCGTCGCGGATGGCGTCGGCGCGGGCCCAGTCCTTGTCGGCGCGAGCCTGAGTGCGATCGACGAGCAGCTGCTCGATCTCGCTGCGCTCGACACCGAGCGCCTGCAGGCGCTTGGCCTTCACCTCGTCGAGGAAGGCCTGGGTGCTCATGCCGAGCAGGCCCATGCTCGAGGTGAGCTGCTGGAAGCCCTTCAGGGCCGGTGCGACGACCGGGGCACCGCGCTTCTTCGCCTTCTTGTGGTTGGCGAAGCGGTTGATGGCACGGGCGAGCTCGAAGGTCACGCCGAGAGCCTGCGCAGTGTTGAAGTCGTCGTCCATCGCCGCGAGGAAACGCTCCTCGAAGGACTGGCCGAGCTCGAGAACCCGGCGGGCGTCGTCTCCGAGCGCGGCGGCGACCTCTTCGGCCGACTCCTCGCCACCCATGGCCTCGGCGACCTCACGGGCCTCGTACAGGCGCGCGAGCATCGCCAGCGACTCGTCCATCTGCGCGCCGGTGGCCGGGTCCCACGGCAGGGGCGAGCGGTAGTGCGACTGCAGGTAGTACAGGCGCAGCGCCTCGGCGGGGTACTGCGCGAGCAGGTCGCGGATGCCGAAGGCGTTGCCCTTGCTCTTGCCCATCTTCTGGCCGCTGGGCATCGTGAGCAGGCCGTTGTGCATCCAGTAGCGGGCCATCGGCTCGGTGCCATGGGCGCACTCGGACTGCGCGATCTCGTTCTCGTGATGCGGGAACACGAGGTCGAGGCCGCCGCCGTGGATGTCGAACACCTCGCCGAGGTGCTTCGAGGACATCGCGGAGCACTCGATGTGCCAGCCGGGACGGCCGGGGCCCCACGGGGAGTCCCAGGAGGGCTCGCCGGGCTTGGCGCCCTTCCACAGGGCGAAGTCCGCGGCGTTGCGCTTGCTGCCGACGTCGGCCGAGCGCAGCTCGTCGACCTTCTGGCCGGAGAGCTTGCCGTAGTCCGCCTTGGACTCGACCGAGAACCACACGGTGCCCTCGTTCTCGTAGGCGTGGCCGCGCTCGACGAGCTTGGAGACCATGTCGATGATGGCGTCGATGTGCGTGCTCACCTTGGGCTCGACGGTCGGCTCGACGAGGCCGAGGGCCGCCGCGTCCTCGCGGTAGCGGTCGATGAAGCGCGCGGAGAGGGCGAGCGGGTCCTCGCCGGTCTCGGCGGCGGCGGCGATGATCTTGTCGTCGACGTCGGTGAAGTTGCGCACGAAGCGCACGTCCCAGCCGCGAGCGCGGAGGTGGCGGACCACCATGTCGAAGACCATCATCGCGCGACCATGGCCGATGTGGGCGTCGCTGTAGACCGTGTTGCCGCAGAGGTACAGGCCGACCTTGCCCTCGTGGAGGGGCGCAAAGGTCTCGACCTTGCGGGTCAGCGTGTTGTACAGGCGGAAGTCGTGCGGCATGTCGGAACGGTCCTTGTGTGGCGCTGAGCCACGGTGTTGGGCGTCGCAGCTCCCGGGCGTGTCGGCCCCGCCCGCGAGGCGTCTCGCAGGAAGGGCAGACCGGGAACCGGGACTACGAGTTGAAGATGTCCTCGAGCATCTTCTTCACGGTCTCGTCGTCGCTATCCATGGCGACGGCGAGCTCCTGCATGACGAGGTCGAAGGCCTTGTCGTACATCTTGCGCTCACCGAACGAGAGGGTCTTCTCGGACTTGAGCAGGGCGAGGTCGCGAAGCACCGCGGCCACCTCGAGCGGGTCGCCGGTGCGGATCTTCTGGGTGTACTCGCGGTAGCGGCGGTTCCAGGTCTGCTTGTCAGCGGGCTTGGAGCGGTCGCGCAGCACGTCGAGCACGCGCTCGACCGCATCCGCGGGGATGATGTGGCGCATGCCCTCGGCCAGCGCGCGCTCGACGTTCTGGAAGATGGTGGAGCCGTCGTTGAGGATCTTGATCTCGTAGAACGAGGCCTCTTCGCCGTCGAAATCCATCGAGGTGACGGAGCGAATCACACCGACACCATGCGCGGGGAAGACCGCCTTCTGACCAACCTCGAAATCCATGAATGCTCCTGGGGCGCACGCGAGAAACGCCGCGGAGCCCCGGGTGGAAGGCGCGCGCGGCGTCGGTATGGGGAGAAAACCCCGTTGTCAGGCGCGTCTAACGCGTTTTCAGGGCTACTTCAAGGGGCGACGAGGAGGTAGCCGCGGTAGTGCACCGCGCCCTCGACGGTGGAGTCGGGCTCGAAGAAGCCGTTGGCCCACTCGCCGACCCAGTAACGGCCGGGCTCGAGGGTCAGTGTGTGCAGCTTGTACTGGCCGCCGAGCTCGCGGGAAGCGGTGGCGAGCTTGTCGCCGTAGGTGCGCTCCCACTTGCCCCGGTCGAGACGCTGCTTGCGGTACACGCAGCCATCTTCGCCGACGCGCCACAGGCGCCAGCCCTCGTGCCCCTTGTCGAAGAGCACGAGCTCGTCGCTCGCGAGCTTGTTCTCGGGGGTGCCCTCGGCCAGGCAGAACGAGGCGACGGCATCGGAGCCGTTTCCGACGTCCTTGACGATGTGGCCGGCCTCGGGCGCCTTGTAGGTGCCGCCCTCGCGCAGGGTGAGCAGCTCGTCACCCGCCGGGATGCCGACGAGCTCGAACTGCCCGAGGGGATAGGCCTTGGCGTCCGTGACGCTCACCGCATTCTCGGCGGACACGAAGCCCTCGTGCCCCGCGGACAGGGTCACGTCGCCCTTGGCGCTGTTGCAGCCGATGTCGAAGTGGCCGGAGGCGTCTGTCTGCGCCTGGCAGAGGTTGCCGACGACTGTGACCGTTGCGCCCTCGACGGGTGCGCCGGTGTGATCGACGACCGTGCCCTCGAAGCTGGTTCCGCCACAGCCCACGAGCAGGAGCACCCACAGCCGCATCGCTCTACTCCTCGACCTGCACCACGATGTGGTCGATCTTCGCCCACGGGAGCTCGAGCGTGAGCTCTTCGTCCGACAGCTCGCGACCGCGAAGGTCGAGCAGGAGGTCGGTCTCGAGACGCAGACCACCGGAGAGGCGCTCGACGACGCGGCCCTCGATGACCATCACGCCGTTCGGCACGTGCGCATCAGCGTGACCATACGAGAACAGCTCCGTCCGCAGGAACACCATGACGCTTTCCATGCACCCTCCTCGCCCGCAGGCCGCGATAGCATAGCCCGCCTGACCCAACGCGCCTCCCGGAGGTTCCGTGCGCTTCGTCTCTCTCTGCCTGTTCCTCGCCGCCTGCGTCTCCGCCTCCGAACACGAGGGTGTCGTCGCCGAACGCGACGTGCTCCGCGCTCGTGTGGTCGAACTCGAGTCCACGAACCAGGCCCTCGAGAAGGAGAAGGCCTCGCTCGCGCGAGAGGTCGAGCGCCTCTCGGGTGCCGCGGCGGTGCGTGAACAGCGCAAGGCCCGCGCCGCGAAGTTCAAGGAAGAGCTCGGCATGACGGCCGAGGGCAAGCTCGGCGCCGTGTTCCACACCTCGGCCGGCGACATCACCTGCGAGCTGTGGCCCGAGGTCGCCCCGATCACCGTCGAGAACTTCGTCGGCCTCGCCACCGGCACCAAGACCTGGACGGATCCGCGCACCGAAGCGAAGCGCAACGATCCACTCTACAACGGCACGATCTTCCACCGCGTGATCAAGGACTTCATGATTCAGGGCGGCGATCCGCTCGGCACCGGTCGCGGCGGTCCCGGCTACCGCTTCGAGGACGAGTTCGACCCGACCGTGCGCTTCAGCGAGCCTGGCCTGCTCGCGATGGCGAACGCCGGCCGCAACACCAACGGCTCCCAGTTCTTCATCACCGACTCCACGCCGTCGCACCTCAACGACAAGCACACCATCTTCGGCAAGTGCGACATGCCTGTCGTGAAGAAGATCATCTCGGCGCCGGTGAAGGGCAGCGGTCGCGGCGCGAGCGACCCGGTCGACCCGGTCGTCGTCGAGAACATCGAGATCACCAAGGGCTGATCAGCCTTCGGGCTGCCGACCTCGCAGGCGGTCCATCGCCTCGGGGATCTCGGTCGGTTCGCCGGCGTCGGGTAGCTCGCGAATGCGGCGGGCAACGGCCTCGACGTGCAGTCTCGAGCCCTCGAGCACGAGGCTGCCCTCGGCGTGGGCGATGCGCAAGCGTGCGCGCCCATCCTCCACGTCGAGGGACAGGTCCTGGTCCGCGCGGCCGAGGGTGAGCTCGCGGCGGCCGATGCGGATGCGATGTGCGTCGAGGCGCACGAGCACGCCTCGCGGCTCCCGGGCAAGCACGCGCACCGCGAGCAGCGGAAGCAGGCTGCCGAGCCACATGGCGGGGATCCCGAGCCAGCCGCCGAAGAGACCGATCTCGAGCATGCGCTGGATGGACAGTGCGCCGATGTGAGCCTGCTGGGCGGCGAACACGGCGAGAGCGGCGAGCCAGCCCGCCCACACCGTGAGCGCGGCGCGCGCGGCGGCCTCGTCGGAATCTCCCGGTGGGGGAGGGACCTCGATCTCCGCTGTCTCGAGCGAGGACTCGCGCCACGTGACGGGTTTTGCGGCGACCGCGCCGTCGAACTGGAGCACGACCATGCCCGCGAGCGCACCCGCGAGGATCACGGTGACGATGGGCCACAGCGAGCTGAGTCCTTCCGAGCTGACCACGAGGACCAGGGCGAGCAGTGGACCGCCGGCCAGCACGGCTGCGGCGAGGTGCAGCACGGGACGTCGTCGCCAGCGGCGAAGGGTCTGGCTGGGGCTCGGGTCGGGCGCGAAGGGGGCCATCGCCGAAAGTAGACCACGCTCACCGGCCGGATCGTCGATCGCCCGTGCTAGCCTCGCCCATCGCTCGATCCCATCGGATCTGGAGGACCCATGCGCACCCTTCCGCTCCTCGCTCTGCTCGCTGCCTGCGGTGGCCCGGCCGAGCCCGAGACCCCGCCCTGCACCCTGTCCCTCGATGGCCTCGAAGGCTCGACCTGGGTCATGGACGACCCGCAGGCTGACGGCACGTCCAAGCCGAACAACCAGGCACGTCTTCAGTTCCGCACCGAAGACGGCCAGCTGCGCATGGACTACACCGTCAAGGATCCGGTCAACTCCTACACCTTCGACTGCACCAAGAAGGGGGAGGGTGACTCCGCCGAGCTCGAGTGCTTCGAGCCCCCGCGCATGAAGGACTGGTGCCTGGCACTCGAAGCCTTCGAGGAGGGCTCGTGTACGCCGCCAGAGCTGCGTGAGTACGGCATCCCGGACTCCGTCTCCAAGGGCGATGTGGTCGCGGCCATCAAGGAGGCCAAGGCCGAGATCAAGAAGATGAAGGACGACAAGACCTGGGACAAGAACAAGATCCGGTTCAACAACCTGGGCAACCCGCTCCAGGGGCGGGTCTACGTCGCAGTGAACTCGCGTACCTGCACGCTGAAGATCACCGACAACTACATGACCATCTACAACGGTCAGCAGAAGGAAGACTCCAACCCCGTCGGCACGAACCCGTTCGTGAAGTACGAGGGCGGTGAGCTGCTCTTCGAGTCCTGTGGACCCGGCCGCATCGTCGCCGACCTCGAGACCGAGGAGCTCCCCGAGGCGCTGCCGGCCCCTGCCCAGCACGAGTTCGGCACGGACATCTGGTACCACTACGTCGGCGCGGACCTGGTGAAGCCCGAGGACGGCTGCACCTACTCCATGGACACGTGGGCGCAGTGGAAGCCCGTCGACAAGGGTGTCGCGGTGGACGTGGTCGACGGCAAGGTCGTGTGGAAGGCCAAGCACGCGTTCGGCGATGCCGACAAGGACGCCCTGCACCAGCTGAACCCGATGTCCCCCATGGGCGTGTTCTCGATGGTTCGCTACAAGGAGTGCGGCGGCAAGAAGGAGAAGGTCGACACCGTGTGCGGTGTGGCCGCGTACCTCGCCGACCCGGCGTTCATGCCGCCTCCGCCCGAGCCGAAGTAGCCCTTCGATCGCGCGTACTCGGGGACGGCTCCAGCGATGGCGTCGTCCCCGACGTGCTTGTGGCCCCGGCGGCTTGGCCGAGATCGCGCTGGATCAGGATCATGAGCGGATCCGTGACCTGGCTCTTGCGTGAGACCCAATACTGAACATATGTTCCGGTCATGGGTTACGCCGAGCTCACCGCACGCAGCGCCTTCTCGCTTCTCGAGGGGGCCTCCCTTCCCGAAGAGATGGCCGAAGCCTGCGCGACGCAGGGGGTCGACCACCTCGCCGTCGTCGATCGCGATGCCGTGTATGGGCTCGTGCGTGCGCATCGCGTGGCTCGCGAGCTCGGCGTTCACCTGATCTCGGGGGCGACGGTCACGCTGGTCGCGCATCCCTCGGTCGTGCTGCTCGTCGAGAATCGCCGTGGCTGGGGCAACCTGTGTCGCTTGCTCACCGAGGCTCGGTCGACCGTCGAGAAGGGGCGGGCACAGCTCGATCTACCGCGTGTGCTCGAGCACAGCGACGGGCTCTCCGCGATCCTGCGCCACGGCTGGCTTCCCGACGCGGCCCACCGCTTGAAGCAGGCATTCGGCGACCGATTGGCCGTGGGCTGGTCGCGACGTCTGCTGCCCTCCGATCGGGCACGTGAACGCAGTGCGCGCGAGCTCGCCGCGGCCCTCGACCTGCCGATCGTCGCGAGCAACGAGCCCTTGTTCCATCACCCGGACCGCAAGCGTCTCGCCGACGTGCTCACCTGCATCCGCCGCCGCACCACGCTGCGCGGCGCGGGCCGCTGGCTGCACGCCTCGGATGCGCGGCACCTCCTGCCCGAGGCGGTGTTTCGCGAGCGCTATGCCGCCGTGCCCGAGGCCATCGCGAACGCGCAGCGCCTGGCCGAGCGCTGCACCTTCTCCCTCGACGAGCTGCAGTACGGCTACCCGCGCGAGGTCGTGCCCGAGGGCTACACACCGATGAGCTGGCTCACCCACCTCGTCGAGGAGGGGCTGGCCTGGCGCTACCCGGATGGGCCCCCGGCCAAGGTGAGGGGAGCGGTGTGCCACGAGCTCGGGGTCATCGAACAGCTCGATTTTCCCGCGTACTTCCTCACGGTGTACGACATCGTGCGCTTCGCGCGCTCCCGCGGCATCCTCTGCCAGGGCCGCGGCTCGGCGGCGAACTCGGCGGTGTGCTTCGCGCTGGGCATCACCAGCGTCGACCCCGCACTGCACGAGCTGCTGTTCGAGCGCTTCATCTCCGCCGAGCGCGGCGAGCCCCCGGACATCGACGTCGACTTCGAGCACGAGCGCCGCGAAGAGGTCATCCAGTACATCTACGAGCGCTACGGGCGAGACCGGGCCGCCCTCGTCAACGAGGTGATCAGCTATCGCCGTCGCTCCGCGATTCGCGACGTGGGCAAGGTCTTCGGCTTGTCGCTCGACCAGGTCGACCGGCTCGCCAAGGGGACCGACCGCTGGTCCGCCGGCAACCTCGCCCAGATCGACGACCTCGTGCAGGAGTCCGGCCTCGATCCGCGCGACGTGGGCGTTCGCCAGACGCTGCAGCTCGCCGACGAGCTGGCGGGCTTCCCGCGACACCTCTCCCAGCACGTGGGCGGGTTCACGATCACCGAGACGCCACTGATCGAGCTGGTTCCGGTCGAGGCTGCGTCGATGGAGGCGCGCACGGTCATCCAGTGGGACAAGGACGACATCGACGTCCTGCGCTTCGTGAAGGTGGACGTACTCGGCCTGGGCATGCTCACGGCCATCCGCAAGTGCTTCGAGCTCGTCTCCGAGACCTACGGGTTGCGCTACGACCTCGCCTCCGTCCCCAAGGAGGACCCGGCGGTCTACGACATGTTCTGCCGGGCCGACACGGTGGGCGTGTTCCAGATCGAGAGTCGCGCCCAGATGTCGATGCTGCCGCGCTTGCGACCGCGGTGCTTCTACGATCTCGTCATCGAGGTCGCCATCGTCCGCCCGGGGCCGATCCAGGGCGGCATGGTCCATCCGTTCCTGCGTCGTCGAAACGGCGAGGAGCCGGTCGTGTACCCGCACCCCGACGTCGAGCCCATCCTCGCGCGCACCATGGGAGTGCCCCTGTTCCAGGAGCAGGTCATGGCGATGGCCGTGGCGGTGGGCGGCTTCTCGCCGGGCGAGGCCGACGCACTGCGCCGAGCCATGGGCGCGTGGCGCAAGACCGGCGATCTGGGGCCCATCGGGCGACGACTGGTGGACCGCATGATCGCGCGCGGCATCGCCCCGGACTACGCCGAGCAGATCTTCGAGCAGATCAAGGGATTCGGTGAGTATGGCTTCCCCGAGTCCCACTCCGCGAGCTTCGCGCTGCTCGTGTACGTGTCGGGGTGGCTGAAGTGCCACTGGCCCGAGGCCTTCGCCGCGGCGCTCATCAACAGCCAGCCGATGGGCTTCTACTCGCCACGCAGCCTGGTTGGCGACGCCCAACGCCATCACGTCGAGGTGCGTCCGGTGTGTGTGGCGCGCAGCGCGTGGGACTGCACCCTCGAGTGCGACGGGGTGGCTCTGAAGACCGCAGCGGGTCCCCCCCATCTCGAGCCGCGACCCGAGCGTGCCGCGATGCGACTCGGGCTGCGCCTCGTGCGTGGCTTTGGCGACGCCGACGGAGAGGCGGTGCTGCAGGCGCGCGAGGAGCGCCCCTTTCGGGATCTCGCCGACTTCGCGGGACGCACCCTCCTCGACCGGGGAAAGCTCCAGGCGCTCGCCGACGCCGATGCGTTCGCATGTTTCGGGGTGAGTCGCCGTGAGGCCGCATGGATCCTCCAGGGCTTGTGGACGGACGCTCCGCTGTTCGCTGGGCAGTACCGTGTCGAGCCGGAGACCCGGCTGCCTCGCGAGGACCGACTCGCGGCGATTCGCGCCGACTACCGCGCCGTGGGCCTGTCCGTGGACAAGCATCCGATCGACGTGTTCCGAGGCGCGCTCGATGCGCGTGGCGTACGGCTCTCCGCCGAGCTCCAGGCCGTCACCCATGGAACGCGGGTGCGCGTGGCCGGGCTGGTTGCGAACCGGCAGCGGCCTGGCACCGCGAACGGCGTGGTGTTCATGACCCTCGAGGACGAGACCGGCATGATCAACCTGGTCGTGTGGCCCAAGGTGTGGGACCGCTACCGGCGCATCGCGCGTCGGGCCGCGGTGATCGGGGTGGATGGCACGCTTCAGCGCGATGGCGACGCGGTGAGCGTGCTCGTGAGTGCCTTCTGGTTGCTCCAGGCCGATCCCGTGGTGTCGGCTCGGTCCCGGGATTTTCGGTGAGAGCGCTGGAGCGGCGCCAGGAGATTCGACGGGCCCGTTTGCACAAGGGTCACAGGCACCACCGAGAAGAGGCGTGCCTTTCTTTCAGACCGCGCTATAGTGGCCCGGTCTGGTCCTAGAGACCCCGAACTTCAGATTGGAGCCGGACGCATGTCCCGCCTTCTTCCCTTCATCGCTCTGTTCTCCCTGGCCGCGTGTGACGGTGAGATCACCGACACGTCGTCCCCGACCGACCCCACGGTCGACTTCGAGATCGAGATCCCGAACGACGGCATCGACAACGACAACGACGGCACCGTCGACGAGAGTGGTGTCGATACCGGTTGGCCGTCCTACACGGGCAGCCGGCGTCGCAGCCTCGAGGCCGGCTGGCGTCACATCGATGTGCCGGAGCAGGGACGCGGTCTGTAGACCTTCGCCCTCGCGACCAACGAGAGCCCCGCCAGTCTTCTGGTGGGGCTCTTGTCGTTTGGGTGGCCACGGCCCACCCTGCTCGCGCGCCACTTGCCCTCGAGATGACATCTGCTTGGCCCGTGTGAGCCACTTTGGGGTGGTGCACGAGAGTGCCGGTTAAAGCTGCGTAGTTTGCGTTGGGTGGACCCTGTTGATGGCTGTGGATCGTCCACAGGGCGACTCACAAGAAAAAAAAACGGAGACGGTGGGAACGGGGTGATTGCGGATCCCCATGAATGGTCGATCAAGCGCGATCCACAGGGGTGCAGATCTCCAAACCCGGATCAGAGGCCCATCGAGAGCGTCCGAGATCGAGTTTTCCACAGGGTTGGGGACATCGATGATCCGCCTGGGGACGGTGCTATCGGGCCGGTTCGCGGGGTTGACCCTGCTGGATCTGCGCGGTACCAAAGAGCCGCCGGCACCCCTCCGGCACAACCCCCCAAAGACGGGTTCGGTCCCCCGCCGAACCCACCCCCCTTGAATGACACGGGGGAGCTCGTCTCCCCCGTGTTTTCCCCCCTCGTCCGGACAGGCAGATGCGCACGCCGGGCTCACTTCTCGAGTGAGTTCATCCGCGCACCTTCCTGCGGCTCTCGTGGTCTGTCTTCCGGACGCCGCCTCCCACAGATGGACGAAGTGGGCGGCGGGCGCCGTGTGAAACGGACGAGGAGCTTGCGGAGCGCCCGCCAGGGCAGCTAGGGCAGAGGTATGCGGAGGTTCCTGCTCGGTCTTGCGCTGAGCGCCACGGCTGCCTGGGGCGCGACAGCGACGGAGACCTGGGCGTCGTTGCGTGCGGGCGGCGAGGCTCGGGTTCCCTTGTCCGTGGAGCAGCGTGAGCAGCTCCTCGCGTGCGCGGACCCCGGCCCGGTGGGGTTGGCTCGGATCGTGCGCCAGGACGTGCGCATCGACTGTCCGATGACCGTGTGGATGGGGTGGTTCGACGAGTATGCGGCGTATCCGCACGTCAGCGAGGCGCTCTCCGATGCTGGGAGCGCGCGGGGCGAGCTGCGACGTGCGGCCGTCGCCTGGCTTCGCGGGGACATGGAACCCATGGCCACGGTCACCGAGCACCCCGAGCTTCGTCGGGAAGAGCGGGACGCGCTCCTGGCCTGGTGGCTCGACCAGCGGGCGCGCCCCGTGCTCCATCCCCGAACGGCCGAGACCCTGGCGGTGCTTGCGTTCGAGGAGTCCGCGGACCTGAGCCACCCCACGTTGCTCTGGCGTGCCGGTGCCCGTGCCGCGTGGGCGCCCGTTCTCGAGCGCGAGCTCAATCGACCGGTACCGTGCCTGGGGGACTGCTCGGCCCGGCTGGACGCCGTTCTGCGCGACCTGGAGCCCTCACCGCCGGCAGACGTCCCGGAGCCGCTCCGGGCGGTTCTGGAGCCGACAGAGGCCGCGAGAGCCGTGGACCGCTGGCAGCATGCTCTGCGGTGGCTGGAGGGCGACCCTCGACGGCGACTCGCGAGGATCGATGCCGCTCACGTCCTCACGCAGCACGCGTCCCCGGCGCTGCAGTCGTGGTTCGTCGCCAGTGCCGCCGAACACCTCGGGTTGTCTCCGACCGTGCAACGCGACGCCGAGGGTGTTCAGGTGACCTGGCAGGGGGGACAGGCCCGGTTCGCGGCGTGTGTCGGCAGGGGAAGCGTCACCGCGGCCGATCTGGGGGCTCTCGTTGGGCGCGAGCAGGCGGAGTCGCCCACCGGAGAGGCCACTGCCGACGTGGCGGCTCGCCTGCTCCGCAGCCTGTCCGATCCTCCGTCGCCGTGTGCGAGGCCGTAAGCGGACATATTATGTCCGGGGACCAATTTGGTTGGTTGTCAGTGGAGCGGGTGTTCAGTATGTTCAGGGTGTAGGAGGAAGCCATGAACGCCCCTCGCCTCGACCGATACACCGCTGCGACCGAAGACCTCACGAACCTGCCCCCGATCTGGCAGGAGACGACCGACGAGGTCTTTGTGGTCACGCATCCGGGGGAGTTCGGCGGTGTGCACTACGGTCTGGGCGACGTGCTCGTGTGCCGTGGGGACGCGGTCGACGACGAGCCGGTGGTGCTCATGGCACGGGGACACGGACGGCCGCGCCTGGGGTGGGTTCGCGGCGACGAGCTGTACGGCGAGGTGGGGGAACCTTGCAGTGTGGCCCGTTGGCGCGCCGCGGGGCGCATCGTGGCGGTGATGCGGGCCGACGCTCGCAGCCTCGCCCTGGTGCGTCCCGCACCGGCCCCGATGGTCCGTCTTCCCGGCGTGCCCGCCGCGCGTCCCATGGCATCGGCGCAGCTGTCGCTGTTCTCGCAGGCTGCGTAGCCAGCAAGCGCAACGCTGGCGCCGCTGGGCGATGGCCGGTCTCCGGGGGAGGGGGCCGCGCCTAGCCCAGCGCCTCGCGCATGGTCGCCACCCGGCGCACATCCACGGGCAGCGTGAGATTGGCTTCCTCGTGGAGCCAGGTCCCGACGATCGCGGCATCCACGGGCGGAACGCGATCCGGCGTCACGCCCGAACCTGCCCAGACCGGCGCCTGGGGGAGGACCGCACGGATGCGAGCGATACGCTCCGGGTCCAGCGGCTGTCCGGTCCCGCTACCGCTGACGATCAGCGCGTCGGCGCCGCCACGGTGCCAGGTGTCGCGCGCCACGTCCTCCAGCTTGGGGCTTCCGAGCGGAACGGCGTGCTTTACGAGCACGTCGGCAGCGATGCGCGCGGAGCTCTCGAGGCGACGGCGGTCGAGGAGCAACTCACGGGCTTCCCCGGTGATCATGCCCTGGTCGGTGACCATGACCCCGGTGAGCACGTTCACCCGCACGAAGCTCGCCTCGGTGGCCGTGGCGATCGCCATCGCGGAGCGCGCGTCGTTGCGCAGCACGTTGATGCCGAGCGGCAGATCTGGCGCCTGCTCGCGGATCACCAGCGCTGCCCGCGTCAGGGCCGCGACGGTGTAGGGCTCCACGGCGCCGGCGGTGAATGGAGCGTCGCCGAGGTTCTCGACGATGATGGCATCGGCGCCTCCCTCTGCGAGCGCACGGGCATCGGCGGCGGCGCGTGCCAGGACCGCGGCGAGGCCTGGAGATGCGGTGGGACCGCCAGGCAGGGGGAGAAGGTGCACCATGCCGATGAGGGCAGGGCGGTCGGTCGTGCGGGAGAAGGGGGTCATGCGCCGCCTCATACCGCGGCAATCAGATCAGGAACACCAGCGTGACCAGCACGAACACCGGACCCAGGAAGGCCGCGGCGTAGCCGCAGTACCCGAAGAAGCTCGGCATCTTGTAGCCGCTCTGCTCCGCGATCGCGCGCACCATGAAGTTCGGGCCGTTGCCGATGTAGCTGCCAGCACCGCAGAAGACGGCGCCGAGCGAGATGGCCTGGAGCACCGGCGCGAACTCGCCGGTGGCGAGGGGCGCGAGGTTCTCGGCCGAGGTGCAGGTCGGGTCGGTGCCGCACGCCATCGCCGCGAAGGTCACGTACGTCGGGGCGTTGTCGAGGAACGCGGACAGGCTGCCCGTCGCCCAGAAGTACTGCCAGGGCGCGGTGACGCCGAGGGCATCGCCGTTCGCCTGGAGCAGCGCCGTCGCGGGGATCATCGCCACGAAGATGCCGATGAACAGCGCGCCGACCTCGAGGATCGGCTCCCAGGTGAAGCCGTTGCGGGTGCGAATCGACTGCGAGGTCACGACCATCGACACGCCGGCGAGGCCGAACATGGCGATCTCGCGGATGTAGTACTGGCGAATGTCCTGAATCGCAGGGTCGGGCGAGAGGAGCAACACCGCGCCAATCACGCCGCCGAGAAGCAGGAAGTTCACCTGGCCCTCGAGGGCCAGCGGCTCGATGATGCGCTCGTCCTGCTCGCGATGCTCCGTGTCCTCCTTGCGGTACATCATCGTGTCCATGATGAAGAACATGATGAGCAGCACGACGACCGTTGGAATCCAGATGTGCCAGAGGTTCTCGACGGTCCAGAAGAAGTCCACGCCACGCAGGTAGCCGAGGAACAGCGGGGGATCGCCGATCGGTGTGAGCGCGCCGCCGATGTTCGACACCAGGAAGATGAAGAACAGGGGGATGTGCCACACGTGCTCTCGCTGCGAGTTCGTGCGCAGCATCGGGCGGATGAGCAGCATGCTCGCGCCGGTCGTGCCGATGAGGTTCGAGATCACGGCACCGATGGCGAGGAACACCGTGTTGATCGTGGGTGTGCCTTCGAGGTCGCCGCGAAGCAGGATGCCGCCGCTGATCACGTACAGCGAGCCGAGCAGCGCGATGAAGCTCACGTACTCGATGATCGCGTGCTGCAGGCCGTGGGAGGCGTCGTGCCCGAGACCCTGGAAGTCGGTCACGGCGCAGTACACGAGGAAGGCGGCGACCGGGGCGGACCAGCCGACGGCAACGAGCAGCTGGTTCTTGTTGTGGTGCCACCAGTGACCGGCCACCATCGGCACGATGGCGATGGAGAGCAGCAGACCCGCGAAGGGAATGACGCTCCAGTACGGCAGGTAGTCGCCCAGCGTCATGTGATGGGCGGCCTCGGCCAGACCATGTGCGGCGTCCGCGGCCCCGTGTCCGGCGTCGTGTGGCGCTTCGCCGTGCCCATCCTCCGCCATCGCGATCATGGGCGCCAGCAGCAGGTACAGGGATGCGAAGATGCGTGCGAACACGGGCGCCTCGTAGCAGGGGGCAGAAAGCTACCACCTTCGAGGGGCGCGGATCTCCCACACCGGTGGATTCCGTGCGAAAAGCGGCCTCGGATCGGGGCGATGGTCGCCCGAAAGCCACGTTCTAGCGCGCGGTTGCACCACGTCACGCTTCGTCGCGGGGACCGCCGCGGGATCGTCGCGGGCTGCGGGATCTTCGGGCGCCTCAGGGCACGGCGAACAGGTGGAGCGGCTGCAGCTCGTAGCTTCCGTCCGGAAGCGGCGCGGCGCCCACCGCCGGCTCCGTGCCATCAAAGGCACCCGCGGTGCCTGCCAGGCCGAAGATCCACACTGGCGTCTCGGCGTCGATGGCCTCCCAGCCGACCTGTGCGTACAGGCCGTACGGCGCGGCCGCATCGTCGACCTCGGCCGCGTCCATGGCCGGGGCCAGCGAGCCATCGATCGCCCCGAGGCCCAGGTTCAGCTCGACCGGGCGGGTGAGGCAGCTGCCGTCGTCCGCGCTGTCGTCGGTCGTCAGGGCCCACCACGTGTACAGCGCGGGGTCCGGCAGCGTGAGGTCCGCGGCGGTCGCGACCGGCGCCACGTAGGTGCAGATCTCCGCCATCTCGCCGTCGTAGTAGGTCCAAGTGAGCGAGGACGCGGTCAGGTCCGGACTGCCGTCGGCGAGGAGGAGCGTGCCGGACAGCGCCACCCAGGTGGCCGCGGGCAGATCGGGCGTGCCGTCGGTGTCGCCCTCGGTCGCCGTGTCGAGGGGATCGCCCGTCTCGCGCTCGGTGAGCGCCATGTCACCCGCGGAGCACGCGGCGAGCAGCGGTAGCAGGGCGAGGGAACGGGTCATGGGTCGAGTCTAACCTCCGCCGAAGGCGTTGCACGGACCATGCCACGTTCACGATGCCCGTGAATGGCGGATCCGCGACCTGCCTTCGCCGGGGGGAGCCTCAGACAGCGACATCGCTGTCGCGGCTACTCGAGGGGCCAGGCGTTGTCGGGCCACAGCGTGAAGATGGTCTCGCCATCCCACTCGCCGCCCGCGCCCCCGAAATCGAGTGCTTCCGGGTAGGCCCAGCCGTGCGGCAACCAGCCGCCGTCGTCGATCTGGACCCAGGCGCCCAGGCTCTCGCCGGGATGCGGATCCTCGTTGGTCAGGTCCTCGGGCATGGCCCCGATGCCGACCGCGGTCACGCGCAGGATCTCACCCGCACGCAGGTCCTCGCAGTCGGTCTCGCGCAGCGTGGGGCTGGCGGACCAGGCCATCACGCACTCTGGGCAGTCGGTGGTTCGAGGCTCCGGATGGAGCAGGACCACGGCACCGCACACGTGATCGCGCGGCGCGCCCGATGCCTCCCAGTCGGCATCGAACATGTCCCAGCGCTGAATGCCCACAGGCTCGGCGCCGGTCGGATCCAGGGTGAAGGTATCCACACCCCAGACGGGAACGCCCCCACCGCCGCAACCGGCGATGAGGGCGATCCAGACGATGGGGAGCTGTCGCATTGGACTTCTCCCGAGCGTCATCAGTTCGCGGGCAGGCCGAGGATGAGGTACGGCATGTTCTGCGCGGTCACGTTGAGCGCGTAGGAATCCGTCTCGATGGCCGCCATGCCGCTGTGGACGCTGCCGGACGCGAGGAAGGTCGCGGTGTCCCAGTCGCCGATGTCGAAGGCGCCGTCGCCGCTGTCAGCATCGGCGCGGGCGTGGGCCCAGCCGACGGACGGGATGAAGCCGTAGGCGTCGAAGTACATGCCGACGTCCATGATCTTGCCGTCCCACTCCGCGGTCCACTCGGCGGCCTCGTAGAAGCCCTGGATCTGGGAGTAGTTGGCGTGGTCGGTCGCCATGGTGCCGAGGTTACCGATACCGATGTTGGCGGTGCCGGCGGCGATGCTGGCGGCGACGTCGTCGCCCCAGATCGCCGGGTCGAGCTGGCCGTCACACGGGCTGGCCGTGCTGCTGAACTCGGAGATGTCGGTCACGGTCGCGGTGGTCAGGTCGAGGGTGAAGCCGGACACGGTGGTGGTCGGCGTGGTCTCGTTGCCCTGATCGTCGTAGGTGGTGAAGCTGGTCTGGTTCGGCAGGGTCGCCGTGGTCTCGTCCAGCTCGATGTACCAGCCGCAGACGAACGCGAGGTTCGCGTCGTACATGCCGACGAAGAGCGCCGGGAGGTCGGTGTAGTCGGTGCTGTTGTAGGTGTAGGCGTACTCCTGGATCTCGGCGCCGGTGTCGGCAGCGTCGAAGCCGTAGTAGGAGCTCACGGCGATGGACTCGGGGCTGGCGTAGACCGGGTCACACGCGGCGTCGCCATCGACGTCGGGGCAGCAGGCGCCAGCGCCGTCATCGGTCTGGCCGGCGGGGCAGACACAGTTGCCAGCGCCGTCGTCGATGAAGGGAGCGGTGCACTCGCTGTCGCAGGCGCCGTCAGAGTTGGCGTCGGTGCAGCAGGTGCCGTCGATGTCGACCTGGCCGACGGGGCATTCAGTGGTGCCGTTGCCACCAGAGCAACCGGCGAGGGCGAGAGCGGCAAGGCCGATCGAGAGCGTACGAAGTGCCATGTGATTCTCCTCTCCCGGGCCGTTCTCCACCCGAGGACCGACGCACCTTAGCCGCGCTCTCCGACAATCGGCAACTTTTGTGCGCAAGGTCCGTGTCAGGAGCGCTGGAACACTGCGTTCAACTCTGGAATATCCGTAGGCCGATGGCGAAGACGAGGACCAGAATCGCGAGGAGCAGGGCGACCACGATGGCCGCGAATGCCCCGGCATGGCGCGTCAGGAAGTCCACGTCCCGTCGCGGACGCGTCGGAGTGCGCTCTCTGGGCAGCTCTGGACGCGCCTCGGTGACGGTGATCTCGTCGGCCGCCGATCGCTTCTCGAGCTCGGCGAGGGCCCTGGCCCGAGCCATGAACTCCTTGTCGGCTGCGGCTCGTGCCTCCTCCGACAGGAATCGCCGCGCGTCGGGGTGCGACATCGTGTCTTCGGACGGATCAGGCTCGAGCCCCTGGAAGCTGTCGGACATCTCGCGCCGCGTGAACACGATCACGTCGTTGTCTTCGGTCTCGAGCGGTTCGAGGTCGCTGCTCGAGTTGCTGAGCAGGTCGTCGAGCACACCCATCTCACGACGGTAGGCGTCGAGATCGAAGCCCTCGTCCGGCAGCCGCACGTCCTTGTGCATCGTCTCGCCGGGGGTTCGCTGGACCACGCCGTGCTCGATCACCCGGAGGATCTGCGTGTCTCCGCCGTCCCCGCCGCTGGGCTCGGGTAGCTCGGCAAGCGCATCGAGCGGGAGCATCTCCTGGGTCGAGGCCATCAGCCGGGTCTGCGTGACCTCGCCGTCCTCGTACTCCTCGGTGACAGGATCGCCGGACTCGCGGAACAGGAACGGGAAGCGCGGATCAGCGCCCGCTTCCTCGTCCTCCCAGTTCTCTTCGGCGGTGATCGACTCGGTATGCTCGGAATCGTCGGCGAGGTCGGCGAGCTGTCCCACGGAGGGACCCAAACGCTCGACCAGCTCAGCGATCGTTCCGCCGAGGTCGAAGTCGCCCGCGAGTCCCCACAGCAGGTCCAGGGCTCGCTGGTTGTCGTCGTCCTCGCGCCGAACCATCTCGAGCAGTCGCTGTGCGCGCAGAACCTCGCCGCGAGCCAGGCGCATCTCGGCCTGTTCGAGGGCGGCCTTGGGGGTCGCCGGTTCCTCGTCCGGGATCTCCGGCGGCGGCTTCTCGGACTCCTCCCACAGGCGGTTCAGCTCCTTGTCCTCGGGCGCGTCGGCCAGCGCCTTCTGCAGCGAGGTGCGGGCGCGCTTGGGCCAGCCGCGAAGCAGGAACATGCGCGCGGTGAGCCGGTGGGCCTCGACCGAGAGCTCGGGCACGTCGAGGAGCTCGCGCATCGCCACCCAGGCGCGGTCCATGAGGCGAAGATCCAGCAAAGCCCGCGCGTAGGCGAGTCGGGCTCGGGGCGTGGGCTCGTCCTCAGAGGCCCAGAGCTCCACCAACCCGACCACCGCTCGCACGTCGTGCGCGCTCTCGAGGTGCAGCACAGTCCGCTCGATCCGCGATGCTGGCGGGAGCGACTTGCCATCGGGGCTGGTGAGGATGAGTGACCTCCGCGAGATCCCGAGTCTAACACCGGGCGCTCGCGCCGTTCTGACAAGGCCCTGCCCAGACTCGGCGGCTACTCGCTCGCGGAGCTGGCTTCCGGCGTGCTCGGGGCTGGCGGCGCCGAGTGCATCGCCGCGGGACACGGGAGGTGATGCACGGCGACCTCGGCGATGGCGCCGGCCTCGACGCGGAGGACCAGGCAGCCGTACGGCGCCTCCCAGCCGAGACGCTCACCCTCGTTTTCGCTGGGAGGACCGAGCAGTCGCCGCACACCGCGCGTCGTGTTGCTGCGGAGCTCGGGCTCCACCCGTCCTTCCCAGGACTCGTCCACGGCGACCGAGGTGTCGCTCGCGTCCAGGTGGCGTCCGGCGTCGACGTCTTCCGGGGCCTGCCCATCAAGGGTTCCCGTCCACGCGTCGAGCACGTGCACCTCGGTTGCGACGAGGGTCGTCGCGCACTCGGGAGGCGGTTCGGCATGGGCGATGGCGAAGAAGAGGAGCATGTGCCCCTACCTACGCTCGTCGCGTTCGGAAACGTCGTCTGGGAGCAGCCCGGATTGTCTCGGCGTGTCGCGAGCTGTCCCGATGCCAGAACGACAAGGGCCCCACCCCCTCGCGGAGGTGAGGCCCTCTCGGCGTGAAGCTTCGACTAGTCGAGGGCTTCGACCGCCTTGGTCAGCTCGGGCACGACGTCGAACAGGTCGGCGACGATGCCGTAGGTGGCGTGCTGGAAGATCGGCGCGTCGGGATCCTTGTTGATCGCGACGATGACCTTGCTGGTCCGCATGCCCGCGAGGTGCTGAATCGCACCGCTGATGCCGGCGGCGATGTACAGCTGCGGGTTCACGGTCTGACCGGTCTGACCGACCTGCTCGTTGTGCGGCGCGTAGCCGGCGTCGGTGGCGGCGCGCGAAGCACCGACACCCGCCTGCAGCGCGGCGCCGAGCGGACGGATGACGCTGTCGAAGTTCTCCTTCGACTTCAGCGAGCGACCGCCAGCCACGACCTTGCCGGCGGAGCTGAGGTCGATGCCGGTGGCCTCGGGGGCCAGGGTCTCGACCACGCTCACCGTGGGGGTGCTGGCGGACCAGTCCACCGCGACCACCTCGGCCGAGCCGCCGTTGTTCTCCGGCTTCGGGAAGGTGTTCGGACGAACCGTGAACACGGCCGGGGTGCTGGAGATCGACACGTCCGCGTAGGCGCGGCCGGCGAACTCGGAGCGACGACCGACGACCACGCCGCCCTCGACCTTGAGGTCGGAGCAGTCGCTACCCATCGCCGTGTCGAGGCGGGCGGCGAGACGCGGGAGCGCGTCACGGCCGATGTAGCTCGCGGGGGCGAGGATCACGGTCGGGTTCGCCGCGGCCACGATGGCGGCCAGGGCGTCGACGATCGCGCCGTTGTCGTAGTTGGAGAAGTCACCGGCGGCCTGGAAGACCTTGGCGGCGCCGAGACCGCCGAGGCTGGCGGCGGGGGCATCGCCGAGGACGGCGGCGGTGACGGTGGTGCCCAGGGCCGCGGCCAGCGCGGTGGCCTTGCCGAGAAGCTCGGCAGCGGTGGGCTTGAACGCTCCGTTGGCGGAGTCTGCAAAGACGAGGATGCTCATGATGACTCCTTAGAGGACCTTGGCTTCTTCACGGAGGAGGCGAACCAGCTCGGAGGCCGCGGAGGCGGCGTCGCCCTCGATGATGCGGCTCGGCGGACGCGGCGGCGGCGGAGCGTAGTTGCTCTGGTTCGACGTCGGCGCGATGGCGCCCACGCCGTAGTCGCCCGCGGACTTCTTCGCGAGCGGCTTGCGCTTGGCCTTCATGATGTCGGGGAGCTTCGGGTAGCGGGGCTCGTTGAGGCCGTCCTCGCAGGTGATGACCGCGGGGAGGGAGCCGCTGACGATCTGGCGAACGCCGGCGTCCATGTTGCGGGTCGCCTTGAAGTTGCCGCCGTCGAGGGCGAACTCGGTGACCTGGGACACGTGGGCCCAGCCGAGCAGCTCGGCGAGCATCGCGCCCATCTGGCTCGAGCCACCGTCGGTGGAGGCCTTGCCGGTGAACACGACTTCGCAGCCGGCTTCCTTGATGGCCGCGGCGAGCAGCTTGGCGGTGCCCAGGGCGCCGGCGCCCTCGGCGTCGTCACCGCTGATCAGCACGGCGCTGTCGCAGCCGAGCGCGAGCGCGCCGGAGCGGATCAGCTTCTCGTCGGAGGCGGGTCCGACGGAGAACGCGGTGACATCGCCACCGACGGCCTCCTTGGTGCGGATGGCCTCCTCGACGGCGTACTCGTCGTAGTCGCCGACGACGAGCTTCTCTCCGGCGGTGTCAACGCCGCTGCCGTCGGACTTGATCTTGATCCGGGCATCGGCATGGGGCGAGATCTTGGCGCACACTCCGATCTTCACGGTGCCTCCAGTGGTTTGGGCTTACTGCTTGGGCGCGGATGCGGGATCGACCAGCATTCCGCGAATGAACATCTCGGCCACCTGGTCGGCGGCATCTTCGAGCGAGAAGCGGTCGGTCTTGCGCGACAGCACCCACTGCATGGCGATCTCGTCGAGACCGCCGAAGAAGGCCCACATGGTGGTAAACGGGTCGAGCTCGGCGCGGAACAGGCCAGCGGACTGGCCCTCGCGCACGATCTGGCCGAACACCCCGAGGTACGCCCACAGCTTCTCGGGGCGGTAGTCCTTGAGGAACTTGTTCGACAGGCGAAGTTCGATCTGGAGCACCTCGGCGGCGCTCCGGTTGTCGCGGACCTGCTTGAAGTGGAACCGCGCGAACACGCGAATGCGCTCGAGCGGGTCGTTGACGCCGTCGAGTGCCTCGCCGAGACCCGCGAGCATCTCGTCCATCTTCTCTTCGAAGATGGAGAGGAGCAGGTCTTCCTTGTTCTTGAAGTACAGGTAGATGGTTCCGTCGGCGACGCCGGCGCGGCGGGCGATATCGCTCACACGTGCCTGGTGGAAGCCCTTCTCCGCGAAGACCTCCACGGCGGCTTCGGTGATCAGGCTGCGCTTGTCGGAACGGCTGTTGGCAGAGGTCATCGTGCCTCGGGGGTACACTCGCGGCAGGACGGCCTGGCGCGGGGCGCCGCAGGGTACACTGAGCCGCGATTCATCGATGTAACGTGCGCGGGCAGTGGGGCAAGGACGCCGTCGGTCACGGGTTCGTGGGCTCCGTGACTTGACCGTCGCAACGCCGATATCCGAGGCGTGCCCGTCGTGTGTTCGGGCTTGGTCAGGCGCGTGGGTCTTCGCGACACGAGGATGGCGATCGTCGGGCACGGCCCGAAAACGGTAGACCCGGGCGGTGGCTAGACGGCTCGCAGGCGCCGCGCGAGGATGCCGACAGGCACCGGCGACGGACCATCGCCCGTAGCCAGCTCGCGGTAGGCGACGCCGGTCCGGGGGTCGACGGCGTCTGGCCACACCTCGATCAGCGGTCCGAGCACGAACGGGCGCGCCGCGATGCCCGGGTGCGGCAGCACCAGCCAGGGGTCGTCGCTGACGATGCCGTCGACGACGAGGATGTCGAGGTCCAGGGTGCGATCGCCCCAGTGGCTCTTGCGGCGTCGCCCGGCCGCTTCTTCGAGCGCGGCGCAGGCGTCGAGGAGAACGCGGGGCTCGGCATCGGTCTCGACCAGGGCCACGGCGTTGAGGAACCAGCCTCGCGCGGTGCCGCCCTTCATCGGTGGGGTGCGCACCAGACGTGACGTGCGCAGCACGCGGGTGTCGGGGCGAGCATCGAGCTTTCGCAGGGCGAGCTCGATCCACCCGTGGCGATCTCCCAGGGAGCTGCCGAGTCCGATGGCCACCTTCACGGCGTCTCCTGCAGGCGCTCGGCGGCAACGGCCCAGATCGGGTCGCCGCCGGGCAGGGTCGCGGCGAAGCGCAGCCAGCGCGCGGCGTCCTCCGGGTCCTCGGAGTGCAGCAGTCGGCTCATGCCTAGCGCCGCCGGGAACCACGGGTCGTCGGGATGCGCGTGCAGACCCTGGCGGAGCAGGGCCTCGTGCGCATCGACATCTCCCTGGGCGGCGAGCATCAGGGCTCCATAGGCGAGGGGAGCGGTCCACTCGTCATCGAGGGCGACCGCGGTGTGCACCCAGCTTCCGACGGCCGGGGCCTCGGGGTCGTGGGCGAAGGCGAGCACCGCGCGCATCCACGCGAAGCTCGCCGCCGTCGAGTCCGAGCCGAGCGCGAACACGCGGAGGGCGAGTGGCCCGGGACTCGGCTCGGCGGGGGTTCTGGCGCGCAGGGCGCGCGCCTGGTGGTGCGCCGCGACGGACCCTGCGACGAGGGCCACCAGCAGCACACGACTCAGTAGACGTTCTCGCCGGTCTCGGCCTTGGCGTTCGCGTCCTGGTCGGCCTTGTAGATCGCGCGCTCGCCGTCGCCGTCGAGGTCGGACACGCCGGTCACCTCGAAGCCCGACTCGCTGGCCACGACCTGGTAGCTGCCGTACACCTTGTCCTTGACCTTCGGGGCCCAGGAGAGCTTCTTGAAGCCCGCGGACGGCTCCCAGGCCACCGGGTCGGGACTGACCTCGGTCGCGGGGCGCGGCGAGGCCTCGGCGCTCACGTAGTCGCCGAAGGCACCCTGAATCGTGATTTCCGCAGTGCGGATCGAGTCGACGTTGAGCGGCAACTCGGTGCGCTCCGACTTGCCGGACGAGCCGGAGGTCAGGATGAGAGCGAGCGCGATGACCAGCACCACGGCGCCAACTCCAATGGCGATCTCGGTGCGGCCGATTCCACGACGGTTGGACATGGGGACTCCTCCACCGGGGGAGAGTAGCAGGATGGGGTCGTGCTAATGCGTTGGAGCCGCGATGGAAAGCGAATCTCGCCGGGCTCGGCGCCGGTCAGGGCCGTGCGGCGAGCCTGCGCTCCACCAGATCGAGCAGCTCGGACTGCGCGCGCCGCCCGGCAATGACGTGGACGACACCGTTCGTCGCGTAGGCCGCGACGGCGAGCTCGCCCTGCGCGCCATGGTGCACGCGCACGCCGTGGACGGCGCTGTGCTCGCCGAGCTCGGGCAGGTCGCCGTCCCTGAGCTGCCAGCTCAGCGGGCTTCCCGACGCATCCTCGTAGAACACCACGGTGCCCGAGGGCTTGCCGGGAACGACGAGCACGCCCATGGGGCTGAGGCCGAGGTACGCGAGGTCGGGTACCACGCGCAGCGCGCTCGGCACCCGGTTGTGCTCCCAGGCGGCGGTGAGCGCCGGGCCGTCGTCGGGCGCAATCCAGGTACCGGGGGCTTCCACCCGCCGATGGACCTCGAGCTCCGGGCCCAGGTCGACGCTCCGGCGCAGCCAGAACGTGAGGGCGGTGCCCAGGGCGAGGATGACCAGCGCGAGGGTCGCCCACCGCCGCCGACCGGGACGTGGGTGGACCAGCGAAGGCTCGGGGGCTTCGACGAGGTCGAGCAGTCCGCGTGGGGCCCGCAGGAACAGGGCGTCGGCGACCTCGGTCCTGACCTGCGCCAGCGCCTCGGAGCGCGCGGCGAGCGCCGGGTCCTCGGCAAGCACCTTTCGCACGGCCTCCGCTTCGTTCTCGGGCAGATCTCCGGCGGCGAGGCAGGACAGTGCGCGGTCGTGGGGCGTGCTCATCGCGACAGGGCCCGGTGCAGGGTGAGCAGCACGTGCGCGCGCTCGCTCCGCAGAATGCGCGGGTCCACACCGGTCAGCTCGCTCAGGCGGGCCACGGGCAGCCCGGTGATCAGCTGGAAGGTGAACACGAGACGCGGGAAGGGCTCGAGGGCCTGGAGCACGGCGTGCGCATCACTCACGTCGACCTCGGTGATGGTCGGGGTGCCGGGTCGCATGGGCGCGCTGGCTCCCGTGCGGTGGGCCAGGTGGCGCCACAGGCAGCCATACAGCTGCACCGCGAAGGCCTGGTCGAGGGCGAAGTTCGTCACCTCGTGACGGAGCTTCTCCTGGAAGGAGCCGATGGCGACGAGCGCATCCGTCTCCTTGAACATCGCCGAGCTGATCGACCACAGGCGGTCCAGGTGCGGCTCGAGCAGCGCGCGCAGTGCCGTCGCATTGCCGAGCTTGGCCTCGCGCAGGAGTCGGACCTCCGCGAGTGCGATCTGATCGATGGCGAGGGCGTCTGCCAGCCTTCCTCCCGAACCTGGATGCGGTGGTGAGGGGCGCCCGAGGGCGCTCACGGCGGTCAGATGCCGGCGTTCTCCACAGCCGGGAGGCCGTCGAGCTTGTCCTCGGACTGCTTGTCGGAGTCGTCACGGATGACGAGCTCCTCGCCGACCTCGAGCAGCAGCAGGCTCGGGGCCTCGGAGCCGCCCTTGACGGGGATGAGGGTGTGGCCGTCCTTCATCCACGCCACCGCCGTGTCGCGGTCGATGGTGCGCGGGGGAAGGTTGTGCATGCGCACGCGCAGCGAAGCGATCTTGCCGTCCTTGAGGTCGGCGCCGTGTACAGCGATGCGAGCCATGGAGTCCTCCGGAGCCGCCTGGTAACGCGCCTAGTCTCGGCCCGCTCGCGCGGTGAGCACGGTGGCCGTCGACAAGAAGCCGACGAAGAACACGACGAGCACGCCCATCAGCGCCCAGATCGGCAGGCCCATGTCGGCGGTGCCCTCGGGGGGCGGCGGGAAGCCGAGGTCCTGGTAGCGCATGCCGAGGTCGCGCATGAACGTGCGCAGCCCGGTGCTCTGGCCTCGGTCGACGCGCGGCACGGGCTCGTACATGCGCGAGCCGGTCTTCATCGCCGCGTCGAAGCTGTACCGCGTGACCATGAACCAGGTCAGACCCTGGGCCGCGATGCCCATGTCCTTGAGGTACACGATGAGCCCGCCGAAGGTGATCTGCGGGATCAGCGTCAGCGGAAGCGCGGCTACGGCCGCCTCGGAGCTCGCGAACGCGCTCGACAGGAACAGGCCCATCGACATGCCGACCAGCCCGGTGAGCGTGGTCACGCCGTACAGGCCGAGGAAGCTGAACTCGTAGGGCGGGTTGGGCACACCGTCCCCGTCGAGCGGAGGCCGGTCGAACATGCCGCCCATGCCGATGCCGACGTAGCAGATGGTGACCAGCATCAGGCACTGGAGCAGCACGATCAGCGACAGCACGGTCACCTTGCTGCCGATGTACGGGAGCACGCCGAGGCCGATGCGCCGCTCGCGCTTCCAGATGGCGCGCTCGCTGATCAGCTCGCGCACGCTGGTGCTCGCCCCGAACCACAGGGCCGAGAGCACGAGCATGAACAGCGCACTGGGGTTCGCGCCCGGGAAGACCAGGACCATGGCGACGGCGAGGAGCGGGGCCTGCGCGAGCAATACGCCCATGCCGCCCACGTCGCGCAGCTTCGTCTTCATGTACCGGCGCACGAGGGTCGTGTACTGGTTCCAGCTGGAGCCTCCGCCCTGGCGGACCTCCTGGCTGCCGGTGGCCTGGACTCCGTCGAGTCCGAGCAGGTGCTCGCGGGTGCCGACGTACTTCTTGCGCGCGGGACCCTCGCGGTAGTCCTTGCCCCACTGCTCCGGCTGCTTGTCGGGAAGCCGCGCGAAGATCTCGTCGGGGCTGTCGACGCCGAAGTAGGCGCACGCGTCCTCAGGTGGGCCGAACCACGCGAGTCGTCCGCCCGGCGCGAGCACGAGCAGGTGGTCGACCATCGACATCACTGAGGGCGTGACGTCGTGGGTGACGAGGAACACGATGCGGCCGTCGTCGGCGAGCTGGCGAGCCTGGCTGACGATGTCCTGGGCGGTCTGCGGATCGAGGCCCGAGGTGGGCTCGTCGAGGAACAGCACGCGCGTGGACTTGGTGATCAGCTCTTGTCCCAGGGACACGCGCTTGCGCTGACCGCCGGAGATGCCTCGCTTGAGCGCATCACCGATGCGCGAGCGCCGCACGTGGGCGATGCCGAGCTCTTCGAGCACGCGGTCGACCTCGGCGTCGATGACCTCCTTGTCGGTGTCGGACGCGAAGCGCAGGCGACCCGAGTAGAACAGGGCCTCCTCGACGGTGAGCTCGCCGTGGACCACGTCGTCCTGCGGCACGATGCCGACGATGCTGCGGTCGGTGGCGAGCAGGCTGTGGAACGGCTGACCGTCCATGAGCACGTCACCGCTGTCGGCGGGGGCGATGCCCGCGATGGCGGTGAGCAGCGTGGTCTTGCCGGCGCCGGAGGGGCCGACCATCGCGATGACCTCGCCGCTGAACACCGTGAACGACACGTCGTCGAGCAGGGAGACGTCGCCGATGGTGCGCTTGAGGTTGCGGCAGGACAGGGCCGAGAAGCTGTCCATGCCGAAGGCGACGATGGACTGGCCGTCGGGGTCGAGGGTCAGCGAGTACGGGCCGACCCGCAGGGTGTCGCCGGCCCCGAAGGGCGCGGAGGTGACGTTGGCGCCGTTGACCAGCGTCGGTCGGCCGCTCCCGAGATCGACGATGCGCCAGCCCTCGCCGCTCTTGACGAGCTCGGCGTGCTGGTTCGCGACGGACGGGTCGGGGAGCAGGATCTGCGCGGCACGGCTTCGGCCGATGAGCAGCCGGTTGCCGTCGAGCTCGAACTTGAAGTCGCCGGCGGCATGCCGCAGATCGTGCTTTCGGAACAGGGCGCCGACGAGCATCGGGTCGATGCCCAGGTCGTTCGCGGCGGTCTCGAGGCGGGCGATCTCCGCCTTGTCGATGACGCCGTCCTCGGCGCACACCGCGAAGTACGAGTCGAGGAGGAGCAGGGCCTCGCCGGTGCCGTACTTCTCGGCAAAGCCGGAGAGGTCGAGCTCTTCCGCGACCGTGTGTCGCAGCGCTTCTTCTTCGGCGCGTCCGAAGCGCGCACCGAACACGCGGAGCTCGTCCTCGGTGATCGGCGTGAAGTTCTCGGGCGCCAGCGCGAGCTTGAGCAGCATGCCGCACTGCTCGTCGTCGAGGTGCGTGCGCACGGTGAGCGCGGCGCGCATCGCCTGTGCCGAGCCCTCGTCCACCTCGTCGGGGACGATGCGCAGCAACAGGCGCACGAAGTCGACGGCGAAGCGGAGCTCCTCTTCGCCGATGCGCGCAGCGGCCTCGGGACCCAGCGCCTCGAGAAAGCGGTCGTGAAGCTGGGTGCCGAGCACGCTGGGGAACCCCTAGCGGTAGGTGACGGCCACGCCGACACCGGCGTCGCCGGAGGTCTTGCGGGCGTAGACGACCAGGTAGTAGGTCGTGGTCGTCTCGGGCTTGAGCGTCAGCGTCGGCTCCTTGTTCTCGGTGTCGTCGCGGTGCACGACGTTGCCATCGAGATCGTAGAGCAGCAGGTCGATGTTGCTCGCCGCGTCGTCGCCGCAAGCCTCGAACTTGTACTCGTTGCCCTGGTAGACGGTCACCAGGTAGCTGTTGGTGGCCCCGTTCGCGAGGGTGGTGCTCGTCAACGTGCGGATGTGCCATCCGTCGCCGTAGGCATCCCAGACCTTGGTGCGAACGCAGTCCTCGCCGTCCTTCTCGGCCGCGAGTGCGGGCGTGGCGAGCAGCGAGGTTCCGACGAGAGCCGCCGCGAACGTGGAGATGATGCGGGTCATGTGCGTCTCCTAGAGAAGGGCGAGCACGTCATCGGTGATCTGGATGACCTTGTCGATGTCTTCGCTGGTGAAGGGCTCGCTCTTCTGGGACAGACCCTTGAGCTCGGTGAGCGCTTCCTCGAGCTTCTTGGTCACGCCCTCGGGAGCCTTCTCGGCGCCTTCGGTGGTGACGTACTTGAGGAAGTAGTCCACGACCGGCGGCTGCTTGAGCAGGCCATCGGCGGCGGAGGGCTTGTCGGCCGACTTGCAGGCCTTGGCGAGCAGGTTCGCGCCCTCGAGCCAGGAACCAGCCTGGATGAGCGGCACGATACGGTCCTGACCGTTGAACTCGAGCTCGGGGATGACGGCCTGGGAGAGCTCGTCGAGCTCGAGCACCAGCGCATCGCGGTCGACGCTGTCGTCCTTCACGCGGTCCTGGATGTCCTTGACCACGGCGTCGACATCGGAGCCGCCCTCGAGCTTGCCCATGCCCTCGCGGACCCAGCCGAGCTGCTGCACGAGCTTGTCCTTGTCGACGCTGCCCACGGTGAGGAGCAGGTCGGCAACGACGACGCCGGTACGCACCGCGACGTTGTCCTTGTCGGGGGTGTCGAAGTTGTAGGTCTTGTCGGTGACCAGGCTGCCGATGGTGGTCTCGATGCCCGAGGACTCGAGGGCCTTCTGGGTCTCGAGCGGCGAGGGCACCAGGGTCTCCTTCACCGCCGCATCGGCCTCGAGCTTGCTCTTGTCGAGAGCAGGCGTCTCGGGGGTCGCCGGCTCTTCGGCCTCGGCCGGCTTCTCGGCCGGGGTCTCGGAGCCGCCACAGGCGGCAAGCGTGGCGAGGAGCGCCAGGGTTCCAACGCGAAGGAACTGCATCGGTGTCTTCTCCGGAAGGGGGGAGGTGGGTGCAGACGGGCTTCCCGCCAGGTCACACCGCAAACGGTGAGGGAGGTTACAGCGCGGCTCGCCTCGCTGCAAGGCGCTCGCGACGGCTTGTCTTCGGCTGGACAGCCTCGGGTCGGCGGCCGACGACCAGCACGCCAGGGGCCTCCGCGCCTTCGGGCGACGCGTCGGGTTCCCAGGTCATGCCGGCGGCGTGAATCAGCCGCCCGATGGCCTCGGGACTGCGGCGAATGGTCGGCCAGGACAGGACCCGGTCGAGGAACAGGGAGTCGTCGGCTTCGTCCAGCGCAGAGAGCACGACCACGCCGCCGGGAGCGAGGGTCTTGCCCGCAGCCTGGAGCAGCGAGACGACCATGCGGTCCGGCAGGTACTCGAGCAGTCCGTGGATGATCACCACGTCCTGGCGCGGGAAGCTGTGGCGGGTGCGACCCTCGGCGAACGCCACGAAGCGCTCCTGGGTCGTCTGGATGATCACGCCGCTGGCGATGTCCTCGACGGCCGCATCGTGAAACGCCAGGGCGTCGCGGGACTGGTCGACGATGGTGAGCACGGTCGGACGCTCGCCGAGGTGGGCGGCGAGGTGGGTGACCAGGCTGCCAGTGCCCGCGTTGAGCAGGAGCACGCGGCGGTTGCGATGCGCGGGAAGCTGCGCGAGCACGCCGTTGACCGTGGGGTCGCGCAGGGTGCGCAGCGCGGTGACCGTCGGCAGGTCGAGCAGCCAGTCGTCGAGCAGCTCGCCGAGCTGGCCGTCGCCGGAAGGGCGGCCGACGAGCACGTGCGAGAGGATGTCGGCGGTGCCGGCCACGCCCTGGTGGCGACGAATGCAGCGGTCCGCGAGGCTGCTGCGTACCAGATAGGGATGCAGCTCACCGGCGAGCACCGCGGCGGCTTCGTCGGAGGCCTCGGGCGTGGCGTGCGCGACGAACAGCGCGTTCACCTCGGTGCGCAGGTCCTCCATCGTCTGCCGGACGTCGGTCTTCGCGGCGGCATCGGCGGCATCGGCCCGAAGCTTGGTCTCGGCGGCCCGCAGGCGGCGCTTGACCTCGTCGGCGAGGCGTCGCGCGTCCTCGGTGGCACGGACGCTGGAGGCGCCACCCGTGGACGCGGCCTTCGCGAAGCCCGTGGCGACCACGGTGTTCGTCGCCTCACGGGTACGGCGGATCGCGGTGGTCGCGATGCTCCGATAGATGCTCACGCCGAGGTGAGGCTCGCGCTCGATGAGGGCGTGCAGGTCCTCGCGGGTCCAGTGGTGCACCCGGCAGCGCTCGGCGGCGCGGACGTCCGCGGATCGAGGCGCATCGTCGACGAAGCTCATCTCGCCGACGACGTGACCGGCCTTGAGCACGGCGAGGATCAGCTCGGGTGTGGGCCGACGATCGACGACCTCGAGGCTGCCTTCCTCGATCCAGAAGAGATCGCCGCCCGGCTCGCCGCGTCGCAGGAGTTGGGCGCCCTTGTGCAGGTCGATCACCTCGGCCTTGGACAGGAAGAGGGCGCGCTGCTGGTCGGTGAAGTCGTCGAGGAAGCTCATGACCGCGCCACCCTACAACACTTGCGCGCGCGGGGGGACCCCTGGCCGGGCGTTCGGGTCGCGTGCGGCGCTGGCATCCTCCGAGTGACGGCGGGCGGAGGAGCGGATACGCGTCCTTTCCCGGAGGTCGGATGTCCGACGTACAGCAGGTGATCGAGCCCATCATCGCGCGACTGAAGAGCGCCGACTGGAAGGCTCGCGAGGCGATCAAGGACGAGCTGCTCGCCGCAGCCGAGGCGCACGAGGACCGTGATGCGATGAAGCGGGTGCTCGAGGAGGCCAAGAAGGGCCTGGATCTCGAGCGTCGCTGGGACGTCGACGAGGTACTCGAGGCGCTTCAGCCGCCGCCGGAGCCCGAGCCCGAGCCGGAAGAGGAAGAGGAGCAGGCGGCTGGTCAGCCGCGCATGGTTCTCGTCTACGACGACCCGCGCGGACTGCGCCTGCACCGCACCGAAGACGGTAGCCGCTGGTTCGCGACCCAGCCCGACCCGTACACGGGCCAGCCGCAGACCTTCGAGGTCCCGCCGGCCCAGGTCGCCCAGCTCAAGGCACAGCTCCAGGGCTCGCCCTACTGGATGATCGGCGCGTGAGCGGGCTGCTCCTCGTCCTCGCCCTCCTGGGCTGTGGCAAGGAGGAGCCGCTGTGTCCTGATGACGCGGCGATCCTCGCCTCCGCCGACGGCCAGGAGCTGTCGTGCGGCACGGCCGATGCCGCCAACGACTACATTCGCGTGCTCTCGGCGCGCGCGGTGTCGAAGAGCGACCGCGAGCGCGTGTACGCCGCGCTGAAGGCCCGCTTCGAGGCCGATGCGAGCGGCACCCTCGCCGACCTCGCCGCGGCTCGCTCCGAAGCCGACGGTCTCGCCGCGGCCAAGGGGCTCGATGCCGCAGAGCGACGGGCGAGCCTCGTGTACCAGGCGTTCAAGCGGCAGGGGCCGCTGATGGGCACCGACGACGTCATCGTGTCGACGATGGCGCGCACCGCCCAGCTGTGGGCCAGCGATGACGAGACCCAGCTCGCGATGACCGAGCTCGACGTCGAGGGCTGGCTCAAGTACGCGTCGCTGTGCCGCGAGGTCCAGGGCGGCGGACCCCTCAAGCTGTCCATCGCCGATCGCGTGCCCGCCTACCAGGTCGTCGAGGACCTGTTCAAGGCCGGCCCGCGCGAGCAGCAGATCGCGCTCGCCGCGATGGGGCCGTTCTGGCCGCACGTGAAGGCCCAGTGGGCCGCGGCTTCGTACGAACAGCAGCAGGCCTGGATCCAGGCCGCGCCGCTGCCGCCGCCGATGACCGCCTCCTCGCTCGGGTACTTCGAGGCCGTGCTTGCCGAGTCGCCCGCCAGCCACGCGGCGCTGCTCCACGACAAGATCGGCCCGTTCCAGATCCGGGACGCCGAGTGAGCGACCCCTTCGCTCCGCCGGACGAGGTCCACGAGAGCGGAGCCGGTCCGGTGGTCGCCGGGTGGATGCTCGCCTTTGGCGGACTCGGCGCGGCCGTCGGCGCGCTGCTGGTGATGCTGGGAATCGCCGGTCACATGGCCTGGGGCGCGCTGCCGGGCGCTGTGATAGGCGCCGGACTCGGGATCACCGCCCACCGCGTCGAGGCCGGTCGTGCCGCGCAGCGCACCGCGGTCATCGACGCTCGCGGACGTGCGGTGCGACCGCTGGGCACCTGGCTCATTGCGCTCCCGCTGGCGGTCGGCGCCTGCGCGCTGGTCGCGCTGGTGGGCATCGGCGCGCTGTATGCGGACAACCGCGGCATCGGGGTCGGCTTCGGACTGCTCGCCCTCGGGCTCGTGGCGCTCTTCCGGCCGCTGTACGCCGCGAGCCGACTGCGCGCGGCGGTCGAGTCCGCGTCCCGTGGAGAACAAGCGGACGAGGCGCTCCGGCGGGTAGCCACCGCGTGGTGGTCGACGAGCAGCACCCGGGCCCAGGCCGCGCTCAACCTCGGATTGCTCGCGCTCAGGCGCGGTGAGTACGAAGCCGCCGGGCGCTGGTACGCGAGCGTGCAGGGTGGACGGGCCCAGGGCTTTGCAGCGACGGGCCTCGCCCTCGTGTACATCGGCATGGAGCGCTACGCCGAGGCCGAGGGGGCGCTGCGGGAAGCCGCGACGAGTGACGCGGGGCGGCACGTGCAGGCCGAGCTCGATGGCGCACGCTTGCTGCTCGTGCTGCGCACCGAGGGCCCGGACGCGACACGCGAGCTCGCGGCTCGCCTCGAGCCGCCGTCACCGGGGGCCCTGTTCAGCGCCGTGCGCACCGCCGCCCAGCTCGACGGCAGCGACGAGTCGCTGTTCGCGGCCGCCGGGGCCCGCCAGGCCCTCGCCGAGGCCGGGCTCGCCCACCTCGTGCCCGAGCTCCGCTAATCCTTCGGTGTTGACCGGGACCGCGAGAGCGCGGTACCAAGCCGCCCCATGACCCGTCTGATCGCCATGTCCGCGGCCATCGACCGCGCCTCCGACCGCCTGGGTTCCGCCATGGCCTGGCTCGTGCTCGGCATGGTCGTGCTCGGCTCGGTGAATGCCGTCGGGCGCTACTCGAGCCGCGCACTGGGCCTGAACCTGAACTCGAACGGTCTCACCGAGCTGCAGTGGTACCTGTTCGCCGCCGTGTTCCTGCTCGGCGCCGCCGCCGCGCTCAAGAACGACGCACACGTGCGGGTCGACGTGATCTTCGGCAAGCTCTCGGCGCGCACCCGGACGTGGATCGACCTCGCCGGGACCCTGCTCTTCCTGCTGCCGTTCTGCGCTTTCGCCCTGTACGTCAGCATGCCCAGCGTCATCGAGTCGTGGCGCGTACTCGAGGGCTCGCCCGACGCCGGCGGCTTGCCTCGCTACCCGGTGAAGAGCCTGGTGCCGCTGTCCTTCGTGCTCCTGCTCGTCCAGGGACTCTCGGAGCTGATCAAGAAGGTCGCGATGCTCAGGGGCGATCTGCCCCTCCCCGAGGAGGCCTCCGATGAATGAGGACCTGCTCGGACCGCTGATGTTCGTGGTCGCCTTCGCGCTGATCTTCAGCGGCTACCCGGTGGCCTTCTCGCTCGGCGGGACGGCGCTCATCTTCGCGGGCATCGGCATCTCGCTCGACATCTTCGAGTTCAACCTGCTGTACGCCTTCCCGCAGCGCACCTTCGGCATCCTCTCGAACACGCTGCTCCTCGCCGTTCCGTACTTCATCTTCATGGGGACGATGCTCGAGAAGAGCAAGCTCGCCGAGGACCTGCTCACCACGATTGGCGCGCTGTTCGGCAGCCTGCGCGGTGGTGTGGCCCTCGCGGTCGTGTTCGTCGGCGCCCTGCTCGCGGCGGCCACCGGCGTCGTCGGCGCCTCCGTCGTGTCCATGGGGCTGATCTCGCTGCCGGTGATGCTGCGCTACGGCTACAGCAAGTCGCTGTCCGCCGGCGTGATCTGTGCCTCCGGCACCCTCGGGCAGATCATCCCGCCGAGCGTGGTGCTCATCGTGCTCGCCGACCAGCTCGGCATCTCGGTCGGCGACCTGTTCCGCGGGGCGCTCATCCCCGGACTGATGCTCGCCGGCATGTACGCGCTGTACGTCGGACTCGTCGCGCTCGTGTCCCGCGAGTCCGCACCCGCGCTGCCGCCCGAGGCGCGCCCCGAGAACATGCGCGCGCTGCTGACCCAGGTCGTGTGGGTGATGTTGCCGCCGCTGGCGCTGATCTTCCTCGTTCTCGGCAGCATCTTCGCCGGCATCGCGCTGCCGACCGAGGCCGGGGCGCTCGGCTCGGTGGGGGCCATGGCGCTCGCGGCCGCGAACCGACGCCTCACGTGGAGCTCGGTGAAGGCGGCGCTCGACGAGACCGCCAAGCTCTCGGCCATGGTCCTGTTCCTGCTCATCGGCAGCACCGCCTTCGCACTCGTGTTCCGCGGTCTGTACGGCGACTTCTGGATCGAGGAGCTGCTCACGAACCTCCCCGGTGGACGGGTCGGACTGCTGGTGGTCGCGAACCTCGTCGTGTTCCTGCTCGGCTTCTTCATCGACTTCTTCGAGATCGCGTTCATCGTGCTGCCGCTGCTCGTGCCGGCGGCCACCGCGCTCGGCATCGACCTCGTGTGGTTCGGGGTGATGCTCGGCATCAACCTGCAGACGAGCTTCCTCACCCCGCCGTTCGGCTTCTCGCTGTTCTACCTGCGGGGGGTCGCGCCCAAGGAGGTGTCGACCGGCGACATCTACCGCGGGGTGGTGCCGTTCATCGTCATCCAGGCCATCGCGCTCGGACTCGTCATCCAGTTCCCGATCCTGGTGCGCTGGCTGATCCCCGAGGGCTGAGCCACGAGAGCCGACCCCGAGGGGACGGCTCTGATGGAGCGTGGGACGCGGCTACAGCCGCGACTTGAACGACTGCCGCTCGCGGATGGTGCCGTCCGAGGACTGCACCGTCACCACCACCCCGGCGTCGCGGGCGTGGTCGACGGCGGCGTCGATGGCTTCGCACTGCGTCTCGAACCGCGCGCGAACGTCACTGCTTCCCTCCGCCTTCACTGCCCAGCCAGTGTCGTGGGGAATCACCCAGACGTCGGCGGGGCCAGACGAGCCAAGCGCCTTGCGCGCCTGGGACAGCGCGATGGGAATGGCCTGACTCTTCGCCATTCCCCGATCGAGCAGTGCGTTGCCGATCTCGATGGCTTTTTCGCGGACGGGGGTGGGCAGATCGTTCCAGGATGAAGGGTAGGCGTTGGCGTTCCATGGCATTCGTCGCTCCGAGAGGGGTGAAGGGGGGCGGCTCCGGGCCGGGCCCGCGTGCACCGTGCACGGCGGGCTCGTCGACCGAAGGGGCTACAGCTGGGCCACGCCCGAGCTGCCATCGACGTGAGCGATGGACTCGCCCTTCCACCACGCCTCGGCGGCGTTCTTGGCCATCTTCATGCCCTTGGTGCCGCGCATGTCCCAGTACTGGCCTTCCGTGGGGGAGAAGCGCAGGAGGACGGCGGTGTCACTGTCCGGGCCATCGGGGAAGTAGAGGTCGGCGCCGGTGCTCCACATCTCGCGGAGCTTCTCGGTGTCGTCGACCAGCGAGGCCTTGCCGCGCACCAGCGCGTACGCGGTGTTCGACTGTAGGGTCACCATCGCCTGGGCGTCCTCGGTGACTTCCGTGGCCTTCGGCGAGTCCTTTGCGGTGATGAACCACAGGTCGCCGTGTTCGTGGCCGGCCACGCGCATGGGCCTTCCGTTGGGCTCGTCGGCGAGGCCGGTGACCAGCATCGCGACGTCAAAGCTCTCCATCACATCGATCAAGTTCTTCTTCTGGGTCGTCATGACTCTCCTTGTTGGGGTTGTGCGGTTTCAAAGGCAACATCTGTCTCCTGAGTAGTGAGGTGACAGGTCCTTTCGCACTTACGGCCGATGTCCGCGGATGTCGGCGGTGGGCCGATCCGTGCATGCATCCCGCCATACCGGCGACCATGGAACGCGGCCGCGGCCGTGGGCTCAATCGACGACGGAGGCCATGTCGAGCACGGGCTCGCCGTCTTCCCAGGCCAGGCGCATCATCGCCTGGGCCGGCCGCGGATCAGGGTCGAGCACTCGCCGCGCGACGGGCTTCACGGGCCCGCCCATGGCCTCGACCCAGCGCCAACGCGAGCGGGGAAGCGTGAACACGCGCACCTCGCCCGGGATCTCGGGCTCTTCGAGGAAGAACAGGCGCTCTTCGTCGGGCAGGCCGATCGCGACCAGCGGTCCACGCGACTCCGTGGGCCGGGTGGGCAGCTCGTAGAAGGCCCACGGCTCGTGGACCACGAAGGACTCGACCTCGGCGCGACCCCCGGTGAGGTCGGCGCTCACCTCGTCGACCTCGGCGCGCGCGCGGGCCGGGCCGTAGTGGATGTCGTCCCACAGGACCCACGCAATCCAGCCGGGAATGACGGCGAACAGCAGGCCGATCAGTCCGAGTACCCAGTAGGTACCGCCGACCGCGGCGCCGGATACCCCGAGCACCGCGGAGACCAGGGAGACGCCGACGAAGATCGGGAAGTAGCGACGGGCGTCTGCGGCCTGGCTGTCGACCAGGCGCAGGCGCTCGGTGCGCATCGCGAGCACGCGCTCGCGCTGACTGCCGGTGAGCTCGACCTCCACGCTACTCCAGCAGCGGGTTCAGGGCCCGCAGTCGCGCGACGCTCTCGGTGACCTTGCCGACGACGTAGTCGATCTGCTCCTCGGTGTTGAAGCGGCCGATGCCGAAGCGAATCGCCGCGTCCGAGAGCTCGTCGGGCTCGCGGATGGCCTTCATCACGTGGCTAGCCTCGAGGTTGGCCGAGCTGCATGCGCTTCCCGAGCTCACCGCGACCTCGCGCATGGCCATCATCAGCGCCTGGCTCTCGACCCCCTTGAAGCCGACATGCAGGTTCTGGGGCGAGCGGTGCTCGGTGGAGCCGTTGATCCAGCAGTCGTCGATGTTCGCACAGAGCCCTTCCCACAGCCGATCACGGAGGCGGGCGATCTCGGCGAGTCCGCCGGCGTCGAGCTCTTCGCGGCACAGCTCCGCGGCCTTGCCGAGGGCGACGATGTTCGGCACCGCCAGCGTGCCGGAGCGAAGGCCCCGCTCGTGGCCGCCGCCGTGGATCTGCGGGGCGAGAGCCAGGCGCGGGCGACCGCGGCGCACGTACAGCGCACCCACACCCTTGGGCCCGTAGATCTTGTGGGAGGCGATGGTGAGCAGGTCGATGTGGTCGGCGACGACGTCGACCGGGATCTTGCCCACGGCCTGCGATGCGTCGCTGTGGAAGGGGATGCCCCTCGACCGGCACAGCTCGCCGATGGCGCGGAAGGGCTGCACCGTGCCGATCTCGTTGTTCACCGCCATCACCGACACGAGGCGGGTGTTCGGCTGCAGCGCTGCCTCGACCTGCGCGACCGTGACCAGCCCCTCGCGGCTCACCGGCAGGTAGGTCACCTGCCATCCCTTCTTCTCGAGGTAGCGGCACGGGTCGAGCACCGCCTTGTGCTCGAAGTTCGTGGTCACGATGTGGCCAGGCTCGCGACAGGCCTCGGCGACCCCGAAGATGGCGAGGTTGTCGGCCTCGGTGCCCCCACTGGTCCAGATGATCTCCTTGGGAGACGCGCCGATCAGCGCGGCGACAAGGCCGCGGGCGCGCTCGACGGCGGCGTTTGCGACCATGCCGAAGCTGTGCGAGCGGGAGGCCGCGTTGCCGAAGTGCTCGCGCAGGTAGGGGAGCATGGCGTCGACCACGCGGGGGTCGACCGGCGTGGTGGCGTGGTTGTCGAGGTAGATGGGCAGGTCCATGGACCAGGCGTATCTCGGGGGCGGGTTGGCGGCGTGTCCCCCGCGGAGGTGGCGGGCCGGACCGGGGTGGGGCAGATTGCGCGCCTTGGAGGAAAGGTGCGTCGAACCCTTGCGATCTGCATGCTCACCCTCGCTGGGCTCGCCAGCCTGGGCAACTCGCCCGATCCTGGCGACTACAACCTGGCTGCGGTCGGCATCGCGGCCGAGGAGACCCTGGTGGTGCCGGCCACGGGCCAGCTGCGTCGCACCTACACCTTCATCGCGACGCTCCAGAGCGAGGAGCCGCCCGAGTGGCACGGGGTGTACGAGGTGCAGATCCTGCTCTCGTCGGGAGCGGGCGACACCGCGGACCCGACGGGGCCCTACCTCACGACCCAGGTGGTGCGCAGCGACGGCGCGCTGCTCGACGAAGTGCGCATGGCCGACAGCGGCAGCCTGATGCCGATCATGGCGGAGCCCGACACGTGCCTCAACGGCTGCGCCATCACCTTCGACCTCGTGCTCGAGAGCAGCGCGGGCGAGGTGGTCACCGACGTGGTGCTCACGCCGATGGGGCAGGTCCACCAGAGCGCGGACATGCGCGCCGTGGTCCGCATCGAGCCGAACCAGTAGGTCGTCGCGCTCGGGCGCCCGCGAGGTCGCGTGGACTCCGCGGGGAGCACCGTCAGCCGCTGATGGCCTCGCCGCCGTCGACCTTGATCACGTTGCCGGTCATCCACGCGGTGCCCGGTCCGGCGAGCGCGACCAGGCAGCTCGCGACGTCCTCGGGGGTGGTGAGTCGGCCGTGGGGGTTGCGCTTGAGCGCGACGTCCACGATGGCATCGCTGCCCGGGATCTTCGACAGGGCCGGGGTCTGCGTGACGCCGGCCATGATCGCGTTGGCGGTGATGCGCTTCGGGGCGAGCTCGACCGCGATCTGGCGGATGTGGCTCTCGAGGGCGCACTTGGCCGCGGAGACCGCGCCGTACGAAGGCCAGCATGCCAGGCTGCCCGACGAGGTCATCGCGTAGATGCGACCGCCCTCGCCGATCAGGTTTCGCGCGACCAGGTCCTGGGTCCAGTACACGAGGCTGTGTGCCATCACGTCGAGGGTCATCTCCATCTGGCGCTGGGCCAGCGGACGGTCCTCGCCGAAGTACGGACGGAGCGTGCCGAAGGCGAGGCTGTGCAGGAGCACGCCCACGCCATTCTCGCCCGCGGCCTCGGCCAGGCGGTCGAGGGCCTCGGTGCGGTTGTCGGCGGCGGCGGCGTTTCCGTTGTGGAAGATCACCGGCACGCCGTAGCCCTCGAGCTCGGCAACGAGGGCTTCGACCTGGGGCATCGTCCCCCGGCGGTCCATGTGGGCGCCGAAGATGGGGTGACCCTGCGCGGCGAACGCGCGGGCGGCCGCGGCGCCGAAGCCGGAGCTGGCGCCGAGGATGACGACCCAGGGCTTACCGGACATCAGTGGTCGTGACCGTGGTCGTCGGCGGGCGCGGGAGCGGCGGCGTCGGCGGGCTTGGCCTCGGCACCGGCGACCTCGTACTTCCAGCCAGCCTTCAGGTCCTCGATGTAGGTCTCGACCGCGGACTTCTTGATGTCCTCCTCGATCGCCTCGCGGACCTCCTCGAGCGGGATGCTGTCGCGCTTGTCGACGACGAGGATGAGGTGGTGACCGAAGCGGGTCTCGACGGGGCCGACGATGGCGCCCTTCTCACCGGCGAAGGCGGCCTCGGCGAACGGGCCGACCATGCGGGACTTCTCGAACCAGCCGAGGTCGCCACCCTTGTCCTTGGTGCCGGGGTCGACGGAGTGCTCCTTGGCGAGCGCGTCGAAGTCGGCGCCGCCGTCGATCTGCTCCTTGAGCGACGCCGCGAGGGCCGCGTCCTTGACGAGGATGTGCTTCGCGTGGACCTGGGCCTTGGCGTAGCGCACGCTCTGCTCGTCGTACTTGGCCTTCACGGCCTCGTCGGTGACGGCGCCCGCGGCGATGCTGTCGAGGAACTCACGGGCGATGGCGTTGCGGGCAGCCATGGCGGCGGCGACCTTCACGTCGTCCTTCTCGTGGAGCTTCTTCTCGATGGCGTTGACGTAGAGGAGCTCGCCGATGGCGATCTGCTCGATCATCTTGCTGTACTCGCCGCGAGCCTTCATCTGCTCGAGCTGCGCGGGCGGGATGTTCGAGGTGACGACCTCGACCATGTTCTCGGTGATCTTGTGGCCGTTGACGGTGGCGACGGTGGCACCGGTCGGGGCCAGCTCACCGGGGAGCTGGTTGGCGGCCGGCGGCGCGCCACAGGCGGTGAGAGCAAACAGCGACAGGGCGATGAGGGTGCGCAAGATGGGTCCTCCGTGAGGGAATGGTGCCGCGGGACGTGAGTCGGAAGCGCAGCATGCGGCCGGCTCCGTATTCCTCAGGGGAGTGGGGGGCAAGCGGGATACATGCCCGCGATGCCGCTCCTGCCCCCTTCCTTCTATGCGCGAGAGTGTCTGGAGGTCGCTCGCGACCTGCTCGGGCGGCACCTGGTGCACGGTGAGGTGACCCTGCGCATCACCGAGGTCGAGGCCTATCGGTGGGCGGTCGAGGACACGGCGAACCACTGTCGCGCCGGGCGCACGGCCCGCAACGCGCCGATGTGGGGGCCGCCGGGCCACGCCTACGTGTACCTCTGTTACGGCATGCACCAGATGCTCAACCTCGTGACCGACGCGGAAGGGCAGGGGGCCGCCGTCCTCGTGCGGGCGGCGGAGCCGGTGGCCGGGCTCGCGCTCGTGCAGGCGCGACGCGGGGACAAGCGCGGTCCCGCACTGCTCAACGGTCCAGGCAAGGTCGGTCAGGCGCTGGCTCTGGACAAGGCGTTCAACCACCACGCGCTCTACGAGCCCGGGGGTCTCGAGCTGCACGCCGGGGAACCCGTAGAGGCGGTGCTCTGTGGACCCCGGGTCGGCATCGACTACGCGGAGCCCGCTCATCGAGACGCGCCGTGGCGACTGGCCATTGCGGGAACACCGTGGGTGAGCCAGCGAAGGACACTGCGTCCTGAAGACACGCAGGGACTCCGGACGGGATAGGCATCTGTCTTCATTCCCGGGAGGCCCCATGGCCAAGCGCTTCCACGAAGAAGTGATGGGCGTCTACTTCGACGACCTCGACTCTTTCCACATCCTCCACAACGCCCGCTACCTGCTGCTCTTCGAGCGCACCCTCGGCGCGTTCTGGATGGAGGTGTTCGGCGGCAGCTTCAACGACACCGAGGACCGCTTCCACTTCGTGCGCACCAACAACATCGAGTACATCCGCCCGGTGGCGGGGGTCGGTCGTGTGCGGGTGCGCGTGTGGGTGGAGCGTCTCGGGCGCAGCTCGCTGACCTTCGGGTTCCGGATCCTGCCGATGCACGAGGACTCCGACCACGCCGTGGGCTCGCGGACGGTGGTGCGCGTCGATGCCGAGACCCAGCGTCCGGTACCCTGGAGCGACGCCTTCCGTACCCAGATGGCCCCCTGGATCGAGGAATAGCCATGTTCCCGCTTCTGCTTTCCCTCGCCTTCGCACAGGAGCCCACCGAGCCGCCGGCCGAACCGGCGACCGAAGTGACGGCTTCCGGCGAGGAGGCGCCTGTCGAAGGGGCGTCGGACGAGTCGACGCCCGACACGGCCTCCGAGGACGGTGCGCCGGACGAGGCGAGCGCCGCTCCGGAGTCCGAGGCGCCCGCGGAGGGCGAGTGGAAGGAGATCGAGGCGCGACCTAGCGAGGGCGAGGCCGCGCCCGCCGTACAGGCCAGCGGCAACGAGATCATCGTGTGGGGAGAGGGCGCCATCCGCCATGCCACCGAGGAGATCGTCGGGGCGATGGAGGACCTGGACTACAAGGTGGTCGCCCGCAAGAAGGACGGCACCATCGTGTTCAAGCCGCCGGCCACGTGGAAGGGCCGGGTAGCGCTGAAGGAGGGCATGCTCGACTTCCGACGTCCCGTGGTCGCGCTGTGGCTGAACGAGCCCGAGCGCGAGACCCAGTACGACCCGGACTCCGTGTTCGACGGCACGGACGCACCGCAGGCGTCGGGACTTCGCTTCGTGTTCCTGCCGAGCAAGCGACGGCTGGCCGCGGTCGAAGAGAAGGTGCTCGAGGGGACTCACGACGAGGTCCTCCACTACCGCGAGGTCGTGCAGCGCACGGCCAGCGAGGACCTGCTGTACGTGCTGCCGAGCAAGCTCGATGCCCTGTGGCGAGACGGGCAGGCCCTTGACGGCGGCGAGCCGCTGACCAGCCCCGAGGCCAGGAAGGCCCACGTGCTCGAGTACTGGGCGACGCGCGCCGACACCGAGCTCGGTGCGAAGGTGAGGACGGCGGTCGAGGCCTGGCTGAGTGCCACGGTGCAGGAGAGCGAGACGCCGCTCACCGTCGACGAGATCGCGCGCGCCGAGGCGACGGCGGGACGCAAGCTCTCGCTGTAGTCGCTTACATCGTAAGCTCCTCCGCGGTCGTGTACCGTGAGCCTGGTAGTGACACCCAGAACGGTGCCGCTTACGGTGTAAGGAGGTGCGATGTCGGCATTCGAGGCGTTGGATGGCTGGACCACTCGGCTGCGGGTTCCCGAGTTCTGCCACCCTCGACGGTTGCCGGCGCTCGTGGACAGTGGCGGTGCGTCGCTCGGTGAAGAGCGAACGAGCAGGCTGATCCTCGCGATCCGCCACCGCGAGTCCCTGCGGCCCGACGCGCGGATCCGCGAGGTGCGACGGTGGGCGACGCGCGAGTCGGCGAGCGCTTGGGCGCTCGCCCTGTTCGAGCTCTGGCGTCGCGAGAGCTACGCATCCAAGCATCGCTGGGTGCTCAGGGCACTGGCGCACCTCGGGGGCGAGCCCGTGGCTGGCGAGCTCGCCGAGAAGGTGGTGCGCTTCGCGAGCAGCTACTCCGCTCGCGAGCAGCGCCTGGTTCGCCTGCTCGTTCCGCTACTGCTGCACGTTCCGGGCGGTACCACGGAGCTTCGGCGGCTGTATCACCGTGAGCTGCCGCCGCTGGCGCTGGCCGCGGTGGCCCGGGCGCACGCGCAGCTCGCTCCCGTGCAGGACCCCACCTGGCGGGAAGATCTCGCCAAGCTGAGCACCCCGAAGTCCTTGCCCGGTTTCGTGAAGAAGGGGCTACCGGGTCTCGAGGATGTCGATGGGAACGCGCTCGAGACGAGCTGGGCGCTGGCGCTGATTCGCGTGTGTGCAGCCAAGGAGGCGGCGGTGCGGCGACGCTTCCCGGTGCAGCTGCGCGCCTTCGTCGACGAAGCCTCGCTGAACGCGTTCGCGGCGCACTGTGTCCGCTGCTGGGAAGAGGTCGGCGGAAGCGGTCGCTACAGCTGGGTGGTCGAGCTCGTCGCCGAGTTCGGGGGCGATGCGGCAGTGCTCGCGCTTTCGGAGCTCGTCGCGCGGTGGCCCAACGAGTCCGAGACGGCGCGAAAGCGCGCGTTGGAGGCACTTCCCGCATTCCGACGGCTAGGTAGCGACACCGCGCTCCTCTGTCTCGTGGACATCCGACAGGCGGCGCTCAAGCCCTCGGTCATCCGCGACGCGGAGCAGGAGGTCGAGCATGCCGCCGCCGACCGCAAGGTGCCCGTGGAGGCTCTGCTCGACTTCATCACGCCCAACTGCGGACTCGACGAGCAGGGCACGCGCAGCTTCGACTTCGGGTCACGTGCGTTTCGCCTTCATCTCGACGACCACCTGCGTCCTGGCTTCGAAGATCCGGAGGGCCAGGTGCTCGATGACCTCCCCGAGCCGAACGACAGGGATGACCCCGTCCTCGCAGAGGAAGCGCTCGCCGACTGGCAGACCATGCAGCAGCAGTTGGCCATGGTGCTGAGAGTTCAGTCCCACCGGCTCGAGCAGGACATGCTCCGTGGGCGTCGGTGGAGCGTGGACGCCTGGCGGGGGCGGTTCCTCGAGCATCCGCTCATGCTCGTGTTCACCCGCCGGCTGTTGTGGGGGCGCTACCGCGACGGGGCGCTGGTCGCTGCGTTCCGGGTCGCCGAGGACCTGACGTTGGTGGACGTAGAGGACGAGCCGACCACGCTGCCGACGGCGGGTGAGGTCGGGCTCGTGCATCCCACCGACCTGTCGCGGCCCGAGCTCGCGGCGTGGGGAGAGCAGTTCGGGGACTACGAGATCATGGCACCGTTCGCCCAGCTGTTCCGCGGGGAATCGCCTGCGGTGGACGTCGACCGCGAGTCCCTCGACCTCGGAGAGCAGGCGAGTGGGCGCTTGCGGGACGTGCTCCTGCCCCGAGGGTGGGAACGCGACGACGCCTTCTTTCGCCAATATTATCAGAAGTCATTTCCCGGCCAGGGTATGCGGGTGGTGTTGCGGATGGACCCTGGGGTCCATGCGGGTGATGCTCGCTACGACCAGCCTGATCAGCGCCTGAGCGCGTCGTTCCACAAGGTGGCGAGCAATGGTCGCCGCGGAAAGGCCATGCCCCTTGGCAAGGTCCCGGCACTGTGTCTTCTCGAGGTGGTGTGGGACCTCCGCGAAGCGGAAGAATAGCGCATTATCAGAAGTGGGAGGGTTGTGTGGGGCTCTGACAATGGAGCCAGAACCGTGGTTATTCACCAGTTATGAGCTTGGTGGCTCGCGGTTGTAGCTCGAGGCCGGGCGTACACAGAAGTGGACCGGCGAGTCGGCGTTGCCCACGCAATCCCGGAGCGATGTGTGCGTGTCCACTGCGCCGCTCGGCGTCGCGAGCACGACGACGCTGCTGAAGGCCACTCGCGCTCCGTAGGATGCACGCACCGTCTTCCTGGCTGGCGTCGAGCCAGGCACGACACCCGGCACCGTGGCGGGTGCGACGCCCGGCACCAACCCCTGCTCCGTGACGGGTGCGACGCCTGGCACCGAGCCAGGCACCACGCCTGGCACCGGGTCGGTGGATCCCCATCAAAAGGCCGTTCATGGGGCTTTCGGTGTAAGGTTTCGGTTGCCGCCGGGTAGCGTCCGCTCGAGGATTGCTTACGGTGTAAGTACGTCCGGGATCTCGAGCGCGGTGACCACTGTGAGCCACGCATCCGCCCACGCCTCCGGCGTCGTCGCCGCCAGCATCCGCCGTGCGGCGACCGTCAGTCCCACGGCATCGAGGCCCTTGGCGGCGCGCTCGCTCGGACGGATCTGATCGAGACCGCGGTGTGCTGCCTCGGCGAGCGCCGCCCGTGCCTCGCGAAGCGCCTGGTGGACCGGGTCGTCACCGAGGGGAGTGCGATGGACGGCTGCCTCCACGGTGCCACCCGCGGCGAACGCGGGGAGGGTCAAGCCGCCCTGCGAGGCAATCGCGGTCGGGGAGATCACGAGCTGGGCGCCGTGGAGGTGCACACGTCCGGCCACGTGGTGGGCGCCGTCCCGCAGTGCGGCCTCCACCGCCGCGCATCCGCCAGGGGAGAGGGGGTCGTGCTCGAGCTCGAGTACCGCGTCACTGCCGTCTGGCAGGCGCAGGTGAGCGAGCAGCTGCTGCTCGCCGGGCTGCCAGCTCACACCCAGGACTTCGTCGATGGCCACGACTCGCAGGTCCTCGGCGAGCAGCCGTGGGCGAAGGGTTCGCGGTGGGCGGTGCGTGAGAACCTCCCGGACCTCGGCGGTGCTGCGAATGGTCAGCGGCAGGTCCTTCCAGCCGTGCCCACCGCCGGTCTTGAGGTCGTGCTTGCGGCCCCCGCGCTGACTGGCGAGCCGCATCAGGCGATTGGCCCGCCGGAAGGCTCCCTGGGTGGTGAGCACGCCGCTGGCGAGGTCGGCTAGCCGCATGCGGGTGTCGCCGACCCGCCGGGTGGCGAGCTTCTCGGGCGCCTCACGCGGGATCCGACGGCGGTAGACCAGCACGGCGCCTCCGTTGAGGTCGAGCAGGTACACGTCGACCTCCACCTCCTCGTCCGCGGGGCGAAGGCGGGCACCGAGTCCCATCAGCGTCAGGTGGTCGAGTGCTGTCTCGGGGGCCACGCCGCGACCGAGAAACCACCCGGGGGAGGGCGGGGCGTTGGCTCGGGCTGCGCGAACGCGCGCGATCAGCTCGCCCAGCACCCACGCCACCCGCTCGGGTGCATAGCGCTGGCTCCGCGCACGCCAGCACTCGAGCAGCTCTTCGAGGTCTTCCAGGCCGTCCGCGACCCAGGTCCATCCGGCGGAGCGCGCGGCCTCTCGGGCTCGTGAGAGGTCGGCGGCCGCCGTTCGCGGCAGGTCGGCGATGCCGTGGGACAGGCTCGTGTGCACGATGTGCAGCACTGCCTCGGCGGCGTCGAGTGCGATGCCCTCGGACTCGCCGAGCACGAGCTGCACGCTGGGTTCCGGCCCCTCGCCCGCCTCCCGAAACGCCCACACCGCGAGCACGATCATCACGTTGCGTTCGGCGCCGAGGGCGTCGCAGTGGGCCATGGCGAGGGCGTCACGCACCGGGAAGCGCACGGTGCCGTTTGCCAGGTGCACGCGGGGCTGCTCTCCGCGAACGACCTCCGCCTCGACGCCCTTGGACAGTCGGGCCCTCGCGGTGCGCAGGGCGTTGGCGCCGACGAGAGCCTCGAGCTCCTCGTCCGTGAACGCACCGGGGTCCCAGGGCCCACGCTCGGGTGTCGCCTCGCCCTGGTAGGCGAGGGCCGTGGCGACGCGGTGTCGACAGGCCTTCGCGGCGCCGCAGCTGCACGCGCTGTCCGCGAGGGCCACGTCCGCGGGCCAGGTGGTGACCACCCCATCCGGAAAGGTCGCGGTGACCGTGCCCTCCCCATCCTCGTCGATGGACGGTCCTTCTCCCTTGTCGAGCATCTTCGCGGCGCGCTTCGCGAGCCCACGGTTGGTGAGCAGTGCCAGCGCTTCCACGTCGAGTGCGGCCAGGTCGCTCCTCATCCGCGCAGTACCCCGGCCAGCCACCCGGCCAGCTGGTCGGGCGTCATCGCACCGACCTCGGCCCCCTCGTCGACCAGCCGCTGGGCCATGGTGCGGTCGTAGGTCGGGTTGGCCTCGCGATCGAGCGCGGCCAGGCCGAGAACGCGCGTGCCCTGCTGACACAGCGATGCGGTGGTTCTGACGAGCACGCCAGGCGACCCACCCTCGAAGAAGTCGCTGATCAGCACGACCACGGCGCGCCTGGGGTTGGTGACCAGACTCCGCGCGTACTGCATCGCTTTGCCGATGTCCGTGCCGCCGCCGAGCTGCACCTTCATCAGCAGCTCTACCGGGTCGTCGACGTCGCGTGTGAGGTCGACCACCGCGGTGTCGAAGGCGATGAGGTGGGTGTCCACGGACGGCAGCTGCCAGAAGCACGCGGCGGTCACCGCGGCGTGGATGGTGCTGTCGAGCATGGACCCGGACTGGTCGACGACGAGGATGAACTGCCACCGCAGGTGCTTCGGCTGGGTGCGCGAGAAGAACACGGGCTTGCGGAAGATCACCCGCCCGGTCTGCGGGTCGAGGTAGCGCATGTTCTCGCGCAGGGTCCGCCGCGCATCGAAGTTCGCGGCCACCTTGAGCGGCGAGCGGCTGCGGCGGTCCGGCACGCCGGAGAGCGCGCGCTTGATCTCGGTCTGCAGCTCCTCCATCAGCCGGCGCACGACCTCGCGGACCAGCATGCGTGCGAGCTCGAGCACGCGGGGCTCCATCAGGTGCTTGGTCTGAAGCACCGCCTTGAGCAGCGTCGTGTTCGGCTCGACCCGCTTGAGCACCTCCTCGGAGGTGACGACCTCGGTGAGCTGGTAGCGCTCGACGGCATCCTTCTCGAGGCGCTCGATGGCCGACTTCGGGAACAGCTCGTGGATCTCGTTGATCCAGGTCGGTGCGGTGAGGTTCGAGGGGTCGAGGCTGCCTTCGCGGTCGGGTCCACCGCTGCCGCGGGCCGCCCCCTCGCCCTCGCGTCCGTACAACCACTCCAGCGCGGCGTCGCGGGCCAGCCACTCGCTGTCCAGGCCCTGGCCACCGAGGCCATCCTCGGCCGCCTCTCCGAGGATCAGGCGCCACCGTCCGGCGTCGTCGAGGCTCATGCCTGCTCTCCGGAGAGC
>SBGP01000079.1 GCA_006226595.1 Deltaproteobacteria bacterium
GCCTCGTCCACGGCCGCGATCAGGGCATCGCGGCCGTTGTCGTTCTTGATCACGTGCGTCGCGACCGCTTCCTTCTCGGCGAGCGGAAGCTGGGCGGCAAGGGTCTGACGCGCCTGGGCTTCGTCCACACCGTCCCGGACCATCACTCGCTGGACCTGGGTCTCCGGGTCGCAGCTCACGACGAGCAGTACCGGGTACATCCGGTAGCTGCCTGTCTCGACCATGAGAGCGGCCTCGACCACGGCATCGGCGTGGCCGGCGGCCTCGAGCTCGGCGAGCCGCTCGCGCATGCGCACGAAGATCGCTGGGTGGGTGATCGCGTTGAGGGCAGCGCGGTCGTCGGCGTTCGCCATGATGCGCTCGCGCAGCACGGCGCGGTCGAGGGTCCCGTCGGCCTGCAGCACGCCGTCACCGAATCGCTCGGCAATCGCGGCGAGAGCGGGCTCGCCGGGGGCGACGATCTCGCGGGCGACCTGGTCCGCGTCGACGACGGGGAGACCGTAGCGCTCGGCGAGCAGGCTCGCGACGGTGGACTTGCCGGTGGCGATGCCGCCCGTGAGGCCGATGACCCTCATCCCTCGAGCTTCTCGACGTACCGGAAGATGGTCCGGGCATCGACCCCGAGGTCACGGGCCGTCTGGGCCTTGTTCCAGTTGTTCAGGTCGAGCACGCTCTTGATGTAGTCGAGCTTGAAGTCTTCCTGGGCCTCGGCGAGGGGACGCACGGAGCGCTTCACGCCGGCATCGAGCCCGAGATCCTCGGGATTGAGCAGGGCGCGGTCGGTCATGATCAGCGCCTTCTTCACGCGGCTCTCGAGCTCGCGGACGTTGCCGGGCCAGTAGTAGCCCTTGAGCGCGAGCAGGCCCTGGTTCGTGAACCCGCGGGCGGACGCCTGGTACTGCTCGCGGTAGCGGTTCAGGAAGTAGTGCGCGAGCAGCTCGATGTCCTCACCACGCTCACGGAGCGGGGGCAGCTGGACCTCCATCTCGTTGAGCCGGTACAGCAGGTCCTCGCGGAACATGCCCTCGGAGATGAGCTCCTTGAGGTCCTTGTTCGTCGCGGCGACCACGCGCACGTTGATGGGGCGCGGCTGGAGCTCGCCGACCCGCTCGATCACCCGCTCCTGAAGCACGCGAAGCAGCTTCACCTGCAGGTTCATCGGCATCTCACCGATCTCGTCGAGGAACAGCGTGCCGCCGTCGGCCGCCTCGACCTTGCCGATCTTGTCGGAGACCGCGCCGGTGAACGCGCCCTTCTTGTGCCCGAAGAGCTCGCTCTCGAGCAGGTTCTCGGGGATGGCACCGCAGTTGATGGCGACGAAGGCGCCGCTCTTTCGTCCCGAGAGGTTGTGCAGCTCGCGCGCGACGAGCTCCTTGCCGGTGCCGGTCTCACCGAGCACGAGCACGGAGAGGTCGGTCGGGGCGACCCGCCGCAGGATCTTGAACATCGCCTTCATCGGCGCGCAGTTGCCGAGAATCGAGCCCTGGGAGGACTTGCGCAGCCGCTCGCGCAGGTTGCGGTTGTCGAGGCGCAGCTGGTTGACGAGCAGGGCGTGGTGCACGACGAGGGCGGCCTGGGCCGCGTAGATCTTGAGCACCGCCAGGTCCGCTTCGGTGAACAGGTCGGTGATCGAGTCGTTGCCGAGGTAGATCACGCCGAGCAGGTCATTGCGGTAGATCATCGGCACGCACATCACGCTCGACAGGCGCAGGTCGACGACCGACTGAGCCCGCCCGAAGCGCGCGTCGTGCATGGCGTCCGACAGGATCAGGCCCTGACGCGTCTCGGTGACCTGCTTGACGATGCTGTCCGAGACCCGGGTGAGATCGAGCTGCTCGTCGTCCACGTTGTGCGAGGCGGCGAGGTGGCGCTCGCCGTCGCGGAAGACGATGAGGAAGCCCTTCTCGGAGCGGGTGAGCTCGACGATGCCCTGGAGCAGGTCGGTGAACAGGCGCTCGGGCGTGGTGTCGCGCATGAGGTCGGCGGAGAGCTCGACCAGTCGCTGGATGCGCTCGAGCGACAGGCCATCGCCATCGGCCTCGTCGGCGGGCGCCGGCTCACCCTCGAGGTACGACACCTGCCAGGCGCCGATGAGGATGCTGTCGCCGTAGTTGAGCTCGACACTCCGCGTGCGGCGGCCGTTGACGTAGAGCTCGGCGGAGCGGTCCGCGAGGGAGATGGTGTGCTTGTTGCCCTTGCGCACGATGGTCGCGTGGCTCTGCGACACCATCCCGTCCTCGAGGGTCAGGTCGTTGCCGCGCGCGCGTCCCACCGTGGTGAGCGGCTTGTTCAGCACGTAGGACGCGCTGTTCTTCGTGATCGTGTGCTCGCACTTCAGCCAGGACATGCAGGCTCCCGGCGCCCGTCATAACACCTGGGAGGGCCGCTTCGACGCGGGCTGGGCGAGGGGAACGGACGTGGACGCCATCGAGGCCAGCTGGGAGCGCAGAGAGCCCCATCATCAGCTGTCTCTCGACGAGGTCCGCACGGTGCTGCCCTCGGCCACCGGCCTCGAACTGCTCGGCCGTGGCAAGGCGAACACCAACTACCGGGTGGCGCGCGGCGAGCACGAGCCGGTGGTGCTGCGGCTCTACCAGCGGGATGCGCGTGCAAGGGCGGTCGAGGCACGCGTGCTCGGGCTGGTGGACGTGCCGCGTCCACAGATGCTCGGCACCGGCGCGGTCGGCGGCTTGCCGTACGCGATCACGCGGTTCTGCGAGGGGCTTCATCCCGAAGCGGTGCTGACGCAGGTGAGACCGGAACGCGTCGGTCGGCTGTGCGGCCTCGCACTGGCGGAGATCGGCAAGGTGCGCTTCGATGCGCACGGCCTGCTGGATGCCGAGGGCTACACGCGCACCTTCGACTCGATCACCGCGAGCTTCGACGATCTGGTCCGCTGGTCGGTCGAACGCGGCCGTGCGGGGCGCCGACTCTCCGCCGAACAGCGCGCTGGGCTGCTCGCCGTCGTGGCGAGCTCGGCGTCGATCTTCGCGGGACTCGACGCACAGCCACGGCTGGTCCACGGCGACTTCAAGTTCGCGAACCTGCTCGTGCTCGGCGACGGGTCCGCAATGGGCGGCGTGCTCGACTGGGAGTTCGCGTGCGCGTTCACGCCGCTCCTCGACCTCGCCATCTTCACCCGTCACGCGGCGCGGTTTCCGGATGGCCTGCTCGAGGGCTTCGAGGGCGGCTACCTCGACGGTGGCGGCGTCTTGCCCGCCGAGTGGCGTCGGCTCGCGCGGGTGCTCGACCTCATGAACCTCGTTGGCTTCCTCAATGCCGGAAAGGGCCGGCCACGGCTCGAAGCCGCGGTCCTGCCGCTCATCGACGAGGCGATCCGAAGCGCCCGGTGAGCCGCAGCTCGGCTCCGTTGGCGGTGGGCCCGGCGACGATGCGGAAGTGGCCCGCCCGCTCCCAGCTGCGGCGGCCATCTGCCACCGACACGACCCACAGCGCGTAGAACAGCGCGGTGGACGGCCACTGCACGGCGTTGCGCCAGCGCCGCACGTAGGGGGCGACCTCGTCGTCGTCGAGCCAGCTCGGGTGGTTGCGGCGGTTGACGACGAGCAGGTGCGCGAAGGTGCCGATGGACGCGCCGGCAGCGACGCCCTGGCCGAGTGCCAGCGCGATGCCTCGTCCGCGGAAGCCCTGTCCGAGCTGGGGAGCGCCGAACGGCGCGTAGCCCCACCACGGGTACGGAACCGGCTCGGTCGGCGGCGGCGGCGGGGGCTTGTTGGCCTCGATCTCGGCGAGGACCTCGGCGCGCGCAGCCTCGAACCAGCTCACGACCTCGGGAGGATGGAGCGCCGGCAGGATCGGGTAGTCCGGGTACTCGAACAACAGCCACCGGAACGTCTGCCACGCGCCTTCCTGGTCCTTGAGCAGGAGCAGTAGCTCACCCAGGTAGATGCCGACGTCGCCGCGGGTCTGCTTGGCAACGATCTCGCCGCTGTCGATGCGCTGCTGCAGGCTGCGGAGCACGCGCAGGGCCTCGTCGTGCCCACCGTCGAAGTAGGCCTCCTTCGCGCGCTCGAGCTCGGTGGCGATCGGCGGTGGAGGGAGCTCCTCGACCGACGGCTCTTCGGCGGAGATCTCGTCCGTGGGCGTGCCTTCGACGGGTAGGGGCTCCGAGGTGTTCGCGGGTCCGGGCTCGGCCGGAGCGTCACTCGTCGGCGCTTCGGCGGGCACGGGCTCGGCGGTTGCCTCGGTGTCCGGTGCTTCCTGGGCCCACGCGGGAACGGCCAGCGCGAGCGCGCCAAGGCACACGAGCCGACACAGGGCCGGCGACGTCGCGAGAAGGTGGGGGGGGAAGCATCCGCGCATCGCAGTGACGGTAGTGCTCTGGGTGGGCGATGACAACTGTTTCACATGAGTTGCCGGCGCGCACCCGCGGGCAATTCGCAAATCGAACGGCTCGCCTCCGGTGAACCGGAACGAGGGGTTTCGCGAATTGGCGCTTTACATGCCGCACGATGACGCCTATACCCGAAAAGTTATCGGAGACTGTTCGCCATGCGCCGACTCGAAACCCATGACTGGTGGCCGGAGCTCCTGGCCCTCAAGGACGAGCGTTCCCTCCGGGAGCTCGCCGAGCAGTTCGGCGTCACGCCGGGTGCGATTACCGCAGCACTGCGGCGCCAGGGCATCTCACGTGCCGCCGCCCCTCCCGGGCCTCGCAAGAGCAGGAAGGGGGGCAAGAAGGCCGAGAAGGAGTCCACCACGCGAGGAGCGGGCGCGAAGCTCGAACCTCACAAGGAGCTGCTCGGCACTGTGCCGGATGACGTCGTCGCCGAAAAGGCCGGGGTTTCCCGGCGAACGGTCGCAAACTACCGTGCAAAGCTCGGCATCGCGGGCTACCGCGGCCCGCGCCGCCGGAAGAAGCGCACGTCTGCCATCGACGAGTTTGCGCACTTGCTCGGAACGCAACCTGACGCCGCGATTGCCGAACTGGCAGGGGTGAGTGGGAACGCCGTCCGTGCGTACCGCGTTCGCCGCGGCATCCCGTCCTGGCGCTCGGGCGGTCGTGAAGAGGAGCCGGAGGTCGCGACGGAGGCGGCGCCGACAGCCGCGGTGCCCGCGTCGAAGCCCGTACGCTCGGTCCCGACGGCGACCGGCCAGCAGTTCGCATGGAAGGTTCGCTTCGCGGACGGTCGCGAGGCCGTGGTCGTGAGCGACAGTCTCAGTGGGGCTGCGGGGCGCGCGGAGGCCGCGGGCGAAGTTCGCTCGCTGGAGCGGGTCGGCGAGATCCTCGGGGCCTGATCCCCGCGCTTACTCGTAGCCGCTCAGGTCGACCTGCAGCTCGTAGTGGCCGCTGGCGTCGGTGAGCGTCTGCCCGAGGGCCTCTCCGGTCTCGGAGAAGACCTGGACGACGGCGAAGCTCAGCGCCTCGTCGCGGCCCGCGTCGAGCCAGGTGAGGTCACCCTGGATGGAGCGGCCCTCCACTGCCACGAGCTGTTCCTCGCTCTCGAGCGTGCCGAGGGCAAAGCGATGGCGCGTCGCCGCGAGGTCCGAGCGGTCGCCCGGAGGGGTGAGCAGCACGTCGAGGTCCGCCACCGGCACGTCCATCGCGTAGCTGCCGTCATCACCGGTGATCGCGGTGACGAAGCGCTTGTCGAAGCCCGCTTCCGCCGCTCGTACCGTCGCACCGGCGAGCGGATTGCCCGCGGGGTCCAGAGCGATGCCGGTGAGGCTACGGTAGGCGGGGAGCTCGACGGAGCCGAGGTCGACCGCCGAGGTGATGTCGATCACGCCGAGGTTCACCGCGGAGACCGTGGACTCGACCGGCGGAAGCAGCTCGACGGTGTAGGCACCGCTGACGAGGCGTGCATCGAAGTTGCCGGCGCTGTCCGTCGGGATCTCGACGGTCACCGAGGCGTCGCTGCCGGTGTAGCCCGACAGGTTCTGGGCCGTCAGCCGCACGCGCGAGCCGCCGACACCGCTGCCCGTGGAGCGGATGAGGCGGCCGCTGATCCCGATGAGCTCGAGCGAGCCGTAGGAGACGGACAGCTCCGTACCGTTCTCGTCGAGGGTGAACGGGGCGGTGGCGATGACCGGGTCACGGCCGTTGTCGCGTCCGAGCGCGACGACGTGGTACTCGCCCGGCGCGGCGTGCAGCGTGTAGCGGCCCGAGGAATCGGTGTACGTGGAGGGGCCCTGGATGTCCGAGGTCTCCGAGCGCAGCGCGACCTCGACGCCGACCAGCGGCGCGCCAGACTCGCCAAAGACCTGGCCCCACACGGGGTGGCCCGCGCCGATGTCGAGGTCGAACACCTGGTCGGCCGCCGCCTCGAAGCCTGGCTCCACGTACAGGGGGTAGGCCGGGTCGTCCGGCACCACGGCCAGCGTGTACACGCTCGGGGCAGCGAGCGCGAAGAACGCGCCGTCCTCGCTGGTTCGCGACGAGGTCCCCATCACGGGGCTGTCGGAGAGCAGGCGCACCGTGCCACTCACCACGTCGGTCACGGCGGGGGTCGAGATCAGCGGCGCATAAGGTGTCGCCGCATCCCCGATGACCACGCCCTCGGTGACGACGGAGGGCAGGAGCTGGGCGGCCAGCTCGTCACGCATGTTCACCCAGAAGGAGTGCGGAGCGAGCAGGGCGGGGTCGCCCTGGCGCGTGGTCAGGTCCGCCGGCGGGAGGACGTCCACCCTCAGGGTGACTGCCTGGAGCCCGGCGTCGGTGTCGTCCTCGGCGAAGGGCCCGCTATCGCCGAAGTCGGCGTCCGTACCCTCCATGAGGCCGTTCTCGGCACAGCCGGTGGCGAAGACGAGCGCTGCGAGGACGAGGGGGCGCATCATGGGACCTCCACCTGCCACAGGATCTCGATGTCGTCCGCGAACGTGCCGTCGCTGACGATGCACCGCACCTCGGCGCCGTCCAGGAAGGGGTCCTGATCGAGGGTCGCCGAGGACACGAAGGCATCGTCGCTCGCCGTCGTGGTCACGTTCGTCGCCGGACTGTCGTCGACGAACCACAGGAAGCTGAGGTGGTCGCCGTCCTCGTCGCGCGCCACGACCCATACCGGCACGGAGGGCCGATCGAGGATCAGCGGCTGCACCAGGTGATGGTCGCGCGGCGTATCGATGGTCGGTGGACGGTTCATCGCTTCCCAGGCCGGTGCGGGGTAGAAGCAGCCGGCACAAAGGACACTGCACAACGCGTGCCATCCGGCGCGAAACCGCTTGGTACGGGCCTCACGAGGTCGGCCAGGCATCGTGGTGGGCGAAAAGTCGGACACGCGTGTCAGGGGGTCGGGGTGAACGTCAGCTGGGACGGTCCCATCAGCAGGTTCGAGAGTACCTGGGTATGGCGGCCACCCGCACCGCAGTCGACCAGCACGCGATGCTCGTGCGTCAGGTCCGGAACCTCGATCGACCACCCGAGGGCGCCGAGCTTGCCCAGCATGCGACCGTCGAGGATGACGTCACACTCCGGCGGGTAGTCCGTGGGAACCCGCATTGGCAGAGCGTCCAGCGGCTCGAGGCTCACCCGTTGCTCGAAGGCTTCGCCGGAGACGAGGGTCACGTCGAGCACGGCGTCCTTGTGGAGCGGGTGCTTGAGCACGAACTGATGGGCTCCGGGGGGGAGCGTCAGCGGATCGACGTGCCGGGTGTTGCCGATCATGCGCCCGTCCTCCCAGATCTCGGCTGGGAAGCGCCCGGTGCGGATCTGGACCTGGACGGGCGTGTCGACCGTGTCGATCTGCACGGCGGCGGTAGGCGCCGGACGCACGACGCGAGGGGGACGGGACTCGACCTTCTCGCGGATGGGCGTAGGCGTGGGCTCCGGGACCGTGCCCTCGACGCTGGGCTCGACCGGCGGTGGCAGCGCGATGGAGGGCAGCGGCTCCACCGGCGGCGCGAGGATGGCCTCGACCTCGGGCTCCGGGGGCAGGGGAACCACCGGTGTGTTGCGCGCCTCGTCGCGCCAGCGGGCCGCGCCGACCACGGCGCTCGCGAGCAAGAGGGCGCCGGCGACGAGGCCCAGCCAGGCGAGGGGGCGGAGCTTGGGGCGCTCGGTCTCGGGGTCCACGGCGTGCAGGCCCTGGACGAGCTCGAGCACCTGCTCGTTGTCCTCGTCGATGGCGAGCAAGCGGTTGAACAGTCGCAGCGCGGCGAGGTGGTCGCCGTCGTCGAGGTACTGCCGACCGCGCTCGAGCAGCACGCGCTTGAGGTGGTGATCCAGGCGCGCGGTGTACGCGGCGGTGTCGGCGATGTACCGGTCGAGACCCCACTGCGGATCGTCGGGGTCGACGGCGGTCTCGGCCAGGCTCGCCTCGAGGGCCTCGCGCACGGCATGAGCGGTGGGGAACCGCTCGACGCGGTCGACCATGAGCAGGCGCTCGATGATGTCCGCGAGCGATGCGGATACCGATGGCGCGAGCTCCGCGACACCAGGGCGTTGACCCTCGATGATGTTCTTGAGGATCAGGCTCGGGTTGCTGCCCGTGAAGGGGAGCAACCCCGTGACCAGGAAGAAGAGCAGCGTGCCGAGCGAGAACAGATCCGAGCGCTGATCGAGCTCGTCCTCGCGCGCCTGCTCGGGCGACATGAACGCCGGGGAGCCGACGAGCGCGCCCGTCATCGTCACCTGACTCTCGTCGAGGAAGCGGGCGATGCCGAAGTCCATCAGCTTCACCGTGCCCTCGCTCCGCACCATCACGTTGTCGGGCTTCAGATCTCGGTGGAGCACGCCGTGGTCATGTGCGTAGCCGAGGGCCTGAGCGAGGTGGACGCCGATGATCGCGGCGACCTCGGACGGCATGGTGCCCACGTCCTCCATGAGGTCGGTGAGCGTCTGTCCGTCGACGTACTCGGTGACGATGTAGCACTCGTGGCTCTCGTTGCCGGAGTAGTCGAAGATCTCGAGGATGTTGTCGTGGCGAAGGTGTTCGATGGCGCGCGCCTCACGTGCGAACCGCTTCCGGTTGCGCGTCGACGACGACAGGTGGGGGTGCAGGACCTTGATCGCCACTGGGCGATCCAACGTCGAGTGCCGCCCCAGGTAGACGGTGGCCATGCCACCTTCGCCTACCTTCTGGAGCACCTCGTACTTGTCCAGAACCGTACCGATCACACCGCACTCCGCCCGTAGCCAGCCCGCGTCGCGGGCCGGAAGGGGTCTGTTCGATGCGTCCCTCCGCCGCGAGTATAGGCACGCGGAGAGCCACCGTCAGCCCCAACGAGGCTGATGGCACGAGGAGAGCGGGCGCTCACAGCTGGCTGACCTCGCCCAGAGGCACGGCGTGTCCGCGGTCCTGGAAGATCCGGAGGATGGTGGCCGCCGTCTCTTCGACAGCCTTGTTGGTGACGTTGATCACCGGCCACTCCGGATTGCCCGCGTACAGGTCGTCCGCGTACTCGATCTCGGCGAGGATGTAGTCGCGGTCGCCGTAGTTGGTCTGCGGTCCCATGCCGAGCGCCTCGAGCCGGGAGAGGCGGATCTCCTGGAGGATGTCGGGGTCGATGGTCAGCGCGAACACCCGGTCCTGGTCGACGTGGAAGAGCTCGTTCGGCGGCGGACGGTCGAGCACGATCGGCACGTTCGCGACCTTGAAGCCCTTGTGAGCGAGGAAGGTCGACAGCGGCGTCTTCGAGGTGCGCGACACGCCGACGAGGATGATGTCGGCCTGGTTGAGCATGCGCGGGAGCTTTCCGTCGTCCAGCTTGACCGTGAACTCGACCGCCTCGATCCGCCGGAAGTAGCTGTCGTCGGTGGTGTGGAGCGTGCCGGGCACGCCGACGGACTCCTGATCGAGGAAGCCCTCGAGCTCGTGGATCAGGTGCCCGAGGAGGTCGAGGTGGCGCACGCCCATGTCCGCGGCGAGTCGCTCGGCGGCGATGCGCATGTCGCGGGTGACGAGGGTGGTGACGACCAGGGCCTTCACGCGTCGCGCCTTGCGAAACAGACCGGTGAGTTCTTCGGTCTGGGTGACGTGGGGGAAGACCTTGAGGTGAACGAGATGACCCTTGAACTGCCGGAATGCCGCGCGCACGACCTTCTCGCCGGTGATGCCGGTACCGTCCGAGAGAATGAACACGGGCTGGGGCTTGGGAACGCTCATGGGGGTGGGCTAACTCGGCAGTCGCTCGGCGCGAAGTGAGGAATGACGCGGCTCGTGCGCGTCAATGGCGTTTGGATGGAGGTCGCGTTGCTTCCGTCACAGGCTGGCATTAGACTGCATAGAGGAGGCTGAATGCCCGCTCAGCCGAAGAAGTTCTTCGACTCTGTCGCGCTGACCATGGGTGGTCCGCTCCTAAGCGCGCTTCCCGAGTGCACCGCCGTGGTCTTCGACCTCCGCGGCGACGGCGGAGGTGTGTGGACCGTCGCTCGCAACGGCGACGATCTCGACGTGCGCGAGGGCCAGATCAATGGGCCCGACTGCTTCGTCGTGTGCAGCGTCGAGGACTTCAGCCTGCTCGCGACGGGCGAGCTCTCGCCGCTGCTCGCGCTCCAGGATGGGCGCCTCACCGTCGAAGGGGACGTCGGCATCGTGCTCGCGCTCCGCGACGTGGTCGCCGAACAGCTGCGCCAGGCGTCCTGATGCTCTTCGCGACCGAGTTCGTGTTCACGTGGAAAGAGGCCGTGGCGACGTCGATCGCGTTCGTGATCATCGGCGGCGTGACCCTCTACCGCTTCGTGATCCGGCCCAAGCTCAAGGGCCAGACCGAGCCCCCGCGCGACTGAGTCGACGCAAAGCGCCACCGCACCAAGGCGAGGCGCGGTTCTCACCCGCCGTCATTCGGCGATGCACGCCGACGCTCGCCAGGTGGGTTGCCCCTGGCGTCGCCATGACTAGGGTAGGTGGTCCACGACAAGGCATCGCCGCGGACGGCGGTGTCCCTTCCCCTCGCGACCTCCGGGTCGCCGCCCCAGAGGATGCTCGATGGCGTACGAAAGCCCCGCCGAGACCGATCCCCGCTCGCTGCCTCCCGAGATGGAGGTGCCGGTTCTCGCGATCCGCAACACGGTGATCTTCCCGATGTTCGCCTTTCCCATCAACGTCGGGCGCCCGCGCAGCGTGCGTGCCGTCGAAGAGGCGATCGATCAGGAGACGCCGCTCGGCATCTTTGCCCAGCGCGATCCGCGGGTCGAGAACCCCGAGCCCACGGACCTGTTCCAGACGGGCACGGTGGTGAACATCGTCAAGCGCGTGAAGGTCCCGGGGAACAAGCTCTCGGTGATCATCCACGGCATCACCCGAGTGCGCGTCAAGGAGTGGAAGGCCGATGGCCCGCACCTCCGCGCGGTGGTCGAGACGCTGATCCCCGAGGAGATCGCGAGCTCGGAGGTCGAGGGCCTGACCTCGACGCTGCGTGAGCTCGCCCAGAAGTTCATCGATCTCTCGCCCCAGGTCGCCCCCGAGGCGAGCCTGCTCGTCCGCTCGATCGACGAGCCGGGCATGCTCGCGGACGTGGTCGGCAGCAACCTGAACATCCCGCCCGAGGAGAAGCAGGAGCTGCTCGAGACCTTCGACGTGCGCGAGCGCATGGACAAGGTGATCGCGCTCCTCAACAAGGAGATCCAGGTCCTCGAGCTCTCGAACAAGATCCAGACCGAGGTCAAGGGCGAGATGGACAAGGCGCAGCGCGAGTACTTCTTGCGCGAGCAGCTCAAGGCCATCCAGAAGGAGCTCGGCGAGGTCGACGAGCGCCAGGAGGAGTTCGAGGAGCTCAAGCGCAACATCCGTCGCGCCAAGATGCCGGACGAGGTCGAGAAGGTCGCCGTCAAGGAGCTCAAGCGCATGGCGCGCATGAGCCCCGGTGCCGCCGAGTACACCGTCTCCCGCACCTACATCGACTGGCTGTGTGAGCTGCCGTGGTCGGTGAGCAGCACCGACCGCCTCGACGTGAACGAGGCCGAGGAGATCCTCGACGCCGATCACTACGGCCTCGAGAAGGTGAAGAAGCGCATCCTCGAGTTCCTCGCGGTCCGCAAGCTCAAGAACGACATGAAGGGACCGATCCTCTGCCTCGTCGGCCCTCCGGGTGTCGGCAAGACCTCGCTCGCGAAGTCCGTGTCCCGCGCCCTCGGCCGCAAGCTCCACCGCATCGCGCTCGGCGGCGTGCGTGACGAGGCCGAGATCCGCGGTCACCGCCGGACGTACATCGGCTCGATGCCCGGCAAGATCGTCAAGGGCATGAAGAAGTGCGGCACCAACAACCCGGTGTTCGTGCTCGACGAGATCGACAAGCTCGGCGCGGACTACCGCGGTGACCCGTCCTCCGCACTGCTCGAGGTCCTGGACCCGGAGCAGAACCACAACTTCAACGATCACTACCTGGACGTGCCCTTCGACCTGTCCAACGTGATGTTCATCGCGACCGCGAACGTGCCGGACACCATTCCCGGCCCGCTTCGCGACCGCATGGAGATCATCCGGGTCAGCGGGTACACGCACCAGGAGAAGATGCAGATCGGCAAGCGCTACCTGATCCCCGAGAACCTCGAGAACCACGGCCTCGACGACTCGATGATCGAGATCACCGAAGAGGCGATGCACAAGATCGTCGAGAACTACACCCACGAGGCGGGTGTGCGTTCGCTCAAGCGCGAGATCGCCAGCGTGTGCCGCTGGGTCGCGAAGCAGTGGGCCGCCGAGGCGGTGAGCGAGAAGGTGGTCGTCACCCCCGAGATGGTCGAGGAGATCCGTGGCCCCATCCACTTCTGGAAGGAAGTGGCAGAGCGCACCAGCGTGCCGGGCGTGGCGACCGGCCTCGCATGGACCGCCGCCGGGGGCGAGATCCTCTTCATCGAGGCCACCAAGATGAAGGGCAAGGGCGGCATGACGCTCACCGGGTCGCTCGGTGACGTGATGAAGGAGTCCGTGTCCGTGGCCCGCTCGTACATCCGCTCCGTCGCGGCCGATCTCGGCATCGACTACGACGTGTTCGAGAACTTCGACATCCACGTGCACGTCCCGAGCGGCGCCATCCCGAAGGATGGTCCGTCCGCGGGCGTCACCATGATCACCGCCATCACCAGCGTGCTCACCGGCATCCCGGTGTCCCCGCAGGTGGCGATGACCGGCGAGATCACCCTCCGCGGTGCGGTCCTCCCGGTCGGCGGCATCAAGGAGAAGGTGCTCGCCGCGCATCGCGCGGGCATCAAGCACGTGCTCCTCCCGAAGAAGAACCAGAAGGACCTGCCGGAGATCCCCGACGAGATCGCCGCCGAGCTCACGTTCACCACCGTCTCCCGCATGGAGGAGGTGCTCGACGTGGCGCTGGGTGCCGAGAACCTCGAGCGTCTGCGCGAGGCCCTGCGGGCGAACGCCGCTGAGGACGCGGCTTCGGCCTAGTCCACGCGACAGTGCCTTCGGGCATCGTCAACAGAGCCCCGCACCTCGGTGTGGGGCTCTTCCGCTGAGGGGTATGCCCCATGCAAACCCAGGTCCTGCAGGTCTGCCGGGGTCCGACGCGGCACTGCGCCGTAGGGAACCAGACAAAGGTTCGCTGACAGTCGCCAATGAAGCTCGATCCCACGCGGAATCGGGTTAACCGCCGGCCATGAATCTCCGACCTTTCAAGCGTGTCCTGGTGGCGAACCGCGGCGAGATCGCGGTTCGTGTGATTCGTGCCTGTCACGAGCGCGGTCTGGAAGCGGTCGCGGTGTACTCGGAGGCCGACGCCTCCGCGCTGCACGTGCGTCTCGCCGACCAGGCCTTCCTCGTCGGTCCGGCACCCAGCTCAGAGAGCTACCTGCGCGTCGAGACCATCCTCGACGTGGCGCGTCGCTCGGGGGCGGATGCCATCCATCCCGGCTACGGCTTCCTCTCCGAGAACGCGGGCTTCGCACAGGCCGTGATCGACGCAGGGCTGGTGTGGATTGGGCCGCCGCCGTCCGCCATCACCTCGATGGGCAGCAAGACCGGCGCGCGCCAGGTCATGTCGGCCGCGGGCGTGCCCGTCGTGCCTGGCACCCTCGAGGCGCTCTCCGACGCCGAGGAGGCCAAGCGCATCGCGCGCGAGATCGGCTTCCCGGTGATGCTCAAGGCCAGTGCGGGTGGCGGCGGCAAGGGCATGCGACGGGTCGACTCCGAGTCCGAGCTCGCCTCGGCGCTCGCCCAGGCCGCGTCCGAGGCCGCCAAGTCCTTCGGCGACGACGCGGTGTACATCGAGAAGCTCGTCGTCGAGCCTCGCCACGTCGAGATCCAGGTGCTCGCCGACGGTCACGGCACCTGCGTGCACCTGTTCGAGCGCGACTGCTCCGTGCAGCGCCGGCACCAGAAGGTCATCGAGGAGGCGCCGTGCCCGGTGCTCGATCCCGAGACCCGCGAAGCGATGGCGGCTGCCGCCGTCCGCGCAGCGCAGGCCGTGGACTACGTCGGCGCGGGTACCTGTGAGTTCCTGCTCGGGGCGGACGGCAGCTTCTACTTCCTCGAGATGAACACCCGGCTTCAGGTCGAGCACCCGATCACCGAGTACATCACCGGGGTCGACCTCGTGCACGCCCAGCTCCGCGTGGCCGCTGGCGAGAAGCTGTGGTTCGCGCAGGAGGACCTGAAGATCACCGGCCATGCCATCGAGTGCCGGATCTACGCCGAGGACGTGACCGCGAACTTCCGCCCGTCTCCCGGCCCGCTACTCGGCTACCGCGAGCCTGCCGGTCCGCACGTCCGCTGCGACAGTGGCGTCGTCGAGGGCATGGAAGTGCCCATCCACTACGACCCGATGGTCGCGAAGATGGTGGTGTGGGGCGAGGACCGCAAGGCCGCGTGTGACCGCGCTCGCCGCGCCCTGTCGCACTACCACCTGGTCGGCATCCCGACGTCGATTCCGTTCTTCCTCGCGATTCTCGAGGACGAGGACTTCCTCGCCGGGCGCTACGACACGGGCTTCATCACGCCCGAGTGGCTCGAAGCGAACGTCGGCACCGCCGCCTTCGACGAGGATGCCGCGATTGCCGCGGCGATTGCGACCTTCGAAGCCGAGGCGGGCGCGCAGCCGACCTCCGCGAACGAGGGCTCGCCGAGCGCATGGAAGTGGGGCGCCCGTTGGGCCCAGCGCAACCGGGGGATGGGATGAAGTACGACGTGACCCTGGCCGGAGAGACCCGGAGCATCGACGTGAGCCGTCACCCCGAGGGTGGCTGGTGGGTGTCGGTCGAGGGCGGCTCGAAGCGCCACATCACCGGCGGTGCGCTGGGAGCCGGCGAGTTCCAGATCCGTGAGGGCGACAAGGTGCGCACCCTGGGCCTGGCGCGCACGTCCCGCGGCGTGCAGATGCAGCTGGCTGGCCACGGTGTGCTCGCCGAGGTCGTGGACCCGCGCAAGGCCGCGCTGTCCCTCGCGGGCGGCAAGGATGCTGGCGCTGTGTCCACGGCGATGCCCGGCGTCATCGTCCGCCTCGTCGCCGAGGTCGGCCAGGCGGTGAACGAGGGCGACCCCGTCATCGTCGTCGAGGCGATGAAGATGGAGAACGAGCTGCGGTCCCCGAAGACCGGCGTGATCGAGGCCGTTCACGTTGCGCCCGGACAGGCCGTCGAGGCCGGCGCGCTGCTGGTCACGGTGGGGGACGCATGACCGGCGAGGACCTCAAGCGCTGGCGGGAGACCGCCCGTGCGCGGGCCACGGCGCGCTTCCCCGAGCGGGACCGGCTGGTTCGCAGTGACGGCACGCCCATCGGCGACCTGTACAACCACGTCGAGCATGCGGTCGACCCTTCGCGCATCGGTATCCCCGGCGAGTACCCGTTCACGCGCGGCGTTCAGCCGACCATGTACCGGGCCAGTCACTGGACCATGCGTCAGTACGCGGGCTTCGGAACGGCGGCCGAGTCGAACGCGCGCTACCGCTACCTGCTGGAGCAGGGCACGACGGGCCTCTCTGTCGCCTTCGATCTGCCCACCCAGATGGGCTACGACAGCGATGACGAGATGGCCATGGGCGAGGTCGGCAAGGTCGGCGTCGCCATCGACTCGATCGAGGACATGCACGTCCTCTTCGACGGCATCCCGCTCGACAAGGTCTCCACGTCGATGACGATCAATGCGACGGCGTCCACGCTGCTCGCGCTGTACGTCTCGGTGGCCGAAGAGCGCGGCATCTCCGCCGACAAGCTCCGCGGGACCATCCAGAACGACGTGCTCAAGGAGTACATCGCGCGGGGCACGTACATCTACCCGCCGCGCGCGTCGATGCGCATCATCACCGACATCTTCGGCTGGTGCCGCGAGGAGGTTCCTCGCTGGAACACGATCTCGATCAGCGGGTACCACATCCGCGAGGCCGGCAGCACCGCCGCCCAGGAGATTGCGTTCACCCTCGCCGATGGCATCGCCTACGTCGACGCGGCGGTCGCGTCGGGCTTGCACGTCGACGACTTCGCCCCGCGGCTGTCCTTCTTCTTCAACGCCCACAACAACCTCCTCGAGGAGGTCGCCAAGTTCCGGGCGGCGCGTCGCCTGTGGGCCACGCTGATGAAGGAGCGCTTCGGCGCGAAGAGCGAGAAGAGCATGAAGATGCGCTTCCACACTCAGACCGGCGGCTCGACGCTCACCGCGCAGCAGATCGACAACAACGTCGTGCGCGTCACGCTTCAGGCGCTCGCCGCGGTGCTCGGCGGCACGCAGTCGCTGCACACCAACGGCCGCGACGAGGCGCTCGCGCTGCCCACGGCCGAGAGTGCGCGCCTGGCCCTGCGCACGCAGCAGGTGATTGCCTACGAGAGCGGCGTGGCCGACTTCGTCGACCCGCTCGGCGGCAGCTGGGCGATCGAAGCGCTCACCGACGAGCTCGAGCAGCAGGCGAGGGCACTGATCGCCGAGATCGACGAGCTCGGCGGCATGGTCTCCGCCATCGAGCAGGGCTTCCCGCAGCGGGAGATCCAGTCCGCCGCGTACCAGGCCCAGCTCGACATCGACAGCGGGGCGGCCACGGTGGTCGGCGTGAACAAGTTCCAGGAGAACGAGGACATCAGCCCCGATGTGCTCTCGGTGGACCCCGCGCTCGAGACCGCCCAGGTCGAGCGTGTCCGCGCGGTCCGGGCCAAGCGGAACAAGCAGGATGCGAAGGACGCGATCGACGCGATCCAACAGGCTGCCGCGGGCACCGACAACCTGCTGCCGCGCATTCGCACCGCCGTGAAGGCCCGCTGCACGCTCGGCGAGGTCGCGCACGCCCTGCGCGAGGTCTACGGCGAGTACCAGGAGACGCCGATCCTCTAGGGGACGCAGTCGCTCCGGGTCAGAGTCGGTAGGACCCACGACAGGTCGCGGGGGGCCGATGTCCCTTCGCTGGCGACGACGACCCGCAGGGCGTGGCTCGCCGCCCGATCCGACCACTCCGTGCCGCTGGAGGCCCGCCGCTCGCGGCCAGCCGAGGTGCGGTCAGGCCGGGATGTTCCGATAGCGCTCGGGAAGCTCGGGAACCTCCCATGCCGGGCGGGGCCCCGCCACGCGCAGGTTGAAGTCCGGGTACAGCAGTACCGTGCTGCCGTCCTCGATCTCCTCCCACACGTTCTCGCTGGTCGCGATGCGCTCACTGGCCACGAGCATGTGGTTCACCGGCACGCCGACGGGACGCTGGCGCTCCATGCACACCTTGACCGCGGGGCACGCGTCGAACTCGCTGCAGTGCACCTTCTGGGTGGACAGGTGCAGGGGCATGCCGGCGCGATGCGCGAGGAAGGTGCTGCCGTTCGTGAGCAGCACGTTGACGATGGGGCGCTCGAGCCCCCGGGCCACCGCTTCGTCGTCGAGCGCCCACAGCGCGTGACGCACGATCTGCAGCACGGTGTCCGGGTCGACCAGGCCACGGCCCGAGCGATCCACACCGTTGTCGGCCAGTGCCGAGAGCAGGAAGTAGAACAGGCACTCGCTGTCGGTGTCGCCGAGGATCAGGGGCGCGAAGCCCTCGTCGATCTGCTCGAGCATCCACGCGCGCAGGCCCTCCTCCATGCCGAACACGGTGCCGTTGTGAGCGAACAGCCAGCGACCGTAGTGGAAGGGGTGGGCGTTGAGGTGATCGACGACGCCGACGGTCGCCTTGCGCACGTGCACGACCATCGTGTTCGACGACAGCCTCCGGCTCGCCTGCTGGAAGCGCGTACACTCGGCGGCCGCGTTCCCGGTCTTCATCACGCAGACCTCTTCACCGGCGAACCAGCCGATGCCCCATCCGTGGGGATGCTTCTGCGCCTGAATCGCGACCGCGTTCTCAGCCTCGAGCAACGAGCGATGCGCTCGCGAGGGGACTGCGCTTCGGAAGCCGAAGAGCCTGCACACGTGTGCCTCCACGCCAGCAGTCTAGCTGGTCCTCCGACTGTACCCAAGCACGGACGCCGTGGGCGTCAGAAGCTCAGCTCCACGCCGACGTGCACGCTGCGGCCCTCACCCTCGTAGTCCCGCGGATAACGGGCCGTTCCGTCGCCATTCACGCGGTTCACGTCGTCGCGGTACACGCCCGTACCCCACTCGGCGTCCGTGAGGTTGCGGGCGCCGGCGGTGATCTCGAGTTGGCCGTCCTTGCCGAGCTCGCGCGCGCGCACCTCGAGGTGCATCAGCCCGAACGCGGGCCCATCCTCGACGCCCGCATCAGGGGACCACTCCGCGCGGGGGCGGTTGCCATAGACCTCGCCGAGCACCGTCGCCGAGAGCTGCTCGGTGAGCAGGACGGTGGCGCGCCCCTTGGCCATGTGCGGCGGGAACTCGTACTGCTGCTGTCCAGCGTACAGACCGCTGCCGTCCTCGTACTGCGCGAGGGTCAGGGCGTAGGACGCGGACAGGTCGAGGCGCTCGACCTCTACGCCCACCGAGACCTCACCACCGGCGACGTTGAGCGCGTTCTCGTTGTTCGAGTACACGTCCGAGTCCTTGTCGATCTCGTTGCGCAACTGCGAGGCGAAGGCGTCGAGCCGGAACGAGAGCGGCTCGGTGGGCTGCAGGCTCAGCTCGAGCTCGAGGGTGTCGATGCGCTCGGGCGAGAGGTTCGGGTTGCCCGATGCGAACGGCCGGTCGCCCTCGGGGAGGACTACGAACAGCTCACGGGCGTTCGCGGCACGAAAGGCGTTTCCGTACAGCAGCTTCGCGGTGACCTGGCTGCTCGGCACATAGAGCAGCGCCGCGCGAGGCGAGACCTGCAGCGGCGTCGCCACCCAGGTGTCGGTGTCGGTACGCAGGGGCTGGTGCACGCGTACGCCGCCAACGACCTCGAGCTCGGGAAGGGCGGTCCACGTGTACTGAGCGAAGGCCGCCGGTGTGAGGATGCGCGAGCCGCGGTTGGCTCGGAACGCATCCACGCGGGGCTGGGTCGAGCCGTCCTCGTAGTAGAGGTCGGCGAGCTGGAGCACGGAGATCGACTCGATGCCCAGGCCGGCGACGATGCGGTGGTCGAGCCCCGGACGCGCCGCCAGGTCCACGCCGCCGCCAACCCGGCGGGTCCGCTTCTCGGTCTCGACGGTGGTGACGTCCCACGAGATCTCGTTGGTCGTCGTGTCGAGCGTCCAGCTGTCCGCCCCGAAGAAGTAGGCGCCGGGATTGTCGTGCAGCTGGCTGAACGCGTAGGGCGTGAGGCTCACGTCGCGGGAGAGCTTGGCCTCGTAGCGCAGGTCGATGGCCGTGTTGTGGTACCAGAGCCCGAAGTCGTCGAGGTCCTTCGCCATCGCGTCGAAGGGGTCGTCGACCTCGCTCGGCAGGAACACGTGGCGGTGGTCGGTGTGGAACAGCTGGGCGCTGAGGCCGCCGACTGCGAGCTTGGCCCCGACGTTGATCGTGCGCTTCGGGTCGTAGCCGCTGATGTCGTTGCGGCCACGCGGCGTGTCGCCGAGGCCGTCGCCGAGGCCATCCGCCAGACGCGCGTACGCGGCGATGGAGACGTCTTGCTGTCCGAGGCGCTCGCGACCCGCCGCCGACACCGTCAGGTCGGTCCGGAAGTTGCCACCGAGGGTCCACCGCGCGCGCACACCGTCGAGCTGCGAGGCGTCGAAGGTGCGAATCGAGACGATGCCCGCGAACGCGTTCGTGCCGTAGGTGACGGAGCCCGGGCCCTTCACGACCTCGATCTGCGCGATGGAGTGAATCGGCAGGTATTCGTCGAGGAAGGCGTGGTTGTACACGCCGTCGTACAGGGGCATGCCGTCGACGAGGAGCAGCACCTTGTTGTTGTCGGCGCTGACGATGCCGCGCACCGCGGCCAGATCACGTCCTTCCAGCGAGTCCCACACGTAGACGCCCGGGAGGGTGCGCAGGACCTCGGACACCGTGCGATAGCCACCGGTGCGGATGTCGTCGGCGGTGACCACGGTGACGATGCCCGGCGCCTTGGCCAGGGTCTGCTCGTAGCGCGAGGCGACGGAGACGAGCTTCTCGTCGAGGGCGAACAGCTCGCTCTCGTCCGGTTCCTCGAAAGGATTGACCGGCGCGGCGAGGGCGAGACCGAGGAGGAGGGACAGCATCGGCCGTCACCTTACCTCGATCAGCTCCACCTCGAACAACAGGGTGGCGTCCGCCCCGATGACCGGCGGGAAACCGCGGGAACCGTAGGCCAGGGAAGGGGGGATGCGCAGGAGGCGCTTCTCACCGGTGCGCATGCCCTCGATGCCCTGGTCCCATCCCTGGATCACGGCGCGTCGTCCGAGCGTGAACTCGATCGGACCGACCCCGTGCAGCGAGCTGTCGAACAGGGTGCCGTCCTCGAGCCAGCCGCTGTACTCCACGCGCACCGTGTCCCCGGACTTCGCGAGGGTGCCGGGGCCGTCGGCAAGCACGGCGACCTCGAGGCCACCATCGCGGGTCTCCCAGTTCTCAGCGGATGGCGGGTCGCCCGGCGCCGGGCGCACGGGGCCGACGGCGACGAGCTCGACCTCGAACAGCAGGGTCGCGTTCGGCGGGATGCGGGGCGGTCGACCCATCGGGCCGTAGTGCAGCTCGGGTGGAACGCGCAGCAGGCGCTTGCCGCCGGCCTTCATGGACGCAATGCCCTCGTCCCAGCCCTTGACCACGTTTCCCGCGCCGATCACGAACTGGAGCGGTTCGGCCTTCTTGTAGCTGGAGTCGAACACGCGGCCGCTCTCGAGCCAGCCGGTGTACTCGACCGACACGACCGAGCGCTCTTGGGGAGAGGTGCCGTCGCCGACCTGCAGGTCCACCCAGCCGAGACCCGTCTCGGAGACAGTCCAGTCTTCCACCGGGGGCATGCCGGACGGGCGCGTCGGGATCTGCCGCTTCGTCGGCGGTGGCGCGACCGTGGGCGCGGGCATGCGGGCGCCCGGCTCCGGCGGCGTGGGCGCTGCTGGCCAGGTGAGCACGGCGCCGAGGGCGAGGACGACCGCCAACCCCGCGGCGGCCAGGGGGGCGCGATTCACGTCAGTCTCCAAACAGGACCGCGGCGACGAGGCCGCTGCACCCGGTCGCCAAGGTCACGAAGCCCGCAAACAGCGTGCCGAGGATGCCGACGATCACCCGCGGATTGCGCAGCGCGCCGCTTCGGTACCGGTAGTACAGGTGGTAGAGGTCCCGAAACGGCCCCGCATTGCGGAGCATCCGCGACATGGCCTGGCGCTGCATCTCGGAGGCGACGCCGGACGCGAGTCCGCCACCGACCGCGCCGCCAAGTGCCGCACCACCCATGCCTGCCATGGGTCCGCTCGCGATCGGGCCGGCGGCCCGCGGCACGTCGTCCTGCCACTGGAGCTCGAAGCTCGGGCCGGTGGGGCCACCGACGATCACGCGATCGCCCTGGCTCGCCGTGACCGGTGCCTCGACCGGCCACAGATGGGTCTGTCCTCGCTGGACGAGGAACAACTGCAAGCCCTGCTGGACCGGCTGGACCGTGAACCGCCCACCCCCCATCGACGTGATGGAGGCGTGGACCGGCGCCAGGCCCGGCATCGGCGAGAGCACGAGCTGACAGTGGCTGCTGTCGGTTCCGAGCTGCACGATCCCGGCGGGGAACGGTCCGAATCGCGTTCCACCCTGCTGGGGCGAGAGCTGGAGATAGGTCGGCATGCCGACTGGACGACCTCGAAGAGAGAACGGGACCGCGCCAGGCAGTCCTGCCCGAGCTTGCGCACCCGTCCGTTGTTGGAACACGGAAGGCGTCCACAAGCAAACACGGCCGCTGCATCGAGCAGCGACCGCCGCAGTCATCCCACGCGCGCCTCGGCGAGGAGGCGCCGCACCACTACCGCTTCTTGGCGGAGCCCTGGCGCGCCTTGAAGCGGGGGTTGGTCTTGTTGATCACGTAGACCCGGCCCCGACGGCGCACGATCTGGCAGTCCTTGTGACGCTTCTTGAGGCTCTTGAGAGAGTTGCGGACCTTCATGGGAATCTCCGGAGCTCCGTGCGGGCGCGATGGCGCGGCCGGTTCGGAGCGATGATGCGGGAACGGCGGCTCTTAGTCCGGTGTCCCAGGGCAGGCAAGCCTCCTCGGCAAGGAATGGCCCTCCCGCACCCGGGTTGGGGAGGTGGATAGCGCGCGCTGCGGGCGATAGCCCACGTGTCGCTGGAGGACCCATGGCCCTGCTCACGCTGCTGCTCGCGCTCGCAACCCCTGCGCACGCCGGCGAGCTGCTCACCGAAGTCACCGCCTACCTCAACGGTGCCGACATCGCGTGGCAGGGCGTGCCCGGCCGGTCCGAGCTGGTCCAGACCGCGATTCCCGGCCCGAGTGGACAGGGCTACCTCGTGCTGGTCCACGAGCTCGAGGAGCAGAACCAGCTGCTGCTGTACGCCGTCCACGAGAAGAAGGTTCCGGAGCATCGCCGCCCGGCGGTGGCCGAGTTCATCACGCGGGCCAACTACGGGCTGCCCATCGGCAACTTCGAGATGGACTTCGACGACGGCGAGTTCCGGTTCAAGACCTCCGTGGACATGGAGGGCGGCAAGCTCACCGCGAAGATGGCCGAGAACCTGCTGGTCCTCAACCTCCGCTCGATGGACCGCTACGCAGCGGGCGCCATGAAGGTCGCGTTCGACAACGCGAAGCCTGCCGCGGCGATCGCGGCGATCGAGGGCCAGTAGCCTCGATCACGGCGCGAGGAAGACCGCGTACTCCCACGGGTCGAGCGTGATCGACGCGTTGCCGCCGGTCACCGTGAACGAGCGGCTGCCGGCCACGCCATCGGTGAACGACCTTCCGTCGATGCCCAGGTCACCGGGGATCGGCACGCTCTCGGTCCGCGTGCTGCCGCCCATGCGAAGGGCGACGATGGCGACCTCGCCGTTGCCCGCATCGCGCGCGTACACGTAGAGGTCGTCGTCGACCCAGAGCTCCCGACGCTCGCCCCGCTGGAGCGCGCGGCTCTGAACGCGGAGCTTCGACAGCACCCGCAGGCGGTCGAGCAGGGTCTGCTGGGCCATCGAGCGCGTACCCCATGGCATCAGGCGGCGGTTGTCGGGATCTCCGGCGCCGGCGAGGCCGATCTCGTCCCCGTAGTAGAGCAGGGGGGGGCCCGGCTGCGTGACGGTGAATGCCCACGACACGCTCATCTTGTTCACGATGTCCCACTCCTCGGTGGTCATCGCGGTGGTCGAACCTTCGCCGAGCACGTCCCGGCAGCCCTCGAACAACGCCCAGCTGGGACAGCCGCCGATGGCGGTGGCGTAGCGCTCGATGTCGTGGTTGCCCATGAACGGAGACATGCGGTGCACATCGGCGCCGTAGGCGCTGTCCCCGGCTCGGACCTCGTCGGCGAGGGTGCGGAACCCGCCGCCACCGCCAATGGCGCCGCGAATGGCGTAGTACAGCGGGAAGTCGAACTGGCCGTCCAGCTCGTAGGGAGCGACGTAGTCCATGATCAGGCCCTGGCTGCCGCGGCCGGTGAAGGTCTCACCCACCAGGTAGATCTCCGCGCCGCCAGGGGTCTCGACGCGATCGCGCAGCGTCATCGACAGCGTGCGCATCGCCACGTGGTCCATGTGCTTCGCCGCGTCGACGCGGAAGCCGTCGATGTCGAAGGTGTGCATCCACCACCACGCATCCTCGATGGACGCGTCGACCACGTCCTGCTGGCGGTAGTCGAGGTCCGGCAGGTAGTCGGTGAACCAGCAGCCGATGGGGTTGCTGTCCCAGTTGCACGCGCCGGCATCCGTGGTGCACACACAGGGCGACGCCGTGAACCACTCGGGGTGGTCGTCGATCCAGGTGTGCTGCTCGTGCACGTGGTTCATGACGGTGTCGAGGACGACGCGCATGCCGCGCTCGTGGGCGGCGTCGACGAAGGCCGCGAGCGCTTGCTCGCCGCTGGTGTCCATCGTGCCCCAGCGGGGCTCGACCGTGCGCCCATCGATGGGCCAGTAGCCGTGGTAGCCCGTGTACAGCGTGCCATCGGCCCCGTAGAAGCTCTGATCCGGATTGTCGTACACCGGGGAGAGCCAGATGGTGCGCACGCCGAGCTCGTCGAACCAGCCCTCTTCCATCGCTTCGAGCGCGCCGACCAGATCGCCGCCCATGTAGTCGGTCCCGCGGATGGCCCCGGGAATGGTCGGCCACGGGTCCGGCGTCTCGGCGCTCCGGAAGCGGTCGGTGAACACGAAGTAGAGGACACCGTCCTCCCAGTCGAACGGCTCGGGCTCGACCCAGAGCGGCAGGTAGGCGACCCCGGGCTCGGCGGGTTCGCCCTCGGTGTCGGCGACCTCGAGGATCACCGAGTGCTTGCCCTCGGAGAGGCCGGTCACGGCGATATCGATGCGACCCGTCTCGGCGTCGAATGCGATGTCCACCGGCTCGCCGCCCACGGTCGCAAGCACGGAGTCCAGGTCGAGGCCTGCGCCCGTTGCGCCGCGGGTGAACTGGAACGAGGCCGTCAGCGAGCCATCGGCGGTCGCCGAACCCTCGATGGGCTCGAGCAGGGGACGGTCGCAGTCGCCGACGCGGAGCGCCCGGTTCTCGGTGCCGTCGTCCCAGGTGGAGGGCACGTCCGGAGGAAGCGTCTCCCAGTTGCCGTCGATGATGAACTTGTGGCCGTAGGTGCCTGGAACGAGCGGGCCGAGCGAGCGCTCCCACACGCCGCCGCCACTGTCCGTCATCGCCTGGGGCGTCCAGTCGTTGAACCGCCCGGCGATCTCGACCGTCGACGCATTCGGAAAGCTTGCCGTGACGGCTACATCGCAGCCGCGCTGCGGTCCCACGGCGAGCGTGTCTCCGGTGTCTTCGACCGGGTCGTCCTTTGCCGGACAGCCGGCGAGGAGGACGAGGGCGAGGAGGTGACCCGGACGACGAACGTGCATGCGAGGCTCCGCGGGGCGCAATCCCGGCGCAAAGGTGAGGAATCGTGTCGTCAGAGGGTAACGCCTTTGCGTTGCGCCGGTGTCTGCGATGGATGCAGCCGAACACTGCGCAGTTCGCGCTTGTGCCCGCCGGCTGGCGTGCTAACGTGGGTGTCGAGCCGTTCGTCGAGGCGAACGGAGGACTTCTGGAGACGCAATGACCCGCACCACTGCGCTGCTCGCGATGCTGTTCGCGGCCAGCCCCGCGCTGGCTCAGGACACCCTGACCGTTCACTCGGACACGAACGGGGATCCGATCTACCTGCTCGAGGCGGACTACACGAACGCCACGACGAGCGACCTGTACTACTACGGCTATGGCTCGCCGAGCATCGTGCACGACGGCACGCAGTACGTGATGTACTTCGAGACCGAGATGCACTCCGACTACTACTCGGGGCTCACCGAGGACTTCTCGGCCTGTCCCTACGTGTGGGGTGTCGGTCGTGCCGTGTCGTCGGACGGCCTGAGCTGGACCGTCGACAACAACCTCGTGGTGATGCCAACGGGCGGGACTGCGTACGACGCCTGTGTCGTCGCGCACCCCGAGGTCGTCCACGACGGCACCACTTGGCACATGTGGTTCAAGGCCGAGACCTCCGGGACGACGACCTACACGGGCGTCGGCTACGCGACCAGCACCGACGGCGTCAGCTGGACCCGGAACACCGAGCCGGTGATTCCGATCACCTCGACCTTCGGCTACCCCAAGGTGACCAGCATCAATGGTACCTGGGACATGCTCGTCTCCGTGGGCAACCCGGTCGAGTGGTACCAGGCCGACAGCCCGGCGGGCCCGTGGACGAACCTCAAGGACCCGAGCGGCAACCCGGCCTTCGAGGCGGGCGCCAGCCAGGAGTGGATGCAGGACGCGGTGTACTGCCCTGCGACCGTCTGCGAAGAGGACGAGACCGCCTACCCGTTCACGATGTGGTTCGGCGGCCGGAACCTGTCCGTCACCCCTCGCGTGATGGGTTTCGGCAAGGCGACCATGCCCGAGCCGTGGGACCAGTTCCTGTCCCCCGACAACCCGTTCTACACCTCCGAGATCAACAACACGACGCGCCTCGACTGGCGTGCGTGGGATGTCCTGCGCGTGGGTAGCGAGTACGTCGTCTACTACGCGCTCCGCATGGACAACACGGTCTCGCCGGTTCGTCGCCGGATCGGTCTGGCGTACACCACGACCGACACGAACTGGACCGTGGGCGACATCAGCGACAACATCTGCACGCGCGTCGAGACCGATACCGACACGGACACCGATACCGACACGGACACCGATACCGACACGGACTCCGACACCGACGCGGACACCGACTCCGATACGGATACCGATGCCGACTCCGACACGGACACCGACTCCGACACGGATACGGACACCGATGCCGATACGGACACCGATGCCGATACGGACACCGATACCGACACGGACACCGACTCGGGCCCGGGCACGGACGACACGACCACCGGCGGCGGTTGCTGCGGCAACAACGACAACGGCGCCGCGGGCTTCCTCGCGCTGATTCCGTTCGCGTTCGCCCTCCGCCGTCGTCGGGAGTAATCCTGCGACTGCTGGTGACCGGGGGGCTCAAGCCCTCCGGATCTTCCCGTGAACTCCTGCGCGCCGCGCTCACTCTCCTCGAAACGTCGGGGAAGGTGGCGCGGCGTCGCTGGTTGGGCGACCCGGAACGAGAGCCGCCGTCCAGTCATCGTGAGACCACGGTGCCGGCGATGGTGGGCGGTCGTTTGCTGGTGCCCACGCGGGCGGCCGTCTACGAAGTCGACCCCACGGACCTGAGCGCTCGGCTGTGGTCTCACGAAGGCCCGATGTCCGACCTCCACAGCGTGGCGCCTCGGGCCGCCGGCGGCGCCTGGGTCACCAGCACCGGTATCGACGCCGTCCTCGGAGTCGACGAGCACGGCGCGGTGGTCGAACGCTGGGATCTCGGCACACGTCGCGTCGACGGCGACGTCCGCGGGCGGGCCTACCGCGACCTCAAGCCGCACGAGGTGCACCCGAACCTCGCAGCGGAGTGGGGGGACACACTGTGGGTGACCTGCTTCGAGGAGCAGCGCGCCCGCAGCCGGGATGGCCGCGAGATCGCCTTCCCGGAGGGTCCCCCTCACGATGGCCACGTGCGCGAGGGGCTCGTGTGGTTCACGACCGTGACGGGGCACGTCATCGCCGTCGACCCGGCGGATGGCCGCCGCGTGGAGCACTACGACCTCAACGAGATGGCGGGTGTGGCCAATCCTCTGGGGTGGTGTCGAGGCGTCGAGGTTCTCGGTGACCTGGTCTACGTCGGCATGACCCAGCTGCGGGCCAGTGCTCACCGCGAAGTGGCGCGGCGCCTGCTTCGGGGAGCGGAAGGGGTGCCGTTGCCCTCGCGGATCGTGGTGTTCTCACGCGCGAACCGAGAGATCGTCCGCGAGATCGCGTACGGCAATCGGGCGGGCGGCACGATTCACGCCATCCTCGCTATTCGCGACGAATGATCACCACGCGACCGACCAGATCCTCCGGGATCGGGGTCTTGGGAGTCGTGATCTCGATGCGACGCCCCACGCCCTGCACGACCTGAACCCCAGCCGCGGTGCGCACGAAGCCCTTGGCCCGCACCGCCTGCTGCTCGGCTACCTTGGCGAGCACGGCATCGGGGTCCACGACGCCGGGAAACGACAGCTCCTCGGTGTTGAAGTGCTCGTGGCTATGGGCGCCGATGGTGGCCGACGCGTCCCGCCGACGCTTGCGCAGCTCCTCGGGGTCGGGTGGGAACAGCGCACTCGCCTCGAGCCGTCCGTAGGTGGCCTCCAGAACGGGCTGACCCGCTGTGAGCTCGTCGAGGCGCGCAGCGCAGTCCGATGCCGTGGACTCGTCGACGAGGTCCCGCTTGTTGAGGACGACCAGGTCGGCGGCCTCGAGCTGCGTGAGGCTGGTCTCGTCGAGTTCCTCGGTCTCGGCGAGGCGCTCCGCGTCCACGACCACGGCGACGACCTCGTCGCTGATCAGCTCGGAGAGCGGCGGGCGCCAGAACTGGATCACGATCTCGCCGGGCAGGGCGACACCGCTCGTCTCGAGGACCAACCGGTCGGGCTTCACCTGGGTGAGCAGGGCTTCGAGGGTCTCGGACAGCGCGTCGGAGAGGCGGCAGCACACGCAACCACCATCCAGCTCGACGAAGCCTTCTTCGCCTGCGTCCATGAGCGCACGGTCGATGCCGGTGTCACCGAACTCGTTCGACACGATGGCCAGCCGCACGCCCTCGGCCTGCGCCTGCTCGAGCAGGTGCTGCACGAGCGTGGTCTTTCCGGCGCCGAGGAAGCCGGAGACGATCAGGGCGGGAATGGGCGTGGGCTGGGTCACGGGGTCACTCGCGGAGCAGGACGTCGCAGTAGAAGCGCACCTTCTTCAAGGTCCGGCCGAGGGCGTTGTCGTGGATGTTTCGCCGGAGCACGAGCAGTGCGCGTCGCTCGACGGCGTAGCGGTCCCACTTCTTGGCCTGGCTCTGGGCCTTGTGGGCAGCCTCGGCGCTGACGTCCTCGAGCGGGGTGAACAGCGCGTCACGTGGCGTTCCGAAGCGCTCGAGGTCCGCGTCGTCGAGACGCTGGACCATCGCGGTGAGCTGGGCGATGCGCTCGTCGTTGCCGGCCACGTTGCGGGCCCACTTGTGAACCGACGCCGTGGTCGGCCGCTTGTGCTTCGAGACGCCGATGGGGTCGCCGAGGCCTTCACCCTCGACCTCCTTGTCGCCGTACTCGATCAGGTCGTCGGTGTACGGGATGTCCGCCGCCGCGCAGATCGCTCGCAGGTGCTTCTCGGGGTCGGCGACGAGGTCCTCGTACTGCACGTGGTGGAAGCGCTCCGGCGGATCGGCGAGGAACTCGGCGATGGCGGGGACGTAGCGCTGGACCACCGGGTTGAAGGCCTCGGCCGCCGGCCAGTCGTCGTCGAAGAAGGACTTCGCGTACGAGCTGAAGATGGCGAAGGGATGCCGGGTGAGCACGACGAACACCGCGTTCGGGTACAGCTTCTTGAGGAAGGGCAGGACGAGCGCGTAGGCCGGGGTCTTGTCCAGGAAGTAGCGGCGGCCGGTGGGCTCGAGCATGCGGCCGTACAGGGTGTCGCTGTAGGCCCGCAGCGCGTCGAGGTAGTCCTCCTCGCCGTTCGGGAGGTCGGCGACGAAGTTGCGCACGCCCTGATGCGACTGGAACGGGTCGAAGGCCGCCTTCTCCGGGTACGCGTAGTACCCGAGGTGGGCGAGGGGCGTCATCAGGTGAGGCTCGGGACGCGTGTAGATGTCCGGATGCATGTTCAGCATCCGCATGAGCAGCGTCGTCCCCGAGCGAGGCGCGCCGATCACGAAGAAGAGTCGGTCGGACATGTCGGGCATGCGTTCTCCGGCCTTCGGTGGTAACCGTCCCGTAGGATGCGCGCATGAGTGAGCTCTACACGTCCGGAGCCTACGCCGATGCCAACCCGGACTGGCACGACGGCGGCGCCCCCCACAAGGCCGAGGCCCTCGCACGAATGCTGCTCGCGCACGCCGTGCACCCCGCAAAGGTCGTCGACGTGGGCTGCGGCGCGGGCCTGGTGCTTCGCTGTCTCCACGACATCCTGCGTCCGATGGGCTGGGCGACCACCCGGTGGGAGGGGTGGGACATCGCGCCAGAGGCGATTCGGCGGGCGTCGGCGCGTGCGGCCGAGCGCCTGGGCTTCTTCGAGGGGGACTGGCTCAACACGAGCGACACGGCCGATCTCGTGCTCTGCATCGACGTGTTCGAGCATCTGCACGAGCCGGAGGCCTTTCTGAAGGAGCTGTGCACGAAGACCACGGGCCACGCACTGTTTCGCGTACCGCTCGACGCGAGCTTGCTCAACCAGCTCCGTCCGGGGCACCTCGACGCGCTCGAGCGACAGTACGGACACCTGCACCACTACCATCGCCACGCCGCGCTCGCGCTTCTCGAGGAGGCGGGGTTTCGGGTGATCGACACCGCGTATCACCGCGTGCCGCCGCAGATCACCCGGCGTCGCGGGCGCCTGTCGGACGGGCTGCGCAAGCGCCTGTTCGCGCGGTGGCCGGACCGCACCGTTCGCGTGCTCGGGGGCTATTCGCTGGTCGTGCTCTGCGAGCCGGCTCACACCTCGAAAGCGTAGCGGTAGCGCTTCAGATCGACCTTGCCGTTGGCGTCGAACGTCACGCCCTCGGCCTCGAGCAACTCCTGCTGCTCGGTGGGACGGAGCAGGTCCCCGCGGTGCGAGATCATGCCCTTGGCGTTGATCACGCGATGCCAGGGCACATCGCTGTCCTCGGGCCGCACGCGGAGTCCGGCGAGCGCGAACCCCACCTGGCGGGCCGCGCGGACAGAGCCCAGCGCCGCCGCGACCTGGCCGTAGGTCACGACCTTGCCGTGGGGTACCTCTCGGACCTTGTCGTACACGCGCCCCCAGAAGCCCGGGGTCACCGCGCGAGGCTCGTCCATGCGTCCCTCCGTGTGGCTCATGATAGAGGGGGCGGCATGCAGCGCTTCCTTCCGTTCCTGCTTCTCTCCGCGTGCTTCCTCTTCGAGCCCACCGAGACCGGCTCCACGGCCATGGTCGGACGGGTGCTCGGTCCGCGTGGCACGCCGCTCAAGGACGTCCAGGTGACGTCTCTCGAGGCGCGCGACGACACCGATGCCGGCGGCGAGTTCGCGGTGGCCTGGAAGTCGCCCAACCTCCACGTGGGCTTCATGTGGGAGGGAGCGCGCTATCACCGGCAGTACCAGCCCGAGGACGAGGGCAAGCGGGTCGACATCCGCCTGCCCGAGGTTCGCAACGCGGCCCTGGAGTGTGCATTGGCCGAGCCCTGCGACCTGGCGCTGACGTGGGATCTGGGCGGCGGGCTGCGTGCCGAGGCCGATACCCGGTGCGGCAAGCCGGCCGCTCCCGTGCTCGGCATCCCCAAGGGGGCGCCGACCGCGGTGTGCAAGGTGCCGGGCGGCGAAGGGCGGGCGGTGGCGATCGACGACCATGGCGACTCGATGATCGTGCGCGCGCCGGCGCGGCTCGTGCGGGTGCGCGTCGAAGGCGCGGACTGCCGCATCGCTCTGCGCGGCAAGTCTCCCAAGCCGGGGAACGTGCTCGAGGCCGAGCTCGCGGGCAGCGCGACGGCGACGGCGCGATGTGCGGCCGGGGTCGCGATTCCGGCGGTTCTCGGGGCGTCGGACACTGAGATCACGCTGCAGGTGCAGGCCGGCGCGGCGTGGCTCGTGCCACTCGAAGGGACCACAGCCCTGCGCCTGGTCGGCGAGCAGGGGGCGCTCGCGGGCGTGGCCGCGGTGCTCGAGATCGAGGGCGGCAAGGCCCTGCTCCCGGTGGGCCTTCCGACCGGTACCTACCGGCTCGTCGCGGGTGACCTCGGACTGCTGCAGGCACCGCCGCCGGCGAGCGCGGGGGCGGCGGTGTGGGCGAAGACCGGGGATGGCTGGGTGGCGAGCCTCGCGCTCGAGGCGCCGCTCGCAGCCGGCGAGCTGCCGATGGTGGCGTCTACGGAGCGATGAAGTGCGTGATCAGGCTGCGACGCGTCCTCCCGGATCCCGCAGTCGGTGCCATCGAGCCGTGGACGGTGCGCCGCGTCCACCACAGGCCGTCGCCGGTCGGTAGGGTCGCGAGCACGGGCTGACGGTCGGTCAGGTGAGCGGCCAGGCGCTCCTGGAACCGGGCGAGCAGCTCGTGGGCGGGCTCGTTCCGGACGAAGCGCCGCTCGAACAACTCGCGTCCCTGGCGGTCGAGCTCGGGGTCGACGAGTGCGTGGGTCCCGGGCCAGGCGAGGAAGGGCCCCGCCTCGGCAACGATGGGCTCGAGAGCGACGAGTACGGCGACCATGCGACCGTCGGCATGTCCGGGGTGGTCGTCTCGGTGTGGAACCGACCCGGGGCTGCTGTCGAAGAAGGCGGCCTGGTACAGCTCGGCCCCGTCTCCAAGCAGACGACGCGCAGCCGCGTTCAGTCTCGAGGTCTCGAGGACCGCCTGGCACGCTGCGGCGAATTCGGGCCAGCGGGTGAGATCCTGCGGGTTGAGCAGGGGATTGAGCACAAAACCGTCGGCGGAGCGCTGATGGGGCTCGAACTGCCCGGTATGCTGCCGGCGAAGCGATGCGTCCGTGTCGCACGGCCCGGAAAGCCAGGCGTCCACCACCGCCTCGCACAATGCGGGCTCGACGAGGCCGGGAGTGTACGCGCACCCAGCGTCGGTCATCGCGGTCGCGAGCGCGTCGAGTCCGTTCATGTTCCGAAGCTACTTGGCGCGCGTCTTGCACGCCAGCGGGCAGGAGGCAGCGTGTCCCATCCCATCCACATGACCCTGTTCCCAGCGCCCGCCCGATGGACGGCGCATGGCGAGCGGCGCCACCTGACCGGTGCGCAGCTGGTCGCGTACCTCGACAAGCCCGAGCTGTGGCCGTCGTCTACGTCGGTTCACGAGTCCGAGGGACTGCTGCCTGGGTGGAGCTTCGCGAAGTTCGTCGACGACGCCCGAGTCACCGGACGCGACGAGGCCGTGGCGGCTCACGAGAGCCGGCGTCGGGTCGAGGAGGTGTATGGCCTCGTGCTCGACTACCTCGACGAACCGGGCGTCGACGGGCCCCGCCTGCAGGAGTGGTGGAAGGGTACGTGGTTCGCGGCCTACTCCACGGCGTTTCACGAGGTGGCTCACGGCGAGCGGCCTCCCGGTCCGCGGTGGCGGGTGCTGGTGCCCCTGACCCGCGCGGTGAGCGTGGACGAGGCCGAGCGTCTGGTCGCCTGGGCCCGCCATCCGCGGCGCGGCGCCGGCATGATTGCCGAGATCAGCGCCGACCCCGGTCGCGTCGCCGCCCTGCCGGCGATTGGCCCTGGTGGCTTTCACAGCACGTGGGGAGGCGGCCCGCTCCTCGATCCGAGCAAGGCCCTCGAGGAGCTCGCGGGGTGGCAGGTCGACGACGTCGAGCGCGCCGCGCGCGAGGAGCTCGCCGGGTGCCTGCTCGACGAGGCCGTCGCGAGCTTTCTGCACCTGCACCTGCAGGGCACTCCTCGCTTCGACTGGTCCGGGACACAGGCCGACAGCGAGGCGGCGAGCGGCGATCTCGGTCGGGTCGTGACCGCCCGCCCGCTGGCGGGACTCGCCCCGCTGGGACCCCTGTGGCCCGGTCGTCTCGCCTTGCTCGTGGGCGCGGCCGGTTCCGGGCGCACCTCGCTGGCGCTCCAGGTGGCGGGAGCCGTCGCCGCGACCGGCAGCCCCGTGCTCTACGTGTCGCTGGACACGGGCGCGGACGAGCTGGTCGCCCGGCTGATCGCCGGTCGTGCGGCGAGCGAGGTCGCCCATCGGGACGTGCTCCTCGCCCGATGGCCCGAAGACATGCTGAGCGAGGCGGGACGCAGCCTGGTCGACGATCTGCGGCCGCTGCACCTGTGGGCTCCGACCCATGCCGAGCGGACGGAAGAGGCGCTCGTGCAGCGCGTGCGTAGCCTCGCCAGGGCCTTCCACGGCGCCCCGCCACTCGTCGTCCTCGATAGTGTCGACGACTGGGAGGGGCAGAGCGGAGGTGACGCGCTCGGTGAGCTGTTCGGCGCCCTCCGAGACATCGCCCGTCCGGGGTGCCTGTCCTCCGACTGGGCCGGGGCGGGCGTGCTCGCCGTGGCTGGCGTCGGGGCTCGCCTGCGGCCTGCGTTCGCCAGTCCCGAGGCGCTCGGTCGAGCCCTCGACGACGACATTCCGCTGGAGGTGGGGCCGATGCGCGAGGCCGCGCTGGTCCTCGCCCTCGCGACCCGGGCCTCCCCGGAGCGGGGAGAGTGGGCCAGCCTCCTCGCATCTGCGAAGAACCGGCACGGCCGAGACCTCGCGGTCGACCTGCGCTTCGACCCACGGCGCGGGGTGTTCTCCGAGGCGGAGGCGCAGCCCAACGCGTGACAAACGGGCCTCGTAGCGGACAGGTCGGTTATGCGAGCCGGTCCGGAGGCCGCTTGTCCCGATTCCTCGACACCCTCGACTCCCGCGTGCTCATCCTCGACGGCGCGATGGGCACCAGTCTGCAGAACTACGATCTGCCCCTGTCCGACTACAACGGACTCGAGAACTGTTCCGAGATCCTGTGCATCACCCGCCCCGACGTCGTGATGGCGATCCACGAGTCCTACCTGGAGGTCGGCTGCGACGCGGTCGAGACCAACAGCTTCGGAGGGACCCGCCTCGTGCTCGCCGAGTTCGGCCTCGAGGACCAGGCCTATGAGCTGAACAAGCTGGCCGCCGAGCTCGCTCGCCAGTCCTGCGACAAGTACGCGACTCCCGAGCGTCCGCGGTTCGTCGTTGGCTCGATGGGCCCCGGCACCAAGCTCCCGTCGCTGCTTCACGTGCACTGGGACGAGCTGTTCGCCGCCTACGCCGAGCAGGCCAGGGGACTGCTCGATGGCGGCGCCGACGTGCTCCTCGTCGAGACCTGCCAGGACATCCTCCAGACTCGTTGTGCGCTGGCCGCGATCGAGAGCGTGCAGGCCGAGCGACCGGACGCGGACCGCGTCGCGGTCATGGCCCAGGTGACGATGGAGACCACGGGCACGATGCTGGTCGGCACCGAGATCGGTGCCGCGCTCGCCGTGCTCGATCGGCTGCCGTGCGACGTGATCGGCCTCAACTGTGCGACAGGCCCCCAGGAGATGGCGGGCCACATCGCGTACCTCGCGCGGCACTGCAAGAAGCGCGTGTCCGTGCTCCCGAACGCTGGCCTGCCCCAGCTCATCGACGGCCACACCCACTACCCGCTCACGCCGGACGAGCTCGCCAACTGGCACGAGCGCTTCGTCTCCGAGGACGGTGTGCAGGTGATCGGCGGCTGCTGTGGCACCACTCCCGCGCACCTCAAGGCCGTGTGCGACCGCCTGTGGGGCAAGACCCCGGCCGTTCGCGAGCCCGAGCTCGAGGCTCAGGTCACGTCCCTGTACAGCCCCGTGGCCCTCCACCAGGACGCGGATGTGTTCGCCATCGGCGAGCGCACCAACGCCAACGGCTCGCGTCGCTTCAAGCGCCTGCTCGACGAGGAGAACTGGGACGGCATCGTGCGCATGGGCAAGAACCAGGCGAAGCACGGCAGCCACGCCATCGACGTATGTACCGCCTACGTCGGCCGCGACGAGGTCGCCGACATGTCCGAGGTCCTCAAGCGCTTCAACACGGACGTGCCCGCGCCGATCGTGCTCGACTCGACCGAGCTCAACGTCCTCGAGGAGGGCCTGAAGCTCGTTGGCGGGCGCGCGATCATCAACTCGATCAACCTCGAGGACGGCGAAGAGCGACTCGACAAGGTGTGTCGTCTCGCGCGCATCCACGGCTCCGCCGTCATCGCGCTGACCATCGACGAAGAAGGCATGGCGAAGACCGCCGAGCGCAAGCTCGAGGTCGCCAAGCGCCTCTACGATCTGGCCGTCAATCGCCACGGCCTGCACCCGGCGGACATCCTCTTCGATCCGCTCACGTTCACGATCTGCACTGGCAACGAGGACGACCGCAAGCTCGGTGTCGAGACGCTGGATGGCATCCGCCTCATCCGCGAGCACCTGCCAGAGTGCGGCATCCTCCTCGGTCTGTCGAACATCAGCTTCGGCGTGAACCCCGCGGCCCGGCACGTGCTCAACTCGGTGTACCTGCACCACGCGCGGGAGGCGGGCCTGTCCGCGGCCATCCTCCACATGACGAAGATCATGCCGCTGTTCAAGGTCGACGACCGCGAGCGCGAGGTGTGTGAGGACCTGATCTTCGACCGCCGCCGCGAGGGCTACGACCCGCTCCAGGAGATGCTCGCGCTGTTTGCCGACGCGAAGACCGCGAAGAAGGAGCGGCCGAAGCCGAAGACGGTCGAGGAGCGGCTCAAGGCCCGAATCATCGACGGAGACCGCGTCGACATCGAGGTCGACCTCGCCGAGGCGATGAAGACCTACGAGCCGCTGCACATCATCAACGAGCTGCTCCTCGACGGCATGCGCGTCGTCGGCGAGCTGTTCGGCGCGGGCCAGATGCAGCTGCCGTTCGTGCTCCAGTCCGCCGAGACGATGAAGGCCGCCGTGGCCTGGCTCGAGCCACACATGGAGAAGATCGACGGGCAGGAGAAGGGGAGCATCGTGCTCGCCACCGTGCGCGGCGACGTCCACGACATCGGCAAGAACCTCGTCGACATCATCCTCTCGAACAACGGCTACAAGGTCCACAACATCGGCATCAAGCAGCCGCTGGACCAGATCCTCAAGGTGTGGCGCGAGACCGGTGCGGACGCCATCGGCATGAGCGGGCTGCTCGTGAAGAGCACCGTGATCATGAAGGAGAACCTGGAGGACATGCGCCGTCAGGGGCTCGATGTGCCGGTCGTCCTCGGAGGCGCCGCGCTGACCAAGCGCTTTGTCGAGGCGGACTGCTCCGAGGCCTACGGCTTCGACGTCACCTACGCCAAGGACGCGTTCTCCGGCCTGTACTTCATGGACCAGATGGCCAAGCGCAAGGCCTCCGGTGAGGCGATGGTCACGCCGTACGCCGCGGCGACCGAAGGCACGCCTGCCGCGGTCGAGGCAGGTGGCGCCGAGCCCGACGCCGGTGCCGATCTGCCCGAGCTGTCCGCGGAAGAAGCGAAGGGGCGCGTCACGGGTGCCGCCGGGCGCCCGCTCCCGGAGACGCCCTTCGACGGTCGCAGCGTCGAGGCGGTCGAGCCGCCCAAGGCACCGTTCTACGGCTCTCGCGTGGTGGAGAAGGTCGCGGTCGACGCGCTGGTGCCCTTCATCAACGAGAACGTGCTCTACAAGTTCCAGTGGGGCTTCGCCCGCAAGGGCCTGTCCACCGACGAGTGGAAGGAGCAGCTCGCGACGGTGGCGCGGCCGATCTTCCACGACCTCGTGAAGACCTGCATCGAGGAGGACATCCTCCGTCCCCAGGCGGTGTACGGCTACTTCCCGTGCAACTCCGACGGCGACGAGGTGGTGGTCTACCACCCCGAGCAGCACGACGAAGTCGTCGCGCGCCTGCCGTTCCCGCGTATGGACAAGGCGCCCAACAGCTGTATCGCCGACTACTTCCAGCCCATCGGCAGCGGCGTGAAGGACGTCATCGGGTTCACGTGTGTGACCATGGGCGAGCATGCGAGCGAGGTCACGAACCAGTGGTTCGAGGCGCACCGCTACCGCGACTACCTCTACCTGCACGGCCTCTCGGTCGAGATGACCGAGGCGCTCGCCGAGTTCATCCACCGCCAGATGCGCGCCGAGATGGGCATCAGCGGCGACGATGCCCGCGAGATCAAGGACCTCTTCCACGTGAAGTACCGCGGCTGCCGCTACAGCTTCGGCTACCCCGCCTGCCCGGAGATGGCGCCGCAGCGTGATCTTCTGCGTCTGCTCGGTGCCGAGCGCATCGGCGTGAACATGGACGAGGACGACCAGCTCCACCCGGAACAGTCGACCTCGGCCCTCGTCGTGCACCACCCGGCCGCGCGCTACTTCAAGGTGTGATTTCCCACACACGTTCGCGCCGCCTCGCACAGGCGCGTGGGCGTTCGGGGCCGATTCGGCGCTCCAGAGCTGGCATCCCTCTTGCACCTGTCAGTGCAGGAGGTCTCATGGGACATCGCCGTATTCTGAAGTACTGCCTCACCGAGCTCGATCGGGTGGCCCGCGCCAACCAGCTGTTCGAGGCTAGCCTCGAGCGCATGCGAGCCGCCGCCACCGCGCCGCTGCTCAAGACCACCCTGGGCGAGCAGCTCGCGGTGAACACGCAGATCGGGCTCGCGCTCAATCGCATCCACCAGGAGCTCGGACACGACCTGTGGCCCATGGACGACGCCGGTGCCGCGGGTATCGCGGCCGAGGCGGACCAGGCGGCGACCCTGCGCGACCCGGCGGTCCGCGACGTGGCGATGGCACAGGCCGCTGTGCGCATGGACCACTGGGAAATCGCGACCTACAGCGGTCTCGGCGCGTTCCTGCGACAGGTCTACCAGCACGAGGCCGCCGACATCGTCGACGAGATCCTCGCCAAGCTCGGCCAGGCGGACCGCCACATCGAGGCGCTGCGTCCGTCGCTGACCGACCTCGCGCACGACGATGAGCGGCACGGCCACGCGACGCGTTCCCCCGAGGAGCGCTACACGAAGTCCGAGCTCATTCGCTAGGCCTCGGAGCGCACAGCCCGCAGCGCGAGCATTCGGCTCACCCCGAGGATGCTCGTCTGCGGGTTTACCCCGGTATTCGTCGGGAACACGCTGCTGTCGACGACGGACAGGCCACGCACGTGATGGTGGCGGCCCGCGAGATCGACCACGCCGCTCGCCGGGTCGCTGTGCATGCGGCAGCTGCCGAACAGGTGCGTCATGACCCCGGTGTACGCGCGGGGGTCACGCGGGCCTTCGGACTCGAGCGCGGCCAGGCGGCGGGGATCGCGAACCACCGGATCGAAGCCGGACACACCCGGCCGCACGTACTCCGCACCGGCGGCGAGCATCATCTCGCCGAGCACGCGCAGGCCCCGGCGAGCCATCGCGAGGTCGGTATCGCTCAGGTCGTAGCGCACGGGACTCCCGAGCCAGCTCGGGCGAACCCGCCCCTCGGCGCCAGCCTTCACGGCAACGGCCCAGCTCGCGAGGTGGGGCAGGTCTTCGTCGACCGCGCGGCGAAGCCCCGTGCCGATCGCGCCGATGCGCGCCGCGATCATGCCCGCATCGAGACCTAGCGCCTCGAACTTGAGGCCCTCGCCGCGCAGTCCTGTCACCTCGTGCCCCTGGGTGCTGCCTTCCCACGCGCGCACCTCGTCCGGGAAGCGACCGAGCATCGAGAAGCCGGGGTGGGCGCGGAAGTGTTCACCGACCGGGCCCTGCCGCACCCCGGAGCGCCACAGGAGCAGGGGGCTGTGTACGGCACTCGCCGCGACGACCACATGGGCAGCACGGACCGTGAATGCCGCGCCCCCAGCCGTGGTGCCTCGAACGCCCACCACGCGGCCTGCCTCGACGTCGATGCGATCCACGCGCATGCCGGCGGCGAGGCGGGCTCCCGCGCTCACGGCCCGAGGCAGGTAGCTCACGTCCATGGACTGCTTGGCGCCGCTCGGGCATCCGAGCAGACATCGGCCGCTGCCGGCACACTGCTTCACGTTCCGGCGGATCGGTCGGTGGTCCAGCCCGAGGGCTTCGGCACCGGCGGCCATCAGACGGTCGTTGCGTCCCTGCACCTCGGCGGGCGTCGGCGCGATGCCGAGGTCGGCCTCGATCTGCTCTGTCGTGGCGACGAGCTCGTCCCACGGGAGGTACTCGGAGAGCGCCGGATCGGCAGCGGCCCAGCGCTGCCACACATCCTCGGGCAGGCGCCAGCTGATCGCGCCGTTGATGACCGAGGTCCCGCCCACCGCGCGCCCCTGGACCACCGGCAACGGTGCACGGCCCCGGGTGACGCTCGCGCCGAGGTCGCGGTAGAGCTGCCGCATCGCCCCGAAGCTGTCGGCATGGAACGCCGTCCGCGGCACCAGGGGGCCCTCCTCGAGGACGAGCACGTCTGCCCCGGCTTCGGCGAGGGTCCGCGCGTACATGGCGCCGGCCGGGCCGCTCCCGATCACGACGATCTCGGCCTCGGCCTGCCAGGTACTGAGAACCTCGGCGCCATCGACGGTCAGTCGCATGGCGACTCCCACGCGCCGAAGCAAGCGAGCAGCTGCACGACCGTGGCGCATTGCCTGAGCAGGTAGAAACGCGAACGACGTGCCTCGGCCAGCGACGCGTCGAGGTCCGCGTCCGAGAGCAGGGGACCCGGCAGACGCCGAGGGCCGGTCCACAGCGGTGACAGCGCGAGGAGCAGGGCTGCGCCCACGAACCCGAGGCGCAGCAGGGGCGGAGACGCGTCGCGCAGTCGTGTGCGAAACCCTGGCTGCAGCGCACCGCCAGGCAAGGCGGCGGCGAGCAGGCGGTCTGTCCAGCGGGCGCGGGAGGAAATGGTGGACTCCGGTCGCGCGAATGCGCGCTTCTCGTCGGCTTCTTCGGGCCCGCCCTTGGCGAAAGCCCATGCGTGTCGTACAGTAATGGAAGGGGGACGATACATGGATCGGCTCATCGAGAAGTTGCGCGAGTGGGCAGCGGCACTGGACCGGCTGCTCAACCCGGCTCCCGAGCCCGTTCCCGTCCCGGTGCCCGTCCGCGATCGTCGCCCGCGGGAGTAGTTCCCCTGACCGATCCGTTCTCGATCGCCCTTGCGGCGATGACTGTCGGCGTGGGTGCGGCCGCCGCATGGCTGGCGGTTCCCCGGCCCCCGGCGCTCGACGGCGAGCGGCTGTTCAAGCTGTCCCTCGCGACCCTGTTCCTCGGCGAGGTCGAGGCGGCCGGCGGCGATGCCGAGGCCTGGGAAGCGGCTTGTGGCAGGTGGGTGCCGTACCACCCGGCGGGACGCGAACCCGAGGACAAGGTTCAGCGGCCTGGGACCTACAAGCCTCCCGGAGAGGCGCAACCCGGTGAGCTCGCGCTGCTCGAGCAGCTCGCCAAGCGCACGGACGTGGCGTCGCGACTGGCGTACCTGTACCGCGAGGCAGAGGCCGGGCTCGAGGCGCGCATGGCAGACCCCGCGGAGCTCGGGGCCGACTGGGACCTCTCCCGCTGGCTGGGACCGGAGCTCACCTGGGAGAAGCTGGCGGCGTGGCGAGCGGAGGACACCCGTGCGGGCGACGCCCTCCGGCGGCAGCTGGACGTGCACTGGCTGTGTACGCCAGGGCCGTTGGCCGATGCGCTGGCGTCGGCGGTCGGCGCTGCGGCCGTGGATGCTTCGGCCGTGCTGTCGTGGATCGAAGCGCACGCCCCGGATCGCGATCAGCGCGTCGTCCTCGTCGGATGCGGCGAGGATGGGCTGGCGCAGCTCGAGCTGCTGCGCACGGAACCGGGGCTTCGTGACCGCGTGCTCGCGGTGGTCGCCGTCGGCGTCCCGATCTGGGGTCGCGAAGACGGGGAGGGGACACTGTCCCCGGGGGCTCGGCGCGACTGGATGGACGCGAACTTCCGTCACGAGGTGCTCGACACCGAGGCGAACCGCCTGACGCCGTACTGTGCGATGCAGTGGCTGGACCTCGACGCCGGCGAGGTCGGCGCGCATGGCGTGAGCCTGGGCCAGGCGCGCTTCGGCCCTCCGCGTGGCCATCAGGATGCGCTCCGCATCGAGTCCGTGGACCTGGGACCGGTGGTCGTCGGCATCGACCACGGCGTACTCGCGCGGGCGCTCGTCGCGACGGTCGCGGTGCTGGTGCTCTCGAAGCGGTAGCTCCAGCGGCCTGCGAGCGCTAAATGGGGCGTTCATCCGGAGGCCTTCATGCCCATGCATCCGCTCCACCGCACCGAGCTTCTCGTTGGCCGCGAGGGCTTTGCCCGCCTCGCGGACGCCCGCGTGTGCGTGATCGGCGTCGGAGGCGTCGGCTCGTACGCTGCCGAGGCCCTCGTGCGAAGCGGCGTCGGCCACGTGACCATGGTCGACTTCGACCTCGTGTGCGTGACCAACGTGAACCGGCAGCTGCACGCGACTCGCAAGGTGGTCGGCAAGCCGAAGGTCGACCTGATGGCCGAGCGCGCGCTCGCGATCAACCCCAAGGCCGACATCCGCGCGCTGCGCACCTTCTACAACGCGCAGAACCACGACCAGATCCTCGGCGAGGAGCGCTACGACTGGGTCCTCGACTGCATCGACAACATGACCGCCAAGGTCCACCTGCTGTCGCGCTGCGTCGAGGACGGCCAGCCCGTCATGTCCGCCATGGGAGCTGGCGGACGCCTCGACCCTACGCAGGTCCGCGTCAGCGACATCTCCGAGACCAAGATGGACCCCTTCGCCCGCATCGTGCGCGATCTGCTGCGCCAGAAGGGCATCACCGAGGGCATTCCCGTCGTGTGGTCCGAGGAGGCGCCGAACGATCTCGATCCGTTCGCGCAGGCCGAGTTCCAGTGCATCTGCAGCAACCGCGGCGAGAACGCGCTGCACCAGTGCGAGAAGCGCCTGCAGATCCAGGGCTCGGTGAGCTGGATGCCGTCCATCTTCGGCCTGACCATGGCCGGCGTCGTCGCCAACGACCTCATCGGCCGCGAGGTCCGCAGCGACCTGAGCAAGAAGATCGTCCGCATGAAGCCGGCGAGCGGCAAGCTCTCCCGCGAGCGCAAGCAGGCGCTGATGGCCGAGGCAGGTGTGTCGCGCGGAGATGACGACACGCCCTCTGCGAACGCGTGATGCAGCGTCGCGCCGACTGGCTGCGCGTCGATATCGGCGACGACCACGCCCACCTTCCGGTGATCGACATCGACTCCGGGGTGCCGGGGCCGAGTGCGGTCGTCACCGCCAACGTCCACGGTGACGAGTCCAGCGGCGTCGTCGCGGTGCACGCGCTCGACCGCTGGCTTCAGGACAGCCTGGTTCGCGGTCGGGTGCGTCTGTACCCCTCGCTCAACCCTCGCGCGCTGGCCCTGAACACCCGACGCGTCCCGCACGACGGCGCCGACCTCAACCGGTGTTTTCCCGGGCGCACGGGCGGCACGGCCTCGGAGCGGCTCGCGGCCGCGGTGTGGGCGTCGATCGGCGAGGTCACGCCCGACGTGCTCATCGACCTGCACACGGACTCGGCGGGCTCGATCCCGTACACCATCGTCGACCGTGCCGTGTCGCTCTCTGGGCGGGCCCGCACCCGGCTGGACACCGAGCTCCTCAAGCTCGCCCAGGACAGCGGCCTCACCGTGCTGCTCGAGTACCCCGACGACCTGTACCAGCGCTTCGCGCTCGATCGCTCCCTGGCCGGAGCGGTGGTCAACCGTCTGCACAAGCCCGCGGTCACCATCGAGGCGGGGCCCCGAGGAGTGGTCGACTGGGATGCCGTGAGCATCATGCGCCGCGCGGTTCACGGGGTCCTGGCCAGGGTGGGCCTGGTCGACGGGACGGCGCAGCCCGATGCCTCGCGGGTGACCTGCCCGAGCGGCACCTGGCGTCGCGGCACGACCGCGCGCACCCGACGCGCCGGCGTGTTCGTGCCTTCGCTTCGGCCCGGAGACCGCTTCCGGCCAGGTGTCGTGCTCGGCGTGGTGCGTGATCTCGTCGGCGACCCGCTGGACGAGGTGCGTGCGCAGAGTAACGGCGTGGTCGTGAGCTGGGTGGACTCCCCGTGGGTGGAGTCTGGCCAGGTCGTCGGCACCATCGGCATCGCGGAGGAAGGGTGAGCGGACGTCTCGTCGTCAACGGCTACAGCGAGCGCTGGCTGCAGCAGGGCTTCCCGTGGGTCTACCCCAAGGAGGTCGTGGGCAAGCGCCCCCGCATCGGCCAGGTCCTGCAGATCGTGGGGCCGAAGAAGCAGGTGCTCGGCGTCGGCGTCGGGGATGCCGGCTTCCTCGCCGCCCGCGTGTACCGCCACGACGACGGTCCGCTCGACCGAGCGTGGCTCTGGGAGCGGCTCGACCGCGCCGCGGAGCTCCGCGACATCGTCGTCGACCCCGAGACCACCGGTTTTCGCCTCGTGCACGGCGAGAACGACGGGCTGCCTGGCCTTCGAGTCGACATGTGGGGGCACTACGCCGTCATCATCCTCGACTCCCCAGCGGTGGCCTTCCTCCTCGACGACCTGGTGGCCTGGCTCGAAGCACGGCGCGAGCCGCGGGGGGTGTACCTCTGCTACCGGCCGGACCCGCGCGACACCCGCAACGTCGAGAGCTTCTCGCCCAGCCCCGGTCTCATCGCCGGACATGCTCCGACGAGTGCGGTGCGCGTGACCGAGCGAGGCATGGCGATGCGCGTGCTCCCCGACGACGGCCCCGACGTCGGCATGTACGCCGACATGCGCGAAGTCCGCGCGTGGATGGAGCCTCACTGGGGTGGCCGCAGCGTGCTCAACACCTTCTCGTACACCGCGGCGTTCTCGGTGGCGGCAGCCCTCGGCGGCGCCTCCGAGATCGTGACCGTCGACCTCTCCGAGAAGTACCTCGACCGCGCCGAGGAGAACTTCGTCGCCAACGAGATCGACCCGTCGATGCACGAGTTCCTGGCCATGGACACGTTCAAGGCCCTGGACCGCTTCCGTCGGCAGGGCCGCGAGTTCGACTGCATCGTGCTCGACCCGCCGAGCTTCTCCCACTCGGACGCCGGCACGTGGTCGGCGGCCAAGGACTACCCGCGTCTGGTCGCGTCTGCCCTGCGCGTGCTCGCCCCCGGCGGCTGGCTGATCGCCGCCTCCAACAACGGCAGTGTGTCGCCCAAGGAGTTCACCGGGTGGATCCTGTCGGGGCTCAAGCGGGTCGATCGCGACGCACAGCTGCTGAAGTCGCTGGGGCAGGGCCCCGACTTCCCCGCGCTCGCGTCCTTTCCCGAGGGTCGCTACCTCAAGGTCCAGATCTGGCGCGTCCTGTGAGCGTCGCGCTGCCGGCGCTGACCGAGGCGACGCTCCTGCGGCGCTACAAGCGCTTCCTCGCGGACATTCGCCTCGACGATGGCACCGAGATCACCGCGCATTGCCCGAACCCCGGCCGGATGACCGCGTGCTGGGCGCCGGGTGCACGTTGCCGCGTGTCGCACAGCGACGATCCGCGTCGCAAGCTCGCCTACACCCTCGAGCAGGTGCGCATGGACGACGGCTGGGTGCTCGTCCACACCGGACGTCCCAACGCGGTGGTCGCCGATGCGCTCGCGCGGCATGCCATCCCGGAGATCCGCGCCGAGCGCGTCACCCCGGAACAGCGCGCCGTGGATGGCGGCAGTCGCTTCGACTTCCGCGTGGAAGAGCAGGGGAGCGATCGCATCACCTGGGTCGAGGTGAAGAACCTCACCCTGGTCGACGGGGACGGCGTGGGGCGGTTTCCCGACGCGGTCACCGCCAGGGGCGCCAAGCACGCCCTCGAGCTCGCCGAGCGCGCCGAGGCCGGGGATCGCGCCGTGCTCCTGTTTCACGTCGGCCGACCCGGCCCGACCGTGGTGGCCCCTGCTGACGACGTCGACCCGAACTACGGACGCGCCATCCGCGAGGCGGTCGCCCGCGGCGTCGAGGTCCTCGCGTACCGCGGCCACGTCGGCGCCACCGAGCTCTCCCTCGGCGAGCGCCTGGTCGTCGATCTCACCAGCCCAGGGCGGTGAGCAGCTCCCGAATGCTCGTCGCGGTGCCGACCTCGAGGGCACGCACGATCTGAGCGTGGCCGATGCTCACCTCGAGCAGGCCGGGAACCTGCGCGATGCCCGGCAGGTTGTCGCTGTCGAGATCGTGGCCCGCATTGAGGCCGAGGCCGTGCCGGACCGCCTCCGCTGCGGTGTCTGCGAAGCGCGCCGTCTCGACAGCCTGGTGCTCCGTGCCCCACGCCCATGCGTACGGGCCGGTGTACAGCTCGATGCGGTCGAAGCCAACTTCGGCCATGCCCGCGACCAGGGAGGGGTCGCAGTCGAGGAAGCCGCTGGAGCGAATGCCCGCCGCACGCAGCGCCTCGAGGGTCGGGGCGAGGTCCTCGGCGTCCTGCTCGGGAAGCCAGCCGTGGTCCGAGGTGACCTCGCCCGGGGTCACCGGTACCAGGGTGCACTGCGCCGGCCGCTGCTCGAGGACGAGCGCGATGAGCTCGGGGTGGTTCTCGCACTCCACGTTGAGCTCGATGCCCGGGTGGTGGCGGCGCAGGTGCTCGGCGACCACCGGCACGTCGCCGAGGCGGATGTGACGCTCGTCGCGACGTGGGTGCACCGTGATGCCGTGGGCGCCGCTCGCGAGGCAGAGATCGATGGCCCACAACAGGTTCGGCACGTCTCGACCCCGCGAGTTGCGGAGCAGTGCGTATTTGTTGACATTGACGGATAGGAGCGGGCGCTGCATCCGGCCTCCAGGCCGCCTCGGGTAACCCGCTGGCGCGCCTTCAGCGGGAGCCGCAACAGGTTGCGGGGCGTGACACTCGACGTCGCCTCTCACCCGCGGTAGCCTTGCCCGCGTCGCCCCAGGGATCGGGGCGCTCCGCCGGAGCACGTTTGAGCACCGTCACACGCACCGTCGTCTTCACGGACCTCGCGAACTACACCGCCAAGGTCAGCCGTTCCGATCGGGAGGGCCTGCGCCGCATCCTCGAGGAGCACGAGGCGCTGGTCACACCCATCGTCGAGCGTCGTGGTGGCCGCGTGGTCAAGAACCTCGGCGACTCGTTCATGTGCCTGTTCACCTCGGCGACCGACGGCCTACGCGCCGCGCTCGACGTCCAGCACCTGGTCAGTGAGCAGGGTGGGATCTCGATTCGCCTGGCCATGACAACTGGTGACGTCGAGGAGATCTCGGGCGACGCCTTTGGCGAGTCCGTGAACCTCGCGGCACGCATCCTCTCGAAGACCCCCGCCGGCGAGATCTGGTTCGGCCTCGGCACCAAGGTGTGCATGAACGAGGCCGAGATCCCGTGGGAAGAGGTCGGTCGCTTCGCACTCAAGGGCATTCCCGGCGAGCAGCAGGCGTTCCGCGCCGTTCCCAAGCACCGCTGCTGGCTTCCCGAGCGCGTGGCCTCCGCGGCCAAGGTGGGCAACCTCGTGCGCCTCAAGCGCGGAGCGCGTCCGCCGCTCCTCCCGCCGGATCCGGTCATCCTCCTCGAGGGATTTGCCCCGGGTTCGCCGGCGCTCGAGCAGGCGATCGACACGCTCCCCGTGCTCGACCCGGCGTCCCTGTGGCTCGCGACCTACAACATCGCCCCCAGCGACCGTCAGGCGTGGACGGGGTCCGGACGTGGCCTGGTCATCGGCGAGCCCGACAGCATCGAGTACGCCATCCAGGAGACGCTCAAGGCCGTGACCCGGTCGAGCGGTTCGGACACCATCGTGCTCGACGTCGGCACGCAGGCGGACCTCGAGCTGGTCATCTGTGGCCTGGCGCTTCCCGCCGTGCCGCTCTCCGACGTGGTGAGCAGCTACAGCTACGACCTCCTCCCCGATCGCCGGTGGGTCAACCGGAGTGACCGCAGCATCGTGCGCGTGGAGGTCTCCGCCGAGGGGGCGCGCCTGCAGGCGCTGTCCCCGGGTGTCTCCGCGGCAGGCCGCGGCCTGTCTCCCGGAGAGTCGATCCTGCTCCGCGACCGGATGTCCGTGTCCACGCCGTCGGGCTCGATCGAGTTCCGCGATGCGGGTCAGACCTACGCGGGCCTGCTGCTCGCCGACACCGAGATGCGCCTCGGCGTGACCGCGGGTCAGACCGCCGAGCTCGGTCGTGAGCCGAACCACCCGGGGCTCGCATTCCCGGATCGTCGCGGCCAGGACAACATCCGCTGGTGCTCTGGTGCACGCGCCGCCCGTGCTCGTGCTGGAGGCTTCACGCTCGACCGCGCCCTGGCGGGTCGCCGTCAAGCCGCCGTGCAGATGGTCGGCGGCGGCGTTCAGGTCTCGCCGCTCCATCCGCGCTGCCCGACCTACGTGCTGCGCCAGAACGCGCCGCAGCTCGAGCGCGCCGATACGCTGGTGCACGTCGACGTCGACGACATGATCGTCGCCGGCACGACGGTCGTCGGCCTTCGTCATCCGCAATAGCCGACCGATGGACTCGCGCTTCGACGCGCTGCTCCTCGACGTCCGTACGGACCCGACGCGTGCGGACTACTCCGCGCTTCGGATCGCGTGGACCGAGTGCAGTCGCTACCAGCCGTACGGGCGGGACTCCGAGGGGCTCGAAGAGCTGCACATGCGGGTCGCGTCCAAGCGCTTCGAAGAGGCCGTGCGCCTCGCCAAGCGCCTGCTCGAGGCGGAGCCGCTGTCGGTCTCACTGCACCTGCTGTACGCCCAGGCCCTCGACGGACTCGGCGACGACTGGGACGCAGGTGACCACCGCGCCATCGCCCACGGGCTGTGCAAGGCCATCCTGCGCAGTGGAGATGGTCGGTCCGCGGCCACCGCGCTCGTGGTCGTCGAGCCGTGGGAGATCAAGCTCGCCCTCGACCTGCTGGGCCTGGCGTCGATGCGCTCGGAGCAGCGGCAGGAGGCCGACCGCTGGTACGACTGCGTGCTCGCCATCGGCAAGGACGGCGAGCGCGAGGTGTGGTTCGACGTCACGCACATGCAGAACTGGCTCGCCCAGACCGGCTGATCACGCGGCGAGGGGACTCGCGCGTCGGGCCAGGCCGGCCTGGACGTCTGCCTCCCACGACTCCGGCACCGACCGCTGCACGCTCGGACGGGCGAGCACGCGCGCCATCCACCCTCGCACATGGGGGCGGTCGCCGACGATCTCGAGGCCCAGCGTCTCGAAGTAGGCGAGGCGGTACAGGGCGGGCGCAAAGCCGACGTCTGCAAGTCCGAAGGCCTCGCCATCCCCGGAGAGGTAGGCGCGGCCCTCGAGCTCCTGCTCCAGGCGATCGAGCCGGCTCTCGAGCTTGCGGAGCGCCTCGGGATGCTTGGCGCTGTCCGAGAACTCCAGCGTCCCGACGGGACCGAACACCTCGTCACTCGCGTAGGTGAACCACGCGCGATCCCGGGCACGAAGCGCCGGGTCAGCGGGCGTCAGTCGGTTCCCCGGCAGCGTCTCGTCCAGGTACTCGACGATGACCTGCGACTCGAAGAGGACCTCGCCGTCGTCGAGCACGAGGATGGGCACCTTGCCCCGCGGCGACAGCTCCAGGAACCAGTCCGGCTTGTCGCGGAGGTCGATGAACTCGACCTCGTAATCGGCGCCGCGCTCTTCGAGAGCGAGCACCGCACGCTGGACATAGGGGCAGATGGTGAACGAAACGAGCTTCACGAGTCCTCCGAGTTCGTTGCCACAATTGCGGTAACGATGGGTGGTCTCGCGAAGCTCGCTCGCGTTTCTGCAACAGTGTGTGCGCCTACTTGGCGGGCTGGTAGACCTCGCCACCGCTCTGCACGAACTCGCTGGCCTTCTCGGCCGCGCCGGCGTGCAGGGCCTCGTGCTCGGTGATGCCCTTGGCGGCCGCGTAGTCGCGGACCTCCTGGGTGATCTTCATCGAGCAGAAACGCGGGCCGCACATCGAGCAGAAGTGCGCGGTCTTGCTCGCTTCGTTGGGCAGGGTCTGGTCGTGGTACTCGCGGGCCCGGCCCGGGTCGAGGGCCAGGTTGAACTGGTCTTCCCAGCGGAACTCGAAGCGCGCCTTGGACAGCAGGTTGTCGCGGTCCTGCGCACCCGGGAGCCCCTTGGCGAGATCGGCGGCGTGGGCGGCGATCCGGTAGGCCATGAGGCCTTCCTTCACGTCGTTCTTGTCCGGCAGACCGAGGTGCTCCTTCGGCGTGACGTAGCAGAGCATCGCGCAGCCGAACGAACCAATCATCGCCGCGCCGATCGCGCTGGTGATGTGGTCGTAGGCCGGCGCGATGTCCGTGGTCAGCGGCCCGAGCGTGTAGAACGGGGCCTCGTGGCAGCACTCGAGCTGCTTGTCCATGTTCTCCTTGATGAGGTGCATGGGCACGTGACCGGGGCCCTCGATCATGACCTGCACATCGTGCTTCCAGGCGATCTTGGTCAGCTCGCCGAGCGCCTCGAGCTCGCCGAACTGCGCCGCATCGTTGGCATCGGCGATGGAGCCGGGACGCAGGCCGTCACCGAGGCTGAAGCTGATGTCGTACTCGGCGAGCAGCTCACAGATGCGCTCGAAGTTCGTGTACAGGAAGTTCTCTTCGTGATGCGCGAGGCACCACTTCGCCATGATCGAGCCGCCACGCGACACGATGCCGGTCACGCGGTTCGCGGTGAGCGGCACGTGCTGCAGGAGCACGCCGGCGTGGATGGTGAAGTAGTCGACGCCCTGCTCGGCCTGCTCGCGGAGGATGTCGAGGAACAGGTCGATGTTGAGGTCCTCGACCTTGCCCTTCACGCGCTCGAGCGCCTGGTAGATGGGCACGGTGCCGATGGGAACCGGGCTGTTGCGGAGGATCCACTCGCGGGTCTCGTGGATGTGCTTGCCGGTCGACAGGTCCATGACCGTGTCCGCTCCCCACTGGACGGCCCAGCGGAGCTTGTCGACCTCTTCCTCGATGGACGACCACACGGCGGAGTTGCCGATGTTCGCGTTCACCTTCACCTTGAAGTTGCGGCCGATGATCATCGGCTCGAGCTCGAGGTGGCGCTTGTTCGCGGGGATGATCGCGCGTCCCTCGGCGATCTCCTTGCGGACGAACTCGGCCTCGACGCCCTCGCGGATGGCGACGAACTGCATCTCCTCGGTGATGACGCCCTGCCGGGCGTAGTGCATCTGGGAGAAGTTCTTGTCGCCACGGGCCTCGCGGGCGGCAATCCACTCGGCGCGGCGCTTGGGCAGACCATGGTGGGGGTCGATGCCCTGGGGACCGGAGGTGTCGTAGGTGCGGTAGGTCTCGCCGGTGGTCAGCGGGATCTCGCGGAAGGGCACCTTGAGGTCACCCACCTCGATCTTCTTGCTCGGTCCGCCGTTGAAGGTCTCGTAGTCGCTCATGCTCGCTTTCCTCCGCCCGTGCGATCGGGATCAGGTTCTGCGGTGTGATCTCAGGCGTTCGCGGCCCATCCGCGTCGCCACCCGCAGCGAGACATCGTCTGTAACGTGCGGGGGCCTCGGGTTGGTGCAAAGGAGCCGACATCGAAAGTTTCTTCGAATGACCGCCTCGCTCGTTCGTCTGTTTCGCCCACATCCCGAGGAGACCCCCATGCGCCACCTCCATCTCGCCCTGCTCATCGCCATGCTTCCCGCCTGCACGTTCTCGTGGGAGGAAGGGTGGATGACCGAGGACTGGCAGTCCTGGGGCGATGGCTCGCTGCATGCGGCGACCCGCGGCATCGAGCTGTCGGACGATGGCAGCTACGGTGTGGCGGGCATGAACGGCACCACGTGCCACGTCGACCCGCAGGGCTGGATTGGGGAGGACTACGACTACGACGGTGAGACCGAGCGGGTCGTGGACCAGAAGGACGACAAGTTCCTGGTCGTCACCGACGACGCGGTCCACGTCCTCGACCCGGACAACCACTGGATGGACGACGGCAGCGAGACCACGGTCGTCCCCGGTGCGCTCGATGGTTGCTTCGACGAGCACGGTGACACGGTGGTCATCGCCGACAATGACGAGGGCTGCACGCTCCACACGCCGGACGCGACCATCGCGGTCGACGACGTGGTCTGCGACGGCACGACGGACATCGACGTGGTTGGCGACATGGCGCTCGTCGAGACCGACCGCGGCTCCTGGATCGTCGACCTGCACTCCGGCGACGTGAGCCCGCTCGACACCGGCGACCTCGTCGCGGTCACCGAGGGCGTGGCGATCACCGGCACCACCGGCGAGCCGGGCGTGCAGATCAACCCGCTCGACGGCTCCGACGCGCAGGCCGTGCCGACGAGTGGACGGGTGGTCGCCATCGCGCGCCAGGCCGATGGCTTCGCGGTCATCGAGGCCATCGACGGCGGCCAGCGCCTGGTGAGCTACGGCATCGACGGCACGGAGCTCGGGCTGACCGAGCTCGACGATGCCTACAGCGGGCTCACGATCTCCGGAGATGGCAACCACGCCGCGCTGATCACCGGCACCCGCGTGGACTTCCTCGCGCTGTGATCTCCGCGCCCCTTCTTCGTGAAGGGTCTCGCCGCCGGCTACACAGAGAGGGCCTGGAGCCGTTGCATGCCACGCCCTTCACCTGCCACCCTCGAAGCCCTGCGCGCCGGCGAGCCGTGGGCGCTCGAGCAGTTCTACGCCGAGCACGCCCGCCAGGTGCTCGGATGGGCGATTCGTCTCGGCGGCCCGCGCCTGGACCCCGAGGACATCGCCCAGGACGTGTTCGCGATCGCGTTCCGGCGCATCCACGGCTTTCGCGCGGACTCACAGCCATCGACCTGGCTCTACGGCATCACCCGCAACGTGATCGCCAACGCCCGGCGCCGCGCGGCCATTCGCCGCTGGGTGGGCCTCGACGACGTCCCGGAGCTCGAGGAGCGCTACGAGGCCGGGCCTGACGCGCTGGTCGATGCACGGCGGCGGCGTCGGGTCGTGCAGGAGGCCCTCGATACGCTCGCGCCGCGCTACCGCGAGGTCGTGGTCCTCTGCGACCTCGAGGGACGAAGCGCGCCCGAAGCGGGAGAGCTGCTGCAGATCCCGGCCGGCACGGTCTACTCGCGCCTGCACTACGCGCGGAAGGCGCTCGCCAACGCACTCGATGAGCAGGGCCTCGGTCGCGACGAGCTGATCGGCGCGCTCGCTGCTGGGGGTGGGCGATGAGCGACGACTGGAAGCGTCGCGCCGCCGAGCTCGGCGAAGCCACCGAGCCCACCGAGGCCGAGGTCCAGCGCGTGGACGCCCGCCTCGATGCCGACGTGCGGCAGGCCATGCGCATCGTCACCGAGCCCACCGAAGCCGAGATCGCGCGCGTCGGCGCCCGACTGCGCGACGCGAGAGCCCCGCGGGCCCTGCCGTGGGCCTCGAGCCTTGCCCTCACCGCAGCCGCGGCGGCGATGGCTGGGGTCGGGTGGAGCGCGCGCTTCGGGCCGGTGGACCTGCCGGTCGGGGAGGTGGCGACGATCCAGGCCCCGGTGTCCGTCGGACTCGCGACGGTGATCGAGGGGCAGGGGAGCGCTCGGGTGCTCCAGGCCAATCGCGCGTCGACGGTGGTCGAGGTCGTCGACGGTGAGCTGACCTTCGAGGTCGACCCGCGGGCGTGGTACCGCTCGGTCTCCGTGCGCAGCGGGGACGTCGAAGTGCGCGTGCGCGGCACCCGTTTCTCGGTGAGCGACGCGCGTAGCGTGCGTGTCGAGCACGGCCACGTCGAGGTGTTCCGCGGCGGGCGCCAGGTCGCGGACCTCGAGGACGGACAGGCATGGTCGCCGCCGGCGCCGCCCCCGGTCGTGGTGCGAAAGCCCCCGCCGCCGAAGATGGAGCCCCCGGGATGGCGCCCGCACACGCGGCCCAAGCCTCCGGTGCAGGCGGTGCTGAGTCCCGTGGTGTCGCGTCCCGAGCCCGTGCCGGTGGTGGCCACTGCACCGCGGACGCCTCCGCCGCCGAAGCCCAGCGCCGCCGTGGCGTTTCAGACGGTGCTCTCGCGCGCCGAGGCCGGCCGTGACGCCGGCATCCTCGCCGCGGACTGGAGCATCTTCCTCGGCAGCTATCCGGACGCGCCGTCCGCGCTGCGCACCGAGGCTCGCGCGCGTCGCCTCGAGGCGTGGCTCGAGACGCTGCCCCCGGAGGACGCGGTCGCGCGGGTAGCCGAGTTCCTCGCCGAGGAACCGACGCACCCGCGGCGGCACGAGCTCGCGTACGCCCAGGCCACGCTGCTGCGCGGTGACCTGCGCGACTGCCAGAGCGCGCTGGAGCCCTACGCACTCGCGGCGAGCGGCGGAGGCGATCTCGGTGCCCGCGCCCACGTGTTCGCGGCGGTGTGCGAGCTTCACCTCGGCCGGCCCGAGGCTGCGGCCGACGAGCTCGGCAAGGCCCGCGCCATCGGCGTTCCCGAGGACGTGGAGCGCTACGCCACCCGCGTGGAGCGCAAGCTGGAGCGTCCCCGGTGACGACCCGGCGACGTCCCTTTGCCCGGGGCTCTGCGCCGACATAGGTCCGCCCGCCTCTCGGGAGGCATCATGGCGAACGAACTGCTCTGTGCGAACACGATCCGCGGCCTCGCGATGGACGCGGTCCAGGCGGCGAACTCCGGTCACCCGGGCATGCCCATGGGCATGGCGGATGCGGCCACGGTGCTGTGGCAGCGCTTCCTCAAGCACGACCCCGCCGATCCGCAGTGGCCGGACCGCGACCGCTTCGTGCTCTCCGCCGGTCACGGCTCGATGCTGATCTACGCCCTGCTGCACCTCTCCGGCTACGACCTGTCCCTCGAGGACATCAAGGCCTTCCGCCAGTGGGGCAGCAAGACCCCCGGACACCCCGAGTACGGCCACACCCCGGGCGTCGAGACCACCACCGGCCCGCTCGGACAGGGCCTCGCGATGGGTGTCGGCATGGCGCTCACCGAGCGCTACCTCCGCGAGACCTTCGGCGCGGACCTCGTCGACCACTGGACCTACGGCATCGTCAGCGACGGCGACCTGATGGAGGGCGTCGCCAGCGAGGCGGCGTCGCTCGCCGGTCACCTCGGACTCGGCCGCATCGTCTACCTGTACGACGACAACGAGATCAGCATCGAGGGCAACACCGCGATCACGTTCACCGAGGACCGGGCCAAGCGCTTCGAGGCCTACGGCTGGCACGTGCAGACCGTCGACGGCCACGACTTCGAGGCCGTTGCCGCCGCCATCGAGGCCGCGCGCATCGAAGACGGCAAGCCGTCCCTCATCTGCTGCCGCACGATCATCGGCAAGGGCAGCGCGATCCAGGGCTCCGAGAAGACCCACGGCGCGCCGCTTGGCGAAGAGGACATCCGCGGGACCAAGGAGCGCCTCGGCATGGATCCCGACGCGCACTTCGCCGTGCCCGCCGGCGTGCCCGAGGCCTTCCAGGACCACGATGGCGCGAACCAGCGCGCGGCGTGGCAGGCGCGCCTCGATGCGCATCCCCGCAAGAACGAGCTGCTCGCCTGGCTCGATGGCACCATCGACCTCGACAGCGTCGAGTGGCCGAGCTTCGAGGCCGGGACCAAGATCGCCACCCGCAAGGCCTCGGCGGCCGCGCTGAAGGCCGTGGCCCAGGCCTGTCCCTGGCTGCTCGGCGGCTCCGCGGACCTCGGAGGCAGCAACGGCACCGAGATCAAGCTCGGCGACGTGACCCGCGAGCAGTTCGCCGGCGGGCGCACCCTGCGCTTCGGCGTGCGTGAGCACGGTATGGCCGCCATCGCCAACGGCATGACCCTGCACAAGGGTCTGCGTCCGTACGTGGCCACGTTCCTCGTGTTCCACGACTACCACCGCCCCAGCGTGCGCCTGTCCTCGCTGATGAACCAGCCGGTGGTCTACATCTACACGCACGACAGCATCTTCCTCGGTGAGGATGGCCCGACCCACCAGCCGATCGAGACGATGCTCGCCATCCGTGCGATTCCGGGCATGGAGGCCTGGCGTCCGGCGGACGGCACCGAGACCGTCGAGTCCTGGAAGGCCTGTCTCGGTCGCACCGATGGTCCGACCGCGATCGTGCTCACTCGCCAGGGCCTGCCGGTCCTCGACCGGAGCAGCCTCGGTGCGGCCTCGGGCGTGCACAAGGGCGGCTACGTGCTGCGCGACGCAGCGGATGCCTCGGTCGTGCTCGTCGCCACCGGCTCGGAGGTGCCCCTCGCCCTGTCGGCCGCCGATCAGCTCGCCGAGAGCGGGATTGCCGCGCGCGTCGTGTCGATGCCGTGCGTCGAGCGCTTCCTCGCGCAGGATGTCGCCTACAAGCGCAGCGTGCTTCCCGCGGGCGTGCCCGTGGTCAGCATCGAGGCGGGCGCGACGCTCGGCTGGGAGCGCATCGTCGGCCTCGACGGGCTGTCCATCGGCATCGACACCTTCGGAGCTTCGGCGCCGATCGAGGTGCTCGCCGAGAAGTTCGGCCTCACCGCGCCCCAGGTGGCGGACAAGGTCCGCGCGCACCTCGGCTGAGCCCGCACGGGTCTCGTCGCGGCACACCCACGCCACCGGCACGAACGTCCACTCCGAACGGAGGGGGCGCAGGTCTGGGGTGGGGCCCCACGAGCCAACGCGGTCTAGCGGCGGTAGGCCGCCCACATGGCGTCCATGCGGAGCACCTGCTCGTCGCTGAAGCCGTCATTCGGCCGCTGGCGCGGCGCGCGACGTCTTTCGTTGAGCCAGACATGCGGGCCAGACAGGCAAGAGCTTCGACTCGGGCCCCGGCGTTCTGCGTGTCCGCGAACATCTGCCAGGCCTGGTCGAGCGCGGCGACGTCGCCTCTGACCTTGGCACGCAGTCAGTATCCCAGCGACGATGTGCTCGACCGGCATGGTTCCGGCGAAGTCGGCACGTGCGTCTGCGAACCGAGCCGCGCTCGCCGCGCTGCACGCTCGGAGCCTAGCCAGCCGACGCCGTTCTGGATCCGCGTCGTGCAAGGCCGAGGCAAGGTCTTGAAGCCGAGATCAGCGCGTCGTTGCGCGGATCGTAGGGGCATGGCACAATGACGCACCCTCCGGTGGTGCGTCCGCACCTCCACCCCTCCCTCCCCGACATCCGCCATGGCCCCCCCGAAGAAGCGCTCCGGCGCCAGCTCCGCATCGACCAGCGGAGCGAAGAAGCCCCGTTCCACCAAGAGCAGCAGCTCCTCCGCCTCGGGTAGCAAGCGCCCGCGCCGCTCGAACTCGACGTCCGACTCGGATGCGAGCAAGCAGACGACGATGCGCATGACCAAGACGAAGAGCGCTCCGAAGCGCCCGCGCAAGAAGCCTGCGACCAAGGCCGCGTCGGGTCCACCTCGGCCCCCGATGACCTGGCGACGCTGGCTGATGTGGGAGGCCGTGACCTGGGGGACCGGAGCCGCGATCGGGCTCGGCATCGCCGGCAGTGTGCTGTGGAGCCGCGCCAAGGACGACGTCGAGGCCTACCTCGCGGACCCGCCGCGCACATGGCCGGGTGTGATCTACTCGGCGCCCATGCGCATCGAGTCGGGGCAGGCGATGACGGCGCGCGAGCTCGCCGGCGACCTGCTCGCCGCGGGCTACGAGAAGGTCGACGCCGTGGACGGCACGGGCCAGTTCTCGCTGTCGGGCGGCGATGTGCGGGTGTGGAGCGCTGGGCTCACCGTGCCCGGCTCGAAGATCGCGGGGGGCAAGACCAGGGTCCTCGTGCGCGACGGGCTGGTGGTGCAGACCGAGCCCGCAGACGGTGTGGTCCTTCATCCCACCGTACTCGCCACGGTCGGCGACCGTGAGGGACGGCGCACGGAGGTCGACCTCGACCACCTGTCCCCGTTCATGGAGCCGGCCCTCCTCTCCATCGAGGACAGCCGCTTCCGCGACCACATGGGGGTCGACCCGGTGGGCATCGCGCGCGCGGTGGCCAGCAACCTGATTGCCGGACGCAAGAGCCAGGGCGGGTCCACGCTCACCCAGCAGCTCGCCAAGAACCTGTTCCTGTCCGCCGAGAAGAAGTACCAGCGCAAAGTGCGCGAGGCCTTCTTCGCTGCGGCCCTCGAGCACACCCTGTCGAAGGACGAGATCCTCGAGCTGTACCTCGGGGAGGTCTACCTGGGTCAGGTCGGCGGCGTGCCCATCCACGGGGTCGAGCAGGCCGCGCGGGCGTACTTCGGGGTGAGCGCCGAGCGCCTGAGCCTTGCCGAGGCCGCGACCCTCGCCGGCATCATCTCGGCGCCGAACGCGTACTCGCCGGTCCGCCACCCGGACAAGGCGCAGGAGCGGCGCGAGATCGTGCTCGCGCGCATGGTGACGACCGGCGCCATCACCGAGGCCCAGGCCGATGCCGCCAAGGCGGAGACCGTGATCATCGACGGCCAGCTGCCCGGGGCCGTGCGTCGCGCACCGTGGGCCGTGGACGTGGCCATCGACGAGGCCGAAGATGCCGTGGGCGCCGGTGCGCTCGCGAACTCCGGCTACGTGGTCCACACCACCATCCAGCCGGCACTGCAGCGCGCCGCCGAGCAGGCCGTGTTCCTCGGCATGCACGAGCTGGACACCGAGCATCCGGAAGCCGCGGGTGCACAGGCCGCGCTCGTCGCCGTGCGCCTGTCCGACGGCGCGGTCGTGGCGATGGTCGGCGGCCGCGACTACGGCGCCTCCCCGTACAACCGGGCGGTGAACGCGTGGCGCAACCCCGGGTCCACGGTAAAGCCACTCACGCTGCTCAAGGCGTTCGACGACGACCCTTCGCTGACACCGGTCGACCCGATCACCGACGAGGCGATCACGCGAAAGGTCGACGGCAAGGTGTGGACGCCGAGCAACTACGACGGCCGCTTCCTTGGCGAGATCACGATTCGCGAGGCGATCGAGAAGAGCCGCAACATCCCCGCGGTCAAGCTCGCGGAGACCGTGGGCGCGGGAGAGCTCCAGGCCTTCTACCGGGAGGTCGGTCTGTCGCGGGCGACGAACCTGCCGAGCGCCGCGCTCGGAGGCTTCTCGGCGACCCCGCTCGAGATGGCGGGGGCGTACACCGTGTTCGGCGGCGGCACGGCCTACGCGCCGTGGCTCGTGGCCGGCATCGAAGACGGCAACGGCGACCGTGTGCTCAAGCTCGAAGGCAAGGGGAGTGACGTCGCCAGCCAGCGGGCCGCGGCCCTCGCCGTCGGCGTGCTCGAGGGCGTGGTCCAGCGCGGCACCGGTCGAGGTGCGGCGCGCTATGGCGTCGAGGAAGGCGTCGCCGGCAAGACGGGCACGACCAGCGGGTACCGCGACGCGTGGTTCGTCGGGCTCACCCCCGAGCTCGCCGTCGCCGTGTGGGTCGGGCACGACAAGGGCAAGAGCCTGGAGCTCGGCGGCGGCAGCGCTGCGCTGCCCACCTTCGCGCGCTTCGCAGTCTCCTCGGGAACCGCGCATGGCGACTTCCCGGTTCCGGACGGCATCAAGCTCGTGTCCATGTGTGTGGAGAGCCACAAGCAGGCGCTGCCTGCGTGCGAGGACACCTACGACGAGCGCTTTGCCCGCGGGCACGTGGCCAAGGGCAGCTGTGACATCCACGGTGTGCCGCTCATCAGTGGGATCGGGCACGGCCTCCGCAAGATCTTCGGACACCGCGAAGAGGACGACGCCGAGGTCGCCGACGCCGAGCGCTAGTCCTCGGCGAGGGCGAGCAGGTCCGCGTGCACCTCGGAGCACAGGACCTCGGGGATCTCGTCCAGGCGCAGCCGCTGGTCGCCCGCACGGACCTCGCAGGCGCCGATCGTGACCTCCTCCTCGCCAATGGGGTGGCGCAGGTCCTCGACCTCGAGGCGCACGGTGAGCGCGACCTCCCGGTACTCGCGGGTGAACCCGGGCACGTAGCCGCCGTCCGAGGAGGGCTCCAGCTCGAAGCCGAGGCGCTCTGCGCGACGCCGCAGCCACTGGCCGGGGCGGCGCTCCCCGACGAGCTCGGTGAACGCCGTGGCCGTGGCCTGCTCGGCATCCGGACGCCACACGGGCCGACCGAACTGCGCGAAGGGCTGGAGGATCTCGTAGTCGCCGAGATGCGCCGCCCACGCGCGCGCGACGTCGGGGGGCAGCAACAGAGCGTGCGCCAGGCGAACGGGCTCGTCCGGTTCCAGGCTGACCTCGTCGTCCTCCACATCGGTCAGCGACAGGTCTTCGGTGGGCCGGAAGCTACGTCCAGCCGCGTCCATCCACACGAGGCGCTGGCAGATCTGCGCCATCACCGGATGGGCGAGAAGCACCTCGAACAGCTCCGGGGTCCAGGTGCGCTGCGTGACCATCGCGGCTTGCAGGCGCGCAGTCTGGGCCTTGATGAACTCCTTGACCTGCTTCTTCGCCGCACCGAGCGCCTTCTTGGCCTCCTTCACCGATGCGGCCTCCTCGCCCACGCGTGCTGCGGGCAGGCTCTTTACGGGACGTCCATCGCCGTCGAGGACCGCCACGGTCAGATCCGGCTGCACGGCGAGCACGAAGCGTCGCGTCTCCTGATCCGCGGCGTCGCGGTAGGTCAGTGTGCGTCGGCCGTCCTCGTCGAGGGCGCAGTCGGGAAGCGTTCGGTCCGCGAGCTCGGCAGCGCTCCAGCCGCGGCGAGCGGCGAGCGCGTCGACCTCGGCCTGAGCGTGCTTCTTGATGCCTCGCGTGCGAAAGCGGGTCGCGACCGCGAGCAGCGCCTGGGTGGCGCGGGGGTGCTCGACGTGCGCCCACAGCGTGAGCACGGCCTTCGACTGTGCCGGGCGCCAGCCGTAGTAGGTGTCGAGGTAGCGCCGTCCGGGCTCGACGAGCCGGTCGTCACCAAGCGCGGCGGCGAGTGCGAGCATGCCGCGGTTGGCCGTCCCGTGGTCGTCGGGCTTGGCGATCTGCCCCCAGCGGTCGACGGCCTCCTCGTCGCGGGCCCGCCAGTGCTCGAACAGCGCGAGGGCCGTGGCGGCAGCGCTCTCGCGATCCAGGCCGCGGGTGATCACCTGAAGCACGGGCGTCGGGTCGGCCTTCTTGCGTTTGTGGGCTGCCTTCAGCCAGTCGGTGAGCAACGAGCGAGGGACCTCGGTGCCGTCCGGCCAGCGCGGAAGGGGCAGGGTGTTCAGCTCGCGCTCGGCATAGCCGGGCGGCAGCGTGCCTCGAGAGGCCGCTTTCGCCATCCGGGCGACCAGCTCCTCGCGTGTGAACACGTCGGAGGCCGAGAGACCGAGCTCGCGCAGGGCCGAGAGCTGCGCGACGAGGGTGGCCTCGGTGCGCTCCTTTCGGGCAGCGGCGAGCAGCGCGTCTCGCGCTTCGTACACGCGAGCCTGACCCACCCATTCCGCGGCCGCCGCCCGCCGAGGGGCCGCGCCTCCCTTGAGCTTGCTCGTCAACCAGGTCGCATGGCCTTGCAGGGGCTCGGCCAGCGGCTGTGCTGCGAGACGAACCTCGCGATCCGCGGTCAGCGCGGCCATGCGCAGCGCCTCGGTGAGCAGGTCGCGCGGCAGGTCGACGTCCATCACGGTGCGCACGGCGAGCACCCGGACCTCGGTGCCGAAGTTCCGCCGCCCCGAGACGAGGTCCACGAGCAAGGCCTGTGGGTCGTCGACGGCGCTCAGCAGCTCGCGCATACTCGAGGCAGGCACGCCCCAGCGCAGGCTCCGACCGAGCCGCCGCAGCGCAGCTTCGAGCACGTAGCGGGGCTCGACGCCTCCGCGGGCGGCTGCGTCCAGGAGCTCCGCGAAGCGCAAGCGGCCCCACTGGTACACGGTGACGCCGAGGTTCAGGGCCGCAGACTCACCGTGCGCGAGCAGTGCGAGGCGGAACTCGACGTACGGCGGGAGCGCGGGCTGGCCCATGAACGGCGCGGTGCTCCCGAGCCACCACAGGTGGTGCCAGGCCCGCGGAACCGTGGTCCAGGGGGCCTCGTCGGTCAGAGCGTGGACGAGTGCGTCGTCCACCGAACCCTCGGCGCCCAGGCGTTGCAGCCTCGCGCGCAGGTGGTCTGCCGTCGTCATCGCGTCCCCCGTCCGCCGCTCACCGTCGTGCGTCGCCCCAGTGAGGGTAGTCGCTGGTCAGCTTGTCGATGCCGAAGTGCTTCTCGATCCAGGTGATCACCTCGGGAGTGAGCGACAGATCGCGGGCCTGCTCGGGGTCGGAGAGGTCCCAGGTGTGGGTCTCTCCATCCGGCGCGGAGAGGGTGAGCTCCCGGGGAAGGCGCAGCGCGACCAGGTCCGCGGCCTGGCCGCCATAGTGGTTCGAGAACTGCGCACCCTTCCTGGTCGCGTACACCACGTCGTAGGACTCGGCCATGGCGCGCGCCGCTTCGACGGTGGCCCGCCAGCCATCCGGGTGACGCCAGACGATGGGTACGTCGAGTTCCCACTCCTCCTGCACCGCGTCGAGCATGGCCGCGATGCGCTCGACGTCGGCCTCGCTCTTGGCCCGGGACAGCTCGAAGGCACCCCACATCAGGTAGCCACGCTCGCGGTAGCGCACCGTGGACGTCACGTAGACCTCGACGTCCTGGGCACGGAGCTGTGCGACGAGCAGCTGCAGGCGGTCGGCGAAGGAGGCATTCTCGGCCGCGAGCGCAGTCCAGTGCGCGGGCTCGTCGGGCGGATTCGTGTACAGCGCGGTCCACCGTGGGTCGGGTCCGGCCCCGGGCGGTGGCGGCTCCAGTCCTTCCTGGGGAACGGGCTGGTCGACATGCAGCGTCGGCTTGTTCGCCCAGCGGCGCGGACGGCCCTTCTTGAACACGTCGTCGGGATGCAGGAAGGCCCCCGCGCTGCGCAAACGCCCGGCGGAGATCCAGAACGGCTCTCCGCGTCGGCCCGCGTCACCGGCGGCGAGCACATCGTCGAGCAGGAGCAGGAAGTCCGGCAGGTCCACCGGCTGGCCGAGCTGCTCGCGCACCACCCGGAGGAACGGCTCGTCGGGTGCGGTGTCCGCCAGCGCGATCAGCCGCGGGCCATCGATGTCCTCTCCGGCGATGGACAGGGTCCACGTACCGAGCTTCTCGCCGGCCTCGCGCAGGGCGGCACGAGCATCTTCGGTCTGGGTCAGTACGTCGAGCTCGGTGTCGACGTCGATAGGTGCGAGGGGCTCGGGATCGCCGGCGAGCGCTAGCGCGAACAGGAGGGAGAACATCGGAGGGCCGGGGAGGGAGGGAGGCAGAGCATACCCTCAACCCGCACGCGGGCCGGGCTGGTCCCTCAGGGAGCCGGGCGGAGCATCGCGATGACCGCGTCCGCCGCGTGATCGACGTTCACGTCCAGCCCCAGCTGGCGCACCGCCACCGTGCCGAACACGGCGGCGACGAGGAGCTCGGCGATGGCGCGTGGGTCGAGGTCCTCGCGTACTTCGCCCTCGGCCACCGTCCGCAGCAGCTCGATGGCCGCCATCACCGCGGCGACGGTGCGGGCGCGGACCTTGGTCGAGCGGGCACACCCGTCGAGGAGCACGGCGAGCCGCGCATCGTCGCCCACCGACCCGATCGAGCGCACGAACTGACGGATCGACCGCTCCAGATCGCCGCTGCCGGGCGAGGTCCGCACGATGATCGCGGTGTAGTCGGCGAGAATGGACTCCGCGACCGCCGCGAGGAAGTCCTCGCGGTCCTCGAAGTGCACGTAGAAAGCGCCGCGGGTGAACCCGGCCCGCTTGCAGATCTTGTCGAGGCTCGGCGCGTCGAAGCCTTGCTCGTTGACCAGCGCACGGCCGGCATCGATGAGGGCCTGGCGCGTGCGGGCCTTGGTCTCGGCACGCGTCGTCATCAGATCTCGTTGCCGCCCGCCAGCGACTCGAGCTCGTCGTAGCCCGGCAGATCGGAGAGGTCGGGCACCACCACGATCTCGATGCGGCGGTTGTTCCGCTTGCCGTCGGGCGTGCGGTTCGTGTCGACGGGCTGGAACTCCGAGTACGACGCGATGCTCACGCGCTCGGGCCCGAGGCCTCCGCGCTCGAGCACCTTGACCACGGCAATCGCGCGAGCAGCGCCGAGGTGCCAGTTGCTCGGAAAACGCTCGGTCGCGATGGGCACGTCGTCGGTGTGGCCAGCGACCTGGTACTCGCGGCCCTCGATCGAGGCGAGCACCTCGGCGACCTCGAGCAGCGCCGCCTTGCCGTCCTTGGAGACGGTGGCCGAGCCGGCGCCGAACAGGATGTCGGTCGCGAGCTCCACGACCATGCGGCCGTCGACGATCTTCACGCGCAGGGTGCCGGCGTCGATCAGTGCCTGGAAGCGGGCCACGAGGTCGCGGTAGGACTCGAGCGCCGCGTCGGCACGGGCCTTGCGCATCTCGGCCTCGGCGAGCGCCTGCTTCATCGCCTCGATGTCCTCGGCGAGGGCGCCGGCCTCGGCAATCTTCGCAGCGAGCTTGCGGTTGGTCTCTTCGAGGGCGGCCTGGGACGCCTCGACCTGGCTCTGGAGACGGCGCAGGCTCTCGTCCTGGTCGGCGACGACGCCTTGCAGCTCTTCGAGCTCGGCCTCGAGCCGAGCCTTGTCGTCGAGCGCCTCGGTGTAGCGGCCCTTGGGCACGCAGGCGCAGAGGAGGAGAGCGGTGAAGACGGCCTTGTTCATGGAGTGCACGCTACTACGCCGGACCGTGTCCCTGCAGGTACGCGCGCAGGATGTCCACCATCGGCTGGTGGTCCGCGGTCCCGCACATCTCGCGCGCCGAGTGCATCGAGAGCATCGGGTTGCCGACGTCGACCGTGCGAACGCCCAGGTTCGACGCGACGATGGGACCCACCGTACTGCCGCATCCCAGGTCGGCGCGGTTCACGAACCACTGCACGGGCGCGCCCACTTCCTCGGCGAGCGCGAGGATCAGCGCCGAGGAGTCGGCCTCGGTGCCGTAGCGCCAGTTCGCGTTGCGCTTGATCACCGGCCCGGCGTTGAGCTTGGGCATGTGATCGCCATCGTGCTTGTCGCCGTACGCGGGATGCACGGCGTGGGCCATGTCGGCACTGATCAGCCAGGAGTTCGCGAGGGCGCGGGACATGCCACCCGGCGCCTGGGGGCCGTCGGCGAGCACGCGCTCGAGCACTTCCTGGAGCATGCGGGACTTCGCACCCCGACTGGTCTGTGAGCCGATCTCCTCGTGATCGAACAGGCCGAGGACCGCGGTCGGATCGGGCGCGTCGCCGTCACACGCTACGAACAGGGCTTCGAGCCCCGCGTGGCAAGAGGCGAGGTTGTCGAGGCGCGCACTGTGCAGAAACTCCCCGCGCAAGCCACTCACGGCGGCGGCGGTCAGGTCGTACAGCCCGAGATCCCAGGTGAGCACGTCCTCGGCGTCACAGCCGAGCTCGTCGGCGATCAGCTGCTGCAGCGGGTTCTCCGCCTCGGTATCGAGGGTGAGCACCGGGGGCAGGGCCGTGTGCGCGTTGAGGACGAGGCCGTCGGTGTTCACGCCGCGGTTGAGGTGGATCGCGAGGTTCGGGATGCGGGCGAGCGGTCGGTCCAGGTTCACCAGGCGCAGGCTGCCGTCGCGAAGCGCCACCTGACCCGCGATGCCGAGGTCGCGGTCGGCCCACGTCGCCTGGAGCACCCCGCCGTAGGTCTCGATGCCGAGGCGGACGTAGCCGTGCTTGACGTGGGTCGGGTTCGGCTTGAGACGAAGGTTCGGGGAGTCGGTGTGCGCCGCGAGCATGCGGAAGCCCGCCTCGGCCGCGGGTCGGCTGCCCACGCGGAACGCCACCACGCTGCCGTTGCGGTGCACGTAGTACTTGCCGCCGGCGGCGAGCGCGACGGGCGCGGCCCGCTCGTCGACCCGGGAGAACCCGCGCTCTTCGAGCAGCGAGGCCGCGTTGGCGGCGGCGTGCTGCGGAGACGGGGATGCATCGAGGAAGTGGCGGAAGCGGTCGATCAGGGTGGTCATGCACTCTCCGGAGGGGGCCATGTAACCCGGGCACGTTATGCCCCGCCGATGCGTCTGGTCCTCACCGAGAAGCCCTCCGTCGCGCGCGACATCGCGCGAGTGCTCGGCGTGCGCGGCAAGGGCCAGGGCTACCTCGAAGGCGAAGGCATCCGCATCACGTGGTGCGTCGGCCACCTGCTCGAGCTCGAGGAGCCCGCGCACTACGACAGCGCGTGGAAGCGCTGGTCCTTCGACACCCTGCCGATGGTGCCGGAACAGTTCGAGCTCCGGCCGCGCAAGGGCTCCAGCGACCAGTGGCGCGTCGTGAAGAAGCTGCTCTCGGACCGCGCGGTCGACGAGGTCGTCAACGCCTGTGATGCCGGGCGCGAGGGGGAGCTGATCTTCCGCTACGCGTACCAGGCCGCGAGAGCCAAGGCCCCGGTGGTGCGGTTCTGGGCCTCCTCGCTCACCGACCAGGCGATCAAGACGGCGTGGAGCCAGCTGCGCCCGGGCGTTCGCTACGAGCCTCTCGAGGCCGCGGCACGCTGTCGCTCCGAGGCGGACTGGCTCGTGGGGCTGAACGCCACCCGGGCGATGACCGTGCTCACGCGCAACGGCGGCGGTGGGGGGCTGCTGTCCATCGGTCGCGTCCAGACGCCCACGCTGGCGCTGATCGTGCGCCGCGACCAGGAGATCGACGCCTTCGTCTCCGAGGACTTCTGGACGGTCGACGCCGAGCTCGCGGCGGAGGTCGACGGGCAGGCGGCGAGCCTCACCGCCCGGTGGTTCGCGGTCGGCAAGGACGACGCCGAGGACGAGCGCCAGGGCGCGTCCGTCGCCGAGCGCCTCGACAACGCCGAGACCGCCGAGCAGTTGGCGGCAGCGGTCAAGGGTCGCAAGGGCCGCGTGATCACCGCGGATCGCAAGAAGCGCAACGACAAGCCGCCGCTGCTCTACGACCTCACCAGTCTCCAGCGACGCGCGAGCCAGCGGTACGGCTTCGCGGCCGACAAGACGCTCGACCTCGCTCAAGCCCTCTACGAGAAGCACAAGCTGCTCTCGTATCCACGGACCGACGCCCGCTTCATCACCGAGGATCAGGTCGCCGAGCTGCCGCATATTCTCGGAGCGCTCCAGAACATCGGGCCGTACCAGCCCTTCGCGGACGCGCTCCTCGCCGGGCCGATCCAGCCGGGCAAGCGGGTGGTGAATCCGGCGGAGGTCGGTGACCACCACGCCATCCTGCCCACGTCGAAGTCGGCGGCTGGCGTGCGGTTGTCGCCGGACGAGAAGCGCATCTACGACCTCGTCGCTCGGCGCCTGATGGCGGCGCTGTCCGAGGATGCGGTGTTCGCGCTCGCCAACCTCGTGTTCGCGGTCGATCTCGAGGTCGAGCCGGAGGGCATCAGCAGCCCGGCCCACTTCCGAGCCCAGGGGCGCGTGTGCCTCCAGCGTGGATGGCAGGCCATCGATCCGCCGAAGTCGAAGAAGGACAAGGAGCTGCCTCACGTCGAGGTCGGCGACGAGGTGGACACCGTCGACAGCGTGGTCAAGCAGGGGCAGACACGTCCGCCGCGTCGATACGACGACGCGCTCATCCTCCGCGCCATGGAGACCGCGGGCCGCGAGCTCGACGACAAGGAGCTCGCGCGGGTGATGCGCAACGCGGGCCTCGGCACGCCCGCCACGCGTGCGGCCATCCTCAAGACGCTGCTCCACCGCAAGTACATCGAGCGCCGTGGACGCGAGCTGTGGTCCACCGAGGCCGGGCGAGCCCTGATCGGCGCCATTCCGCTCGACGAGCTCACCAGCCCCGAGCTCACCGCCCGCTGGGAAGCGCGCCTGTCGGACATCGCTGAAGGACGCGAGGCTCGCGACGCGTTCATGTCCGACGTGGCGGTCCACGTGGGCCGCATCGTCGAGGCGATTCGGGTCGCACCGCCGCCGAGCTCGGAGGTGTTCGCCGCCGAGGAGCGCGAGCCCAAGAAGCCGCTCGGCGACTGCCCCGTGTGTGGCACCCCGGTGACCGAAGGCTTCAAGGCGTACACCTGCGAGACCGGTCGCGAGTGCACCTTCGTGGTGTTCAAGTCGATGTCCAAGCGGGCCATCAGCGCACGCATGGTCACCAAGCTGCTCAAGGACGGGCGCACCGACGTCGTGAAGGGCTTCAAGTCGAAGAAGGGCAAGCCCTTCGAGGCCGCCCTCGAGTGGGACGCCGAGCAGGGTCGCGTCTCCTTCGTCTTCGCCGATCGCCCGCGACAGGGGCCGCCAGCGGGCATGGCCGGTCCTCCAGCTCCTCCGTCGGCCACCCGGGCCTCGCCCGTCGGCATGACCTGTCCGCGATGCAAGGTCGGGCGCATCGTCGCCGGGCGCGCCGCGTGGGGCTGTGATCAGTGGCGCGAGGGCTGCAAGCTCGTGCTTCCGTTCGAGGACAACGGGCAGCGCCTCGCAGGCGACGAGGCGGTGCGACGCCTCTCGGAGATGGGTTAGCCCTCCACCGGAGGTCGCATGACTCGCTTCGAATACCTGGTCGTCTTCGTCGAGGACGACCGCGTGCTGCGCGCGAACGGTCACTGGCAGGGCACCACCGCCGAGGGTGAGGACGGGGACCGCGACAGCTGCCCGAACCTGTTCGAGTACCTCGCCGACGCTGGCGCCCAGGGCTGGGACATGGTGGCGCTCGACCCCGAAGAGACCGGCACGGCCCGGCTGTTCTTCAAGCGGGCGCACGGGTGAGCATCGCCCGGCTGGACGAGCCGGCGGCCGACCGCGCCGCGGCCCAGGGCGTGAGCGTCGAAGCGGTCGAGCTGCTCGACGACGCGCACTTCATCGATCTGCACCTCGATCTCGAGGTGCCCGTCCGGCTCTACGGCTACGACCCGCTCCACCGCCATCCCACCGCCACACGACCGAAGATCTGGTTCGGCCACACCGACCTCCCGCGGGTGCGCGAGGCGCGGATGACCGGGGTGATGTACGACATCGCCACCAACCCGATCCGCCCGATGGGCAATCGTCTGGCGACGACCCAGGCCAACGTCCAGCGCGTCGTCGAGCGACTCGAGGGTCTACCCGCCGACTTTGGAGTCGCGCGTACCCGCAGCGACTACGACCGCATCGTCGCCGATGGGCGGACGGCCTGCCTGATCACGCTACAGGGGGCCAACGCCGTCTCCGCGGATCCGAGCGTGATCGAGACCGAGCTCGGCCAGACGCTGGTGCGCATGACCCTGGTCCACCTCACGACCAGCGACCTCGGCGGCACCTCCTCGCCGCTGGGCTTCGACAAGGGGCTCACTGCGAAGGGCCGCGAAGTGGTGGAGCGCATGAACGCCGCGCGCATGTTCGTCGACCTGGCCCATGCCGGGGTCAAGACGTTCTGGGATGCGCTCGAGGTCCACACCAGTGACCTTCCGCCGATCGTGACCCACACCGGGGTGCGCGGCGTGCGGGACCACTGGCGCAACCTCGATGACGATCAGATCCGCGCGATTGCCGACCGCGGCGGTGTGGTCGGCGTGATGTACCAGTCGAACTTCCTCGAGCCGGTGTACACCTGGGGTCGCCGTGCTTCGATCCTCGACCACATCGAGCACATCATCGAGGTCGCCGGCGAGGACGTGCCCGCCATCGGCACCGACTACGACGGCATGATCATCCCCCCGGGGGACCTGCCGGACGTCACGCACCACGCCGTGCTCGTCCAGGACATGCTCGACCGCGGCTGGAGCGAGGCGCGCATCCGCAAGATCCTCGGCGAGAACTTCCTGCGGAGCTTCGCCGAGATCCGGCCCTAGTTTTTGGCGGGGGCCTGCTGGGGCGGCTCGCCGGCGCGGTCCGCCTGGTTCGGCTGAAAGTCCATCGGCCAGGGCTTGTGCCCCTTGTGGTCGAGGCGCGCCATGAGCACACCCGCGGCGACGAACATCGCGACCGCGCCCCACTGAGCGGGCGTGAGGCTCAGGTAGCGCGCGTCCTGCGAGGCGAGGTCCACGTTGCGCAGGAAGTCGAAGCCGAAGCGAACCGGCGCGTACACGAGACCAAACAGCGCGAGGAAGAAGCCAGGCGGGCGGTCCTGCTTTCCGAGCTGCCAGAACAGGATGCACACGGGCACCATGAACATGGCCTCGTACAGGCCGAGCTCGTGACGGATGCCGCTCACGCCGCGCAGGCCCGCGGACCACGGGCCGATGCCGTGGTCGAAGTCCATGGCGAGGAAGAAGGTGGTCTCGCGGCCGATGTGGTCATGGACGCTGGCACAGCCGAGACGCCCGAAGAACCACCCGAACGGAAAGCCGAAGGCGATGACGTCCGCGTAGCGCCAGGCGGGCAGGGGACGCACCACGTTGTAGAACAGCAGCGCGCCAATCACCGCCCCGAGGAAGCCGCCGAAGCTGGAGAAGCCCTCCCAGAACCGGAGGATCGACCAGATGCCGTCGGTCTGCAGGCGCTCAGGGTGGTAGGCGACGACGGTGACCACGTGCGCGATCAGAAAGCCCATGCCGACGATGACGAGCGCGGCGTCGACCACGTCGCGCGGCTCCATGCCCAGCTTGAGGCCGCGGTAGCGCGCGACCTCGAGGCCGACGACGAAGCCGATGAGCACCAGGGTGGCCCACGAGTCCAGGGGGAGCGTCCCGAGGGAGCCCAGCGGGAGCTCGTACACGCCGAGCTGAAAGAAGGGGATGGCCGCGAACACATCGTCTCCTTGGCCCGCTTGCGTAACCTGTCCGCAGTTGGACGTGCGCGGCGTGACACACCTCCATACAATCCGCCTCCGCTCTGAGGCAGGGAGACGCATGTTCCGACGCATCCTCATCGCCAACCGCGGCGAGGTCGCTGCCCGCGTGGCACGCACCGCCGCACGCCTCGGCATCGAGACCGTGGCCGTGGCCTCGGCCGCCGACGCCGACCAGGCCTGGCTGTCCGAGGTCGATCGCGTGGTTCGCATCGGGCCCGCCCGCGCGGCCCGCAGCTACCTCGACGTCGAGGCGCTGATCGAGGTCGGCCGCCACACCGGGTGTGCGGCCGTGCACCCGGGCTGGGGCTTTCTCTCCGAGAACGAGCACTTCGCCGCGCGCTGCGAGGCCGCGGGGCTCACGTTCATCGGCCCGCGTCCGCGCCACATCCGCGAGTTCGGCGACAAGTCGCTCGCCCGCGCGACCATGGGCAAGCTCGGCATGCCGCTGATTCCGGGGTCCAAGGAGCCGGTCGCCGATGCCGAGCACGCCAAGCGCGTCGCGGAGGAGGTCGGCTACCCGGTCCTCCTCAAGGCGGTCGCCGGCGGCGGCGGACGCGGCATGCGTGGCGTCGATCGGCCCGAGGATCTCGCCGCCGCCTTCGAGGAGGCCAGCGCCGAGGCGCTCGCGAGCTTCGGAGACGGCCGCATGTACCTCGAGCGCCGCATCGTCGGCGGCCGCCACGTCGAGGTCCAGGTGCTCGGGGACGCCTGGGGCAACGCCGTCGTTCTCGGCGAGCGCGAGTGCTCGCTGCAGCGCCGTCACCAGAAGGTGCTCGAGGAGGCGCCGGCCCCCGGTCTCTCGCCCGACGAGCGCGCCCGCATCCTCCCGATCGTCGCCGACGTCGTGCGGCGGAGCGGCTACCGCAACGCCGGTACCGTGGAGATGCTCGTCGACGCGACCGGCAAGGCGTACTTCATGGAGATGAATACCCGGCTCCAGGTCGAGCACCCGGTGACCGAGGAGATCATGGGCGTCGACCTCGTCGAGCACCAGCTGCGCATCGCCGCGAACCAGCGTCTGTCGCTGACCCAGGACGAGCTGGTACCGAAGGGCCACGCCATCGAGTGCCGCATCAACGCCGAGGACCCGGACGACGGCTTCCGGCCTTGTCCCGGCCTGGTCGAGACCCTCGACTTTCCAGAGGGCGAGGGGATCCGCGTTGATACCCACCTCACCGCCGGCGACCGCATCCCGCCGAACTACGACTCGATGGTCGCCAAGCTCATCGCCTACGGCGCCGACCGTTCCCAGGCGATCGAGCGCATGAAGGCGGCGCTGGCGGGCACCCGCATCGATGGTGTGACCACCAACATCGAGCTGCACAAGCGCATCCTCGACTGGGACCTGTTCGTCTCCGGTCGCTACGACACCACCTCGCTCGAGACCCACCTGGTGGGGAGGTCCTGATGGCACGGCTGTTCCTCCATCCGATCGGAAGCGCGCTCTCCGCCGACCTCAGCGAGGCCGAGCGCGAGAAGAACGGCGCGTATCAGACCCGGATCACCGAGCCCGTCGCCGAGAAGCTCGCCACCACGCGGGCGGGCTGGGGCGAGAAGTACGTCGACCGCGTGCACGAGAAGGGCAAGCTCACGACCTGGGAGCGCATCGACGCGCTCAAGGACGAGGGCAGCGCGGTGTTCGAGGTCGGCACCCTGGTGAACTGGGGCGTGAACTTCGCGGGCAGCAAGCGCCCGGCTCCCGGCGCTGGCGTCGTCACCTGCTTCGCGCAGGTCGCGGGCCGGTGGACCGTGATCATCGCCAACGACAACACGGTCGCCAGCGGCGCGTGGTGGCCCAAGACCCCCGAGAAGATCGAGCGGGCCCAGGAGATGGCCCTGCGCCTGCGCCTGCCCGTCATCTACCTGGTGGACTGCTCCGGCTTGTTCCTGCCCGAGCAGTCGCGCTCGTTCGCGGGTGCGACCGGTGCCGGGCACATCTTCAAGAAGAACGCCCTGCTCGCCGCGAACGGCGTGCCGCAGATCGCCGGCGTGTTCGGCGACTGCATCGCGGGTGGCGGCTACATGCCGATCATCAGCGACCGCGTGTACATGACCGAGTCCGCGTACATGGTCATCGCCGGTGCCGCGCTCATCCGCGGTGCCAAGTCGCTGAAGCTGACCAGCCTCGACATTGGCGGCCCGGAGGTCCACGTGCACCAGTCGGGCTGCGCCGACGAGCGGGTTCCCGACGACCCGACCGCACTCGCCGCGATTCGCGCCGAGATCGAGCGCCTGCCGACGACGGCCGTGGAGTTCTACCGCCACGGCGTCGAGGCCGCCCCGCCGAGCTTCGACCCGTCCGAGCTGTCCGAGCTGTTCAACCCGGACCACCGCCAGGGCTACGACATCGAGCAGGTCCTCGCGCGGCTCGTCGATCAGTCGCTGTTCCACGAGGTCCTCGCTGGGGTCGGCCGCGAGATGATCGTCGGGCTCGGCCGGATCAGCGGTCTGTGGTGCGGCTTCATCGCCAACCGGCAGGGGCTCGTCGACGAGCCCGGAAAGGGCAAGCGCGCCGGCGGCGCCCTGTATCGGGAGGGCATCGCGAAGATCAGCCAGTTCTCCCGTGCATGCAACGCCGACGGCATCCCGATCGTGTGGCTGCAGGACATCTCGGGCTTCGACATCGGTGCGGAGGCCGAGCGCCAGGGGCTGCTCGGGTATGGCAGCAACCTCATCTACACGAACAGCACCAACGAGACCCCCATGTTCACGGTGCTGCTCCGCAAGGCGAGCGGCGCCGGGTACTACGCGATGAGCGGGCTGCCCTACGACCCGGTCGTGCAGCTGTCGACGCCGATGACCCGCCTCGCGGTCATGGAGGGGCGTACCCTCGCGATTGCCGCCTACAACTCGAAGCTGGACGACGACTTCGAGATTGCGACCCAGGACCCCGAGGAGCGCCGTGCCATCGAAGAGGGCATGGCCAAGACGGCGTCGCGCATCGAGGCGGACATGGACCCGGTGATGGCGGCCTCGCGCATGGACACGGACGAGATCGTGCCCGTGGCCGAGCTTCGCGCCTGGCTCGAGTGCCTGGTCGAGTCCGCCTGGCAGTCCGCGGGCTACCGCCGCACCAAGAACCCGCGGATCTGGTCCGTTCACGACCTGGAGGTCCTGTGCTCGACGCCGTCCTGATCGAAGAAGGCCTCGGCGCCCCCACCGTGGGCGTGTTCACCCCTCGCATGGGCATCGGCGCACCGCTGCTCGCGGGCGAGCTGGTCGGCTGGATCCGCAAGGCCGGCCTGTCGGTGGAGGTCCGCGTGCCCTCGCGCGCGGGTGGCGTGGCCGTGGAGCTCGCCAAGGCCGGCAGCTGGGTCGAGTACGGGCAGCCGCTCGTACACAGCGGGGAGGGGACCGTGGCCGGTGCCGCGACCCGTGCCGTCGCCGGCGAAGAGGAGGTGCCCGAAGGGGTGACCGTCGTCCGCGCCGATACGGACGGCACGGTCTACCTGCGCCCCGAGCCCAGTGCGCCACCGTTCGCGGAAGTCGGGGCTCCCGTGTCCGCGAACGCCACGCTCGGGCTCGTCGAGGTCATGAAGACGTTCTCGCCGGTTCGCGCGCCTCGCGCCGGGGTTCTCGTGAAGACCTGTGTCGATGACGCGGCGTCCGTCGAGGCCGGTGCTCCGCTGTTTTGGGTCGGACCGGCCTGAGAGCAGGCAACGTGCACTTCCTGTGCTAGCCTTCCGGGGCGTGTAGGAGGGTCTTTGCGCGTCGCGACCACCATCGTCGGATTCCTCGCCCTGGCTGCGAGCACCACCGCTCAGGCGGCGTGCCCCACGGTCTACCCCGTCGAGCAGCTGATCACGGACCTCGGTAATGCCGAGAAGGGCGTTCGTGACTCGGATGCCGCGCTGGCTGGAACCGGTGCCCAGTCCCTCGAGAAGGGCCTGCCGTGCCTCGGCGAGATCCTGCCGACCATCGTCATCCCGCGGACGTACCGCGCCGTCGCCGGCGCCTACTACCTCAACGGCAACATGGACAAGGCGCGTCTGTGGTTCCAGACCGCCATCGAGGCCGACTCGCAGTTCGAGTACGGCATCGACGACCTGCCGGCGGAACACCCCCTGCGCATCTTCTACGCGGAGTCCCGTGAGGGCGCCGACGTGGCGCCGGTGCCGGTCGAGGGCATGTTGCTCCTCGATGCGGGCACGCACTACCTCGACGGACGTCGCTGGACCGAGGCGATGGCCACGCTCGAGCGCCCGCACCTCTACCAGTACGAGGGCCAGGGCCAGGTGCTCACCAAGCTCATGTTCGGCAACGACTTCCCGCCCGAGGTCCTCGTGATCAACGAGGACGCGACGGCTGACGTCGGTGGCGGCAAGGACAAGCCCGAGAAGGACCCGAAGCCGGCGAAGGAGAAGCCGGTCAAGGAGCCCAAGCCCGGCAAGGAGAAGCCCGAGAAGACCGCGAAGGCCCCGAAGGCCGAGGTCAGCGACGGGTTCGTCCAGCGTACGCGTCCGCCCGAGAAGACCCCGCTCATGATCGCAGGCGGCGCGCTGCTCGGCGGTTCGGTCGCGACCTACGTGGTGAGTGGCAACGTGCGTCAGAAGTTCAACGACGCCGAGTCGAACGAGGACGCGGACAAGTTCGCCAAGGGCACGAACCAGCTGGTCATCATGTCTGGCGCGCTGTTCGCCCTGGGCGCCGGCACGCTCACGTGGGGCATCATCGTCGACGCGGGTGGCACCCCGCTCCCCGGCATCCACGTTCGCTTCTAAGGGCGCGGCATGACCACCGCGACCCTCCCGCTCGTCTGGCGTGGGCGTAGCGGGCGAACGTACATGCCCTTCGGCGGAGGCCGCCCTCGGTACGGCGTGGCCAGCGTGGTCCGCCGCGTCACCGGCGAAGCCGGCGCGGTTGGCACATCTACCGTCGAGGGCGGCGTTCCTCTCGCGCTCAAGCTGTGGAACGAAGGGGACGAGCACGCCCTGGATCAGCTGCAGGAACAGGCGCGCGTGCTCGTCGAGCTGTCTTCGAGCGAGGAGGAGCTTCCGTGCCCGCGGCTCTACGACCTCGTCGGCACGCCGCTCGTCACCGGTCTGGTCATGGAGTGGTGTCCGGTCGACCTCGAGCTGTGGTGGCGCGAGAAGCTCGGCGAGCCCGACGCCTTCGGCCGGCTCATGGCGACGATGGCGGAGGTGTGCCGCCGCGTCAGCGACTACCACGTGTTCCACGCGAAGCGCAGTGGGCTCGAGGCCGGGCACGGTGGCCTCAAGCCGAGCAACATCCTCATGGCCGACGACGGCCGCTGGCTGCTCTCGGACTTCGGGCGCCCGCAGGTCGCGGCACCGGACGACAGCCCGTGGGCAAGCTCGCGCATCATCGTCGGCTCCGAGAACTTCGTGGCTCCCGAGCTGCTGTTCCACGCGGATCAGCCGTATCCGGCGGCGCTCGACACCTGGTCGCTGGTCGCGAGCTGCTTCGCGCTGCTCCAGCTACGTCGGCTCATCCTCGATGACGGCGTCGTGCCGCGAAACGGCACCCGCTCGCCGCGCTTCCGCATGCACCGGATCCACCAGGTGGTCGAGGTGTACAGCGCCGATCCGACGCGCTTTCGGGGGCAGCCGCTGGATCTCGAGGCCTTCCCGGACCCCCTCGAGCTGCCGGAACAGGACCGGAAAGCGATCCGCGACGCCGTGCGCGGCATCTTCCCGACCGGCCAGGAGAAGTCGGAGGAGGCGATCTACGAGCAGCTCCTGCAGCTGTTCGATCACGGCATGAGCATCGACCCGGCGCACCGGTTCACCAGCGCGCGCGACCTCGCCGCTGCCTTCGAGGGGCTGACACGCCGGTACCTTGAGCTGACGACGCTGCAGGACCACAAGCGCCCCGCGGCTCCAAAGCAACCGGGGCCCGAGGTGCACGAGATCCAGCGACTCCAGCGGCTGGCGGCCTCTGCCACCGCGAAGTCCGAGTCCCTCGAGCGCGAGCTCGCCGACACCCGGGCCGAGCTCCAGGCGCTCCGCGCGGCGATCGCGACACCTGCAGCGCCGCCCCCTCCGCCACCCCCATCGACGTTCAACCGCTTGCTTCAGGCGGCGGTCGTGAGCGTGCTGCTCGTCAACCTGCTCCTGCTGGGCGTGGGCACCGCGGGCGCGGTGTTCTTCTTCGCCTCGCAACAGTAGCGACGGGGGCAGGAAACCCGCGGTCGGCCCATCGCCGATGGGCCGCTTTCGCCGATCCCTCCGCATGGAACCAGAAAGCCCGCCAGAGGCGGGCTTTTGGTAGAGGCGGAGGGACCCTACGCTCGGGCCATCGCCGATCCCTCCGCCTGGAACCAGAAAACCCGCCAGAGGCGGGTTTTTGGTAGGGGCGGAGGGACTCGAACCCTCATGACCTAGGCCACTCGATTTTGAGTCGAGCGCGTCTACCAATTCCGCCACGCCCCCCTGTTGCCTCGGCTTATTGCCGAGGTCGCGCGACGTCCACTACCAGCGGCGGGCACCGACCTGGGACCAGCGTCCAGCAGAGAAGCGGACCTTGTTCTTGTCCTTGAGGCGGTTGAGGCCGCTCTTCACCTCGTGCGCTCCCAGGTCCGGGTAGCGGGTGCGGGCGCCGTGGCGCACACCGGCGAGGAGCACGGCTTCGAGAAGGCCAGCGCTACCGGCGCCCGCGAGGCGCTCCAGGCAGGACTGCTCGATCCACTTGTCGCGATCGGGGTCGGTGGTGCCGGCGAGATCCAGCGTGCGCGTCTCGGCCTTCGGCGCCGCGGTCCGGGTCCGACGGGTCGCGGGCTCGCCTCGACCGCCGACGCGACGGTCCTTGAAGCGGGAGTCGTCGCGGCGGGCCTCGGGCGCGCGCATGACCTTGCGAGCCTGGCTGCCCACGCTGAACACGGACGCCTCGTCCCAGCCCTCGATCTTCTGGCTCACGCGCTCGATGTGCGGGGCACCGGGGTTCGCGGCCACCGCGTCGAGCAGCTGCATGCGCAGGGTCTCCGGCACCTGATCGTCCTCGACGCCATCGAGCTCGTCGACCAGCGTCTTCAGGGCCGCCGGCGGCAGATCGCGGATCTCGTTGCCGATGCGGGTGGCAAAGCCCGCCAGGGAACGCTTCAGTGCACCGTCGAGACCCTCGTCGACCTCGGTGAGCGCCATGAGATCCGCCAGGGTCGAAGCGGTCAATCCGCCGAGGGGACGGCGAAGCGCGTCCGCCACGGTGATCTCGATCGTCAGGGCGTCCATGCCGCGCAGGGAGCCGAGGTTAAGCCTGTATGACAACGATGCCTCCGGCACGGCAGGTAACCAACCGAGGCCGGAGCGACACGAGGAGAGGAGCAGCGATGCGCATCAGCCGGGTCTACACCCGTACCGGGGACAAGGGCACTACCCGCCTCGTCGGCAATGCCGAGGTGGGCAAGAACCACCCGCGTATCGAGGCTTACGGCACGGTGGACGAGCTCAACAGCGTGCTCGGACTCGCCCGTGCGCACCTCGCGGGAATTGAGGCACTTCTCGAAGTGGATCAAATCCTCGAGCGGATCCAGAGTGAGTTGTTCGACGTGGGTACGGACCTCGCCACCCCCGCAGAGTCGCGGTGGGAAGGCATGGTGCGGCCGGACGACACCTACGTGGGCCGGCTCGAGGCGGAGTGCGATCGCCTCAACGAGAGCCTGCCGCCACTCAAGGAGTTCATCCTCCCCGGAGGCGGCGTGGTCAGCGCGACCCTTCATCAGGGCCGCACGGTGTGCCGTCGTGCCGAGCGGCGGGTGCTCGATCTGATGCAGGACGACGACACGGTCGGCGAGGCGTCCATGCGCTACCTCAACCGACTGTCCGACCTGCTCTTCGTCGTCGCGCGCTACGCCGCGATGCGCTCGGGCCACGCCGAGAGCTTCTGGCAGAACCCGAACCGCCGCTCGCGCTAGCGCCCGGTCGCGTACGCGCCGCCCGGCTCGGGTGAGAAGCCCGTGCCGTCGAACTGAAAGCGCTCCACGGCGAGCGCGTCGTCGACGTCGTACAGGTTCATGCACGCGGCCCGGTGCGAGTCCGGCATGAACGCGTAGCCACTGCTTCCCGCGTCGAACACGTCGACCCGACGATCGCCGACGGAGAGCTGGCTGTGGAAGCCGTGGTGCACGTGTCCGCAGAGGATCGCCATCGGCAGCACCGGGGCCTGCTCGAGCACGGCGACGAACTCGCGGGCGTTGACCAGCCCGTGGTTGAGCCCGTCATAGAGGTCACCGCGCCGATCCACCGGCGGATGGTGCATGCCGAGAATGATCCGCCGCTCCGCCATCTCCGGATCGGCGAGGATCGCGGCGAGCCCGTCGAGCTGGTCACGCGGCACGATGCCCGACGCAAACACGGGGTGGGGACGGTTCGGGTCGAGGCCGAGCAGGGTCACGTCACCGACGTCCAGGCGCGCGACCGGCCGGTGGGCATCCAGTCCCATCCACTCGCCAAAGTGCGCCTCCATACGCCGCGAGCGCTGTGACCCGAAGGTGTACACGTCGTGGTTGCCGGGGATGATCAGGGTGGGGATGCGCTCGAGCAGCGGCTGCAGGGCGAGCTTCGCCTTGGCGAACTCGGTGTCGAGCGCCTGTGCGGTGAGGTCGCCGGTGATGAACACGGCGTCCGGGGCGAGCTCGAGCACGTGCTGCACCAGGCTTCCCTGGACGGCCTCCGTGAAGTGGCTGTGGCGCCCACGCACGTACAGGTTGAGCGACCCGAGCACCCGCTTGGGGGACAGATCGCCGAAGGAGGGGCGGACCTGCCAGTGGATGTCGGTCATGTGGGCGATGCGCACGAGAGCCTCAGCGAGCGGGTGACCACAGGGCGTATCCCGCGCTCGCGAGGCATGCCGCGACGAGCAGGACGAGTACGGTGGCGGATCCGGCCGGTGCGTCGGCCCACGGCAGCGCCAGCGGAAGCTCCTGGTCGCCGGCAATCAGGGTCGCGGTTCCCGCCTGATCCGGCGTCCACGAGACCTGGCCACGCGCATCGGTGATCCCTACCGCCACTTCGCTGCTGTCGGTGAGACCGGGCCGATAGATCACCCGGACGGTCGCACCCTGCACGGGCTGCTCGAAGTCATCGGTGAGGGTGACCGTGACCTCGTCGCCAGGCACCGCGTCCTCGGAGAGGGCGATGCCGGCCCATGCCGTGCCGAGCCACCACATCAGCCCCTCCCCACAGCGAGGCGCGTGCCGCCCGTCCACAGCACCGCCAGCACGGGCACCACCGCCGCGACGGCAGCGAGCGCATCTGGACCAAAGCCGGGCCACGCCCACACGAGGACCGCGAGGCCCAAACCGCCCGGCAGCAGCGCGGTGAGCCGCTCCGCGCCTCGGGTCTCGTATGCGAGCAGGACCCCGCCCAGCGCCGAGGGCAGCCACAGGAGCAGGGGCCAGAAGATCGCCGCCTCGGGCGCGAGCGCACTGTTGAGCCACACGAAGGCCAGGCCGAGCCCGAGGAAGTGCCCCGAGTCTGGCCACTCCTCGCGATCACCCCAGCCGGATGCGGCCGCGAGCGCCATGAGCCACGGTAGCGGTCCGCTGACCTGGCCCATGACACCGTCACTCGCCTCGAAGGCCTGGGCCCAGACCACGGCCGTGCCGGTGAGCACGAGCCCGCCGAGCCCGACCGTGAGCCACGGCCCGCGCCGATAGCCGGGGACCGCAGCACTTCCGGCGCTCCACGCGCCGAAGCCAGCGCCGCTCAGCAGCAGCCCGGTGCCAAAGGCCATCGGGAGCCAGCGCTGCCACGCACCCCATCCCGGCCGAAGCAGCGTCCACGGGACCGCAGGGGCTTGAGCCAGCGCGGCGATCACGCCAGTCAGCACCAGGATCACGGCCATGCCGCGTCGCAGTCGCGGGGCGAGTCCCGCCAGGACGAGCAGACCGAGCCCCAGTGCCGTGCCGGCCGCGGTGTCTTCGACGACCCGCGCCATGACCCCGGCGGCGACGAGGGTGGCGCACACGTTGGCCGAGACCCGAAGGGCCTCCACGCGCTCGTCCTCGCGGTCGGCGAGCTCCCACAGCCGCGCGGCGAGTGGCGCGCCGAGCAGCGCACCGACCACCACGGCCACGAGCAACGGGGCGAGCCCGCCAGCAGCGAGACCATCCACCCCCCACAGGAGCCCCGCCGCCATGGGCAGGCCCGCGGCCAGTCGTGCAGTGTGGTGGGGACGATCGCTCACCGTTGCCGCATATCCAGCCGAGGCCAGGGGAGGGGACTCGCTTACGGATCGAGACGGGAGGCGGCGTAGCGAAGGCGCTCGGCGCAGTCGTCGACAATCGGCGTGCCATGACACGGCACGAAGGCGCGAAGCCCGTCCCGATCGGCCTCCTCGCGTAGCCACGCGGCGAGTTGCTTGCCCTGGGCGAGGATCATCATCCGTCCAATGCGCGTCATCCCGAAGTCGCCCGTCGAGCCGACCAGGCGCAGAAACCACCCCCCGATCCCCGGCAGGTGCTCTTCGACGTTGAACAGCAGGTCCGCGCACACCAGGGCGTGCCCGCCGTCGACGGGCATCCGGTACACGAGCTCGATCGGCTTCGTACCCGCAGGATGCACACACGCCACGCCGAGGGGCGGCAGCACGTGCTCTACGTCCGCGTCCACCGGGTACATCTGCTCGACCTTCCCGCGCGCAAACGCAGGCGCGAGCAGGCGCGCCTCCGGAAAGCGCTCCTTGTACACGCCGCCATCGAGTCGGTGAAAGCCGTTCGGCACCACCACGTACTTCACCGGACCGAGCTCGAGGATTGCGTCGAGGGTCGGCTCGTCGACCGCCACCGGAGAGTGGAGCACGAGTCCGTCTTCGCCGCGCCAGATGCACATGGTGCGCGGCAGCGCCATGTTCGGCAGTGCGCCCGTGACCGTCCACAGGTTGTCGAACCAGGGAGTGATCGGCCCGTGGGGAAGGACGTGATCTGCGAATGCCATGATGACCTCCGGACCGATACGTAATAGGGTTGCCTAAAAGCGCAATAGCATTGCGCAAAGGAGTCTCTCATGGCCCGTCCCTTCCGTGACCGGCTCGACCAGGCCAAGTCACAGTCGCTCGGCCACCTCCTGCTCAAGTCGGCGCGCCTGTTCAACGAGCACGCGCTGGCGCAGGTTCGGGAAGAGACAGGGCTCGACGTGCGCCCCGTCCACACGGCGATGTTTCCGCACATCGACCTCGAGGGCACGCGGCTCACCGACCTCGCCGAGCGCATGGGGATCACGCGGCAGGCAGTGGCTCGTTACGTCGCGGACCTCGAAGCACACGCGCTGGTCGAGCGCATCCCCGATCCCGACGACCGCCGGGCAAGCCTCGTGCGCTTCACCGACTCCGGGCGCGAGCAACTGCTCGGTGGTCTCCGGGTGCTGGGACTCGTCGAGGCGCGGACCGCGCAGAAGCTCGGGCCCGAGCGCGTCGAGCTCCTCAGGCGGACGCTCGCGGACCTCGTCGACCTGCTCGAGAGCCCGTGATCCACAAACACGAAGGGCAGCCGGCGAACCGACTGCCCTCGGAATCCGATCGGCGGAGTGACTAGCGAGCCGTCACACGGCGGACCGGAATCGAGCTCACGAGTGCGATGTGTCCGTCTTCCTTGTTCAGGGAGAACTCCATCGCGTCCTGGTCGATCTCCACGTACTTGGAGATGACGTCCATGATCTCGGTCTTCATCGTGTCCAGCTGGGCCGGGGTCAGGTCCACCTGGTCATGGATGAGAAGGAACTTGAGGCGCTGCTTGGCATCGTCCTTGGAGCCGGCAGCCTTGCCGAAGATACGCTCGACGGTCGGGCCGAGGCGGGAGAAGATGTCACGCATCAGACCACCTCCCGCACGGGCGCCATGCCCATCCAGCGCTTGAAGGTCGACCAGAAGCCGGTGTCCTCGGCGAAGCTCGGGATCGGGACGTCGTGGCCCATGATCCGGTCGGCGATGCGGAGGTAGGCGGCTCCGACGACGGACTTCTCGTCGAACACAGCGGGCGTGCCGCGGTTCGCGGAGATGATCACGTCCTCGTGGTCCGGCACCAGGCCGATGAGCGGCACAGCGAGGATCTCGAGGATGTCGTCCACGTTGACCATGTCGCCGCGCTCGACCATGTTCGAGCGGTAGCGGTTCACGATCAGCCGGGGCTCGGGAAGCTCGTTCGCCTCGACCAGACCGATGATGCGGTCGGCATCGCGGATCGCGCTCACCTCGGGGGTGGTGACGATCACCGCGCGGTCGGCGCCAGCGACGGAGTTCTTGAAGCCCTGCTCGATGCCGGCGGGACAATCGATGATCACGTAGTCCATGCCCTCGTCCTTGAGGGTCTGAACCAGCTTCTTCATGTCCTCGGGACCGACGGCGTTCTTGTCGCGGGTCTGGGCGGCGGGGAGCAGGTACAGCCCCTCGACGCGCTTGTCGCGAACCAGTGCCTGCTTGAGCTTGCACTCGCCCTCGATCACGTGGACCAGATCATAGACGATCCGGTTCTCGAGACCGAGGATCACGTCAAGGTTGCGAAGGCCGATGTCGGCATCCACCACCGCGACCTTCTTTCCGGATAGCGCCAGGGCCGCGCCGAGGTTGGCCGAAGTCGTGGTCTTTCCGACTCCACCCTTACCCGACGTGACGACGATGCACTCTGCCATGCCACACCTCTGGGTTAGCGAGAAGACCCGCTCTTGTACGGCTCGATGACGATCTTTCCGTCTTCGACGCGGGCAATGTCGGGCAGGATGCCCGGCTGACCGGGCTTCTTGCCCGGAACAATGGCGATCTTCCGGCCGATGCGAAGCTGCGTCGGCTTGAGATCGAAAGCGAAGATGAAGGCGTCTTCCGCCCCGGTCGCGCCAGCGTGGGCCATGCCCTTGATGGCGCCGAGGACCACGATGTTGCCGGCGGCGAACACCTGGGCTCCGGGGTTGACGTCTCCGAAGATGACGACGTCTCCGTCGTAGCGAATCGCCGCACCGGAGCGCAGCGTGCGGTGCAGGGTGAGCGTGCGCTCTCCCTGGGGAGCGCCGCCACCGTCGAGAAGCGCCGAGACGGGCTGCTCGAAGGGCTCGGGCTCGGGTTCGGGCTCCTCGGCCACCTCGGGCTCCGCGACCTCGACCTCGTCCTCGTCCGCGGACTGCAGCTCTTCCTCGGCCGTATCGGGGGCCTGGGGCTCGAGCTGCGGCATCGCCTCGTTCACGTCCTCGGTGAGGAGCACGTCACCGGCGAGCTCGGCGGCGACCTCGGCGGGCGAGGGCAACACTTCGGGCTCGGGGCGAATCGGGAACAGCTTGAGCTTCAGCTCGCGTTCCGCGTACCGGAAGATGTGCGCTTCGTCGACGTAGATGCCGGTGACCTCGACCTGGAACTGGTCGCGCAGGAACGTGAGGATCCGGCGCAGGTCGAAGAGGCGGATCTCGCGGGCACCGAGCTCCAGCCGGCTCGCACGGCCACCGATCACGTCGAGGTGCTCGGGCAGGCGAACACGGAGCCACTCGCGGACTTCCTCGAACTGAAGATGCGGCGGGATGCGCACGACAGGCACGGACCCGTCGAGACGGACGATCTGCGGCGGCGCGTCTGGCGCCGACAGCGACATGGACATGGCGGGACCCGGGCGGGTGGTGGGGAGGGAGGGGAGCGGTCGGGAAGGGGAAGGGTCGCCGGGGGTGGCGAGGTGCGGCAGGGGGCCGCGGAGGGAGGGTGGGAGTTCGACTCCCGAGCCAGAGGTACCACACCTGACGTGGGGGGTGCAAACAACCTCCCGGAATCGGCGGGTTTCAGCGCGATCCTCGACATGCGCACCACGGGGCGCGTCCGCGGAGCCTCACTCGAAACACCCGCCGTGCGGGGCGCTGGGCGCGCGCTCCTTCTATGAGGAGGAACCCGGACTTCCGAACGGCGTCAGATCTGGCACAATAGGCGTGGAGACTCCCCCGATGGCCGATGTCGTTCTGTTCGTCGAAGACGGATGCACCTTCTGTGCTGCTACTCGCCGGTATTTCCGCGCGAAGGGCGTGGCGGTGAACGAAATCGACGTGTCCGGCAACCCGGAGGCCCGCGAGGTCGTTCGGCGCATGACGGGCTCCGCCATGGTTCCGCAGATCTTCATCTCGGACGTGCATGTGGGCGGCTATGAGGATCTTCGTCGTCTGGATGTGACCGGAGAGCTCGACAAGCTTCTGGCCTCGGCGCCAAGGCCGCGCATCGAGACGACGATGAGCCTCTCCATCTGAACGCGAGGACAGCGTGTCCCACTCCCGCAGGCGGGGCCAGCAGCAGGCTGGGCACCCGCGTATCCCTGTCAGCCGCAAGGCTGCCGCGGCCCTTCGACGTGGGCATCCCTGGCTGTTCCGCGAAGGCTCGCGCACGCCGACTGGCGAGATCGTCGAGATCCTCGCGGACGGAAAGGTGATTGGTTGGGGCCTCGCCGATGACGGACCGATCGCGGTGCGCATGCTCGGGCGCGGACCGGCCAAGGACCTGCGGGCTACCGTGCTCGATCGCGTGAAGCGCGCCGATGCGGCGCGTCTGCGGCTGCTCCCGCCCCAGACCGATGCCTACCGCGTCGTGCACGGCGCCGGCGACGGCCTGCCCGGCCTGGTGGTCGATCGCTACGGCGAGCTCGCCGTCATCCGCCTCTACGCCAAGGGCTGGGAGTCCTGGCTCGACACGATCGTGGAGGCCGTCGAGAGCCTTGGCTGGGCCACCAGCGTGTTTCGACGCTTCGGCGTGAGCCGCGTGGACGGGCGCGACGGCGGTGAGCTGCTCTCGGGCGCCGACTTTCCCGAGGCCCTGGTCGTCGAAGAGGGCGGCATGAAGATGCTCGTGCGCCCACGTGTGGGCCAGAAGACCGGCCTGTTCCTCGATCAGCGCACGCACCGGGCCCAGATCCGCGAGTGGTCAGCAGGCCGTGTCGTCGCCAACCTGTTCGCGTACAACGGCGGCTTCTCGGTCTCGGCGGCCCTGGGGGGCGCCGCACACGTCACCACCGTGGACCTTGCTCCCGAAGCGGTCGAGGACGCCCGCGAGAACTTCCGACTCAACGGACTGGATCCCGACCAGCACGCGTTCGAGGTCGCCGACGTGTTCAAGTGGAAGCCCAGCGCGCCACTCGACCTGCTGATCGTGGATCCGCCGAGCCTGACCCGCGGTCAGCGCTCCGACGCCGCCGCCGCACGCGCCTACAAGGGACTGCACGAACGACTCGGCCCCTTCGTGCATCGGGACGGCCTGCTCGCCACCGCCTCGTGCACGGCTCGTCTCTCGCTCGACGACTGGCGTGCCGCGGTCGCCGAGGGCCTGGCTGACTGCGGCGACTGGGCCTGGCACCACGTGAGCACCGAGCCTGTCGATCATCCGGTCGCACTGGCACATCGCGAGGGCCGCTACCTCAAGTTCGCGCTGCTACGCCGTCTGTAGGGACGCGCCCGCGCCTGCAGGTTGACGAAGGGGTGCCAGACGTGTGAAGAAGGCAGTCGATCGGGCAGGCACGCCCGGTCCACGCGGCCATGCCGCGCTCCCGCGAACTTCCGTTCAATCGGGTTCGCACCCCCGCTTTCCCCCATGACACGCCTCCAGCACGCACCGCGACGGTCGAACGCTCCGGATCTCCCCGAGCGATCCCTCGCCATGCGCGTGGAGGGTCGAGAGGTTCCCCGTGGGCACCGAGATCATCGTCAACAAGACGGGTCGCGAGAGCCGTCTTGCCATCCTCGAGGCCGGCCGCCTCGCTGAGCTGCTCATCGACCGCGGCGACAACCGCGGCTTCGTCGGAAACGTGTATCTGGGTCGCGTGGTGCGGGTCCTGCCCGGCATGCAGGCCGCCTTCGTCGACATCGGACTCGAGCGCGCCGCGTTCCTGTACGTCGGCGACATCTACACGGACTTCCTGCACATGCACGAGGACCCGGCCACCGCCGAGTCGGACACCGCCGAGGTTCCCCGCTCGCGGGGGTCGTCGCGCAGCAACCAGCCGCCGATTCAGGACCTCCTCTCCGAGGGCCAGAACATCGTGGTGCAGGTCGCCAAGGATCCGATCGGTACCAAGGGCGCCCGGCTCACCACCCACATCGCGATGCCGGGTCGCTACGTCGTGTTCATGCCGACCGTAGAGCACGTCGGCATCTCTCGCCGGATCGAGCGCGACCGCGAGCGTCGCCGCCTGCGTGACCTCGTCGAGCGCACGCGGCCCAAGGGCGCGGGCTTCATCGTGCGCACGGTGTGCGAAGGGCAGCCCGAGGACGTGCTCTCCGCGGACATGACCTTCCTCCTCAAGACCTGGGAGCGCATCCAGGGCGCGGCCCGCGAGAAGAAGGCCCCCGCGCTGCTCCACGAGGACTACGGTCTCGTGCTCCGCGCCGTCCGCGACATGGTCGACGGCGAGCTCGACCGCATGGTGGTCGACGACAAGGAGCTGTTCGACGAGGTGAAGTCGTTCATGAGCGACTTCATGCCGCAGCTCAAGGACAAGGTGCACCTGTACCGCGGCAAGGAGCCGACCTTCGACAACTACAACGTCGAGGTCCAGATCAAGCGCAGCCTGGGCCGCAAGGTATGGCTGAAGTCTGGCGGCTACCTGGTCATCGACCAGACCGAAGCCCTGATGGCGATCGACGTGAACTCGGGCAAGTTCGTCGGCACCTCCTCGCTCGAGGAGACCACGCTGATGACCAACCTCGAGGCCGCACAGGAGGTGGTCCACCAGCTCCGCCTGCGGAACATGGGCGGCATCATCATCATCGACTTCATCGACATGGAGAAGGAGGCAAGCCGCGCGAAGGTCACGGCGGCCCTCGAAGAGGCGCTGCAGGCCGACCGCGCCCGCACGAACGTGCTGCGCATCAGTGATCTCGGCCTCGTCGAGATGACCCGCAAGCGCGTCCAGGAGGGCCTCGACCGCTACCTCACCGAGTCCTGCCCGACCTGTGAGGGCACCGGTGTGCTCCGCTCCCGCGCGACCCTGTGCTTCGACATCCTCCGTGAGGTCCAGCGCGAGGCGAACCGCAAGAAGGAAGCGCCGGCGATCTACGTGAACACGACGCCCGAGATCGCCGACATGTTCTACGGGCCCCGCTTCGCGGACCTCGAGGCCACCGAGGAGACCCTCGGTCGACGCATCATCGTGCGCGCGCTCGGGCACTACCACCCGGAGCAGTACGAGGTCTACGCGAGGTAGCGCCTCACGTGGGCTCGGCTTAGGCAGAGGCCATGATCAGCCGCGTGTTCCAGGGAATCCGCGTCGCGTTCCTCGCCGGCATCCTCGTGGTGGTGCCGCTCGGTGCGACCATCTGGGTGCTCACCTTCGTGATGGGCATCCTCGAGAGCACCGTGCGCCTGCTCCCGGACGGGATTCAGCCCGAGGTGCTGATCGGCCGTCCGATCCCCGGACTGGGCATCCTGCTCACGCTCACCACCGTGATGCTCGCCGGCACGCTGACCCGCAGCTTCTTCGGGCGTCGGGTGATCGAGTTCTACGAGGCGATGCTCGGGCGCGTGCCCATCGTGAGCAGCGTGTACCAGGGCGTGAAACAGCTCACCGAGGCGCTGTTCTCGGGAAGCGAGGGGCAGTTTCGGCAGGTCGTGCTCGTCGAGTGGCCGCGCCGAGGCGTGTATGCCATCGCGTTTCACACAGGCGAGGCGTTCCTCTCCGCGGATGACCCGGACGAAGAGCTGGTGAACGTGTTCCTTCCGACCACGCCGAACCCGACCAGCGGCTTCTACCTGATGCTGCCGCGCTCCGAGATCCGGCCCCTGGACCTCACCGTCGAGGAGGCGTTCAAGCTCATCATGTCCGCCGGCATCGTCGCGCCAGGTCGACGCGTGATCGAGACCCAGGAGGTCCAGAAGCTCACGCATCGCGACGACGGCATGGTCCCCCTCGACGATCTGCACGACAAGTGAGCGACGGTCGCTGGCTCGAGGGACGCGTCGCGCGCGTCGTGTGGGCCTCGCCCGAGTCGGGCTACGCGGTGGTTCGCATCTTCGACGGCGAGCACGAGGTCACGGCCGTCGGCACGCTCGGGCCGCTCGCCGATGACCCGGACGGGCTGGTCGATTCCTTCGTGGCCCTCGAGGGCAAGTGGGAGGCGCATGCCGTCCATGGCCGCCAGTTCCGGGCGAGTGGCTTTCTCCAGGGACTGCCGCGCACGCTGACCGGCCTCGAGCTGTACCTCGCGAGCTCCGGGGTGAAGGGAATCGGCAAAGAGCTCGCCCGTCGCATCGTCGAGGCCTTCGGTGTGCGCGCGCTGGCCGTGCTCGAGGAAGAGCCGGAGCGGCTGACGGAGATCCCTGGCATCGGGGCCAAGCGTGCCCGGTCGATTGCCGCTCGCTGGGCCGAGGACGAGAGCGGCCGCGCGCTGGCCGTGACCCTGCGCGGGCTGGGCATGTCCGCACGACTCGTCGAGCGCATCCGCAAGCGCTACGGCGATCAGGCATCGCACGTCGTCCACCGCGAGCCCTACCGCCTCTCCGAGGAGATCCGCGGCGTGGGCTTCCGCACGGCCGATCAGCTGGCCTCCGAGCTCGGCATGTCGCCGGACGACCCCGCGCGGGTCCGTGCCGCCGCCGTGCACGTGCTGCGTCAGGCCGAGCAGGACGGCCACTGCTACCTGCCCGAGGCCGAGATCGCAGCGGGGGTCCGCGCGCTCGACGTGCCCGTCGATGGCCTCCCCATGGCCCTGCACGAGCTCGTGCTCGATCGCCGCGTGATTCCCGAGGGCGACCGGTTCTACGAGCCACGCCGCTTCGACGAGGAACGCTTGTGCGCAGCGCAGGTCGCGGCGCGGGTCGGGGAAGGGGAGCCGGCGACCGACGCCCTCGTGCAGCAGGCGGCGACGCTCGAGGGCGTCGAGCTCGATCCGCTGCAGGCACAGGCCGTCGCCAGAGCCCTGGGCGGCGGCATGGTGGTCGTCACCGGTGGCCCAGGCACGGGCAAGACCACCCTGGTGCGCGTGCTCGTCCGCGCCGCGCGCATCCGCGACGAGAGCTGGCTGCTCGCGTCTCCGACGGGGCGCGCCGCCCGGCGCCTGGAAGAAGCGACGGGAACCCCGGCCTCGACCTTGCACCGCCTGCTCGAGTTCAACCCGGGAGAGGGCGGCTTCCAACGCCACGCTGGCAATCCCCTGGAAGGCGATGGTCTGGTGGTCGACGAGGTCTCGATGGTCGACCTGCCGCTCATGGCGGCGCTGCTCGACGCGCTCCCTGCGCCGCCGTTTCCGGTGGTCCTCGTCGGGGATGCCGACCAGCTTCCGAGCGTGGGCCCTGGCGCCGTTCTCGGCGATCTCATCGCCTCCGGCGAGGTCGACGTGATCCGGCTCGAGCGCATCTACCGCCAGGACGCACGCAGCGGCATTGTCGTCGCCGCGAGCCAGATCCTCGCGGGGGAGGTCCCACCCTCGGGCGAGAAGGCGGGTTGGGACGACTTCTTCCTCGTGCCGCGCGACTCGGCCTCGGCAGCCCAGCAGACGCTGACCGGGCCGATCGCGGATCGGCTCGAGGCCAAGGGTTTCGACCTGATGGAGGACATGCAGATCCTCGCGCCGATGCGTCGCGGACCTCTCGGCACCCAAGCCCTCAACGAGCTGATGCAGCAGCGGCTCAACCCGGATGGCGAAGCCATCGGTGGGCGCGGAGAGGGTATGCGCGTCGGCGACCGCGTGATCTGCGTGAAGAACCGCTACGACGTCGAGGTGTTCAACGGCGATGTCGGACGGATCGTCGGCAAGGAGCGCACCGGCGTCATCATCGACTTCGGGGGGCGCCGGGTGGGCTGGGGCTGGGAGGACATGCGCATGCTCGAGCTGGCGTACGCGGTGACCATCCACAAGTCCCAGGGCAGCGAGTACCCCGCGGTCATCGTCGTGCTGGCCCGCGGGCATCACGTCATGCTTCGGCGGAACCTGTTCTACACGGCGGTGACCCGCGCGAGGCGCTTTCTATGCGTGCTCGGCGACCATGCCGCGTGGCAACGCGCCGTGTCCGAGGCGCGCACGGAGCGGCGGTTTACGGCGCTCGCCGAGCGAGTTCGCGACGCATGCCATGCCCCAGCTGCGGAAGGTCTGTTCGGGGTCGAATAGCGGGCGAGACATGGCGTTTTCCACGCGGTATCGTCGGGGTCCCCCCGGAGTTCTCATGTCTCGGTCCAGCCTGCACCTGCTCTTCCTCGCTGCACTCGGCGGCTGCGCCCCGGACATCAGCGTCACCGACGTCGAGCGGGACCGCGACCAGGACGGCTACGACAACGCGGTCGAGGGCGGCGAAGACTGCAACGACAGCAATCCCGAGATCAACCCGGACGCGGTCGAGATCTGCGACGGTCAGGACAACAACTGCGACGGGCTCATCGACTGCGAAGACCCGAACGCGGTGGATGCAGATGGCGATGGCGTCTGCGTTTGCGATGACTGCGACGACAACGATCCGAACAACTTCCCGGGAAACACCGAGATCTGCGACGGGCAGGACAACGACTGCGACGGCTTCAGCGACTGTCTCGACGTCGACATCGACGATGCCGACCAGGACGGTGTGTGCGAGTGCTTCGACTGCGATGACAACGATCCGACCGCCTTCCCCGGAAACTTCGAAGCCTGCGACGGGGTCGACAACGACTGTGACGGCATCATCCCGCCGGGCGAGATCGGCGACACCGACGGCGACGGCGTCGCCGGCTGCGCGGACTGCAACGACCTCCAGGCCGACATCTACCCGGGTGCCCCCGAGCTCTGTGATGGCTTCGACAACGACTGCGACGGAGTCGTTCCTGCCGACGAAGTCGACGCGGACCGCGACGGTGCGCTCGCCTGTGCGGACTGCGACGACCTCGACCCGGACATCGTCGGGAGCCCCGGCGATCCGGATGGCGACGGCTACGACACCTGCGCCGGCGACTGCGACGAGGGTGACCCGACGGTAAATCCGGGTGCCACCGAGGTGTGCGACTACGCCGACAACGACTGCAACCGCGTCATCGACGACGGCTTCCTCGTCGGCGGCAAGTACACGCAGTTCACCGACTGTGGCTTCTGCGGCAATGACTGCGGGACCTACACCTTCGCAAACGCGTCGCCGATCTGCGACACCACCTTGCCGACGCCGGAGTGCACGCCGGACTGCTCCACGGGCTTCTTCGATGCCAATGGCGACCCCGACGACGGCTGCGAGTGCGAGTACTTGAGCGCCTCCGACCTGCCCTTCGACGGAACCGACGCGGACTGCAGCGGAGACGACGGAGATCCGAACGACGCAGTCCACGTGGCGCTCTGGGGCAGACCGAGTGGCACGGGCAGCATCGTCGACCCGGTGCGGGACATTCAGGCGGGACTGGACATGGCGCAGTCGCAGGGACTGTCCTACGTCCTGGTCGCCCAGGGCGGCTACTTCGAGTCGGTCACCGTGCCTCCCGGCGTCAACCTGGTCGGCGGTTGGGCCTTCTTCTTCGACGACTTCGACCCCGGACTGTACGAGACGCTCATCGACGGACAGGATGCGACCGCGAGTCAGCCGGGCGCCGTCAACGTGTTCTGCTCTTCGGTCTCGACGCACCGCATCCAGGGGCTCTCGGTCCTCGGTTCCCGCGCGGATGAACCGGGAGAGTCGAGCTACGGCATCTACCTGTCGAACTGCAACCGCGGGCTGACGCTGATGGACAACGTGGTCGAGGCTCGGGACGGCGCGACCGGGTTTGGCGGCCTGTCCGGGGCGAACGGCCTCGATGGTGTGGATGGCAACGACGGACTCGATGCCGGGCTCACCACCTGCTCCACCGACCCCGCGGGTGGCGCCGGCGGCGTGCGGACCTGCGCATCGCCGTCGGTCGCTGGCAACGTCAGTGGTGGCGACGGCGGCGACACCTTCTGCCCGATCGTCCTTGGCGAGTTCGCCGGGGACGGCGCGGACGGCCGAGGAGCCGCCGCTGGCGCCGGCGGCGGCGCCGGGAGCTACTGCGAGTTCACTTTCGGTGGCGCGAGCAGCTGCTCGAGCTGTGCCGTCCAGGAGGGCTTCGGCCCCGGTGGTCTCGGCGAGCCGGGTGGCCAGGGCAACCACGGCGGCGGCGGCAACGGCTGCACCCAGTCCGGAGGCGCGGTCTCCAACGGCCTGTGGGTCGGTCAGGCCGGTCTTCAGGGCTCGACCGGGGCGAACGGCTCCGGCGGCGGCGGAGGTGGCGCC
>SBGP01000071.1 GCA_006226595.1 Deltaproteobacteria bacterium
GCGGCGGGCTTCGTGCACCGCGACCTGAAGCCCGGCAACGTGATGGTCTCGCTGGCGGACGACGCGGTGGTCGCGAAGGTCGCGGACTTCGGCATCGTGAAGGCGGAGGACGCGAGCGGCACCGTGGCGACGACCCGGACCGGCGCGATGATGGGCACGCCGGCGTACATGGCGCCAGAGCAGGTGCGCGACGCGAAGGACGTCGACGCGCGGGCCGACGTGTTCGCGCTCGGCGCGATTGCCTACGAGCTGCTCACGCAGCAGCGGGCGTTTCAGGGCGAAGACACCTTCGACGTGTACGAGGCCATCGTTCGCGGCACCTATCTGCCGCTGGACGAGCGGGTCACGGGAGTGCCGGAGCGCATGCGGACCGCGGTCACACGCGCGCTGCAGGTCGAGCGCGAGGGTCGCTTCGCCTCGGCCGGTGACATGCTGGCCCACTGGTCGGGCACAGCCGTGGTACCGGGCGACGTGTGGCGGCCCGAGGAGGTGGACAACCTCCGGGCGATGATGCCCGACCCGGCGGAGCTCGGCCCGATCCCGACGTGGTCGTCGATGCAGCCGCTGTCGGACGACGCGCTGGATGCTGCTTCGCTCGCACCCCCGCCGAGCCCATGGCTCAAGCGCGTGGCGGGGGTGTCGCTGCTCGCGGTGCTCGGTGTCGGTGGGTGGACCTGGGACCAGGGCCGGATCAAGGTGAGCATGCACCCGGACCTGGTGTGGCGCTACGGCGTGCCGGACGGGGTCGGCGACTGGGACGAGGCCATGCTTCGCGGCTACCGGGTCACGCGGCAGGGCGGTCGGGTGCTGAAGGTCGAGCACGTCACGCCGCAGGGACAGCCCCTCAGCCTCATCGAAGCCGAGCTGCCCACGAGCTGGAACGGCGGGCTCCCGGGTGTGTCGGTGTTCGACATGGTCCATCCGTGCGCCCAGGACGGCGCCTACTTCGAGTACCGGGCCTTCTGCGGTGGATGGTTCCCCGATACCGCCAGGCTGCCCGCCACCACCCTCGTGCCCAGCTACGACGACGCCGGAAAGGTGACCAAGGTGACCTACCTGGACGCCGGCGGCTCGGTCAGCCGGGTGCGGCAGATCACCCACGACGACGACGGGCTCTACGTTGTCTTCCAGAGTGCTTCCGGGCTTCCCCGGTCGACCCTGTTCCGCCCCGCCTACGAGCGGCATCGCCTCGACGACCAGGGCTACGTGAAGGAGCGTATCGGCCTCAGCGCCGACGGCGGCCCCTCCTCGTTCATGTGGGAAGGCGGCTTTGCGATTCACTACCGGCGGGACGCGCTGGGGCGCGAGCTCGAGCACGTGCGGCTGGACGAGCAGGGCGAGCCGCTCGCCGGCCAGGATGCCAACGCGATCCGAACCACCCGCGACGAGGCCGGACGACCGATTCGCATCGAGGGCTTCAACGGCGACCAACCGGTGGCCTACGAGGGCTGCCACGCGCGCACCCTCGAGCGGGACGAGCATGGACGCGTGGTCCTCGAGTCCTGCTTCGACGCGGAGGCTTCACCCACCATCGACGCGGGTGGCTGCGCCGCGCGTACCTACGCCTACGGGGAGGCCTCGGTCATCACGACCTGCTTGAGCAGGGCCGGCCAGCCCACCGCGTCCCAGGCGGGCTGGACCACACAGGAGTTCCGCCTCGACCGTGGCGGGCGGCCCGTCGACGTCCGGTTCTGGGACTCGAGCGGTGCGCCGACCCCTGCGCAGTTCTGGGACCAGGCCAACTTCGACTCCCATACCCAGTGGATCGGCAGCCAGATGATCGCCGAGCGGGACGCGCGCGGGCTGGTCACGCGCCTCTCCTTCTTCCAGAATGCCGAGCCTCATGCCATCACCCTGGGCATCAGCTCATGGGCCGTCGAACGCGACGAACGCGGCGTGGTCACCCGGTGGCAGGTGTTCGGTCCGGACGATGAGCCCGTCGACTCACGGGACGGGGTGAGTCGCCTCGACCTCGTGACGGACGACGAGCAGAACGTCACCGAGTGGCGCTGGTTCGACGCCTACGACGAGCCGACGACCGGCGTCTACGGCTACCACCTGGGCCGGGTCACCTACAACCTCGGCCGGCCCGTCGAGTGGAGCTACTTCGGCGTCGAGGACGAGCCCGTGACCGCCGTGGAGGGCTGGCACCGAAAGGCCATCGAGCAGCGCGACGACGAGGGCGAGGCACTCGCCACGTCGTTCTGGGGGATCGGGGGCGAGCCCGTCGAGCCCGACGGCTACCACCTCGAGCGCTTGACCTATGGAAAGGAGGGGTGGGTCGACTCGTGGGCCTACTTCGACAGTCGCCGCCAGCCCGTCGTCGGGGATCGAGGATGCGCTCGAATGATGCGGGATGGGTCTCCGATCTCGGGGAACACCACGCAGCGCTGCTTCGGAGTGGATGGCGAGCCGATGGCGGGGCCCTGGGGGACCGCAGTCTGGGAGGCTCGACACGGTCGGTTCGAGGATCAGACCGTCTACCGTGGCGATGATGGCGAAGTCGTCGTCCAGATCGACGAGCGGCGCGACGCCCGCTACCTGCTGGTGGCCAAGGACCGGTACGACGCGCGTTCGGGCCAGACTCATCGCGTGCGCCTGGACTACAACGACCGGGCCCACGAGGTGCGGCGTTGGTACGTCGGCGATGACGACCAGGTCGTGCCGGGACCCGAGGGCTGGGCCGAGCTGCGACGCGTCGTGGACGAGCGTGGCAACGCCCTGAGCGAGGCGTGGTTCGACGCGGACGGCGAGCCCATGAACCGGCCGGACACGGCCTTCCACGAGCAGCGCTCGACCTTCGATACCCTCGACCGCCCGCTGTCGCGCGAGAACTTCGATGTCGAAGGCGAGCGCGCCCTGGACGGCGGCACCTATGGGCAGCGCTACTTCTACGACCTGGCCGGCAACGTGGTGCGCGAGGTGTACCTGATTTCAGAGGACAGCTCGCATCCCGCGAGCATCGATCGCACCTACGACGCCTTCGGCCGGCAGACCGGTGCCCGAACGTACAACGCGGGCGGCGCGCTGTTCGAGACGACCGAGAGCGGCCCGGCGATGGCCGGCTGGGACGTGCGGCACGACGCCTTCGGACGGCTGGTCTCGGCGAGCTGGATCGGCGCGAACGAACGCCCCAAGGCCTGTCCGGCGGGCTTCTCCGAGACCGAGCTGGAGTGGGATGACCGGGACCGGGAGCTGACGGTGCGCTTCCGCCACGAAGGCGGGCTGGTGGCGCTCTCGGAGGGCGAGGCCTTCGTGTGGTGGGGCAGCGAGCCCGACAGCGACAACGCGGTGGCCCCAATACACCAGGCGACCGGCATCTTCGCCTCTGAGCTTCGCGGCATGGCCGGCTTGCGCTTCGAGCTCGATGTGCAGCGACGGGTGACGCGCGCCAGCTTCCTGGGCGCCGACGGCAACCCCATCGCCGTGCACGGCGTGTGGGGCTACCGCCAGATCTGGGACGCGAACGGGCGCGTGACCGAGGTCCAGTGGACGGACGACAAGGGCGAGCCGGCGGTGCATCGCAAGCTCGGGTGGGCGGTGCGGGAGGACCAGTTCGACGCCTCTGGCGAGCTGACGGGCTCCACCACCTACGACGCCGCGCGCCAGCTCGTCGCGAGTGCCCCGTAGCGAGACGCCTGTGGGAACATAGGCCGCGATGGACCTTCAACCCGGTACGCGCCTGGCTTCTGGCCGCTATACCGTCGAGCAGCTGCTCGGCGCCGGCGGCATGGCCATCGTGTACCGGGTCGTGCGCACCGAGGACGGCGCGCGCTTCGCCCTCAAGGTGCTCAACAGTCCGAGCCCGTCGCAGCAGGGACGGCTGATCCGCGAGGGTCGCGCGCAGGCGACCCTGCAGCACCCGAACATCGTCGGCGTGGTCGAGGTGCTCAAGGTCGGTGGCCTGCCGGCGCTGCTCATGGAGTTCGTCGACGGACCGTCGCTCGAGCGGGTGATCCCACGGGTCCGCCTGACGCTGGACCAGGTGGACGCGCTGTT
>SBGP01000032.1 GCA_006226595.1 Deltaproteobacteria bacterium
GGAATCTGGGTGGTGTAGAACAACTGGCCGGGCAGGGCGATCATGCAGTCCACCAGGTCGTTTTCCAGCAGCGCGCCGTACATCGCGCGGTTGTCCGTCGCGGCGCGGTCGGGGAGGGTGGGCGCGGCGGCATCCTCCATCGTGCCGTTCCACGTGGGTTCGTCGGCGTTGCGCAGGGGCGGCGGGAGCTCGCGGAGCGAGGCGGCGATCTGTCCACCAGGGGCGTCGAGGCTCAGGCTCGTCGGGCCGGGTCCGAGGACGTCCAGCGCCTCGGCGCAGGTCGCGAGTCGGGCGTCCCGATCGACGGTGAGCAGGCCATCGATGGTCGCGACCACGGCGTCCGGAAGGTCGGGGCGAAGGCTGCGAGGGGCCGGATAGTCGGCGGAAGCGACCTTGTTGAACAGCTCGAGGATGTCGGCGCCGACGAACGCGGGCCGGTCGCAGACGAGCTCGAAGAGGATGCACCCGAGGCTGAACATGTCCGCGCGTTGGTCGACGCTGGAGGCGTCGCGGATCTGCTCGGGCGCCATGTACGCGGGGGTCCCCATGGTGGCGCCGGTTCGGGTCGGGTTGGACAGTCCGGGCTCGTCCTCGCGGGCGGCCTTGACCAGTCCGAAGTCGGTCACCCGCGGCACCACCTCGTGGTCGTCCACGTGGAGCAGGACGTTGCCGGGCTTGATGTCGCGGTGGATGAGACCCTGGTCGTGTGCGTAGCCGACGCCGGCGAGCAGACCGCGGAACACGGCGAGCGCCTCGTCGAGGCTGGGCCGATGCTCGAGCATCCACCGGTCGAGGGCCGGGCCCGCGATGAAGTCCATGAGCAGGCTCGGCTGCCCGGCCACGTCGAGGACATCGGTGACGGCGACGACGTGGGGATGCTTCAGTCGGGCCTGCACCCGACCCTCGACGAGCAGGCGCTCACGTACGTGATGCGAACCGGTGGACAGCACCTTGAGCGCGTGGAGGGTCTCGAGCTTCGAGTGACGCACCAGGTACACCGAGGCCATGCCGCCCTGGCCGAGCAAGCTCTGCACGACGTAGCGCTCGACGGTGGACCCAGGCTGGAGAATCAAAAGACCCCCGTCACCACGGCGCCCGCGCCGGCACCGAGGGCGACTCCACCGAGTACGCCGCTCGCCAGGGTGAGGGTGTGGTTCTGCTTCTGCAGTCCAGGAAGCTCCGTGGCGGGCGTCTCGGGATCGAGGAAGGTTCCGCGCTTCGAGAAGGCCATGCCGTAGGTGGTCACCGCGCCGATCGTCGCCGCGCTGGCCACGGCGACCCACGGCAGCATGCGACGAGTCTTCGGCGCGAGCACGAGTCGCGCCTCGTAGGCCGGCAGCGCGTCCTCGGGCCACAGGTAGGCGGTGTCGACGTTGACCCCATCGCCGTCGAAGCGCTGGAACAGCGTGGGCCACTCGGCCGGGCGCTGCGCGTCCTTGGCGCCGTCGAAGCGCAGGTGGCCCTCGAGTGGCGGAGGGGCCCAGGTCACCGCGGGCTCGGTGGTGTCGATGCCCTCATACAGCGTGCGGACGGGGTTCCCGAGCGGCACCAGGGCCTCCGGGAGCACGTAGGCGGGGTCGAGGCTTCGAGAGGCCGCGAAGGCCAGCGCCGCGCCCTCGGCGTCGTTGTCGGCGAAGCGGCGGAGCCCCTCGAAGCGGTGGGTCGTGGCGATGACCTCGTCCGGCACCACCTCGCGAACACAGGGGAGCTGGGCGCGCATGCGGTCGGTCGCCGCCTGGAAGCTGGCGATGTCGAGCTCCGCGAACGCACGCTCCGCGTCCGACAGGCTATCGCGCAGCTGTCCGGCGGTGGTCGTTTCGTCGCAGCCCGCCCAGGCGAGACCTGGGAGGAGCAGCATGGCGAGAAGGGTGCGTGTCATGGCTGGGGGGAGCTGCGCCATTGTTGCCCATGGGTGCTTGGGCGGCCACCGCGCTTCCCCTGCGAATTTCGCAGACGCGATGAGTGAACGAGGAAGACGTCCTCTTGCCTCTGTCGCACATCATTGGGCCAGACACTGTCGCGTAGCTGACAGGAATGCGCCAACAGTCGGGAACAGCCCCGCCAGATCCGCCGCCGATGTCCGGCTCAGGCGTCTTCGGCGAGCTCGGCGGCGTCGAGCTGATCGAGTGCAGCTTCTTCGTCGTCGCCGGGCAGCTTAAGCCCGCCCATGCGCCGGAGCACCGCCACGACCACGCCGTCGACGGTGCCGACGGTCAGGTACAGGAACGCGCCCACACCGAACAGTCCGGAGAGCTGCTTGGCGAAGATGGCGCCGCCGACGCACGCGGCCATGGCCAGGGCGAAGAAGCGTCGCGCGCGGCGGTTCACGCCGTAGTCCTTGAAGTTGCGGTACGGGATGCTCGACACCATGAGGAAGCCGAGCGCGAACACGAGCGCGCCGAGCTGCCATGCGGTGGGGACGAGCACGCCCTCGAGGTAGCCGTTGGCGAGCCACGCGAAGGTCACGAGGGATCCGCCGGCCATGGTCGAGGTCAGGCCCTGGCTGTGGCCCGGCAGCTCCCAGTCGTCGTGCTGGGTGTTCACGTTGAACCGCGCCAGGCGGAAAGCCGCGCACAGCACGTACCAGAACGCGATGAACGCGCCGATGCCGCCGAGCTCCTTGAGCTGCCAGGCCCAGGCGAGCAGGCCGGGGGCGACGCCGAAGCTGATGATGTCCGCGATCGAGTCGAGCTGAACGCCGAACTCGCTGTAGCGGTTCAGGCGCCGGGCGACGCGTCCGTCCATCATGTCGAAGATGCCGCCGAACACCACGAGAATGCACGCGTGGCGGATGGTCTCGGCATCGGGCGAGTTCATGAGCAGCGTCATCGCGTACACGCTGCAGAAGATGCTCGCCGAGGTGAACCAGTTCGGGGGGTTCAGGAAGTGACGGATCACACGGACTCCGGGAAGAATCGTCGCGGCAAGTTAGCGCGGCGACGCGACGGCGGCAGCTCTGCGGGCAAACAACCCCGCGAATGCGCCACTACGGTCACTCAGTCGTCGGGACGATCGCGTCGTGAATGGCGCAGGTCGCCTCGTCGATCCGATCGATCGGCACCTGCCACCAGGCGGCGTCACCCGAGGCACCGCGCGCGAGGAGGGCGATGTCGCCGAGCGCCTGGCTCGCCTGGAGCTGCAGGGTGGGGGACTCGCCGAGAGCGGTGCCCACCGCGGTGACCACGCCGATCGGGCCGAGCGCGGTGGCACCGCGCGGGAGCGCGACGCCGCTGTGGGCGTTGCGCAGGTCCACGTGGAGCACGCTCCCGACGCGTCGGCGCAGCCGAGCGCCGGAGTCGGCGAGAGCCTCGACCATCGCGTGCTCGTCGGCTTCTCCGACGTCGATGGCGAGAAGCTGGGTGTCGGCGGTGACGGCGACGGCGCCGCTGCGCGCCTGGCTCCCGGCCACGAGTCGCGTGCCCGCACCCGGTCCGGTGGTGGCGGTGGCCCGCAGGGTCACGCCCTGATCGCGGGCATAGCGCAACGCGTCCTCGAACAGCACCTTGGCGCCGCCCCGAGCGAGGGCGAGGCCCTCGGCGAGCGACAGCTCGTCGATGCGTGCGGCGGTCGGCACCACACGGGGATCGGCCGACCAGACGCCGTCGACGTCGGAGCAGATCTCGCAGTAGTCGGCCTTCAGGGCTGCCGCGAGGACCACGGCGGTGGTGTCCGAGCCACCGCGGCCGAGGGTGGTCACCTCGCGGGTGCGACTCACGCCCTGAAAACCAGCGACGATGACGACCTTGCCCTGGGAGAGCAGGTCATCGACCCGAGCCGGGCGAACCTCGACGACGCGGGCATCCGCGTGGGCCTCGTCGGTGATGATGCCGCTCTGGGAGCCGGTCAGCGAGCGCGCGTCGACGCCCATTTCCTTGAGCTTCATCGCGAGCAGCGCCATCGAGATGCGTTCACCGACGCTGATCAGCATGTCGAGCTCGCGCCGGTCGGGGGCGCTCGTGGTCTCGCGCGCGAGGGCGAGCAGCTCGTTGGTCGTGTTGCCCATGGCCGAGACGACCACCGCGAGCTCGTGGCCCTCGCGTGCAAAGCCGGCGATGCGCTCCGCGACCTGGCCGAGGCGCTCGAGATCGGCGACGGAGCTTCCGCCGTACTTCTGGACGATGCGCATGACTCGCCTGCTAGTAGATCTTGAAGTCGTCGAACAACAGCTCGTGCTCGCCGCCAACGTCGCCGTGGAAGGCGGTCACGTCGCGGAGGATGAGCCGGTGCGCGGTGGTCGGGTCGAGGGTCTCACCGCTCTCGTCCGCGGCCACGAAGCCCGAGAAGGGCAGGTCGAAGGTGAGCAGCAGGCCGGTCCGCGCGCGCAGTCGGCCCTCTCCCCAGGTCCACGCCCGTCCGAGGTCGTCGTAGAGCATGACCTCGACCCAGCCGTCGAAGCGGGTGGCCGCGATGTCGAAGCGCACGCCCTGCGGAGTGGGTACGGGGTTGTCGAGCCCGATGAGCAGCTGGTCGTCTTCGCCGGCGATCACCGTCGTCGACCACGCGAGCACGTTGTTGCCGTCGGGCTGGGTCGCAATCCGCAGGCTGCCCTTCATCTGGTAGCCCCACGGATGGAGGATGCCGTGGGCGTCACTGCCGAAGTCCCATGCGACCGGGATCTTGCGCACGCTGGTCTGGTCGAGCTCGATGAGCTGGAGCAGGTCCTGGAAGCGCGCGCGACGCTGGGCACCGCGGTTGCCCTCGAGCAGCACCTGCACGGCCTCGTCGTTTCGCCCGGAGGCGTACAGCGAGCTGCCGAGCGAGTACAGCGCCTCCTCGCGGATCGGATCTTCCGCCGCGAGGTTCTGGATCAGCCGCCGGTAGATGCGCTCGGCGCGGTCGACGTCGTGATCGACCGCCTCGGCGAGACGTGCCCGGTGGAGGTCCTGCCAGGCCGTGACCGGCGAGGCGAGCGCAAGGCCCAGCAGGAGGGGAAGGATGTCAGCCCTCGTCGGCCACGAAGCGGTAGCCCACGCCGTGCATCGTCTCGATGAAGCGGGGGTTGCCGGCGTCGTCGCGCAGCTTCTTGCGCACGTTGAGGATGTGCGTGTCGACGGTGCGGGTGGTCACGTTCGGCGAGTACTTCCAGATGCTGGTGAGCAGCTCCTCGCGGGGCAGCACCTTGCCGCGGTGCTCGATGAGGTAGCGCAGCAGCTCCTGCTCGCGGTTGGAGAGGCGCTCCTCGGCGTCCGGGTGACGCACGACGTAGTTGTCGAGGTCCACTTCGACGGTCCCGAAGCGGTACAGCGACTTCGCGCCGCCGCTGCGACGAAGCACCGCGCCGATTCGCGCGCCGAGCTCGGGCAGCGAGAAGGGCTTGGTGACGTAGTCGTCGGCACCGAGGTCGAAGCCCGAGAGCTTGTCCTCCTCGGAGGTCCGCGCGGTGAGGAAGATCACGGGGCCCTCGAACGAGGCGTCGCGAAGCGCGTTGCAGACGGCGAAGCCATCGTGCTCGGGCTCGGGGCCCTCGTTGAGCATCACGTCCAGCAGAACGATGTCCGGCGGGTACCGATCGGCCTGGTGTACGGCCTCGGTCAGGCTGCGGGCTCCGTACACGTCGTAGCCTTCGCGGGAGAAGAACCGCTGCAGCGTTTCGAGGACGCGCTCCTCATCTTCCACGAAAAGGATGCGGGGCACTGGGACTCCTGATGTCAGGCACTTTCCGGCGGCGTCAGCGGCAGCCGGACGATGAAAGTGGTACCGCGGCCTTTCTCGCTGTCGACAGCGATCGAGCCGCGGTGAGCCTCCACGATGTAGCGCACGATTGCAAGACCGATCCCCGTCCCTTTCTGCTTTCTGACGAGCGGGTCGTGGGAGCGGAAGAAGTGCTCGAACACCTGGGCGGCGTCCTCCGGGCTCATGCCGATGCCGTGATCACTCACGGAAATCACCAGCTCGTCGCTGTCCGGCTCCGCGGAAACGCCCACCCAGCGCTCGTCTCCGCCGTACTTCACGGCATTCGACAAGAGGTTGGTGAGCACCTGGGACATCGCCTCGCGATCCGCCCACACCACAGGGAGGGCATCGGGGATGTTCGCTTCGATGGTCACGTTCTTCGAGCCCTTGAGGCTGTCGAGCGCGCGGTAGAGGAGGTCGGTCGGATCCTCCGGGCGGAAGTGGTACTTCTTCGCTCCGCGCTCGATCGCGGCGAAATCGAGCACGTTGTCCACCAGGCGGGACAAGCGCTCGGCCTCGCGGACGATGGAGTCGTAGTGGGCCTGTCGGTCCTCGTCGTCGAACACGAGGTCGAGGGCCAGGGCCTCGGCCTGGACGCGGATGTTGGTGATCGGCGACCGGAGCTCGTGGGACACGTTGGCCGCGAAGTCCGTCTTCATGCGCGCCGTCTCGAGCTCCGACGACATGATCCGCGCGGAGAGCATCACGCCGACGAGCACCGAGATGATGATGATGCCGATGACCGCGAGGCGCGCGTTTCGACGGCGACGGGTCCGGTAGTAGATCATCTCCGGGTCCTGCGGTGCCGTGAACACGGCCTCGTAGGGCATCCACGGCTGCAGGGGCCGCGTGACGAGCGAGCTGCGTGCGGGCGCATCGCTGCGGGAGATCCACGCCGAGACGTCCTCGCTGTGTGCGGTAGCCGCCGCGACCGAGGTCTCGAGCTCGGCGCGCAGGGCCGCCCGGTCGAAGGAGAAGGCGTAGATGTCGCCGCCCCAGCTCGTCACCGCCCACACCGCGTGTCCGCCTGGGCGCGAGGTGTAGCCGAAGCTGCCGGGGGCGGCCGGTGCGACCTCGACCAGTTCCTCGATCTCGTGGATGATGCCCTCGGCCCAGAACAGCTGCTGGGAGCGCTCGGCAAGGCGGCTGCGCGCGCGTGAGACCCACTCGCTGTCCGCCGAGTACTCGATGGACGTGAGGGCCCGGTCGGCCACGCTCATCTCGCTCGTGTACCCGATGGTCCACGGCTTGCCGGAGAGCAGGTCGTCGACGAGCTCGCGCAGGGCGACGACGCCGACGTCGGGATCCCGGTCGAGGGCGAGCTCGCCCCGCTTGAGCAGGATCAGGTCGCCCATGCGGAAGCCGTAGCGGTCACGCACGGTCGCGTAGTCGGCGTACAGGTCGGCGAGCAGTGCGTCCGAGTCGGGATCGCCCGAGCGCGCGCGGGCCACGGCCTCGGCGAGGCGGGCCTCGGCCACGTACGAGCGGTCGCCGCCGGAGCGGGCGGCCTCGTGGAAGGCCAGCGCGGCTTCTTCGAGACGCTCGGCCTCGAGCAGGGCGCGGCCGTGCTCCCACTGCGACTGGAAGCGCGCCGTGGGCGGGGTGGCGTTGACCGGCTGCGGCATGCGGAACGGCGCGAGCAGCTCGCCATCGGGCGACAGGCGCAGCGCGACCCGCAGGTGGGGGGAGAGCTCGCCGAGGTTCGAGAGCACCGACTCGCCGGCTCGCAGGTGCTCGGCGGTGCGGATCTCGAAGCGGTCGAAGTGCTCCTTGGCCGCGAAGTACACCTGGCTCACGATGGCGTCTGCGGCGCCGACCACCTCGTTCTCGACGACCTCTTCCTCGGTGTCGATCGAGGCCAGCGCGAAGTAGCCGAGCGCGAGGACCGGCAGCACGACGGTCAGCCCGAAGATGCCCACCAGGCGCAGGGTTCCCTTGAGGTGCCGCAGCTCGCGTCTGAGCTGGGCCTCGGAGAGGTCCGGGTTGCTGCGGCGGAGGACCGCGAGCAGCAGGCGGGTGAGCCGGGAAGTCATCGGTCGGGCATCCTATCGCGCTCGCGCGGCTGCCGGCTCATCGCAGTCCGAGCGCGAGCAGCGGTACCACCTGGAACGTGCCCAGGTCTCCCAGCGCGAGGGGGTTGCCGTTCTGATAGGTCGAGGATGCGCGCAGCTCGAACGCGAGCAGGGTCGTCGCCGAGAGCTGGAGCTCGAAGCCCGAGGCCCCGCTGATCGCGACGGCCCGTCCCGCGCGCAGGTCCGGCAGCTCCGCGATCTCGCGGCGCACGTGCACGGCGGACCAGCCGCCGCGGGCGTACCAGGTGATCTCCGACGGCCGCCACGAGAGGATGCCGCTGCCTCGCGCGGAGATCGCGACCACGCTCGGGACGTAGCCCTCGGAGGGAAGCAGGGTCACGTCGGCCTTGGTCGACAGCTGGGCGGCGAACGCGAGGTCGCCGTAGCGGAACAGCCGGTAGCGCAGTCCGGTGCGCGCCTGGTTCACGACGCCGAGCACGGTGATGTCGAGCTGCCACTGCAGCCGATCGGTGAGGCCCACGTCGTAGCCGACGGTGTCGAGCGGGAACGCGATGCGTCCGACGACCTCGCCCTTCACGGTGTCGTGGCCCGTCATCAGCGAGAAGCGCTCGGAGGGGTACTTCGCGGCCACCCAGGGCGGCAGATCGTGCCGCCGGAAGCTGTCGGCCTGGCTCCAGGTGCCGAGGCTGTGGGCGGAGGGTTCGACGGCCGGCTCGCCTGCGGTGATCTCGTGGCCGGTACGCGCCTGGTCGACGACGGCGGCGATCTCACGGCCGAGCTCCGTGTGCACCTCTGCGAGCACCTCGGTCATCGCCTCCTTCGACGGGCTCTTGCGAAACAGGTGGGGCCAGGCCCAGCTCTTCACCACCGACATGCGGCGGACCGAGTACGCGCTGACGTCCCGCACGACGCGGTACTCGGGGGTCTCGACCTCGACGCGCACGGCGCCGTAGCCGACGAAGAACACTGGATAGACGAACTTGCCGACGTAGCCGGCGACGCCGCCGGTCAGCGTCGACGTCCACTGGGCGTCGCTCACGTCGCGCGTGCCGGCGTGGTGCAGCACGTAGAGGCTCACGCGCGTGTCCGACTCCGGATCCTCGGGAATGCCGCGCTCGGCGAGGGCGCCATGCGAGGCCCGCGCGATGGCGCCGAGGCTCGTCGGGGTGAGGTTCGCATCGCCGTGGGTGGCGAAGGGCAGGGGCAGCGAGGTCGTGTACCAGCCGCCGTCCCGGCGCTCCTCGGTGGGCCGCACGTCCACGGGGTAGCTCACCGCGACCGCCTCCCCGCGGGGTGTGGCCACCACGTACTCGGGCTCCGGGATCACCAGGTGACGGGGCGCGCAGCCGAGAAGCAGGGGGAGCAGGGGGAGCATCGCCCGCGTCTAACGCGCTGGAAGCTCGGTCTCGTGTGCATGACACGCGACACACGAGGTCCACGCGCGCGCGACCCTGAGCGCGTGCTCGTCGAGGTCGGCGCTGTCTTTCGGGAGCGGGGCGTCCCAGCCGGCGGTCACCTCGATGGGCGCGGCCCCGCCGGGAGGTGACGCGGGCTCGCCCCACACGAGACCATGGGCCAGCCACGCGCCGGAGGTCTCGTGGGACCAGGCCGGTCGCGGCGGTGCGGGGATCCCGAGCGAGGTGTGGCACTCGCCACAGCCCGCCGCGGCGCGGGACACGGCATCCGCGAGCTCCTCGGCGTCCTCGGCGAAGCCGATGAACCCGAGTGCGCCGCCGACCGTGGCGACGGCGTCCGAGTTCGCGTCTGCCTCGGGGCCTGCGGTGAGGTCGGTGGCGACGAGCCCGGCCAGCGGCCGATCGCCGGTCCATGCGGCGCGCACCAGTCGGTCGAACTCCGCGAAGTGCGACAGCCGCGGGGCGGGCTCGGGGGCCGGCGGACGGGTCAGGGCGAACACCAGGATCGCGCCGAGCGCCGCGAAGCCGGCGAGCAGTGGGAGGAAGCGCTTCACGGCTCCCTCCCTATCCGAGGCGCGCGCCGGCGACCCCTCAGGCGCGTGCGGTGCGCCCGTCGCCGGGGCTCACTGGAATGCCGACCTTCTTGAACACGAACTGCAGCAGCCACGCGGGACCGACGAGCAGGAACTGCAGGTCCTCGAAGAAGCTCGGCTTGGCGCCCTCGACCTTGTGGCCGATGAACTGGAACAGCCACGCGACGAAGAACACGGCGGCCGACACCAGCGGCAGGTTCACGCCGGCGGCGACCAGTGCGCCGTTGATGGCGAGTGCGGCGCCCGAGACCGCGGCCATGCCCGCGAAGAGCGTCCACGACAGCCGCGCGTAGAACACGAGGCCGAGGGCGACGACGACGGTGCCCCAGTGAGCGAGGGGGTGGCCGTCGACGGGGAAGGGCAGCGACTGGAACAGGCCGAGGGTCGTGACGAGGATCACCGGGATGCACACCCAGTGGATCGCCTTGTTCAGCTTGTTCTGGTGGGACTGACCGTAGAGCTCGAACCACTCGTCGGCGCTGCGCATGGGGACCTCCGGCGGTGACGCGTGGCCACCAATGAACTTACTTACGTGGAAGTAAGTAAATGAATCCCTTAGGGGAAGCAAGCAACCGGAGCGTGTTTTTGGGACGACGGCGACGCAGCGCGGAAGAGACGAAGCGGATCATCCTCGACGTGGCGCAGGATCAGCTCGCGGCGCACGGCCTCGATGGCATGACGCTCGACGCGATCGCCGCCGAGGTCGGGGTGTCGCGCCAGGCGGTGCTGCACCACTTCGGCAGTCGCGCGGGGCTGATGCGCGCCGTGGTCGGCGAGGCCTGGGGAGGGCTGTTCTCGGCACTGTCGTCGCTCGATGCGAGCGACCTCGGTCCCCGCGAGTTCCTCGACACGGTGGACCAGGTCGTGCGCAAGAAAGGTCACGCGCGCATCGGCGCGTGGCTGCTGCTCTCGGGCAAGGGCCTGCCGCCCGAGGTGTTCGAGGGCGTGCTCGCCGAGCTGCCCAAGCAGGCGGAAGGGCGGGTGCCCGAGGGCGCGACGCAGAAGGACGTCGAGTTCGGCCTGTTGCTGGTCGCGGCGGCGCTGTTCGGCGATGCCATCTTCGGCGAGCGGCTTCGCCAGGCGCTCGGCCTCCCCGACGGCGAGGAGGAGCGGGAGTCGTTCCGGGCGTGGATGGCGGAGCGCCTGATCGGACGCTGAGCTACTCGGCGGCGGCTTCGCGAACTGGCGCCATCACGGCCTCGTCCGCGGCGAGCTCGGCGAGAAACGCCGCCTCCTCGGGCACGGTCTTCAGCGCAGCCACCGCGGCCATCGCGACGCGCTCGTCGCTGTGGCGAGCCAGGGTGCGGGCGAGCTCGCGACCCTGGGGGTCGGCGGCGAGGTCGGTCCGCGCCAGCCCGAACAGGGCGGCCGCCTGGAGCTTGGGCAGGGAGGACTCCCGTGCGGTGGTCCGCAGCTGCTCCGCGCCTGGCGGGTAGTAGCCGAGAAGATCGAGCGCGCGGGCACGAAGCACCAGCGGGTCTCCGAAGTCCGCGAGCCACGCCAGGCCGGCGGCGGCGCCGTCCACGGTGTCGAGCTTGGCCTTGTCCGGCAGGTCCTCGGAGTGCTGCGCCATGAGCATGGACTCGAGGGCGGTCGCGGACTCGGGCTTCGGGAGAACCGGCGCGTCCGGCTGGGGCTCGCTGGCCTCGCGCTCGGTCGGCAGGGTCGCGGGCTCGGCCACCGCGGGAACCGCCGCCTCGGGGGTGGCCTCGGGCGCGGTCGGGGCCGGGCACCCGGCGAGCATCAGGAACAGGGCAAAGCGCATCGGGGCCTCAGCGGGTCGCGGGGGAGTAGTACAGCATGTCGGCCTGCGTGGCCGTGATCTCGTCCTGACGGAAGTCGCCGGCGACCCAGAACATGAAGTTCGCACCGTCGTGTTCGACGCACTCTTCCGCGTACAGCGCGCCGTCCCCGTCGGCGTCGGCGGACATCGGGCAGTCCGGGGTATCGGCGATGATGTCGTGCTCGCCGGTCTCTTCGGTCGAGTGGAACAGGCCGAACTGGTGCCCGGCCTCGTGGGCCATGGTCTCGCCGAGCAGCTGGGTGTCGACCGCACTGCCGTCGCCGGTGAGGTTCGCGCCCACCGCGAGGACCACCCCCGAGCCGCTGGTACCGGGAATGCCGATGGGGCCAGGAATGCCGGCGGCGATGCCGAGGGTGCCGCTGTCGTCGGAGAAGTCGGTGATGAAGAACATGTTGAGGCCGGTGCCGTCGCCGACCTCGGTCGCTCGCAGGGACGCGATGTCAGCGCCCTCGGAGCGGATCACGTCGCCGCCGTCGGTGTTCACGGTGTAGGTGTTCACCGCGCCGAGGCTGGGGCCACCGCCTGCTTCGTACAGGCTGCGCATCACCGCGACCGAGGCATCGAGCTCGTCCTGGGTGATGTCCACGCCTTCGACGACGACGAGGTTCACGTCGAGCAGACCGTCGCCGGCGTCGAAGCGGCGGGTCCCGATGTGCACGGTGCCGGACTCGCCGTCGGCGTTGCCGTCCACCGCGGGCAGCACGACCATGCACCCGGGGTTCGGCCAGGTCTGCTGGTTCATCGGCAGCACGACGGTGCCCGCGACCTCGGGCCAGTGGTACAGCGGGGCATCACCCCACGCCGTCTCGCCCTCGTACAGCGAGCCGTCGACGAACACCTCGCCGCCGACCTCGAGCCAGCCGAAGCCGCCGAAGTTCGTGCCCGCGTCCACGGTGACCGCGAGGCTCGTGATGTCGTCGGGGACGATGGCGTAGATCGGCGGCGCCCAGGACATGCGGTCCTTGCGGGCCCAGGTCCAGGTCACGTCCCAGCTCTCCACGGTGAACGTGCCGGCCTGTCCGAGCACTGGCGCGTCGGCTGGACAGTCGCCCACGGTGAAGTCGACGTTGGTACCGCCACAGGCGGTGAGAGCGAGAAGGAACAGGGCTCCGCGCATCGCGCCTCCGATGGCGAGCATAGCTGGGCGCAAGCCCTCGCCGCGCGTCGGTCACGCCCGAGACAGGCGAGGCCGCCGAGCATCGCTGCTGGGCGGCCTCGTTTCCACGCGTCCGGACCTACTGGAAGGCCTGGATCCCGGTGATCCACTGTCCGAGGACGAGGTTGTGGATGTCGTGGGTGCCCTCATAGGTGAACACGCTCTCGAGGTTCATCGCGTGGCGCATGATCGGGTACTCGCCGAGGATGCCGTTCGCGCCGTGGATATCGCGGGCGACGCGCGCGATCTGGATCGCGATGTCCACGTTGTTCATCTTCGCGAGGCTGACCTGCTGGTGCTTCATGGTGCCCGCGTCCTTCATGCGGCCGAGGCGCCAGGCCAGCAGCTGGCCCTTGGTGATCTCGCGGAGCATCCACGCCAGCTTGTTCTGGACGAGCTGGAAGCGGGCGATGGGGGCGCCGAACTGGTCGCGCTCGAGCGCGTAGTTCTTCGCGGAGTCGAAGCAGGCCTGGGCGGCGCCGAGTGCGCCCCACGCGATGCCGTAGCGCGCGTTGTTCAGGCAGGACAGCGGGCCCTTGAGGCCGAGGCCGACGGTGCCGGGGAGCAGGTTCTCCTTGGGCAGCTTCACGTTGTCGAACACGAGCTCGCTCGTGACGCTGGCGCGCAGGCTGTACTTGCCCTTCATCTCGGGGGCGGAGAAGCCCTCCATGCCGCGCTCGACGAGGAAGCCGTGCACCTTGCCGTCGAGCTTGGCCCACACGACGGCCACGTCCGCGAGGGTGCCGTTGGTGATCCACATCTTGGCGCCGTTGAGCAGGTAGTGGTCGCCCTTGTCCTCGGCCTTGGTGATCATGCCGCCGGGGTTCGAGCCGTGGTCGGGCTCGGTCAGGCCGAAGCAGCCGATGGCCTCGCCCGCCGCGAGCCGCGGCAGCCACTTGTTCTTCTGCTCCTCGGAGCCGTAGGCGTGGATCGGGAACATCACCAGCGAGCCCTGCACGGAGGCAAAGCTGCGGATGCCGGAGTCACCGCGCTCGAGCTCCTGGCAGATGAGGCCGTAGGAGACGTTGTTCAGGCCGGGGCAGCCGTAGCCCTCGAGGTTGGCGCCGAGCAGGCCCATCTCGCCCATTTCCTTGGCGAGGTGCTTGGGGAACGTGCCCGCCTGCGCGTGCTCCTCGATGATGGGGATGACGCGGTCCTCGACCCAGCCGCGGACGGCGTCGCGAATCGCGACCTCCTCGTCCGTGAGCAGCTCATCGATGTTGTAGAAGTCGACGCCTTCGTAGGCCATGGTGCCCCCTGGAAAGTCTCGGCCGGCACCGGCTCTTTCGCGAGGTCGCAAAAGCGCGGATGCCACGGCTCGGCCGTCGGCCGGAGTGGGAAGGGCGCCCTCTATGGAGCCAGACAGGCCGACGCAATGGGAATCGAGCCCTGAACCCGCATTCAGCCTGGGGATTCGCGTTGCAAGTGGCATTCGACGGCGTGTGACGAGTTGTCGCGGGGTGGGCGGCGCGGCTTTCGGTCGAGCAGGGGCCCGCAGTCGGGGATTCCGGATTAGGCGGGGGAGCATGGACGCCATCGCCTTCGTCGACGGTCTCGGCATGCCACTCGCCGAGGCATCCATTCCCATCACCGACCCGGGGTTCACCCGCGGGTGGTCCGTGTTCGAGACGCTGCGCGCGCACGGCGGCAAGGTCGCCCACGCCGAGGCGCACCTCGAGCGGCTCGAGGCCTCGTGTGCCACCGCGCACATCGCGATGCCGCCCCGCGCTCAGCTGCTCGCCGAGCTGATGATGGCTGCAGACGTCGTCCGGGACGCGCGGCTGCGCATCACACTCACCGGCGGCGGGCGCCGCATCGTCACCGCCGAGCCCCTGGACCTCTCCCGTATCCACGCGCCGGTCACCGCGGTGACCCGCCCCTGGCGCCCCGATCCGCTGGTCGGCGGCGCGGTGAAGCACGGAAGCCGCGCGTCGTGGTTGATCGCGGTCGCCGACGCGCAGGTCGACGAGGTCTTGTTCGTCGGTGAGGACGGGCGTTTCGGCGAGGGCACGAGCAGCGCCATCCTCGCGGTGGTCGGCGGCAAGCTGTACACCGCACCCCACGACGGGCAGATCCTGCCCTCGGTGACCTGCCTCGACCTGATCGCGACGGCGGAGTCGCTGGGGATCGAGGTCGTGCGCCAGGGGGCCCTCGCCGCCGGGCCGTTCGATGCCCTGTACATCGCGTCGACGACTCGGCACCTCGCGCCGGTCATCGAGCTCGACGGCAACAAGCTCGCTGGCTGGGACCCGGTGGGCAAGCGGCTGGTCGAGTCCAGCCGTGACTGAGGTCCGCTGCGACGGCTGCGGTCGCATGACCGCCGAGGAGAACACCTACTTCGGCACCCCGGGCACGGTCTGCGCGAGCTGCCACTTCGACGAAGAGCGCCGCTACGAGTGGGCGTTTCGTCGACCTGGGTACGACCCGCTGCCGTCCCGCATCGTCCACGTCGACGACATCCCCGCCGAGAGCGAGCCCGAGCCCGAGCCCGAGCCCGAGCCCGAAGCCGACGCCGAAGAGCGCTGCGATCGCTGCGGGGACCCCTTCGGCGACGCGGGTCCCTACCACGACGACGATGGCAGCGGCTTCGTCTGCGTCGTGTGCGCGCACAGCTGACCGGAGAACCGCCATGTCCGAAGACCTTCACGCGCCCGGATGGGACGCCATCGACGCCGCCTGCCGCGAGCTGTACGGCGACCAGGAGCCCGCGCACTGGGGCACCGCGATTCCCTGGGAACTCGGTGGACCGGACCCGCTCCGCGGCGTGAGTGCCTACGACGTCGGCGACTACTGGCACTACGTCAGCTACGGCATGACCGAGCTGTACGAGAAGGAGTCCGAGATCGTCGACCTGTCCGGGTGGGGCTTCGAGTTCTCGTTCCGACTCAAGAAGTCCGGCGACGCGCCGCCGATCTGGCCAGTGAGCCTGCTCCAGAACCTCGGACGCTACGTGTTCGGGACCGGAAACGTGCTCGAAGACGGCGACTACATGCCGTTCAACGGCCCGATCTCCGCCGAGTCCGAGACCGAGCTGGTCGGGGGCCTGTTCGTGGACGACCCGACGCTCGCGACGCGCGAGACCGAGAACGGGGAGGTCGCGTTTCGCCAGCTGATCGCGGTCACCGAGGAGGAGCTGTTCGCTGCGCAGCGCTGGAACACGCATGGCGTCGCCGCGTTGCTCCGCGAGGTCGGGGCCGAGGTCACCGATCTCGGCCGCGGGTCGTGGACCGAGGACGCGGCATTTGCCAGCAAGCTCGATGCGGGCTGGGCCGACGAGGGCTCGCGCACGGGCATCAGCCACATCAGTCCCCTCGAGGTCTTGCCCGAGGGCGAGAGCTGGGTGATCCGCGTGGGCGCCCTGGCGGTACCGATGATCACCGCCATCCTCCAGGGCCGCGTGCCCTTCGACCGGCCGTACATGCTCGGTGGCGACGAGGCGCGGGTGTTGTTCACGCCCGGCGCCCCGCGCGTGGCGATGGAGGAGCTCGGCCTCGCGGTCAGCCTCACGCCCGAGCTGTGCACGGCCCTGTTCGAGGCGGTGCACCCGCTGCGCGGACGCTACCCGGTCCCCGGACTGCCGCTGATCTTCGAGGTCCAGCCTTCCGAGATCCGCGATCACCAGGGACGTGTCGTGCGGGTCGTGGGCTGACGCGAACGAGGTGATAGGCTGCGGGCATCCCTCCCGCCGAATCCCCTCGGCGACTCCTCTCTCCGCGAGCCTCCCATGAAGTCCGGTCTCGAAGTCCTTCTCGACTCCGGCGTGCGTTCCCTCTCGGGTCAGCGCGTCGGCTTCTGCTGCAACCACACCGCGGTCGACCACCGCTTCCAGCACGGCATCGACCTGCTCCAGGAAGCGGGCGTGAACCTCGTGCGCCTGTTCGGCCCGGAGCACGGCGTACGCGCGACCGCGCAGGACATGATCCACGTGCACGAGCAGAAGGACCCGGTCACCGGGATCGACACCGTGTCGCTGTACGGCGCCACCGAGGCCTCGCTGCACCCGACGCCCGAGAGCCTCCAGGACCTCGACGTCATCCTCTTCGACATCCAGGACATCGGGGCTCGCTACTACACGTACCAGGCCACGCTCGGGTACATGATGCAGGTCGCCGGCACGGTGGGCGCACGCATCGTCGTCCTCGACCGGCCGAACCCGATCAACGGCGTGAGCGTCGAGGGCAACCTCGTCGGCGAGGGGTACGAGAGCTTCGTCGGCGCGTTCCCGCTCGCGGTCCGGCACGGCATGACCATGGGCGAGCTGTCTCGCTACTTCCAGCACCACTGCGGCGTCAGCTGCAACGTGGACGTCATCCCGTGCGAGGGCTGGCAGCGCACCAAGTGGCTCGATCAGACCGACATGCCGTGGGTCTACCCGTCTCCCAACATGCCGACCCTGGACACGGCGACGGTGTACCCCGGCACCTGCCTCATCGAGGGCACGAACCTCTCGGAGGGGCGCGGCACCACGCGGCCCTTCCACTTGATCGGCGCGCCGTGGCTCGATCCCCAGGCCTTTGCGAAGCGCTGCACCGAGCTCGGCGACAAGGCCGGGCTTCGCGGCGCGATCTTCCGTCCGTCCGCGTTCCTCCCGGGCTTTCAGAAGCACGCGGGCACGAACTGCGGCGGGATCGAGATCCACGTCACCGATCGCAACCGCCTCGACGCCTACCTGCTCGGCATGGTCGTCACCCAGGCCGCGTACCAGTGCGACCCCGAGAACTTCGGGTGGCGCACCGAGACCTACGAGTACGTGGACGACCCGATCGCCATCGACCTGCTCACCGGCTCGGACGAGTTCCGGAAGTGGGTCGAGGAGGGCGGCGACCTGCGCGACCTCGTGACCCTCTGGGAGCCCCAGCGTCAGGAGTTCCTCCGTCGCCGCGAGGGCTGCCTGCTGTACAGCTGACCGCGACAGCTGCGTCGCGATCTCCGGGCAGGGGAGGTTCGCCTCGCGCCTGCTCCAGACGGGGTCTGACCCCAGAACAGCGCGATGGCATCGGGCTCTTCGTGTCTCCGGGGTGCGCTGGGCGCGGCGGTTGGCCCGCTTGTTGCTCTACCGGTCGCAGGAGGAATGTATGACGCGCTTCGTTCTGGTCGCCCTTGCCCTCGTGGCCTGTGCCAACCCGCAATCCGCCGAGCTCGAGGAGCAGGCCGAGGTGTGGGCCGCCGCGGGGATCGACGACTACGTGTGGGATGTGCAGCGCAGCTGCTTCTGCGAGTTCTGGGAGCCGGTGCGGGTCGAGGTCGTCGGTGGCGAGATCGCCTCGGCCACCCGCCAGGTCACCGACGGTGACCCTGTCGTGCTCGAGTCCGGCGACTACGAGGACTGGATGACCGTGGACGGGCTGTTCGACGAGGCCCGCCGGGCCGTGGACGAGGCGGACGAGGTCACCCTCGCGTTCGCGTCGGAGGGCTACCCCACGCTCGTCGACATCGACTGGATGAAGAACGCCATCGACGACGAGGTGTCGTACAGCGCCGAAGGGCTCGCGCCGATCCTCGAGTAGGCGGTAGCGCTTTTTTCGGGGGCGGTGTCCAAGTGGACAAAGGAGCCGCCATGTCCCGCCTCGCCCCCGTGTTTGCCCTGTTCCTCGCCGCCTGTGGCGGTGGCGATCTCAGCTGGTCTTTCGCCGACGTGCTCGCCGTGGATGCGGGCCTCTCGAATGGCTCGGTCACCGTGCACCCCGGCATCAGCGACGAGGTGCGGGTGTCGTGGTCCGGCGGTGGCGTCGGTCCGCGGGCGATTCGCCCCGACGTCGACCTCGTCGATGGCGTGCTCACCGTCGACGCGATGGGCGGCATGATGTCGGGAGGCGAGGTGATCGTCGAGATCCCGCACGCGATGCCGATTCGCGGTCGCGTGGAGCGGGGAGACCTGTGCATCGAGGTCGACGAGCCGGCGCACATCGACGCCTGTGTCGTCGCTGGAGGCCTGTACATGGCGGTGCCCGAGGGCGACTACCGCCTCGCGCTCGACGTGGGGGCAGGGGACATGACCGTCGAGGGCGTGTCCCATCGCGACGACGCGTCCCACGTGATCCGCGGCTGCGTGGCCGCTGGCGATCTGTCGCTCTACGGCGAGCCGTCCTCGGACGGGGGCAGCTGGTAGCGGCTCCACAGGATCTCGCCGCCGACCTGCGCGCCGATCAGCAGGTACTGCACGGGGCCGGACACGAACAGCCAGGTCTCGCGGGTCTCGCCGGTGGCCCAGGCGCACAGCGCGGCGTGGAGCAGCAGGTTGAGGCCGAGGCGCACGGTGATCCCGGCGAACAGGCGCTCTTCGTCGGGGTCGAGCGCCAGCTCGGGGTCCGCCTCGAGTGCGGCGACCGTGAGGAGCGGGCGGCCGAGGGCCACGCTGCCGATGAGCACGGCGGCCAGCAGGACGTCGCCGAACACCGGCGACCACAGAAACCAGCGCTCGTCGTCCGAGAGCAGGCTCATGCCACCCAGTCCGACCACGAGTGCCGCGGCCCCGAGCCCGAGGCGGTGCAGGCGGCGGTGGCGGAACCAGTGCCACGCGAGATCGCCCGCCGCAAAGGCCATCGCGAGCAGCACGCCGGCGCGCAGACCCCAGGTCGACTCGACGACGTAGAACACGACCAGCGGCACGATCGCGAGCACCAGCGCCCAGCGCTCGGACATCCCACCTCCCCGCAAGCGGTAATGTGCCGGCCCAGGAGGAGCCATCGATCGAGCCTGGTTGCGACTGGGGGTGCTCACCCTCGCCTTCGCCTACATCTGGGGCACGCCCTTCGTGCGCCAGGTGATGAAGGTGCATCAGCCCTACGCGCGCATGTGGGTGATGTTCGGCGGCTACGCCCGCGACACCTGCCTGGTCGAGCTCGAGACCGAGGTCGACGGCCAGCGCACGCCGCTCGATCGCTTCGAGCTGCTGTCGATTCCCGACCCGAGCAAGGCACCGCACTCGTTGCGCTTCGCCGAGCGTCAGAACGCTGGGGAACCGATGATCCGCTCGGTGTGCCGCCGGCTGCCGGACGGCGCGCCGCTGTATGCGGAGGTCCGCTGCCTCGCCGGGGACGAGGGCTGGAAGGTGATGCGCCGCGCCGACGAAGACGCGTGCGCAGCCGTGGGGCTGAAGCGATGAGTCCTCAGCTCCGCGCGTTCCTGCTCCGCGAGGGCTCGACCCGTGCCGTGTCCCTGGTGCGCATCCTCCTGGCGCTACTGCTGTGGACCCGCTTCGGGCAGGAGTTTGCGGCGTTTCACCTCGTCGCTGAACGCTTCCCGGTGATCGCGGCCTGCTTCTGGGTGAGCACCACACTCATGCTCGTCGGGTATCGGGCTCGCGCCGCCACCCTGGCCGCGGGGATCACCATGTTCGCCGCGGTGTTCTGGGCGGGGGTGCACCAGGGACACTCGCCCTACGAGCACCACCACGTGTACATGCTCGCCGCGGCGACGATGTGGACGAGCTTCACCCCGTGCGGAGGGAGCTACAGCGTCGATCGCTGGCTGGCCGTGCGCGCGGCCGAGGCCGACGGAAAGCCCGCACCGCCCGAACAGGGGCCGACGTGGGCGACCTGGCTGCTTCTGGGTCAGCTCTCCGCCTCCTATTTCTGGTCGGCTTGGGACAAGTCGACGCCAGCGTTTCTCTCGGGGGTGCGGCTGGTGCAGATCTTCGTCACCAAGTACGGCACGTCCGATCTGCCGTTCGACGCGTTCCAGACCGTGTGTGCGGCGGCGGCGTGGATGACGGTGCTCGGCGAGTACGCGCTCGCCGCGGGCGTGCTCGTTCGATGGCCCCTCAGGATCGTCGTGCCTGCTGGGCTGCTCCTGCACGCCTTGCTCTACCTGCTCATCCCCGTGAGCACGTTCAGCGCGACATGCATGGCGCTGTATCTGCTGGTGTTCGATCCCGACGACGTGCACGCCTTCCTCGATCGTCTTCAGGGCCATGCGCCATCGTGAAGGTTTTTCGTCGCGTCGCGCGAAAGCGCGGGGATGCCGGCCTGGACGGCAAAATCGCGTTCTTGACAGGATACCCGACTTTCAAGTCCAGCTTGGTTGGGGTATCTTCACTATTGAGAAGGCGAGGATCGGGGTCCGACGACCCAGGCACGGACAAGATGCCTCGCACTGGAGACCTCATGCCGCGCACCCTGCTTCTTGCTCTGGCCCTCGTGTTTGGTGCCGCCTGCAACGAGAACGGGCTCAACCAGGGGCCGGACAACAACTCCGGTCCCCAGGACGAAGACACCGACACGAGCCTGGTCGCGGACACCGAGGTGTACCCGGACACGGCGGCGGGCACGCTGTTCCGACCCGAAGAGGCGGACACGGACACCGATGCGGACGCGGATAGCGACGCGGACTCGGATGCGGACAGCGACTCGGACGCGGACAGCGACAGCGACTCGGATGCGGACAGCGACGCGGACTCGGACAGCGACACCGACGCCGACGGCGACGGGGACGCGGACACGGATGCCGACACGGACGCGGATAGCGACACGGATGCCGATGCGGACGCGGACAGCGACGCGGACACGGATGCGGACAGCGACGCGGATGCCGACGCGGACACGGACGCGGACAGCGACACCGACGCGGACGTGGACACGAGCGACGACGACGCGCTGTGCACCTATGCGTCGTTCACCGCGGGCTTCCTGGACCAGTT
>SBGP01000012.1 GCA_006226595.1 Deltaproteobacteria bacterium
GAAGTCCGGACTTCGGGGACCCGGACTCCGTGCTGTGGGTCGGGCAGGTGGTGAGCGCGGGAGAGGGGGCCTGTGCGGGCTTCGAGGCCGCACACGGGGTCCGCACCTTCGTGCGCGTCACCGAGGTCTCGACGGGCGACCAACTCGTGGTCGAGGCCGAGAACCTCACGACCTCTGGCTGTCAGCTCGGTGGGGCACAGCCGGGGTGGCTGTTGCTCGGCCTGCCGTTCCTGCTCGGCCGCCGGGTCAGGGCGCGCGTGTCGCGGTGATGTTCCAGCTCTGATCGATGCAGTCGAAGCACCAGCCCGCGCTGGTCTCGACGAAGTCGACCGAGAACGTGCCCGAGAACTGATCCGCGCTGTCCCAGCTTCCGGTCAGCGTGTAGTTCTCGGTGCACGTGCCCGCTAGCGAGTTCGACACGGTGAAGGGGTCGTTGGAGATCCCGCTCATCGTACCGGGCTGCGCGCCGCCGTTGGTGGGCGCGATGACCAGGGTCGTGCCGTCGTCGGTGACGAATACACTGTTGAAGCTCATGCCCACCAGACCATAGGCGCAGGACAGCGACACATCGGGCGTGACGTTGAACACGGCGGTTCCACCGCCGGTGTCGTTGCCACCACAGCCCTCGTCGATCCGGCTGTCACAGTCGTTGTCGACGCTGTCGTCGCAGACTTCGTCCTCCGAGTCTTCGGTGGCCGGGTCGCAGTCGTCGTCGATGCCGTTGCAGGTGAGCTCGAAGCCCTCGGGGTTCGCATCGGCGTTGCCGTCGTGACAGTCGAGGCGGTCCGCCGGGTAGGTCGCCGCGCAGCCCGGGTTCGCCGCGTCGAAGAAGCCGTCGCCGTCGCGATCGAACGGCGCGTCCACGGTCTCCTCGGACTCCTGGGCGATGCCGTCACACACCGCGGCGCCGGTGATGCCGACGTCGTTGTTGCATGCCCAGAGCAGTGCTGCCGGGGCGAGTGCAAGCGCAAGGCGGTGCGTCATGGGGAGACCTCCACGCGCAGCATAGCTGAGGCACGACGCCTGTCGCGTTATTCCGGCGCGTGCTCCGCGAACTGCGCTCCGAGGCGTGACGCGAGCTGTTCGAGCGCCACGCGGTCGGTGTCGTCGAAGGCGTCGGGAAGGTCGCTGTCGACGTCGAGCACCGCCAGGACCCGCCCATCGGGTGTCAGCACCGGGACGACGATCTCGCTGCGCGTGGTGGAGGAACACGCGATGTGGCCGGGAAAGGCCTCGACGTCGGGTACGAGCTGGGTCGCGCGCTCGCGTGCTGCGGCTCCACACACGCCGCGCTCGAAGGGAATGCGCAGGCAGCCGTGCCCGCCCTGGTAGGGGCCAACGACGAGCAGCTCACCGCCCACGTGACGGTAGAACCCGGTCCAGTGGAAGTGCTCGAAGGCGTGGTGCAGCTCGCAGGCGACCGAGGCCATGGCGGCAACCCAGTCATCCTCGCCATCGAGCAGGCCACCGATGCCGAGCAGCACTTCGTCGTAGTGCGCGGCACGGCCCTCGCGGTCATGGGCGGGAAGGGGATCGAGCACGGAACCTCCTCGGGCTGGGTCGTATCGCGGCCGTCGTCCGCGTGCGCGCGGTATCGTCTGCCGATGCTGCTGCTCGTTTCACTCGCACTGGGCGCGGAGCTCGTCACCGGAACGGTGGTCGACGACAAGGGACTGCCGGTGGCGGGGGTGCCCGTGGCGTCGGCTCGCGTTTATGCCCGCGGTGTGAGCTACCGCACCGACGTGGTCAGTGATGCGCAGGGGCACTTCGCCGTGCCCGCCGATGATGCGCACGAGGCGTTCATGGTCCGGGTCCAGGCGCAGACCGAGGACGGCCAGAGCTCGGCTCCGGCTTTCGTCACCGAGCTACCCTCGGCGGTCACCCTCACCTTGCGACCGGCCGCGAGCCTGGAACTCGAGCTGATCGGCGTCGAGCCGCCGGCGGTCGTGGACGCGATGGTCGCCGCCGACGAGATCATGGAGCTCGGCAACGTCCAGGTGCACACCGGCGAGTGGCAGGGCGGCCCCATCGTCGGAAAGGCCGGGCACTGGGTGCTCACCGTGTCCCAGGGCGAGCGCGCCGCACACGTCGAGGTCGAGCTCGACCCCGGTGAGAAGCGCACCGTGCGTGTACCGATGCCCGCCCCGGGCGAGATCGGCGTCACGCTGCCCCAGGTCCTGCGCGGCGATCGGGCCTGGTGCCTGCTCACTCCGGGCGAGGCGGGCAACCAGTACGGCATGCCCACGGTGATGGACTGCCACGATCTCGAGCCGCCCTCCATGGACCTCGGCCGCATCGCGGGGGGCCGCCAGGAACTCGAGGTCAAGCAGGGCGAGAGGCGCTACCGCTACCTTCTCGACGTCGAGGGCGGCACCTGGTGTCACTTCCAGCTGCCGCCGCCGGAGGAGCCCGCGGTTGGCGGCATCATCGGCGCGTCCTTCGCGGTCGACAGCCGGCCCGCGCGGATCGATGGGGTGGTTGCCGGCTCGCCCGCCGAGGGTGCGGGACTGAAGGTCGGCGACGTGGTCCTCGAGGTCGATGGCGTGCCCGTGGCCACCGGCCTCGCGGCGCTCATTGCCATTCGCCTCGGCGAGGAGCGGGTGAGGCTCACCCTGGGTCGCGGCGGCAAGCAGCAGGTGGTCAAGCTCAAGCGCATGCCGCCAGCCCCGGAGCCTGCGCCCGTTGCACCGGAGCGTTGCGGCGAGCGGCCCCGACCTCCGGAGCCCGAGGTTCGCGAGCCCTACGGGCTCCCCGTGAGCAAGCCCAGGCCCTACCCGCTGCCGCTTCCGCGTGAACCGAACGGGAAGTGAGGGTATAGCGCCCGCATGCACCCCTGGACGGAAGCCCACGACCGCGCGGTCGCCGCTGGCGAGCACCGCTACATCGACCCGAGCACCGGGTATTCGGTGTTCACCGAGCTCGGCCTGCGGGCGCGAGGCAAGTGCTGTGGATGTGGCTGTCGGCACTGTCCGTGGCCCAAGGAGCGGGATCAGCCGCCACCGGCGGTGCTTCGCGGCGCCCTGTCCACGGAACCGGTCACCGCGCTGTTCTGGAGCGGCGGCAAGGACTCCTTCCTCGCCCTCCGGCGCTTGTGGCGCGAAGGCACGCGGCACGTGCTGCTCGTCACGACCTACGGCGCCCGCAGTCGCACGGTGGCGCACCAGGAGGTCGGGATCTCGGTGATCCGGCGTCAGGCGCGGGCGCTGTCCCTGCCACTGCTCGAGATCCCGCTCACTGCCGAGGACTACACCGAGGTCGTGGGGCGGGCGCTGCGCGACGTGTCCGAGCGGGTGCCGATCCGTGCCCTCGCGTTCGGCGACCTGCACCTCGAGCACGTTCGTCAGTGGCGGGAGGACAACCTCGGACCGCTGGCCGCCGAGCTTGGTGCGCGGCTCGCGTACCCCATCTGGCAGGTGCCGTACGAGGACCTGCTCGAGGACTTCGCACGCTCGGGCGTGAAGGCGCGGGTGTGCGCGATGCCCGAGCCCATCGCCGGTCTGGCGTTGGGCGCGAACTTCGGTGCGGACCTGATCCAGGCACTGCCCGCCGACATCGATGCCTTCGGGGAGAACGGCGAGTTTCACAGCGAGGTGCTCACCGAGGGGCTGGGCGAGGCCCTACGGCGCGAGACCCGGCCCTAGCGCGTCGCCGGGTTGGTGCCGGGGCACGAAGCGACCCTCGGCGTCGAAGACCTGGCCCAGATCGCGCAGGGCCACGTACGCCCCATAGCGCTGGAGGATGTGGTAGCCAGCGAGCCACGCGGTGGGCTGCGAAGGGTAGGCCTCCCCCGCGCGCAGGCTGGCGAGCCGATCCGCGGGGGGCACGATGTCGATGGCCCATCGACGCTTCGCGTTTGCCTGCACCGCGCCGTGGAGCCACTCGGCGGCGGTCAAGTCGCGGATCAGGCGCCAGCGGAGCGGCTTGTGCACGATGCCGCTGTTGTACACGAGGCTCATCGCGATCCATTGGCGGTCGGGGTCGAGTGATGCGAGGTCCACGCCGTGAACGGCCGCCTGCTCTGCGGCAATTTCCTTCTCCCACAGCACCATCAGCGCGGTGGCGACCACGCTCTCGTCGAAGCTCATGGCGCGGGTGAGCACGGGCATGCGCCCCTCGGCGTCCCGTCCGGCGAGCCACACGCCATGGGCCAGGGCCGGTACCGGGGGCGCTGCCGCCGGGTCGTCGACCCAGGCGACGAGCCCGGCGAGGTCCGTGCCCGCCGCGGCGTCGAGGGCCGCGACCAGCGCGGGTTCGTCGCGCAGGCCGCTGGCGATGTCGTCGAGCCCCACGTCCATGACCGGGTGAAAGCCGCCCTCGAGGCGATGGCTCTCCTCGCCGAGCCACAACGCACCGCCCTCCGCGACCCAGGTCACCGCGATCTCGGCCTCGGAGACGGTCCATCCGTGGCCGCGCCGCGTGCACTCTTCGGCGAGCACCGCGGCCGTCTGTCGGGTGGTCTCGCGGAGGCGGGTCTCCCAGCGGGCGGTGTCCCAGCGCTCGTCGAAGTAGCCGAAGTAGCGCTTCGGCGTGACGCCGCTGGTCACGGTGGCGCGCAGGCGAAAGGCCTCGAAGTCGACCACCGTGCGCGCGAGCTCGTCCTCGGTGAGGGCCAGACCTGCGGGCTTCGCGTCGAGGTTGGCGACGACCTCGGCCCGTAGCCGCTCGCCGAGGCCCTCCGTCTCTCCGTGCGCGGACAGCGCGGTCTCGAGCTCGGCGGTGCGCTTGGCGAGGCGTGCCTCGAGCGTCGGCGAGAGGGGAGCGGCGAGGGCGGCGGCGAGCAGGAGCGTGAGCATGTCCCAGTGGACACCGGGCGGGCCCTCGGGTGCCCAGGAGATCCCGTGCAGTCTACGTGCGCGGCGCGTGCCCGTTTCTCGCCGCTATCGCGCCTCACGCGGGCTTCGTCGACTTCCTAGGCTTGGATCGGGAGGTCTGCATGACCGTGCTCCTCGTCGACACCGAACCTGCCGTCCGCGAGCGGCTGGCCGAGGTCCTGCACCGCGCGGGACACCGGGTCGTGGGTCAGGCCACCAGCCTGCGCGATGGCGTGCTGCTCGCCGTGGACCGGCGTCCGGCGGTCGTGGTCGCCGATCTGCTCGCCGCGGACGATGGGCTCTCGTGGCTGCGCGTGATGCGCGAGCTGCTTCCGGAGACCGAGGTGCTCGTTCGGGCCGAGCGGGTGCCCCTCTCCGATGCGCTCGCGTGCCTGCGGGGCGGGGCGAGCCGTGTGGTCGATGCCGAAGGACTGGGGCGTGCGTTCGCGGTCTGACCTACTCGTCGAAGGGGTCGTCTTCCGCGGGGGCGCCGTCGGCGACCCACTGCTTGAACCGACCGAGCAGCTCGCTCTGGACCTCTTGCGGCACTTCGTCGGTGGGGAGCTTCTCGAGTACCTCGCGGGTGAGCTCGATCTGCTCCACGTACTTCCGGCACGGCGGGCACAACCACAGGTGCATGCGAAGCTCGGCCCACTCGACGCCCGACAGCTCGCCATCGGCATAGGCCGAGGCCAGGGCGGCGATTTGCTGGCAGTTCTTCATGGGGCCGAGTCTCCGGCGAGGTAGTGCTCGAGCACGGTTCGTACCTTGTGGCGTGCTCGGTGGAGCAGCACCCGCTGGTTCGTCTCGCTGATCTCGAGGATGTTACAGACCTCTTCCGAGGACAGGCCCTCGAGATCACGCATACGGAGCACGACGGCCTGGCGGGGCGGAATCGTCTCGATGGCCTCGAGGATGGCCGCCTTGACCTCCTTGCGCATGAGCATGCCCTGGGGCGAGTCGTCCCAGTCGGTGGGGGGCTCCTTCCAGTGGCCGCTGGCGTCGAAGCGCTCGGGCTCGAAGGGCTGGTCGTCTTCCTGCCCCATGGCGGAGAACGGCAGGACGCGGCCCTCTCGGCGGGCTCGCGTGCGCGCGCGGTTCACCAGGATTCGGTAGATCCAGGTCTTCAGCGAGCTGCGGCCCTCGAAGCGTGCGAGGCCGCGAAGCACAGCCATCCACGTCTCCTGCACGACCTCCTCGGCGACGCCTGCGGCGGGCAGCATGCGTCGGGCGAGGCGAAGCAGGCCATCGTGGTGGCGCGACACGACCGCCGCGAAGGCCGACTCGTCGCCGGCCCGGAGGGCCTCGACCAGTTCCTTGTCGGTGCGTGCCATCAGAAGTCGATCGACAGCTGGCCCGAGGCCGCCTTGTCGGTGTTGAGCTCCAGCGCGCCGTTCTCGAGCTTGAGCACGCCACGCGGGCACACGTGGGCACACATGCCGCAGCCGACGCACGAGGCGCGGGTGAAGCTCTCGTTCTGCTGGGCGTAGGCCCGCACGTCGATGCCCATCTCGCAGTAGGTCGTGCAGTTGCCACAGCTGATGCACATGTCCGGCTTCACGGCGATGCGGAAGCGTCCGGCCTTCTGGGTGATGCCGAGGATGGCCGCCATCGGGCAGAAGTTGCGGCACCAGATGCGCGGGCCGAGCACCGGGTACACGCCAGTGCCGATGACGCCGGAGAGCACGCTACCGACGAAGAAGCCGTACACCCACTTGGTCTGACCGGCGAGCTCGTGGAACCAGCCGATCTGCTTTCCGCCGAAGCCGTCGACGAGCATGATGCCGGTGAGGCCGAGAATGAACAGCAACACCGCGTGAATGCTGTACTTCTCGAAGCGCCACGAAGCCGTGCTGCTCGAGGTCATGTGTCGCCACGGGTCACCGAAGGTGTTGGCGAGCGCGCCGCAGCCGCACACCCAGCTGCAGTACCAGCGCTTGCCGAAGGCAAGGGCGAGCACGGGGGTGAGCACCAACGACCCGAGCAGGGTGTACAGGGCCATGTACCAGGGCAGGCCCCACAGCGTGTCGGGGAAGAAGTAATCGTACTTCAGCGGCCAGAAGTAGCTCCAGTAGAACTCCTTGCCGCCGAAGAAGGGCATCACGAAGGGCAGGGTGAACCCGAGCACGATCTGCACGAGGATGTTCACCGTGATCCGCAGCTTGTGGTACCGGCTGTTGCCGTGCGTGCGCAGCATGTAGATGCCGCCGATCGTCATGAACACGCAGTACAGCGCACCGTAGAGGTACCACTTGTTCTGCAGCTTCACCGCCTGGGCCACGGGCTCGAGCACATCGGTGAAGTACAGCAGGCAGTAGAAGCCGATGATCGTCGCCGACAGCGCGTAGGTCCGCGGGGTGCGGTTCCGCCACGGGCTGCGGTACGTGTTCATCAGCCCGTCTTGTCCCTGGGCGTACATCAGCGACCTCCCTGGGCGATGGACAGGGCCGGCACGAACTCGGTGTCGAAGCTGGCCTCGTGGAGGTGTTCGAGCACCCAGTCCGGTGAGCGCCGCTCGTTGATCCACCGGATGAGCACAGTGTGATCGTAGCGACGACCGAGCAGGTTGAAGCCGATGACCTCGCCGCGCCGATGGACGACGCGAATCGTCGAGCGGACGGCACCCTGCTCCTCGAGGTAGGTCTCCTCCTGGTCCTCGAGGTCGAAGCCGACGAGCCCGGCCTGGGTCCACTCGATGTCGAACAACTTGGCGGAGTTGTAGAAGCTGCCGCGCTTGTAGGTCACCGCGTCGCCCATCAGCGCGCAGGCGGCGAGCTTGCCCTGGTCGCGGGCCGTGTACCACAGCTGCTCGGGACGCTGCACACCGTTGAACCAGCGCACCGAAGCACAGTCGCCGGCGGCGAACACGCCTTCCGCCGAGGTCCGCAGGCCCTCGTCGACGACGATGCCGCCGAACTTGTCGCGCTCCACGGCGTCCCCGAGCCACTCGGTGTTCGGCACGACGCCGATGGCGATGACCACGCAGTCGGCCGGAATGTCGCCCCGGTTGGTCTTGACGCCGGTGACGAGGCCATCCGCGCCGTTCAGTCCCTCGATCTCGTGCTCGAGGTGCACCTGCACGCCGTGTTCGGCCATGCGCGCCGCAATCCAGGTGGACTCGGCCTTGGACAGGGCCATCGGCCAGAACCACTCCTCGCGGATGAGGAAGTGCGGGTGCAGGCCCGCCGCGTGCGCGACCTCGACCGCCTCGATGCCGATCAGTCCGCCGCCGATGACCGCGACCTCCTTGGCGAGCCGGCCGCGCTTCTCGGCCGCCACCGGCCGGAACTGGTAGGGCGAGTCCTCGGTCGTCGCCGCGAGGTGGGCCTCGGCGTTCGGTGGGCCGCCCGCGAGCGAGGGGCCGCCGTGGACTTCCTTCTCGTACCAGGCGAGGTCCTGGTGGGTCACGAAGTGGCCGACGCCAGCGAGCTCGCCGTAGCCGGACCAGAACGGCGTGGGGCGCGGTCGCGAGCCGCACGCGACGAGCAGCCGGTCGTAGGGCACGGGTTCGAGGCCGCCTGCGAGCAGCACCTTCTTCGCGGTCGTGTCCAGGCCCGTGGCCCGGGCGCGTACCCGACGGAAGTTCAGGCGCGCGTACACGTCGCGCTCGAGGGGCTCGGTGTCCGCGTGCGAGAGCTGACCGGAGTGGATCCACATCAGCGCGGTGCGCGAGAAGAAGTGGTCGGACTCCTCGCTGATCAGCGTGATCGACCAGTCCGGGTGGCGCTTGCGCACGTCGAGCGCCGCGTTCATGCCGGCGGCGCCGTTTCCGATGATGACGATGTCCATGGGCCCCTTCGTCGTGGAGTCGCGCGTCCACGCGACGTTACACCGAGGGGTACGCCACCGGGGCCCGGGTGGTTACCGCGAGCCCGCCGGCGGGGGCTGGGTCCGGTGGAAGGCCCACTGGTCGTCGGTCGAGAGCTCGGGGCGGAAGGTGTAGCCCATCGCGTCGCACTGCTTGAGATGCTCGGCGTCGGTCACACGGTTCTTGATGGCCCAGCGGACCATGGCGCCGCGAGCCTGCTTGGCGAAGAACGAGAGCACGCGGGCCTTTCCGCCCTTCTCGTCCTTGAACACCGGCGTGATCACGCGACCACCGAGGTGGCTCTTCACGGCGCCGAAGTACTCGTTGCTCGCGCAGTTGACGATGGTCGCGTCGTCGCCCCGCCACTGGGCGAGCTGCTGTGCGATGCGGTCGCCCCAGAAGCTGTACAGGTCCTTGCCGCGGCCGGTCGCGAGCTTGGTGCCCATCTCGAGGCGGTAGGGCTGGATCAGGTCCAGGGGCCGCACCACGCCGTACAGGCCCGAGAGGATGCCCACGTGGTCCTGTGCCCACGCGAGGTCTTCGGGGGACAGGCTCGCGGCGTCCAGGCCGCGGTAGGTGTCGCCGGCGAAGAGCAGCGCGGCCTGCTTCGCGTTGTCCCGGTCGAAGGGGAAGGCGAGCGACTGGTAGCGCTCGGCGTTGAGGTCTCCGAGCTTCTCGCTGATGTGCATCAGGTCCTGCAGTTCCTTGGACGACAGCGTGCGCACGGTGTCGAGCAGGGTCTCGGTCTCGGTCTGCATCGCGGGCTGGCTCGCGCCGTACTCGGCGACGGCGGGGCCTTCGTGCAGGCTCTTCGCGGGAGACAGGAGCATGAGCATGGGCGGTCCTCCGTAAGAGGACCTGTGTATCCCGTCGCAGCCGGGGGGGAGGGTGTCGCGGCGGCTGCAACGGTGCGTGCGCGTAACAATTCGCGTCGTGGCGGCACCACGTACCCGATGCCTCATGGCATCACGTCGTCCGGCGTCCGCGTGGGGTGGGCGCCGGGCGGCACCCTCAGCCGAGTGCGGCGGCGCTGACCAGGCGTCGCACCTGTCGCAGCAGCTTCTCTTTCGAGAACTCCCCCTTGCCGAGGATGCTCTTCACGTGGCCGGTGAGTGACAGGCGCTGGCCGGGCGTGAGGTCCATGGCGGTGAGCACGACCACCGGCACGCCGGCGAGACGCTCGTCCTCGCGCATGGCGGCGACGACCTCGAACCCGTCCATCTCTGGCATCATCAGGTCGAGGATGACCAGGGCGGGGGTCAGCGACTCCAGCTCGTGAAGCGCGCGGCGTCCGTTGCGAGCGGTGCGCACGCTGAAGCCTTCGCGGGTGAGCGTGCGACGCACGAGGTCGCGCACGTCGTCGTCGTCCTCGACCACGAGCACAATGTCGCCCGGGTCGGCGAGGTACGGCCGCACGGCGTCGACCAGGCGACCGCGGCTCACCGGCTTCGTCACGTAGTCGGCGGCACCGAGGGCCATGCCCGCGCCGTCGTCGTTGAGCAGTGACACCATGATCACCGGGATCTCGGCGAGTGACGGGTCGGACTGGAAGGCGTGGAGGATCTCCCAGCCAGAGGTGTCCGGCATCATGATGTCGAGCGTGATCGCGGCCGGGCGATGCTCGCGGGCGAGCCGCAGGCCCTCCTCGCCGGTGAGTGCGGTGAGGACCTGGATGCCCTCGGGCTCGAGCATGCGGCGGAACAGGTCGAGCACGGTCTCGTCGTCGTCGATGCACAGCACGCTGCGATTGCTGTCGAGCGTGGTCACCGCCGGCGCGGGGGTGGTCACGGCGTCGTCGGCGACCTTCGGGGTGACGACCACCGGCAGACGCACTCGGAAGGTGCTGCCGACGCCGACAGCGCTCTCGACGTCGATCAGCCCGCCCATCATCTCGGCGAAGCGACGGCAGATGGCGAGACCGAGTCCCGTTCCGCCGTACTTGCGGGTGGTGGACGGGTCGCCCTGCTCGAAGTCCTGGAACAGCCGCTTGAGCTGCTCGGGGCTCATGCCGATGCCGCTGTCGGTGACCGCCATCTCGACCTGGTCGCCGGGAAGCAGGCTGACGACGAGCTCGATGCGGCCGCTGTCCGTGAACTTGGCGGCGTTCGAGAGCAGGTTGAGCAGGATCTGGCGGACGCGGACCTCGTCGTTGACCACGGTGCCGACGCGGGAGTCGATCTCGATGACCAGCTCGTTGTCCTTGCGGGCGATGAGCGGCTGGACCGTCGACTCGATGCCGGCGACGAGCTCGGGCAGGGAGAAGGGCTCCGGGTGCAGGTCCATCTTGCCGGCCTCGATCTTCGACAGGTCGAGGATGTCGTTGATCAGCCCGAGCAGGTGGCCACCGGCGGAGTGGATGCGCTGCAGGTCCTCGACGAAGCTGTCGAGGCCGTCGATCTCGGCATCTTCGGCGAGCATCTCGGAGTAGCCCATGATGGCGTTGAGCGGCGTGCGCAGCTCGTGGGACATGTTGGCGAGGAAGGTGCTCTTGGCGCGGCTGGCCTGCACGGCACGGTCGCGGGCCACCCGCAGCTCGGCGTTGAGCTCTTGCATGGCGCGCTCGAACTCGCGGCGCTCGGTGATGTCGTGCGAGAAGCCGGCGACGCCCACCACGCGCTCGCCATCGAGGATGGGGTGGAGCACGACCTCGGACTCGCCGCCCTGGGTTGGCACCACGGCGGACACGCGCTCGCCATCGAGGGCGAGCTCGTAGCGCTCCTGCCACTCCTCCTCGTCGCCGCCGGGGGGCAGGTCGAGCACGGACACGCCGGGTGTGGCCTCGAGCCCGTGGGTGCTCTCGGCGAACTCGCGGAAGGCCTGGTTGTACATCTTCAGGTTCAGCGCGCGGTCGGTGCTCCAGATCAGGTCGGGCGTGTTGTCGACGAGGGCGGCGGTGTCGCGCTCGGACTCGCGCAGGGTCTCGACCATGCGCACGCGCTCGGTCACGTTGCGGCCGAAGCAGCTCACCGCGTGCACGCGCCCCTCGGCGTTGCGCAGCGGGTTGAGCGTCCACTCGGTGGAGCGGCGCAGCCCCGGGGCGACCTCGGTGTGGTCGATGATGCGCACGGGCACGCCGGCGAAGGCCCGCTCGAAGCGCTCCTCCCAGGTCTTCGCATCCGGCGGCAGCAGGGGAGCGGCCGGTTCGCCGATCCGCGCGTGCGGGGCGAGCTCGCGCAGTGCGGCGTTCGCGCGGAGCAGGCGGTGATCGGTGGCGACCGCGAAGATGGGCTCGGGGATGTCGAGCAGCGAGTCCTCGTCCTCCGGAGCGCTCTCCATGGTGAGGAGCACGGCGCCCTCGGTCCGGAGCAGGCGAAGCTCGACCCGCGGACGTCCCGGGGTCGCGAGGCGCACGTGCAGGCGCTCACCATCGCCGAGCGCGGTGTGCAGGCGCATGCGGTCGTCCTCGACGACGAGCTCGATCGCCGCCCGCCCGACGCACTCTCCGAGGCGGGCGCGAAATGCCGCGTTGGCACGCGCGATGCGGCCATCCGACACGACAGCAGCCGCGCGCTCACTGTGCTCGAAGAACGCTACGAGCGGGTCCAAACCAGCCTCCACGGAACGAGCATCGACCGCGGAGGTGGCGCCGTCAAGCTCAGCGCTCCGGGCGCTCGCCCAGGGTGACCGTGAGGGTCTTGCGCTCGTCGTCGCGGATGACGTCCACCGAGATCTCCTCGCCGGCGCCAATTCGCGCGAGTCGCGCGCTGAGGCTGCGACGGTCGGTGGGCATGCCGTTGATGCGGTACACGATGTCGCCCGCGAGCAGGCCACCCTTGCCGGCGGGGCCGCCGTCGACCACCTGCATGAGCGTGATGCCCTCGCCCTCGAGCAGGCCGTACTTGGCCTTGACCTCGTCCTCGACACCTCCTGGGAACACCCCGAGATAGCCGGTCTTCGCGCGGGTCAACTCGTACGGCTTGACCTCGACGCCGCGCTTCACCTCGAGGGTCACGGTGGTGCCCGGCTCGATCTCGGCGAGGGCCACGCCCACCGCGTCCGCATCGAGGCGCTCGCTGGCCACGGCGTGCACGATGTCGCCCTTCTGCAGGCCAGCGGCCTTGGCGCGACCATCGGGGTCCACCGAGGCAATGAGCGCGCCTTCGGGCGTCGCGCGCACGCTGGCGCCCATCCACGTGAGGTGGTGCACGAAGGGAAGCGTGGCGTCCTGGTCTGCGATGGCCTGGACCACGCCGATCGATGCGTTCACGACCTTGGTGGCCTGGGCGACGTCGACCGACTCGGGCTGGTCCGAGAGCTGGTGGTAGTCGTCGTGCAGGCCCGTGAAGAAGAACATGAACGGGATGTGGACCTGGTAGAACGAGTCGTGGTCGGAGTTGCCGGCGTAGTTGGTGCCCGCGAAGGTGATGTCGAGCTCGGCCTTCTTCGCGGCTTCCTCGACGATGGGCTGAAGCCCCGTCACGTAGGCCTCTCCGAGGACCTCGACCGGCTCCTCGCCGTTGCGGCTGATCATGTCGAGGTTGAGCATGAACACGACCTTGTCGAGGTCGACGGTCGCGTCGCGCACGAAGGCCTTGGAGCCGAGCAGGCCCTTCTCCTCGCCGGTGAACAGCGCGAACACCAGCGTGCGCTCGGTCGGGTGGGCGGCGAAGTGGCGGGCGAGCTCGAGCACCGCGGCGGTGCCGGAGGCGTTGTCGTCCGCGCCGTTGTACACCGTGTCACCCTCGCCCTCGTAGGCGCCGAGGTGGTCGTAGTGCGCGCCGATGACGACGATCTCGTCGGCCTTGTCCGGGTTCGTACCGGGGAGCATCGCCACGACGTTGCGGTCGTTCACGGCAACCGCTTCTTCCCCCGCCTTGATCGCGAGCTTGGCCTTCACACCGCTGACCGCGAGGTCCTTGGGCTGCGTGCCGCCGTCGACGGCCTCCTGCAGCTCCTTCAGCGACTTCCCGGTGCCGGAGAGCATCTTCTCGACGGCCGGCTGGGAGGCGTGGATGGCGAGGAACTGCGGTCCCTGGGACTCGCCCCGGCCCACGTCTTCGGGCTTGTCGAGACGCAGGCGACGGCGGCCGCGGAAGTCGTCCCCGGCCTCGTGGTTGAGCGGGTCCGTCGCGAGGATCATGCCGATGGCGCCGTGCTCGGCGGCGACCTGGGCCTTCTTCAGGAACGCCGCGTGCTCGGTGGTCTCGGCGCCCTTGAACTTCTCCCAGGTCTCGTCCTCCTCCCGGGGCTCGTGGCGAAGCAGGACCACGATCTTGCCCTCGACGTCGAGGCCCTCGTAGTCGTTCCAGCCGTCCTCTTCCGAGACGATGCCGTACCCGGCGAACACGAGCTCGCCCTCGGCCTCGCCCTCGTCCGAGAAGTCGAAGGGGGAGAAGGACTTGCCGAGCTCGAGCGGCACCTCGGCGCCCTCGATGCTCGCGGTGGTCGACGCGTCCCAGTCCACGGCCCAGAACGTGACCGGCGCGAAGTAGTCGCCGGCGCCCTCGACGGGCTTGAGGCCGAGATCGGAGAAGTGCTTGGCGGCGTAGTCGCTGGCGAGGCGGGTCCCTTCCTCGCCGGTGCCGCGGCCCAGGTAGGCGTCGGAGGCGAGGGTGTCGACATGGGCTTTCCAGCGCTCGGAGAGCTCGGGGCCGGCGTCGGTGGCGGCGGGCTCGCCGCAAGCGACGAGAGCGAGGAGCAGGGGAAGGCTACGCACGGGTCCTCCAGTGAGACGGGGGCGTTTTAGTCGACGCCGAGGAGGCTTCGGTCAGGGATTGGCCAAGCGCGGAGGGCAGTGACAGGTCTTGACGATCGGAACGCAGGCCGCGGTCTGACGCGTCTCGGGGTCGGACCCTTCTCGGGGGTCCGACACGACTGCGGGGTTTGACCCTTCTCGGGGGTCTGACCCTCCTGGGGGGTCTGACCCTTCTTGGGGGTCTGACCCTCCTGGGGGGTCTGACCCTCCTGGGGGGTCTGACCCCCGATGAACTCGATGAACACGTGGTTCTCGCGATCTGGGTCCCGGAAATCCCGCGATTTGGGGTAGTCCTGGCATCGATCTTGCTCCGCTCGAAACGGGCTCCCCCGCGATAGCGTTGGGACATGGACCACCTCCTCGGGCTCGGCGACAAGCGCGTGGTCGCGCTTCTCGGGCCGACGAACACCGGCAAGACGCATGCGGCGATCGAGCGCATGCTCGGCCATCGCACCGGCATGATCGGTCTGCCACTTCGCCTGCTCGCGCAGGAGGTGTACCAGCGTGTCGTGGACCGCGTGGGAGAGGCGCTCGTCGCCCTGGTCACCGGTGAGGAGAAGCGGGTGCCGACCACCGCCCGCTACTGGGTGTGCACCGTCGAGGCGATGCCCCTCGATACGCCGGTGCACTTCCTCGCGATCGACGAGATCCAGCTCATGGAGGACCGCGTTCGGGGCCACGTGTTCACCGACCGCCTGCTGCACGCCCGGGGCCTCATGGAGACGTGGTTCATGGGCTCGGACAGCGCGGGCTGGTTGATCACCGAGCTGGTGCCGGAGGTCGAGCACGAGCGCAAGCCTCGCCTGTCGCAGCTCACCCACGCCGGCGCGTCCTGGCTCACGGATCTCCCCCCGAGGTCGGCGGTGGTCGCGTTCTCGGCGCGCGAGGTCACGTCCCTCGCCGAGCGACTGCGCGACCGACGTGGGGGCGCCGCCGTCGTGCTCGGCGCCTTGTCTCCGCGGACTCGCAACGCCCAGGTCGCCCTGTTCCAGAGCGGGGAGGTGCCGTATCTCGTCGCCACCGATGCCATCGGCATGGGGCTGAACCTGGACGTGCACCACGTCGCCCTCGCGGGTCTTCGCAAGTTCGACGGCATCTCGGTCCGCGAGCTCTCCGCCGCCGAGGTCGGCCAGATCGCGGGTCGCGCCGGAAGGCACCACACCTCCGGTAGTTTCGGCAGCCTGGAGGAGGTGGGTCCGCTGGACCCGGACCTGGTGCGTCGCATCGAGCGGCACGACTACCCGCGGCTTCAGCGCGTGTTCTGGCGCAACCACGACCTCGACACCTCGTCGCTCGAGGCCCTGATCGCGAGCCTCGGGGTGCGCCCGCCGCACAAGAAGCTGGTGCGCGTGCGTGAGGCGGGGGACGAGGAAGCGCTGCACACGCTGTCCCGGCAGGCGGAGGTCCGCAGGCGCGCGGTGGGGCCGGAGCGCGTGGCGCTACTCTGGGACGTGTGCCGCATTCCGGACTTCCGCAAGACGCTCACCGGCGATCACACCGATCTGCTGCGGGTGATCTACGCGTCCCTGTGTGACACCGGCCGCATCTCCGCGGACTTCGCCGACCGCCGCCTCTCACGCCTCGACCGTGCGGATGGCGGTGTGGATGCCCTGACGACACGCATCGCCTTCGTCCGGACCTGGGCGACCCTGGCTCACCGCCGCGCATGGTTCGACGATCCTCGCCACTGGCAGGAGCGTGCCCGCGCTGTCGAGGAGCGCCTGTCCGATGCCCTGCACGAGGAGCTCACCCGCCGCTTCGTGGAGAGGCGGATTCGTCGGGGCTGGACCCCACGGATCGAGGCAGGCAAGGTCATAGCGGACGGCCGAGAGGTCGGCGGGCTGGTGGGCTTGCGGCTCGTCGCTCCGGGGCTGGTCGGTGAGGAGGCGCTGGCGGTTCGCGCGGCTGCGTCGGAGTTGCTGGCCGACCGCGTCGAGGCCATCGCCGGGTGCGCGGACGAGGAGCTGTCGGTCGGTACCGATGCGCACCTCCGCTGGCGCGGCGAGATCGTCGGCACGCTGCGGGCGGGCGACCATCCGCTCACGCCGGGTGTGGCTCTGCTCGCCGACGCACTTCCGGCGGAGCAGGCGGACCGCATTCGCGAGCGGCTCGAGTGGTGGGTGCGCTCCGAGCTCGACCATCTGCTCGCGCCGCTCAGGGACCCCGCAGTGCTCGCGCTCACGCCCGCTGCGGGCGCCGTGTTCGCGCGGCTGGTCGACCACCTCGGGGTGATGCGCAAGTGGGCCCACGCCGACGTGGTGGGGGAGCTGTCGCGCCGGGACTGGGACGCGCTACGCGTCGCGGGTGTGCTCGAGCACAAGGGCCTGCTGTGGCTTCGACCCCTGCACACGCGCGCCTGGAGTCGGTTTCGACCGGCGCTGGCCCGTGCCTTCTGGGGGCGCTTGCCCGAGCTGCCGACGGACGGAGGCCCGGCCCGCGTGGACGTGGGGGAGGGAGCCGACGCCGCGCTCTGGGAGAAGCTCGGCTACGTCGTGCACGGCGGCTGGGCTACGCGCCTCGACAAGCTGAGTGGGCGCAGGCGCTAGCCCATCCACATGCCGTTGTTCACGTCGATGGCCTGGCCGGTGATGCCGACGCTGTCACCGCTCACCAGCCACGACACGATGCCCGCGATCTCATCGGGCTTCGACATGCGACGGATGGGCACGCCCCGGTAGAGCGCCTGCACCTTGTCCTCGAAGCTGCCCTTGATGTTCGCGCCGAAGCCCTCGACGGCCATCAGCCCCATGCCGGTCTCGACGTAGCCGGGACACACCGCGTTCACGCGGATCTCGTGGCGGCCGACTTCGTGCGCCAGCGCGCGCACCATGCCGAGCAGGCCCGCCTTGGACGCGCAGTAGCCGGTGAGGCCCTTGCCGCCGATGCGACCGAGGATGGACGACATCACCACCACGTGGCGCTCCTCTTCGCTCGGCGCCATCTGCGCGAGGGCTGCCCGCACCGTGTGGTAGGCGCCGACGAGGTTGATCTGCAGCACCTGCTCGAAGGCGTCGTGCGGGCCCGGCATGTTCGGGATGGCCGCACCGGCGTTGGCAACGACGCCCCACAGCGGGCCCTGGGCCTCGGCCGCGGCGGCGAAGGCCGCGTACAGGGCGGGCGTGTCGGTGACGTCGACCGCGTGGACGTAGGTGCCCTCGGCACCCGCTTCGGCGGCCAGGCGCGCGGTCTCCTCGAGCTCGCTCTGCCGGCGAGAGAACAGCGACACCCGCGCCCCCTCGCTCCCCAGTCGCACGGCGATGGCGCGTCCGATGCCGGCCGAAGCCCCGGTAATCGCGAAGTGCTTGCCCTGCTGTCGACCCATGCCGTCCTCCTCGTTGCGGCCCCGTGGACCGTGGTCCGGCATGGTACCCGGGGCGCGTGGTATGCAGGCAGCACGGAGGACACATGGCGCTGGTCGCGTGCGCTCGCTGCGGCGAGGAGACGCCGGAGGAGAACCTGCTCTACCACCAGGCTGGGCGGATCTGCGCGGCGTGCGAGCTCGACATCGACGAGGCGGACCAGACCTCGCGGGGCGTGTTCGCGACGGTTGTCGGGGGGCCGATCATCGTGTTCATCGGCAGCGTCATGTTCTGCTTCGGCTCGATGGGCGGCATTCCGATGTTCGTCGCGGGCGCCTATGGCGGCTGGACCGGCATCACCTCGCTGCTCGAGGCCTACCGCGTGGTCAAGAGCGACGACCAGGCCGTCGGTGGACTCGGCCGAGGCATGCTCCTGCTCTCGGGCCTGTTCACCTTCCTGTGGTCCCTGCCGCTGATGGCGGTCGGACTCTTCGAGATCGTGCGCCTCACCGGCCTGATCTGGGAGCCGCGTGGGCTGATGCAGCTCACCCTGCCGATCTAGCGGGCGCTCGTCGCGGACCTGGGTCCCAGAGCACGTCCAGCGACGCGCTCAGGCCATGTTGACGATGGCCCACAGGATGATGGCGGCGGCGCCGACGCCGAGCAGCACCACGAGCAGCAGGACCGGAACACCGACCATCGCGACCTTGCCCGCGGTGATCGCGCTCGTCTCCTGCGTGGGGTTGGGCTGCGTGCGGACGGTCGAGTCCTCGGGACCGGCGAGCTCGCCGAGGGAGTGGTCGCGAACCGGCGGCTGGAGGCTGTTGACCTGGCGGTCGGGCACGGCGGTAGGCACGTCGTCCGGTGCCTTCGGGCGCTTGAGCAGCTCGACCACGGCCTCGGCGTCGACAGGACGTTTGGCCGGGTCTTTCTCCATCATCGCGAGGATCGCGCTGTTCAGCCACACCGGCAGCTCACTGCGGTACATCACCGGCGGCCGCGGGGCCTTCTGTACGTGCTGCTGCATGATCTCGAGCGGCTTGCCTCGGAAGGGCGCTCGGCCGGTGACCATGAGGTAGAGCAGCACGCCGAGTGCGTACATGTCGCTCGCCGAGCTCAGCGGCTTCTGCGTGATCTGCTCGGGGGCCATGAACTGCGGCGTGCCCATCACACGACCATTCATGGTCAGCGCCTCGAGATCCTCTTCACGCGCGGACTCGAGGAAGCGGGCGATGCCGAAGTCGAGCACCTTCACGAGGTCTGGCTGACCGGGCATGTCGACGAGCATGATGTTGCTCGGCTTCAGGTCGCGATGGAGGATCTTCTCGCGGTGCGCGGCACCGAGGGCGAGGGCGATCTGCGTCGCCACGCGCGCGGCGCGCTCGGGGTCCATCGGCCCCTCGTCCTTGATCACCTGGGAGAGCGTGCGGCCCTCGAGCAGCTCCATGGCCAGGAACAGGGCCCCGTCCTCGGTCTGCCCGAAGTCGTAGACCTCGACCGTGTTCGGGTGGTCGATGGCCGCGGTGGCGCGCATCTCGCGGGTGAACCGCTTGACGATGTTCGGCTTGGACATCGCGCTTTCGCGAATGACCTTGAGGGCCACCATGCGCTTGGTGGACAGCTGCTGCGCGCGGTAGATCGCGCCCATACCGCCCGCCGCGATGCGGGAGTGAATGGCGTAGCGCCCGTCGAATGTGCGCCCAACGAGTGGGTCACTGCCGGCTTGTGACAAGGATGCCTTCCCCGTCGCACGGTACCCAAGGTTCAGGGTTCAGGTAAAGTCCGGGGCTGTTCTATCGGCGGTCAACCGCGTAGCAGCGGGCTACAGTGCCGCCCCTGGAGGTCGCGTGTTCATCCTCACACTGCTTCTCGGTTGTCCAGGAACACCCGAGGGGTGCCAGGTCTCGGACGACCCGATGGTGAGCCTCGGCGTGGGCGAGACCGAATACGGCGCGTTTGCCGACGGCGACGAGGTCGATCTCGTCTACGGCACGCAGGGCGGCTACCACATGCCGCTCGCGTTCGACGGCGAGGGCCTGGCGGTCGAAGAACTGGTGGTCGCGGACCTTCTCGGCACCATCGACGGCGAGGAAGTGGCGCGCGGGCAACCCTGGCTGACCTTCCGCTGCAACCCCGAGACCGGGACCCAGCAGGTGTGGAACGTGCCGCTGATCTTCGACGAGGGCTGGCTCCCGGTGGACCTGCACCTGAAGACCCTCGTGGTCACGGGCACCCTCCGCGACGACGACAACGGCGACCTGCGTACCGTCGACATCGGCGGTGAGATGACCATCTTCGATCCCCGGGAGCGCTGATGCGCGCCATGTTCCTGCTGTTCCTCGTCGGTTGTGGCACCACCTCCGAGACCGATGTGAACGCCGAGTGCGAGCGCATCACCACCCTGGACCTGCCGCTGCCGGTCGCCGAGCCCACCGGCGTGTGGGATGCGGACCGCGGACGCCTCGTGTTCTTCGGTGGCGACGTCGGGGTGCCCGTGCAGTGCCAGACGCAGACCGACTTCACCGCCGAAGTCTGGGCCTGGTACCCGGAGTGCGGGGGCTTCCTGCAGCTCACCGGAAGTGGACCTTCGCCGCGTGGGCGCCAGGCGACGGCACTCGATGCCGCCGGCGGGCGGATGATCATCCACGGTGGACGCTTCCGCGACGGGCTCGAGGGCCTGTACACGAACTACGACGACACCTGGGCCTTCGATCTCGCCAGCGAGACCTGGGAGCAGCTGTCCACGTCGGGACCTGGCGCGCGCGTGAACCACGCCACCGCGGTGGTCGGCGACAAGCTCGTGCTCTTCGGTGGCAACAACTCGACGGATGGTGCTGCCTACGCGCCACTTTCCGACACGTGGACGATGGATCTCGCCTCGGGCGCGTGGAGTCCGCTCACCACCACGAACGACCCGGATGCGCGCTTGTTCCACGCCTACGCCAGCGACGGCGAGACGCTGTGGGTGTACGGCGGCACCGCGAGCTTCTTCGGCCCGTTCCTCGGCGATCTGCACGCGCTGGACGTGGCGACCGGCACGTGGACCGAGCTCCACCCGGGCGGCGGCGGCGCGCCGGCCCCGCGCTTCTGGGCGAACATGGTGCACGACGAGGCCAACGGGCGCCTGCTCCTGTGGGCCGGCCACGACGACACGGACCTCGGCAACACCAACCAGCTGTGGTCCTTCGATCTCGGCACGAACAGCTGGACCCAGTTCGAGATGGGCGATGCGCTCACCGGTCAGGCCAACGGCTTCTGCGACTTCCCGTCGGACTTCGTGACCGCGGATCTCGACGCACCCGAGCGACGCAACGGCGGGCTCGCGGTGATGGACGGCGAGACGCTGCGCATCTTTGGCGGCGAGTCGGACTGCGGCATCCTCAACGACGTGTGGAGTTGGACCGACACCGGTCGCTGGGTCAACGAGTCGCGGACCACCGGCGGCGAGATCTGCCAGCGCACATCGGGCAGCTGCAGCACGCTCTGCTTCTAGGACGCCTGGTACCCCCGAGGCCGTGGATGGCCCGCGTGCGAGGTCTCAGCGGCACACCATCATCATGGTGTTGCAGCTGAGGCTGATCTTCTCGCCTTCCTTCACGGCGACGGTGCCCAGCGGCTGGAAGCCCTCTTCGGTCTTCAGCATGATGCTGTAGCTGCCGGCAGGGACCTCTCCCGGGAAGCGCACCTTCATCGCCCCGTCGACGAGGCGCAGCCCCTCGGTGTCGCCGGTGAGGTTGACGACGCCGTGTCCCGCCGCGATCGACGGCTTGGGCGTGGGCTTGGGCTTGGGCGGTGCGGGCACCTGGACCACCGGCTTGGGGGCCGGTGCGACGGCGACCACAGGCTTCGGCGCGGGCACGGGCTCCGGTTCCGGTTCCGGCTCCGGCTCGGGTTCCGGCTCCGGAGCTGGCGCAGGTGCTGGGGGCTCGGGCGCGGCCACCGGCGCGGGCTCTTCGATGGGCGCAGGCTCCGGCGGCGGTGCCGGAGCGAAGGCACCGCTCGCGTACAGGCCGCCAACGGTCGCGAGTCCGCCGAGACCAAGGAGCAGTCCCACGGCGACGAAGGCGATGCCCGCCTTGGCACCGGTGCCCGCCACGCTCGGCGCGACCGAGGGTTGCGGGGCCGAGGTCGGCACCGGGGCGGGGGAGGGCGGCTTCGAGGCCTCGTCTCCATCCCACATGAACGTGTCGCTGGAGGTCGCTTCCTGCGCCTGCGCGGCCGCGGCCTCGGCGGCGCGCCCCGAGATGATGTCGGCGAAGCTCTCCTGGGACGAGGTGCCCATCGACCGTGCCGAGTTCAGGAACTCGCCCGTCCACGGGCCGCTGGCGGTGAGTGCTGCGGTGACGTCGGGGGTGGGCATCTGTCCCGGGTCCTGACCCGAGAGGATGGCGAGAAGCGCGCCGCAGTCGGGGATGCGGTCGTCCATCTCGATCGCGAGCGCCCCGTGAATGGCCTTCTCCACGCGCTCGGGAAGGTCGGGAACCAGCTCGCGCGGGGCCACGTAGTCGCCGGAGGTGACCTTCGAGAAGATCGCGAGCAGGTCGTCGCCGGGAAAGCACTGCTGGCCGCAGAACAGGTCATAGAGGATCGCGCCGAGTGCGAACACGTCGGTGCGATGGTCCACGTCTTTCGAGGAGCGGATCTGCTCCGGCGACATGTACGAGGGCGTGCCCATGGCCACACCCGACCGTGTCTTCGACATGCCGGAGTCGCCGCTGACGATCTTGGACAGGCCGAAGTCGGTGACCTTCGGGTTCAGACCGGCGTCGGTGACATCGAGCAGCACGTTCGCAGGCTTGAGGTCGCGGTGGATCAGCCCGCGGTCGTGGGCGGCCTTCACGCCGGAGATCACGCCCCGCGCGAGGGCTTCGGCCTGAGGCAGCGTGAGCTTGGTCTGCTGGAGCAGATCCTCGAGGCTCGGGCCGCCGATGTACTCCATGACCAGGCCCGGCGCGCCCTGGATCGTGATCACGTCGGTGACGGCCACGATGTTCGGGTGTCGCAGCGCGGCCTGAACGCGTCCCTCCTGCAACAGTCGTTCGCGAATCGACCGCGAGGACAGGGTGAGGATCTTCAACGCGTGCCAGGTGCCAAGCTGGTTGTGGCGCACCTTGTACACGATCGCCATGCCACCCTCGCCAAGCTGCGAGTCGATGGTGTAGCGGTCGATGACGGTGCCGGGGGCGAGCTCCATGCGGGGTCCTGCCTGGGGTCGTGCCCCCGGAGGGTATCGCAGACGGCGCTTGCCTGCCGGGTCAGCCTTCGACAGGGGCCGATGCCGCCGGGAGGACGCCGGCGTCGGCCCGCGAGCCACCGCCGGTTGCGGTACGTCGTGGAACCGCGAATGTGACCCGTCATCGGCCGGGGTGAATGCGAAGTTTCGAGGAGGTGGGAGCAGGCGCGCGAAAGGCTGCTTCCTTCGCTATGCTACGAAGCCATGAAGCTCGTCACCGTCGGTTCACTCGCCCTGTTCCTCTTCGCCTGCCGCGATCCCGATGGGGTGAGCGACGAGGAGGTGGTCGTCGGCGACTCCGGTGACACGGGGCCAGACACGGATCCTGGCGTGGTCGCTGCGTGCGGGCACCTGGTGAATCCAGGCGCTGAGGAGGGCCTCGACGGCTGGACCTCGGTGGAGGGTGCGTTTGCGGCGGTCGGTACCTCGGGATCGACGCCGGCGCCGATCGAGGGCAGTGCCCAGTTCGCCGCGGGCGATGCGGCGCGATCGGTCCTGGAGCAGGTCGTCTCGCTCGGGGACTTCGCGGATGGACTGCACACGGCGCACTTCTCGGCGCACACCCGGAGCTGGAGCGGCGACGACCGCGCGTTCCTCGAGGTCGCGGCGCTCGACGCGAACGGTGACGTGATCGACGAGGCGCGCGAGGGACCGTTCACCCAGGACTACTACCGGGAGCGGCGGGTACACGTCGCGCTGCCGAGCGAGGCGGTGAGCGTGCGCGCCCGCATCATCGGCGAGCGCCAGGCGGGCAGCGACAACGACGCGTACTTCGACGACCTCGATCTGTGCATCGACACGCAGTCCGTGCCCACGCAGAGTGATCTGCGCCGGGGACCGTGGCTGATGCACGCCACGACCGACGCGATCAGCGTGCTGTGGGAGACCGAGGGCAACGTCGTCGGCTCGGTGCAGTACAGCACGGACCGCAGCTTCGACGACGAGGCGGCGGAGACCCTGTCCCGCGACCATCACGAGGTGCGTCTGACGGGGCTCGCCCCGGATACGACCTACCACTACCGGGTGCTCTCCGACGGAGAGCCGGGCGAGGTGTTCTCGTTCCGCACCGCACCCGAATCGGCGGTGCCGTTCACGTTCGCGGTGTGGGGCGACAACCAGAACGGACCGGACGTGTTCCGGGGCGTGGCTGCGCGCATGGCTGCCTCCGACGCCGAGTTCGCGGTCTCCGTCGGCGACATCGTGCAGAACGGCAACGAGGGCGACTACCGCGATCAGCTTCTCGAACCCCTCGCCGCGTTCGCCAGCGAGCGCTCGTTCCTCGTCGCGGCGGGCAACCACGAGCGCTATGGCGACGATGGCGCCGAGCTCTTCGACATGCACCTCGCTCAGCCCGGTGACGAGCACTGCTTCGGGTGGAGCTACGCGGGCGCGTTCTTCCTGTTCATCGACACCGAGCTCGACGTGACCGACGGGTCCGCCCAGCACCGATGCATCGCCGAGAAGCTCGCCTCCTCGGAGTTCGCGGCCGCCGACGTTCAGTTCGCGCTGTTCCACTACCCACCGCGCATCGAGTTCTGGACCTGGTGGGTGTACGACGGCATCTCGCTGTACGACGGGGACGACGACGTGCGAGGCACCCTCGAGTCCATGTTCGAGGACGCCGGCGTGGACCTCGTGTTCAACGGGCACAACCACCTCTACAACTACACACCGGCTGGCGCGTACAGCTCGGTCGCGTGGGTGACCACGGGCGGCGGGGGCGGTGATCTCGACACCGACGGCTGGCGCACGGCCACGTGGGACGGCATCGCGCTCACCCATCACGAGCACCACTTCCTGCACGTGTCCGTGGACGGCAAGCGCATCGACGTCCAGGCCCTGCGACCGGATGGCTTCTCGCTGCACAACTTCACGGTGCAGGCCGACTGAGCTTCTGGCGCGAGCGGGCGCCCCTCCATACCTGGCGTCGGTGGCCAGTGTCGGTCGTGGAGGTGCCATGCTCATCCTGTTCGCTCACGGTGCGGGTGCGGGTTCGTCCTCCGAGTGGATGCAGTCGTGGGCCGCGCGGCTTGGCGAGCTCGGACGGGTCGTGCCCTTCGACTACCCGTACATGGCCGCGGGCAAGAAGGCGCCGAATCGCCTTCCACAGCTGATCGAGGCGCATCGTGAGGTGCTTCGCCGCGAGCGCAGGGAAGGGGAGAAGGTGGTGCTCGCTGGCAAGTCCATGGGTTCGCGTGTCGGCTGCCACCTGTCCCTCGAGGAGCCGGTCGATGCCCTGGTGTGCCTGGGCTACCCCCTCGTCGGCATGGGCAAGAAGCGGGCGGTGCGCGACCAGGTCCTGGTCGACCTGCGGACGCCGGTGCTCTTCGTCCAGGGCACCCGCGACAACCTCTGCCCGCTCGATACCCTTGCCGAGGTCCGCGAGCGCATGACGGCGCCGTCGTCGCTGCACGTGGTCGACACCGGCAACCACTCGCTCCAGGTGACCAAGGGCTGGATGAAGCAGACCGGCCTCACCCAGGAAGACGCAGACGTCAGCGCGCTGGCGGCGATCCGCGAGTTCCTGGCCTGAGCAGGACGGGGCCGCCCGAAGGCGACCCCGTGAGCGCGCGACCCGCCGCGTGGACTACGCGCTGCGGCGGCGACGCGCGAGCAGGAGGACCGGCAGGAGCATCCACAGCGCCTGCGTCGGCGAGGTGCTGCTGCACGAGCAGATCTCGCGGCGCGGGAACTCGTCCTGGCCGCTGGGCCCGCTGTCGGTCACACCGCTGTCGGTCACCCCACTGTCGGTATCGGTGTCGCTATCGGCGTCCGTGTCGGTGTCGGAGTCCGTGTCGGCATCCGCGTCGGTATCCGTGTCGGTGTCGGTGTCCGTGTCGGTGTCGGTGTCGGTATCGGTGTCGGTCTCCGGGTTGCAGTCCGGGTCGTCCATGTCGAACAGGCCGTCCACGTCGTTGTCCAGACCGTCGTCGCAGTCCTCCGGGCAGCCTTCGCCGTTCGTGTCGAGGGCGATGTCGTAGGTGCCGGTGGTGCCCGTGCTCGCCTCGACGGCGATGTAGTAGGTCTGACCAAGCAGGCCGAAGAACGACAGCGTGGTGGTGTCGCTGTCGCCGCCGGTCCAGTTCAGGCAGTCCCGACCGTCGCAGGTACTGTCGAGCAGTGCGATGGAGTGGGGGGCGGTGGCGTTGGTGATGCGCACCGTGACCAGCCCGTCGCGCACGGGGATGAACTCGTAGATGTTCTCGGGGTTGGCCTGCAGGCGCTCGGCGCCGTCGTTGGCCGCACCACAGTCGTAGAAGTCGAGCACGTTGTTGCCCGAGTCCGTGGTGTCCTGCAGGTCGACCGTGCAGTCGAGCACCGCCGCGATGTCGTTGACCACGTCACAGGCGACCGGGCACGCGACGGTGATGTCGGCGCTGTACGCTCCGGACTCGGCGTCGTCGAGGGTCACGAGGATGCCGCTGCCGTCACTGACCCAGGTGACCTCTTCCCAGCCGGAGTCGGTCTCGGAGAAGTCCAGGCAGGACGCGTTCGGGCTCGTGCCGCAGCCACCCTCGTTCGCGTACAGGGCGAGGCTGTGGTTCAGCGTCGGGCCTTCGGCGATGACGAGGACCTCGGTGCCGGCCGGAGCCGTGACCTCGGCGACCGCGTCGAGACCGGGCTGGGCCACGGTCGCGCAGTTGTTGGTGCTGTAGTCGTTGATGTCGACCGCGTACGCCGGCACGAAGTCACCGCAGGACAGCTGCAGGTCGATGATCGGGCAGTCGCACACGCCGCTTCCGGCGCACTCGCTGTCGTCGCAGTCGACGTCGCCGTCACCGTCGTTGTCGAGGCGGTCGGAGCACGTGTTCTCGGTGTCGCAGGCATCGCCGATGCCGTTGCTGTCGACGTCTTCCTGGTCGTTGACCACGCTGGGGCAGTTGTCGACGCCGCAGGTGCTCGCCGGGTAGCCGGGGTCCGCGAACCCGTCGCCATCGGTGTCGGTGCAGGTATCGCACGCGTTGCCGATGCCGTCGCCGTCCTCGTCACCCTGGGTGTCGTTCGGAGAGGCGGGGCAGTTGTCCTCGGTGTCCGGCGTCGCACAGCCGCTGCGGTCGAAGCTGCCCGGGTCACCCACGCCGTCGCTGTCGCTGTCGGTGCAGGTGTCGCAGACATCGCCGATGCCGTCGACGTCGGTGTCGGCCTGATCAGCATTCGCCACGTCGCCGCAGTTGTCGACCTGACAGGTGTTCGCCGCGTACCCGGGGTTGCCGCGGCCGTCGCCGTCGGTGTCCGTGCAGGTGTCGCAGGCATCGCCGAGGTCGTCGCTGTCGGCGTCGGCCTGGGTCGGGTTGGCGATAGTCAGGCAGTTGTCGCCTTCGGTGGTCGAGGTGCAGCCCACGAGCAGGTAGTCGGGGTTGCCGTAGCCGTCGCCGTCCGCGTCGGTGCAGTTGTCGCAGACGTCGCCCGCGCCGTCGCCATCCGCGTCCAGCTGCTGCGGGTTGGCGTCGATGGGGCAGTTGTCGAGCGCGCACACGCTGGCCGAGAAGCCGGCGTCGCCGAAGCCGTCACCGTCGAAGTCGGTGCAGGTATCGCAGGCGTCGCCGCGGTTGTCGCTGTCAGCGTCCTCCTGGCCGGCATTCGCTACGGCCGGGCAGTTGTCGACGACCGTGGTCGAGGCGCTGCATCCGGAGAGGTCGGTGCCAGTCCCGTAGCCGTCGTCGTCGACGTCGATGCAGGTGTCGCGGCCATCGCAGATGCCATCGCCGTCGACATCGGCGAGGGTCTCGTCGATGGCGCCGTCGCCGTCGTTGTCGAGACCATCACAGTCCTCGCCGGAGTCGCACACGTCGCCTTCGCCGTCGCCGTCGGTGTCCGCCTGGTCGGCGTTCGCGTCGTCCGGGCAGTTGTCGGCGTCGGTGGTGCTGCCGGGGCAGCCGGTGATCGGCAGTCCGGGGCTTCCGTAGTCGTCGCCGTCGGGGTCGGTGCAGCCGTCGCAGGCGTCGCCAATGCCGTCACCATCGAGGTCGGACTGGTCCGGGTTCTCGGTGTTGCGGCAGTTGTCCTCGTCGGTGGTGGACGCGCTGCACGCGGAGATGTCGAGCCCGGGCGTGCCGTAGCCGTCGAGATCCGGGTCGGTGCAGGTGTCGCACAGGTCGCCGGTCAGGTCGTTGTCGAGGTCCGACTGGTCCGCGTTCGCGGTGGTCGGGCAGTTGTCCACGGGGCAGGTGTTTGCCGCGTAGCCGGGGTTGCCCGCGCCATCGCCGTCGGTGTCGGTGCAGGTGTCGCAGACGTCACCCTTGGCGTCGGAGTCAGCGTCCGCCTGGTCCGCGTTCGCCAGGGAGGGGCAGTTGTCTTCCGCACACGTGTTGGCGTCGTAGCCCGGGTTGCCGAAGCCGTCGCCGTCGGTGTCGGTGCAGGTGTCGACACAGTCCTTGTCGCCGTCGCCGTCCGCGTCGGGGAAGCCCTGGTCGACCTGGCCGTCGCCGTCGTTGTCCACGCCATCGCAGTCCTCGACGTCGCAGGCATTGCCGATGCCGTCGCCGTCGTTGTCGGCCTGGGTGATGTTGAAGTCGTCCTTGCAGTTGTCCGCGGCGGTGTTCGCCAGGCAGCCGGTGTAGATGAAGCCAGCATCGCCCCATCCGTCACCGTCGCTGTCGGTGCAGCTGTCGCAGATGTCGCCGATGCCGTCGCCGTCCTCGTCGTCCTGGGCACCGGAGGTGTCGGGGCAGTTGTCGGCCGCGCAGGTGTTGGCCGGGTAGCCGGGGTTGCCGAAGCCGTCGCCGTCCGTGTCGGTGCAGGCATCGATGCAGTCGGCATCGCCGTCGCCGTCGGCGTCGTTGTAGCCCTCGTCGACGTTGCCGTCGCCGTCGTTGTCCAGGCCGTCGCACTCCTCGGTGTCGCAGGCATCACCGACGCCATCGCCGTCGGTGTCGCTCTGGTCCGCGTTCGCGAGGTTGGGGCAGTTGTCGACCGTGCACGTGTTCGCGGCAAAGCCGGGGTTGCCGTAGCCGTCGCCGTCGGTGTCCGTGCACGTGTCGCAGGAGTCGCCGATCTCGTCGGAGTCGCTGTCCGTCTGGGCCGCGTTCGTCGCGGTCGGACAGTTGTCGCACACGTCTCCGAGCGTGTCGCTGTCGTTGTTCGCCTGGTCCTCGTTGTCGTCGTAGTAGCAGTTGTCGCAGGCGTCGCCGTAGCTGTCGCCGTCGCTGTTGGTCTGGGCGGCGTTCGGCGTGCTCGGGCAGTTGTCACAGCCGTTCGGGTCTCCGTCCCCGTCGGTGTCGAGGTCGTCGTCGAAGCCCGGGCAGATGTCGTTGTCGCAGGTCGTCACGCCGGCGACGTAGGTCTCGGCGTAGCCGTCGCCGTCGGGGTCGGTGCAGGTGTCGCAGGCATCGCCAGCGCCATCGCCGTCAGCATCGGGCTGGGCGGGGTCGTACACGCCCGGGCACACATCGCAGGCAGAGCCTACGCCGTCGAGATCGGGGTCGGCCTGGCTCGGGTTCGACAAGATCTCGCAGTTGTCGCAGACGTCGCCCACGCCGTCGCCATCGCCGTCGGCCTGGTCCTGGTTGTTGTCGCTCGGGCAGTTGTCGAGGCAGTCCTTGATGGTGTCGCCGTCGTCACTGACGCCGTCGTCCTCTCCGGGGCACTCGTCCTCGGCACAGGTGGTCACGCCGTCGACGACGAGATCCGCGAAGCCGTCACCGTCGGTATCGGTGCAGGTGTCGCAGGCGTCGCCGCCGCTCGTCGCGGTGGCATCCCCGTCGGTGTCGAGCTGGTTGCTGTTCGACGTGGACGGACAGTTGTCGCACACGTCGCCGAGGCCGTCGCCGTCGCCGTCGGCCTGGTCCGCGTTCGCGGTGCTCGAGCAGTTGTCGCACTCGTTGGGTACGCCGTCGCTGTCGCTGTCGCTGCTCGCGACCGCGTCGTTGCAGTCGGTGCCGCCGCACGCGATCGAGTCGAAGCCGTCGTTGTCCGCGTCACAGCCCAGGCACTCGGGCTCGGCGGTGCAGTCGGCGTTCGAGCAGTTCGCCGACTGAGCGCAGTCGGTGGGACACGCGCCGCTCCCGAGGCTGGTCACGTCGAGGTCGAAGGTCGAGTTCCCGCCGTAGGCCTCGACGACCACGTAGTAGGTCGTGCCCGCGGTGGCGGTGAAGGTGACGCTCTCGGGCGTGGTCGAGCCCGCGACCGAGTGCGCGACCACCGAGTCGAACGCACAGCTGGCCTCGAGCACGAACAGGTCGAGGTCGTTGTTGAGGGAGGTGAGATCGATGCTGACGCTGCCGGTCGTCTGCGGGCTGAACGTGAAGATGCGCTCGTTGCCCGACTGGAACCGCTTGGCGTGCGTGATCGTCGTGCCCTTGTAGTAGTCGTTGTTGTTGCCGGCCCCGATGGTGGTGCCGGTGATGCCGCTCGAGCAGGTGAGCTGGCCGTCGACGTCCGCCGAGCAGTCCTCGCTCGGACAGGCCACGCCAACGGCGGCCTCGTAGTCCGTGTCGGATGTCGCATCGATCACCGCGTACAGCGGCTCCGTGCCCGAGGTGAACTCGAGGTGGGACACGCCGTTCCCGGTGTTGCTGAAGGTGAGGCAGGTGTTCCACTCCCAGCAGTTGCCCTCGAGGATGGCCGTCTCGCTGTTGCCGACCGAGGCCGTGTCGACGACGACCAGCGTGCTCGCGGGTACGGAGAGCTCGATGGTGTGGTCCGAGCCGTCGAGGCCGCTGGCCCCACAGTGCTCGTCCCACACGGCCCGCGTCACCGTGCCGCTCGCCACGTCGCCGCAGCCGAGGGTGTCATCGACGATGAGCGCCGGACACTCGGCGCAGGTCGGGTCGTCGGTGCAGTCGGCGTCGAAACAGTCCAGATCGCCGTCGCCGTCGTTGTCGGACAGGTCGCCACACTCCTCGGAGTCACAGGCGTCGCCGATGCCGTCACTGTCGTTGTCGTTCTGGTCGTCGTTGGGGGTGTTCAGGCAGTTGTCGCAGCCATCGGGTACGGCGTCGCCGTCGAGGTTCTCGTTGTCGTCGTAGCCGATGCAGGTGTCCGCCGAACACGTGGTGACGCCGTTGATGAACACGCCATCGTAGAACCCGTCGCCGTCGCCGTCGGTGCACTCGTCACAGAGGTTGCCGTCGCCGTCGCTGTCGGCATCCGCCTGGCTGGGGTTCGCGGTGGTGGGACAGTTGTCGCACACGAAGCCGACGCCATCACCATCGCCATCGGCCTGGCCCGCATTGCTGTCGCTCGGACAGTTGTCGCACTCGTCGCCGACGCCGTCGCCGTCCGCGTCGCCCTGGCCGGGGTTCGCGTCGTTGTCGCAGTTGTCGCAGCTGTTCGGCAGACCGTCTTCGTCGGGGTCGTTCTGGAGGATGTTCGCTTCGCCGGGGCAGTTGTCCTCGTCGCAGGTGTTGGCCGTGTAGCCGGGGTCGCCGAGGCCATCGCCGTCGGTGTCGGTGCACGTGTCGCAGGAGTCGCCCGCGCCGTCGCCGTCGATGTCGGCCTGGCCGTCGTTCGCGACGCCGGGGCAGTTGTCGCACAGGTCACCGAAGAGGTCGCCGTCGGCATTGGCCTGGTCGGCATTCGCGACGCCGGGGCAGTTGTCGCAGCCATCGGGAATGCCGTCGCCGTCGGCATCCTCGGCATCGTCGTAGCCCTCGCAGATGTCGCAGGCGTTGCCGAAGTCATCGCCGTCGGTGTTGCCCTGTCCGGGGTTGCTCACGGTGGGGCAGTTGTCGCACGCATCACCCCACCAGTCGGTGTCGGAGTTGTCCTGGTCGGGGTTCGCGTCGAAGTCGCAGTTGTCGCAGCCGCTCGGGATGTCGTCCTCGTCCGGGTCGTCGAGGTCGTCGAAGTTGGGGCAGACGTCGTCGCAGTCGCTGACGGTATCGGCGTCGCTATCCGGGTAGCCCTCGTCGATCAGGCCGTCGCCGTCGTTGTCGGCACCGTCACACGCATCCGGGCAGGTCTCGTCGACGGTGCCGTCGGCGTCGTCGTCGAGCAGGTTGCAGCCATCGAAGCAATCCGACCAATCGTCGCAGATGTTCTGCTCGCAGTCCTTCTTGCCGTTGGCGTCGTTGTCGATGCCGTCGTCGCAGTCCTCGATGCAACCCTCGCCAAGGCCGGCGGTGATCTCGAGGTCGAACTTCACGCCGCCGCCGCCGGAGGGGTCCTCCTCGACGACGACGAAGTAGCGCTCGCCGGCGACCGCGTTGATGGTCACGCTGCGGGTGCCGCTGCCGTAGAAGTCCGAGCCGATGCAGTCGAAGCTGGAGCCGCCGGAGCTGAGCACGGCCAAGTGGACGGGGTCGTCCGCGTTGACGTTGAAGGTCACGGGGCCCGTCGTCTGCGGGACGAAGCGTGCCACCCACTCGTCCTTCTGGCCCGAGAAGGCGGTGCCGTCGCTGCACACGTAGCCGGCGAGGGCGTTGTAGTCGCCGCCGACCTCGAAGATCTCGTCGCCATACGTGCAGTCGATGTCGGCGTCGATGCTCTCGAGCTGCTTCTCGCAGAATGCCTCGAATGCGAACGGAACCGTCGCACCCTTCTCCTGCTCGACGATGACGTACAGCTCACCCGTGTCCTTGCCCTGCCACGAGCCAGAGCCGTCGAGGTTGGTATTGCCGGCGGTGCCATCGGTCGCGCAGGTCGCGCCGCTGTCGCCGCAGAGGCCTTCCGGGTAGAAGAAGGCCTTGTGGTCGAACGCGCGCCCGCCGCTTGCGGCCATGCGGACCTCGACCCCGAGTCCGTCCCGGTTCAGGTTGGTGACCGAGATCGCGCTGTCGTAGTACGGCGGATCGAAGAGGATGTTCGGGTTGAACTGGCAGTCCGCGGCGGGGTGATCGTAGTACCCGCTGCTCGCGGGCGCGGGGATCGGACTCGGACCACCGTTGCACGCCACCGGGTAGTCGAACGGACAGGCCTGAACGGACTGCGCGAGGAGGAGGGACAGCCACAACATCAGAACCTTCCCTGCAGGAACACGCCGTTGGGCATGGGGCGGACCTCGACACTCTGGGTCCACAGGAACGCGCCGACGCCGAGGCCGACGACCGCGGCACCCGCGAGGACCTGCGACGCCGTGCGCGGCGGCACGACCTTCGAGGTGAAGTGCTCCTCGGCCGCCGCGTACTGACCGGCGTCGTACATGTCGTTGTAGGTGTTGAACGCGCCCTTCGTCGGGCCGAAGAACAGCACCGCGGAGCCGGCGCCGAGAGCGACCGCGCCACCGGTGACCGCGGCGGGCAGCGCGAGCGAGCCGCCGCCGCCAGGATTGTCGACGGTGGTGCTCGTGCTCGTGCCGGCGCCCTCGGGCGTCGTCGTCGCGACCGGCTCGGGGGCTGGGGTCGGCTTCGGCACCGCCTTCGCCGGATAGCTCGGCAGGCTCGCCGAGGGCTTGACCAGGGCGGTGGCCTTCACCGTGCCGTCGGCGTCGACCCACTGGAACACTGCGGGGCGCGATGTCGGCCGCTTCTCGCTGGCCGCGCCGTCGAACCACAGGGCCCCGGTCTCGGGCGGGGCGGGCACGTCGAACTTCGTCGCGGCGGGGTTGGCCTGGTCGTAGGTCGTTCGGATCACATGACCCGGAGGGATCAGGTCTTCGGGCCAGACGTAGTCGGGGTCCGCGGCCTTCGCGGCGGTGAACGAACGCGCGGCATCCTCGCTCTTGCGGCGGATCACCGAGGACAGGCCGTTCATGCGATGCAGGTGGCCCGCGGCCTTCGGCGTAAGCGTCTCACCCAGGCAGGGGAGCACGAGCGCTGCGGAGTCCATGGCCAGGGTGAACCCGTCCAGGTCCACCGAGCGGTAGGCGGCCTCGGCCTCGTTGAGCGCGCCCTCGAGCACTTCCACCGTGGTGGAAGCCGGACACGCCGCGTGCGCCGCGGCCGGCCACAGCAAGGCCAGCCCCAGCAGGCTCCGAATCGTCATGTCAGTCCCCAGAATCCCCGCGCCAGATGGCGCTGACGACCAGCGTAGCCGTCGATACGCGAGGGCACAAGCACTACGGAAGGATCTCGCCCGTGGTCGTCGTGGTCTGGGATTCGCCCCCGAACACGGCGGAGAACATCGTCGCCGCGTTGTTGCCCGCTCCACCGGAGGACACGGCGTAGGCGCCATCCGATGCGTTGCCTAGTCCACCTAGGGTGACTGCCGCATCTCCGGAAGCGGTGGCACTTTCCCCTCCGACAGCCACTGCATAGTGACCGTCGACGGCGTTGCTGTTCCCCCCCAACGCCGCCGCATACCACTCGGTGCCCGCACTGTTGTTGGACCCTCCCGCAACCAGGGCGAAGTTCGACGTGGCGGTCGGAGCGTATCCACCGAGGGTGGCAGCGCCTGGGCCGGATACGGTGGCAAGGCTACCTCCGACCGCGACACCATACTGACCGCTGATTTCATGCCTCTGGCCGGCTGCAAGGGCGCCGTAGGTGTTGACCAGATGGGATACGCCGAGGAGCAAGGAGTGTGCCGGCTTTCCAGTTCTATCCATGGCTTCGTACCCGATGAGCAGGTTGCCCAGACCCGAGCAGGTCCCCCCGCCACAGTCCGTGGTGCCGGTACCGTCGGTGAGCACCACGTTGACCCCCTCGAACACCACCTCCTTGCGGGTGGCGTCGTAGGTCATCTTGGAGGTCTTGGTGAGCAGCGCGCCGACGCTGTCGTCGATGCGCGAAACATCCGTCTGCAGCGCTCCGACATCGAACAACAGGTCGTCGACGTCGAGCTCGACCACCGCGAGGTCGGACTGCAGCGCGCTGATGTCGAGCTCCGCGGCGTCGAGGTCCGTCTGCAGGGTGGCGACGTCCGCCTCGACGAGGTCGAGGTCGGTCTGCAGCGCACCCAGGTCGGTGCCGAGCCCTGCGACCGTGCTCTCCACCGCATCGACATCGCTACCCAGCGTCGCGAGCGTGCTCTCGGCCGCGTCGAGGTCGCTGGCCAGCGTGGACAGGGTGCTGCCCTGGGCGCCGACGGACGACTCGAGTGCGGTGATGCGCGTGCCGTGGTCGGCCGTGGTCGTCTGGAGTGCGCCGATCGCGGTGGCGTTCGCCGAGATGGCCGTGCCGTTTGCGGTGATCGCGGTGCTGTTCGCGCCCACGCCGCTCGTGTTCGCGGCGATGGACGTGGTGTGCCCCGAGGTCAGCGTCTCGAGTGCGGTGATGCGGTCCTCGTGGTCCGCGCTGCCCACGGCCTCGATGTCACCCACGCGGTCGTCGAGGTCCACCACGTCACCCTCGAGGGCCGCGATCCGGGTCTCGTGGTCGGTAATCGAGGCTTCGACGGCCGCGAGCCGCGCGTCGAGATCGGCATCGGTGAGCGCGGCGAGCTCGGTCGCCATCGCGTCGTTCTCGGCCTCGAGCGCGCTGATGGCGGCCTCGAGCTGGGCGAAGCGCTCATCGGAATCGGCGGCACAGCCCACCAGGGCCAGAAGCAGAAGGGGAGAGGTCAAGCGCATGGCAAGGCTCCATCACAACGGGTTGTCGAAGCCCAAGAGTTACCAGCCCTATGCTCGCCCGTCCACCCGCGAACGTTCTAGGTTCGTCGCCCGGTGACCGGGTAGTACGCCGGATCCGGCCAGACCTTGCCGCTGTGCGTGCCCGGCGGCACGATGGCGTCGACCGCCGCCTCGAGCTCCGCGTCGATCGCGATGCGTGCAGCGCCGAGCGCATCCTCCGCCTGCGCGAGGGTTCGCGGACCGATGATCACGCTGTGTACGAGCTGGTTCTTCATCGCCCAGGCGGTGGCCAGCTGGCCGGGACTGCACCCGCGGTCCTCCGCGGTGGCCCGAAACAGCGCACCCATCTGCAGAGACTCCTGACGCCACTCGGCCTGAAGGAAGCGTCGGTCCTGGCGGTCGAGGCGCGAGCCCGCGGGCGGCGTCCCCTCCCAGCTGTACTTGCCGGTCAGCACGCCGCGGGCGAGCGAGCTGTAGGTGACCACGCCGAGCCCGTAGGCGTCGGCCATGGGCAGCATCTCGACCTCGATGTCGCGATTTACGGCGTTGTACAGGGGCTGAATCGCGCTGATCGGCTGCCAACCGCTGGCGCGGGCCGTCTCGATCAGCCGCACGTACTCCCAGGTCCAGAAGTTCGACGCCCCGAGGTAGCGGACCTTGCCACTGCGCACGAGGTCTTCTGCGGCCCGCAGCGTCTCGTCGATCGGCGTGCCGCGGTCGGGCAGGTGCAGGTAGTACAGATCGATCCACTCCGTGCCCAGGCGCTTGAGTGATGCCTCGCACGCGGCGATCAGGTGCCGGGCGGAGAGTCCACGATCGTTCGGACCCGGGCCCATCTGCGCCCAGCCCTTGGTGGCGAGCACGACCCGCTGGCGTCGCCCGACGAGCAGCTCGCGCAGGGTCTCCTCGCTCTTGCCGCCGCCGTACATGTCGGCGGTGTCCCAGAAGAACACGCCGTGGTCGAGGGCGAGGTCGGCGATGGACTTCGAAGTGGCCTGGTCCGCCTGTCCGCCGAACATCATCGTGCCGAGGCAGAGAGGGGAGACGTGCAGGCCGGATCGGCCGAGTCGCGTGGGCTGCATGGGTCCTCCGGCGCGGCATCGTAGCAGGGCATCGGGCTTCGCGGGAATCCGTGTACAAAACAGTGTGCAAACCCTGTACGCGTGATACAACCGATGCATGACCCTCGTCTGGATCACCGTCGCAGTGCTCACCGCGGTCCTCATGGAGCCGTGGGCGGCTTTCGTTCACCGGGTGCTGTGGCACGGTCCCCTGTGGTCGTGGCACGAGAGCCACCACGTCGAGACCGAGGGCTGGTTCGAGGCCAACGACACCTTCGCGTTGATGCACGCCATCCCGGCGATCGTGCTCATCGTCGGCGGCTGCGAGTGGCAGGGCAGCGCGCTCGCCGCGAACGTCGCCTTCGGCGTGGGCATCGGCATGACGATGTTCGGTGCGTCCTATGCCCTCGTGCACGACGGGCTGGTGCACGAGCGGCTTCCGGTGAAGTTCCTGCTCCGCTGGCGCTGGTTCCGCCGGATCCGCGGTGCGCACCGCCGCCACCACACGGGCGGCGGCTACCCCTACGGCCTGTTCTGGGGTCCGACCGAGCTTCAGGACGCGGTGCGTCGCGGCGACGTCGCTCGCGAGCAGTCGCAGAGCTAGGCCGCCGTTGCCCGGCTGACCGGGATCACCGCGTGTCCGAGCAGCAGGCCGCCCACGAGTGCGGTGGCCGACAGGCCCATCTGGAACGCGACCTCCACGCCAGCCACGGCCTCGCCGGACATGAGCGCGTCCACGGCGCGAAAGCCGAGGGAGCCCGGGACGAGCAGCAGGATGCCGGGCACCTGGGTCAGCGCGGTGGGGCCGTGGCTGCGACGGGCGAGCGCGTTCGACCACACGGTCACCGCGAAGGCGGCGAGGGCCGGGCCCAGCCCGCCGAGCAGGGCGCTGCCGAGCGTGCTGGAGCGCGTGGCAATCACCGCGGTGAGGGCAATCACCGGGAGTGCCCAGCCGGGCGCACGCAGCAGCACGGTGAACGCGAGCGCCACCGAGATCAGCGACCAGGCCTCGGTGACTGCGGGCATCGCGACGTGTACGGGCTCGAGGGCGGGACCGAGGGCCTGGGTCAGCGCGCGGCCGAGCGCGACGCCGAACCCGAGCTGGAGCAGGGCCATCGCGGCGCCGATGGCGCGACCGCTGCCGGTGATGCGGTGGCCGGTGGCGAGCTCGGCCATGCCCACGGTCAGCGAGAAGCCGGGGAGGAAGACGAGCAGGCCCGCGAGCACCGCGATGGAGCTATCGAGCGGCATCACCGTCGCCATCGCCGTGACGCTGCCACCGACGAGCATGGCGGCAACCGTGCTCACGAGCGCTCCCTGCTTCACGAACACCGCGGCCAGGCCAGCGAGCAGTCCTGCCACGGCGCCGCCGACGGTCTCGTGTAGTCCGCCTCCGAAGACGGGGGCGGCCGCAGCGGCACACAGGGTGAAGGCCGCAACGATGGCGGTGCGGCCGTAGGGATCGGCGCTGCGCTCGATGATGTCGAGAGCCTCGAGCGCCTGATCGGCATCGAGCTCGTGACGACTGACCCGCTCGGCGAGGGCGTGCAGCGACACCAGCCGCGACAGATCGGGCTCGCCGGGGTTCGACAGCTGCATGGTGACTCGCTCGTCGCCGACGGTGGCGAGCACCGCGCTCGGCAGCGCGAAGATGCGCACGGGGACGCCCCACGTGTCGGTGAACGTGGCCATGGCCTCCTCGAGGCGATGCGCCGGTGAACCCGCACGATGCATGGCGGCAGCCAGGCGAAGGGCGAAGATGGCGGGACGCGGGGTCGTCTCGGGAAGGGCGAGCGGCTGGGTGTTCATAGTCCTAAATTCCAATCCCAGGTTCTGATGCCAAACTATCCGCGGGTTTTCTGTGCGTCGCTCGAATACACTGCGGAAGTGAGGGGCTATGCGCACGCTGGACCGAATCGACTACGCCATCATCCGCGCTCTGCAGAACAATGGACGGCTGTCCAACAAGGAACTCGCGCATGTGGTGGGTCTCGCGCCGTCTTCGTGCCTTGCACGGGTTCGGGCCCTGCGCGACGACGGGGTCCTTGGTGAGACCCGCACCGAGGTTGCGCCCGGGCGGGTCGGCGTGGGCCTGCAGGCGATGGTGTTCGTGCGCCTGCGCCTGCACGAGCGGGACGCGTTCGAGTCCTTCCGTAGCCACGCGCTCGCGATGGATGAGCTCGTCGCCCTGTACCAGCTCTCGGGAGCGGACGACTTTCTCGCCCACGTCGCGGTCCGCGATGCCGAGCACTTGCGTCAGCTGACGATGGACGGCTTCGCCTCGCGCCCGGAGGTCGGGCACCTCTCCACGTCACTGCTGTTCGGCGCCGAGACCCGCACGCTTCCGGTGTACGAGCCCGACGACGCCAGCTAGAGCTCCTTCTTGCCGCGCTGGAGCAGCCGGTGGCGCAGGCTCGTGGGCAACAGCCTGAGCAGGTGCAGCACCTTCGCGTCCCACGGCACCACCGAGCGAGCGGTCTCGCGCTCGATGGCGCGGACGACCGCTGCGGCGATGACGTCGGGAGAGGCGCCCTTCTTCCACCGGGCCTCGACCTCGGCCTGGGTCTTGCCCGGCATGTTCACGTCGCCGGCGGCGACGATGTTGGTGTCGATCAGCCCGGGACAGATGGCGAGCACCCGCACGCCCTGCGGGGCCAGCTCGGCGTCGAGGGACTCGGACAGGCCCATCACGCCGAACTTGCTCGTGCAGTAGGCGGCGCTGTTCGGCACGCCCACCAGCCCGAGGATGCTCGCGGTGTTCACGATGATGCCCTCGCCGCGCTCGAGCATCGCCGGCGAGAAGAAGTGCACCCCGTGCACGACCCCCCGCAGGTTGATGTCGAGCACGCGCTGCCAGTCCTCGAGGCGCATGGCCTGCACCGGCTTGCCGACACCGATGCCGGCGTTGTTGTGGAGGATGTCGACCCGCCCCTCGGCGTCGAGCACACGCTCGGCGAGTCGCTGGACGGCGGCGGGGTCCGAGACGTCGACCACGTGGCCGGTGGCGCCGAGCTCGTCCGCGACCTCACCGAGGGCCTCGGTCTGGACGTCGGCGAGGTGTACGCGCGCGCCCCGAGCGTGGAGCGCTCGCGCGGTGGACCGCCCGATGCCCGATGCCGCGCCGGTGACTACCGCGACTCGTCCTCGGATGTCCATCGTCCCTCCTCGGCGTGAACCATAGCGCGCGTCACAGCGGGCGGCGCTCGCCCATGGCGTACCGGCGCAGGTCGTTGAGGTCGAGGCACAGCGCGGTGAGGTTCATGGCGAGCACCATCCGGAGCCACTGGCCGTGAGTGCCGTCGGCTGGTGCCTCGGCGAGGTGCGGGAACAGCCACACCACCAGCCCGAGCCACGGGAGGTGGGCTGCCGCGACCAGGCGCGTGAACCCCTGTGCGCGCGTGAGCGCGGCTCCGAGCGCGATGCACGCGAGGTACGTCCCGAGCACGACGGCGCCTTCGCGGTCGAGAAAGGCGAGGGGAGCGAGCCCGTTGACGAGGAGCAGCATGCCCGCCCACAGCTGCCAGGTCACTTCGAGGCGGCCGTGCCCGACGAGGTACTCGCGCAGCCCGGTCAGCACTTCTCGTACTTCTTCTTGCAGCCGACGACGCGGAACTCCACGGGGCCGTGTCCAGCGTCGATCAGACCGATGCGCTTGGCCGCCTTCTGCGACAGGTCGAGCACGCGGCCGTGAGCGTAGGGCCCGCGGTCGTTGATGACGACGCGCACCTTCTTGCCCGTGTCCACGCTCTTCACGGCGAGCACCGTGCCGAAGGGCAGGGTCTTGTGCGCTGCGGTGCGCCGTCCAGGCCGAAAGCGCTCGCCGCTCGCGGTGGGCTTGCCGCGAAAGCCGGGCCCGTACCAGGAGGCGGTGCCTCGCTGGATCGGTGCCTTGGCGCAGCCGACGAGGAGGAGCAGCAGAAGGGGAAGCATTCGAGCCATCGACCCTGGATAACCGGCGGCACGTGTGTACAAGGGGATGCACGCGGTGGAGGATTCGTGAAGGACATGCCGAGTGCGCTGGTCGCACCCCTGGTGATTGCGACGGTGTTCGGGGTGTTCGCCCTGGCTGGCGTCGCGGGAGGCTGCATCGGAGGACTGTCCGTCGCCACCCAGGGGACCTACCCGATGCCTCCGGGTATGGCGGACTCCTTCGCGCTGGTCATGGAGCGCACCCGCTGGGTGACCTTCGGTTCGATTGGCGTGGCCCTGCTGTTCGCGCTGCCCACCGGCGTGCTTCTCCTCGGCGGGGCGCTGGCCACGGTCATGCGCAAGGCGGTGGGCCAGCGCATGCTCGCGTTCGGCTTTGCATGGGCCGTGCTCTCCGAGCTCGTCGGCTTCGCGTGGGGCATCGCCGCCCAGGTGCTCGTGCTCGGACCGACCATGGAGCTGCTCGACAACGTGCTCACGTTGCCGAGCAACACCGGCCAGCCGTTGCCTCCGGGCTTCGAGCACCTCGGCACGTTCGTGATGGCCATCACCGCCATCGCGGTGCTCGCGAGCCTGGTGTGGATTGCCGTCAAGGTACTCGCCTATCTGTGGGCGAGGAGGCAGGTCCAGCGGGAGGAGGTCTCGGAGTGGTACGCAGCCCTCGAGGGCTGACGGGCGACTACCAGGCCCGGAAGCGCCGGCGGTGGGGCGTGATGTCGGCGACCAGACGGCCGACCATCGAATCCTCTTCGTCTCCGACCATCACGAAGCCGGCGCGGTCCATCGGGTCGCGCGGGGTCAGCTCGAACGGACGGGGCAGCTCGAACGGGTGCTTGCGCACGCCTTCACGCGATTCGGCCAGGTCCCAGCGGTTCGAGTGCATCGGCTCTCCCACTTCCCGACACGCCTTCTCGTCGGTAAGTGCAAATAATGTAACACGGGTGAACCGTGGCAGTGGTCACGCAGATGTGAGGCTATTCCGTGACGCCTGTCTGGATTTCAGCTTGTTCCTCGACAATGACGGCATCGTCGTCGCCCTCGTCGTCCTGGGGCAGCAAGCTGATGCAGGGTTCCCCATAGAGCTCGCGCTGGAGGCGGTCGTAGGGTCGTTCGAGCTCGGTGGCTTCCTCGTCGACGAACAATGGCTCACTCCTGTGGTGGTTCAGGAAGAGCATGCGGCGGGGCGGTGAGGCACATCCTCTCAGGTGGCTGACGGGCGCCTTTCAGTCACCTGACACGTCGGCCGCCTGGAAGGCAGCCTGCTAGTGGCTGGAGAGGTCCCAGGAGAGCGTGCCATGGCCATAGCCGCTGCCGACGTGGAGCTCGACGAGGCGCGGGTTCTCGACCGTCGACGCGAAGCGGGCCACCCACAGCTCGGACCAGATGTTGAGGTGCGTGAACAGGGCGCGCTGCACGCTGGTCGGCTTGTCGAGCTCGTACACGGTGACGAGCGACTGCGGCTGCCCATCGGCCTCGAGGCGGAGCATCCACCCGTCTTCGCCCGTCCCGAACTGGTGGTTGGGCTTGGGCGAGTCCGAGGAGAAGACCACCTCGTGGTACGCGGTGGCGTCCTCGCGGTTTCGGCGCACGAAGTCCGCGTGCTCCTCGTCCGAGGTGCCGGTCAGCGTGCGGCGCTCGTCGGCGTAGGTGTCGCGGAAGTCGCGGGTGAGGAGGGTCGCCCGCATGATCAGCGCGGTCTCGAAGCCCTCGTAGACGATGAGCTCCTCGGTGTGGGCCTTCAGCGCGCGCTTGTAGGTGCGCGACGGTGTGGCTGCGACCAGGAACAGCAACGAGCCGGCGAGCAGGGCAACCCTGGCCCTCATGCCTTGCCCTCGAGCTGAGCCCGCGTCGCGAGCGCCTCGAGGGTGAAGCCGTGCTCGGCGAGTCGCTCGGAGGCGCCTTCCTGGCGGTCGACCACGGTCAGCGTCTGCACGACGTCGAGACCCGCTTCGCGGGCGCGGTCCACCGCCTTGAGCAGCGAGCCGCCCGTGGTGGTGGTGTCCTCGACGATGCACACCTTGCTGCCCTCGGGCAGGTTGCCGAGGCCGACGACGTAGGCGCCGACGCCATGGCCCTTGGGCTCCTTGCGGATCAGGAAGCCGTGTACCGGGCGTCCGAGGTGTCCCGACAGGGCCGCAGCCGAGCTCGCCACCGGATCGGCACCCATGGTCAGGCCGCCGACGCCGACGACGCCGTCAGCGAGTCGCTCGAGCACGAGCTGGGCCACGAGGGCGGAGCCCCGCGCGTGCAGCGTCGTCTGGCGCGCGTCCACGTAGAAGTCGGAGGTCTTGCCGCTCGCGAGGGTGAAGGTTCCGTACTTCACGGACTTCTCTCGCAGCAGCGCCAGCAGTTCGGTGTGCGCGTCGCTCATGGTGCTCTCATCACCCCTGGGCGGGGGCGCCGTCAAGGTGCGCGAGCATCCACCCGGCGATCTCGCGGGTGAAGGCGTCGTTTCCGGGCTCGTTGTGGACCTCGTGCTTGAGGCCGCTTCGCGGCAACAGCTCGATCTCGGCCCGGTAGTCGGACCCGAACTGGCGGGCCGCCGGGTCGCTGATGATCGGGTCCTCGGTGCCCCACGTGATGAGCAGCGGCGTGGTGTAGCGACCGACGTGGTCCCCGATGCGGCCGCGGGCCGCGTTGAACTCGGTGAGCCAGCGGGGGGTCGCCCAGTGATGGACGAGGGGGTCCGCCTCGTAGGCGTCCACCACCGCGCGGTCGGTGCAGATCATGTCGGAGGAGAGCTCGTTGTCGAGCTGCAGACTCGGCCACACGCGGGTGAGGATCTTCGCGCCCTGGGCCTTCCACATCGGCACCTTCACCGCGGGCTCGAAGGGAGGCGCCGAGATCGCTGCGGCCTGGACCCGGTCCTCGTTCGCGCGCAGCCAGTCCATGGTGATGATGCTGCCCATGGAGTGGCCGTACACGAAGAAGCGGCCGGGGATTTCCTTGGCCACGGTCTCGATGTCGTCGTGGTACTTGTGCCAGCGCTCGACGAAGCCCTGCTTGCCGCCGCTGCGTCCGTGGCCGCGGACGTCGACGCCGCGCACGCGGATGCCGTGCGCGTTGAAGGCCCGAGCGACGTGCTCGTAGCGGGCGATGTGCTCGCCGAGTCCGTGCACGAGCAGCAGATCGGCCTTCACCTCCACCTCGGGCTCCCAGAGCTGGGCGTGGATGTGGGTGCCATCCGTGGAGGTGCGGGTCAGTTCAGTCATGAATCACCGGAGCAGGGCCATGGACAGGCTCTCGAACCACACGATGCCTCCGAGACAGAAGAGCATCACGAGCAGGAAAGGCACCACGGCTTTGATGACGTCGAGGATGGACCGCTCGAACACCGTACTGGCGACGAACAGGTTGATGCCCATCGGCGGGGTCAGGTATCCCAGCTCGAGGTTCACGATGAACATGATTCCGAAGTGAACCGGGTGGATGCCGTACTGGGCGGCAATCGGGGCGAGCAGCGGGGCGACGATGAGGATCGCCGAGAGGATGTCCATCACGCAGCCGAGCGCGAGCAGGAACAGGTTCACCATGATCAGGAAGGTGAGCTTGCTGTCGACGCGGGCGAGCATCCACTCGGTGGCCATCTCGGGCACCTGCTGGAAGCTCAGGAATCGGTTGAGGCTGATCGCGATGACGAGGATCAGGAACAGCGAGCCCATCATCACCGCGGACTCGGTGACGACGCCCGGCAGATCTTTGGGCTTGAGCTCGCGGTTGACGACGAGCTCGACGAACAGCGCGTACACGACGCTCACCGCTGCGGCCTCGGTCACGGTGAAGCGAATCGCGAAGTCGATCCCGATGACGTTGAGGTCGAGCACGCCGTAGATGCCGCCGAGGATGAGGACGGGGAGCATCAGCGACAGGATGCCGCGCTTGAGCGCGTGGCCGACGCCGCGGGACCAGGTGGCCGTGTCGAAGGCTTCCTGCTTGCGGTGCATGCCCACGTCACCGCGGGGCCAGGTCACGTAGAACGTGTACAGAACCAGCATCGTGGCGATGAACGCACCCGGCAGGATGCCGGCCTTGAACAGGGTCGCGGGGTCGACGCCGATGGTGTCGAGGTCGGGGTGCGCGTTCTCGCCGACCACCTCGGGGGAGATGCCGGGCATGCCGCCGACGACGATGGCGTACACGATCATCGGGATCGACGGTGGGATGATGATGCCCAGGCCACCGGCGGTGGTGAGCACGCCCATCGAGTACTTCTCGTCGTAGCCGTCCTTGATGAGCATCGGGAACAGCAGCGAGCCGATGGCGATGACCGTGACGGGGCTGCTGCCGCTGATCGCAGCGAACAGGGCGCACGAGAGCACCGCACCGACGCCGAGTCCGCCCGGCACGTGCGAGAGCAGCGCCCGAGCGAAGTCGATGAGTCGCTGGCTGATCGAGCCGTGCGTCATCAGGTTGCCGGCGAGCACGAAGAAGGGGATCGCGAGCAGCTCCTGCTTCTTGGTGGCCTCGAACATGTCGTGGACCACGGACTCGGTGGAGCCGCCGCGCACGAGCAGCCACGCGGCCACGGTTCCGACGCCGATGGCCACGAACAGGGGCGAACCGAGGAATACGAGCCCGATGCTCGCGAGCAGGATCATCGTCGGCGTGCCGAAGTACACACCGGCGGCCATGGTGATCAGCGCGCCGGGCAGCATGCCGGCGAGGATGACGTCGGCGGGCTTGCGGGAGCCTGGGGGGCTCGGCGGCGGGAACTCGGGCACGTTCGGCTTGAACACCTGGCCGAAGAAGCGCAGGGCCATGAAGCCGAAGGCGAGCACGAGGACGAGCACGGCCAGCCACAGGGGGAACTTGTCTCCCTCGGACACGTAGGCGAAGGCGTGCGGGAAGTCGGCGAAGTCGATGCCGGCGTCGAACTGCGCGTCTTCCCAGTCGGTCATCTCGGGGAACTTGGTGAGGCAGTTCTCCTCGCCGCCGGGTCCGCAGCCGTACTTCTCGCCGGGCATGAGCCCGACCATCCAGTTGACCGGCGCGACCATCCACGAGAACACCTTCACGCCCTCGAAGGCGTCGTGGCTGTTCTCGAGGGCGTAGCGCCAGGAACCCTGCATCAGCGTCCACGACAGGCCGGCCGAGACCAGCGCGGTCAGGCGCTTCACGGTCTTCGCGGGTGCGGGCGTGAGCACGCGGTCGATGGCGTCGATCGCGATGTGCCCGTTGTCACGCGTCGCGAGACTCGCACCCACGAAGCCGACGACGACCATGAGCAGCAGCGCGAGGTTCATGCCGCCGTCGACGTCGATCGAGAACGTGGGGTACTCGCGCTTGGTGTACTCGTTGAACGCGAGGAAGGTCATGCCCATCATCGCGAAGAACACGATGGTCTTCTCGAAGTAGGCGGCCGCCTTGTCGAGGAGCGCGAACAGCTCTTCGAGGATCACGAGCACGCCGGTCACGCCGATGATCGTCGCGAACGCCACGCCCTGGAGGGGGCCGTCGAGGAACGAGCGCAGACCACTACGCGCTCCGCCGGTGACGGCGTTCGAGGCGCGATCGAGGGCTGCGAAGAACGAGCCGATCAGCTGCACGAATACTCCCTGCGGGCGAGACCCTACCGCGTGAGGCCACATGAACGAAGGCCCCGCGGGTCATGGACGCGCGGGGCCTCGGAAGATGGGGACGACTACTTGGCCCGGTAGGCCTCGAGCGCCGTGTTGATCTTGGCGAGAAGCTCGGTCCCGCCGTCGATGTCCTTCACGAAGCCCGCGTGGATGGCGCGCGCCTTGGTGGCGAACGCGGCGCGCTCGGCCTCGGACAGCTCGACAATCTCGAGGTCCTCGGCGAGCAGCATCGTGATCGCCTCGTCCTCGGCGCGGATCTCGGCGCGGCCTTCCGCGGCGAGGCTCTTCGGGCCACGCACGACTTCCTTGAGGTCGTCGGGCAGCTCGTCGAACCACTTCTTGCCGTACACGATCGCGGCCGGCTGGTAGATGTGGTTCGTCTTGGTGAAGTACTCGAGCGGCTCGGAGAGGCCACCGGTCTTGATGTACAGCGCCGTGTTGTCGAGGCCGTCCACCACGTTGCTCTGCAGCGCGGTGAGCACCTCGGTCATCGGCTTCTGCACCGCGTTCGCACCGAACGCGTTGTACATCGCCATGTGCACGTCGCTCTCCTGCGAGCGCATCTTGTAGCCCTTGAGGTCGTCGGGCGTCTTGATGGGCTTGCCGCGGGTCGCGAAGGAGCGCCAGCCGTTCTCGGACCACACGCCGAGCACGAAGCCACGGCGGCCGAGGATCTCGCTCATCGGGTCCCAGAGCACGGTGTCGAGGATGTGATCGGCCTCGGCGCTGGAATCGAAGAGGTAGGGAAGCTCGACGAGCTGCAGCTGCGGGATGTTGCCGCCCTCGGCGAGCGCGGCGGTGGTCACCGCGCAGGCCTGGAGCCGCTCGCCACGACGGGTCTCGCGGACCATCTCGACCTCGGACATCTGGCCCGGGGGGCGCAGGATGACGTTGATCTGGCCGGAGGAGCCCTCCTCGATCATGCGCTCGGCCTTCTGCAGCAGGCGGTACCAGGGAGTGCCCTTGGGCGCGAGGCTGCCGATGTTGAGCTCATACGGACCCTGCGCCTGGCTCGGAGCGGTGAACGCGAGGAGCGCGGCGGCGGAGAGGCCGGCGAGGGCGGTGGCGATGCGGTTCATGGGATCTCCCGGGTCTAGAAGAGCTCGTTCTTCTGGTCGATGAGCGCCTGGGCCTTGCGCTGCTCGATGGCGTTCTCGGCCTCGAAGCCCTCGACGGCGTTCGGGTCGCCCTTGAGCACGACCGCGAGGTCCTGATCGAAGAGCGCCTCGTCACCGGTGCCGACGGCGAGCATCTCGGCGCGCAGCACGCGGGTACCGAGGTAGTTCGGGGCGCCCTGGATCGAGGCCTCGAAGTACTCGGCGGACTTCTCGAAGTCGCGGCCGGCGAAGCTCGGGAGCGCCGAGTAGTAGGCGCCCCAGTAGCGGGCCGGGCCGTAGTTGTTGTAGGTGGGGTCGAGCTCCTCGCACTTGCTCATGTAGGCCTTGACCGTGGGCAGGTGCTTGAGGGTCTTGGACAGGCTCTGGGCCTTGCCCCACTTTCCGAGCGCGGAGGAGAGCCAGTAAAGGCACGGCACGTCGGCCTTGGTCGCGGCGACCACCGCGTCCTTCTCCTTCTCACCGGCGTCGATCTTCGCCTTGAAGGCGTCGTTGAGGGCCATGCACTTGGCGCCCCACTCGATCGCGACGCCCCACCGCTCGACCTGCTCGTCGACGTTGGTGGTGTGGCCGTCGCCGTAGAAGTACCAGCCGCGCACGAGGCGCTCGTAGGCGTGGCGGTTGGCGGGATCGAGCGCGACCGCCTCTTCGTAGGCGGCGAGCGCCGACTTGAGCTTCTCGGGGTCGAGGCGCTCCGCCCAGAGACCATCGGCCTCCTCGAGCTTGGCGGCGGCCTTGCCGTCCGAAGTGTTCGCGGCGCCCTCGACGGCCGAGTAGTCCGCGGGGCCCTTTCCGCCGCAGGCCGACATCGTCAGCACGGCAGCAAGCAGGATGTGGCGCATGGTCCCTCCAAGAGTTGCGCACCGGGTTGTCCGGTAGAAGGGCCTCATTACGATTCCTCCGCGGGTCTGTCAATGCGTCACACACGTGCTTTCTTCCAAGATCTTTTGGAGAAAAGTCCCGCACAACCGCGTGGGGACGGTGTCCCGTGCTGGCGGCTGTCAGCGAGCCTCTCCGAGGAAGCACTTTGCATCGGGCTTCGGCGGTCAGGCTCAACCGGGTGCGCGGTTCGGGGGCCGGACGATCCGAGGGTCGCATCGACTGTGTGACATTGCCGGTCGTCGCCTGCCTCGCGGCACCGGGACGGCATACGAACGCCCGCCACCCCCTCACCGGAGTGCGCGATGCTGCCCGATCACGTTCCTCACGCGCTGACCTTCGACGATGTCCTGCTCGTACCGCGTCGGAGCGAGGTCCTGCCCCGCGACGTCTCCCTGGCGACGCGCCTCTCCGACCGCCTGACCCTCGGCATCCCGCTGTTCGCGGCCGCCATGGACACGGTCACCGAGTCGGGCACCGCGGTGGCCATGGCGCGGCGCGGTGGCGTCGGCATCCTGCACAAGAACATGAGCATCGAGCAGCAGGCGGCCGAGGTTCGCAAGGTCAAGCGCACGGTCACCGGCACGATCGTCGACCCCGTCGTCGTCTCGCCCGACGAGACCATCGGCGGTGCACTCCACGTCATGCGTCACCACGACATCAGCGGTGTGCCCGTCGTCGTCAACGGCCGCGCGGTGGGCATTCTCACCAATCGCGACCTCCGCTTCGAGAAGCGGCTCGACCGCCGCGTGCGCGACATCATGAGCACCGGCCTCGTCACCGTGCCCCCGGGCACGGACATGGAGCGCAGCAAGGAGCTGATGCAGGAGCACAAGATCGAGAAGCTCCTCGTCGTCGATGCCGAGGGCGTGCTCCGCGGACTGATCACCATCAAGGACATCGAGAACCACTCGAAGTACCCCGATGCCGTCCGCGACAAGCGCGGCCAGCTGGTCGTCGGTGCGGCAGTGGGCGTCGGTCCCGACGGTCTCGACCGTGCCGCGGCGCTCGTCGAAGCGGGCGTGGACGTGCTCGTCGTCGACACCGCGCACGGTCACAGCGCCGGCGTGCTCAAGGCGGCCGAGCTCGCGAAGTCGCGCTTCCCCGACGTCGACCTCGTCATCGGCAACGTCGCCACCGCGGACGCGACGCGCGCGGCGATCGATGCGGGCGCGGACATCGTGAAGGTCGGCATCGGACCTGGCTCGATCTGCACGACCCGCATCGTCGCGGGCGTCGGCGTGCCGCAGCTCACCGCCATCCAGCAGTGCAGCCGCGTGGCGCACGAGCTCGGCAAGACCATCATCGCCGACGGTGGCATCAAGTTCTCCGGCGACATCGCCAAGGCCATCGGCGCCGGTGCGGATGCCGTGATGGTCGGCTCGCTGTTCGCGGGAACCGACGAGGCCCCCGGCGAGACCGTGCTCCTCCAGGGACGTCGCTACAAGGCGTACCGCGGCATGGGTTCCATCGATGCGATGAAGGCTGGCTCGTCGGACCGCTACTTCCAGGACGACAAGGGCGGCTCCGAGTCCAAGAAGCTGGTGCCCGAAGGCATCGTCGGTCGCGTGCCCTACAAGGGCCCCATCGGCGACACCATCTACCAGCTGATGGGCGGTCTGCGTGCGTCGATGGGCTACTGCGGCTGCCCGACCATCGCCGAGATGCAGTCGGACGCCGAGTTCGTGCGTATCACCTCGGCCGGCCTGCGCGAGAGCCACGTGCACGATGTCATCATCACGCAAGAGGCGCCGAACTACCGAGTGAGCTAGAGGGGCGGAAATGGCTCACTCGCTCACCAATCAGGGCTCCAACGGCCCCGTGCACGCCTCCGACTTCGGTCTCGCCGCCTGGTGGGGCATCGTCGGTGTGCACCTGACCATCGGCAACGCCATCGTGCGCCTCGGCGCCAAGGGTGTCGATGCGATGACAAGTGGGCTGTCCGCGGGCCAGTGGGCGCTGTTGGTCGTGTGGGTCGCGTTCATGCTGTACAGCGAGGGCTATCGCGGCTTCCACCTGCGTTACTCGCCGATGGTCGTCGCCCGCGCCAAGACGCTCAAGCACGCGCCACTCCTGCACAAGCTGCTCGCGCCGGCCTACGTGATGGGCCTCTTCCACGCGACCCTGCGCCGCAAGATCATGTCCTACGGCGTCATCGCCGCGGTGAGCGTGGTCGTGATGTTCGTTCGTCAGCTCGACCAGCCCTGGCGCGGCATCGTCGACGTGGGCGTCGTCCTCGGCCTGCTGACCGGCCTGGCGTCGATCTCGTACTGGGCCTTCTCGGATGGCGAGCTCGTCAGCGCCGAGCTGCCCGAGAAGTAGCAGCGACAGGCGACTACAGCCGGACGCGCTCCAGCACCAGACGCTTCTCCGGGTTCTCCAGTCCCGGTGACCACACGTCTTCGGCCTCGACCTGGAAGCCGAAGCCCGCGTGCAGGGCCTGGCTGCCGTGGTTGTCGAAGTCCCGGAAGTAGCGGAGCCAGCCCGTGGCGCCCCGCTCGCGAAGCCAGGCGATGCGGCGACGGGTGAGCGCCGCGCCGATACCCTGGCGCCGGTAGTCCTCGCGCACGTTCACGCCGAGCAGGTACCAGCCTTCGGGCACGCAGCGCGGGTCCTCGGGGGCGTGGCCGCGCATCCACGCGACGCGGGTGTAGCCGACGACCTCACCCTCGGCCTCGGCGACGAAGATGTGCAGGGGCGGGTCCTGGCGAAGCAGCGCCTGCCGCGTCTTCTCGGCCCACGCCACCGGGTCGCGGGACGAGCGCCCCGCGATGAGCTGTCCGATGGCGGGTGCGTCGTGCCGGGTGGCATCGCGAAGCCGCCACGAGGGCAGGGGCACCGACCACAGATCCAGCGGCCGCTCCGGCTCCTCGCCGTTCATCGGCACGATGTCTCGCTGCACGAGCCGATGACCGAACTTCGCGCCGAGGGCTGCGCTCGCGGCGTTGTCGCGGTCGCGAAACAGGTACACGTGCCCGGCCTCCGCGTGGTCGCGAGCGAAGTCCAGGCGCGCCTGGGTGAGGGCGGTGCCGAGCCCGCGCCCCCGATGCGCCTCGGTGACGTGCACGCCGAGCAGGTACCAGCCCTCGGGGACGCGTCGCGGGTCCTCCGGAGCGAGTGCGGGCACGTGAGACAGGCGGCTGAAGCCGACCACCCCGCGTTCGTCCTCGGCGACCCACAGGTGCGCGCCGGGTCTGTCCTCCGAGAGCAGCTTGCCCACGAGGACCTCGCGGGTGGTGAGGTCACCGGGCACACCGATGAGCGGGGCGATGGCGGCGGCGTCTTCGGGCCGCGCGCGTCGCACCCTCACGCGCTGAGCTCGTCCCGCAGGGCCTCGAAGGCGGCGAGCGACTCGGGGTTCGCGAGCGCGTCGCGGTTGGTGACCTTCTCGCCGGTGAGGATGCGGCGCACGGCGAGCTCGACACGCTTTCCGCTGATGGTCCGCGGGATGGCCGGGACCTGCAGGACACGCGCGGGCACGTGACGAGGCGTCGTGTTTGCGCGGATCTGCTTCTTGATCTTCGCGACGCCGTCGTCGTCGAGGGTCAGGCCGTCGCGGAGGACCACGAACAGCAGTACCCGGACGTCGTCCTTGAAGGGCTGGCCGACGACAAGCGCGTCGACTACTTCGTCGAGGGCCTCGACCTGGCGGTAGATCTCGGCGGTGCCGATGCGTACGCCACCCGGATTGAGCGTCGCATCGCTGCGCCCGTAGATGATCACGCCGCCGTGCTCGGTGATCTCGACGTAGTCGCCGTGGCGCCAGACTCCAGGAAAGTGCTCGAAGTACGCGCCGCGGTAGCGACTGCCGTCCTCGTCGCCGTAGAAGCCCACGGGCATCGACGGGAAGGGCGTGATGCACACGAGCTCGCCCTTCTCGCTGACGACCGACTTCGCGTCGTCGTCGTAGGCGTGGACGTCCATGCCGAGGCCGCGCTTCTGGATCTCGCCGGGGTACACCGGGCTCACCGGGCTGCCGAGCATGAAGCAGCTGACGATGTCCGTACCGCCGGCGATCGACGCGAGCTGCACGTCGCCGATGGCCTCGTACACGTACTCGAAGTTCTCGACCGACAGGGGAGCCCCGGTCGAGAGGACCGCGCGCAGGGCCGAGAGATCGTGGTCGGTGGCGGGCTTCAGGCCCGACTTCTCGCACAGGGTGAGGAACTTGGGGCTGGTTCCGAACACGCTGATGCGCAGCGAGGCCGCCATGCGCCACAGCACCGAGACGTCGGGATGGGCGGGCGAGCCGTCGAAGAGCACCACGCTGGCGCCGGTGAGCAGGGTGCTCACCAGCCAGTTCCACATCATCCACCCGCAGGTGGTGAAGTAGAACACCACGTCGTCCTCGGACACGTCCGTGTGGAGCACCAGCTCCTTGGCGTGCTGGAGGAGGGTGCCGCCGGCGCCGTGCACGATGCACTTGGGCACGCCGGTCGTGCCGCTCGAGTACAGGATGTACAGCGGGTGGTCGAAGGGGAGCTGCGCGAAGGCGAGGGGCTCGGCCTCGGTGGCGAGGGCGGTCGCCCACGGCACGGCGCCGCGGATGCCGGACAGGTCGTTCTCGCCGAGCTGGGACACGACGAGCACGTGCTCGATGCTGTCGATGGTCGCTGCGACCTGGGCGACGCGCTCGCGCGTGTCGAAGGCCTTGCCGTTGTAGCGGTAGCCGTCGATGGCGATGAGCAGCTTGGGGGCGATCTGGCCGAAGCGGTCCATCACGCCGTTGAAGCCGAAGTCGGGGCTGCAGCTCGACCACACGGCGCCGAGGCTGGCGGCGGCGAGCATGCCGATCACGGCTTCGGGCACGTTGCTGATGAACGCGGCCACGCGGTCGCCAGGACCCACACCGTGCGCCTTCATCCACGTGCGCAGGCGAGCGACGCGGTCGGCCAGCTCGCGATAGGTCAGGGCCGTGGGAGCATCCTGGCCCTCACGGATCGCGTACAGCGCGACCCGGTCGCTGTCGCGGTGGCGAAGCAGGTTCTCGGCGAAGTTGAGGCGTGCGTCCTCGAACCACACCGTGCCTGGCATCCTCGGCTCGCCCATCACCCGTGTGGGTTCGGTCGAGCGCACGAGTCCGGTGAACTGCCACACTGCCTCCCAGAACGACGAGACCTCTGACACCGACCAGGTGTGGAGGTCATCGTAGGTCTCGAGAGACAGTCCGAAGCGAGCGTTGATCTCGCGACGGAAGGCGTCGAGCTGCGTCGAGCGGATGCGCTCCGCCGACGGTGTCCACAGGGGGGCGGCCGTCGGCGAATCGCTGCTCATATCAGCCCTTCACCGCCTGACGGATGGTCACCAGACCACCGTTCGCGCCCGGCACGCCACCAACGAGGTAGACGAGGTTGCGCTCGGCGTCGATCTTGGCGATCTCGAGGTTCTGCACGGTCACGCGGACGGCGCCCATGTGGCCGCCCATCTTCTTGCCCTTCATGACCCGGCCGGGGGTCAGGCGGCAGCCGATGGAACCACCATGGCGGAAGAACTCGTGGGTACCGTGCGAGCGGATGAAGCCCTGGAAGTTGTGGCGCTTCATGACGCCGGCGAAGCCCTTGCCCTTGCTGGTGCCGATGACGTCGGCGCTCTGGCCGACCTCGAACACGTCGGCGGCGTTCAGGGTCTGGCCGGGCTCGTAGTTGCCGACCGCGTCGCCGCTCACGCGGATCTCGCGGAGGTAGCGGACGCCGTTCTCGATGCCGGCCTTCTTGGTGTGACCGAGCTCGGCCTTGGTCAGGCGCTGGGCCTTCTGCTCGCCGAAGCCGAGCTGGAGGGCGTTGTAGCCGTCCTTGCCGTCGGCGGTCTTGACCTGGGTGACCGTGTTGGGGCCGACCTGGACGACGGTGCAGGGCTTGATGATGCCCTCGTCGCTGTAGATCTGGGTCATGCCGAGCTTACGGCCGAGGAGGCCCATCTTTTCGTTCGCCATTGTGTCATCTCCGCATTGGAAGACCGGGAGGCCTTCTTACGTGACGGTTCGCAGGGTATCTACGAACAACCGGCCGCAGTTAATCCGCGGCGAGGGTGAGAGCAAGCCCCAAGGCTCGCCCGAGAGTGGAGCAACCCGGCGAGCGGATGCCGGCCGGGTCGGGAAAAGCGCATGGCCGGGCGTGCCGGCCGTGGGACGCTACTCGTCGAGGATGATGAACTCGACGCGACGGTTCTGCTGCTTGCCTTCCTTCGTGTCGTTCTCGGCGATCGGGTACATCTCGCCGAAGCCCTGGGACGTCAGCCGCTCGGGCTCGACGCCGTGCTCGACGAGGTAGGTGACGATCGCCGCCGCGCGACGGTTGGACAGGTCGAGGTTGTACGCATCGGAGCCGTCGCTGTCGGTGTGGCCCTCGACCCGGACCTTGTAGATCTCGGGGTTGTCGAGGAGCGTCGACACCACGGCATCGAGGACGTCGTGCGACTCGGGCTTGATGCGGGCCTCGTTCACGTAGAACAGCACCTTCTCGAGGATGACGATGCGGTTCTTGACGACCACTGCCTTCTTCTCGTCGGGGCAGCCGTCCGCGTCGTCGACGCCGTTGAAGTTCTCGGGCTCGTTCGGGCAGGTGTCCATCACGTCGAGGATGGTGTCCTCGTCGTTGTCGTAGTCGGGGCAGCCGTCCTCGTCCTGGAAGCCGTCGAAGTCCTCCGCGTCGTCGGGGCAGCTGTCGTCCTGGTCGACGATGCCGTCCGCGTCGCGGTCGCCGTCCTCTTCGGGGCAGCCGTCCTCGTCGCGGTCGTCGTCGAGGTCCTCGGGATCGAGGGGACAGGCATCGTCCTCGTCGTTGATGCCGTCGTTGTCGTTGTCCTCTTCGGGGCAGCCGTCCTCGTCCTGGAAACCGTCGCGATCCTCGGGGACGAGCGGGCAGGCGTCGTCGATGTCGAGCACGCGGTCACGGTCGTTGTCGTGGTCCGGGCAGCCGTCCTCGTCCTGGAACTCGTCGAAGTCCTCGGGATCCTCGGGACAGCCATCCTGCAGGTCGAGGTACCCGTCACCGTCGGTGTCGACCGGCTCGGGCTTGGCCTTGGGTGCCCAGCCGATGCCGCCAAACGCGCGCGCGACGGGCACGCCAGCCGCGGGGGTGAGCCCCATGCCGCCGCCGAGGGTCATCAGCACGCCGTTGTCGAGGTGCCAGACGAAGTCGAGGTCCAGCTCGGCCGCGGTGTGCAGGCGTCCCGTGAACGTGTCGATGAGGATCGCCGTGCGACCGGGGCCGACGGTGGTCGCGCCGAAGCCCTCGAGGTTGACGCGGACGAGGTCCTCGCTCAGGTCGACGCCGAGGCCGGCGCCGTACATCACCTCGTCGTCGATGCTCACCGTGCCGAACTGCGCGGTGGACTTCGGCTTCATGCGGTAGCCGCCGTAGGCGCCGAGGTGCACGGGACCGACGCTGTCGGAGATCGCGAGGCGGGCGCCCGCGGTGGGCACGCCGTGCGTCAGGTACGCCGCCGAGCTGCCCGAGGGCACGCTCACGAACGGGGTGAACGCAATGCCGACCGCGGTGTCCTCGTCGAGGAGCAGGAAGCCGAGGTCGAGGCTGATGTCGCCCAGACCGGCAGCCGGGGGCGCCTCACCCAGGAACAGGGTGTGGTCCAGGGTCGGGCTCACCACCTGGAGGATGGGAGCGCGCAGGCCGATCTGGAAGAAGTCGGTCACGCCGACCGCGCCGCCGATGTGGAAGGCGGTGAGGTGCTCGATGCCGCTGTTGGCGCCGGTCAGGTTGCCGTCCTCACCGACCACGGCGAGCTGCAGCGGACGGTAGGCGTAGTCGAACACCACATGGCCGGTGACCTGGCCCTGGCCGAGCTGGCGCGCGGCTGGGGTGAGCGCGAAGCCGCTGGTGCCGAGGCCACCGAGATCGAGCCGCTGCGCGTTCGCCGAGGGCTCCTGGGCACTCGCTGGGGTGGCGAGCAGCGTCGGAGTGGCGAGGAGCGCGGCGGCCGTCAGTGGAAGCGACCTCCGGCGGCGCGAGAGCGCCAGCATGGGAACGAGGAGCAGCAGCAGGCTTCCGGCACCCGGCGCGCTGGAGCAAGCCACGCGGCCACCGGCCAGGTACAGGGTCTCGTCGCGCTCGAGCGGGTCGAGCACGTTGATGATGCCGTCTCCGTCCTCGTCACCGAGCCCATCGGGTCCGTCGAGGATGCCGTCGTCATCGGTGTCGGTGTCGTGCGGGTCGGCGCCGACGTCGACCTCGGTGCCGTCGTCCATCTCGTCGCCGTCCGTGTCCGGGTTGTTCGGATCGGTCGGGACCCAGGAGGTGTCCTCGCGGCTGCCGTTGACTTCCTGGCCGTCGGTGAGGCCGTCGTCATCGGTGTCGGGATCGAGGGGATCGGTCGGATCGAAGCCGCCGACCCCCTCGGTCTCCTGGCCATCGAGCAGGCCGTCACCGTCGGTGTCGGGGTTCAGCGGGTCGGTCTCGTCGCCATCGACGCTGCCGTCGTGGTTGCTGTCCTCGTCGCCATCGTTCAGCCCGTCGTTGTCCGTGTCGGGATCGAGCGGGTTCGTGGTGGTGAAGGGGTCGTCGTCGGGGATGAAGCTGCTGCCGGTGTCCGGGGACGGCGGCGTGTCGACGCCCGCCTCGGTGCCGTCCTGCAGGCCATCGCCATCGGTATCGGGGTTCAGCGGGTCGGTACCCGTGCCACCCGGCTGCTCCTGTCCGTCGAGCAGGCCATCATCGTCGGTGTCCGCGTCGAAGGGATCGGTCTCGCCCGGGTCGACGATGCCGTCGCCGTCGAGATCCTCCTCTTCGTCGAGCAGGCCGTCGCCGTCGCTGTCCTCGGGATCCGGAATCGCGTCGCTGCCACTGCAGTCCTCGTCGATGCCGTTGCCGGGGATGTCGAAGGCACCCGGGTGGATGTTCGGGTTGTAGTCGTCGCAGTCCTCACCGGTGTTGCTCGGACCGTCCCAGCCATCGCCGTCGACGTCGACCAGATCGCTGCCGTCGCAGTCCTCGTCGATGCCGTTGTACGGGATCTCCGTGGCGCCGGGGTAGATGTTGGGGTTGGTGTCGTCGCAGTCGGTGCCCTCGAAGGTCTCGTTGCGAACGCCATCTCCGTCCTCGTCCCAGCGGTCACACAGGTAGGACGCGGTCGACCAGATGGACTCGGCGCTGGCCTGGCTCGAGGCACCGATGAGCACGTAGCCGAAGTCGGCTTCCTGCTGGGACTTCAGCGCGCCTACGTCATGGCGCCACATCAGGTAGCGATCGCCGAAGGCCCCGTCGAAGTCGCCGTCGATGGCGGGCGCGCCCGCGCCGAGGTTGGAGGGCGAGTAGGAGAGGCTGCGCGCACCGGCCCGATCGTTGGTCCAGTCGCACATGCCGATCGCCATCGTCGTATCGGTGAGCGGGCTCGACGAGGTGGCCAGGCCGAGGGTCGGGTCGAAGTCGTCGTAGGACTCGAAGGTGCCGGTCTCGCCGTCGCCGTCGCCGTCAGAGTCGACGAAGTCCGCGTCGTTGTCGAGTCCACGCTGCAGGTAGATGCTCGACAGGCCCGAGCTACCCATGTTCTTCGCGGTGAAGTGCACGTAGATCGCGTTGCTCTGGGCGTCGCGCCACTCCCACTTCACGAGCCGGATGTCACCGCCGCGGTACTCGTGGCGAATGAACTGGCCGGGGTTCGCGATGATGCTCGCGCTGGTCGCGGTGAGCTGCGTCGTGCCCGCCGACGGCCCGGAGTGCGAGTTGTCGCCGTAGCGGAACTCGGTACCGCTGCGCACGTAGCTGTAGGCCATGCCCTCGCCGACCTGGCCGGGCGAGGTGATGTCCAGCCACCGGCTCGCGGTGCTGTTGTAGACCTCGAGACCGGTCACTGAGAAGCCATCGGGGTGCTGCCCGTTGACGTCGTAGTAGAGGCCGTTGCTCTCGTTGTAGGTGACGCGGATCTGGCTGCCATCGAGGAAGTCGGCAGCGTTCGCAGTCGAGGCGAGGCCCGCGAGGGCCGCCAGGGAGAGGGCGCGCATAGAGTGCTCCATGAAAAGGCGCGGTCAAAGGACCACCGCCAACCGCAGATACCCCGCTCTCGCTGCGAGAGGCAACACCTGTTCGTGAACGGTGCCTGTCTCTCGGCTATTCATGCCGGAGATCCCGGAATTCTCGGGCGCGCCTCGCTTTTCGATCCGTCGATCGCCGATCCGCACAATGCGTCGATCCAAACAAAAACGGACCGCCGAAGCGGTCCGTCGATGCTCGCTGGGATTCGCCTAGAAGGAGAACTTCGCGTAGCCGGTGGCGATGACGCCGAGGTCCCAGTTGATCATGTAGGCGACGTCCACGTCCGCGCCCACGGAGAAGTGGGAGAGCTTGGTGTAGTACTCGACCGTCGGGCCGCCGAAGCCGAACGGGTGGATCGAGTTGTGTACGCCCGGGTCGACGCCCCAGTAGGTGACGACGTCGGTCGCGTAGGTCTGCTCGTGGATGAGCAGGGGGCTGTACATCACGCCGCCACCGAGACGGACGCCGATGCCGAGGCGACGCGCCGGGTAGATCGAGAACTCGTAGGCGCCCGAGCCCTGGAAGGTGCGCGTGTCGCCCTGGATGTACTGCGGCACGCCGACGTCGCGCTGCAGGTCCCAGTGCATGCCGTTGTGCAGGCCGGTGGTGAACGCGACCTCCCACGCCATGGAGCGACGCTCCTGGTCGAGGAAGTCCTGGCCGAGGGTGAGCGCCATGGTGGTGCCAGAGCGCAGCACGCCGCTGCCGTAGTTCAGCAGGTACGCGGTGGTGCCCATTCCGGCCTTGATGTACAGGCCGCGCTCGATCTCGCGGATGACCTCGGTCTCGGCCGCCGCAGCGCCAGCCGCCTTCTTCTTCTTCGAAGCCTTCTTGCCGCCGTCGGCGTCGAGGTCCTCGATGCTCGACTGGGCCCACGCCGACGACGTGAGGGTCGGCATGACGCAGAGGGCGAGCAGGAGCGGGGAGAGCTTGTTCAGCATGGATTTCCTCGGCGGATTGCAGTCCGCAGTGACAGGCACGTTTATCACACGCTTGTCGTCACCGGAACCAGTCTTCCCGGCCATCAAGCGGTCCTGACATTCTCTGGATGAGCCGGCACTCAGCGAGATGGTCCATCTAGACCCGCGACCCTGGGTTTCCGCCGGTTCATGGGTGTTGGTGGTCAGTCGATCGCGTGGCTCGTCCACGTGTGCGAGAGTCGTCAACTGACAGGGGTGAGGGCGCGAAGGTCCAGGAGCTCCGGGCACGAAAAAGCCCGCTCCGAGGAGCGGGCTTCGCGTTCTCACGCCTCGGGCGATCAGCCCGGGGCGAACAGGCCCCCGAGGCGATCAGCCCGGGGCGAACAGGCCCCCGAGGCGATCAGCCCGGGGCGAACAGGAACGGGTAGGAGACGATGACGATACCGCCGCCCTTCGGCTGCGGGAACTGCATCCGCATGAAGCGTCCGGACACGCAGGACTCGACCGCGGAGTTGTTCATCGTCGTGGTCTTCACGTTCGCGCTGGAGACGCTGCCGTCCTTGGCGATGACGAACTTGATGACGATCTTGCCGCCGAGGCTCGGGCTCTTGGTGAGCTCGCGCTGGTAGCAGTAGCGAATCGCGTTCATGTGGCGCTTGATGACTTCGTCGATGAGCGAGCGGTCGAGGGCACCGAGGATGATCGGGTCGCCACCGACGCGGCCGATGCCGCCTTCGCCCTTGGCGCCGAAGTTACCGCCGCCGGAGCCGTAGCCGCTGGCGCCGGAGCCCATGCCCTTGGTGCCGAGGCCGCCGAGGCCTTCCGCGGTACCGCCGCCGCCGAGACCGCCGCCACGGGAGCCGAGGCCGCCGGAGCCGATCTGGGTGCCCTTGGCGCCGATGAGGCCGCCGATGCCGCCGGTGAGGCTGGAGTCGAGGGCGGAGGAGCCGAACACGCCGTCCATGGCGCCGTTGTCGGACAGGGCGCCGAGGAGGCCGGCGTTCTCGGCAATCTGCTTGTCGAGCTCGCGCTTCTGGATCTCGACCTTGTTGCCCTTGGCCTTCTCCATCTTCGCTTCTTTCTTGCCGACCTTGCCCTCTTCGCGCTTGGCCTTGGCACCCTCACCCGCGTCGGGGTTGCCCGAGGGCTTCTTCTTCTCCTCGACCGGCTCGGGCTTCTGGATGAGAAGCTCGACGAAGCGGTCGGGGATCTCGACCATCTCGTTCTGCGGGCGGGACTCGCCGGTGTACAGGAAGACACCGAAGACCAGGCCGATGAACGCGATGACGGAGAAGATGGCGAGGAAGGGGTAGTCCACGTCCTCGGTCAGGCGCGCGATGATGCGCTTGCCGCGGTGGACGTTGTGCGCGAAGAACACGACGCCGTCGACATCCACCACGAGGCGGGTGTCGTCGCTCATCGGGATCTCGTAGCCGTTGCCGCTCTTCTTCGCGTGGCCCGCGGAGACGAGCTCGTCGAAGCTGTGGCGGCTCTCGCCGATGTCGACGAAGCCATCCCAGTTCGAGCTGACCTCGGCGACGTAGCGCTCACCGTCCCACTTGAACAGGTTGTGCTCGGTGCCGCCGAGCTTGTCGTCGGGAGCGTAGAAGTCGTTCTTCCACTCGGAGACGACCTCGGACCACATCGGCGGGGTGAACTTGAGCACCTGGTGCACGCCGGTCGGCACCCAGCCCATGTTCACGCCGAGGAAGTTCCACTTCCAGCCGGTGGAGGCGCCGATGGAGACCGGCTTGCCCTCGGGGAGGAAGTGCTTGGTGTCGAGGAGGAGGTCCTCCCAGATCTGGTTGACCTCGAGGACCTTCGGACGGGTCTTGTCGATGCCGAGACCGCTGGTCGCCGTGCCGGACCGCATGATCCAGGCCATGACGTCCTCGACCTCGTTGATCCCGTCGGGATCCGCGTCGGTCTCCTCGTCCTCGCTCGGGACGTCGGCGATGACGCCACCGGCGCCGAGCGGCTCCGGCTCGTCGTCCTCGTCGAGCGCGTCGTCGTCGAAGGAGGCGGCCTCCATCTCGCGGGCGAGCTCGGCGGGGTCCATGGCGACCATGGTCGCCTCTTCTTCGTCGAAGGCCTCGGGCACGTGCACGGCCACGACGATGCGGAGCTCACCGATCTGGATCGAGTCACCGGAGGTGACCGAACCGTTGGTGACGGGCTCGCCATTGAGCCTGGTGCCACCGTCGGCGCCGAGGTCGGCGATGTTGAGGCTGTCGCCAGAGACGTTGAGCACCGCGTGCAGGTCGGCGACGCCGTCGCCGTCGACGCGAAGCGCGGCGGCCTCGCCCTTGCCGATGGTGATGCTGGGCTGCGAGAACTCCGCGGTCTTGATCAGGGAATCACCGCGGTAGACCTCAAAGGTCAGCACCTGGCTCTCGTTGGCCATGAGAACTCTCCGAGAGTTGGGAGAAGAAGAGGAAGAGGGGTTCTTGCCGAAGGCGTCGACCGTGCTGTCAGGCGGGTCGACATCGGGGAGGTCTTACTTGACCTCGTCGATGGACTGCTTCATCTCGTCGTTCCAGTGCTCGCGCAGCCGGATCAGCGGGTTGAAGTTGGCCTTCTTGCGGGAGAGGAGCAGGGAGCCCTCGGGCTTGACCAGCTCACCGGTCACGTCCACGGACTCGAAGTCGATCTCGGTGCGCTCCTTGTACTTGACGGCGGTTTCGCCTTCGTCCTGGGCGAGCGCGGGGCTCGCGAAGACGCTGAAGGCGGCCAGAAGAGCGAGAGTACGAGTCATGGAGTTCCTCCGGTGTTGGACCCGCTTGGTTGCCGGCGTGCGGGATCCTGAACACGTGCGAATGCAAGCGGCATTCTTAGGTGTCAGGGGTCCCCGCACAAGCTGAGGGGGGTCATTTTCGGGTCAAGCAGGACTGACAGGGGCTTGATGCGGCGGTTCCCGAGGTTTCGTCAAGGAGATGCAAGCCCCGTCTCCTGACGAAGAAACCCGCAACTGGGCCGATCCGATTCGGACCGACCCGCTGCGGGAGAGGCCTCATCCGGGAGCAAACAGGAACGGGTAGCTGACGATCACGATGCCGCCGCCCTTGGGCTTCGGGAACTGCATCTTCAGGAAGCGCCCGACGACGCAGGACTCGACGGCGTCGTTGCCGAGGGAGCTGCGCTTGGGGGTGGCCCGGGCGACGGAGCCGTCCCCGGCGATCGTGAACCCGACGACGATCTTGCCGCTCAGATCGGGCTCGCGCTGCAGCTCCTGCTGGTAGCAGTAGCGGATCGCCGGCATGTGGCGCTTGATGACCTCGTCGATGAGCGAGCGGTCCATGTTGCCGATGAGGATCGCGTCCTGGACCTGCGGCACGCTGGAGCCCGGCTTGGTCCCGTCCCCGCCGATCACGCCGATGGGCGCGGCACCGCAGTCCTCGATGTTGCCGATGCACCGCCCCTGGATCGTCGTCGTCTCGGCGTTGCCGCCGCCGCCCGGCCCGAAGCCGCGGTCGCCGAGGCCACCGTGGCCGAGCTGAACACCGCGCTTTCCGACGAGGCCGCCGATGCTGTTCTCGAGGCCGTCGGCGAGACCGCCGCTGCTGAGGCCGGCGAGGGACGGGTCGCCCCAGGCCTGGAAGATGCCGCTGTTGTTCACCGCCTGGCGGTCGCGCTCGTCGCCCTTGGCGGCCTTGGTCTTCACCTTCTTTCCCTGGCGCTCGCCCGGCGTACCCTCGTCGCCCTTGGCCTTCGGCTTGGGAGCCGCGACGTCTTCGACCTTCGGGGCCGGCGGCGGCGGCTCGGGCGCCTGGTACACGAGGCTCACGATCTCCTGCGGGATCTCGACGACTTCGTTCTTCGGCGTGGGCGGCTGGTTCCACATGGCGATGCCGAACAGAAGTCCGAGGCCGGCGACGACGGAGAACATGCCGGCAAAGGGACCGTCCGGTCCGATCTGCGGTCGCCCGGCGAGCGAGGCGGGGGCCCGCACCCTGGAGAACACGAGCGAGACGCTGTCTCGCCGCAGGCGCAGCACGGCGTCGGTGGGCACGGAGATCGTCTCCTCGGCGACGAAGGCCCAGTTCTGGCCGTGACCCCCGACTTCCGCCGTCCAGCCGCGCGGCACGTGGACGACGGCCTCGCCCTCCTCCCAGCGCACGAGCTCGAGCTTCTCCTCGCCGTCGAGCAGCTCGGATGGGGCGAAGAGGTCGCAGGTCGGCCGCTGGTCGACCTCGCTCCACAGGGGTGGCGCGACGGCCGCGAGGTGACGGAACTCCGGTCGGATCCACCCCATGTCGATGCCGAGGCAGCTCCACCGCCAGCCGACGGCGTCGCCGACGGTGAGGGCAGGGGAGTCGGGCAGGTGGTGCTGGGTGTCGAGCACCAGGTCGTCCCAAAGCAGGTGCACCTCGAGGACGCGCGGGGCGTGGCCGCGAAGGGCGAGGTTGCTGCTGCCGGTGTCGGTGCGGCGGATGAAGTCGGGCGTGTGCATGGCGGTCTCCTGTGGGCGCACGAGACCCCGCGGACCTCCGGGTGGAGGCCGAGTCGATCTCGCCGTCGCGGCGGGGAATGAGGCATGGGCCCGCCGTCATGGAAGTCCGACGCCGCGCTCGCCCCCCGGTTCGTCAAGGGGAGGCAAGGCGGTGGTGAAGGCCGTGTCACGCCCTCGGGAGCGCGCGTGGCGCTAGCGCTTCAACTTCGGCAGGTGCCCGGTTGCCGCGAAGACCAGCTCCCGAAGGCCCTCCACCTCGAGGTCTTCGACCCGCGCGATGCGCATGCTGCGCATGGCCTTGCCGGTGCCACCGATCAGCCCGTGAGGATCGGGGAGGTCCGCGCCGTAGTAGAAGCCGAGGTTCAGGTGCTTCGCGTACGCGCTGATGTAGCAGTACTGCTCGCTCATCTTCTTCGGGCCCACGCCGAAGCCGGCGGTCTTCTGCCGAGGCCAGCCCACCTCGACGACGTCGGGGTCGATGTCCCGGATCAGTGCGCGGGCCGCGTCGAATAGCGGCAAGACTTCGGGGCTCAGCGCTTCGCGCAGCTCGTCGATGGACATGGCACCTCCGGCCGGCAGTGTGCCATCGGCGGGTCCCTGAGCACGAACGGCGCCCCCGTGTGGGGACGCCGTCGGTGTGGGTGAGCGACCTGGCTACTCGCCGCCGCCCTCGGCGGGGGCTTCCTCGGCCGGAGCCTCTTCGCCCTCGGGCAGCTCGCCGCCCTCTTCCTCGGCCGGCAGCTCTTCGCCACCACCGCCGCCGGCGCCACACGCGGCGATGCCATCGTCGATGGTCGGCTCGTAGTAGTCGTCGAACATCGACTTCATGTCGGGAGCCATGCTGGTCTCCTGAGCCTCGACCACCATGCGGCCCTGCTCGATCACCATCATGACTTCCTCGACCACCTCGGGTCCGAGGCAGTCGGCGTTCGCCGTGACCTTGGCCTCGAAGGTGTCGATCTGCGCGCCGAGATCGGTGAGGAGCTTCTTGTTGCGCTCCTCACGCTCCTTGGCCTCCTGCGCGAGGCGCTTCTCCTCGGCAATCCGCTCTTCCTCGGCGGTCTTGGCAGCACGGACCTCGTCCATCTTCTCGAACACCGGGTCGTTCGGCCCGATGGTGCCCGCTGCCGCGTCCACGTACGCCTGGAGGTACTTCAGCGCCTTGTTGAAGTCCTTGGTGTACACGTAGTGGAGGGTCGCCGCGTTGTAGTAGGCGATGCGGTTGGCGGGGTCGATCTTGATGATCTCGTTGTAGACGCCGTCGGCCTTGTTGAAGTCGCCGTTGCCGCGGAGGGACACGGCGTAGCCGAGCTTGGCCTCGACGCTCGCCGGGTTGGCCTTGGTGGCCTCGGTGAACGACTTGAGGGCCAGGGCGTAGTCGCCGGAGTTCAGCGCGATGAACCCGAGGTTCGTGTTCGCCTCGAACCCATCGGGGTCGAGCTTGATCGCGGTCTTGAACTGCTCGATGGCCGCGGCCTCGTCTTCCTGCTCGAGGTAGGTGACGCCGAGGTTGTTGTACGTGCCGAAGTCACCCTCGTTGAGGGCGAGAGCCTTCTCCGAGCACAGCTGCGCCATGCCGTAGTTGCCCTGGGCGTGGTACATCGCGGCGAGGTTCCGGTAGACCTGGGCGTTCTTCGGGTCGAGGAGCAGGATTTCCTGGGCCTCGGCGAGTGCCGCACCGTGGTTGCCGGAGGTCGCGAGCGACTTCACGAGGTCGTTGCGGACCTCGAGGTTCTTCGGGTCGTTCTCGAGGTACTTGCGGTACAGCGCCTCGGCCTCGGAGCCCATGCCCTGCGACGCCAGCATGCGGGCGTAGCTGAACATGGCAGCCTCGTAGGCCGGGTCGGCGTCATAGGCCGCCTTGTAGTGCAGCATCGCGGCGTCGCTGTTGCCGAGCACCTCGGCGGTCCACCCGGCGTTGAAGTGCGCCTTGGGGTGGTTGCCGAGCTCGGCCGCACGGGCGAAGCGCTCGTACGCCAGCGGGTAGTCGATGGCGCCGTCCTTGTTGGGGGACTGGAGCACCTGGACGCCGTTGCGGAACAGCGGTCCGGGCTTGCTCATGTCCTCTTCGGACAGGGCCTCGACCTTGGTCTTGCCGCCGCCGCCACAGCCGGGCAGCGTGGACGCGGTCCCGAGAAGGGCCAGCCCCAGAGCGAGCTTGGTAAGAATACGCATCTTGATTCCCTCTCTGGCCTACAGGCTGGTCTCGAACTTGTACTCGCGGCCACCGGCGGAGCTGGTGAGGCGAACCTCGATCAGCTCTTCCCGCAGCCCCGGGAAGTCGTTCGGGCGGAGCTCGCCGAGACGGCGAGTCGCGAAGGCAGTGTTCTCGTTGTAGAGCGTCAGCTCGTAGGACTTGTCGAGCGAGGCCTTGTAGGCGGCGACCGCCTTCTCGACCTGCGGGTAGACCTTGTCTTCGAGCGCCATGGTGTAGAGCTCGATCTGGTCGGGCGTCAGGTAGGTCGGGATGTGCGAGTTCTTGAGCGACTGGCCCATGTTCTCGTACGCCTGTCCGAGCTTGACGAGCGCGGCGAGACCCCACTCACCGGCACCGGTGTCGATGATCTCCTTGTAGGTCTGCTCGACCTTCACGAGACCCTCGGCCTTGGCCTTGAGGGCGTCACCGAGGCCCTTGTCCTCGAGCTTGCGGGAGCGCGTCGACGCAGGCTTGATCTCCTTCGCGAGGTACTCCTCCATGACCGGCTCGGCGAGCTTGAACATCATCTGCGCGACGAACTCGGTGTGGGCACCGGGCTCACCACCGCCGGCGATGTACTTCTTGTACATCTCGACGGTCTCCTTGTAGATGCGCAGACCATCGCGGTCCTTGCCCTGCTTGAACAGCGCATCCGCGTGGTGGAGCCGGGCGAAGTAGACCATCTCGATCGGCTTGTCGTCGGGGCTCTTGTAGAAGTTGTAGAAGACGCCCGCGGCCTCGGCCCACTTGTCGTGGTTCTCGTAGATACGGCCGATGGTGAGCATCGTGTCGTTGACGCGCTCGTCCTCGGGGTAGGCCGCCATGAACGCCTGGTAGTCGCTGATCGACTTCTCCCACTCGCCGAGCGCGTTGCGGAACACCGCGGCGGAGTAGATGGCGTCGGCACCGGCCGTGTCGAGCTTCGACACGTCGGCATCCTTGTCTTCCTTGGTCCGGCGAGCCTTCTCGTCGTCGACCTCTTCGAACACGCGCTCGTAGTAGCCGGCGGCCTTCTCGAAGCCCGCGATGGTCTCCCAGTCGAAGCCGAGAGCGGACATCTGATCCCAGTAGTACTTGGGAGCGCCCTTCTCGCCGTAGTCGCCACCGTCGACCAGCGTGGTGCGGATCTCCATGGCGTCCTTACGACGGTCGGCCGTCGAGTAGTAGATCGCCATGTTGTTCAGCAGACGTGCCTTCTCGGGGTAGGTCGGGAAGTCGACGAGGAACTGCTTGTAGGCATCGGCGGTCTTGCCGTAGTCCTTGTTCTTCTCGAAGTCGACCTCGATGAGCTTGGCCGAGGCGTTCATGTAGATCTCGTAGACGTCGTCCTTGAACGTCTTGCGGCCGAGACCTTCCTGCTCATAGTAGATCTTCGCGTTGTCGCGAAGCGCCTGCCAGTTCTCGTTGATGACGAAGGAATCGAGGATGAGGTTGGCGGCCTGCTCGGCCTCCTTCGCACTCGGGTCCATCGCGATGACGACGTTGAACTGCTCGGCCGCCTTCTCGAACTGGTACTTGTTGTAGAGCAGGTACGCGGACTTGTAGATGATGTTGCGGACCTTCTTCTCGTCCGGGTACAGCTCCGCGTACTGCTTACAGGCGTCGACCATCCGCTGCTCCCAGTCGGTGAGCGGGATGGGGTCCTTGGCCTCGCCGGCCTTGGCGGTGATCGCCTGGTTGCCGCCCTCGGCCTTCACCATCTCGTCGGCGGCGAAGATCGCGGACTCGGCGCAGAACTTGCTGTGCTTGCCCTGCGGGTCCATCTGGACGACGGCCATGTATTGGTCGAACGCCGCATCGAACTTCTTGAGCTTGTACAGAAGCTCGGCGTAGGAGTACCGGACCTCGTAGGCGTGCTGGGTCGCCGGGAAGTTGTCCAGGTACATGTTGTACGCGCGGTAGGCGAGGTCGTAGCTGACCTTGGACTCGTCACCCGAGAGCTTGCGAGCGCGCTCGTGGTGGAAGTAGGCCATCGAGCGGATCGACTTCTCGATCTTCTCCTCGGCTTCCTTGATCGCGTCCGGGTTGGAGGCGTTGGCGCGGGCCCACGCGGAGTCCTTGCCGTACGTCTTCAGCATCCGGTCGATCTCGGAGAACTGCTGCTCCCGGTCACCCATCTTGTTGTACGCAGAGACGATCTCGTTCTGGTAGTCGATGTTGAGCGGGTTCTGCGGGTCCTCGGCGATCAGGCGACGGTAGGTCTGAACCGCCTGCTCGAACTTGCCCTGCTCGAAGTACATCGTGGCGAGACGCTTGAGCATCTTGCGGATGAGGTCGTTCTTGCCGAGCTTGCTGAAGTAGTCGTAGGCCTGGTCGAGCTCGCCGGCGTCGGCGAAGAAGCGGACCAGGTCCTTGAGGGCTTCTTCCTGCAGCTGCAGGCGGTTGCCCTGGCCCTCGGACTCCTGGCTCATCGCGTACGAGACCACGGACTTCATGGTCGCGATGGCCTTGTCGTACTCGCCGACGTTGTAGTAGCACCAGCCCAGCTTGTAGAGGGCGAAGCTGTACTTCTCGGCCTCGCGGTAGGCCGTGGCCTTCTTGTACGCGAGCAGCGCCTTGTAGGCGTTGTTGTTGTCGAAGTGGTACTCGCCGATCTGCACGTGGCTGTCGGGCACGTACTGGGAGTCGGGGTAGAGCTTCACCAGCTTGGTGTAGTTCTCGACGGCGGAGTCGCGGTCACCCGTGTCCTGCTGCGCAGAGGCCAGGTAGTAGATGGCCTCGTCGGCACGCGCGTAGCGCGGGTAGGACTTGAGGATCTGCTGGTACAGACGGATGGACTTCGACTGCCAGCTCTTCGACCCGGAGTTGTCCGCCTTCACCGTGTTGGTGTCGCAGCCCTCCGTGTTGAAGCACTTGTCGAAGTTCTTGTCGTACTGCTCCATCTCGTCGAGGTAGAGCGCGCGGCCCTCCTCGAAGTAGAGGTCCGCGAGGCGGAGCATCATCTCGGCCTTGCGGTCACCCTCGGCCTCGCCGCGGGAGAGCAGCTCCTTGAGGAACTCGATGGACTCGAGGCGCTTCTCGCGCGCGAGTCGCTTGTACTCCTCGGAGAGCGCAGCCTGCTGATCGACGTCGCGAAGCTTGAGGCGACGGCGACCGTCGTCCTCCTCTTCGTCGTCCTGAGCGAAGGCAGGGCTGGCGGTGACGACCCCGCCAGAGATGGCGAGGACGAGGGCGAGGAGCCCAGTGGTGCTGGTGAATCGACGCATGGAGTGATCTCCCGGGTCAGGCCAGTGGCCTAGTTGCAGGAACCGTGCTCGGCATACCGGTAGTAGCCGAGCTCATCCCGCCAGAACTCGCCGTTGAACGGCCAGTAGATGATTTCCTTGGACACCGCGAAGTCGACGGGCTTGGTGTCGAATGCATCGACATCCGGGGCCGCCGCCTTGTAGGCGTAGTCGAGGCGCTGGGCGTCCACGACCTCGAAGCGGATGATCTCGGACTGGCCGAGAAGGTCGCCGAGGTACGTGTACTGCTTGGCCAGCTCGACCAGCAGGGCCTGACCCGCCTTCTTCTTGTAGCGAGCGCGGTCCTTCTCGATCTCCTCCTTCATGGAGGCGCCGAGGGAGTCGCGCCAGATGGCCTTCTCCGCGTCGATCATCTCGATCTCCCGGTCCATCATGTCCATGTGACGGACAAGACCACCGAGGTCGCGGTTCCGCAGAACCTTGGCGAAGAACGCCTTGGTCAGCTTGGTGTCGCGCGGCGTGGGCCCGAAGTACGCGTCGAACGCCTGATCGGCGAGATCCGCGGCCGCCTCTCCCTCGAACTCGGTGAGGAAGGCCTTGATCTCCTTGCGCATGGGACGGTGCTCGTCCTCGAAGCGGATCAGGATGGACTCGACGTCCTGGTACTCGCAGAGCTGGAAGAAGGTCAGGCCGCGGAGGATGGTGGCCTCGGGCACGAACTCTTCGTCGGCGAAGTACGGGCTGTCGACGGTGAGCAGCAGGCCCAGCGACAGGTTGAGGTCGCTGCGCATGAAGTTGGTCCACGCGCGCTCGAAGAGGCTCTCGGGCCAGTACTTCGAGTTGCGGTCGACGAGGTCGTAGTAGTTCTCGGCCTGGTCGAAGCGCTCGAGCGAGTAGTAGATGCGCGCGATGTTGATCAGCGCGAGGTCCTTGAGGTCCTCGATGTCGCGGGCATCCATGCCGCCGGCCTCGCTCGGGTCCGCCTGGTAGACGTCACGGAAGGCCTTCACGGCGCTCTTCAGCTTGCCGCGCTCGTTGTGGATGACGCCCTCGTAGTACTTGCTGCGCATGTACAGGTCGGACTTCGCGGAGATCTGCTGGAAGTACTCGGCCGCCGCGGAGAGCTCGCCCTTCTCGTAGAGCTTGCGACCCATCAGGTAGTACAGGTGGTTCTTGGCCTGACGGGGGAAGGCCTCCGGCGGGATCTTGTGGACCACGCGGAGCAGCTCGACGTCGTTGCCGTTGATCTGGGCAATCGCGACGAGCTTCGGCAGCGCGTACTTGAAGTACGGGTTGCGCGGGCCCTTGCGAACCACTTCCATGAAGTAGTGCTGGGCGCCGTGGTACATCTCGAGGTCGTAGAGGGACTTCGCCAGGTAGTACTGGATCTTCGCCTCTTCGTTCGGGTAGGCATCCTCCTCGAGCAGGTCGAAGAGCGCCTTGGACGACGAGAGGTACTTCTTCTGGCGGTACGCCTCGATGGCCTGCTCGATGATCGCGGGTCCTCCGGCCTCGAGCGGGTCGCCTTCTCCGGACAGGGAGACGTCGCCGCCGAGGGTCTCGCTCTCCTCGAACCCGGAAGAGCCGGAGTCATTCCGCGTGCCACCACCGCTGGTGCGGCCGTCGTTGGCCGGCGCAGCGGCGCTGCCCATGGAGCGGGCCTTCTCGACCACCTCGGACGGCGCGTCGCCATCGACGAGGCAGCGGATCTCGTCCGCCGTGAACGTGCTTCCCGAGCCTTCCATCGTCTGGACGATGATCTCGGCCGGCACGCTCACCTTGGCCATGTCGAGGATCTCCTGGCAGGAGAGCGCCATGGCGTCGGTGGAAGCGAAGAGGGCCAGGGCCCCCACAACAGTGCTGAAGGTGCGCTTCATGGGGTCACTTCATGTTGGGGAAGAAGAAGGAGCCGCCGGCGAGCAGCAGGAAGTTGTTCTTCATCTCGAGGGTGTCGCCACTGACGGTCTCGACGTAGGAGAGCGTCCGGCCCTCGAGGCGCGCCGCGAAGTTCTCGGAGAAGATGACCTTGAAGCCACCGCCCAGGTTCGTGGTCGGGTGGTTCTGGTTCTCCGTGAGGTGAGCGGGGTGCGACGGGTCGTTCTCGGCCTGGAGGGCCTCGAGGTCTTCCTGCGTGTTCGCGATACCGGCACCGACCGCGACGTAGACGTCGAACTTGATGATGCCGCGGTTCGCGACCGCGATCTTCCCGTAGATGGGGGAGAACACGAAGGCGCCGCCCGCGTAGTACTGGACCTTGGAGATGTCCGGCGAGACGCGGTTACGGGTGACGAGCTGCTCGGTGACGGCCTTCCAGTCGCCCTGACCGAAGTCGGGGGAGAAGGAGCCGGAGAGCTCGATGCCGAAGATTTCCGTCGCGTGGTAGGTGAACGAGGCACCGACCAGGTAGCGGTTGATGAAGGGGTCGTTGGTGAGGGCGCCGATGTGGGGCGCGATCTCGTAGCGACCGATCTTCAGGAAGTCCTTGCGCTGGAGCGTCTTGATGACGCGGCGCTTCCGGCCTTCCTCTTCGGGGAGGACGATGTCGTCGGACTTGACGCCGACCTTGTCGTCGAGATCGCCGGCCTCGAGGTCACGGCGCTCGTCGGCGATGTCGGAGCCACTGATTTCGTCGCCGCCGTCATCGGAAGACGGGGTGTCCTCGCCAAGGATGTCGCCGAGGACATCGTCGATGTCCTCCTCGGACTCGTCCTGAGCGAAGGCCGGCATGACGAGCGCGGCCGACAGAAGCACGGATGCAAGCGTGGTGCGGATCACGGTCGACCTCGATCTAGAAGTTGTAGAGGCGGGAGCGCATCTTCGGGAAGTAGAAGCCCAGGCCCGCGGCAATGACGAAGTTGTTGTACAGACGCTGCTCGCTGACGATCTCGTTCGGGTCGTACTGCGGCTTGTTGTCGATGTAGAGCGACATGCGCGCATCGAGCTTGAGGGCCATGCCCTGCGTCAGGAAGAAGTTCATGCCCGTGCCGAGCACAGGGGCAATCTCGACCTCGTTCGGCGGCGTCTGGTCGACCAGCGCGACGTACACAGGCGAGCCCGCGTCGTAGACCGCGAAGTAGTTCTGCTTCGCCAGCATGCCGATGCCGCCGGTGAAGTAGAGGTCGAAGTTGAGGACCGTCTCACCGACCAGGTTGATCTTGCCGTAGAGCGGCGACCACTTGGCGCCGAAGGCGGCGGAGAGCGTGACCTTGTCGAGCGGCTGCTGGAAGTCGCCCGAGTTGCCCTGGGCGATGATGACCAGCGCGGAGGTCAGACCCTTGAGGTCGTTGATGCCGAGGTCGGGGCTGTAGCTGAACATGCCCTCGAACGCGAACTCCTCGGAGAGGTGGTACGCGAGGTCCACACCGCCGACGTAGCGCTTGGCGAAGGGGTTGTTCGGCACCAGCCCGCCGACGACGGCCAGCTCGAAGCGCGACTCCTTGAGGAAGAAGCGGTTCGTGATCGCGGGGCGCTTGACCTCGCGGGTGCGGAAATCCTCGAGGGCCTCGTGGCCCGGGTCATCCGCGACAGCTGGTGCGGCGACGCCGAGCGTCACTGCAGCCAGGAGGGCCGAGGCAGCATTCTTCAGGGAGGGCATCCGGCGAACTCTCGATAGGGGTTCGTGGAAAGGCGCTGGCTGAGCGAAGGCACACCCAGCGCTGAGGTAGGAATCTTCGACTGCGCTTCCTACACTTTCCGCGCGAGAAGTGTCAACCGGCCGAAGTGCGGAGATTCCGTCATCTTCCGGTTTCTCTCGGGGGCCGGGAGGTATGAGGCCACGTTCAGAATCCGTCAAGAAGGAATGACGGCGATTAACGGGCGTCAGCGAGGCCCCACGAAGGGCGCGGATCCCGCGGATCACGCTGCTCGATCTCGGCTCGCGACACGGGTTGCTGGCCGCCGACTGGCAGCCGCGAGGTCTGGGGTGCATGAGGCCTCCGTGACCCCGACTTGTGTCGGCGGAGGCAATCCTTCCCAGGTCGTGTCGCTTACCGGACCTCGTAGTCCTGGACGAGCCACGCCTGGCCGCCGCGACGGTCGCGCACGACCACGTACCAGCTGCCGGTCGTCGGCTCGTCCGGGGCGGTCCACTCGGTCTCGAGTGGCGCGTCATAGCCGTTGAGAGGCACGGTCAGCGAGCTGCGGGGCCACGAACCGTGGTTCGCATACCAGCTCAGGTACGGCTCCTCGGTGCGCGTCTCCTCGACGCCGTCGCTGTTGACGTAGATGTACTCTTCGACGCTCTCCGCAGTGAGCTCGACGGAGAGGTCGTAGGTCTGGCCGGCATCGACCACGACCACGCTGTCGCTCGGCACGAAGTTGCCGTCGACCCGCCAGGTCTCGAGCACCGGGTTGCGGTTGGGCGTGATCGCCTCGCTGACGATCAGCCGCTTGTACGCGACCTCGACGTCGTTGAAGTCCACCTCGGCGGTGTCGCCGCCCTCGGCGGGGAACGAGGCCACCTGGACGGTCGCGGAGGTGCCCTCGAGGCGCGCTTCGTCCGAGAAGCCGTCGAGCGCGTCCGCAGGCACGTCCCACGCGGGCTCGAAGCCCGGAGTGAAGCCGATCACGCCCGCCGCGGCGAGCTCTTTGGGGGTCGGGTTGTCTCCGAGCCCGGCGAGATCGACCGGACAGCCGAAGCCGCCGCCGTCGAGGCATGCGATCCACACGCTCCCCCCGATCTCTTCGAAGGGATCGGCGAGCAGGGCCGAGAACAGCACGGTGTCGCCGGGGCGGACCTCGGGAGGCTCGGCCTGGATCGCCAGCACCCGCGGACGATCGACCAGCGAGCTCTCGGGGAGGTCGCGTGGGCGGGGGTACTTGTCGCCGCCGATCACGCAGCCGGTGGCCAGCGTGGCGAGGCTCGCGACGGCGAGCGTGCGGGCGACGGAGGGAAGGGCAGGTCGGGTCATGAAGCGGCTCATAGGTGGAACTTCGCCTCCAGACCGATGTTCGGGATGAACGGCAGGCCACGGACGTAGGCGTACTCGCTGTAGTCGTAGGCGTAGGTCGTGAACTCGGGGTTCACACCGCGCACCGCATTGAGCAGGTCGACATAGGCTTCCATCTGCCAGCGCTTGAACGTGAACAGCTTGTCGAAGCGCAGGGAGGTCTGGAAGAAGGGCGGCAGCCGGGTCTGGGTGCCGGTCGAGAACCCGTTGTAGAAGTCGCCGTCCGCGTCGTACACGCCGGCGTCACTCGGGTAGTCGGGGTTGCCGGTGACGTACTGGACCTGGGCCGACACGCCGAAGTCCTTGGGCAGGTCGTAGCCGGCCTGAGCCGAGAAGATGTGCGTCTGGTCGAAGTCGAAGGGGTACCAGCCGTTGTCGAGGTTCGCCTTGTTGAACGGCTTCCAGTCGGCGTCCGGGCCGTCGTGGCGGATCGAGCGGGACAGCGTGTAGCTCACCCAGCCGAACAGCCGATCGACGGGCTCGTGGCGGAGGATGACCTCGGCGCCGTAGGCGCGTCCGGCGCCCGCGTTGACGAAGGTCTGCATGCCGGCGCCGGTGAAGCTCTCGTCGAAGACGATGAGCTTGTCCATCTGCTTGTAGTAGAGCTCGAGCTCCCACTTCACGGCCTGCGACAGGTTCTGTTCGATGCCGATGGAGCTGTTCCACGCGCTCTCGTAGCCGAGATCCGCGGTGGTCCCGATGCCGATGGCCTCGAAGGGCTGAGCCGGCTGCGTGTACAGGCCGGTCGCGCCCTTGAGCGCGATGTCCTCGGTGACCTGCCACCGGGCGAGCAAGCGCGGGTCGACCGACTGGCTGAAGTAGGTCGTGCCGGCGCCGTCGTCGTTGCCGGTGATGCTGCCGCTGTAGGTGAGCAGGAAGTTGTTGTACCGGACACCCGGCGTGATCAGCAGCTTCTCGGGGTCGTCGAGCGGGCGCAGGTTGAGCTTCACGAACGGGTCGGCGCTCCACCCGGTGCCGCGGCCGTCGAAGCCCACGGGCTCGCGCTCGGCGAGCGGGTCGTCGAGGTCGGTGAACCCGAAGGGCGAGCGGAAGTCGAAGCCCCAGGGGCCGCCGATGAAGTCGATGCCCGGCACCAGCTCGACGTGGTCGTTGAACGCGATCGGCGTCTGGCCGCGCAGCTCGATGAGCCAGTTCGTGCTCGACAGCGAGAACTCGTCGCCGAGGCCGAAGTCCGAGTAGTCGAAGCCGATGGACGGGGTGAGCTCGAGCCGCGTCTTCGGCGTGATCTGGTCCTTGTACTGGGCCACGAGCCGGTGGGACATGTACTCGGTGCGCAGGCCGCCCTGGGTGTCCTGGTCGCTGCCCTGGGCCACGTCGTCGGGCGTGCGGACCTCGAGCAGGTCGTTGAAGCCGTACAGGAACACCGCGGCCTCGCGGTCGCCCTCGAGGTGCGGCACCCACTTGACCTGGTAGTCCCAGTACCGGGGCTTGAGCGTGAAGTCGCTACCCCCAGTGAAGATCGGGATGAACGCGTCGATGTACGAGCGGCGGGCACCGATGGCGAGGCCGTGCTTCTTGCCTTCCTTGCCGATCTGACCCTCGTAGTACAGCTGGCTGTCGAGGATGTCGGTGCCCCAGACGATCTTGCCGTTCTCGGCGAACTCGTTCTTGGTCTTCACGTCGACGACGCCGCCCATCGAGCGGCCGTACTGCACGCCGTACGAGCCGGGCAGGTAGTCGACGCTGTCGATGAGATCCGGCGAGAGCACCGAGGTGGTGCCGGTGAGGTGGTAGATGATCGGAATGCGGATGCCGTCCACGTACACGCCCGAGTCCTCGGGGTTGCTGCCGCGGATGACGAGCAGGCCGGTACCGAAGGGCGATCGCGCCGCGCCGGGAAGCGTCTGCACGACCTTGAGCGGGTCGCCGAAGGTGCCGGGCACGCGGCGGATCTCCTCGATGGTGATCGTGCGCTTGGTGACCTCGGTCTTCTCGCGGCTGTAGACCGCGACGGCCTCGTTGTCCCGGTAGGACTCGGCGCGAATCCAGTAGGTGGCGCTGGTGACCAGCCCTTCCTCGACCTCGACGGAGGTGTCGAGCACGGCGTAGCCGGGCTTGAGCGCGCGCAGCACCTGCTTGCCGAGGGGCACGCCGCGAAGCTCGAAGCGGCCTTCCTCGTCGGTCTCGGCCTCGATGTCGGTGCCCTCGATCGTGATCAAGGCGCCGGCCACGGGGTTGCGCGTGCCCATCTCGCGGAGGATCCCGTCGGCGTTGACCGGCGGCGGCGGCGGCTCGACCACCTGCTCGCCCTCGCCCTCGCCACCCTCGGGGGCGACGACCTCGTCCTCGGGGCTCAGCTTGAAGCCGTACGCGAACTCGAAGGCCACGGGCACGGGCCCGGCCTCGGTCATCGCCGGGGTGAAGGTCATCTGACGCGCGGCCTCGGCGGCGGGCTCGTCGAAGCCGTTGCCGGCCTCCTGGAGCACCTCGACGTAGGTGACGGTGCCCGTCTCGTCGATCTCGATGAGCAGGAGGACCGTGCCCTCGATGCCCGCGGCCTCGGCCTCGGGCGGGTAGGGCGCCTCGACGTACTCGACGATCTGCGGGCCCTGGAGGATCGGCAGCTCCTCGATCGGCACGTCGCCGGTGTACGGCTCGGGCGCGGTCGTGCCGGCGGGGGGCGCCTCGGGTGTGGGGGGCGCGACGGGCTCCGCGGGCGCATCTTCGGGAGCCGGGGGCTCTGCGGGCTCGGTGGGTGCCGCGTCTTCGTTGGCCGGCGCTTCGGAGGACCCGGCGGGGGGCGCCTCTTCGGAGGCGGGAGCCTCCGACGCCGGTGCTTCCGGGGCCTCGTCGGGCGCGGCCGTCGGCGCTGGCTCGGCAGGTGGCGTCTCCTGGGCCCAGGCGGGCGCGGAGAACAGGGCGAGGAACGTGATCATCGAAGTGCGCATCAGTCGACTGCCATCTCGTAGCGGCACGAATAGGTGAAGCCCTGGACGTTCACGGGCTTGCCGTCCTTCAACCCTGGCTTGCAGGTCATCTTGCGGAGGTCCTCGAGGCAGGCCGCATCCGCGATGGGATGCAGCTTCTCGGTGAGGCTGAGCTGACCGACCTTGCCCTCGGCGGTGATCGTCATCACCGCGCTCACGCGGCCCTGGATCTCGAGGTCGACGATCTCGTCGGGGATGGTCAGCGTCGGGCGGCGGCACTTGGGCGCCTGGGCCACGGCCTTGAAGGGCACGGTGGCGAACTCGCTGGCCTCGTCGATCTCCATGGTCTCTTCGGTGGCCCTGGTCGCGGTCGTCGTGCCGGCGCGGGCGCCCAGGTTGGTGCCGGATCCCTCGGCGAACGAGTCCGAGGACAGGCCCTGGACCATGCGGCGCACGGGGCGGCGCTGCGGCTCGGGAGGCACGGGCTCCGGCGTGGTCTCCTTCATCTCGACCGTCTCGGGCTCGGGCTCGGGCTCCGGCAGGTCGGGCTCGGGCAGCTCGGGTTCCGGCTCGGGCTCGGGTTCCGGCTCGGGCTCGGGCTCGGGGGGCGGCGGTGGCTCCTCGATCTGGACCACCATCTCGACCCACTCTTCCTTGGGCTCTTCCGCGACCTCGATACGGCTCACCCCGGTGGCGAGCGTCAGGTGCGCGCCCACGGAGAGCAGCACGCAGCCGAGGAGCAACGCGTACTCCCAGCGGCTGCGCTCTTCGAGGGCGGTCGCCTTCATTCGCCGCTCGCCTCGACGGGGGTCACGGGAACCGAGGAGGCCGGGGCGCTGCCCTCACCGATGCTCGCCGGGTCCGGCGGCACCATCTCGGCCTTGTTGATGTTCAGCGCGAACTTGGCGATGCCCTTGGACTTCACGAGGTCCATGAGCCAGATCACGCGGCCGTGCGCGACGAGCTTGTCGGCGGCGATGAGGCAGATCACCTCGTCGTTCTCGGCCTTCGCCTTCTCGAGGGCGCGTCCGAGCTCTTCCGGGGTGACGCGCTCACCGTCGAGCAGCAGGCCGCCGTCGCCGAGCAGGGTCAGGCCCAGGGAGGTCGACTCGGTCGCTTCGCCGGTCGACGCGTCGGGCAGGTTCACCTTGATCGACGTCTGCACGATGGTCGTCGCCGTCACCATGAAGATGATGAGCACGACGAGGATGATGTCGACGAAGGGGGTGATGTTGATGTCGGCAATGACGTCGTCGTCGCCGCCAAACTTGGCGCCCATCAGCCGTGCAGCCGGGCGAGCACGAGGTCCGCCAGGCTCTCCGAGCGACCGAGGCGACCCTTCACCCAGCGCGAGAACAGGTTGTAGAGAACGACGGCGGGGATGGCGACCATCAGGCCGACGGCGGTGGCGACCAGCGCCTCGGAGATGCCGGCCATGACTGCTTCGCTGGCCTCGGACGTGTTCTCGGCGAGGTCGTGGAAGGCCTGGATGATGCCGAGCACGGTGCCGAACAGGCCCAGGAACGGGGCGTTGGAGCCCACGGTCGCGAGGATCGACAGGCCGCGCTCCATCTTGAGCTTCTCGGCGGTGGCGGTGCTGGTCATGGCCTTCTCGACCGCGTCGACACCGTGCGGTGCCAGCTCGAGGCCGTTGGCGAGGATGCGGGCCTCCATGCCGCCGGCCTTCGCCAGCGACGACTGCAAGGCACTCGCGTCACCGTTCTTGAGGAAGGCATCCATGGCGCTCGACAGCGCACCGCTCTGGGTGCCGTCGCGAACCAGGTAGATCGCGCGCTCGATGCTCACCGCGATGCACAGGATGGACAGGCCGACGAGCAGCCACAGAACCCAGCCTGCTCCGAGCAGGGCGAACGAGAGCATGCCTTCTTCGAGCACGGACGCCTCCAGTTAGGGTGATGGTGTAGTTCCGCCGTGCTGGACTCGCCAGCCGCCGCCGCACCTTGTCGCGAAGCCGTGGGGCGCGCGTGCCGGTCGTGCGTCGTGCGGTCCTCTTACGCGTCAGCCGCCGAATTCCTGCGTTCCAGCGACGTGACGCGGTGGTCCGCGCGCGGTCCAGGCCGCCAGACCGTCCGCCGAACCTCGGCAATCGGCATGATTTCACTCGCTTACGGCCGCCAGTGAGGGGCCCGCTCACTGGGAGCTACAGCCACATCTCGAGCTCGCGCTCCACCCGCTCCAGGTTGGTGGCGAGCGCGTCGGCATAGGCACAGTCCGGGTAGCTGCCCAGCAGCTCGGCGAGGCCCTTGCGCACCGCTTCGAGCTCGGCGCGTCGCGTGCGGCGATCGGCGGTCTTCGCCGCGAAGTAGCGGGTTCCCAGGCGCTCGCGCTCGGCGCCGACCCAAGCATCGACGGCTTCGGCGTACAGCGCGGCCGCGAGCGGGTCCTCGCGAACCGGCGACAGCAGGCGCACCGCGCGCTCGAGCTCGCCAGCGACCCAGGCCTGTCGCGCGCGCTCGACCCGCAGCTCTGCGGTAAGCGCGTCCGCCTGCGCGAGTGCGGGAGGCACGTCCCCGTCCAGGCTGCGGATCAGCCGGGCGGCGGCAAGCTCGACCTCGGGGTCGACCTCGGTCTCGGCCAGGGCCAGCGCCAGGTCACGCACCTCGGGGCGCTCGGTGGCGCGGGCGACCTCGAGCCAGCGAACATCGCCGGCGGAGGCGGTCGTGGTGAGCAGCGAGAGCAGGAGTAGTGCGGGTCGCGTCATTGTCCATCCCAGACCGAGGGCTTGCGTTCGAGGGCGCGCTTCCGCTCCTCGCGCCGCTTCTCGAGCAGCTCGAGGATCTGCTCGGTACGCGGGGCGATGCGGATGGGGCGGGGGTGAGCGTCGAGGCGCACGCTGTTCGAGGGCGCCCCGCGGCGGGTGAGCACGGTCGCGCCGTCCTCCGGGCCCTCGGAGGCGAGCACGCGTCCGGTGTCCGGGTCGACGGCGACCGCGACCAGCGACTTCGGGTGCTCGAGCTCCGGGGGCTCGTCGCCCTTCCAGGTGGGGAGAGACACGAGGTCCTTGCTTGCGATGCCTGTGGCCATGCCGATCCATGCAGGCAGTGCGCCGCTGGAACCCTGCAGTCGGATGCGTCCGCTCTCCATCTTGCGGTTGTCGTCGTAGCCGACGTACACGCCGAGAGCGTAGCCCTGCTCGGTGGAGAAGCCGGTGCTGCCGCCTTGCGGCATGAACCCGAGGAAGGCGGAGTTGCGGAACTCGTTGGTGGTGCCGGTCTTGCCGCCGAGCGGCACGGTGGTGCCTTCTACGCGGACGGCGCCCTTCGCGCGGCGCCCCGTGCCGTACTCGACCACGTTCTCGAGGATGTGGGCGCTCATCGCGCCGACCTCGGCGCTCGCGACCTGTCGGGACTCGGGGGTGGCCTCGTAGAGCACGTTGCCGTCGACGTCGAGGATGCGGGCGATGAGCACGCCCGGTGCGGGTGTCTCGTCGACGCTGCGGGCGAGGGGACCGCTACCGGCGCGGCCCTTCGGGTCCCAGGCCTGGCCCGTGACGAGGCCCTGGTACACGGAGGTCGCCTCCTCGAGGGTGATCTCGCTCGCGCCGAGCGGCATCGACAGCACGGACTGCAGCTCGGTGCGCACGCCGTACTGCCGCGCGAGCTCCTCGACGTACTTCAGGGCGAGCAGCACGCGAAAGTCCTGGTGCCAGTACAGCACTTCGGGCTCGTACAGGCCGGGGGCGGCGTCACCGGCGGCGCTGCGGGCGAGGCGACGGCGGCGCACACCGGCCTCGACGGCCTCGAGCGTCGACAGGTGCAGACGCCCACCGATCAGCATGTCCCGCTCGTCGGGAACCGATGGGCCGTCGTCGACGACGAGGCCACCGAGACCGGGCAGGCGGAACTTCGACGACGGGCCGCGGCGGGTGGGCTTCTCGGTCGTCGGCTTGTCGGGCTTCGTCGGCATCGGCGTGAACGTGGTCGGCGGCTCGTCGGCGGAGGAGCCGGGCTTGGAGACGCCGCTCTCGCCAGAGAAGAACCGTGTCGCGGGCTCGTAGCCCTCGGGGGCGTCGCCACAGGCGAGTCGGGTGTCCTCACCGTCGCGCATCGCGTACAGGTCGCCGACCTCGGCGTGGCTCGGCGTCTCGCCCTTGCGCACGGCCTTCACGAGCAGCTTTCGCTGAGCCTTGCACCCGTCGACCATCGCGAGAAGGTCGCGGTAGTTGTAGTCGAGCGCCGCGCGCTTGGTCGACGCATCCCGGCCGCCGGCCCGGTCCACGCGCACGCGCTCGTCGTCGTAGTTCCAGCCGTAGAGCAGCGAGATCAGCGAGAGCTCGTCCTCCGGGTGGCCATCGAGTCCGAGGCCGGAGAGCGCCTCGACCTTGGACTGCAGGAACAGGCCCTCGTCGACGCGCGAGCGGGTCGGCAGCACGCCGAGCTCCTGGATGCGCTTCTTGTACTCGGTCTCGCTCTCGCCCTCGCGGCGGGCGAGGTCGAGGTCGGCGGCGAGCGTGCGCACCTGCTCGAGGTTGAGCTTGTCGGTGAGGTGGTACAGCAGCCAGATCGACGCGAGGTTCTCGGAGTTCACGCCAGCCCACGACATCGAGACGACGTCCGACGGCGTGTGGTCGGGACGCGGGTAGTAGAAGGTCGTGGTGTAGGGGAACACGTTGCGACGGTTGTCGAGCTCGTCGGTGGGGCTCCAGCCGAGCTCCATGGCCGCGTGGAAGATCAGCGGCTTCCAGGTCGAGCCCATCTGGCGCAGTGCCGTGGCTCGGTTGAAGTTGCGGTTGTCATTGCCGCCGACCATCGCGCGGATCCGGCCGTCCTGCATGGCGACGGACGCGCCCTGCAGCTCGGGACGGAGCTCGAGATCGCAGATCGCGCCGTCCTTGCCGACCTCGCGCACGCTGACGAGCACCGCGCTGTCGACGGGGATCTGATCGATGAAGCCGTCGACGAAGCTCCCGGGTGCACGCGCCCGGCTGTCGCCCTGCTCGCCGCGCCACACGGCCACCGCCGCGCGGACCATCGCGTCGCGGTCGGCGATGCAGGTGTGGCCGCCCAGATCGAGCTCCATGTGCTTCTTGGGCTCGGTGACGTGCTTGGTGACCTTGGCGAGGCGGAACTCGTGGGCCACCGGAACGCGGTCCGGATCGTGGCGAGGGCCGGAGACGTCGGTGCGGATGAAGTCCGCGGCCCCGAGCTTCTCGAGCATGGTGCCGGCCTCGGTCAGGTGATGCCACAGCGCGTAGGTCGCCTCGAGCTGTGCATCCTTGTCGAGGGTGGTGACGATCTTCAGGCCAGCGGTGGCTGGATCGTCGATGCCCGCCTCGGCGAGCAGCGTGTCGAAGGGCGCTTCTTGCAGGCGGCGGCCGACCTCGTCGAGCACGGCGTTGCTGTCGTAGCGGAAGGTGCCGCGCTTGAACGGAAGGTCCAGGGTGTCCTGAGCGAGCAGCCGCGAGGCCTCGCCCTGCAGGCGCTTCACCTCGGCCAGGCGCGTGGCGTAGGTCGGATCGGAGCGCTCGCCGGCGAGGTTCTCGGGCGACTCCTCCGCCATGCGCCGGAGCACGTAGCGGGTGCGGTCGTGCGCGCGCTTCAGGGAGCGCTCGCGGCGGTCCTCGTCGCCGAGGAAGGGGTCGTAGTTGCTCGGACCCTTGACCAGGCCGGCCAGGTAGGCGCACTCGGTGAGGGTGAGTTGCTCGACTTCCTTGTCGAAGAAGTAGCGAGCGGCGATGCCGAGTCCGCGGCCATTTCCGGAGACGTGGAACTGGTTCACGTAGAACGTGAGGATGTCCTTCTTGTCGTAGTGGGACTCGAGGCGCAGCGCGTTGACGAGCTCGATGCCCTTCGAGCGGAGCGACCGGTCCGGCCGGTAGTACAGGTTCTTCGCGGTCTGCTGGGTCAGCGTGGAGCCACCGGCCACCAGGCCGCCGGCGCTGACGTTGTCGAGCATCGCGCGGGCGATGTGCTTGGGGCTCACGCCCCAGTGCGACCAGAACCCACCATCCTCGGCGGCGACGATGGCGACGACGTACGCGGGAGGGATCTCCTCGAAGGGCACGTACTCGCGGTGCTCGTCGCTGAAGAACACGCCGATACGCGTCTCTTCGTCGGAGTAGTAGACCGGCGATTCCTGCGCGATGATCGAGCGGATGTGCTCCCGCTCGAGGTGGGCGCCCGGCTCGTCGACCACGTAGTGCTTGTACGCGAGTCCTCCGCCAAGGCCGCCGACGAGGACGGCGCCTCCGGTGGCGACCCCGCCCCACAGCAGGAGGCGACGAGCCCAGCGGAGGGCGGTGGCGAAGCGAGATGGCGAAGCATCGGACATGTGGGTTCCTCTCGCCCATGGCATAGCGAGGGCCGTGCCAGGCGGAAAGGCGGAAAGATCCCGCTGTGGTGGGGATCTCCGCGGTCACCCTGCGAGGACGTGTCGTCGGTTGCGCGCATTGATTGCGGAAAGGCGACGAAACGTAGACGGAGGTGGTTCATTCCCGTCGCTTGGTCGCTTGACAGGTCGGGTGACCCGGATAGACACGTGCGGCAGACTGGCGCCATACCCAAGTGGTTAAGGGACGGGTTTGCAAAACCTGTATGCGGCGGTTCGAATCCGCCTGGCGCCTCCATCTGGAGCCCCGTTCACCCTCGGTGGACGGGGCTTTCTGCTTCAGGGCTGCGCGGTGGGCAGGCGTACCAGGAAGCAGCCACCGCCTCCCGCTCGGTCCTCGTACCAGGCGGCGCCACCCAGGCGTCGAGCGGCGCGGTCGACCAGCGCCAGGCCCAGACCCACGCCGCCGCCGCCGCCGCCGCCGCCGGCGCGATGGAATGGCAGGAACGCGCGTCGGGCCAGCTCGGGCGAGAGGCCGGGACCCTCGTCGGCGATGCCGACGACCAGGCCGTCCACGGACGGGCGGGAGAACACCTGGAGCGCGAGCTTCCCGTCGGCATGCCCGTAGCGAAACGCGTTCGAGAGCAGGTTCTCGAACAGCAAGCTCGCGACGCGCTCGTCGGTGCGCAGGGCGAGGCCCGCCTCGATGGTCACGTCGGCGCGGAGATCGGGAGACAGCTGGCGCTGGCGCTCGACCAGGCGTTCGCAGAGGTCGCTGAGGTCGACCGTCGTCACCTCGAACTCCCGGCTCTTGAGCCGGGCCAGGCACAGCAGGCCTTCGATGCGGTCGAGGGCCTCGACCAACGCGTCGTCCACCGCGGCACACGCCGCGCCCGCGGGCAGTGCCTGGAGGAGCATGCGCGCGCCGACCAGGGGCTGGCGGAGGTCGTGGGCGACGCCAAACGAGAACAGCTCGAGTTCCTGGTTGAGCTCGGTCAGCTGCTGGCGCTGCGTCTCGATGGTCTCGGCGTCCCGGCGCAGCTGGTCGTGGTCGCGCTGAAGCGTGCGCTTGTTCTCGCCGAGCTCGGCGAGGGTCTCCATGAGCAGCTCGGCGCGCAGGCGCGAGAGGCTCGCATCGCACTGAGCCTCGAGCGCCCGCTCGAGCAGTCGGCGGCGATCGAGGCGGTTCACGCAGAGACCAGTCGGTCGATGCCGCAGCGGAGCGTCCGCAGATGTGCGTTGGCTCGCGCCACCTGGTCGCCGACGAGCACGGACCCGTGCTGGGGGCAGACGCGCTCAGGATCGAGCTGCATCAGGCGGTCCAGCGAGTAGACCAGCGCCTGCTGGCTCGCCATGTACACCTCGTGCCACTCGGTGAGCTGTGACTCGAACGCGCCCTCCGCGAACAGTGACCACGGCGCGCCGACCGCTCCGAACAGGTCGCCGGTGAACAGGCTGCGCGTCGCCGTATCCCAGGTCGCCATCGCCCCTGGCGAGTGTAGGAACGGAGTGGCGACGAACTCGAGCGTGCGGTCCGCGAGCGGGAGGAAGCCTCCCTCGGGAGGTACCGCGCGGATCGGGATGCGCAGCCCGATGTGTTCGAGCAGACGAGCGGTCTCGCGGTGGGCGACGACCTCGGCTTCCGGGGCGACCTCGGCGATGACCGGCAAGGAGCCGACGACGTCGGGGTCCTGGTGTGCGACCACCACATAGCGCAGGTCCTCGGGGGTGATGAGGTCGAGGACCTTGCGGAACACCACCGGGAAGTCGCCCATCGAGCCCGGGTCGATGAGCACGGCCCCTGCCTGCGTGTGGAGGAGGTAGGCATTGCACTGCAGGCCGCGTCCGGGGTCGTAGCGACCCACCCAGTGCACGTCATCGGCAATGGCGATGGCCTCGCTGTAGTCCACGGCGCCTCCAGCCATGGATCATAGAGCGGAGGTGCCCCGTCGCTGCGAATTCCGCGCGCATCCCTCGTTGACGCGCGTCGACGGACCCCGTCACAAATGTCCGGTTTGGGGCGCTGGGCCGATTCACGGGCCCGAAACAAGTGCGGCGGCCCCGAGGGACCGCCGCGTCTTTGATGAACGAGAGAGGACTACTCCTCGGAGGACTCTTCGGTCTCCTCGGACTCCTCGCTCTCGCCGTTCTTGGCCTTCTTCTTCTCGGCCTTGGCCTCGGCCTTCTTCTTCTTCTTGTACTCCTTCGGGTCGGCAGCCTTGAGCAGCTCGTCGCCCATCGCCTCGTGGTCGTAGACCTCGTAGGCAATGCCGGCTTCCTTGAGCGCGGGCTCCATGACCGAGGTCGGGCCGACGGCGGTGATCAGCACGTGGTCGGAGCACGAGCCCATCAGGCCGATGACCTCGTCCTTGCCGACCGCGGCGAGCCGCTCGGGGTACTTCGCGATGTGGTCCCAGCTCTCGCGGTCGGCGATGACCGACGCGAGGCGACGAGCCATCTGCTCGGAGGACTGCTGACGGAGCACGTACTTGCGAGCCTGGTTGAGCTTGACGAGCTTCATCGTGTCCTCGTCGAACTCACCCTTCTCGTAGCGGGCCACCGCGTCGTTGAACGACTCGATCGTCACGGGCACCGCGTCGTTCTGGACGAGGGCGCTCATGTAGATCTGGCTCGCACCACCGGGCATGCCGCCGATGCCGCCGTAGGCACCGTAGGTGACGCCGAGGTCGGCGCGCAGGTGCTGGAACAGCTCCTTGGTGACCAGGGTGCTGAACACGCCGCGGGCCGCGAGGTTCTCGCTGGTCGCCGGGGCGCCGGGGCACACGAGCGTGACGTCGGTCTGCGTCTTCTTCTCGTCCTCGAACAGCAGCACGCGGCTCGGTCCGGGGTTGATCTCGCCGGTGAGCGGCTCCATCTGCTTCTCGACCACGCCGCCCTTGGGCTTCCAGCTACCGAAGTACTTGGAGGCCAGCGCCTCGGCCTCGTCCGCGCGGACGTTGCCAACGATGAGCAGGGTCGTGTTCGCGGGCTGCCACACCTCGTTGAGGAACTGGCCGATCTCGGGCGCTCCCCACTCGGCCCACTTCTCGAGATCCTCGTAGTGGTAGTCGTACGCCATCGGGTGCTCGGCGCCGAGCAGGTGCTCCTGCGTGATCTTCCACTTGTGCCAGCCCTGGCTCTGGAAGTTGCCGAGCAGGCGCTTCTTGGCGCGCTTGATGTAGTCGGGCTTGCCCGCGGTGTACGGCTTGAGCTGCTCGAGGTTCTCGCGAGCGACCCACAGCACGTTGGCGAGGTTACCGTTCGGCGCGGTGACCTGGATCGTGTCGTTGTCGGCATCGACGCCGCCGCCGGCCATGGCCGCGAACTGCATCATGTCGAAGTCGTAGCCGCTCTGGAACGTCGACGCGAGACGGCCGATGCCGTTGCCGGTCTTGGTGCCGCCGTACGCGATCAGGCGCACGTCGACGACCGGAGCCTCGCCGTGCGGCAGGATGACGACGCGCATACCGTTGCCGAGCTTGAAGTCGCGCATCTTCTCGAAGTCGGGAAGCGCGGTCTCTTCCTTGATCAGCTCCTCGGTGACGTCCTTCGGGTCGATGGTGAAGGCGACGACGTCGCTCTCACCGGTCGCACCGGCGTAGTCGGACTCGGAGCTGTCCTTGGTGAGCTCGTCCTCGGGGAGGGGGTTGAGCACCACGGAGGCCACGCGGTCACGGGTGAGCCACTGCTCGACGAACTCCGCGATCTGCTTGGCGTTGACGCTCATGGCTTCTTCCATGGCGTCGGAGTGGTACTGCGGGCGGCCGGTGTAGTGGGCGTGCTGCGCGATGTCGGTGGCGCGGGAGCCCTGGCCGATGCCCGAGAAACGGTCGAGCGAGGCGATGATGCCGGCGAGCTGGTAGTTGCGACGGGTGCCGAGGGCACGGTCGAGCTGGCTGTAGGCATCGGGGTTGACGATGTTCGGGCCGATCTGGTCGATGGCCTTCTCGACCAGGTACTCGCCCTTGCCCTTCTCGGTCATGCCGACCCAGCAGATGATCCGGCTGTTGTGCTTGGAGGGCCAGGCAAAGCAGCCAGCGCCGGTGTTCTTGTCGTAGCCGGGGACGACGGCGGCCTCGAGGCCGTAGGCCATGGAGTTGCCGACGATCGCCGCCGCGAGCTCCATCATCTGGTCGTTGCCCTGGTACGCACCGGGCACGGACCACGCGAGGTACGCGGCGCGCTCCTCGACGGGGGCGTCGTACTCGGACACGGTCTGGTCGTAGGCGGGCTGCGGCTCCATGGCCACGCCCTCCTGCTCGACGCGCACGACCGGCTCGGCGGTGGTGTCGAGGGGCACCTTCTCGCCGGCGGCGAACTTGGCCGGATCCCACGCACCCCACAGCCAGTGGTCCGGGTTGGACTCGTCGGGCTCGTCGACGCCCGGCTTCGGGTAGCGGAACAGGTGCTCTTCGGTGAGGTCCGGGTGCAGCAGCTTGAGGTCGAAGTTCTCGAAGATCAGGCTGGAAGCGACGCGCGGATCGAAGTCACCGACGATGGTGATCGTCGCGTGCTCGGGCTTGTAGTGGTCCGAGGCGAAGGTGACGATGTCTTCGTAGGTGATGTTGTCGAGGGAGCCGTGCGTACCGATACCCAGACGCGCATACGGGTGCTCCGGGTGGAACAGAGCGCCGTTGATGTACGCGAGCACGCCGCTGCCGCCGTTCTCGTAGCGCATGCGGAGCTCGTTGCGGATGACCTCGCGCTCGGAGTCGATGCGGTCCTTCGGCACGCCAGTGGTCGGGTCGGTCATGCGCAGCGACGAGAGCTTGAGCAGCGTCTCGAGCTGGTTGGCCGGACACACGGACATGTAGTTGGTCCAGTCGTCGGCGGTCGAGGCGTTGAGGTCGCAGCCCATCTCGGAGAGCACGTCCCAGGTCTTGGGCAGGTCACCGTGGTGGGTCTGGAACCACATGTGCTCGAGGAAGTGGGCGATGCCCTCCTTGCCGATCGGGTCGCTGGTCGATCCCCGGTCGAACACGGTGGTGATGCCGACCATCGGCTGGCTGTGGTCCGGCTGCATGATCACCATAAGGCCGGTCGGGAACACGAAGCGCTGGGAGATGAGGCTGTACTCGCTCATCTGCACGCGCATCGGCGGGCGCTCGGCGCGAGTGTCGGCCGAGACCTCGATGGTCTCGGTGTTGTCGTCGTCCGCCAGCGCCGCAGTCGGCAGCAGCAGCGACAGAGCCAGGGACAGGGTCTTGATCGATCGCATGGGTCTCCCTCGGGACAGCCCGGGTGGAAGCGGGACGCCGGTTGTTAACACACACGGCGGCGGTGCCGATTCCTGTGGACCTTCCACAACGAAAGTTGACGAGGCGTCCGCACGAAGAGTGCGCCCCGATCCGTCACTTTGGATGGGGCAGGGGCAAGGTCTTCGCGGGTCGGCTACGCTTCGCTGCGAAGAGGAGGAACCCGTGGAGGCCGTCGTCGTGGGCGTCCTGACGGCCATCACGGTCGGTCTGGGCACCGTGTTCTGGTACCTGCTCGTCGCTCCCGAGCGCGTGATGGTGCTGTTCGGCGACCTCTCGGACGAGTGGTTCGAAGGCGATGGCGGCGGGTCCGTGCGCGCGCTCACCTGGGCCCTCGGCATCGTCGTGTTCCTGTGCGCCTTCCTCACCGGCGGAGTGGTCGCGTTCCTCGCGAGGACGCTGTGATCGCCGAGCTCGGCATCGTGCTGGCCGCGGGTGGCTCGACGCGTATGGGCGAGCCCAAGGCCCTGCTCGCATGGGGAGAAGGCACTCTCGTCGCGGCCCACGTCGCGGCGCTGCGTCCGCACGTCGCAGAGGTGCTCGTCGTCGAGGGCGCGGTGGTCCTCCCCGATCTCGACGCGACTCGGATCGTGAACGACGCGTGGGCGAGCACGTTTCCAGCCGATTCGCTACGGCTCGCGCTCGCGGCCCGACCCGCAGCCACGTCTGCGCTGGTGACCCCCGTCGACACGGTCCCCGTCTCGGCATCGACCCTGATCGCGCTGGCAGGCGAGGGGAGTGCGGTGCCCGTCGATCGCGAGGGGCGTCCGGGACATCCGGTCCGCATTGCGGGGCGCGAGCTCGCAGCCATGCGCGCCGCCTCACCCGAAGGGGGTCTGCGGACCCTGCTGGTCGGGGCCCGGCGGGTGTCGGTTTGCGAGGCGTGGGTCGCGCTCGACTTCGACGAGCCCGACACCTACCGCCGAGTGAGAGAGTCCGCGATCGGGCATTGACACCCGGCGCGCGTCGGTTAGAAGGCGCGGGCTTCGGCTAGGTAGCTCAGTTGGTTAGAGCATACGGTTCATACCCGTAGGGTCGGTGGTTCAAATCCACTCCTAGCCACCAGAAATAAAGGTCCCCCGCCCGCTTTTGCTGGCGGGGGATTTTTGCTTCCGGCACATCGGTTGACCGGCGCCCCACATGGGCCCCACACTCGCTCTGGGAGGTGGCCTTGGGAAATGGCGCCGGTGTGAGCATGGCGAAGAGCGGCGCGCGGTGGCGCGTGCGTTGGCGCGAGTGGGTGGAGCTGGACGACGGCAAGCGGAAGCGTCGGCAGCGGGAGCGCTGGGTGTCGACCGAGGAGGCCGCGATCGAGCTTCGTGCCTCGGTCCTTCGGGAGCTCGAGGCCGGCCGCGTCTGGGAGCCGGACGCCACGCGCGAGGAACGCGCCGTCACGCTGGACGAGATGGGAGTCGAGTACCTCAGGTGGCAGGCGACAATGCGGCAGGCCGCGGCGTCGAGCATCCGCAACTATGCCCGGTCATGGGGTTCCTTCGTCGAGGTCGCCGCGTTCCTGCGTCGGGTGCCGACGGGTGCGCCTGTGCCTGCGGACCTCCTGTCCCGTCGCCTGTTCGCCCAGGTGGCCGAGGAACTGCGCGCGCCGAGCGAGGGCCGTACCGTGGCCTTCAAGCAGAAGCGGCGGAACGGACGGGTCGACGAGGTCCGGCGGCCCGCGAAGCCGCTCGCGGAGAGCACCATCTACGCGTGTCTGCGCACGGCTCGGGACGTGTGGACCTGGGCGTCGGGTGCGCCCGAGGAGTTTCCCGGGCTGCCGGCGCCAGCATCCGGGCTGCTTCCGCCTGCGCCCACCTACGCGGCCCCTCCGGCACCGACGATGGCCGAGATCGATGCCTGCATTCGACTGATCACGCCCAAGGCGACGCGGGCTCGCGCGGCGGCCGTGTGGATGCGCTACACCGGCCTCCGCATCGCCCAGGTGCTCCGGCTGCGCGACGAGGACCTCGACGAGGCCTCCCGAACGCTCACGCTCCGGGGTGAACTCGGAAAGTCCAAGCGGGAAGCCAGCGCGGCACGGGTGCTGCCCGTGAGCGACGCCATGCTCCGGGATCTGCGCGGGCTCCGCGGCGAGGGTGGCTACCTGGTACCCGGCGGCGGAGAGCTCAACGCGAGAGGGCGGATCTCCACTCCGGCCGGAACGCTCCGCAGGGCCTGGGAGCGCGCCACGCAGGCGGGCCTGGCGCGACGCGAGGTGTGGGATCCTCCTTCGAGGAAGATCGCTCGGCCAGACCACGCATTTCGCGCAGCTCTGCAGGCCCACCTCGATGGTGCCCGGGTGCGCGAGACCACCATCGACGCGCTCGTCGGTCATGCGCCCTCGAGCACGCGGAGGAAGCACTACGCGCCGGTCGGGCTCGACGAGATGCGCGACGCCGTCGATCTGATCCCGCCGATCGACTGGGGGGCGAAGCGCGCGACGAACGTGGTGCCGTTCAGCGCCGGCTCGTGATGTCCGCGGCGACCGCGGCCCAGTCCGCGACACGGCCCTGAGCCGCGCCGCTGCGCGCAGTGGGTTTCGGCTGCCGGCGCTTGGACTGGACCCGTCCCGCGTTGAAGGCCTCGCCGAGCGCGTCCGCTCTCCACCGAAACGAGCGCCGCTTCTTGCTATTGCCGGATCGGACGACCAGATCCGGTCGCTGTGCCATAGCAATCTCGGCGACCGCATCGAGCTCTCGGCGGTGCACGCCGAGCAGTGCCGCAGCCTCGGTCGTGCTCACCCAGGGGCGGGCGACTGGACGTCCGACGGTGGCCAGAACATCGCTCCACACGACCATCTGTAGACCGGTGTCCTCACGAAGGAGTCCCGCGTCCTGCAGTAGCTGGCGCACGCTCGCTTCGTCGCTCTCCAGCGCTTCCACGCACTCGTCCAGTGTGAGCAGGGCGGAGGGGTGCAGACTCCACCGTCGCGGAGGTGGGGGACTCGCTCGCCCGAGCGCGTTGAGGAGCCGGTCCGCGCTGCGAGGTGCGGTGGGTGCGACGAGCTTGAGTTCCGGGCGCGTGGAGGTCATGGCTCTCCTTGAGAGCGGGGGAACACCGTGGGCCTGACTGCACGATGGAGTCGCGTGGGGAAGCGGCTCAGCATCCGCGGGGCCTGGCGAAGCCCGCGCGAGGTACCAGCAGTGCAGACGAAAGGTCGCTGAGGTCTTCCCAGAGCTCGTGCTCGGGGAAGTTCTTGGTGTGGCGGCTGGTCAGCAGCGCCCTGCGGATCTCTGGAGACACGGC
>SBGP01000023.1 GCA_006226595.1 Deltaproteobacteria bacterium
GCCCCCTCCTCGACTTTCGAAGAATCGCTTCACGACCGGCCGAATGCGCAAAACGGCCCTCAGACCGCTCGGTCCGACTTTTTCAGCAGCCTGCTGGGGATCAGGCCTTCGCGATGGCTGCCTGCCAGTTGGCGCGGGTCGCGGCGAGCTCCTCGGCGTCCCCGGCGGGCTCGAAGGTCCGGTCCTCGGCCCAGGCCTCGGCGACCTCGTCCGTCGACGACCACACCCCTGTCGCAATGCCCGCGAGCAGGGCGCTGCCGAGGCCGGTGGTCTCGAGCACCTTGGGGCGCACGCAGCGCGCGCCGAGCAGGTCCGCCTGGCGCTGCATGAGCAGGTTGTTCTTCGCCGCGCCGCCATCGACCCGAAGCTCGGCCAGCGGGCCTCCGAGGTCGGCGGCCATGGCTCCGAGGATGTCGACGAGCTGCATCGCCACGCCATCGAGCGTCGCGCGGGCGATGTGGGCCTTGGTGGTGCCGCCGGTGATACCGGTGATGATGCCGCGGGCGTGCGGGCGCCAGTAGGGGGCGCCGAGACCGGCCAGGGCGGGCACGAACACCACGCCGTTCGAGTCGGGCACCGAGCTCGCGAGCGCCTCGACCTCGGGAGCCGAGCCGATGATCTGCAGGCCGTCGCGCAGCCACTGCACCGCGGCGCCCGCGATGAACGCGGAGCCTTCGAGCGCGTAGGTGGTCTGGCCGCCGACGCGCCAGCCGACGGTGGTGAGCATGCCGTGCTCGCTGACCTTCGGGGTGTCGCCGGTGTTGAGGAGGATGAACGCACCGGTTCCGTAGGTGCACTTCGCCATGCCCTCGGCGAAGCACGCCTGGCCGAACAACGCCCCCTGTTGGTCGCCAATCACGCCGGCGACGGGGATGCCGTCGGGCAGGAAGGACAGGCCCTTGGTGTAGCCGTAGATCTCGGAGGAGTCGCCGACGCGCGGCAGGGTGCTCATCGGTACGTCGAGGATGCCGCACAGCTCCTCGTCCCACGCGAGCTTGTGCAGGTCGAAGAGCAGGGTGCGGCTCGCGTTGGACGGATCGGTGACGTGAGCACCGCACAGGCGCCAGGTGACCCAGGTGTCGATCGTGCCGAACATCAGCTCGCCGGCCTCGGCCCTGGCCCGCGCGCCGTCGACGTTGTCGAGCAGCCACTTCGCCTTGGTGCCGCTGAAGTACGGGTCGAGCACGAGGCCGGTCTTCTGCTTGAACAGGGCCTCGTGGCCGGCATCCTTCATCGCCTGGCAGTGATCCGCGGTGCGGCGGTCCTGCCACACGAGCGCCTTGTGGATCGGGTTGCCGGTCTTGCGGTCCCAGAACAGCGAGGTCTCGCGCTGGTTGGTCACGCCGATCGCGGCGATGCGGTCGGCCGAGACGTCGGCCTTGGCGAGCGCGCCCGACACGGCCTGCGCGATGGAGGTCCAGATCTCGCCGACGTCGTGCTCCACGTGGCCCGGCTTCGGGTAGTGGTTCGGAAACTCCACGTTGTGCGCGGCGACCACGCGAATGTTCGCGTCGATGAGCAGGGCCGTGCTGCCGGTGGTGCCCTGGTCGATGGCGAGGACGAGATCCTTGGACATGCTTCCTCCGCTGGGGTCGGCGAGGGTAACAGAGGTCCGGGCGCTCAGCGGGGTCGGTTCTGCGTGCCCTCTCCCAGCGTCAGAAACAGCGCGACCGCGCGATCTTCGACGTCTGCGCTGTGCCACACGCCCGCGGGCACGATCACTACCTGTGGTGCGCGGAGCGCGTGTCGCTCCTCTCCGGTCGGCAGGTCGAGGACGAGCACCATCGACCCCTCGATCACGATGACCACCTCATCCCCGGCGAGGGCCGAGTCGAGGCTCCTACCAGGCCCGCGCCTCGCGCAGCGCTTGCCTCGCATGGCGGCGTGTGGGGCCGTCCTGGAGCTTCCACCACGCGGAGCCGGGCCCGAAGCGCGCCTCGAGGGCGGCGCGTCCACTCCGCCACGGGTTGCCGACGGCGTGTGCGCAGGTGGTGATCGCGAGCTGGGCGTCGAACGCCGCCGCGGCCATGGGCTCCGCGGCGAGCCGGGACTGGTGTGCGGGCAGGTCGTCGCGACAGTCGCCGAAGCGGCGCTTCACGACCCGTGTGGTCATCGCGGCATCCACGGTCCGTCCGGCGGCTTCGCTCCAGTACACGAGCGCGTCGATGGCCGTGCGAACGAGCCCCGGACGCGACTGCTGGATGGCGACGGCCATTCGGTCGATGGCGGCCATCGCGTCTCCCCCCCGGTGCAGGGCCCACGCGTGCTTGTACACGGCGAAGTCCGCGAACGGAAACTCCGGGCCCTCGGCGCGTTCGTAGGCCTTGGCCGCGCGCAGGTAGTCGCCGCGCGCGAAGTACACCTCGCCGAGGTGGAGCATCGCGTGCGGCACGTACTCGGAGCCTGGATAGCGCTTCACGACCAGCGAGAGCGCCTCGATCGACGCCTCCTCACCGAGCGAGGCCAGCGCGAAACCCAGGTGGAAGGTGATGTGGTCGACCTGGGCGTGCTCGGGGAAGTCCGCGAGCAGGCGGGCATAGAGCTTCGCGGCCCGCTCGGTCAGTGCGCGGTCGTGGGTCTCGCGTCCCTGCTGGTGCAGGAGGTGGGCGAGGCGCAGCATGACGTCGGCTCGCTGCGAGCTGTCCGCGTCGCTCGCGACACTGAGCTCGGTGAGCAGGCTGATCGACTCGCTCCGTTTCGCTCGGCGTGCGGCGGCGGCGGGGGCGTCGAGTTCCTCGGCGGCGAACTCGAAGTCGTCGAAGCTCATCGGCGCGGGCTCGTCCTGAGCCCAGGCGGTCAGGATCAGGAACAGCGTCGCGAGCAGGGCGTTCATCGGGCACTCCGTGGTTCACGGAGTGACAACGCTGCGTCGCGGGTGTTCCTTACGGGAAGGTGATCCGGCGGACCTTCTCGATCTCGATCATGTAGTTGCCGAAGGTGGTCGCGCCGTAGCAGGGCAGGTCGTGCTCGACGACGATGGTGACCGGATCGGCGTCCTTCAGACGCGCCATCACGTTCACCTTGTCCTTGTCGGGATGGGGCTCGACCCGGACCTCGGTGATGCGCTCGAAGGGGATGGTCACCTGCGCCTCGCCGAGGTTTCCGTACAGGAAGACCTCGCCGTTGTAGGTCACGCGCTCCACCTTGACGATGGTCCCGCTGGTGTCCTCGACGGTGGCGGTGAACTCGCGAGCGGGGATGGGGATGCGGCTCGGTGCGTCGCCGCCCATGATGCCCCCCGCGACTGCGGTGGAGCCCATGACGAGGGCGAGGGCGAGAACGATACGGCGCATGTGCAGCCTCCGCGGGCAGCCTATCGCGGGTCGGCGATGCGTCCCAATGTGTTACTCGGTCGGCTCGTAAACCCGAGGAGCCATGCCCTCTTCCCCCGCTGTCTTCGATGGATCCGCTTCGTACGCGGCTCCGACGCCCGGTCCGGTCGTCACCATCGGCAACTTCGACGGGGTGCACCTCGGGCACCGCTCGCTGCTCGATGCCACCCTGGCCAAGGCCGCGGAGCTCGGCACCATCGGCGCGGTGTACACGTTCCACCCGGCGCCGCGTGACGTGCTGCGGCCGGACAATCCGATCGACCGCATCCAGACGCTGGCCGACAAGACGGCGCGCCTGCACGAGGCTGGCATCGCCCATGTCGTCGTCGAGCCCTTCTCGCGCGAGTTCGGCGCCCAGTCGGCGGAGTGGTTCGCGCGCGAGGTGCTCCTCGGACGGCTCAACGCCTCGGCGCTGGTGCTCGGCTGGGACTTCCGCTTCGGCAAGGGACGTGAGGGCACCGTCGACAAGCTGCGCGAGTGGCTCGACATCGACGTGAACCAGGTGCCGCCCTTCGAGCTCGACGGGCAGGTGGTGTCGAGCAGCCGCATCCGTCAGTCGATCCGCGCCGGTCGCCTCGCGGAGGCGGAGCAGCTCCTCGGAACGCCCCACGAGCTTGTCGGGGTCGTGAACCACGGCGACGCGCGGGGCCGCCAGCTCGGCTTCCCCACCGCCAACGTTCGCTGCGAGACGGCCCTGCTGCCGCCAGACGGGGTGTACGCGGTGCGCGTGAAGGTCGACGAGCGGTGGGTCGCGGGGGTCGCGAACCTCGGCATGCGGCCGACCTTCGACGGCAGCGAGCGCCGGCTCGAGGTGCACCTGCTCGACTTCGAGGGCGACCTCTACGACAAGCGACTCACGGTTCGACTGATCGAGTTCGTGCGCGGCGAGCGGGCCTTCTCGGGTGTGGAGGCCCTGGTCACGCAGATCCGCACGGACGTTGCCCGCACCCGCGAGATCCTCGGCTGATGCCGCCGATCACCGGCCACACGCAGGTCTTTGCCCTGCTCGGCTCGCCGGTCGCGCACTCCCAGTCCCCGGCGATGCACAACCGCTGGTTCGCCGAGCTCGGTCTCGATGCGGTGTACGTGGCGCTCGAGGTCCCGCCGGGCACGCCGCTGGCGCCGCTTCTCGGCTCGCTGGCGGGCGCGAACCTCACCATCCCGCACAAGCTCGCGGTGGTGCCCCTGCTCGACGAGGCTGGTGACGACGTGGTCGCGACCGGGGCCGCGAATGCGGTGGTGCGGCGCGACGGTCGGCTGATCGGGCGCAACACGGACGTCGAGGGCTTCGGGCGCGGTGTCGACGAGCTGGCGCTATCCCTGGAGGGCGGCACCGCCATCGTGCTCGGCGCGGGCGGTGCGGGACGTGCCGTGGTGCTCGCACTGGCGCGTCGCGGGGTGGCGTGCATCTACTGGCTCAACCGCAGTCCGTCGCGGGTCGAGGAAGCCATCGCGGAGCTGGATCTCGACGTGGAGCTGATTCCCGGCGACTTCGCCGCGTACGAGCGCGTCGCGGGTGAGGCCACGCTCGTCGTCAACGCGACCTCCGGGCCCGCCGCGACCGCGGTGGAAGCGCTGGACGTGCGCCTGCTGCCCAAGAGCGCGGGCTGGGTCGACCTGAACTACTGGATGGCCGAGCCACCGAACCTCGCCGCCGCCGAGGCGAGGGGACTGCGCACCCAACGCGGGGACCGCATGCTGTGGCATCAGGGGGCGCTGGCCTTCGAGCTGTTCACGGGCCAGTCGCCGACTCGATAGACCCTCCGTGCGACACTCGCCGCCACGGAGTTCCTCTTGAAGCCGACCCGCTTGCACCGCATCTACCTCGTGCCCGGCTTCTTCGGCTTCGTGAACCTCGGCGACGTGCGGTACTACAAGCACGTACACGCGTTGCTCCAGCACCGCCTGGGCCAGGCGGACGAGCCCGGAGTGGTCCACGAGGTGGCGACGCATCCGACGGCGTCGCTGCGCGAGCGAACGCGGCGGCTGTACCAGGCGATGGCGGCGACCGCGGGTCCGGACGACATCCTCCACATTGTCGGCCACTCCTCCGGCGGGCTCGATGCGCGCCTGTTCGTCGCTCCCGGCGTCTCGCTGGACGACGAGGTCGAGCCGTTCGCCTCCCGCGTGCGCTCGGTCGTCACCGTGGCCACGCCACACCACGGAACACCGGCCGCCGCGGCGTTCACGACCCTGGCCGGCAAGCGCCTGCTTCGGCTTCTGTCGATGTTCACGGTGGTCGTGCTCCGCCGGGGGAGCGTGCCGCTCGGCGTGGTCCTCGACCTCGCTCGGCTCGTGAAGGCGCTGGACTCGCAGCTCGACACCGCGCCGGGAGTGGTGGACGAGCTCTTCGTCGGGCTGCTGAGCGAGCTCACCGAGGCTCGCCGAGCCGAGGTCGCGGCCTTCTTCGAGGAGGTCGGCGACGACCAGGGCCTGCTGCCGCAGATCACGCCGGATGCCCTCGACGTGTTCAACGCGACGGCCCAGGCTCGCCCCGGGGTCCGCTACGGCAGTGTCGTCACCCGGGCTCGTCCTCCCGGCATGCACGGCGTGGTCGGCGCGGGTCTCTCGCCGAACGCCCAGGCGTCGAACGCGGTTTACCTCGCGTGCCACCACCTGGCGGCTCCATCCTCGTTTCTCGGCGAGGTCGAGGCGCTCGCGGACAGGTGGCCCGAGCTCGCTCCGGAGGACAACGACAGCATGGTGCCGACCTCGAGCCAGCTCTACGGAGAGCTCATCGCGGCGGTGGACGCGGATCACCTCGACGTCATCGGCCACTTCTCGGGACCGGAACAGGCGCCGCCCCACTACGACTGGGTGCGCACGGGGACGCACTTCCGCAGGCCCGACTTCGAGCGCACCTGGGACCAGGTATTGGCCTTCTTGATGGCTGCGCGCTGATCCGCGGCCAACGTGAGGTTACGTGGAGGGTGAGCGCGCGATTTCCGCGGCGCTGGCCACCCGGTTGACCACAGGACCTCCCGTTCGGAGTAAAGTGCGCCCGGGAGAGGACGAGACATGGCGGACGTTCCAGTCCTGGTGTGCACCTCGGGCTCGCTCGAGGGCAACCGCTACACAGTGCTTGATGGCAGCGAGCTGTCGATCGGCCGCTCGGACGAGAACAACATCGTTCTCACCGAGGATGGCGTGTCGCGGTTCCACGCCCGTCTGCACAACGACAACGGCGCGCTCTGGCTGCGCGACGCAGGCTCCCGCAACGGCGTGTTCGTCAACGACCTGCGGGTGACGGATCACCACGCGCTGCGGGTCGGCGACGTGATTCGCATCGCCGAGACCGAGTTCACCGTCCGGTGGCTTTCCGACGAAGAGGACACCGCGAGCTTCCATGGCCTACCCTCCCAGGGCGGTCGATGGTGGTGGCCGTTCAAGTCGTGAGGGAGCCGCACACGTGATCGAAGGCGTCGAACTGATCATCCGCCAGCCGGGCCATCCGGACCGGGTCGTGCGGGTGCGCAAGGGCGAGACGCGCCTCGGACGTGCCGAGGACAACGACATCGTGCTGTCGGACGTCGGCGTCTCGCGTCGGCACGCGCGGATCATGCTTCGCGACGACGAGCTTCGGTACACCGATCTCGGCAGCGGCAACGGCTCCTACTACCGGGGCCGTCGCGTCGACGAGCAGAACCTCTCCGATCACGACGAGATCATGATCGACCCGTTCGTGCTCACCTTCCGGGTGCGCGGGGCCGGTCAGCCGTCCATCGAGGAGCAGACGCTCGATGGCTCGCCAGCGCGCCTCGACGTGATCTCCGCGCCGGGCATCTTCCGCAGCTACTTCCCGCTGGATCGGGCCGGGCTGTCCATCGGGCGCGCCGACAACCAGGACGTCGTGCTCCCCGACCCGGCGAGCTCGCGGCAGCACTGCCGCATCCAGCCTCGCGGAACGGGCTTCGCGCTCGTCGATCAGGGCAGCGCGAACGGCGTGTTCCTCAACGGCCGCCGCACGACCGACGCGATGCTTCGCCACGGCGACCGCATCCGCATCGGCAACTCCGAGTTCCGCTTCGCCAGCGGCGACGCCCCCATGGGGTTCGCCGAGCCGTCTCGCGACCATCTGGCCCTCCCGCCGCAAGAATCGCCGACGCCACTCGCCGCGCGCGTCCGCCAGCGTCCTTCGCCACTGCCGAAGATCATCCTCGCCGCGACCTCGACCCTCGTGCTGCTCGCGGTGATCCTCGCGCTCGTGTTGCTCCTCGTCGTGCAACTGCAGCGCCGCCAGCAGGTGGCCAGCGTCACCGCGCCCTCCGGCCCGCCGCACTGGGTGGTTCAGGGAGCGGTCGCCGTCGGCTCGCCCGACCAGATCTTCGAGCAGGGCCGCACGGCCATCGAGAACTCGCGCTCCGACGAGGCCTTCGCGTCGTTCACGCAGGTGCTCCAGGCGCGTCCGGGCGACCCGAGCGCCGAGCGCTTCGCGCTGCTCGCCGCCGAGTTCGAGATCCTCGACACCCTGCAGCCGCGGTTCGAGGCCAAGGCGCTCGAGCGCGAGACGGCCGAGGCCAAGCGCGACGCGCTGTTCGAGCTCACCCTCACCCGCACCGCCAAGGCCCGCCGCGCTGTCCAGGTCATCCGCGAGGAATACCGCGACGACCCAGCGGCGCAGGCGCACATGGGCTGGACGCCCACCGAAGAGCAGGAGGCGCTCGCTGCGCAGGTCGACGAGGCCAACGCGCTCGTCGTCCAGGGCGATGCCTACGGTGCCCTCGAGCTGTTCCAGAAGGTCGCCGAGCAGGCGGTGCACGACGAGACCCGTGCCGCTGCCCACGCGGGCGCCGAGCAGGCTCGCAAGCAACTGGCCGCCAAGGTCGCGACCCGGTGGAGCCGGGGCGTGATTGCGCAGCACAGCGGGAATGCCGATGAGGCGCGGCAGCAGTTCCGCGAGCTGCTGGCCCTGTACCCGAGCAACCCGAGCGTCGCTGTGCGCACCGGGAGCGCGCCATAGCGCGGTGGCTCGGGCTGTGGCCCGTTCTCGCCGTCGGCTGCGCCCGCTCGCTCCCCATCCCGGAGCCTCCGGCGGCGGGTCCGGCGGTGGATGCCCAGGCCATCGTGGAGGCCGCGGCGGGCAGCCTGGAGCCTTCCCTGAGAGCGCGAGCCCTGGCGCTGCGCGTCGGGCGTCCCGACGGTGAGGCCTGGATCGCGCGTGGGCTCTACGATCCCGATGGGTACGTGCAGGTCGCGGTGATCGACGCGATGCCCGAGGCCCGACGCGCCGAGCTGCTCGACCCGTGGGTCGCCAAGGCACGGGATCCGTTCGCGCGCTCCGCGGGCGCGGTCGTGCTCGGGGCCGAGGCCTCCTCGGAGACCCGGGACGCGCTGAAGCAGGATCTGGCGCAGGCGGAGAGCTGGGCGCGGGCACCGCTCGCACTGGCCGCCACCGCGGTGGGCGTGGAGGGGGCCGTCGACGTGCTCGCCCGCGAGCTGGCGAGCGGGGAGATCCCTCTCGAGCTGCGCTTCGTGCGTGACCTCGCCTACGTGGGCCACGAGGACGTGCTCCGCGCGGCCCTCGACGAGGGATCGGCTCGGATCGAGCCGGAGATTGCCGCCGACTGGGCCGTGGCGCAGCTCGCCCTCGGATCTCCCGGACCGGCCCGAGGTTTCGGCGCGGACGAGGATGCGCAGCTCGCGCTGCTCGATGCGCTCACGGTCGTGCACACCTCGGAGAGCGCGGGGCTGTTGGCCTCGATGAGTCGCGGGAAGGGCATGGTCGCGGACTACGCCCGGTGTCTGCGGGTGTCGCAGCACGACGCGTCGGCTGGAAAGCTGGTTCGTGTGGCCCTGTCCGAGCTCGACGAGGTCCGCGAGCTCGCCATGCGCTGCACCGAGGGCGTGGAGGGCAACGCACCCGTCATCGAGCGGATCCTCACCGCCGGGCTCGCCGATGAGAGCGGGCGCGTGCAGATCGCGGCAGCCCGCGCAGCGGGGGCGCACCCTTCACCGGCGCTCGTGCCGTTCCTCGAGTCGCTCGCCCGACAGGATGACCCCGCGGTTCAGCTCGAAGCCGCTGGAGCCCTGCTCAGCCACTGACCTCGACGCTGCGCTCCGTGACCTTCACGTGCACGCGGCCGGAAGTGAGCTCGACCTCGGCCTCGTCGCGGTCGCGGGTCGCGAGCGCGATGCGCACCGCGTCGGCCTCGCTGAGGCTTCCGGGCAGGGATCGCTCGAGCACGAGGGTGCCGTCGCGCTCGACGGCCTCCACGTACCACCGGCCTTCGACGCGGCTGGTGAGGTAGGCGATGCCGGTGGCCTCGTCACCGAACAGACCGGCGTCCACCTGACGCAAGTCGCCGTCGTGGGCGAACGAGAGGGCTGCGAAGAGGAGCAGGGTGGTCATGGCGATCTCCTGGAAGTACAAATACCCCAAATTGCGCGAAAAGTCATCGGGCTTCTTTCAGGTGTCACGCCTTCGTCATGTACGTAGGAGCGGCATTCTCGGGCTCTTGCGCGGACTGGCCTTGCGGCGGTGGCAATTCGCGCGCGTCGTCGCGGTACGCTGAGGTCGTTCCCTCGGACCTCGCATGCAGCTTCCACAACTCGGGTTTCTCACGGCGGAATGTGCCGTGGCCGCGGCGATGGTGCTGGCGCTGGTCCGGATCAAGCCCTACGCCGGCCTTGGCCCCTTGTTCGTGACCATGGGGGCGTGGCAGTTCCTTCAGACCCTGCTCGCCAACAGCTTCTACGTGCCGCTGACCGGCGAACTCAGCGTGAGCCCGGGCTCCACCGCACTGTTCGCGGGAAACCTGTTCGCCGTCCTCGTCGTCTATGTCCGGGTGGGGCCACGGCGGGCGCGAGAGCTCATCGCCGGACTCGTCGCCGCGAACCTCTCTCTGACGGTTTGGGCGCTGGTGCTCGGCTGGCACCTCACGCAGCCCGAGACCGTGAACCTGCTCGGGGTACCGGTCGAGGTGTTCTCGCTCAACGCTCGGCTCACACTGGTGGGCACCCTCGTGACCGCACTCGACGTCATTCTCGTCGCCATCGTGTGGGAAGTGCTCGGACGTGCCGTACCCACCGCCCTGGCCGCCCGCTCGATCGGGACGCTGGGCCTGGTGCTGGCCGCCGACACGCTGCTGTTCGCCACCGGCGCGTTCGCGGGCACCGAGCTGTGGCTGCCCATCCTCGTCAGCGGTCTCGTGGGCAAGACCTTCTGCGCGGTGCTTTACGGGCTGATCTTCGGGCTCTGGCTGCGCGCCGAGGGCGTGCACTACGCAAGGGTGGTGCCCGACGGGCCCGTGTACGGGTTGTTCTCGAGCGTCGAGCCCGCCTCGCCGAAGGGACACGCCGAGCTCCGCGACGCGGAGACCGGCCTGTACACCGCCGACTTCTTCCGGGACGTGCTGCCCGCAGAGGTTGCGAAGGCGGTGCGTGGTGAGCGGGACGCGGTGTTCGTGCTCTTCGACCTCGACCACTTCCGGACCTACGCGCGCATGTACGGCCCCGAGGCGCGGCGACGCGTGATCATGGAGATGGGCATGCTGCTGCTCTCGGAGATCGGGCCCACCGATCTCGCGGTGCGCTACGGCCCCGATCAGTTCGGCCTGTTCCTCTACAACGGCGGCGTTGCGCGGGGACACGCCGTGGCGACGGGCGTGCGTCGCAGGCTGCGCGCGGCGATGAAGGGATCACAGCCGCCCATGCCCGGCGAGCTGACGCTCACGGTCGGGGTCGCCGCGGTGGGCGGTGACGAGACGGACGCACGGGCGCTGACCTTCGCTGCAGAGGCTCGCGTGCACAGCGGCAAGCAGGAAGGTCGCGATCGCGTGGTCGCGCACGGCGGAGAGGCGCGCAAGCGCGCGACCCCGCTCTAGAACATGCGGCGGTGCCGCTCCATCTGCTCGGCTTCGGTCTTGCAGTCGATGCAGTGGGTCGCGACCGGGCGGGCCATCAGGCGGCGCTCGTCGATGTCGTCACCGCAGGCGATGCACACGCCGTACTCTTCGTCGTCGACGCGCTTGAGCGCGGCCTTGATCTTCCCGACCAGGCGACGCTCGCGGTCCTGCAGGCGCAGCGTGAAGTCGCGGTTCGACTCCATCGACGCGATGTCGATGGTATCGGTGAGCGACTCACGCTCCTCGGTGAGGTTGCCGATGGTGTTGCCAGCGCCTTCGAGGAGTGCCTCGAGGCGTTGGTTGAGGAGATCGCGGAAGAACTCCAGCCGTTCCTGCTCCAAGAGAAACCTCCAAATGTCCGCCGGCATTGCCTGGGCATTGAGCCGCGACTACTAAGCCGGTTCATGAGCCATCGCAAACACCGTGCCCTTGGCCTCGCGGCCGCGTGGAGCGCGTCTCTCGGAGTCGCGCTCACCCTCGTCGTCGGTTCGCCTGCCGTCGCCTCCGAGGCGCATCTGGGCGCGAACACGGTGGCGACCGGTGGCGCGTCGACGGCCCTTCCCAAGGACAACAGCGCGATCACCGGCTCGCCGGGCGCCATGGCGCTCGTCGAGCGCTACGACGGCATGGGCTTCGGGTCCATCGGCCCCGCATCGGCGCTTCGCTACGGCCTTTCCGCGATGGACAGCCGCACCGGGTCGGTCGCGTTCGGCATCGCGTACCGCCGGGGACAGGTGAACCTGCCGATCACCGATGCCGATCTTCCCGGCTGGATCGAGCCGGGCACCGAGCCGACGAACAAAGAGTTTACGCACGATCTGACCGTCGCACTCGGCGCGCCGATCGCCGATCGCAAGCTCTCTGTCGGCGTGAACGGCACCTTCCTGTGGTGGAAGCGCGAGCGGCGGGGTCAGGGCTTCTCGGGCAATGCCGACCTCGGCATCGCCGCGGCTCCGCACGAGCTGTTCTCCGCGGCGCTCACCGGTCGCAACCTGCTGTTCATGCTGGACGACGAGGACATGCCGCTCGCCGGCGTGCTCGGCCTTCGGGTTGGCAGCGTCGACACGGTCCACGGCCTGGTCGACGTCGAGGTGGCCGAGGGCTCGGGCCTCACGCTGCGCGCCGGCGTGGACGGGTCAGCGGGTCCGAGCCGCATGCGCGCGGGCTATGCGTGGGATGGCGTGCTTGAGCAGCACCAGGTCTCGTGGGGCCTCGGCATCGAGAACGAAGCTGGCGCCTTCGAGTACGCGATGCGCGTGCCGCTCACGAACAACGACCGCGGCGTCGGTGGGCTGCTCCACACCATCTCCGTGCGCGTCTACCCGCCGCCGCTCGAGCCCGAGATGCCGCGCTGATGGGACGTCGCGAAGAGAAGAAGCAGCAGAAGCGCGACGCGATCGGCGCCGCCGGTCTCTCCCTGTTCCTCGAGCACGGCTACGAGCGGGCCTCCATCGAGCAGATCGCGGCCCAGGCGGGCATCGCCCGCGGCACGTTCTACCTGTACTACGCGACCAAGCTCGAGCTCTTCGAAGCGCTCGCCGACACCTGGTTCCGCCCGTTGCTGGCCCTGCTCGAGGGGGTTCAGGGCCGTCTCTCCGAGACCACGACGCGCGCGGATTCCTACGCCATCTACCAGGAGATGGCCCTCGAGCTCGCCGTGCTCGGGCTCTCCAACGAGCAGGGCGTGATGCTCGCCTTCCGGGAGTCCCGCAGTGCGCACGAGGCCGGTGAGGCCGTGCGTCGACGCGAGCTCGAGCTCCAGGCCGTGAGCACGCGCCTGACCCAGGTGGGGGCCGAGCGCGGGCTGATCACCGCGCCGAACCCCCGGCTCGCGAGCCTGATCATCATCGGCGCCATCGAGCGGCTCTACTTCGAGTTCCTCGCGGGTGCGGACGGTCTCGGCGACCCGATGAAGCTCGCCGGAGACGCGGTGGCACTGCTCGGTCGCATGCTCGATCTGCCGACCGACCTCGCCGAGATGCCGCCTACCTGAGCAGGCGAGGGCCCGAGGAAGAGTCCCCGAGCCCCCACACATAGAGGAGATGCCGCTCCGCGGCGCGGACCGCCCGTTACCGGGGGTTGAAGTACACGCGGTTGAGCTCGATCTCGGGCGCGTTGAGGTCGTTGACCTTCACGCCGTAGTTCGACAGCGAGAACAGGTTGTCCTCGATGTAGATGCTGCGACGCAGGCTCGCGTACCAGTAGTCGTCGCACGCGCCGGCCCAGTCGTAGTAGCACTCGGATCCGGCCACCAGGTCGCGGTGGTCCACCGTGCCGAGCAGCTCGATGTGGTCGGCGTCCACGCTGACGACGTACAGACCGCTGAAGTAGTCCCACTCCCCGGTCGTGCTCTCGAGCCATGTGGTCGCCGGGATGGAGAGCACGCCGCGGTGGTAGGTGAACGCGTGGTGGTCCCACAGGGCCTCGGACCAGCTCCAGCCCTCGGTGCCGAGCTCGAGCTGCTGCGCGACCCGCGGGTTCGCGAAGTCGCTCACGTCGAACACGGTGACGGCGAGGCCCTGGACGTTGCCCTCCCAGTCGCCGGCCATGCCGACGGCGAGCAGGTGGTCCTCGTCGAGCGGGTGCAGGTACGCGGAGAAGCCGGGCAGCTCCAGCTCGCCCACGGCGACCGGGTTCGTCGGGTCGGAGAGGTCGATGGTGAACAGTGGGTCGATCTGCTCGAAGGTGACGACGTAGCCCTTGTCGCCGAGCATGCGCACCGCGCGGATCTGCTCGCCGGGAGCCAGGCCCTCGACCGCGCCTGTGATCGCGAGCGAGCCCGCCCCGTCGTCGGCCATCACGAACACGTTGGAGCCGGTGTCGGCCTCGCCTTCGCCGGTGCCCCACCACCAGTCGAACTCGGTGGTCGCGACGCGGAAGGCGCCGTCGTACTCGCTCATCGCGAACTGGTTCCACAGCCAGCCCTCGACCGAGCCGCTCGCGGTGTAGACCGGGGCCTCGCCGCCGATATCGAACTTGTGGATGTGGGTCTCGAGCTCCATGTCGCCCCAGCCCCACCAGCTCCACCAGCTGGACTGGGCCACGTACAGGTTCTCCTTGGACGCGTACACGGTCCAGCCATCGGAGACGACGCCGCTCGCGCCCATCTCCTCGTGGTCTCCGGCGACCGGGAACTGCACCACCGAGAGCACGGCGTGCTGCGAGATCTCGGCGGGTCGGTACAGCTCGTCGCAGTCGTGGAGGAGCTCGATCTGGCCCGGTGGGTCCCCGGCGAGGGTGTCGCGGGTGAGGGGCAGCAGCTCGTCGAGGTCGGTGCGGTTCATGAGTCGACGCACGTGGGGGCGCAGGATGTCGCGGGCGCGCTCGCGGATGCGGTCCTGCTGCGCCTCGCTGGCCTCCCAGTCCATCTCGGGCAGGCCCAGCGCCTCGTCCCAGACGAGCTCCCAGGCGCCCTGTGGGATGTCGAGCCAGGTGTTGACCACCCCGTAGACCTCACCGTCGATCATGCGGGCGGTGGTCAGCCAGCCCTCGATCTCCGTCTTGCGCGTGATGGACGGGTTGGCACGGTCGGAGACGTCGATGAAGGTCGCCTCGGTGCCGCCCCACCAGCGGTTCGCGAACTGCTGCTCGTCGTAGTAGCGCTGGTTGAAGACCACGACCTTGTCGCCGTCGAGGAACAGGCCGCGCGCCCAGCCGTCGAGCTGGACGCGGGAGACGATGCTCGCGTCCTCGATCGGCCACGAGTCGAGGATGATCAGCTCGTCGTCCTCGACCACGTAGATGTACTCGCCATCCGTCTTCACGATGTCGAGCTCGTCGACGCCCGCTTCCTGCACATTGGTCGTCGTGTAGTCGGAGGGGCCGTTGCCACCGGACTCGGCGCCTGCATCCGCGGCGACGTCGTCCTCCATCCAGCCCCAGTACCCGCCGTAGCGGCTGCTCACGAGGGTCTCGAGGATCACGTCGCCCATGTAGTCGTTGACCTCGTCGCAGGACTCGAACGAGCGCAGGGCGTGCTCGCCCATGGGGCCGACGGGTTCGCGCTCACAGCCGGCGAGAGCGAGGGCGAGCAGGGGAGCAGTGAGAAGAGCGGTGCGAGAAAACATGGAGACCTCCGGTCGTCACCTGGGTGGAAGCAAGTGCCGTGCCAGAGTTGGAGATGCCGTATTGGTCGGCATCCTCGTGTTTGGCGCGCAGATCGGGGCGCTCAGATCGCGACGTCCGTGTCAGGACGCACAGGCACCTGGGCCCTCAGCCCTCGAGCAGGCGAGGACCGCGCTTGGCCACCGCCGGGTGCAGCTTCACCTTGCGGCCCTCGCTGCGGCCCGCGGAGAACGCGCTGTCGGCGCGGAGCCTGATGCCGCGGCCCTTCACGAGGCGCGGGTGACGCGTGGTCACGTACTCGCGGAGCGGGGCGTCGGGGACGTGCACAAGGCCCGTCTCGGCACAGCGCGCGGTCTCGGCGTCGAGCTGTTCGCCGAAGCCCATGACGACGCCGGAGAGGAAGCGACCGCGTCCCTTGCCGCCGTTGCGGCGATGCGCGGCGTACAGGCGGTCGGCGGTGGCGAGCAGCCAGCCGTACACGTGCTCGGCGACCGCGACATCCTCCTCGCGTCCGCAGATCTCGAGCATGCGACCCATGCGTCCGTCGGGCAGCACGGCCTGCACGTGGATGCACTCGACGAAGAAGTGCTTGGAGAGCACGCCAGCAAGCAGCTTCTCGTGGGTCATGAACCGCGAGGTCGCGCGGCCGAGGTGGCGGACCCGAAACGGACGACGGTGGAGGTCGGACTCGCTCACGTGGTGCTCGAGCATCAGGCGGCGGGCCATGCGGGCGGCGGACTCGGCCTCGTGCAGCTCGGGGCTCTCGGCCAGGGCGAGCAGCTTGCGGACCCGGTCGAGCACCCGGCTGTCGCTGGCCTCGGGCTCGCCGGCGGCACGGGCGTCGATGCCGCGCTCGGCGCAGACCTTGCGGAACGCGGGGCCGTGGGCACTCTCGTCCACGGCGCCGAGCACCTCGTGGGCGTACTGATGCGCCATCTCGTGCTTGAGCACCTCGACCACCACCGGCCACGGGCGCTCGAGCAGCGAGCGCGACACCGTGATCGTGCGGGTCTGGCGCTGCCAGCCGGCCAGTCGTCGGCGGCTGTCGTCGAGCTTCATCACGACCGGCCGCAGCCCCTCGCCGAACAGGCGCCAGTTCACGTCCCGCCACGCGCCCTGGAGCAGCCGCAGCCATGCTTCGTCGGTCATGCCGCGCTCCGCCCGCCCTCGAACCACGGAAGTGCGCGTCCCACCGCCAGGCCGAAGGCGAGCCCTCCGAGGTGCGCGCCGTTCGCGACACCCCAGGTGCCGGCGATCTCGAAGCCGACGCACACCACGGCCCACAGCACGAGCAGGCCCCAGTTCCGGCGCACCAGCGACTGGCAGTAGGGGAAGCGTCCCTCGGGAGCGGCGTACACGAGGCCGGCGAGCGCATACACCACGCCGCTGTAGCCGATGCCCATGCTCCCACCCCACAGGATCTGCGCGATGCTCGCCACCGCGGCGGCCGCCAGCGAGAAACGGATCCAGCCGCGCCGCCCGAACTCGATCTCGAGGGGACCGCCGAGGTCCCACAGCCAGAAGCCATTGAACGCGAGGTGGATGATGTCGCCGTGCACGAGGGCCGAGGTCCACAGGGTCCACACGCGCCCTTGCAGCAGCTCTGCAGAGCTCGCGACGAGCCACTCCCGCGCGAGCACGGCGAGGGGGCCGCCGCTGTGCCAGACCGCGGTGACCACGGCACAGGCGACGAGGACGCCGCTGGTGAGGGGGGTGCGGCGGGCGCGTACCTGCCAGCTGGGGGTGACGGAGCTCATGCGGCGTGTGGTATCCCGTCGGCGGAGGCTCCATGCTGCTTCGACTCACTGTTCCCGTGTTGGCCCTGCTCTACGCGACCGGCTGTTGCTGCTGTGGCGGCGGAGGTGGCGGGTCGAGCTCGAGCAGCTCGAGCTGGAGCGACGCCCTCGAGGAAGAGATCGCCGAGCGCGTCGCCGAGGAGCTGATCGAGGCGGCCACCGACATCGACGAACTCGATATCGACGAGAGCACGGGCAAGATCACGATCAAGACCGACGAGGGCGAGGCCGAGATCGTCACGGGCGAGGATGCGGGAACCTTCCAGATGAAGGGTGCGAACGGTGAGACCTTCGACCTGGCGGTCGGCGGCGCGGCCAAGGTCCCCGCGGGCTTTCCGTACACCCTGCCGACGCCCAGCACGGTGCTCATGTCGAACACCAGCGTCACGCCGGACGGTGAGGCGTTCATGGTCGCGGCACAGCACGACGGCCTCTCGGTGGATGCGGTCGTCCGTCACTGGGAAAAGCAGCTCAGCGGCCTCGGCAAGCTCCAGCGCACCGAGATGAGCGCCGATGGCGGCAAGATGGTCACGCTCACCGCCGAGAAGGGTGGCACGAGCGTCGCGATTCAGGCCGCGGATGGACAGGTGACGAGCACGGTCATCGCCGCGCCGAAGTAGTCACCGCGAGGCGAGGAACAGGCCGACGGCGACGCCCGCGACGATCACCGCGAGCGCGAGGCCGAGCACGCTGCATCCCACACCCGCGTAGGCCCACCACGGCAGTCCGCCAGCGTTCTCGGTGGGGGCTGGCGTGGGCTGCACGTACCCGGAGCGCGGTGGCGGCGGTGGGGCGACCTGGACGTCCGGCAGCACCACGGTGCGCTCCGAACCTCGGTCCGTGAGCAGATCGACGTCGGTGCCCGTGCTCGGATCCGGGACCTCCTCGGAGGCCACCGTGTGCTCGTCGAGCGAGTGGCCCTCGAGCATGCCCAGCTCGCGGGCGAGCTCGTCGAGGCTCTTCACCACGGTCTCCTCCTCGTCCTCGGGATGGACGGGGATGGGCTTGGTGACGCCGGTGTCTTCGGAGTCGGGCTCGAGCAGCTGGTCGATGAGCTCGCGGTCGTACACCTGCTGGGTCACGGAGACCACCGTCGCCGGGTCTCCGGGGGCGCCGCGTCGCAGCGGCACGGTGTCGCCGCGGTCGCGGTCCGCGAGTAGCGCCGAGACCGGCGGAAGATCCGTGTCGATCTCGAGGCTCGGCAGGTCCACGGTGTTGCCGCCGAGGAGGATGTCGTCGGTGGCCGTCGGCGAGCGATCCGCCGCGGGAATCAGCTCGGGCAGGTCGGTGATCGCCGGCGCCGCGGGGCTGGTCTCGTCCGTGCGGATCGCGGAGAGCAGCTGCGGAAGCACACCCTGGAGGCTCGGCCCCTCGGGGCGGAGCGCCCGCAGCGAGTCCGCGGCGACGCGGTGGTTGGTGAAGCGGTGCCGCGGGTCCTTGGCGAGCATGGTCCGCAGGGCCTTCTTCAGGCGGAGCGGGCCGTCCTCCCACGCATCGAGACGCGGCTCCACGTCGGCTTCGAGGGCCTCGATCAGGGTGTTCGCCAGGTCCCGCGCCGTGTACAGCGTCTCGCCGGTGAGCAGCTCGTAGATCACCGCACCGAGGCTGAACTGATCCGCGCGCGCGTCGACGTTGCGCTCGGCGAGGATCTCGGGCGCCATGTACCGCGGCGAGCCCTTGACGATGCCGGTGGTCGTCGTCTGGAACCCGAGCTCCGCCTCGGCGCGCGCGATGCCGAAGTCCGTGATGCGCAGGCGCCCGTCGGTGTCGAGCAGCAGGTTCGCCGGCTTGATGTCGCGATGCACGAAGGACGACGGCTGGCTCGGGGCCACGCGGCTACCGGCCCAGTCGAGTGCTTCGAGCACCGAGATCGCCCACGGCACGACCACCGACGGCGGCAGCGGACCCTGGCGGTGCTCGCGGCGGTAGCTCATCACGTCCGCGAGCGAGGGGCCGCGAACCCACTCCATCTCGAGGTGCAGGGCGCCGTCGACCGACTCGACGTGGTCCACGGCGACGATGTTCGGGTGTCCGGCCAGGATCGGCCCCAGGCGCATCTCACGGCGCAGCGCCTCGGCGTGCGCGGAGCCCTCTCGGGACTTGAGAAGCTTCACCGCCATCTCTCGTCCGCCGCGCACGGCCGCCCACACCTCGCCGGACGAACCGGTGCCGAGGCGAGTGATCCAGCGGTAGGGAGAGGAGGACAAGGTGTGGGAGGGTAGCCGATTTCGCTTGCCGCATGCGCCGGGCGACGGAGTCTGGGCGCGAAACGGCGGGTTTGCGGCGCGGTCTGGAGCGCGAGCTCCGGGCCCGCCGATCGGGGTCAGGTGGTTCCTGGAGGCATCCGGTCGAGCCAGGCGTCGACCGCCTCGGTGACCATGTCGTACACGCGGTCGAAGCCGTCGGCTCCGCCGTAGTAGGGGTCGGGGACGTCGCCGCCGCCGGTGGGCCCGCGGAGCTTGTGCAGCTTGTGGCGGTGCTCGGGCGGGCAGCGCCGCTCCATGTTCGCGAGGTTGTCCGAGTCCATCGCGAACAACAGGTCGAACTCCGCGAAGTCGCGGTCTCGGAGCTGGCGCGCGCGGTGATCCAGCGGGATGCCATGCCTGCGAAGCACCGCTCGGGTGCGTGGATCGGCGAGCTCGCCGGCGTGCCAGGCGCCCGTGCCGCACGAGTCGACCTCGACGTGGATGCCTCGCTCGGCGGCGCGGTGATCCATCACGCCGTGCGCCATCGGACTGCGGCAGATGTTGCCCAGGCAGACCATGAGCACCTTCATCGGCGACCCCGGCCGCGCTTCAGGCGCCGGGCGACCTCTTCGTACTGGCGCTCCTTGTACAGGGAGTGCGCGTTCTCACCGACCTCGTTGCGTCGGGCGGTCTCCTCGTCGACGAGCTGGAACTCGATCATCAGGAACACGACCCGGCCCAGCTCGAAGGAGAAGCGGTCGTCCGGGGTCGTCGGCAGCTCGACCGGGTAGTCGGCGATGAAGTTGATCATCCGGTAGTTCGCGCCAGAGAACTCGTTCTTGCCGGACTCCTGGGTGAGTGGCATCGCGCGCTCGACGTGCTGGGCGACCACGTCCGCGGGCAGCGCATCCCACAGACGCGCGGGATCGAGCAGGTTGTTGTGGCTCTGGCCCGGGATCACGTAGTTGAACGGCAGCACCTTGCGCGTGAGGTGCTGGAGCACGGGGAGCAGGTCCTCCGGCTTCTCGACGATGATCCGGTAGCGCAGCTTGTCGAACACGGTGGCGGCGATGTTCTCGCGCTTGGCGAGCAGCTTGGTGATCACGCTCGACCGCGACTTGCGGCTGCCGTATAGCGCGACGATGGGCAGGCCGCTGTCCTGCATGGCCCGCGCGGCCTCGAGCAGCCGGTCCTCGGCGAGGTCGAAGAGCTGCGCTTCGGAGATGGCCGTTCGGAACTTGAGATCCGCAGCCTCCATGTGCTGGATGACGTGCATCAGCTTGAGGATCACGCACGAGAGGATCTGGCGGCGCCGGAAGCCCCCGTCCTGCGACGCCCACAGGAACAGCATGCGGATGTCGTCCGGATCGCGGAGCGTGGGCGGGAAGCGGAGCTGGAGCTGCTCTTCGAGGTACGCGACGGACTCGTTGAACACGTAGCGCAGGCGCTCGCTGTCCTCGCCCCGGCTCACGTCGAGGCGCAGGGTGGCGAGGAACTCGTCGACTTCGTCGAGGGTTCCGAAGGCGAGGCGTTGCCAGTCGACCACGCTGCTTCCGGAGAGCAGCAGGCGGATGGCCTCCACGTCGTGCAGCGTGAGCTGCCGGTCCTGGATGGCTCGGGTGAGTGAAGTGTCGAGCTCGAGGATGTCTCGGCGCACGGGTACCTCAGCGCTTCTTGCGCCGCTTGTCGGTTTCGTCGTCGAGGTCCTCGATCACGAAGTCCTCGAGGACCTTGTCCAGGGACTCGGCCTCGTCCTCGGGCAGGGGGGCGGTCTCGGGTTCGGGGGCCACGGGCTCCGGCTCCGGCTCCGGCTCCGG
>SBGP01000087.1 GCA_006226595.1 Deltaproteobacteria bacterium
TCGATCAAGCGGGTGGAGATCCTCTCGGGCATGCGTGAGAAGGCGCCGAGCCTTCCCGAGGTGGACGCCTCGGAGATGGCCGAGCTGCAGACGCTCCAGCAGATCGTCGACTACATGGCGTCGCGCAGCGGTGCGGTGGTCGCGGCAGTCGCCCAGGTCGCGCCCAGCGCGCCGGTGACCATGCCCGACAACCTCGGTCGCTTCGTGCTCGATCTGGTGCCGGCGGCCCCGGCGGGCTTCCTCGTCGAGGGGCTCGACAAGGGCCTGATCGCGGTGACCCGTGACGGCAACGGCGTGGCCGAGGCCCTCGCGGCCAAGCTGAGCGCAGCGGGCCTGCAGGCCCAGGCGGTGGACGCCGTGCCCGCGAACGCGGCCTCCGTCGTGTTCCTCGGCGGTCTTGCCGACGTGGACGCGGACGGCGCGCGCAACGTGAACAAGGCGGCCTTCGCGGCGGCCAAGGTCATCGCGGCGAAGCTCGCGAGCGAGGGCGGCGCCTTCGTGACCGTGCAGGACACCAACGGTGACTTCGGCCTCTCCGGTGCCGGTGAGCGCGCCTGGCTCGGCGGCCTGCCGGGTCTGGTGAAGACCGCGGCCCAGGAGTGGCCCAACGCGGGCGTGAAGGCCATCGACGTCGAGCGCGGCGGTCGGAGTGCCGAGGTGATCGCGGACGTGCTGCTTGCCGAGCTGCTCACCGGCGGTGCCGAGCTCGAGGTCGGCCTCAAGGCCGACGGACAGCGCTTCTCCCTGAAGAGCAGCAAGGTCGCTGTCGAGGGCGTGACCAGCGGTGTCGTCGACCGCAACTCCGTGATCGTTGCCTCCGGTGGCGCCCGCGGCGTGACCGCGTCGACGCTCATCGCGCTGGCGCAGGCCACGCAGGCGAAGTTCGCGCTGCTGGGGCGCACCGCACTGACCGACGAGCCCGCCGCCGTGGTCGGTGTCGAGGGTGACGCCAACCTCAAGAAGGCGCTGCTCCAGGACGCCATGGCCAAGGGCGAGAAGGTGTCGCCTGCGGACCTCGGCAAGAAGGTGAGCCGTATCCTCGCGAACCGCGAGATCCGCGCGACCCTCGCCGCCATCGCCGCCGCTGGCGGGGAGGCCGAGTACGTCGCGTGCAGCGTCACCGATGTCGCCGGACTCAAGGACGCGCTTGGCAGCGTGCGCGCGCGGTGGGGGGCCATCACCGGCCTCGTGCACGGCGCGGGCGTGCTCGCCGACCGCTACATCGTCGACAAGACCCAGGACCAGTTCGACTTCGTGTTCGACACCAAGGTCGATGGCCTGGTCGCCCTGCTCGAGGCCACCGCGAACGACCCGCTGAAGCTGCTCGTGAACTTCAGCTCGGTCGCCGCCCGCGCCGGAAACCAGGGTCAGTGCGACTACGCCATGGCCAACGAGGTGCTCAACAAGGTCGCCACGGCCGAGGGCACCAAGCGCAGCGGCATGCTCGTCAAGTCGCTCGGCTGGGGCCCGTGGGAGGGCGGCATGGTGACGCCGGCGCTCAAGGCTCGCTTCGAGAGCCTGGGTGTGGCGCTCATTCCGCTCGACGTGGGCGCGAAGATGCTCGTCGACGAGGTGCTCTCGGGCGCCCCGGAGCGGGTCGAGCTCGTGCTCGGTGGTGAGCCGAAGCCGAAGGCGCTGCTCTCCGCTTCCGCGGCCGAAGGCGCGAGCTACACGGCTCGCGTGCACGCGGCGACCCACGGCTTCCTCGCCGACCACAGCGTCGAAGGTGAGCCGGTGGTGCCGGTGGTGCTCGCCATGGAGTGGATGGCGCAGGCGGCGCTGGCGCTGCGTCCCGACTACGTGCTCGCTCGCATCGAGAACGTCGTCGTCGCCAAGGGCATCCGCGTCTCTGACTTCGCCGGCCAGGGCGGAACGTACACCGTAAGCGCTCGCCAGCTCTCCAACGGCAACGGCGCGTCGGTGGCGGTCGACATCGTCGGCGGCAACGGGATCAAGCACTACACCGCGACGGTGGTCCTCGCCGACGGTCACGCCTCCAGTGCCAGCGCGCGCAGCGTGTCCGAGCCGGCGACCAAGAACCTCCGCAAGGGCAGCTTCTACAAGCACGAGGCCGTGTTCCACGGTCCGAAGTTCCAGGTAGTCGGCCAGGTCGCGCACGGCGACGGCGGCATGGTCGCCGAGCTTGTCGGCACGGCCGACAAGGGCTGGGACGGCGGTGCGTGGGTCACCGACCCTGCGCTGCTCGATGGTGCGCTGCAGCTGGCGCTGTACTTCACCAGCGAGGCCCTGGGCCAGAAGTCGCTGCCCACCGGTATCGGCTCGGTGCACATCTACCGCGACCTCCCGGTCCACGGTCCCGTGCGCTGCGTGCTCATCGGGTCCGTGGATGCCCACCGCTCGGTGACCGACATCCTCATCACCAACGGGGATGGGCAGCCGGTCGTCGAGCTTCGCGGTGTGTCGACCTTCGGGTACGGCGAGAAGAAGGCGAGCGCCTCCACCTCTGCCCGGGCCTGATCTCATGGCATTCGAGCCCATCGCCATCGTCGGGCAGGCGTGTGTCCTGCCCGGCGCGCACTCTCCCGCTCAGCTCTGGGACCTGGTGGTCCACGGGCGCTCGGCCGTCGGCCCGGCTCCTCGTGACCGCTGGGGTCTGGACCCCGCGTCCATCGCCTGTCGTCCCGAGGACGAGAGCACGGACAAGACCTGGTCCGACGCCGGCGGCTACGTGCGTGGCTTCGACCAGATCTTCGACCCCAGCGGCTTCGCCGGTCTCACCGCCGACGAGGTGAGGGGACTGGACCCGCTGTTCCAGTGGACGTTGCACACCGTGCGCGAGGCCCTGCGCGATGCCGGGCACGCGGGCGATGCGCGGACCGGCCTGGTGATGGGCAACCTGTCCTTCCCGGCGGCGGGACACTCCCGCTTTGCCGAGGTCGCGTGGCTCGGTTCGCAGCCGCAGCTCGCGGACGGTCAGGCCGCGGAGCTCGCCGGCTATGCGCCGGTGGACCCGCGCAACCGCTTCCACAGTGGGCTTCCGGCTCACCTCACGGCGCATGCGCTGGGCCTGGGTCAGGCCTACGCGCTCGACGCGGCCTGTGCGAGCTCGCTGTACGCGATCAAGCTCGCGTGCGACAAGCTTCAGGACCGCGATGCGGACGTGATGGTCGCGGGTGCGGTGAACTGCGCGGATGACCTGTTCATCCACGTCGGCTTCTGCGCGCTCTCGGCGATGAGCAAGACGGGGCAGTCGCGCCCGTTCCATGCTGGCGCAGACGGCCTGGTGCCCGCCGAGGGGGCCGCGTTCCTCGTGCTCAAGCGCCTCTCGGATGCGGTGGCCGCCGGGGACACGATCCACGGCGTCATCCGCGGTGTCGGTCTGTCGAACGACGGCCGCGCACGCAACCTGCTCGCGCCCGCCGAGGCCGGTCAGGAGCGGGCGATGCGCATTGCTTACGATGTAAGCGGTGTCACTCCGTCCGAGGTCGGCCTGGTCGAGTGCCACGCGACCGGCACGCCGGTGGGCGATGCGACGGAGCTCAAGTCGACGGGGGCGCTGTATGGCGGCCTCGCGGACGTGCCGATCGGCTCGCTCAAGTCGAACCTCGGTCACCTGATCACCGCGGCGGGTGCGGCTGGCCTGATCAAGGTGCTTCAGGCGATGAAGCACGGTGTGCGCCCGCCGACGCTCTCCGTGGACCAGCCGAACCCTGCGGTTCACGGCTCTCCGTTCCGACTGCTCACCCAGGCCGAGCCATGGACCCAGCAGGGACCCAAGCGTGCCGCGGTCTCGGCTTTCGGCTTCGGCGGCAACAACGCCCACGTCGTCGTCGAGGAGTACGTGCCGGAGACGCCGCTCACGGCGTATGCGGCGCCGAGCGGTGAGCTCGCCATCGTCGCGCTCGGTGCCCGGGTCGGGGATGGCAAGTCGGCCAGGGACTTCGCCGAGACCATCATCGCCGGCAAGGCCCGCGCCTTCGCGGCGACCGAGACCGAGCTCGACATCAAGGGTCTGCGCTTCCCGCCCAAGGACCTCGACGACGCCCTGGCCCAGCAGATCCAGGTGCTCGCCGCGACCCGCGAGGCCGTCGGCCAGCTCGCCTCTGAGCCCGACTGGGAGCGCACGGGCATCTACGTGGGCATGGGCTGTGACTCCGAGATCGCCCGCTACGGCGCGCGATGGCGTGCCGAGACCTGGACCCAGCGCTGGGCCCAGGCCGGCGTCGACGTCGATGCGAAGCCGGTACAGGACGCGTTCATCCACGGCCTGCAGTCGGCGGGCGTGCTCGGCACCATGCCGAACATCCCGGCGAACCGCATCAACTCGCAGCTCGATGCGCGCGGCCCCAGCTTCACCGTGTCCGCGGAGGAGCTGTCCGGTGTGCGCGCTCTCGAGATCGCTGCGCGTGCTCTGCGGGCCCACGAGCTCGACGCCGCCATCGTCGGCGCGGTCGACATGTCCGCCGAGCCCGTGCATCGTGCGGCGCTCGCCGCTCTCGATGGGGACAGGACCGCCGCGGATGGCGCGGTCGTCCTGGTGCTCAAGCGTCTCGAGGATGCCCGCCGCGACGGGGACGAGATCCTCGCCACGCTCGGCGAGCCCGGCGGCGCCCCACTCGTCCACCTCTCCCGCGGCCAGTCGCCGCTCGCGCCGCTTCTCGGCCACGCGCACGCCGCCAGTGGACTGCTTCACGTCGCTGCCGCGGTGCTCTCGACCCGATCGGGTCAGGCCGCTTCGGGCGTGGATGTGGTCGTCGACGCTCTCTACGCCCAGCGGGGCATCGTTGCGGTTCGTCCCGCCGAGACCGCGGGCCAGCCGCTTCCTGCTTTCCTCACCGAGGATCCCATGTCCCAGCCGAACCTCACCTGGCCCGCACACCCGCCGGCCGTGACGCTTCCTGCTGCTTCTGGTGTAAGCCAGGCTTCTCATGTAAGCGGCGCTGCCGCGGGCAGCGTCGACCTCGCGTCCGCGCCGGTGGCCGCTACCCGTGACGGCGTCCAGCGGATGGTCGGTGCGCCGACTCTCCCGCCGGTGATGGGGCCCGCTCCGCAGGCGATCGCTGCCGCGCCGAAGCCCGTGAAGGCGGTGGTCGCGCCCGTTGCCCCGGCCGCTGCGCCGACTCCGACCTGGACCCCGGCTCCCGCCACTTCCGCGCCGGTTCACGCCGCCGCCGCGACCGCGCCGGTCGCCTCGACCCCGAGTCTCGCCATGACCTCTCCGCACGATCCGATGGCCGCCATGGCCGAGTTCCAGCGCCGTCTCGGCGAGCAGCACCGCCAGTTCCTGGCCAAGCAGGCCGAGGTCCACAAGCGCTTCCTCGAGATGCGCCAGAACGCGATGTTCGGGCTTCAGCAGGCGGCGGGTGTGGTCGATGTTCACGCGATGCCGACCCACACGCCGGCTCCCGCTCCGGCTCCGGCGTTCGAGCCGCCTCCGGTGGTGCCCGTGAGCTCGATGGGCCCGCTGACGCCCGCCCCCCTCGCGCCGCCTGCTCCGGCTCCCGCGCCGGCTCCGATCCAGGCGAAGACGCTGGTTCCGCCGCCGGTCGCGCCAGCCCCCAAGCCGATCGCGAAGCCGGCTCCGGCGCCCATCGCCGCGAAGCCCAAGGCCATCGCCAAGCCCAAGGCGACGCCCGCTCCGACGCCCGCCGTCCGCGACGACGTGCTCGGCTCCGCTCCCAACCTTCGCGACGTGAAGCGGTTCGTGCCGACGCCGAAGGCCGAGGAACTCCCCGGTATCAAGCTCGACAAGGAAGGCCTCAAGGTCCACTCCAGCGGCAAGATCAGCGAGATCTTCGGCCCGATGTTCGAGCAGCAGGACCCGTACGACGTGCAGGTCCGCATGCCCGAGCCGCCGCTGCTTCTCGCCGACCGGCTGCTCGGCATCGACGCCGAGCCCGGACAGCACAAGACCGGCACGCTGTGGACTCAGACCGACGTGAACGAGGACTCCTGGTGGCTGCACCAGGGCCACATGCCCGCCGGCATCATGATCGAGTCCGGTCAGGCCGACCTCATGCTCATCAGCTGGATGGGCACGGACTTCAAGAACCAGGGCAAGCGCGCCTACCGCCTGCTCGGCTGCGAGCTGACGTACCACGCGGCCCCGCACGACAACCCGGCCGACTACAGCCACGTGCTCCCGAAGCCCGGCGAGACGCTGACCTATGACATCCACGTCGACGGTCACGCCGCCCAGGGCGACATCCGCATGTTCTTCTTCCACTACGACTGCCGCGTGAACGGCCACCCGCGCCTGACCGTGCGCTCGGGCCAGGCCGGCTTCTTCTCCGAGGAAGAGCTGGAGAACTCGGCGGGCGTGCTGTGGACGCCGGAAGAGGGCGAGCTCAAGCCGCTGTCCGAGGTCACCCTCGACAAGCCGGCGCGCGAGCTCAAGAAGACCAGCCTCACCAAGGACGAGCTCGTCGCCTTCTCCGAGGGGCGCGTGTACGACTGCTTCGGTGAGGGCTTCCACCGGATGGCGCCGCACACCGAGTCGCCGCGCATCTCCGACGGCAACATGCTCTTCCTCGACCGCGTCACCGAGATCACCCACACGGGTGGCCCGTGGAAGCGCGGCTACCTGCGCGCCGAGCAGGACATCGCCGAGGACACCTGGTTCTTCGACGGCCACTTCAAGAACGACCCGTGCATGCCCGGCACGCTGATGTTCGAGGGCTGCCTGCAGGCGATGGCCGTGTACATGACCTCGCTCGGCTACACGATCGAGAAGGACGGCTGGCGCTTCGAGCCCATCCCGTCCGAGCCCTACCTCATGCGCTGCCGTGGCCAGGTGCTGCCGCACAACAAGAACCTCGTGTACGAGGTGTTCATCGAGGAGGTCGTCGAGGGCCCCGTGCCCATGGTGTACGCCGATCTCCTGTGCACCATCGACGGTCGCAAGGCCTTCCATTGCCGCCGCATGGGCCTCCGCTGCATCCCGGGCTACCCGCTCGACCGCATGCAGCTCGAGGCCGGCCCCGGCGCCGAGAAGCCGACCGCCGTCGTCGATGGCTTCACCTTCGACTACCGCAGCCTCGTGGCCTGCGCGACGGGCAAGCCCTCCGAGGCCTTCGGCCCGATGTACCGGCCTTTCGACGGCCACCGCACCTGCGCGCGCCTGCCTGGCGAGCCCTACCACTTCATGCATCGCATCGCGGACGTGAAGGGGCCCATCGGTGGCATGCAGAAGGGGACCACGGTCGTCTCCGAGTACGAGGTGCCCGCCGACGTCTGGTACGTGGACGAGAACAACAACCCGACCATGCCGTACGCCGTGCTCATGGAGGCCGCGCTGCAGCCTTGTGGCTGGCTCGCCTCGTACGTGGGCTGCGCGACGACCACGGACCGGGACATCCTCTTCCGCAACCTCGACGGCACGGCCACGCTCCACCGGCCCATCCCGCCGGCGGGCGGCACGCTGAAGGTGCAGTCCACGCTCTCCAGCCTGTCCCAGCAGGGCGGCATGATCATCACCGGCTTCGACGTCGAGTGCTGGCTCGATGACGAGCGCCTGTACGACCTGAAGACCGTGTTCGGCTTCTTCCCGCCCGAGGCCTTCGTCAACCAGGCCGGCCTGCCGGTGCCGAAGGAGGAGAAGGGCTGCCTGCAGGACGCGAGCGACTTCTTCGTCGACCTCGTGCCGCGCCCCGAGCGCTACTGCACGGGCACCGCGCGCCTCGCCGAGCCCATGCTGCTCATGATCGACCGCGTCGACGGCTACTGGCCCGAGGGTGGTGCTCACGGCAAGGGCCGCTTCCGGGCCCAGAAGGACGTGAACGCCCGCGAGTGGTTCTTCAAGAGCCACTTCTACAGCGACCCGGTGCAGCCGGGCTCCCTCGGCATCGAGGCGCTCCACCAGCTGCTGCAGTTCGCGATGCTCGAGCTCGGCATGGACGAGGGCCTCGAAGCGCCCGAGTTCGACTCCGTGCTCTACGGCACCGAGCACAGCTGGAAGTACCGGGGCCAGGTCGTGCCCGACAACAAGGTGATCTCCTCGGTCGTCGACATCCTCGAGACCGGCGAGGACGAGCAGGGACGCTACGCCATCGCCGACGGCTCGCTGTGGGTGGACGGCAAGCGCATCTACCAGATCAAGAAGATGGGCATGCGCCTGCGCCCGACGCCGCGTCCGCGTCCCACCAAGCCGAGCCCGCGGGCACAGATCACGGAGGGCGACTCAGCTAGCGGCATTCATGCCGCCAGCGGCGAGTTCACCAAGGTGCTCGACCCGAGCGCCGAGGCGTGGCTGAACGACCACTGCCCGACGTGGACGGTGCCTGCGGTGCCGATGATGTCGATGGTCGACCTGCTCGCCCAGGCGGCGGAACGGGCGACCGGCAAGGCCACCGTGGGTGTCGACAAGGTGCAGATCTGGCGGTGGCTGGACCTGCCCCACGCGCGCACGGCGCGCGTGGAGACCGCGGTCGACGGCGACGTCGTATCCTGCGTGCTGCACGTCTCCCTGCCCGAAGGCGGCGAGGAGAAGGTGGCCGAGGGTGCGGTTCGCGTCGGCGCTTACGGTGTAAGCAAGGTCGCTCCGCTGGCGCCGCTCGCCGGCGAGACCCTCGAGGACCCCTACAGCGCAGGCACGCTGTTCCACGGTCCGGCGTTCCACCTGCTGTCGTCGCTGACGATGGCCGGAGAGGGGAGTAGTGCCGTGCTCCAGGCCACGCCACGGGGCGTGCCGGTTGGCGCACTGAACCAGGGTCTGCTCGACGCGGCGACGCACGGCATCCCGCACGACGACCTCGCGCGCTGGTCCGCGCAGATCGGCACCGACAAGGTCGCGTATCCCGCGCGCCTCGAGAACCTGGTGCTGTACGGCACCCCACCGACCTCTGGAGATGTCCGCTGCGAGGTTCGGTTCGACGGCTTCGCGGGGAGCAAGCAGTTCCCGCGGTTCGCCGTACAGCTCATCGCTGGCGACCGCGTGTGGTGCGACTTCACGCTGGTCGAGGCGCTGTTCCCGAAGGGTGCCATCGGCTCGGCGCCCGCCGACGCGCGCCGCCGGTTCCTTACCGGCGAGTACGTGCCGGGTCTGCGCCTGTCGCGGGTCGAAGGCGACGCCTCGGTTCTCACCGAGGCCGAGCGCAAGGGAAGCGACTGGCTGCGCGGCACGGTGGATGCGGTGTGGAACCTCACCTCCGACGCCAAGCTCGCCGAGCTCACGGTGAAGGAGCACGTCGCGGCGCTGACGGAAGCGCACCCCTCCGAGGTCTCGGTCGACAGTCCGTCCGATGCGCCGGTGGCGGTGTCCCGTACCGCGCCGCTTACGGTGTATACGCCGGCCGTCGCGGTCGAGGGTCGAGGCAACAAGCGCGAGGCGCGGGTGACGGGTACGGCCTGGCACAGCGATCTGGCGCCGGTTCGCGCGTATTGGACCGACTACTTCGGCCTGGGCCAGTGGCCGGTCGAGGACCTGTACTACGGCCTCTGCGAGCGCTTCGTCGGCAAGGTGCACCTCGCGGACCCGGCCATGCGCGAGCAGCTTCAGGGCCGAAGCGTGCTCTACCTCGGCAACCACCAGGTGATGGTCGAGTCCCTGCTGTTCTCGATCCTCATGGGCGGACTGTTCGGCGCTCCGGCGAACACCATCGCGAAGATGGAGCACCAGACCAGCTGGCTCGGCAAGCTGATCATGCACTGCTGGACCTGGCCGGGCGCGAAGGACCCGAACGTCATCACGTTCTTCGACCGCAGCAACCCGCGTGACCTGATCCGCATCATCGGTGAGCTCACCGAGGACATGAAGCAGGGGGCGCGGTCGGTGAACGTGCACGTCGAGGGCACCCGCAGCAAGACCTGCCGCAAGCCCGTCGACACCATGGCCGGTGCCTTCGTCGACATGGCGATCAAGGCCAATGCGCCCATCGTGCCCGTGCACTTCCATGGTGCGTTGCCGGTGGAGGAGATGGACGAGCGCATCGACTTCCCCATCGGGCACGGCAAGCAGGACCTGTACCTGGGCAAGCCCATCTGGCCCGAAGAGCTCGCGGCGATGGGCCTGCGCGAGCGCCGTGCTTTCGTGAAGGACGCGATCAACGCGACCGGTGACTGGCAGACCGAACAGCCGAACCCGGGTGACGCTGAGTTCGAGAAGGCGGTCCGCGAGTGGCGGGCGATGACGGGCGCGAGCGAGGCCCACGCGGCGATGTGGTGCACGCTCGAGCGGCTCGAGAACCCCGGGGAGCCGATTCGTCGACTCATCGAGGGCGCTCGCCTCGGCAAGCTCCAGCTCGCCGACACCCCCGAGGATCGCTGGCTCAGGACGCTGGCCGGGTGGGTGTACGGTCCGAACGGCCCCAAGATCGCGTAAGCCCGCTCCTCTCGGGCGGGCAGGCGGCCAGGGGCTGCTATGCTCCGCTCCGAGGAGGGCGCCATCTTGTTCTGGCTGACCGTCGCGGCCCTGGCCGCGCCCTGTGATGACCCGTTCACCACCGCCGAGTTCCGCGAGGTGGTGGGGCAGGCCGACCAGGCCCTCTCCGACGACGACCTGGTGGGCTTCCATGGGCACTTCGCGACGATTCGCGAGCAGGCGGCGTGCATCGAAGAGGCTGTCGACGCCAAGCTGTGGGCGCGCTTCCTGTTCATGCATGCGGTCGTCCAGTACCAGAGCAAGCTCGAGTGGCGCGGGCCGCTGAGCACAGCGCTGTTCGCAGACCCGACGGTCGAGCGCGCGGTGGGCATCACCGATCTCGTCGAGTTCCCGATCCCCGCCGTCGACACCACGCACCACGTGCCGGTCGCCAGCGATGCCATCTTCCTGATGGACGGTGTACAGGTGGACAAGGCGCCGCCCGGGGACCTGCTGGGCCCCCACCTGGTCCAGTCCTATGCGCAGGGACGCTGGGAGACCTACTACATCGAGGACTCGCCCTTCCCGAGCCACTGGCTCCAACCCGAGACGCCGGTCGAGACGACCGAGGAGCCGTCTCGCTCGAAGGCCCCCCTGGCGATCGGCATCGGGCTTGCGGGTGCGGGCGCGGCGGCGGGCGTGGCGACGTGGGCGATGACACGAGACCGACCTCAGGCGAGCCCCGGCGAAGAAGCCGCGCTCAAGGGGGTGAACGTCGCGGGCTGGGCGTTGGCCGGCGTCGGTGCTGGGCTGGTGACCCTGCAGGTCGCGAAGGGCGTCTCCGTGGGTATGGGCCCGACCGGGCTCGTCGTCCGGGGAGGTCGCTGATGCGCGCGCTTCCGCTGTGCCTGCTTCTCTCCGGCTGCATCCTCGGCTGGGACCCGGTCCACGACACCGCCGAGCCCGGCGAGTGTGGCGACAACGTGGTCAACGGCGTCGAGGACTGCGACGGCACGAACCTCGACGGCCAGAACTGCGAGTCCGTCGGCTTCTTCGGTGGCGCCCTGGGCTGCGACGAGTGTGGCTTCGACACGTCGTCGTGTACCAACTGCGGCGACGGCACCGTGCAGTCCGACGAGGGCGAGCTGTGCGACGAGGGCGAAGACAACGACGGCCGATACGACGGGTGTACTCCCGCGTGCACGCTGGGTCCGTACTGCGGTGACGGCGACGTCGACTCCGGCTTCGCCGAGCAGTGCGACGACGGCGACGACCTGAACACCGGAGAGTTCGGCGGCTGCAGCGACGACTGCTCCTTCGCGCCCACCTTCGAGCTCAGCGCGCTGCAGATGGCCACTGCGGTGACCTGGGACGTGGCGATGGTCAACCTCGACGGAGACGCGGATCTCGACCTCGTGCTCGGCCTCGATCAGGGCGGTGGCGTGCGCGTGTACATCAACGAGGGGGGCACCTTCCCGACGACCTACCTGTTCGGGTCTCAGGCTCCGACGACCTTCGTCGCCCTCGGTGAGCTCGATGGGAACGCCGGCGTCGACTGCTTCGTCGGCAACGGCGGGTTCAACCTCGTCGCGTTCAACGATGGCTCGGGCACGCTGACCGAAGATGCGCAGCGCCTCGGCGACAACATCACGTTCTCGGTGCAGCTCGGCGACGTCGACGGCGACACCGACCTCGACGTGGTCACCGCGAATGGCGAGGGAGGAAGCGACCAGGTCGACCAGGTGTGGCTCAACGACGGCAGCGGTCGGTTCAGCGCGGGTCAGGGGCTCGGCGCGACCTGGTCCACCGACGTGGCCGTGGCGGATCTCGATGGAGACCTCGATCTCGACCTGTTCTATGCCGTCGAGGCCGAGCCGGGGCACAGTGGCCAGCCCCAGGGGGCGCCGAACCGGGTGTTCCTCAACGATGGCTCTGGCGGGTTTGTCGAGTCCTCCCAGCGTCTCGGCGATGGGCGGAGCATGGCCGTCGAGCTCGGCGATCTCGACGACGACGGCGACCTCGATGCCTTCGTCGTCAACGGGCGCATCGGCGCGGGCGTGGCCGACCGGGTGTGGATCAACGACGGCGCCGGCAACTTCACCAGCAACGGGCAGTCGCTGGGGACCGACATCGGCAGCGACGTGGCCCTCGGCGATGTCGACAACGACGGCGACCTCGACGCCCTGGTCGTGAACCTGGCCGATGGCAGCTCGGTCGGCGCGCGACTGTGGCTCAACGACGGCAGCGGACAGTTCGTCGACAGCGGCATCGACTTCGGCGCGACCGAGGGATTGGCCGTGGCCCTCGGCGATCTCGATGGTGATGGCGATCTCGACGCCTACATCGGCAAGATCGGCACCGACCAGATCTGGCTGAACACGCTCAACGACTGAGCCTCACCAGGGTGGGGCTCGGTCGGCTCACACCCCCGAACTCGGGGGAATGCACGCGCGCTCGCCGTTGTCGTCCGCCGGGTCGGCCCAGTCGAAGTTCGCCGAGCAGTTCGCCTCGTTCTCGGTGGAGCGGTTGACGTTGCACTCGGGCTTGTCGTCGCAGGCGCGGAAGCAGTAGTTGTTGTTGTCCGTGTGGGCGACGCAGATCGATCCGTCGGGACAGTCGCCTCCATTCGTGCACGGCGACAGGCCGCAGTAACCGCCCGCGAACTGGGTCAGGCACTCGAGCTGGGTCTCGTCGGCATCGCCGGAGTCGGCCACCCAGTCGACGACCGGGCAATCCTCGGTGGTGGTGCACTCACTGGCGACGCCGAGGTCGTCAGCGTCGTTGCCGCCGCAAGCGAGCAGGAACATCAGGGGAAGAAGACGGGTCATCGAAGCCTCCGCGAGCAGTGTCGCATCGCCGCCGCCGCCGGATGTCCACGAACGGTGATCTCGTATGCGCGGTGCCTCGATGTCGACCGATGTCACCGGCCCTTGTCGGTCGTGTTCTGGGGTCTAGGCATACCGAGTCCGGAGGACGTCCGTGTCAGCTGCGCTTCGCTCTGCCCTACTCGCCACCTTCCTCGCCAGCCCCGCCTTCGCCGCCGTGGGCGAGCTGTCCGAGGACTCGCTGCCCAAGATCGCGCCGATGGCCGAGCGCGCGGGCATGGGACCGGGCGCGGCACTGCTTCAGGACGAGGCCTTCGCCATCGTCGATCCCGGCCTGTTCGCGAGTCTGCGCGATGCGCGGGCTGCCGAGATCGTCGACGAGAACCGGGCACTTGCCGCGGCCCGCGGCCACGTCGACGGCGTGCTTCGCGCCCTCGGCAGCGATGCCCAGGTGAGCGGGCGCATCAAGTCGCTCTACAGCCTGCACGCGAAGATGCAGGCCAAGAGCCTGGCGATGGACCAGGTACTCGACCGGGTGGCCCTGCGGGTGATCGTCGAGGACGACGCCGAGGCCTACGCCGTGCACGAGCTGATCGCCGAGCGCTTCGCGGTCATCGGCGAGTCCGTCGACGACTACATCGCGAACCCCAAGCCCAGCGGCTACCAGGCGCTGCATCTCGCGATGGTCGAGCCCCACACGCGGCGCCCCGTCGAGGTCCAGATCCGCACGCGCGCGGCGCACCATGCCGCCGAGCACGGCGATGCCGCGCACTGGCGCTACAAGCTCGCGTAGCTACCACCGGCCGGTCCACGTCAGGCCCGGCCCCGCACCCATGAACACGCCATAGGTCGCGGTCCCGGCGCCGAGCACCATCGCGGCCGCCCCGCCGCCGACCATCGCGGGGCTGCGTTCCCCGGTCGCCCCGACGCCGACGAGCACGCCCCCGGCGACGACCGCCAGCGCACCGGTGGTCATCGCGACTCGTCGGGCACGCATGTAGCGGGGTGGGGGACAGGCGAGGATGAGCGGGTCGTTGGGGCCCGGCGAGCGAAGGCTCCGATGGCCCGCGGGTTCCTGGCCGACGAGGCCCGCCCAGTAGCGGGCGTCCTTGCGGTCGTGGGGGCGCAGGGCGCGGGCGATGGCCCGGTAGGCGTCGTCCGCCTCGGCCTGGGGCAGCGGCTCCTGCTTGCAGCGCAGACCCGCGGCGACGTGCCGGGCCTGGTCGTGGGCCTCGGGTGCCGCGACGTTCGCGAGCTGCTCGAGGGCGGCACGATCGCGGGTGAGCAGCGCTGGATCCGCGTCGTAGGCGCAGCCGTCCGGGGTCTCCGGCCAGCGGTACTGCCAGCGCGACGCCTCCATCCGGGCCTGGGCCGCGGGAATGGCGTGGGGGTCGCTGATCGCGAGCGCATCGAGCAGCGACCGGTAGCCCCGCTCGACGATCATCCACGGCGGGTCGTCCTCGAGGCACTCGAGCCCGAGCGCCATGCGCTCGTTCGCCCTCGCGTCCGTCATGCCATTGCGCGTCGCGTCCTCGACCGTGGCGAGATCGGAGATGAACGTGTCCAGGTCGTAAGGACACGGGTCGGATGCCAGCGCTACCGAGAGCAGGAAGAACACGGGACCTCTGCGCTCAGCCTACGCTGTGGCATGCGCATCGCCACTTTCAACGTCGAGAACCTGCTCCAGCGCTTCCTGTTCGCACGCGGCGTACTCCCACGACAAGCGGCGCGGCACGGGTTCACCAGCGAGGACCTGCGTTTTCGGATGTCGGACCCGACCTCGAAGCGGCTCTCCGCCGAGACCATGCTCGCGCTCGACGCCGACGTCATCGCGCTCCAGGAGGTCGAGGGCCTCGACGTGCTCAAGCTGTTCCGCGACCGCTACCTCGGCGGCCCCGAGGCCTACCCCCATGCCCTGGTCATCGATGGCAACGACGGTCGCCGCATCGACGTCGGGGTGCTCTCCCGGCTGCCCATCGTGCACGCGCGCTCCTGGCAGCACCTGCGCGAGGCCGGGGAGTACGTGTTCGACCGCGACTGCCTCGAGGTGGACGTGGAGGGGCCGCTCGGGCGACTTACGCTGTACGTGAACCACTTCAAGTCGATGCGCGCGCCGAACCGCACGGAAGGCTCGGGCAGAGCCCTCACCCGGGCGCGGCGCGTGGCCCAGTGCGCGGCGGTGCGCCGCATCGTGTGCGAGCGCTTCGGGGAGGACCCGTCCGACGCACCGTTCGTGGTGCTCGGCGACTTCAACGACTTCCTCGAGGACGACCACCAGGGCAAGAGCGGCATCCGCGAGCTGGTGCACTGGTCGGCGGTGGAGGACGTCGTGGCACGGTTGCCCGCGGATCAGCGCTGGACGCACTTCTACCAGGGAGGGCGTGGTCTGGCGCCGGCCTATCGCCAGCTCGACTTCGTGCTCGCGTCGCGCGGGCTCGCGGCGCGGAACCCGGCGCTGCCCGAGATCGAGCGCCGCGGTCAGCCACTGCGTGCCCGCAAGGCGGAGGTCGAGCGCTTCGAGGGCGTGGGGCGCGATCGGCCCAAGTCCTCGGATCACTGCCCCGTGGTGTGGGAGCTCGGCACCCTGTAGCCGGCTACGCGGGGCCTCCGGCCTTCCACAAGGCCTCGACTCGCTCGTGGAGGAGCTCGGCGGTCACCTGCCCGGGGGGCACGGGCTCGCCGAGGGTCAGGGTGATGGTCGTGTTCCACGCGCGCGGCTTGCGCGGCCCCGCGGCCCCGCCGACCCGCGAGAACATCGAGCCCCACAGGCCGTTGATCGCCATCGGCACGACCGGGCAGGGGTCGCGGGCGATGATGTGCTCGATGCCGCGCTTGAACTCGCCCATCTCGCCATCGGGGCTCAGCTTGCCCTCGGGGAACAGCCCGACGACCCAGTCGCCCTGCAGCTCCTCGCTGATCTGGTCGAAGGCGCGCTGAAACACCTCGGGCTTCTCGCTTCGCCCGGCGATGGGGATGACCTTGGCCTGCTTCGCCATCCACCCGAGCAGGCCCTTGTCGAAGCCCGCGTACATCACGAAGCGGATGGGTCGCTGGACGGCGCCGGCGACGACCAGCCAGTCGACGAAGGACACGTGGTTCGCGACGATGACGCAGGCGGTCTCGCGCGGCAGGTGTTCGATGCCCTTGAGCTCGACCTTGTACATCACGTTCGACAGCAGCCACGCGGCCATGCGCCACACGAACTCGGGGACGACCGTGTACACGTACACCGCGACGAGCACGTTGAGCACCGCGCACACCAGGAACACCTGGGGGATGGTCAGTCCGACGGTGACCATCGCCATCAGCCCGACGTTGGCGGCGACCATGAACAGCGAGTTCACGATGTTGTTCCCGGCGATGACCCGGCTGCGCTCGCTGTCCTCGGAGCGCTGCTGGATCATCGTGTACAGCGGCACGATGTACAGGCCACCGCTCGCCGCGACACCGAGCATGGACAGGCAGATGAGCAGGCCCGCCGGGCGGGTGAGGAAGTCGCCGATACCGATGAGGTGCTCGGGATCGATGGCCCACGGCGAGCCGATGGCGAACAACACCAGCGTGAACAGGGTCATGCCGACCGATCCGAGCGGCACGAGGCCGAGCTCGAGGCGGTGCTTCGAGAAGCGCTCGCAGGCCATCGAGCCGATGCCGATGCCCACGCTGAACAGCGCCAGGAACAGGGTCGCGATGTGCTCGTTCCCGCCGAGTACGAGCTTGGTGTAGTCGGGAAACACGGTGAGGAACACGGTCCCGAAGCCCCAGAACCAGGTGATGCCGAGGATCGACAGCCACACCGGGCGCTTGGCGCGGCTGATCTGGAGAATCTCCCAGGTCGGCCGCACCGGGTCGAGCCGCAGCGGGAGGTCCGGGTCGGTGGGCGGGCAGGGGACCACGCGACCGGCGAGCCCTCGTCCGAGCACGGCCACGGCGACGACGCCGGCGGCGACGAGCCACACGCCCACGGGCTGACCACCGGACTCGACGTTGACCAGCACGCCGCCGAGGATGGTGCCGCCGAGGATGGCCAGGTAGGTCGCGGTCTCGACCAGCGCGTTGCCGCCGACGAGGTTCTCGCGGTCGAGCAGCTGCGGGAGGATGCCGTACTTCACGGGCCCGAAGAACGCGGACTGCGTGCCCATCAGGAACAGCACCACGAGGAGCAGCTCGACTTGCTGGGTGGCGAGGGCCACGGCCCCGAGCAGCATCACGCCGATCTCGGCGAGCTTGATGTGCCGTACCAGCTGCGACTTCTCGTACTTGTCGGCGAGCTGCCCGGCGAGCGCGCTGAACAGGAAGAACGGCAGGATGAACAGGGCCCCCGCGAGGGGCGCGAACGCCGCCTTGCCGAGCCCGAAGGCGAGGGCCGCGTCGTCCGGAAGGTCCATCGCCACCTTGAAGATGACGAGGATGACCATCGCGTTCTTGAAGAAGTTGTCGTTGAACGCGCCCGTGAACTGGGTCCAGAACATGGGCCCGAAGCGGCGGTCGGTGAGCAGCGAGCCGGAGCTCATGGGACGTCCTCCGAGATGGCATGGAGCCTACACCGCGCACGCGAAGCCGGACTCGATGCCGCCACCGTGGCGGTTCGCGGCGTGTCGCATCTCCGAGCTGGCCGTGCGGGCGGGCTCACGGGGGGCGGCCGGCGCAGAGCGCGGCTGCGAGGCGGGCATTGGCGAGGACTGGGCATCGGCCTCCGCGGACCGTGCGAGCACACCGCGGGCGTGTGAACCTGGTGTGACCAGCGCATGAAATCGCGCCTCTGCCGTCGCTGAGGTAAAAGCGCTGTCCCCCAGGAGGCCCCCATGGCGGAGACCCGCGTACTCCAGGACCTGTTCATCGGCATCGCCGGGCTCATCGGCGCGGGCAAGACCACGCTCGCCACCGCCCTCGGCAAGCACCTCGACCTGCCCGTGTACTTCGAGCCCGTGGCCGACAACGAGTACCTGGCCGACTTCTACACGGACACGGCCAAGTACAGCTTCGCCATGCAGATCTACCTGCTCAACCGCCGCTTCCAGCAGCACCAGGAGATCATCTGGCGCGGCGGCGGCGGTGTGCAGGACCGCACCATCTACGAGGACGCGGTGTTCGCGAAGACGCTCGTCGACCAGGGCCTGATGGACGAGCGCGACTACCGGACCTACCTGTCGCTCTTCAAGCACATGTCCAACTTCATGTGCCGTCCCAACGTCATCGTGTACCTGGACCTGACTCCCGAGAGCAGCATGGAGCGCATCAAGCAGCGCAACCGCGGCGTCGAGTCGGGCATCTCGATGGAGTACCTCGTCGGTCTGCGCGACGCGTACGAAGAGTTCATCGGCGACATCAGCAAGACCGTGCCGGTGATCCGCGTGAACTGGGAGGAGTACAAGGACGTCGACGTGATGGCCGAGGCCATCGAGGAGGAGTACCTCCGCGGAAGCTTCCTCCGCGAGGTCCACTGGACGCCGACGAAGGGCTAGCAGCCCGCTAGCGGCCGGTCTCAGCGCGAGAGGATGTACTCGACCAGCGCGCGGCGGTCCTCGGCCGAGAGCTTGGCCGTGCCGTCGCGAATGATGTGGCCCATCTGACCGCCGACGACGTCGCCGTCCGGGGCCCAACCATCCTCGAGGAATGACACGAACTCGGACACGGACCAGCCGAGCTCCTGCTTGGTGATCGGCGGAGACGGCTCCGGCGGGTCCTCGTGACCCTTGAACTGCAGGTCCGACTTGGGGATGCCGATCATGTTGCGGGGGGTGTGGCACTCACCGCAGTGTGCGACGGCGTTGGCCAGGTAGGCGCCCCGCGCGTGCTCACCGGTCTCGATCTCCCACGAGCGGCCGCCCTCGGTGAATCCGAGTCGTCGCCACACGCCGAGCTCGAAGCGCGTCTTGCGCATGTCGTGCGCGCGGACCTCGTTGGCCACGGGCTCGATGGTCTGCATGTACGCCCACAGGTGGCCCAGGTCCTCGTCGGTCATCTGGGTGTACGCGGGGTACGGAAAGGTGGGCCAGTAGGACTTGTTCTCCGGGGAGACGCCCTGGCGCATGGCCTTGACGAAGTCCGCCTCGGTCCACCCCTTGATGCCGGTCGCGTCCGGCGTGATGTTCGGCCCGTAGAACGTGCCGAACGGGGTCTCGACGGGGTAGCCGCCCGCGAAGGGCTTGCCGCCCTCCTCGGTATGACAGCCCTCGCAGCCGGCGAGACCGGCGAGGACTTCGCCGATCTTGGGGTCACCGGCAGAGGCGGTCAGGACGAGGAGGAGCGAGAGCATGGGCTAGTCCGAGAACTTGTCGTGGCAGTCGCCGCAGGACTGGCCGACGGCGCCGAGCGCCTCACCGACGGCGGCCATGTCGCCACCCTCGGCGGCGGTCTTCAGCGCGGCGGTCGCCTCCTGGAACTGGGCGATGGCGGCGGCGAAGCCCTCGGCGTCGGTCCACACCTCGGCCTTGGCGCTCATGTCCTCGATGCCGGTCTCGTGGCCGGAGCCCGCGGGCCAGTGGTTGCCGATGCCCTGGGCGATGGACGCGAGCGCGGTGGCGTGCGCGAGCACCTCGTCCTTGCCGGCCTCGTGACCCTTCACGACGAGCTTGATGCTCTTCATGTGGCCGCCGGCGAGCTTCATCTGCGCGTGGCGGTACGAGATGGCCGCCATCAGGGCGGGATCGACGTCCTCCTCGGCGGTGAACTGCTTCGCGGGCTCGGCGGGCTCGGCCGGCGTCGCGGGCTCGGCCGGGGTCGCGGCCTCGGCGGGGGCTTCGGCGGCCGGGGTCTCCTCGGCTCCCTTCTTGCCCTTCTTGGGCTTGGAGAGCGCGGGCGCGCTGACGAACAGGGCGAGGGCGGTGAGGCCAAGGGCAAGCTTCTTCATGCGAAGGTCTCCTGTGGGGGAAGGGGGCGTAGGTATCGCGACCAGCGGGAGGCGTCGCAAGTTGCGGTGTCGCGAGCCTGTGAACACGCGAGCGGCACCGGACCTTGCATCGGGGCATACTCGCGTCATGCAGCCGCTGACGATGATTCGCAGGGGAGGTCGCCGCCTGCGTGGCGCCTCCGAGCCAATGGCCGTGCTACCTCGGCTTTCGCCGGAACACGTGTCGGTGGTGACCGGCGCGAGCAGTGGCATCGGCCTCGAGACGGCGGTCGGCCTCGCACGCTGTGGTGGAACGGTGTGGTTGGTGGGACGCAACCCCGAACGCACCCGCGCGGCGGTCGAGCGCGTGCGTGCAGAGGCGGGCCACGAACGGGTGCAGGCACTTCGCGCCGACTTCTCGCGCCTCGACGACGTGCGCCGACTCGCGGCCGAGATCGGCGAGAAGCTCGACGCCATCGATGTCCTCGTCAACAACGCCGGCCTCTGGCACGCCGAGCGTCGCCTCTCGGCCGAGGGGATCGAGGACACGCTCGCGGTCAATCACCTGGCGCCCTTCCTGCTCACGGCGTTGGTTCGCGGGCAGGTGGAGGCGCGTGGGGGACGCGTCGTCACCGTGGCCTCGCGGCTGCATGTCGAGGCGCGGGGCGTGTCCATGGAGGACCCGGCCTGGGAGCGGCGACCCTACCGCGGCGTCCAGGCCTACGCGGAGAGCAAGCTCGCCAACGTGCTCTTCGGCTTGGCACTCGCCCGGCGCATGACGTCCGGCGTGTCGGTGGTCGTGCACCCTGGTGACGTGGCCACGGACGTGACCCGCGACAGCCGCCTGCTGAGCCTGGGCTCCCGGCTGGTCGCGCCGTTGCTGCTCACCCCGTGGGAGGGCGCGCAGACCACGTTGCACGCCGCCACCTGCGAGGAGCCGGGCAACGGCACCTATTTCTCGGGCTGCGCGCCGGCGAGACCGAGTGCGCTCGCACGCGACGCGTCCCTGCAGGAGCGGCTGTGGGCGTGGACCGCACGGGCGGTCGGCGTCGAGGCCTGACTACTTGCCCGCGAGTCGCTTCAGGCGCCGAAGCCGCTCGGGCTCCTTGGTCTTGATGTACGCGTCGAGCTTGAGCGCGTCGTAGGCCTTCTGGAAGTGCCGCGTGGCGGAGGACTCCCGGCCGAGCGCGAGGTAGAGCTCCCCGAGCTCCTCGTGCACGAGGCCGGTGGGCTCGCGGTTCTCCTTGGTGTCGATGAGCACCTGCAGCTGGATCTCGAGAGCTTCCTCGAAGCGACCGAGGGAGCGCATGCCGCGCGCGACCGTCCACCGGGCGATGCGCTCGCCCTGACCCGTGTCGTTGGCCTGATGCCAGGCGAGGCACTCCTCCCAGGTTCGCAGCGCGTCCTCGAAGCGACCGGCGTCGTGGTAGCTCCACCCGAGGTTGTTCGTCAGCGGGCCAATCCATCGGCCTGCGTCCGGGTCCGGTGACTTGCGGGCCAGGTCGAGGCCGATCTCGGTCCACGAGATGGCGGCGTCGAGGTCGGAGGCGATCGCCGACATGTGCGCCGCGTCCACGGACAGCGCATCGTCGTGCAGCTGACGGCCGAGCTCCCAGGCTTCGTGGAAGTAGGGGAGGGAGCTCTGGGCGTCGCCCATCGATCGGATCAGGCGACCGCGCTCGAGCAGGACGCGCATCTTGACCACGCCCTCGGGGTTCTCGATGCCGTCGAGTAGCTTCTGGGCGTCCTCGTAGCGGCCGAGCAGCCCCGCGGCGCGCGCCTTCTGCGTGAGCAGCTGATCGCGGTCCTCGGGCGTGGCGGCGGTGGCTGCCGCCTGCGTGAACTTGGCCTCGGAGACGCCGGGGTCCTCGTAGTTCCACAGCTCGCGGATCTGCGCGCGGAGCGCCGCTTGCTGGGCGGCCCAGGCTGCGGCCTGAGCTGCGGCGGGGTCGAGGGACACGGTCTTGGGGCCACAGGCCGCCAAGGCGAGCAGCAGGAGAAGGAACCTCATACTGAAAATTCTATCAGTCCGGAGGGGGTTTGTGTGGAACATGTGAAGCGGCACGGTGGAACTGGAGGCTCGGCAGGGGGTGAACCCGCGAAAACAGGGGCGCGATCCGGAGCCATGCAGCTGGGTGAGCTCTAGTCGAATCGCCGCGGGGGTGCGGTGCGCCAGCTCCAATTCCGAGCAGTTGCGCGTGGGGCGCACGGCGCGCTTCCCGTCGAGCGGGGGAGGGGAGCCCCGCGGATCGCGTCAGGGGCGCGATGTTCGGCTTCACCGCACAAACTGTCGGCGGGACGACGTGCCTGCCCCGTGCATCTGTGGCATGCTTTGCATCCATCGGAGGTACCCATGCGGTACGCGCTGCTCGCTGCCATCCTCACCCTCGGTGCCTGCAAGGGCGACGACGGCGGCAACCCGGATTCCGGAGTCGAGACGGACACCGACGTCGACACCGACGCGGACACGGATGTCGACACCGATGCCGACACGGATGCCGACACCGATACCGATACCGATACCGACACGGATACCGACACGGACACCGATCCGCCGCGCGCGGCGGCCTCCATGCTGTCGCCGGCCACCGCCGCGACCGAGCTGAGCACGTCGAACTACGGTTTGTCGCTGACGGTGGGACCGGCTGTTTCGGCGCACAACCTGCAGTCCGAGAACTACAAGATGTCCATCGGCATCGGGCTTGCCGTCGCGCCCTAGCGCGATCTACCCGCCGCCGACTCCGCGCATGAGGGCCCCGCTACCGGGGCCCATTTTCGTGGTTGCATGGGAACTGTCGCGCGCGGATCCCAGAGGATGGCCGGTCTACAAGCGCCTGAGGGCGGATTCAGTTAGGCTCGTGCGCCTGTGCAACCGAGAGGCCCAATGCTTCCCGACAGTCTGCTCACCGGCGACAACGCCGCCTTCCTCGACCAGCAGTACCACGCGTGGCTCGAAGACCCCGCCGCCGTGGCGCCCGAGCTCCGCAAGGCCTTCGAAGAGGCCGGTCGTCCGCTCAATGGCAAGGTTCCCGGTGCCGAGCCGTCGTTCCGTCCCCGGTCGATCTTCAACGCCGCCGGCCATGGTCCCGGCGTCGCCGCCGCCGCCATCGGTCTCGCCGAGGCCCGCCAGGCCCGCGTCGCGCAGCTGATCAATACGTACCGCGTTCGCGGCCACATGGACGCGGACATCGATCCGCTCGAGCGTCGCGAGAAGGTTGTGCACCCCGAGCTGACCCTCGGGTACTACGGCCTGTCCAAGGACGACCTCGACATCGAGGTCGATTCCAACCCGCTGTTCGGCCTGCCGCAGCGCGCGAAGCTGCGCGACATCATCACTCGCTGCCGCGATGCCTACTGCAGCAGCGTGGGTGCCGAGTTCATGAACATCATGGACCTCGAGCAGAAGCTGTTCATCCAGGAGCGCCTCGAAACGCTCCCCGATCGCCACGTGCTCGAGCGCGACGAAGAGCTGCGGGTGCTTCGCAAGCTCTCCGATGCCGAGAACTTCGAGCGCATGCTCCACACGCGCTTCCCCGGCACCAAGCGCTTCAGCCTCGAGGGCGCCGAGACGCTCATCCCGCTTCTCGACCTGCTCGTCAGCCAGGCGGGAGACCGCGGTGTGCGCGAGATGGTCATCGGCATGGCCCACCGCGGTCGCCTCAACGTGCTCGCGAACACCCTCGAGAAGCCGGTGTCGGCCATCGTGCGCGAGTTCGAGGATCCGCCGGGTATGTCCCAGGGCTCCGGCGACGTGAAGTACCACCTCGGGTACAGCGCGAACCTGACCACGGCGAGCGGCGCGAACGTCCACATGAACCTGTGCTTCAACCCGTCGCACCTCGAGGCCGTCGACCCGGTCGTCGAGGGCCGCGTGCGCGCGAAGCAGGATCGCTACGGCGACGACCACCACCTCAAGTGCATGCCGGTGCTCATCCACGGCGATGCGGCCTTCGCGGGCCAGGGGCTGGTCGCCGAGGTGCTCAACCTCTCGGACCTGCACGGCTACCGTACCGGCGGCACGATCCACATCATCGTGAACAACCAGATCGGGTTCACCACCGCCCCGCTCGATGCGCGCTCGACGCCGTACGCGACGGACGTGGCCCGCATGCTCGCGATTCCGATCTTCCACGTGAATGGCGAGGACCCCCGCGCGGTGGCCGCCGTGGTGAAGATTGCCGTCGAGTGGCGCCAGCGCTTCGGTCGCGACGTCATCATCGACATGTACTGCTACCGCAAGCACGGCCACAACGAGGGTGACGAGCCCAGCTTCACCCAGCCGAAGATGTACCAGGACATCCGCAGCCGGCCCACGCCGCGTCAGGTGTACGCGCGTCGCATGGTCGGGCTCGGTGACCTCGAGCAGTCCGACGTGGACCGCATCCTCGGCGAGAGCCGCGAGGCGATCGAGAACGCACTGCAGGTCGCCGACGAGCACGAGACCCGGGCGAACTCGGATCGCAGCTACGAGTCCAAGCCGGCGATGGACGCGAGCCTGTTCTCCCGGGGCGACGTGACCGCCGAGAACAAGGTCCGCAAGAAGGTGGACATGAAGGGCCTGTGGGCCCGCTATGGCGGCGGCATCCACGAAGAGGCCGACACCACCGTGCCCCTCGACGAGCTCAAGTCGCTCATCGTCCGCGCGAACACCGTCCCCAAGGGCTTCGGCGCGCACGCGAAGATCAAGCGCCTGCTCAAGCAGCGCCTCGAGATCGCGAATGGCGAGCGTCCGGTCGACTGGGCCATCGGCGAGCAGGCGGCGTGGGCGTCGCTCCTCGTCTCCGGTCATCCCGTGCGGCTCTCTGGCCAGGACTCCGGTCGCGGCACCTTCTCCCACCGGCACGCGGTGCTCACCGACACCAAGACCGGCGAGGAGTACTTCCCGCTCCAGCACCTCGCCGAGGGCCAGGCGAGCTTCTACGCCATCGACTCGATGCTGTCGGAGAACGCGGTGCTCGGCTTCGAGTTCGGCTACACGCTGGACTACCCCGAGGCGCTGGTGATGTGGGAGGCCCAGTTCGGCGACTTCGCGAACGGCGCCCAGGTGATCATCGACCAGTTCATCACCAGCTCCGAGCAGAAGTGGAACCGCCTGACCGGTCTCGTGATGCTGCTGCCGCACGGCTACGAGGGCCAGGGTCCCGAGCACAGCTCGGCCCGTCTCGAGCGGTACCTCGCGGCCTGCGGCCAGGGCAACATCCAGGTCGCGAACATCACGACGCCGGCGAACTTCTTCCACGCCCTGCGTCGCCAGGTCGTGCGCAGCGCGCGGCACCCGCTCATCGTGATGTCGCCGAAGTCGCTGCTTCGCCATCCCGAGGCGGTGTCGACGCTCGAGGAGCTTGCCGAGGGCAAGTTCCAGGCGTTGATTCCCGAGACCGACGAGCTCGAGCCGAGCGGCGTCAAGCGCGTCGTGTTCTGCTCGGGCAAGATCTACTACGAGCTCCGCCAGGCCCGGCGGGACGCGGGCAAGACCGATGTCGCACTGGTGCGCATCGAGATGCTCCACCCGTTGCCGCTCGAGGCCATGCAGGCCGAGCTCGCGAAGTACCCCAACGCCGAGGTCGCCTGGTGTCAGGAGGAGCCCCGCAACATGGGCGCCTGGACCTCGGTGCTCGATTGGTTCGTCGAAGCCGGGCTCAACCCGCCCCGCTACATCGGCCGCCCCGCTGCGGCCTCTCCCGCCACCGGTTCCCACCGCAAGCACCGAGCCGAGCAGGACGCCGTCGTTCACGGCGCGCTCGAGCTCTGAGGAAAGCATGCCCGTCGACGTGAACATTCCGCAGATCGGTGAGTCCATCACCACCGTGTTCATCGCCCGCTGGATCGCGAAGCCGGGTGCCTTCGTGGCCGCCGGCGAGCCGATCCTCGAGGTCGATTCCGACAAGGCCTCGATGGAGATCCCGGCCCCGGTGGCCGGCAAGCTCCTCGAGACCCTGGCCGAAGAAGGGGACGAGGTCGAGATCGGCGCTGTCGTGGCGCGTCTCGACGACACCGCGAGCGAGGGTGCCAGCGATGCGGCTCCCGCCGAGTCCGCCGAGGCTCCGGCCGAGTCGGGCGGCGCGGTCAAGGCCGGTCCCGCGGCTCGTCAGGCTGCCCGTGAGGGCGGTGTGGACCTCGGCAGTGTCGAGGGCACCGGCAAGGGTGGCCGCGTGACCCGCGCCGACGTCGAGCGGACCGGCATGAAGCCGCCGCCGAAGGCTCCCGCCGCGCGTCCGGCGTCCGCCGCGGCTGCTCCGGCGCTTCCCGCGGGCGCGACCGAGCGCGTGCCCATGTCGCCGCTGCGTCGTACCATCGCGCGCCGCCTCGTCGAGGCCCAGCAGAACGCCGCCATGCTGACGACCTTCCAGGAAGTCGACATGAGCGCGGTGATGAACCTGCGCAAGTCGTACCAGGACCAGTTCGTGAAGCGCTACGGCTTCAAGCTCGGGTTCATGAGCTTCTTCGTGAAGGCGACGATCGAGGGCCTCAAGCGCTTCCCGGCGGTCAACGCCGAGATCGACGGCACCGACATCATCTACAAGAACTTCTACAACATCGGCGTGGCCGTCAGCGGCCCGAAGGGCCTGGTGGTGCCGGTCGTGCGCGACGCGGACCAGCTGTCCTTCGCCGAGACCGAGAACGCGATTGCCGAGCTCGCGGGCAAGGCGCGGGACAACAAGCTGTCCATCGCCGACTTCCAGGATGGCACCTTCACGATCAGCAACGGCGGCATCTTCGGCTCGATGCTGTCCACCCCGATCCTGAACCCGCCGCAGGTGGGCATCCTCGGCATGCACAACATCGTGCAGCGTCCGTGGGTGGTCGACGGAAAGATCGAAATTCGCCCGATCATGTACCTCGCACTCTCGTACGACCACCGCATCATCGACGGTCGAGAGGCAGTCGGCTTCCTCAAGACCATCCGCGAGTGCGTCGAGGCACCCGAGCGCATCCTCCTCGAGGTGTGATGCCGTCGCGAAGCGTTCAGTGAATGGGCGCTCATTCGGCTTCACGCATTATGGGGGTTGAAGGTCCGTTTTCGCGCGCGCGCCCCGCGAGGGTGCAGCGTGCGGTTGCGGCGAGCTCTCTGATTGTGACGTTGGGAGCGTCACTCTCGGTGGGTTTGTTGCGTGAAGGGGTGACCCGCCTTCAAAATTCGGATCTTAGCTAGGAGTGCTCCGTGCCTACTGCTCCGCCGTCGCCCACTCGCGTGTTCACTGCTCCCCCTCGTCGTCGTCGTCGTCCCCTGACGCCGAAGCCGCAGGAGGAGAAGCCGCACGCTGAGTCCGTGGATACGGACGAGGCCGCGAAGAGCAAGTAGTCGGTGGGTCAGGCGCCTTCGCGCTCGACCACCCAGTACTCCAGCGCGCGCCCGCGAAGCACCTGACGCCTGCGACCCTCGAGGGAAGGCGGCACGGGCTCGCCCGCGCGCGCTTTGATCACGAGACGCGGTGCGATGCGTAGCGCCTCGGCGACGGTGGCTTCGCCGAGTGGCTCGTGGACAGCGGCGCCGCGAAACGCCTCGTAGCCGACCGGAGCGCGGTCCGGCTGGGTGAACATCGGTGAGACCAGGACGGCGTCGAAGCTATCGTCCGGCTCGCCGGCGAACACGGTCGCGCTGTCGCCGAGGCGGGGGGTGATGCGGGCGGCGGCTTCGGCGACGGGACTGTCGTGGGCAAGCCGTGGCAGACCCTCCTCGCACAGGCTGAACACCACGGGGGAGAGCTCGGCGGCGAGCACCTCCGCGTCGAGGGCCATGGCGAGGTGCAGGGCGTCTTGCGCGAGGCCGAGGGTGCCGTCGGCGATGCGCGAGGCACGTCCCTGTGGCGCCACGGCGCGGACCAGCGGGTGGTCGAGGCCGTCAGCGGCCCGTGCGAGCGTCATGCCCTCGTGGACGAAGATGCTCGCGGTGGGACTCCACAAGGCTTCGCGTTGCTTGCCGACGACGTAGCAAGCAGCGGCGCCGGCGGTGCGGCGCATGCTGCCGTTGCGTCGGCGCAGGGGGAGGCCGCAGCGCTCCGCGATGTGAGCGGCGCGCGCGAGCAGCTCGGGTGTCGGGCGCTCCGCCGTGGTGACGAAGCGCGGGACGAGCAGGCTCACGCCGGCGGACGCTCTTCGAGGAGCAGGTCCTCGTCGTTGAACGGCTCGAGCTCGTCCTCGATGGCGCCTCGGACCTGGCGGATGCCGTTGCCGTGCGGCACGACGACCATGTTCACGTCGGCGTCGATGCACGCCTGGTCCACGGGGTCCTCGAGCGAGGCGTCCGCGCTGTCGGCCAGGAAGAGCACCAGGTCGACGGCGCCGCTCGCGATGCGGCGCACGATCGGGCCCTTGCGACGGGCGTCGGCCGGGTCCCACGTGACCTTGGCGAGCTCGAAGGCCTCCTTGAGCGCGCCGGCCACCGTCGCCGAGGGCTCGCCGCCGAGCAGCAGGGCGTGCTGGCCGCGCGTGTAGCCCATCCACGACCAGCCCACGGGCACGAAGTCGATGGTCTCGTGCAGGTGGTGCATGCCCTCGTCGTTCTCGGTGCGCTCGAAGATGCGCTCGAGCAGGGCGAAGTACTTGCCGTTGTCCAGGAGTTCGGGGCGGTGCACGAAGAGCTCGACCAGGGCGGGGTCCGTCTGCGACAGGCCCGCCGAGATGGCGGCGTCGAGCTGGGCCTCCCAGTCCGGTGCACTGGTGAGCAGGGCGTGCCGAAGCCGCTCGAGCGGGTCTACGCTGGAGGCGCGAGGCGGCGTGAGCAGGCCCTGCAGCGCCTCGATGTGGTACAGGGTGTCCTGTCGCCAGGAGGCGCCGTCCGGCGTGGCGCCGCGGGCGAGGCCGTTGACCCAGCCGGGGCGGTTCTCGCGGGACCAGTGCGACAGGCGGCTGATCAGGCCGACAATCTGCGGCTCGCGCAGGGGCCGCCCGAAGTCGTCGTTGCTGTCCTGGAGGTCGCGCAGCCAGGCGACGACCGCGCCCACGAGGTGGCGCTGGGCCTTGGGCGGGACGTCGAGCCAGCGGTTGCAGTGCGTCGCGGCGTAGCGAAGGCGCTCGTAGGTCTCGAGGAAGCCGTCGATGCTGCGCGCGGGCTCGGGGCTACCGAGCTCGGTGAGGAACTCGGCCAGCCGCGTGCGGTCCATCGACTCGGTCTCGGGCACCGGCGCCGAGCTCACCGGCACGATCCGGCGACGCGAGACGACGGCGACCGGGGACGGAGCAACGGGAGTCGGAGCAGGAGCCGACGCTGCCGACTCAGCAGCGCCAGCGACGGTGACGGTGTGTCCCGCGAGGATCTGTTCGGCGACGAGGGCACCGACGCGTCCGACGAGGGCGTCGCGGCGGTCCCACAGCAGTCGGAGCTCGCTCTCCTCCGGCGGCCGACTGGTGGCGTTCTCGGCGAGTCGAGCGTGGAGTCCAGCAATGAGACGCGTCACTTCATCGAGTTCGCCACGCAGGGCGTGCAACATACGCATCGCTTGATCGGACACGGAAGACTCCTTCATGACGCTAGAATTTTAGTTCGTAACGCTGCGAAAGATCGAAGCAATGCATGTCACGCCCCTGTCCCTGCTCTATTTTGGGTGGGCGCGCCCATGTGGAGCTTTCGAGCGGCCACTCCGAGAAGCGCGATTCCGAGCAGGGCAGGTAGCCAGGCGGTGCGCTGGGTGGCGTCGACCCAGCGATCAAACTGACGCGTGACCTCCGCGTCGGGTGCCAGGCGCGTCCCGACGACCCTCGCGACCCCCGGATCCGACGCGTTGAATTCGACGTCGACCTCGTCCCCGAGCGACTTTCCGCGGAGCATTCGCTGGTCGAGTCGCTGATACCCGACAAACATGTCTCCAAGGTAGAAATACTCAAAGCTGACGATCGCTTGGTCGGGCTCTCGGGAAGAGGGATGCACGGTCATCAGCAACCCGATCTCGCGCTCCGTGGACGCGTCGAGCACGTCGTCGCGGCGGTACTCGCCGAAGCGCGTGGCCACCTCGCCCCGCCAGCGGCCGGGTCCCACCGCGCACAGTGTTGCGCCCGCGAGGGCGAGGATTCCGGCGACCGCGAGCGTCGCCACGCGGATCCGGTGTCGCGAACGGCGAGCGCGCTGTTCGAGGCCATCGGTCATTGTCGAGGGTGCTCCATTGTCAGATTCCTGTCGCGAAACCCCCGACGCCGCGGTAGTGTGCACCCGCGCGTGGTTCGCCTCGTGCGTGATTTCTTCTCTCTATTCCAGCATGACGGCGTTTTCGCCGTGTCGATCTGCAAGGAGCTCCTCCATGCGCAGCCCCCTCCTCCTCGGTGTCGCGCTGCTCGCCGCGTGTACGGGTGATCAGAGCATCCGTATCCAGAACGTGGCGCCGAGCGTGTCCATCACCTCTCCGATCACCGATGCCGTGTTCGAAGAGGCCGAGACGATCACCTTCACGGGTGTGATCCAGGACGACCGGCCGATCGAAGACCTGTCCTACCGCTGGGCTTCCTCCGTGGACGGCGAGCTCCCGACGCTGGACGTGCCGGATGCCGAGGGCAATGTCGAGCTGGTCACCGCCAACCTGTCGGCAGGCGTGCACGTCATCGAGCTGCAGGCCATCGATGGCGACGGTCTCGACGGCTCCGACAACATCACGATCACCATCGAGGAGATCCCGGAGCTTCCCAGCATTCGCGTGATCGTGCCCACCGGCGGAAGCTCGGATGCCCCGCAGAGCCTGCCGTTCATCATGCTCGCGAACGTGTCCGACGCGCAGGACCCGCCGGATCAGCTGGTGGTCACCGTCTCCGACGACTCCAACGGCCTGCTCTGCTACGCCGTGCCCGACGGCAACGGCGACGCCCAGTGCACCTACACCTGGGACACGCTGGGCAACTACCTCGTGACCTTCCAGGTCGAGGACACCGACGGCAACACTGCCCGCGCCAACCTCGCCATCCGCGTGGTCGACCCGCTCGACTTCGACGCGGACGGTGACGGCTACTCGCCGAACGGTGGCGACTGCAACGACAGCAACATCAACGTCTACCCGGGTGCGGACGAGATCTGCGACGGTCTCGACAACGACTGCATCGGCACCACGGCCATCGACCAGGGTACCGACTGCTACGACGACGATGGCGACGGCTACTGCGAGTCCCCGCCGTGCACCAACACCTCGGGTACGCCGTCCATCCCGGACTGCGATGACGGCGATGCCTCGCGCTACCCCGACCCGACCGTGAACGAGCGCGTGAACGGTGTCGATGACGACTGCGACGGTGTCGTCGACGAGAACACCAGCGTGTACGACGACGACGGTGACGGCTTCTGCGAGAGCGGAAACTGCGTCAACGCGAACGGCACCCAGCCGGACTGCGACGACGGCAACACCGAGATCAGCCCGGCGGCGACCGAGAACTGTGCCACCGCGTACGACGACAACTGCGATGGCCTGTCCAACAACCAGAACGCCACCGGTTGTACGAACTACTACTACGACCAGGACGGCGACGGCTACGGCCTGCCGGGCAGCAACAGCCAGTGCTGGTGCAGCGGCGGTTCGGCCCCCTACACGGGCACGAACACCAACGACTGCTACGACCAGAACGCGAACGCTCGCCCGAACCAGACGGGTTGGTTCGCCTCGCACCGCGGCGACGGCAGCTTCGACTACAACTGCGACAACGCGCAGGAGAAGCGGTACAACGGCCGCAGCAGCCCGTGCTACGCCGAGTTCGCGCCGTTCACGTGCGAGACGAACAGCGCCGGTTGGTCGAGCAGCGAGCCCGCGTGTGGTGGCAGCGGCACCTACGTGCCGGACTGCTCCAACAGCTACGACGCCATCTGCATGGCGGCGTGTCTGATCACCGGCACCTACCTCTCCTGCACGCAGTGCTACACCTGTGACGAGCGCTACAACACGCAGCAGCAGCAGTGCCGCTAGTCGGTCGCTGAACGACGCAAGGCCTCGCTCCTCGGAGCGGGGCCTTCGTGTCTCAGGGCTCGAAGGGCAGGCGCAGCTGCAGCGGGTGCGCAGTCTCGTCGCCGCCGAACCCGCTCATGCTCACGCCGATCAACCGCACCGCCCGCAGCCCGGCGTCCGTGTCGGCGAGCAGGGCCTGGGCGACCTGGGCGACCTCGCGTCCGTCGTTGGTCGGGCGGGGGAGGGTGCGGGAGCGGGTGATGGTGGTGAAGTCGGCGTAGCGAAGCTTGAGCACCACGGTCCGGGCCCGTTCTCCCCGCGCGCTCATGTCGTCGCAGATGCCCTCGGCGAGCTCGCGCAGACGCTTTCCGAGCAGCTCGACGTCGTCGATGTCTTCGGAGAACGTGCGCTCCGCACCCCGTGACTTGCGGCCTTCACGGCGACGCACCCGCCGCGGGTCCTCACCCCGGGACATGCGCCACAGGTGCAGGCCGCGGTCGCCGAGTCGCGCGCGAACCTGCCCGGCGTCGAGCACCGCGAGGTCGTGGACGAGGCGGATGCCCGCGCGATGCAGACGCTCGGCGGTGGCGGGCCCGACGCCCCACAGCTTCTCGATGGGCAGGGGATGGATGAACTCGAGCACCCGGTCCGGCGGGACCACGGTGAGCCCGTCGGGCTTGCGGTAGTCGCTGGCGATCTTGGCGACGAACTTCAGCGGCGCGACCCCCGCGGAGGCGGTGAGCGACAGCTCGTCCTTGATGCGAGCGCGCACGAGCTTCGCGATCTCGCTCGCCCGGTCCATGCCCAGCTTGTTCTCGGTGACGTCGAGGTACGCCTCGTCGAGTGACAAGCCCTCGACGAGCTCGGTGGTGTCGTGGAAGATGGCGAAGACCTGCCGCGAGACGCGCCGGTACTTGCCGAAGTCGCCGCGGAGGAACACCGCGTCAGGGCACAGCTTGCGGGCCTTTGACGCGCTCATCGCGCTGCGGACGCCGAAGGCGCGCGCCTCGTAGCTGGCGGCGGCCACGACCCCGCGTCCGTCAGGTGTTCCGCCGACAACCACGGGGCGCCCGCGCAGCGCGGGGTCGTCGCGCTGCTCCACGGACGCGTAGAACGCATCCATGTCCACGTGGATGATCTTGCGGGTCATGCCTGGGCAGTATCTCAGTCGGCGGTCAAACAGTGACCGCCGCCGTACAATGCCCGGGTGCCGCTGACGGAAGGCCAGATCATCGACCGCTACGAAGTGCTCCGCCCGCTTGGCGAAGGGGGCATGGCCGCGGTGTACCTGGTCCGCCACACGACGCTGGACTCTCGGCACGCACTCAAGGTGCTCACGCTGGACCGTCCCGGACTTCGCGAGCGCTTGCTCCAGGAAGGCCGCATGCAGGCGGCGCTGGAGCATGACTGCGCGGTGACCGTCACCGATGTCGTCGACGTCGACGGCGCGCCCGGTCTGATCATGGAGTTCGTGGAGGGTCCGACCCTCGACGAGTGGCTGCGCACGAACCCGCCTCGGGCGTCTCGTCTCGCGCTCTTCGGGCAGGTCGTGGGTGCGGTGTCCGCCGCTCACGCCATGGGGCTCGTCCACCGGGACCTCAAGCCGGGCAACGTGCTCGTCCAGACGCGCGCCGATGGACCGCGTGCGAAGGTCACTGACTTCGGCATCGCCAAGGTCATCGCCGAAGGTGAGCAGGCCGGCCACACGCGCTCGGGAACCGCGATGGGCACGCCCGCGTACATGGCTCCCGAGCAGATGAAGGATGCGTCCACGGTGGACCACCGCGCCGACATCTGGGCCCTCGGCGCCATCCTCTACGAGCTCATGACCGGCGAGGTCGCCCTCGGCCAGGGCACCCTGGTCGAGACCTGGGAGCGCGCCAAGACCGCGGACTATCCGGATCCAGCGCTCCGGGTGCCTGGGCTGGAGCCGTGGGTGGTCGATACGATCAAGGCCTGCCTCGAGCCGGACCCGGCGAACCGACTGGAGAGCTGTGACGCGGTGCTCGCCTCGCTCGCGGGCTCGCACGCTCAGCTCACGACCGACTCGCCCCCGCTGGAGGAGCTCGCCAAGCCCGCGGGTACGGGCCGGCTCATCGCGCTCGGCGGCCTCGGCGCCGGCGTGCTCGGCGGTGGCGCGTTCGTGCTCGTGTCCATGCTCCTGTGCCTGGGGCTGCGCGGCCTCGGTGGCGGGGAGGCGCAGGCGTGCAGCCCAGGCTGGGTCGGCAGCCTCGGCTATGCGCGCGCGTCCGGCTTCTTCCGCTACGACGACGGCGATGTGTGGCGACTGCCGCGCCGCGTGGACGTGTACGGCAGCGTGCCCGACGAGGGCGACGAGCTCGGCGAGCCGGCGTGCTTCCTTCCCGGTGGAACCGAGGTCACGCTCGTCGAGAACCCGGTGAAGGCGCAGGGGCGGACCTGGGTGCGCATCGGCGCCCGGGCGTTCGCGCTCCCCGAAGACGACGAGTAGCTACTCGCCCGCGTGGTAGCGGCGCGCCCACTCGACACTCACCGCGTCCGCTTGCCTCTCGAGGGCCGCTTCGCGTAGGCCCACACCGGAAGCACCCTCGATGCCGAGCCAGCGAAGGGCCTCGCGCACGCACACCGCGCGGTTGCGAACGAGGCGCTCGTACGAGAACGCGAGCACCTCCCGGCCGTCGAGGTGGTCGTCCCACCATCGCTCGTCCCGGTCGATGGCGACGAGGCGACGGTTGATGGCTGCCCGCGAGTAGCGCGGTGCGACGCGCGTCGCGTCCTGATGGGAGGCCCAGCGACCGGTCTGCAGGGCACGCTCCCACGAGATGGCCTGAGCCAGGCGGTCCTCGCGGTGGATGCGGATCCACCGCACCGGTCCGTGCCGCTCTTCGAGGCCATGCGCGGCGAACCACTGGCGGTGGTGATGCGCGTGCAGCTTCATGCCGAACCAGCCGTCGGCGCCCGTTCGCCGGTCCATGACCCGCGCGAGGTGCTCGTCGAGACGCTCCTCGTCCCAGCCGAGGCGACCGATCAGCGCGAGCCCCGCGCCGCTCAGCATGCGGTGTCGCACCACGCTGGTCCACGAGCCGAGGCGGACTTCCCAGTCGCGTAGCTGCATCGGATTCAAGTACTCCTTGGGCGCGCCGGCGAGGCCTGTGTCCCAGAGCGACCGACACAGCAGGGTCGAGCCCGTTCGCGGCGTGGACGCGACCACGTACATCCGGCGGGGCCGAGCGGTCGGTGGCAGGTCGTAGGCTTGGCCGTTTCGGGGGTCGAGGAGCATGGCCCGCCAGGGTACACCGGCGGCGCGCGAGCACTGTGCAAAGAGCTGCTTCACGCACCGCTGATCGGCCTCGCGCCTGCTAGTCTGCGCCATCAACCTCGGAGCCCTCATGCCCCGCCTGCTCGCCCTCGCGCTGCTGCTTCCGACCACCGCCTCCGCCGGTGGCTACTTCTTCTCCGACTCCGGCATCGTCGCCCTGTCCCGCGGCGGTGCGTGGGTTGCGGGTGCCGACAACCAGTTCGCCCAGCGCTACAACCCGGCGGGTCTGATTCGCGTCGAGCGGCCGACCGTGAACCTCGGCTGGGCGGGCGTGAACCAGTCGGTGCGCTTCGAGGCGCGCGATGAGGACAACCGCCCGGCCGAGAGCTGCGCGGACGAGAACGGCGAATTGATCGAGTGCGACCCGGTGATCAACCAGGCCGCGCCGTTCAGCGTGCCGCAGATCGGCTTCGCCATGCCGATTGGCGAGGACTTCGGCTTTGCCTTCGGTATGCACTCGCCCTTTGCGCCGTCCTACGCCTACGACCACGAAGGCGCCCAGCGCTATGCGGTCAAGGACTCCGAGATCTACCAGTTCGCGTTCGGGCCGAGCCTGGCGTGGCGTCCGCATCCCTTCCTGACCATCGGTGTCGGCCTCAATGTGCAGATGTTCTGGGTCGAGCAGACCCTCGACCTGACCACCTTCGGCCGCGCCGATCCGGACAACGACGTGGGCATCCAGCTCAACGCGGGTGACTTCTTCACCCCCGGCTTCGACGTGGGCGTGCTCATCGAGCCCGTGGACCAGGTCACCATCGGCCTGTCGTTCACGCCGGGCTCCAGGTACAACGCGGACGGCAGCGTCGGCATCGACTTCACCGGCAACACCCTCGACCTCGGCACCTACCAGGACGGCCGCTGCGAGATGGACCCGAACCGCGCCGAGACCGACCCGGGCTGTCAGTCCGACGACGGCATCACCCTCGCGATCAAGCTGCCCGCGGTCATTCGTGCCGGTGTCGCCGTGCGCCCGGTCGAGGAGCTCGAGATCGAGGTCGCCTTCGTGTACCAGGATTGGTCCTCGATGGACGACCTGGTCGTCGATGACGTGGACATCACCATCGATGCGCCGCTCGTCGGGGAGACCAGGGTGGACCGGCAGTTCGTGATCCCCCAGGAACTCAAGGACACCTTCTCGCTGCGTCTTGGCGGCCAGTACCGCATCAGTGACGCCCTCGAGGTTCGGGCCGGCGGCTTCTACGAGCCCGCGGCCGTCGACCCCGCGCACATCACCGTGAGCCTGGTCGATGCCGACAAGATCCAGGTCGGTGGCGGCGGCAGCTTCTACATCAAGGACGAGGCGCTGCGCATCGACCTCGCGGGCGCGGGCATCTTCCTCAACGAGGTCGACGTCACCGACTCCGCCATTGCGCTGCAGAACGCGCTCGACCCGGACAACACGCAGATCGTCGGCAACGGCACCTACACGTCGAGTGGCTGGATCGTCGGCCTCCAGGCCAGCTACGCCTTCGGCGAGCGCAAGCGCGACGAGCGCTGATCGACAGCGTTCGTAAGCGACGACCCGGGGTGTCCGCGCCATGCTGCGTGCATGAGCCTGACACCCACCCAGATCATCACTGCACGCCAGGTGCTCGGCATCGCGATCATCGCGGCGCTGGCCCTGGCGCGCCTGCACCGGGACCTCGGCCTGTTCTGACCGTCAGCCGCGGAGCAGTCCGCTGCTGATCAGCGCGAGCAGCTCGCCGACGAGGGCCGAGACCGCCACGTCTTCGCCGTACAGCCGAGCCTGGAACACGGGCTCCTTGAGCAGACCGAGCAGGCACCACGCGAGCAGGCGCGTGTCGCCGTCGCGAACGACGCCCAGCTGCTGGCCCGTGCGCAGCGCGGTCTCGATGCGCTCCGTGGCGCCGCTGTAGAACTCGCGCAGCAGCTCGTCGCCCTCGGCGTCGATGCCCGCGGCCTCCGAGAACAGCACGCGAAGCACGTCCTCGGCCATGATCCCGCGCACGATGCGCTCGACGTTGTCGCGCACCTGGCTCGGGATGTCGCGGGTCACGTCGATCGGCTCGATGACGCCGGTCACTTCGCCCATCATCGTCTCGAGCACCGCCGCGAACACTTCGCGCTTGCTGTCGAAGTAGTTGTAGAAGGTGCCGCGGCTGCAGCCAACCCGGTCGACGATGTCGGAGATGCCGGTCTGGTGGTACCCGAGCTCGGCAAACACCGCGCGGGAGGCGGTGAGGAGCTCGGCTCGTCGCTCGTCGGGGGGGAGAACGCGTCGCATCGCGCGTGTGTAGCGCGATCTACTGGAGCGTGCCGCTCGCGGTGCCCCGGTAGTCCTGCCCGGTGAACTGCCCGCCGACGCGACCATCCCAGGTGTAGGTGAAGTCGCCCTGGCCAGCGCTGCCCGTGACCGTGTGTGTACGCATGCCGTTGCGGCCGTCGTCGACGGTGACCTCCCCGGTGATGGTCGCGCTGCCCATCTGTCCGACGAAGGTGATCGGCCACTCGCCAAAGAACTCGCCGGCGCACAGGCCGTCGCCGAGCATGGTCCCGTCGCCATACACCCAGTGGGTCATCTCGCCGGTGCACACGGTGTTGAACTGGGCCTCGAAGATCACGTCTCCGACGTACACGTACAGCGGGTCGGTGTCCGTGTCGGTATCGGTGTCGGTGTCCGCGTCGGTGTCAGCGTCCGCGTCGGTGTCCGCGTCCGCGTCGGTGTCCGCGTCGGCGTCCGTATCCGCGTCGGCATCCGTGTCGGCGTCGGCATCGGTATCTGCGTCGACGTCGCTGTCTGCGTCGGTGTCGCTGTCTGCGTCGGTGTCGGTGTCGGTCTCGACGACCGCGTCGTCCTCGGCCTCGACGGTGGCTCCGGTCACGCAGCCCGAGAGGAGGAAGAGCAGGGTGGAACGGGGAAGCATGGCGAACTCCTGAAGGCTCGCAACCTGCCCGACCGTTGCCCGATTGTCAACAACGCGACGGCTGCGGCCTGCGTCGCATGCGGTTCCGCAGCCGTGAACGAACGCTACTGCGCGGCGATGCGAATCAGCTCGTGCGCGACCTGGTCGACGACGTAGACATCGCCGGTGACCGGGTCGATGTCGAGGCCGCCGAGGGCGTCGGGGCGGCCGGTCGGCAGCCAGTCGACGAGCTCGCCGTCGAGGGTCAGCGCGAAGACGATGCCCGTGGCCCGGTCGGTGACCCACATCAGGCCGTCGTGGATCTCGAGACCGCTGGGCTGCGTCAGCGCGAGGCTGTCGACCGTGGGTACGCCGTCCTCGTCGAGGACGGGGTCGAGCGCGCCGTGCGCGAAGGTCTCGGTGTTGCCGCCCGCGAAGCCGGCCATCTCGGCGCCGTCGTAGTTCGGGCCGATGCTGCCGCTGCGGGTCGCGGTGTTCGGGTCGAAGCGGCTGATCGCGGCGCCGTTGGCGACATAGAGCACGCCGTCGAGCATGTCGACGTGGTTCGGGGTGCCCTTGTCGTGGTGAATCAGGCCCTCGGCGTAGCGGTGGATGATGCCGTCGCTGTGGTCCGAGCCGCCGTAGCCGTGGTCGAGTCCGAAGTCGTAGCGGGTCAGGCTCTCGTTCGCGCCGTCGACGACCCAGTACACGTTGGCGCTCTCCCACGCGATGCCGCCGCCGTTCGGCGAGTTGTGCAGCATGTCGAGGTGCCCGGAATGCCCGGCGTCGAACATGTCGCTGTCGTCCCACAGCGTCGGGCCCATGAAGTCCGCAGGGGTCATGCTCTGGGTGACTTCGTCCGTGTCCTGGGCCGTGGCGAAGTTCCCGAAGTCCGAGAACGCCAGGGACGAGGGGCTCGCGAGGAAGTGGTCCGAGCCCATGGAGTAGAAGTGCTCGGCGACGCCGTCGGTGACTCGCACGATGGAGTTGTCGGCCATGTTCGTGACCCACAGCTGCGACGGGTTGCGCGGGTTCACGGCGACGTCCGTGGGGGCGTTCAGGCCGTCGGCGTCGGTGGCGAGGACCGTCAGGGTGACCGCATCGGGGGTGTGGCTTCCGTTGCCGAGCACGGAGAGTCCGATGGGCTCACCCTCGGTACAGGCAGCGAGGAGCAGGGGACCGACGAGAACGAGCGCGCGCATGGAGACTCCGGGAAGGGCCCCATTTGCCCGCCATGGGGTCGATTCGCAAGGACTCGTCGCCCCTTTGACAAACGTGAACAAACGGTGCCGCCGGCGTTTCACCGCCGTTGGATCGTGTAGATCGCGCCTGCCCAGTCAAAGAGGTGCCGTGGGCCGCGGGCGGCAATGTGCGTACGCAAGCTCCATGCGAATCCGCCGGCCTCGACCTCGGCCTCGCTTCCACTGTCGACCACGGTGCTCGCCTGTGCGTCCGCGAACACCAGCGACTGGAAGGCCTCGCCGTCGCTGCACACCAGCAGGTCGTCGCCGGAGGTCACCCGCCACGGCTCGGCCGCGGCTTCTTCGCTGCCGTCGACGCGATGCAGGAGCAGGGGGCCCTGGTCGTCGGCGAGAACGAGACGGAACTCGCCGCGCTGGCTGCCGAGCACCTCGAGCCAGCCGCTCACCTCGCGACCATCCGCCGGAAGGGCGTCGAGCTGGGGGCCTTCGTCGACGCACAGCTCCACGGAGAGCACGCTTCCACCGGTCTCCTCGATGGCGAAGGCTGCGGGGCAGGTCGCGTCGTACGCGACGAGGGTGCCAGCGAACGCGTGCAGGAGCGGGTCGTTCACACCCGCGCGAAAGTCGTGGAGCGTCTGGCCGTCGACGTCGACGAGCGCCCGGGTCCACTCGGCGAGCTCGGGAGTTTCCGTGCACGGGTCGACGACGACCGGGTCCCCCGTGTCGGTCTCGGAGTCGACCTCGGTCCCGGCACAGGCGACGAGCAGGAGCAGCAGGGGACGCATGGCGCCCGTATATCGAGCCCGCGCGCGGCCTGCCCGGTGCCTTGCCATCTGCGCCGAGGGCCTCTATGGAGCCGCATGCACGCAGCCCAACGACTCGCAGAGCTCCTCGAAGCCAGCGGACGGCCGGTTCGCTGGATGGACCACGCCTACGCCGACACCGCGGACTCGGTCGCAGAGGCACGCGGCACGCCGGTGGACATGGGCGGCAAGTCCCTCGTGTTCAAGCTGCCGGACGGCTTCGCGCTGTTCGTGCTCTCCGGGGCTCGGCGGATCGACAGCAAGGCGATTCGCGGCCGCTTCGGCGGCAAGCTGCGCTTCGCGACGCGTGAAGAGCTCCACGCGCTCACCGGGCTCGTTCCCGGGTGTGTGCCACCCTTCGGCCGGCCGCTGTTCGAGCTCGCCCTCTACGTGGACCAGGCCACCGCGGATCGGGACGTCATCGCGTTCTCCGCGGCGAGCCACACGCGCTCGGCACAGATGGCGACGGCCGACTACCTGGCGATTGCCAAGCCGTCGGCCGTATTCTCGTTCAGTCGCGAGGACTAGCGGCTAGACCGCGTACACCAGATTCGCCGCGATGCCGGCTGCCTTGTGGGCCGGGCGCCAGAACGGGCTCTTGAACCGGCGCTTCTTCGCGAGACGCGCGCGGAAGCTGTCCTCGGTGAGGCCTTGCTCGGACAGCGCCTGCTCGAACTCCTTCTGCGCCTTCTGCCGGGCCTTGAACAGCATCATCTGCACGCGGCTGTGGGCGTTGACCTCCTGGTCGCCGGTCGTCTCGATCGGCACGAAGATGGCCTCGGGCCACTTGGCGGTGACCAGGCTCTGCACCCCGTCGGACACGCCGCTGCTCGGCATGCAGCCGAAGGGCTTCACGCTCACCGTCATGTGGTTGACCTTGTCCTCCACGAAGTGGATGAGCTTGCCGACCTCCATGTGGCCCTCGCCGCCGCGCACGTCGTTGTCGTAGTGCTGGCCGGCGAGCTCGGCGATGTGGTCCATGTCGGGCAGGTGGTAGCGGTGCAGGCCCAGCGCGTTGGCGTACAGCTGGAAGATGCCGCGGACGGCGTAGTAGCCGGCGCGCAGCTGGATCAGCTTCTTGCGGCCGTCCTTGCCTTCGAGGCCCTTGCGGGCCGCATCGTCGCGCTTGAGCACCATGCGCTTCTTCGTGTCGTGACCGGCTTCCCAGATCATGAACAGCAGCCAGTTCGTGATGCCCTGGATGTCGACCTCGGCGCCTTCGCGCTCGAGGAACTGCTGCATGTGGTAGTTGCCGTCGCCCTCGGTGGTCATCGCCCAGAACTCGCCGATCAGGCTGACGACGGGCTTGGGCACCGTGCGGTCGATCTCGACCTGGGCCAGGCGGCGGCGGCAGCGGATCATGGCGCGGACGATGCTCTTCTTCTTCGCGAAGGACTCGGCGAGGATCTTCTTGCAGTCCTCGAGGGCGGCGTTCGTCGAGCCGGGCACCACCTCGTAGGGGCGCATGCGGTAGCCCTGGATGTTCACGACATCCCCCGCGATCAGCGAGCGCACGACGTGCCACGCGAAGTTCGGGTCGATCTTGAGCCCGAGCTCCTTGCCGGTGGCCTGCTGGATGCCGCCGGCCATCTGGAACGTGAGCACGCGGAAGCCGTCGAAGCCGGCGTCGCGCAAGGCCTTGCGGTACTCGGTCACGTACATGCCGAAGCGGCACGGGCCGCAGCCGCCCGCGGTGACGAACAGGTAGTTGTCGATGATGTCCTGGGTGGGGACGCCCTGCTCGTCGCGCAGCTTGACCAGGTGCTTCACCAGGTTGCCGACGGTGAAGTAGGTCGGGGAGCACTGGCCGCGGTTGCCGAACTCCTTGCCGAACTGCAGCGACTCCTGGTCGGGCACGTCGAGGGTCTCGACCTTGTACCCGATGCCCCGAAGCGCGTGCATGACGAGGTAGTCGTGGGCGAGCGACAGGCCCGACACGAGCAGGGTGGTGTGCTCGCGCTGATCGGCCCAGAACTGCTGCTGCACGTTCTCGACGTACTGCTCACGGTTCAGGCCCAGCTTCTTGGCCTCGTCCGCGGCGAAGGCGGACAGCTCGGCGTCGAGCTCGGCCTGCTCCTCGGGAGAGAGGTCGTCGAAGGGCGCGTTCAGGTCGTCCATGGGCAGCATCTCCGTGACTGACTGACGTGTCAGTCACTGTAGCGCGGCGGAGGAGCGCATGCAGGTGGAACTGCGCGCTTCGCGGCGGTACGAAAGCTTCGTGGAGGCCAGCTGGGGATCACCCCGTGGACCATCGTCGGCGCGCTCGTGGCTCTTCTGGTGGGCGTGGTGCCCGTCATCGGCGTGATCGCGTCGAGTGCGGGGGCGTTTCTGCTGCACGCGCGAGCTCGTCCCTTCCTCGGCGCCCTGGTCTCGGTGGGCTGCTATGCCGTCGGCCCGGCGCTGCTCGCGCTCGGCGTGGCACTCGTGCCCGACGTGCATGGCGGCGTCGTCGGGTTGCTCGCCGTCGGGTCGCTGGCCTTGCTGCTCGTCGGGAGCGCGCTGGCCGCGGCCTCGACTCCGGTCGACGCGATGGGCCGGGTACCCGCGGTCGGCTGGTACCTCGGCGGCGTGTTCGGCCTGCTCGTGCCGTTGCTCGGTCTCGGCGCGCTGATGCAGGCGGTGCCGACGTCCGTGGTCGGCTACGCGTTCCTCGCCTCGGTCGGAGCGTGGACCGTGTGGGCCGCCACGGGCGGGGCACTGTTGCTGGTGGTGGGCGCGACGCGCCTTCCGCGGGTCGACGCCGAGGAAGCCCTGTCGTGAGCGGACTCGATCCCGTCGCCCTGTTCGGGCCCCTCGTGCTGTTGCTGCCGATGGTGCTCGGCACCGTGCTCACCGCGATCGGCCTGGCGCTGTGGCACCTGCGCGGTGCGCGTCGCGAGCGCCGTCGTGCGCTGTTCGCGCTCATCCTGCTGGTGGTCGGTGGCGTGGCTGGGGTCGGGGCGAGCTACCTGTTCTCCCGCGAGCTCGGGCCCACGGCGAGCGGGGTGATGCTGATCTGCGTGCTCGTCGCCAACATCGTCGCGGGCGACACGGTGCCCGAGGGCGAGGCCTTCGGCGTGTCGCTGTACCTGGCCGGCCTGCTCCTGGGCATCGCCGGGATCGTCGGCGGTGCGGTGCTCGGCACGGTTCCAGCCGTGCTCGCTCTCGTCGCGAGCCTCGCGTGGTTTGGCGGAGGCGGCGCCGTACTCATGCTCGTCGGATTGATGCGAACCGCGGAAACGCACCATTCCTCGGAGGGGTGAAGTGGCCGCCGCGCGCCCCCAGGAGTTCCGTGTATAGTGTCATGGAACCCGGACCTCCTCCCCGGTGACCCATGCCTGATCGTTCCCGTCGTTCCGCGGCTCCTCTGACCTCGGTACGCCCCGTTCCCCGGCCGGACAACCTGTCCGCCGCGCACAGCAACTCGGCTGCGCAGGATGCCCTGAAGGGCACCGAGCCCGCCGGGTCGGACAGCACGCTGGCACTCGCCGCACGTCACGGCGAGATCGACGCCAACGTGCTCGAGGCCGTGTCCATGCGGGTCACCGCGGTGGCCAACCGCCACACCAAGGGCATGAAGACGACCGAGCTCGTGCCGGACAACGTGCGGGACGTGCTCGAGCAGTGTGCCGCCGACCGCATCGAGAACGCGGCGCAGGTGGCGTACATCCTCGCGACCGCGCTCCACGAGTCTGCCTTCGGGGCGACCAAGTACCGCCGCAGCGAGCCGCTGGTCGAGGACCGCAACACCTACTCGCGGGCCCAGAACGGCTCGTACACCGCCGACAACCACGTCACCGGCGGCAAGAGCAAGGCGCCCAACGGCAGCCTGATCGAGATGCAGTACTGGGACGATGCCTACGGTCACAAGCTCGGCAACCGGCATGGCACCTGGGACGCGGCGAACTTCAAGGGACGCGGCTTCGTGCAGCTCACCGGTCGCACCAACTACGAGAAGATGACCAACAAGCTCCGTGCCGAGGGCTTCACCTACACCCAGGACGGCGTGGTGTGGGGCCAGGACCAGCCCATCGACCTCGCCGCGAACCCGACCCACGTCAACGAGAACTCCGATCTCGCGGCCAAGGTGATGGTCATGGGCACGATGGACGGCGACTACACCGGTCGTGCGCTGCCCGACTACGTCAACGACGAGCAGACCGACTTCAAGAACGCTCGCAGCGTGATCAACGGCGACACCGCCGAGAACGGCGACAAGATCGCCAAGCTCGCGTCGGCGTTCCAGAGCGCTCTCGGCGGAAACCCCGACTGGACCGCCGTGTTCGGGCGCTCGGCCCAGTAGCCGGTCCTACTTCGGCGAGAACACGAAGGGCACTTCGATGAAGTCGCCGTCGGTGTCCGCGCCGTGGAAGCTCCAGCGGCGGATCTTGTCGCGGATGCACTGCCCGAAGTCCTCGTGACCGGTCGTGTTCACGATCACCGCGACACCGTCGGGGCGCCCGTCGGCGACGGCCAGCTCGACGACGACGCGTCCGGAGAGATCGGGAGCGGTGCGCGCGGCCTGCGTGAAGCAGTACGTCAGCGCGCCCTGCTGCCGGTCGATGGCGGCGCGGATCGCCGCGGTGTCGGTCGACGGCGGGGCATCCGGCGGGGGGAGGGTGAGGGTGAAGGTCGGCGTGTCGGTGGGGCCCACAGTGGTGTTGCCGGTGGAGGCCGTGGTCACCTCGATGTCCTCGTCGTCGGTGGTCCCGGTCCCATCGCGCGGTCCGCGGTCCGAGCCGGTGCCGATCGGCTTGTCGTCGAGGTCGTCGGTGAGTGCGTCGATCTCGGCCAGGGCGTCGTCGGCGCCATCGAACGGGGACTTGCCGCCCTCGTGACGTCCCCGGATGAACGCGATGGTGGCGCTCTGCTCGACCACGCGCTCCTTGATGCGCTCGGCCCGCATCGCCTCGGTCCGGGCATCGGCGGGCTCCGGCTCGGGCTCGACCACCTCCGCGACCGCCTCGGGCTCGGGCTTCGGCTCGGGCTTCGGCGCCTCGGGCTCGGGCGGCGGCTCGACCACCGCGACCACCTGCTCGGGCAGGAATACCTTCTTGCGCACCGCTTCGGGCAGGGTGTCGAGGTCCATGGGCGCCGGGGTGGAGTGGGCGGCAATCACTGCGAACACGCCCGCGAGTGCGGCCCACGAGCCCAGCCCCCCGAGGAACAGCGGATCGTCGTCTTCGAGCCAGCGGGGGCGGAAGTCCGAGGGCGGGAGCGCCAGGACATGGGGTGTCGGTGGCGGCGGCGCCATCTGGAACAGCACCACCACACCCTCTCCGAGGTCGACGCGCCCGGTGTCGCGCTCCGAGAGCGGCAGCAGCCAGGTGTCGCCGCGGCGGGTGACCGCCGGGTCTCGACGCAGGTCGGCGAGTCGCACCGCGCCCTCGCCGCCGGAGATGCGGCCCTGGGTGTCCGCGGTGATGCACAGCACGGGCACGCCACCGTGGGACTCGAAGAGGTCTCGGGACTCGGCGAGGGGAGCGGCCAGCGTGCCCTCTGGACCCACCGAGACCCGGTCGCCGCGAGGGATGAGGCGCTGATCGCGCAGGGTGCCATCGACGACGAGGCCGACGCGGAGGATGCGGGCGGGGACGGTCATGGTGGGGCTCCTTGTCCCTGGCAGACCGTGGGGTCCCCGTCGCGGTTCCGAAGATTCTCGGGTCGGCGTACACTGGGCTCATGGACCTGTACCGCTGCCAGGACGTCGCCGACGTGGCGGATCTCTACGCGGGAACCGAGGAATCCGTCCTCGGTGCGGTGGCGGTCCGCGAGGTGGTGGCGCGACGCGCGGTGCTGCTCGCCGCGGGCATCCGCCAGGGGCATCCGGGGGCGTCCGTCGTGCGTCGCAACTTCCCGAGTCCGGATCTCGACCCCAGCGACGAGGCGGACGCCTGCGAGCTCGTCGCCCGCAGTCTCTGGTTCGTCGACCTCGACGCGGTCGGGGAGCAGCGCCTCGACCCCTGGTTCGAGCGCGCGGCGGATGCGGTGGTCGGTGGAGAGGTCGAGAAGCTCCGCGACCTGCTCGATGCACTGCCGGAGCTGGCGTCGGCGCGCTCCAGCTACGGCCATCGCGCCACCTTGCTCCACTATGTGGCTGCCAACGGCGTGCAGATCCGCCGGCAGACCGTGCATCGGTGCACGCCGGCGGTGGCGAGCCTGCTCCTCGAGCGGGGAGCCTCCAGCGGCGCGACGATGGCGGTGTATGGCGGCGAGCTCACCGTCCACGAGCTGCTGCATACCAGTGCACACCCCGCGGAGGCAGGCCTCACCGAGGCGATCGACGCGGTGCTGCGCCGCTACCCGGCCTGATCACGGTCCGACGCTGATGCCCATGCGGTCGGTGAACGCGGAGTTGAACGTGCCGTGCAGGTTGTACTGCCGGTACACGTCCATCCACGCGTCCCACTGCGCGTAGTTCTCGCGGGCCCACGCCTCGCCGCGGGCGTGCCTTGGCGTGGTCAAGCCCCAGTGCGGGCGCACACCCTCGAGGTGCGCGTCGAGCTTGCCATACACGTCGTCCACCAGCGCCGAACGGCCGGTGCGGTACGCGCGATACAGCTCGCTCCGCTTCGAGTCCGTCGGCGAGTCCTCGGCGGCGGGATTGCGCAGCATCGGCATCTCGATCATGCAGCTGTCGCGCCCGTGCGCCATCGACAGCCACGCGTCGCCGGCCTTCACGAACCGCAGGGCGAAGGGCGAGGTGTGCATCGGGCGGGTCTTCCAGAAGGCGACCTGCTCGTCGTGCGCGCGCGGGATGCCGCCGCGAAGCCGATCGCGGGCTGCGGCGAGGATGATCTCGGCGGCGCGCACGCCCTGCTCGGCGGGGACCGAGAACTCCGCGCCGCTCGCGTCGATGAGCAGCCCGAGCTTGAGTACCTCGTCCCAGCGACCGACGAAGCCGTCGACCCACTGCCCGGCCATCGATGACTTGAGCAGATCGGGGATGCGCTGCGGGCCGGTGACCATGCGCTGCAGGCCCTGATAGGCGATCCACCGCCCGAAGCCCTTCCGCGCGAGCCGCATGGACAGGGGCCGCTGACGCACCGAGGACGGCGTGTCCGCCGGGACCTCCTTGCGCAGGGTGACCACCGACAGCGTGCCTTCCCGTGGGATGTCGCCGGCGCGCTGGTACTTGGCGAGGTTGCGCTTGTAGAGCTTGCCGCGGAGGTTCTTGAGGAACACGCGGTAGGGGATCACGAGCACCTCGAGGTGACGCCAGTCGTCGCCGCCCGCGAGGTGGTTCGCGATCACCGCCTTCGCCTCGGTCCATGGCATGAGCAGGCGCTTCTCGAGCAGGTGGTAGCGCTCGCGTACGGCGAACTCCGCGCTGTACACCACCCCGAGAGCGCCGAGCGCCACGCCCGCCGCGCGCAGCTCGTCGCCGCGCAGGGTGCGGAACACCGGCTCCTTGTTCGCATCGAGGGTGCACACCTCGACCTCCCGCACGAAGCTCGCGAGGTCCCCGAGGGTCCGTCCCGAGCCGTGCGTGCCCGTGGACACCGCCCCTCCGAGGGTCTGGAAGTCGCCGCCGCCCATGTTGATGAGCGCCTGGTCCCGCTCGTGCAGGTCGCGCGTGATCTGCCACACCGCGCGTCCCGCTTCGCAGCGGTACTGCTGACCCGACGTCGCGAGCGAGCGGTTGAGGAAGCTGGTGCCGAAGATCAGGTCGCCCGGCCGCGGGGGAATGCGCGGGCGGTTCACGTCGCTGAAGCTCCGCCACGAGCCGGCGCAGCTCACGCGGCAGCCCTTGCGCCCGGCGTCGCGGAGCATGCGGGCCAGCGAGTCGCGGGAGTGGGGGAACCACACGCCTCGATCGAGGATGGGTGCCCCGCCGATGGGCCGGGTGGCCACGCGCGCGCGCTCCTGGACGCCGAAGGCGTGCCGCACGCCGGCGAAGGTGTCGGGGATGGGCGGAAGGTCGGCGACTCCGAGCTCACCGAGGCGCGTCGAGACCTCGGCCACTGGCGTGTCGTCGTCGGGATCGACGAGCTCGAGGCTCCCGCGCTCGGACATCACCTCGCGATACGCCTCGGGCTCCCGATCCGCGAGCCGCGCGAGCACCTCCATCGTGTTCTCGATGGCGTCGTGGTTGGAGGGGTCGTGCTCGAACAGCCGGTCGAGTCGGTCGAGCTGTCGTTCGATGCGTTCGCGGGACATCAGGGCTCTCTCAAGTAGGGGAACTTCGAGGTCGCGGGGGCTCCCGGTCGGTCTACGCCGTCACCGCGACGGGGGGCTGGCCCGGCGGGGGGCCCGTGCAGAGGTGGTCCCGGGGGAACGCGCTCGGGGCCGTTGATGGTCCACGTCAGCAAGCGGTCCACCGCGTCGTCGTTGGGGGGGCGCCCCCCGCAGGTCATGTGCGGCACGCCGGCGAGCCACGCGGCCTCGATCTCGAGGAAGGTCGGGTCGTCCACGTCGCAGGTGCGTGTGGGGTCGACGATCAGCCAGTCCGAGAGCAGTCGCGCGGCCAGCGGATGGGGGGTGGCCCAGTCTCCGCGTTCGTCGCGGGCATCGAGTCGCGCGAGTCCCTCGGCCATCGCGACCTCGTAGGCGCCGAGGTGTCCGGGTGAGGGGGCGAAGGCGTCCTCGTGGTTCCAGGCGGCGCGGACGTCGGGGCCGTCGAGGGTCTCGCCGAAGCGCTTGGCGAGCACGAAGTTGCCGATCTCCGGCCGTCCGAGTCGATCGCGCTGCTCGGGCCCGCGCCAGCTCTCGGCCACCACTCCGAGCCACGGCCGCTCACCGGGGACGTCGCGGGCATCGAACTCGACGACCAGGGCCTCGACGCGCCCGCGGATCACCCGGTTGTGCAGGAAGTCGACGCCGCGCACCGACCGTCGCTCTCCCTCGGCGGGAACGTCGCGTGCGACCTTGCCCAGCGCGATGAAGAACGGGTCGCGGCGCACTCCCGCGAAGATGCGCGTGGTCCCGTCGGCGGCGCTGCCTCCCCACGGCACGTGGAAGGTCTGCTTGCCGAGGGTGCACACGAGCTCGTCGGCTCGCCGGGCACCTCGCTCTCCCTGGCAGCGCAGCGACAGCTCCTCCTCGTCGACGCCTTCCCCGTCCACGCGTCGCACGCGCAGGCGCACCGCCAGATCTTCTTGGGGCCGCGCACGGCGACGGGTGAGCGGGCCCCAGGTGAGGGCGACGGCCACGCGGCCGGGCGCGGGAGTCCACGCGTAGAGATCTGCCAGATCGGCATGCCGATCGCTCCGGACCTCGTGACCATCGATGTGGTCCGAGGCGACGGACGGTGAGATTGTCATCGCCCACCAGAGCAGGGCCAAGCGCACAGGTCCTCCGCATGCACACGCCCCAGGGTACACGCCTGGCGAGCAGGTGCGATAGGCTCGCGGTGTGACGGACGCTGCACCCTCGTTTCACGGCACGGAGCGCTACGAGCTCCGACGCTGCCTCGGCAAGGGCGGCTTCGGAGTGGTGTGGGAGGCCTTCGACCGCGACCAGGAGCAGCGTGTCGCCCTGAAGACCCTGCGCGAGATGCGCGCCGACGCCCTCGTCTCGTTCAAGTCCGAGTTCCGCCGGCTCACGGGCTTCGTGCACCCGAACCTCGTGCGCCTCTACGAGCTCACCGAGGCCGACGGCACCTGGTTCTTCACCATGGAGCTCGTCGACGGCGTGCCGTTCAAGGGCTGGGTGCGACCGGGGCATCGCTCGGTCGAGGAGAGCACCTTCAACCTGTCGCTCGACACGCGCGAGGTGATGGTCTCGACCGGAGACACCGGCGAGCCGCAGCGCGCGGTGCGCTTTCCGTCCGAGTCGCCGACGCTCGGCGTGCTCGACGAGGGGCGGCTTCGCGACGCGTTCGCGCAGCTGGTCACCGGCGTGTCCGCCATGCACGCCGAGGGCATGGTCCACCGCGACATCAAGCCGAGCAACGTGCTCGTATCGTCGCTCGGTCGGGTCGTGCTGCTCGACTTCGGCCTCGCCGCCGAGCTCGCGGCGCGGCGCACCGGTCGCGAGACCCTGCGGATCGGCACCCCCGCGTACATGCCCCCCGAGGTCGCGTCGGGAGGCCAGCACGGGGAAGCCGGCGACTGGTACAGCGTTGGCGTGGTGCTCTTCGAGGCGCTCACCGGGAGCGTTCCCTTTCGGGGCTCGCCGCGGGCGGTGCTGCGCAGCAAGGCCGCGATGGACGCGCCGGATCCGGTGCCGATGGTGCCGGACAACCTGCGCGATCTCGCCTTCCTCGCCCGGGATCTGCTCGCCCGTGACCCGGCCTCTCGACCCACGGGAGACGAGATCCGGCACCGCCTGGGCATTGGCGCACCGGTGTCGTCGCTGGGGGAGGGGGCGTTCGTCGGTCGCGAGTCGCAGCTCGACGACCTGAACCGCCTGCTGGCGCGGGCACGCGACGGCGAGTGTGCCGTCGCGCTGGTCACGGGCCCCTCCGGCATCGGCAAGTCGGCACTGGTCCGGCATTTCGTGGACGGCCTCGGAGGCGACGAGGTCGTGCTCCAGGGCAGCTGCTACGAGCGCGAGAGCGTGCCGTTCAAGGCTCTGGACGAGCTCATCGACGACCTCGGAAGCTGGCTGTCGGCCCTGCCTCGCCGCGAGCGAAAGCGCCTGCTTCCCCAGGACGCGGGCGAGCTGACCCGGCTGTTCCCGGCGCTACAGACCTGGATGCCCGCACCCGAAGAGGCGGTCGCGGATCTCGTGGAGGTACGCCGTCGCGCGGCCGAGGCCCTGTTCCACCTGCTCGAGCGCATCGCGGAAGGGCGGCTCATCGTGCTCGAGATCGACGATGTGCAGTGGGGCGATGCCGACTCCGCGGCCGTGCTCGAGCTCATCCTCCAGCGCGATGCGGCACGAGTCCTGCTCCTCGTCACCTGCCGCGAGAACGGGCTCGACCAGGAGGTGCCCGCCCTGCTTCGCCGCATGATCGAGCGGGGCGCCGTGGTGGGAGGACACATCGAGGTGGGGCAGCTGTCGCCCGACGAGTCCGCGCAACTCGCGACCTCGTTGCTCGGTGAGGATGACGAGCGGATTGCCCGCCTCGTGGCCGAGGCCGATGGGCACCCGCTGTTTCTCGACGGTCTGGTTCGCTACGCCCACGAGGGGGCCGCGGGCTCGCTCGACGAGATGATCGCGGGCCACGTCGGAACCCTGCCCGAGGACGCCGTCCGGGTGCTGCGCCTCGTCTCGGTGGCGCCCCAGCCGGTACCTCGGCGTCTGATCCGCCGCGCCTCGCGCCTTCGCGGCGACCAGGCCGCGACGTCGCAGCTCGTGGTCGACCGCCTGGTCCACACCGTCGGTACTTCGGACGAGGAGCTGCTCGCGCCGTACCACTCGCGCATTCGTGAGGCGGTGCTCGGGACGCTCGACGAACTGAGCCTGCGCATCGCGCACCGCGACCTCGCCGACGCCATGGAAGAGCTCGGCTGGGGCGAGGTCGAGCACCTGTTCATGCACCGCAAGGGGGCCGGCGAGAAGGAGCGGGCGCGCGAGCTCGCGCTGCGGGCCGCGGGACACGCGGAGTCCGCCTACGCGTTCCACCGTGCGGCCGAGCTGTACGCCGAGGCGCGCGCGCTCGGGGCGACGGGGTGGGGGTTGTCGGCCAAGGAAGGCGCGGCGTGGATCGCGGCGGGTCGGCCAGAAGCCGCCGCCGACGCGCTGTTGCGCGCGTCCGAGTCCGCTCCCGAGAACGAGGCGCGCGATCTGCGGCGGAGGGCGGCCGAACAGCTCCTCGCCGGGGGGCACGCGGACCGCGGCATCGAGCTGACCAGGGAGGTCCTCGAGCCGCTCGACCTGCGACTCGCGTCGAGTCCGCGCTGGGCCCTCGCGTCGCTGCTCGCCCAGCGAGCGGCGCTGCGGCTTCGCGGTCTGGAGCCCGCCCGCGAACACCAGCCGACGGCGGACGAGCTGTACAAGGTCGACACCTGCTGGTCGCTGGCCTCGGGGCTCGCGATCATCGACACCTTCGTGGCGACCGACTTCCAGGTCCGACAGCTGCGGCTGGCGCTCGACGCGGGCGAGCCCTACCGCGTGGTGCGTGCCCTCGCGCTCGAGGCCAGCTACCTCGCCGCACAGGGGCACGACTCTCGCGAAGCTGCACTGTCGCTGCTCGAGCGCGCCGAGGCCATGGCGGAAGACCTCGACTCCGCGCACCTGCGCGCCTTCCTCCCGCTGTGCCGCGCGATGTGCGACTTCCTCGACGCGAGGTGGAAGGAGTCGGCGAGCGGCATGCTCATCGCGGAGCGCATCCTCGAGCGCGAGTGCCGCGACGTGACCTGGGAGCTGTCGCAGACGACGACCTTCTACGTCGATGCCGTGCACAACCTCGGGCAGATGTCGCTGCTCAAGGACGTGGTCCCGCCGCGTCTGGCAGCGGCTCGCGCGCGCGGCAACAAGCAGCTCGTTACGTACCTGCAGTACATCCACGCCTCGATGGTTCGCCTCGCGACGGACGAGCCCGAGCGAGGCCTCGAGGAGATCAGCGAGCTCGACCACCGCTCGCCCTACGGCTTCCACTACACCGACTGGTGGCGCATGTACGGCACCGCCAACATCCAGCTGTACCGCGGACGCGCCGGGGAGGCGTTGGAGGCGTGGGAGCGGGACTGGCCGGGCCTCAAGGGGTCGATGTTCCTTCTCGTCGAGGTCATCGGCCAGCCTGCCCATTACCACCGCTCGATGCTCAACGTCGCGGTGGCCGCCGAGATGCCCGAGGGCCTCGCCCGCACCCACAAGCTGTGCGTGGCCGAGCGGACCGCGCGCTGGCTCACCCGTCGCTCGGCGCCCTGGGGGCAGGCCGCAGGGTTGCTCCTGCACGCGCTGATCGCGAGTGCTCGGGGGAACGAACAGGCCGCGCTCGACTTCTACACCGAGGCCGAGCGCCGGCACGAGGAGCTCGACATGGCGCTGCTCGCGTTCACGTGTCGCTACCGCCGGGGCGAGATCCTCCAGGGCGACGAGGGCGAGGGGCGACGCACGGAATCGCTCGCTGGGATTCGCGAGCTGGGCTGCAAGGCGCCGGGTCGCATGATCGACTTCTATGCGCCCGTCCGAATCCGGTGAGTCTCGGGGTAGGCTGTCGCCAGGAGGTTGCGTGGCTGACGTGATTCGGGTGCACCCGCCGGGTCCCTACCCGCCGCATGGGCGCGAAGTGCCGGGCGAGGTCGATCTCGGGATTCGCCTGCGCGAGCTCATGTACACGCGCCACGCCGTCACCGGCTGGGCGCGTCGGGCGCTGTCCGACCGCCTCGGCGTGGTCGCGCGCGACCCCATGCGACTGGCGATGGCCTCGGGGTGGATCGACGACCTGCCCACGACCTGGCCACTCGGCGCGATGATCGACGATGCTCGCGAGCGCTGGACACAGGGGCCCGATGGCGAAGCCCTGGCGGTGCTGTTGCGCGCGAGCCACCTGATGTCGCCCGTGCTCGGCTGGCCCACGTCGATCGACCGCCGCTGGCCGATGCCCGACCCGGACTGGGTCAAGGGCCAGATCCCCGAGGGTGCTTCGGTGCGGATGGTGCCGCGAGGCCGGGCCGATGGCACGGCGGGTCTCGCCATCGTCCTCGACGCCGAGGTGGAAGCCGGCGGCATCGCCGAGTCGCGCGTGCTGGCCGCGGGGATCGACGAGATCGAGTCGGATCCGGAGCGCTTCGTGCAGGCCCTGGCCGATGGCGTGTCGGCGATTCAGATCACCACCCCCGGTCCGAGCACCGAGGACCAGCACGTCGCGTGGGAACGCGTGCGAGAGGCGGGCGACAAGCAGCTCCACTACGAGCGTGGCGGACTCGCGGGACTCACCGTCGACGAGCTGCCGCGGTTCGACGAGCTCCTCGGCGAGGCGCCGTCCGGGACGTGGGGCGACCGCCTCGTCGCGTCCGCCGACGTGCTCTTCCTGCCGACCATCTCGCAGGACGGCAGTCTCGGTGTCGTCGGCGTCGTAGCGTGGGATGGCCCGTACCACCCCATCCGCGTGGTCCCTGGCGCCGCCGAGATCATCCGCAACCTCGACGGCAAGTCGACCCTCGACCAGCTGGCTGCCAACTTCGAGATCGACAGCGGCTCGCTGCGCGACATCCTCGACCAGCTCGTCGAGCTCGGCGCCGCCACCGCCGCGGAGTGACGCTCGGCCTCGGGCGAATGGGTCCGGCGTGAGCAGCTCGCGCGGGCTCGACGCTTGGTTGGCGGGGATGCGCAACACGCCGTGGTCGAGGCGGGACCTCCGCTCGCCCGCTGGGGCGGGGCCCGGCTAGCGCGGATCCTGCTCGAGGAGACTCCAGCGCACCATGTCGTGGAAGCCGCCGGCGTGGAAGTACTCGTCGCGCAAGACGCCTTCCTGGGTGAACCCGAGCTTCGCGGCGATGTGGGCCATGCGCTCGTTGCTTCGGTAGTGCACCAGCCACACCTTGTGCAGGTTCAGCTCGGTGAGCGCGAGCTCGACCAGCAGCCGCATGGCCTGGGTACCGAGGCCTCGGCCCCGCGCGCCGGCAGCGCCGAGCACAAGTCCCAGGCGTCCGTTCCGCGCGGGCCAGTAGATCTTGTGGACGCCGGCGTTGCCGAGGTACGCGCCGTCTGCGTCGACGACGGCGTACAGCCGATCGGTGTCGCTGGCGATCACGTGCTCGAGCCACGCGAGCTCCTGCTCTCGGGTGATCTGCGCGCTCATGTGCGCGAAGTTGCGCGTGACCGCGGGGTCGTTGATCCACTGCATGATGTGGTCCACGTCCTCGGGTCGGATGGGTCGCAGGCCGAGCTCGGTCCCGGGCATGGTGAAGGTCATCCGGGTTCCTCTTCGCCGTACAGCGTGCCGGTTCGCGTGGCGTCCGCAGGGGTGCCGGTGAGCAGCTGCGAGCTCAGGCGGTCCAGCGGCCACTCGTTGTCGTCGTAGCGCTCGATCAGCTTCCCCTCGGCATCGAGCACGAGCAGCCGCAAGCGGTGGCTGATCTTGCCGCCCCGGACGGTCACGGAGAGCCCACTCGCGAGCGCGAGCTGGTTGAGCTCGATGGGGTCGAGGCGTCCGAACTCCCAGGTCTCGGGCTTCGCGCCGGCGAGACCGCCGTACATGCCGAGCGTGGGCAGGTGGTCGTGCTCGGGGTCGATGGTGACGAGCAGGATGCGCGCCTTGCCGGCGATGCGCTCCTGGAGCGCGGCCATGCGTGAGACCACCGCGGGACAGAAGTTGGGGTCCGGGCAGCGCGTGTAGATGAACGACAGCGCGGTGGGTGTGCCTTGACCCTCGCCGACGACCCAGCGTCCGCCGTGAGACACGGGGACCTCGGTGCGTGGGAACACCTCGCCGAGCTGGACGGGCTTGACGTCGTCGCGCAGCGCGACCTCGCGGGTGCCGGTCTTCTCGACCTCGACCATGCGGTAGCCGTACTGCGAGACGATGAGCTTGCCCTCTACGACGTCGCCCGCTTCAAATCCGCGTGCGACGTCCGGGCCGACGTCGAAGGGCATGACCATCGCGTCCATCAGGCCGGCGATGGGCTCGTGTTCGACTGTGAGCTTGCCGCCGTCGACGCGGACGACCGTGCCGTGTACCTCGTATCCGCCGGCCTTGAAGGTCGAAGGCAGCGTCGCGGCCCCGGTGACGTCCAGCCGGGTGATGCGTCGCGGCCGCTCGTCACCCTCGAGCCACAGGTCGACTTCCTGCCCCGGGGACAGCGCCAGGTCGAGCTCGGTCACGTAGCGCGCCACCCCGGGGGTGATGCGCCCGAGGGGGTCGTCGTGCTCGACCACGACCACGCCATCCTCGGCGTAGAGCACGGTTGCCGTGGCGTCGGCCGGTGGACCCGCGGGTTCGGTGGTTCCACAGGCGACGGCGAACAAGAGAAGGGTCAGGCGACTCCGCGACGTCATCTCACCTCCGGTCCGGGGAGGGGCCTTCGTGGACTTAGCGCCTCGCGGGAGTCGTGACCACCGGGTCCCAGGCGAGTCGTGCGCCGGCCAGCCGCAGGCCTCGGTCACGGGCCAGGCGAGCCGCGAGATCGGACGCCGGCGTGTGCAGATCCTCGGTCGACCAGAAGCGCAGGGTGTGGTCCCAGCTGCCGCTCGCCAGCTGGCCGTCGGCGCTGAAGCTCACGTCGGACACGCGGTGATCGTGGTCCACCACGTCGGTGACCAGCCGCCACGGACCGCGCGCGAAGATGCGCACGTGGCGGTCCCACGAGGACACGGCGACCAGCTGTCCGTCCGGCGAGAATGCCACGCCCGAGATCGCCAGCCCGTCGAGCTCGAAGGTCGCCTCGGTGTCTTTGGTGTCGACGTCGACGAAGGCGATGCCCGCGCTCGGCGTCGCCATCGCGAGGGTCTTGCCGTCGGGACTCAGGGCCATCGCTCGCGGCGACTCCGGGAGGGTCCAGTCGAGGACCGGCGTCAGGTCGGGCAGGTCGGCGACGAGCAGGCGATTCACCGAGCTCGTCCACGCGAGGCGCGAGCCGTCGGCGGCCACGTCCGCTTGCCACAGCGGGTGCGCTTCGTCGTGGGCCCAGACCTCCTCGATCTCGCCGTCGCGAACGCGGCGCAGCACGTGGTCCTGCGAGGTGATGAAGACCCCGGAAGGGCTCGGGTCGATGTCGCGCACCCAGAACCGCGGGTTGGTGTGGAGCAGGACCTGGCGGTCGCTGTCCGCGGCGACATGCAGCAGGCCAGCGCGTACATTGGCGCCATAGAACCCGTCGGCTCCGTCATCCGCGACCGCCGCGAGCACCTCGTGGTCGGTGAGAAGCTCGAAGTCGACGACGTGGTCCTCGCCGCGCACGCGCGTAGCCCAGCCGTCACCGTCGGCGACGAGCAGGCTGCCGTTCGCGGCAAACTCGACGTCGGAGATGCCCTCGCGCAAGGGCAGCACCCGGGGGCGGAGGGACGAGGCGTCCCACTCGGTGACCAGCTCGTCCGAGGCGACGAACAGGTGCTCGCCGGACCACGCGGCCTGCAGCGTGTCGACGCCGGGCACGCTGCCCGCGAACACCGGGACGAGCGTCTTCGCGTCGAGCACGTGCAGCACGTGCCCCTCGGTCGTCGCCGCCAACCAGCGTTGATCCGCGGATACGGCCAGTCCCCACACCGGGCTGTCGAGCTTGACCGACGCGACCTCGGTGAGCGTCTCGTCCACGCGGACGACCCGACCGTCGCCACCCCCGATGGCGACGCCGTCCTCGAGCAACTCCAGGCAAACGGTGCCCTGCGGGCCGAGGGCGTAGTCGTGGCCGAGGGCCTCGCCGTTCGTCAGGTCGTAGCGGCTGATGCCCTTGGTCTGGGCCAGCGCGAGGAGCTCGCCGCGAAACGCACCCAGATCGAGGACGGACCCGCGTCCGCGGGTGCGCCACAGCTCCTCGCCCTGCTCGTCGAGCCGGAACAGGTCCGCACGGTTCGCCGAGGCGACCAGCCCCTCGTCGAGCAGGACGGGTCGCGCACTGAACGGGTCGACGCCGGCTTCGAGCCGAAAGCGCAGCGTGCCGTCGATGAAGTACAGCAGGCTCGACTCCGAGCGGATGGCCACGCGGTCGCCGTCCACGGCCAGTCGGTGCGACGGGAGGTCGGTGAGCGTGTCGCCGCTCACCAGGTCCACGACGCCGGACGGGCCCGCGCACCACAGCGCATCTCCGCTGGCCTGGAGGTCCCGGCAGCGAAGGGGATGGCTCTGGACCAGCCTGGGCAGCCGGTGCGCGCCGACCGCAGCGAGGACGCCCCGGGCCTTGGGAGACTCCGCGAGCAGCAAGCTGCCGACGGCGAAGGCTTCGGCCTCGAACGCGTCGCCCCGTGCGAGTGCGTCGGTAGCACTGCGCTCGTGGGAGGCTGCGAGCTGCAGGCGGCCTTCCTCTTCGGCGAGGCGGGCCTTGTCGCGCTCGGTGAGTACCCGCTGGAAGCTGGTCGCCGTCACGGCGACCACGGCGATCAGTGCGACCGCGGCGATGCCCAGCGGCAGGCGGTTCCGCCGGACGCTTCGGGTGAAGCGCTCCAGGGGAGAGTAGGCATAGGCGCGGACCAGCTCCCCCGACTGGAAGGCCTCGAGGTCGCGGGCGAGCTGGGCAGCGTCGGCGTACCGGGCGTCCGGATCTCGTGCCAGTGCGCGTCGGCAGATGGCCACCAGCTCGGCAGGCGCGCGAGGCTCGAGCTGCGCCGGGTCCGGAAGCGCTCCGGTGCGCACCCGCTCGACGGCGGCCTTCGGGTCCTTGTCGGGCACGAGTCGGCGTCCGGTGAGGATCTCGAACAGCACGGCGCCGAGGCTCCACACGTCGGACCGCTCGTCGGCTTCTGCTGTAAGTCCGCTCGCCTGCTCCGGCGACATGTACGCGGGCGTGCCGAGCACGCTGCCGTGATGCGTCGAGGTCGCGCTGTCGAACGAGGTGCTCGCCGTCTGCGCGGTGAGGTCGAAGGCGTCGTCCTCGAGCTCCTTGGCGAGGCCCCAGTCGACGACCACTGTCTCGCCGAACTGCCCGAGTACGATGTTCGCGGGCTTGAGGTCGCGGTGGACGACGCTTCGGGCGTGCGCGTAGGCCATGGCCTGGCACGCGTCGATCACGCGCGGCATCAGGGCGAGGCGGGCCGGCAGGCTGTCGGCGTGCGCGAGCGCGCGCTCCAGCGTCTCGCCCTGGACGTAGCGCATCGTGTAGTACAGCTCGCCGTCGGCGCCGTGTCCGATGTCGTGGACGGCGACGATGCCCGGGTGATCGAGGCGTGCAGTGATGCGGGCCTCGCGCACGAACCGCGCACGCAACGCGTCGCCGACCGGCTCACCGCCGCGCATCGTCTTGCGCAGTTCCTTGTACGCGACCCGTCGCCCGAGGAAGGTGTCGCGAACGGAGAGCACCCGGCCCATGCTGCCCTTGCCGAGCAAGGTCGAGCCCAGGTAGCGGATGGCGTCGGGATCGAAGCGCTCGCCGGCGGGAACCACGTCTTCGGTGGTCGGCTCCGCGCCTTCGAACCAAGTATCCGAGCTCTCATCCTTCGGGGGCATGCGGCATCCTACCTGCCGAGCCGCGCCCCCGCCCGTTCGCCGGTGAGTTCGCCAGTCTTCGTTGTCATCGGCGTGCGGGTCACCTAGTTTGCGCCACGGAGGTGAGCTTGCGACATCTGGTGCTCGTCCTTGCAGCGGTTGGTTGTGCTCCGACCCACGTGCCGCGCGCGGGGTCCTTCGCGCTGCTCGATGGCGACGGTGATGTGCACGCGGCGGCAACGGTCGGCAGCCACGGGGCGAGCCTCGAGGTCACCCACGCGCTGTCGGAACACTTCGCCATCCGCGGCGGCGGCCAGTTCGCGCCCACGCCGAGCTACCTGTCCACGTGGATGGGCAGCGGCTTCTACACGGCCGAGGACGTGTTTCGCTTCGGCATCTTCGGAGAGTTCGGCGCCGGCGCCGCGAACTCGACCACGGACTACACGGTGAACGGCGAGGCGAACACCGCGCACAATGCGGGCTACTTCGTGCACGGCGGGGCGACCGTCGAGTTCGGCGTGGAGTGGCCGAACTTCGCGGCGGGCTTCGGGACCCGTGGCGTCGTGCAGCGCTTCTGGCACGCCTCGGGATCTGACGGCGTCGTGCCCGGCACGCTGGTGAACATCGAGCCGATGCTCATGCTTCGCGGCGGCGCTCCGACGGCGAAGATCGAGGTTCAGTTCGGCATCGCCCTGCCGTTCCCGGGCGTCGACCCCACGGGGGACATGGGCGTGTACCTGCCGTATCCGCGCCTGTCCGTGGGCTACACCTTCGACAAGCTGCTCAAGAATCGCCACCATGACCCGGAGCTTCCGACGCGCTGACGGCGGCGTCCATCCGTCGAGACGCAGCGCGCAGGGCGGTGAGGAAGCGGGTCCACAGCCACGCCAGGCCGAGCAGGGTCAGGGGAACGAAGGACACGAAGTGGGCGAGCAGCGCGAAGGCGGCGGCCTTGGCCTCGTCCGCGCCGACCAGGCTCGCGGTGAGCGCGGCGAAGTAGTGCCACGGCCCGGCGAAGGCGGGGCCCGACGGAATCATCCCCCCGAAGGCGACGAGCACGAGGAAGGCACCGGCCGCCCACGGTGGGGCCGGCAGGTCGAAGGCGGTGAGCCAGAGCAGCACGCCCGCGGCCTGGCTTGCCCAGAAGCCCAGGGACAGCGCGGCAACCGAGAGCAGTCGCCGGGGCTCGCTCAACGCGCGAATTCCCGTGAACAGACCGATGAAGCGCCGGGCGACGGGCTCGGGCAGGACCTCGGCGAGCTGTTCGGCTCGGGGTGCAGCGAGCACGAGCACGAGCAGCGCGAAGCCGAGGGTGGCGGCGGCGCCGGTGACCGCGGTGGGCGTCGCCCCACGTGCCGTCAGCGTTGGCAGCATCGCGAACGCGAGAGCGAGGAGGATGGCGACGTCGACCAGGCGCTCCGAGCCAATCGCGCCGAGCACGGTCTCTGGAGGTGCCGAGGACTCGCGCGAGAGGTGGGCGACGCGCATGAGCATGCCCATGCGGAAGGGGAGCACGCTGTTGCCGACGAAGGCGATGACCAGGCCCTCGAGCTGCGTTCGGGCCGATACCGGCGCGATGCGCTCGAACACGAGCTGGCTTCGGGCGGTGGCGAAGCCGAACGAGACCACTCGCGTGAGCAGGGAGGCGGCGAGCAGGGGAAGGCTGGCCGAGCGTGCAGCGGCCCACACCGCGTCGAGGTCGACGCCGCGGAGCAGGAGCCAGCCGAACAAGCCGGACACCGCCAGTCCGACGAGGACCGCGGTGATGCGCTTTCGAGAGACCATCACTGCGTGTCTAGGAACTCGTCGACGCGCTCGGCCTGATCACCGACGGAGCGCGCGAAGTTGTCGACCGCGACGGAGTCGGGGATGTCGAGCCCGATCACCCGCCCCTCGACCCAGAACGCCTCGACCCGTCGCGTTCCCTGGCCCTGGGGGTAGAGCACGATCAGCTGGTACTGCTGATCGATGGCGACGATGTTCGTGTTGAAGTCGACGCCCGTCGGCGAGAGCACACGGCTCATCACGAACGGCGTGCCGTCACTGGCCTCGAGTCGCCGGTACACTTGGTCGATGAGCTGGGTGGACTCGCCGAGCAACGACACGTCTACCGTCTGCGACACGGACAGCTCGTAGTCGACACAGTCCGCGGCGAGGAAGCACGGCAGGTCCGTGTCCTCGGTCACCTCGTAGGCCACGTAGTTGTCGTAGGCCTGGGTCTTGTCGGGCAGGGTGACGCCGAAGAGCACGTCGTCCATGCCGTGGCGGTAGTCCGCCTGCCCCATCGCGCCCATGATGTCGTCGACGTTCGGAGCGGGAATGCCGGCGTCTTCGAGGTTTTCGGTCGACAGGGTGTTGATGCGGTAGCCCTCTCCGAGCGCCTCGGTCTGGGCATCGACGAGCGGCACCAGCTCCTCGAACATGTCGGCGAGGATGGCGTTGTCGTCTTCGAAGTGCTCGAAGCCAAAGACCATGAGCTCTTCGAGGTTGTCGGGCGCATCGACGACCTTGCATGCGGCAAGACCGACGAGCGCCACCACGGGGAGGGTACGTCGCATGGTCGAAAGTCTACGTCGGTCTTGGCCGACCGGCCAGCCAACGCGTGCCGTTTCCCATGCCGATTCCGCCGAGGCTTCGCGCGTCGGCTTCCTGGGTTCCCCGCGCATTCCCATGCATTGCCGCGTGACGTACCGACGACAAATGTGGCATCATGGTGACGGGGGTGAAACACGAAGCACGTCATCGCGATCGTCGTCCTCGCCACGGGCTGCACGGTGCAGACCCCCGAGATGTACGTCGCGGACGTGCGAGCTGGCGAGGTCCTGCGGGTCGCGGACGGGCTGTCTACGGTGTTCCTCGACGGGGACATCCAGCCTTCGGCGGTCGAGTTCCACGGCGGCGAGCTGTACGTCTCCGACTTCTCGGATGGCAGCGTGCGCGCCTACGGCGCGGAGGGCGCACGCATCGTTCGCGAGAACCGTCGGTCGCTGGCGCGTCTCGAAGAGCCCTGCGCCATGCTCGCGCACGGTGGCGAGGTTTGGGTGCTGGGCAACGACTCGCGCAACCTGCTCGTCCTAGGGGAAGACGAGCGCAGCTACGGCGACGAGCGACCGCTGCGGGGGGCGCACGGGTTCGTGGTTCACGGGGACGAGATCTTCGTGGCGTCCTCGCCGACCGAGTGGGGGCTCGGTCTGGTGCAGGTCCTCGACGCGTACACGGGGGAGTCGCTCGACCGCTTCGCGCCCTGGGGGGAGCTCGAGGAGGGTACGGGCATTGCCGTCGACGGGGACACGCTGCTCGTCGTCGATGCGCTGGGGGACCAGGTCGTGCGCTACGCGATGGACGGCGAGTGGCTCGGCGTGGTCGCTGACGCCGCGGATGGGCTCGACCGACCGGTGAGCGTGCGCGTGCACGATGGCGTGCCCTGGTTGCTCGACCAGCAGGGGATCTGGCGGCTCGACCGCCGAGGGGCGGTGCTCGAGGTGCCGCTGACCCTCGACTTTGCGCGCAACTTCACCGTGGTCGAGGACTGACGGCTAGCGGCGGCCCCATCCCGCGAGGATGGCGGTCACCAGCTCGTCCCGCAGGGCATCGGCGCCAACACCACTGCGTCGCTCCCGCTTTCGGAAGTGCTCCGCGCCATGAATGGCCGCCCACAGCGCGTGGGTTCGCAGGGTCGCGTCGCCCGGCGCGAGATCGCCGTCGTCCACCGCCTCGGTGAGCGCGAGGTGCACGCGCCGCAGTGCGGGCGCGAGCGTGGCGGCGACCTCGGCCTCCTGCTCGTCGTCGAGCAGCTGGCGCGGATCGGACAGTGACTGGTCCGCAAGGGCGAACAGCTCGGGACGCGCGTCGCGAAAGCCCGCCCAGCTGCGTGTGATCGCGCGTAGGGCCTCGAGACCCCGGCGCTCGCCCACCGCTTCGGACAGGTGCTCCGCGAACGCGCCGACCGCGTGGACCTGAAGCGCTGCGATCACCGCGTCCTTTCCCGAGAAGTACCGGTACAAGGAACCGACGCCCGTGTCGGCGGCCTCGGCCAGGCCCGGCATCGTCAGCGCGTCGAGACCATCGGAGATCACGATGGCGAGCGCGTGATCGAGGAACAGGGCGAGTTTTCGCTCGCGATTGCGTTGCCGTCTTCCGACGGGGCTGGTAGAAGTGCGAATCATATTCGCAATATGAATCTCATTCGCACTTTCGTCAAGGAGCTCAGCATGTACGACGTCGTCATTCGCGGTGGCACGGTGGTCGATGGCACCGGTAGCAAGCCTTTCCTCGCCGACGTGGCCATCGTCGGTGACCGCATCGTGGCCGTGGGGTCGGACCTCGGTCCCGCCGAGCGTGAGATCGACGCCACCGGGCAGATGGTGACGCCGGGCTTCGTCGACATGCACACGCACTACGACGGCCAGGTCACCTGGGATCCGCACCTGACGCCTTCCGGCTGGCACGGTGTGACCACGGTGGTCATGGGTAACTGCGGCGTCGGCTTCGCCCCGTGCCGCAAGGAAGACCGCCCCTGGCTGATCAACGTCATGGAGGGCGTGGAGGACATCCCGGGCAGCGCCCTCGCGGAGGGCATCCAGTGGGACTGGGAGACCTTCCCCGAGTACATGGACGCGCTCGAGAAGCACGAGCACGCGCTCGACTTCGCGGTCCAGGTGCCGCACAGCGCGGTGCGCGGCTATGTGATGGGCCTGCACGACAGCGAGAACGAGCAGGCGAGCGAGGCCCAGATCGCCGAGATGAAGGCGATCGTGAAGGAGTCTCTCGAGGCTGGCGCGCTCGGCTTCTCGACGAGCCGGACCCCGCTGCACCGCACGGCCGAGGGCGTGTTCGTGGCTGGCACCTTCGCCGAGATCCGCGAGCTCAAGGGCATCTGCGAGGCCCTGTCCGAGACCGGCAAGGGCATCTTCGAGGTCGCCGACGAGCACATGGACGTGCCCAAGGACCTCTCCTGGCTCGAGGAGATTGCCGTCGACACCGGTCGTCCGGTGGTGTTCAACCTGTCCCAGACCGACTTCGCGTCCGAGCTCTGGAAGAAGGGCCTCGAGGGCGTGAATGCCGCGGCCGAGCGCGGGGTGCCGCTGTACGCACAGAGCGCGGGGCGAGCCATCGGCATCCTCATGTGCTGGCGCGGCACGGCGCACCCGTTCGCGCTCACGCCGACGTGGAAGCGGCTCTCCGAGCTGCCGTGGGAAGAGGCGCTCGCCGCCCTCAAGACCGATGCCGTGCGTGAGGCCATCCTCTCCGAGAAGCCGGAGAACCCGACCCTGTTCGAGGCCTACGTCACCCAGAGCTTCCAGAAGATGTTCCCCTTGGGGGAGTGCAACTACGAGCCCACGCCGGAGGAGTCGGTGGCAGCGGTAGCGAAGGCGACCGGCCGCGACCCCAAGGCGATTGCCTACGACATCCTCATGGAGGAGGACGGCACCGGCTTCATCTACTTCCCGCTGTTCAACTTCTCCGACGGCAACCTGGACCTGCTCCACGAGCTGCACAGCAACCCGAACATCAAGATGGGCCTGTCGGACGGCGGTGCACACTGCGGCGCGATCTGCGACGGCGGCATGCCGACGTTCATGCTCACGTTCTGGAGCCGTGACCGCAAGCGCGGCACGCTGCCGGTCGAGCACATCGTGCGTCGGCAGACCAAGGACACGGCCGAGTTCTACGGTCTGTTCGACCGTGGCGTCCTCAAGCCTGGCTACCGCGCGGACGTCAACGTCATCGACTACGACAACCTCCGCCTGCGCAAGCCGGTCATGGCCTACGACCTTCCCGCGGGCGGGCGTCGCCTGATCCAGGCGGCCGAGGGCTACACCGCGACCTTCGTGGCGGGTCAGCTCACCATGTGGAAGGGCGAGGCGACCGGTGCGATGCCGGGCAAGCTCATCCGCGGCGAGCAGGCTGCGCCCGCCGAAGCCGTGGCCGCGAAGTAATGCTTACGGTGTAAGTGCGCCGACGGGGTGAAGCAGGTCCGCATACAGCATGCGGATCAGCTCCCCCTCGACCTGTCGCCAGTCCACCTTCAGGCGCTCGCCGAGATCGCCGAGCGTGTGGCGACCGTCGCAGAGCCGCAGCATCTCCAGGCCCAGGGTGGTGAGGCGAAGCTCTCGCGTGACGCCGCTGTCCACCATGTGCAGGCTTCGACTCTCGTCCCACGGGCCCTCGGCTGGCGGGATGGCGCCGACCGGCACGCTGGCGGTGGTCACGAGCTGACTCTCGCCGCTGAGCGCCAGTACCGGAGCGGGTTCGCGGGCGAAGAGCAGCATGCTGGATGGCGGCGCGACCAGTGCCTGAGCCACGGTCGAGATCGTGGTCAGCGGCAGGCCTCCGAAGACCGAGGGGTCCGGGTGGGCGAGCACCAGATCTCGGATGTGCCGGTCCCCACGCAGGTGGAGGCCCACGTCCGCGGCCAGCGCGCACCACTGTTCTGCGCTGCGGTGGTGGGCGAGCGGTGGGAACAGGTCCATGCGCACGATGTCGTCGGTCATGGTGCGCAGGTTGCCGATGCCACTGTGCGGGCCGAGGACATCGCCGAGCCCGTCGAGGCGCGCGCGCTCCTCGTCGGTGCTGTGCCACTCGTTCTCACCGCCGAGTGCCCGCCACGCGTCGAGAAGTCGCTGGCGAGGGTGATGGGGGGTGTTCGTGGACAGCAGGATCAGTCCGTGGGGCGTCAGCGTGTCGGCCATGCCGCGGAGGAGCGCCGCGGAGTCCGGGACGTAGTCGGCGACGGCGTGGCACAGCACCAGGTCGAAGGGGCCGAGCGCATCGTGCTGATCGAGGTGCTGCAGATCGCCGTGAATCCATGTGACCTCGTCCGAGAGCGCCCGAGCCCGCTCGATCGAGCGCGCACTGATGTCGATGCCCACCACCTCCATGCCGAGGCGCCGAAGGTCCATCGCCTCGGAGCCGGTTCCACAGCCCGCGACGAGGGCCCTCGCACCCGCGCGAATCGGCGGCGGACCTGGGGCTGCACAGCGCTCCAGCCATGGGGTCGACAGGGTGATGCGACCAGGGCGCTCGCACGGCATGGCGTCGTAGAAGCGGCGGACCTTGTCGGTGGGCTGCATGAGTCCTCGGCGATGCGCGACGGATCCCGGGGTGGAACCTGCCCCCCATCCTACTGTGGGCAGCGGCGGGCGGACTCGGAACCCGGTCGAGCGGGGGGCGAGCCCGAGCGCCTGCTGCCATGGGCTTCGGGAGGGCTGCCGCTCGCGGACAACGCGACCGACGAGGGGCGCGCCGAGAACGGGCGCGTGCGTTCATCATCCTCGAGCCGGCCCCACAGGGGACCGCGCCATGCCATGACCGCACCCCGGCGCGGCGAGCGGACCTCCTACCTTCGTGGTTCGCGTGCTCGCGATGGACAGCGCGGAGTAGACTGCCCCTCCTCGGAGGGGACGTGCGTACGAGCGTGAAGATCGGGTTGGCGGTGGCCGGGCTCCCCACCGCCGTGGTGGGCCTGCTCCTGGCCCGGTGGCTGACGGTCGCCTCGGTGCAGGTCCATCCCGAACCGCTGGACGTGGTCGTCGAGGGCAACGAGGTCGCATCCATCCTCTCGGACCTCGTCCAGATCCCCACCGTCTCTCGGGCCGATGGGACCGTGGACAGCGAAGCGTTCGATCACCTCCACGCGCTGCTCGAGTCGCGCTTTCCGAGGGTCCACGCGAACCTGGAGCGTCGCTTCATCGCCGCACCGGGGGACCCGGTCGTCGACGGCGAGCAGTCGGCGTACGGCCACAGCGTCGTGTACGTGTGGGAGGGCAGCGATGCCAGCCTCGACCCAGGGGCCCTGCTGGCGCACCTCGACGTGGTGCCGGTCGAGAACCGAGACGCGTGGTCCGTGGACCCGTTCTCGGGCCTCGTCGACGACCAGTTCGTGTGGGGGCGGGGCACGCTCGACGATAAGCAGGGCGTGGTGATGACCCTGGCCGCGGTGGAGCAGCTCCTCGCCGAGGGCTTTGTGCCGAAGCGGACGATCTACCTTTGCTACGGCCACGACGAGGAGGTCTCCGGCTCGGGCGCCAAGGCCATTGCCGATACCTTGCTCGCCGAGGGCGTGCGGCTCGCCTGGGTGCTCGACGAGGGGGGCGCCATCGTCGAGGGCGTCATGGATGGGCTCGACCAGCCGGTGGGCATGATCGGCATCAGCGAGAAGGGCTTCACCACCCTCGAGATCATCGCCCGCGGCACGGGCGGTCACTCGTCGATGCCCCCTCCGAGCACGGCTGCGGGCCAGCTGGCCCTGGCGGTGACGCGGCTCGAGGCCCGGCCAATGCCCGCCTCCTTGTCGGGCCCCACCGGCCAGATGATGGACACCCTCGCCCCCGAGGCGGGCTTTCCCATGGGTCTGGTCATGGCCAACAAGGACCTGCTGGCACCGGTGGTGAAGGCGGTGATGAGCGGCAAGCCCAAGACCAACGCCACCCTGCGCACGACGACCGCGGTGACGATGCTCGAGGGCAGCGTTCAAGCGAACGTCCTCCCCCAGCGAGCGAGGGCGGTGGTCAACTTCCGGGTCGCTCCGGGTGATAGCGCGGAGACCGTGCTCGCCCACGTCCGGGATGCTGTCGGAGAGGGTTTCGAGGTGAACCTGCTCGGCGGCATCGACAGCAAGCCCTCGCCAGTGTCTCGGACGGAGGGAGCCGCCTGGCTCGCGCTGCAGACGGCGGCTCGGCAGAGCTTTCCCGAGGCGGTGGTCTCGCCGTACCTGACCCTCGGCGCCACGGATGCTCGCCACTACACGGGACTCTCGGAGCACGTGTACCGGTTCTCGCCGTACCGGGTGACGGGCCAGGATCTCGACCGCATCCATGGCGTGGACGAGCGGATCAGCATCGAGAATCTTGCGCGAGGAACGGGGTTCTACATACGCTTCCTGAGAGCGGATGCAGGCTGAACTTGCACTGTAAGTCTTCGGGCGCGTGGGTCCTGTCGACGTCATCGCTTACGGTGTAAGCGGCGCAAGCGGCGTGGCCCCTCGCAGGCCGGCGAGGTCCCCACGTCGTGCCGGACGCCTAGCGCCCGCCAAAGTGCAGGTGTTGTCCTCGCGCGACGATGCGTTCGCGTCCCATGAGGTCCGCGTCGACGGTTCGCGCCGCCTCGCGTCCCTCGGCGAGCGCCCATACGACCAGTGAGGCACCACGACGGGCATCTCCGGCGGCATAGACGCCATCGACGGAGGTCCGGTATGCCGTGGTGGCGATGGCCCCGCGAGCGTCGAGGGCGACGCCCAACTGGTCGACCAGCGCTTCGGTCAGGGGTCCCGTGAAGCCGAGCGCGAGGATCACCAGGTCCGCCTGCAGCCGGCGCGGCTCGCCGATGGGAGCGGGCTGCCCGTCGCGCATGGCGACCTCGCGGACCTCGAGGCCCGTCACGGCGCCGTCGTGTCCGAGGAACGCCGTGGTCATGAGCGCGAAGTCCCGCTCGGCGCCCTCCTCGTGGGAGGTCGAGGTGCGGAACACCATCGGCCACTGGGGCCAGGGGTTGCCCGCCGAGCGCGCCGCGGGCGGGGCGGGGAACAGCTCGATCTGCCGCACGCTTGCGGCACCCTGGCGATTGGCAGTCCCGACGCAGTCGCTGCCGGTGTCGCCGCCGCCGAGCACGATCACGTGCTTGTCGCCAGCATCGATGAGCTCGGCGAGCTTGCCCGAGACGCGGCGGTTCTGGGCCGTGAGGTAGGGCATGGCGAGGGTGATGCCTTGCAGCTCGCGACCGGGGATGCGCAGGTCTCGCGCCCGCATGGCCCCCGTAGCGAGCAGGACTGCATCGTAGCGCTGGCGCAGCTCGGTGAAGGTCGGTGAACGGCCCACTTCGACGCCGAGGGTGAACCGCACGCCCTCGGCGCGTAGCTGCTCCAGGCGGCGGTCGAGCACGGCCTTGTCGAGCTTGAAGTCTGGGATGCCGTACCGGAGCAGGCCACCCGGCGCATCGTCCCGTTCGTAGACCACGACCTCGTGTCCGGCGCGTACCAGCTGCTGTGCCGCGGCCAGACCGGCGGGACCGGAGCCGACGACGGCGACCTTCTTGCCGGTGCTCTTCGCCGCGGGGCGGGGCTGCTCCCAGCCCTCCTCCCACGCACGCTCGCTGATCTCCTTCTCGATCTGCTCGATGGTCACGGCGTCGTCGTTGATCGCGAGCACGCAGGCTCCCTCGCAAGGAGCAGGGCAGATGCGTCCCGTGAACTCGGGGAAGTTGTTCGTGTCCGAGAGCAGGCGCCAGGCCCGCTTCCAGTCGCCCTTGGCCACCGCGGCGTTGAAGTCCGGGATGGGATTTCCCAGCGGGCAGCCCTGGTGGCAGAAGGGCACACCGCAGTCCATGCAGCGGCTGGCCTGCTCTCGCCTGACCTCGGGGTCCCGGGGCAGATAGACCTCGCGATAGTCGTCGAGGCGCTCGTCCACCGGCCGCTTGGGCGCAGACTTACGGGGGAAGTTCAGGAAGTCGTCGCTCATGCCACATCTCCCACCAGGCGCTGCCGGCGCCGGGCCCTGCGCTCCTGGAGAACGCGCTTGTACTCGGTGGGCATGACCTTCACGAACCGAGGCACGAGCACCTCCCAGTTGTCGAGGATGCGGCGTCCGAGGGGGCTGCCGGTGGCCCGTACGTGGTCTTCGATCATGCCGCTCACCAGCCACAGGTCGGACTCTTCGACCAGCGCCTCGAGCTCCACCATCTCGGTGTTCACCCGGTCGCGGAAGCTCCCGTCGCGGTCGAAGACCACGGCGATGCCGCCCGACATGCCCGCGGCGAAGTTGCGTCCCACGGGGCCGAGCACGAGGACGACCCCGCCGGTCATGTACTCGCAGCCGTGGTCTCCGGTGCCCTCGACGACCGCACGGGCACCGCTGTTGCGCACCGCGAAGCGCTCGCCGGCGACGCCGTTCGCGTACAGCTCTCCGCCGGTCGCCCCGTACAGGGCGGTGTTTCCGAGGAGGATGTTGTCTTCGGCCGCGTAGCGTCGGTCGGGCGGCGGGCGGAGGATGAGCCGACCTCCGGACAGCCCCTTGCCGACGTAGTCGTTCGCGTCGCCCACGAGTTCGTAGGTCACGCCGCGGGCGAGAAACGCGCCGAAGGACTGACCCGCGGAGCCCGTGAACCGCACGCGAATGCTGTCCTCGGGGAGACCGCTCGCACCGTGCGCCTTGACCACGTAGTGCGAGAGCAGCGCGCCGACGGAGCGGTCGGTGTTCGCAATCGGCAGCTCGAGCAGCGCGCGTGCGCCACCCTGGAGCGCCGTGGCGGACTCGAGGGCGATGAGGTGGTCGATGGGGTCGCTGTCGATGGGGTGACGCTGGCCCTCTTCGTGATGCGTGGGCAGGCGATACGCACCCGTGGCCGAGCCGCGGAGCACGTCGGGTGCTGGCGTCGGCGTGGCGAGCATGCCCGAGAGGTCCAGGGTGTCGGCCTTGGGGTGGCCGGTGGACACGTGGTGAAGCCAGTCGGCGCGACCGACCGCTTCGTCGAGGGTGCGACAACCGAGCTCGGCGAGTTCCCGGCGAAGGTCTTCGGCGAGCCAGGTGAACAGCTGGACCACGTGGTCCGGGCTTCCCGCGAAGCGCTCGGTCAGGCGCGGATCCTGCGTGGCGACGCCGACGCTGCAAGTGTTCAGGTGGCACTTGCGCAGCATGATGCAGCCGAGCGCGATCAGCGCCATGGTCGCGACGCCGAACTCCTCGGCGCCGAGCAGCGCGCCGACGATGAGGTCACGCGGCGTTCGCAGGCCACCGTCGACCTGCAGGCGCACACGACCACGCAGACCGTTGCGGACCAGCACCTGGTGGGCTTCGGCGAGGCCCAGCTCCCAGGGCAGGCCCGCGTGGCGCAGCGAAGAGAGGGGACTCGCGCCGGTGCCCCCGCTCGCTCCCGCGATGACGATGGCGTCCGCGCCGGCCTTGGCAACGCCGGCGGCGACCGTGCCCACGCCGACCTCGGAGACCAGCTTCACACTGACCCGCGCGTTGGGGTTGGCGAGCTTGAGGTCGTGGATGAGCTGGGCGAGGTCTTCGATGCTGTAGATGTCGTGGTGCGGCGGCGGCGAGATCAGCGTCACCCCGGGCGTGCTGCACCGCACCTTGGCGATGCGCTCGCTGACCTTGTGACCGGGCAGCTGGCCGCCCTCGCCGGGCTTGGCGCCCTGAGCCATCTTGATCTGGATCTCGTCGGCGTTGGTCAGATAGGCCGCGTGCACGCCAAAGCGCCCGCTGGCGACCTGCTTGATCGCCGAGCGACGCAGGTCGCCGTTGGGAAGGCGCACCCAGCGCTCCGGCTCCTCGCCTCCCTCCCCGCTGTTGGAGCGGCCGCCGATCCGGTTCATGGCAATGGCCAGGGACTCGTGGGCCTCTGCACTGATGCTGCCAAAGCTCATCGCCCCGGTCGCGAAGCGGGTGAGGAGCGAGGCGACCGACTCGACCTCGGACAGCTCGATGGCGTCGCGGTCTCCCTCGATGCGCAGCAGCCCGCGCAGGGTGACGGGACCGCCGTCCTCGTCCGCGGCGAGCTCGGTGTAGCGCCGCCAGGCGTCGGCATCCGCCTCCTTCACCGCCTTCTGGAGGTGGGCAATGGTCGCCGGGTTCCACTTGTGGATCTCGCCGCGCCGCCGCCACCGGTAGAAGCCGCCGATCGGTCGGTCCGGGTTCAGGTGGCGATCCGGGCCGAAGCCGCGTGCGTGGCGGGTCCGAGCTTCTCCGTCGAGCTCGGCGAGGCGCACGCCTCCGATGCGGGAGGGCGCGCCGTGGAAGTGGCGGTCGACGACCTCGGGGTCGAGGCCGACGATCTCGAACAGCTGGGCGCCGGCGTAGGAGCGGATGGTGGAGATGCCCATCTTCGACATCACCTTCATCAGGCCCTTTCCGAGACCGTCAATCGCCGAGGACACGGCGGCATCGGGGTCCTCGCCGAGCTCGGTCGCCTGGGCGCGCACGGTGTCGAGCAGCAGCCAGGGGTTCACGGCGCCAGCGCCGAAGCCGAGCAGGCAAGCGACGTGGTGCACCTCGCGGACCTCGCCGCTCTCGACGACGAGGCCGGTGAGCAGGCGGGTTCCCTCGCGCACGAGGTGGTGGTGCACCGCGGAGAGCGCGAGCAGCGACGGGATGGGGATCCAGCGCGCATCCGTGCGTCGGTCCGAGAGCACGAGCACGTTGTAGCCGTCGTCGACGGCTTCCTGTGCGGCCGCACACAGCGCATCGACGGCGACCTCGAGCGCGTCGGCGCCGTCGCTCGGGTCGTACACCGCCGGCAGGGTCAGCGTGTCGAACACGCCTTCCTCGAACTCGGAGAGGGTCGCGAGCTGCGCATTGGTGAGGATCGGGCTCTCGATGGTGATGCGGTGGCAGGCCTCCGGCGTCTCCTCGAGCGGGTTGCCGCCGCCGCCGATGAACGTGCGCAGGCTCATCACCGCTTCTTCGCGGATGGGGTCGATGGGCGGGTTGGTGACCTGTGCGAACAGCTGCTTCACGTAGTCGAACAGCGTGGGCGCCTGGTCGGAGAGCACGGCGAGGGGCGTGTCGTTGCCCATGGAGCCGATGGGCTCCTTGCCGTGGCGCCAAAGCGGCGAGACGAGGAGGTCGAGGTCCTCCTCGGTCCAGCCGAAGGCCGCGGAGACACGGTCGAGCTCTTCGCCGACGAGCGGCTCGGGGGCCTGGCCCGGCGGAAGGTCGTCGAAGCGGAACTCGTTCTTGGCCAGCCAGCGCGCGTAGGGGAATCGGCCCACGATCTCGGTCTTCACGGCATCGTCGTCGAGGATGCGGCCGTCCTCGGTGTCGACGATGAGCATGCGTCCCGGACGCAGCCGGCCCTTCATGCGGATGGAGGTCTCGTCGAGGTCGATGGCACCGACCTCCGAGGCGAGGATGACCCGGTCGTCGCCGGTGACGATGTAGCGGGCCGGGCGCAGGCCGTTGCGGTCGAGCGTTGCGCCGACCAGGTGGCCGTCGGTGAAGGCGATGGCCGCCGGTCCGTCCCAGGGTTCCATCAGGGTGGCGCTGTAGTCGTAGAAGGCGCGGCGGTCCGCAGCCATCAGCGCGTCCTTCTCGAAGGCCTCTGGGATCATCATCATCGCGGCGTGCGGCAGCGAGCGACCGCCGAGGTGGAGCAGCTCGAGCATGTTGTCGAACTGGGCCGAGTCGCTGCCTCCGTCCGAGATGATCGGAAGTATGCGGTGTAAGCCGCCGTCGAACTTGGCACTGCGCAGCACCGCGGACCGGGCCTGCATCCAGTTGCGGTTTCCGCGCAGGGTGTTGATCTCGCCGTTGTGGGCGACGAAGCGGAAGGGCTGCGCGAGGTCCCACGTGGGAAGCGTGTTCGTCGAGAAGCGACTGTGGACCAGGGCGATAGCGCTCACGAAGTCCGGCTCCGCGAGGTCTTCGTAGAACGCGCCGAGTTGCTCGGGGGTGAGCATGCCCTTGTAGACGATGGTCTCGGGCGACAGGCTGCAGATGTGGAACAGGCCCTGCGGATCGAGGTTCTCCGCGAGTACGCGGTTCTCGACCAGCTTGCGGATCACGTACAGCTTACGGGAGAAGGCGCTCGGCGCGACCCGGCGCCGGCCGATGAAGATCTGGCGGATCACCGGCATGCGGGCGCGGGCGATCTCACCGGGCGCGTCGGCACGGACCGGTACGTCGCGCCAGCCGAGTACACGCTGACCCTCGGCGGTGATCACCTCTTCGATGACCGCTTCACAAGCCGCACGCGCCGCGTCCTCGCGGGGGAGGAACAGCATGCCCACCGCGTAGCGGCGGCGACGCGGCATCTCGAAGCCGAGCTCGAGGCCCTTGCGCTTGAAGAAGCGGTGCGCGAGCTGAACCATGATGCCGGCGCCGTCACCCGTGCACGGGTCGCAGCCGGTGGCGCCGCGGTGCGACATGCGCACGAGTAGCGACAATGCGTCGGTCACCGTCTCACGGGACTTCTCCCCGCCGAGCTTGGCGATGAAGCCCACGCCGCACGCGTCGTGTTCGGTATCGGGGACGTAGAGGGTCGGGGATGTCGGCAACCGCTGTTCTCCTTCCGCGAAGGGCATTGTGAATGACGGCTCATTCAAGGGCAAGTCACGAGTTGGTGGCGTGTCGTCTGGCGGCTCTCCGTGCGGGTCGGCGCGTATTGTGTGGGCGAGCTAACCAGCATTGCGTGCGCAATATCGCTAGGCGATGCAGTCGTGCCGCTCTACAACCAGGGCAGGCACGGTAGGAGTCCACCCATGCGCATCCTCTCTCTCGCGTTCCTCGTCGCGTGCGCCGGTGTCCAGGACGACGCCATCGGCGATCCCACGGACACTGGCGAGACCACCGACACGGGCGAGTCCGCGGACACGGGCAACAACGCCACCTTTCCGCAGGTGAGCGGTGGCGACAGTGCCACGGCACAGTTCGGCCTCACCTTCGAGGGGCTCACCGACGCCGATGCCGACGGAGACTGGGAGGTCGGCGAGACGGCGCTGCTCGAGGTGGTGATGACCAACCACGGCGCCGATGACTTCAACTACCCGGGCTGCGAGCTTCGCTCGGACGATCTTGCGAGCGGGACCGGCGAGTTCTCCTTCTTCGGGCTCGAGGCGGACGGCTCGAACATCTGCTCGTGGACACTGACCCACCTGGCCGATGCGCAGCCCGGAGACGTCGTCGAGGTCGAGGTCATCGCCGATCGCCTGAACTGCACCGGGGACTGCCCTGAAGAGAACCCCCTCTTGCTTCGGTTCCGGCTCGTAGCCGCCGGCGGTTGATTGTGACCTAATGGGTCATAGTGTTTGCGCGAATCATCTCTGGGTGACCTCAGGGTTCAGCGGCTAGGTTGATGACACACCGAGCGGGGGAGACGAGCTCCTCCACGGTGAGGGCATCTGCCCACCGTCATCCGCCTGCACCTCTCGGTGAGGCGACCGCGCCGCTTCCCGCGGCTTCGAACCCCGCGCGGTCCACGACCGCCGCGTGACTGGAGACCCCCATGCGCACCGCACTGCTCTCGTTCGCCCTCGTGGCTTGTGCCCCCACCCACACCAACTCGGCCGACTCGGAGGCCCTCGCGCAGCTCGAGGCCCTGCTCGAGCAGCAGGCCAAGGTCGATGCGAACCTCGAGACCTTCGACGTCCTCGACTTCGAGGTGTTCACCGACCAGCAGTGGGACCGCCTGCACGAGTCCCACGCCGACGACATCCTCGTGCACTGGCCCGACGGGCACACCACCGAGGGCATCGACGTCCACATCGCGGATCTGCAGGCCATGTTCGTGTGGGCGCCCGACACCCGCATCGAGGTGCATCCGATCCGCTTCGGCTCCGGTGAGTTCACCGCGGTCACCGGCGTGATGGAGGGCACCTTCTCGGAGCCTATGCCCATCGGCAACGAGCAGTACCTCGAGCCGACGGGACAGACCTACCGCATCGACATGGCGACCATCGGCAAGTGGACCGAGGAGGGCAACATGTCCGAGGAGTGGCTGTTCTGGGACAACGCCGAGTTCCTGCGTCAGATTGGCCTCGGCCAGTAGTCCGACGTTCGCCCGACCGGCCGGCGGCATCTCTCGGGGTGCGCGCCAGCCTTCGTGCGTCGGGACGCGTCAGCTCGCGAGGGCCGCGTCGATCGCGCTGCGCAGGGACGGGTCCTCGGGCGGGACCGTGGGCGCGAAGCGCTCGAGCACCGCGCCGTCCTTGCCGACGAGGAACTTCCCGAAGTTCCACTCGATGTCCTTGCCACCACCCGCCTCGGAGCCGACGAGCCACTGGTAGAGCGGGCTGCGCCCGGCACCGTTGACGTCCTGCTTCTCGAGCAGCGGGAAGTCCACGCCGTAGGTCACCGAGCAGAAGGTCGCGATCTCATCGGCACTTCCGGGCTCCTGGGCGCCGAACTGGTTGCAGGGCACGCCGACGATCACGAGGCCGTCGTCACGCTTCTCCTCGGCGAGCGCCTGCAGTCCGTTGTACTGCGGGGTCAGCCCACAGCGGCTGGCGACGTTCACGAACAGCACGACCTTCCCGGTGAGGTCGGTGGCGAAGGGGGAGCCGTCGAGGGCGGTGAGAGCGAGGTCGTTGAGCATGCTGCCTCCAGACCTCGATGCCTAACGCAGCGCGGGCCGCACGCCGGCGAGGCAGACAGCCCGTGACTGCGATAGGGCGAGCCCCTGGAGCAGACATGCACATCTCCTCGGTCTTCGACAGCGGCAACATCGAGGTCCTCGACCTCTCCGACCCTGCCGCGATTCGCCTGAACATCCGCCCCGATGCCGGCGGTGACCACTACCAGTGGTTCCACTTTCGCGTGAGCGGCGCCGAGGGCACCGCGTGCGCCTTCCGCATCGAGAACGCGAACGGCGCGAGCTACCCCTCGGCGTGGCCCGGCTACCGCGCGTGCCGCTCGGTCGACGGCGAGACCTGGGAGCGCGTCGACACCGAGTACGTCGACGACACCCTCGTCATCCGCGATACCCCGCCGGCCGAGCTGTGCTGGTACGCGTACTTCGCGCCGTACCCGCTCGACCGCCTGCACGGCCTGCTCGCCGAGGCGCAGCACCACCCCCGGGTACGCCACGAGCGGCTGGGGCACACGGTCGACGGCCGTGACCTCGATGCGCTGATCGTCGGCGAGCCCGGCGACGGCAAGCGCGTGTTCTGGGTCATCGCCCGCCAGCACCCCGGCGAGAGCATGGCCTCGTGGTGGATGGAGGGCTTTCTCGCGCGGCTGCTCGACGACAGCGACCCGCTGGCTCGCATGCTGCTCGACCGGGCCGTCGTCCACGTGGTGCCGCACATGAACCCGGACGGGAGCTTTCGCGGGCACCTGCGCAACAACGCCGCCGGTGCGAACCTGAACCGCGAGTGGCACGCGCCCACGGTCGAGCGCAGCCCCGAGGTGTACTTCACCCTCGCCGCGATGGATGCGAGCGGTGTGGACCTGTGCCTCGACGTGCACGGGGACGAGGAACTGCCCTACAACTTCATCGCGGGGGCCGACGGTGCGCCGATCTGGAGCCCTCGACTCGCCGAGCTCGACCGTCGCTTCCGCGATGCCCTCGAGCGCGCCAATCCCGACTTCCAGCAGGAGCACGGCTATCCGCTCGATGAGCCGGGTCAGGGCGACATGAGCATGTGCACCAACGCCGTCGCCGAGCGCTTCGACTGCCTGGCCATGACGCTGGAGATGCCGTTCAAGGACAACGCCGACCACCCGGATCCGCGCTTCGGTTGGAGTCCCGAGCGCTGCGCGCGCCTGGGTGAGTCCGCCCTCGATGCCATGGTGGCGGTGGTCGACGACCTTCGCTGACCGTTCGCGCTACGCTGCCCAACCGGAGGTGCCGCCATGATGACCGAGAACTTCGAGTCGAACCCGGTCAACCTGCTGCGCTGGCAGCAGCGCAACGTGCAGTTCTACGTCGCGGTGTCCTTCGTCGCCTGGTTCCTGATCTCGCCGCTGGGGCTGAGCTTCCTCGAGCTGCCGGTGATGCCGATCAGCATCGTCGGCGCCGCCATCGGCATCTTCACGTCGTTCCGCGCGAACCAGGCCTACGACCGATGGTGGGAAGGCCGCAAGCTGTGGGGGCGCATGATCAACAGCTCCCGCCACTTCTGCAATCAGGCCCTGCACCTGGTGAAGCCGGGGGACGTCGCGCCGCAGCATCGCCTGGTCAAGCGCCACATCACGTACGTGCACGCCCTGCGCTGCCTGCTGCGCCAGGAGGACCCCTACGAGGATGCGGACTACATGCGCTTCGTCGGCGACCAGGAAGCGGCGCTGAAGGGCAGCACGAACCTGACGCACGCGCTGCTCGATCTGCAGATGGCCGACCTGGTGGCGCTTGCGGACGAGGGTCGACTCGACGGACACCGCCTCGAGGCGATGGACCGCACGGTCATGGACCTGCTCAACATCCAGGGCGGCTGCGAGCGCATCAAGGGCACGCCGCTGCCGCGTGGCTACGGCTTCATCGCCGAGCTGCTCGTGCAGATCTTCGCCGTGATGCTCCCGTTCTCGCTCGTGCACGACCTCGGCATCATGGCGGTGCCGATGAACGTGCTCGTGTGCATGGCCTTCGCGCTGATCAGCGAGGCGGGACGCGTGCTCGAGGACCCGTTCACGCTGTTCTACAACGGCCTTCCGCTGAAGTCGCTGTCCATCAAGATCGAGCGCAACCTGCTCGAGCGCCTCGGCGAGGAAGAGCTGCCGCCGGCCGTGCGCGAGGTCGTCCCCGGCGTGTTGATGTAGCTACTGCGAGGCCTCGGACCACGGCACCGCGTTCCAGTCGACGCTCGTGTAGTCGTCGCAGGTCGCCTCGGGGTCTGCGAAGCTCGCCGCCCGCGCTTCGCAGGTCTGATCGAGCCAGGTCTCGTCCTGGGTGAGCCCACGGCGGAGCGCGTCGTCGTGGACCCGGGCCATCTCCCAGGCCCAGGTCTCGCAGGACCCGACGAAGTGGCCGCGATGGTCGTAGCCCGCGGCCTGCCAGTCGAGGTCCCAGCTCTCGAGGCAGCCCCCGTAGAGCTCGGCCGCCTCCTCGCACATCGACGGACACGCCGGCGGAATCGCGGGCGCGCATGCGACGAGCACGAGGAGGAGGGCGCGCATCAGTAGAAGCTCACCGCGTTCGGCGCCAGGCTGGTCGCGATCGGGGTCTCGGTCTGCTCGCTGCAGGTCGCGATGTCGTACACGACCAGGCCCGTCGGCGCGGTGCTGTCGAGCCAGCTCGGGCCGAGGGTCACCCAGGCTTCGCCGCGGTCGTTGGCCTTCGCGCCGCCGAACAGCTTCACGCCGGTCTCGGAGGAGCTGACCTCGGGCACGGAGAGGTCGACGCAGTGCAGGCCGAAGTGCGAGTAGTCGGATGCGGTGGAGGTGACGACGGCCTTGTCGCCCGCGGCGGCGATCGAGCCGAGGCCCTCGCCCTCGATGGTCAGCAGGTGCGTCAGGCCCGCACCGCTGGGCTCCAGGCTGTAGATGCCGCCGGGATCGGTGTCGAAGGCGCTGGCGAGCACGAGCAGCTTGTCGTCGCCCCACGGGGCCACCTTGGTGCTGCCGCCGGCGTTCCAGCTCTGGGTCGCGGTGCGGGTCGCGCAGTCGACCTCGACCACGCGTCCACCGACGCTGGACCAGAAGTCGTCGTTCCGGTCGAGGCGCTGCAGGCCGACGTAGAGCTTGTCGCCGAGCACGGCGAGGCTGGAGGGCTCGGGACCCACGCCGTCACCGTCGTCGTAGGCGGAGAGGTCCACGGTGCCCTGCAGGTTGCCGGTCGCGGGGTCGTGCACCGCGAGGCTCGAGGTCTCGTACAGGCTGATGAACAGCGAGCCGCCGCACTCCACGGCCGCGTGCGGGTTCGAGTTGTCCGCGAGCTCCTTCTCCCACACGGGCTCGGTCCACGAGCCGGGCGCGAACTTGCGGATGGTGTCGTAGCCGTAGCGGTTGATCTGGTAGACCGCGTCGCCCGAGGCGGCGAGGGTCGGGTCGCCGCTGGTCACGAACAGCTCGTCGCTCACGGTCCAGTCGTCGAGCGACACGGTGGCGAAGCTGCCAGTGCTGTAGTCGTCGGCGACGGTGGTCACCACCGCGTACTGCTGGCCGGTGACCTCGGTGTCACCGGAGTCCTCGGTGATGACGTCGTCGGTCGGGTCGTCGGTGGTGTCGTCGCCACCGGCGCAGCCGGCGAGCAGGAGAAGCAGGGAGAGCGTGCGCATGTTCAGTCCTGTGGGGGCACCGCCCGGAGCGTGAGCATCCACGTCCGGCCGGGGAGGGGGTAGCCATTGAAGTCCTGGACCGCGCGCACCACGCGGGTGTCGTCGGCATCGTCCAGGGGGTTGCGATCGACCAGGGTGACGGTGCGATCCATGAGGTTGAGCACCGCGAGCTCGGCGGAGAGCCCGAAGGCCTCGGCCCGGAGGCTGAGGCTGTGCAGGGCGCGCGGTGGTGAGAGGTTGAAGTTGGCGGCGTCGAGGTACTCGCCGGCCTGCCAGGTGGCGTGGTGGGTCAAGCGCAGCCCCTTGTGGGCGACGGCGGTGACCTGGGTAAGTGCGGTGCGGGGCACGCGCGGCACGAACACCTCGCGCTCGCGGTCCACGGCGTGGGTGAACGCGAAGCTCGTCTGGCTGTCGAGGAACCGCCAGCGCGCGCCGAGGCCGGCTTCGACGCCTCGGGTGGACGTGTGTCCGAAGTTCACGGGCAGGCTGCTTCCCTGGCCGTTCTGCACGTACACGATGGCGTCGGTCCGCTCGGCGGCAAAGGTGCCGAGCTCGGCGGCGAGCGAGACCGCGCCGTCGTGGCGGGCCGCGAGCCCCACATCGGCTTCCCACCCGGTCTCGGACCGCAGGTTCGCGTTGCCGACGAGGGCGCCGCGCCGACCGAAGAGCTCGGTGAGGTCCGGCACCCGGTAGCTGCGGCCGGCAGTGCCCTTGAGGGCCAGGCCCTCACTCACGCGCCAGAGCACGCCCAGGCGAGGGGAGGGCAGCAGCCGGACCTCCTCGCCGTCCCCCGCGAATGGCAGCTGCGCCCACGGGACCTCGCCCAGCTGGCGGCTGTCGAGCATCGCGGTCGTGAGCGACGGCGTGAGGCGCACGCGCTCGTCGGCGAGCCACGCGTCCGTGCTGAGGGCGGCCGTCAGCGTGGTGCGCAGCCTGGGGGCGTCGAGCTGCGCCGTGTTCAGGTCCATGCGGTCGAGCACGTCCCGCCGTGCGGTGACGGTGAGGGCAGGGGACACGGAGCCCAGCCAGGTCGCGGTGGCGCCGACGCCGTAGCTGCGCGAGCGCGTACGCTCGTAGAAGCGCGCCAGGCCGACTTCACCGGCGCGGTCGTCGAGCCACTCGGTACGCTGCAGCGCCCAGGCCATCGGCTCGATGCGAAGGTCGCCGACCTCACCGTCGATCGCCACGCTCAACAGCTGGCGCGTCGTCTCCAGGCGGGCCTTGGTCGACGGGTTGTTCGCGTGACCGGGCAGGCCCTCCTCGCGGAACAGCCAGTGCTGCGCGAGGCTCACCGACCAGGGCGTGTGCGTGCGAAGTCGCATCAGGCCGCTGATCTGGCGCTTGTCGTTGTTCTCGCGCCGAAGCCGCTGGTCGTCGAACAGCTCGTAGGGGGTGCCGTTGCCCGTGAAGTAGCGGAAGTCACCCTCGGTGGACAGCGCTTCCACGGCGGCGAGCACGTCGCTCTGTCCGACGGGCGCGAGGGTCGTGGCGCGCAGTCGGCGCGTGTCGAGCTGACCCGCCGAGGTACTGATCTCGCTGCCCGGACGCGTGGCGGTGACCAGTGACACGCTGCCGCCCATCGGCGCCGCACCAAGTCGCGCCGGCACGCCAGAGCGGTACACCTCGACGCGCTCGAGCAGGTTCACCGGCAGTTCCGCGAGGTTTACAGCAGAAGCGCCGTCCGGGTTGAGCGGCACGCCATCGAGCAGCACCAGGACCTGTCGGGCGCCGGCGGCCCGCAGGCTGACCGCCGAGAAGTCGCCAAGTCCGCCGAGGCGGCGGATCTGAGCGCTCGGCACCCGTGTGAGGACGCTGCCGAGGTCCTCGTGCTGGGCCACTCGCTCGTCCACGCGCACGACGGTCACCGCGCCCGGCTGCGAGCCGGCAACGTCGCGAGCGGCTTCCACCACGATCTCGTCCCCGGGTGCGGACCCGTCCTGGGCCCACCCGAGGGTGGTGGCGTAGATAGCAATGGCAGTGACCGGCAGCAGGGCTGACCCTCCGCCGGGGAGGGAAAGCAGGCGTGTCCCCGGTCAGGGGGCCTCACCCGTTCTTCATCCCCGAAGAACGACGTGCGCGCAGTGAAGGCCGGTCTCCTGGCTCCTGGTTCGACTGGTCCACCGCGCCTTCCCGGATTGCTCCAGTGGCGTCGTGCGGTGGCCATCCCCAGTTACAGTGGCGGGGGCCGCGTCGGACTTGCAGCGTGGCTGCGCACCGACTTCCCGTTTCATCCCGCGTGGTCGCGGGACACCTTCGTGCGTGTGTGGAAAAGAACGCGGTCGAGGACCGTGTGCGCGCTCTGATAAGTCGCGAGCGCCCGCGCCGTCAATGACGATGCAGGCGCTTTTTCGCGAAGTGCCGCTGCGAACGGCCACTTGGAGCAGGTCGGCGCGGAGGGGCAACCGCGCCGGGTTGCTGGCCTACAGGCCGCGGATCGCCGCGGAGGGCCAGTCGATCTCGGCGTAGTCGATGTACGCGCCCTCGCCGGTGAACGGCTTGGTCGCGGTGAACTCGAGCTGGCCGTCGACGTAGATGTTCACGGTGACGTTGTTCGAGCCGGTGTAGTCCGAGCCCCACTCGAAGTCGTGGACGACGACCTTGTAGGTGCCGAACGCCGGGGCGCCGATGTTGATGTTCTCGGGGCCTGTGCCGGTGATGTCGTCGATGTCGAGGGACGGGTTGTCCGCCTGACCCGCGGCACCCCACTCCAGACCGCCCGTGCAGTTCAGGTAGTAGCAGTCGGTGCCGCTCTCGAGGCTGCCGCCCGGGGCGAGCAGGTGCAGGTCGATGTCCTCGGCCTGCTCCCAGAACATCTCGATCCACAGGGCCTCGGCCGGGATCGCGTTCAGGTCCGCAGTGCACGGGTCGCTGACGCGGCCGTCGTCGGTGGTGACCACGAGCTGGGCCGTGTAGATGCCGGCCTGATCCGGGGTGATCGTCGCGTTGGCGCCGCTGGCACCGAGGCTCACGGAGCTGCCCTGCGGCGCGGCGACGAGCTGCCAGGCGTAGTTGGTGATCGTGTGACCCTGCGGGTCGTAGGAGTCCTGGCCGTAGAAGGTCGAGGTCTCGAACGGGGGGCGCACCGTGTCGGGGTTGGCGCTGCACACGGCCACCGGGGCCTCGAGCGGGTCGGAGGAGTCGATCACGTCGGGCTCGTCCGTCTCTTCGATCACGCCGTCGACCTGCTCTGGCGGGGCGGCCAGGTCGTACTCGGAGCAGGCGCAGAGAAGCAGAAGGAGCGAAGCGTGACGCATGTGTGGCCTCCGTGGACGACCTCAGGTAGCCTCGGTCGCGGGCTACGCCACGCCCTCGACGGACTGTTGACGAGAGGCCCCTTCACAACTGGGCATTCCGGCGCACGGAGACCCGTTTCGGTCGGGGCGCCAGATGCACGAAGCCCCCGCGACCGAGGGTGGCGGGGGCTTGCGGATGCGGCGCCAGGGCCGCTCGGACCTAGAGGCCGCGGATCTGTGCAGTCGGCCAGTCGATCTCGGCGAAGTAGGTGTCGGAGTCCTCACCGCTGATCGCGCGGGTGTCGGTCCACTCGAGCTGGCCGTCGACGTAGATGTTGACGGTGACTTCGTTGGCGCCGGTGTAGGACCGGCTGGTGTGGTCGTGCACGAACACCGTGAAGGTGCCGAACTCGGGGGCGCCGATGTTGATGTTCTCGGGGCCGGTGCCGCCGATGTCGTCGAGATCCAGGCTGGGATCGTCCGCGGAGTTGCCGACGGTGCCCCAGTCCGGCGGCGAGCCGCCATCGCAGTTCATGAAGTAGCAGTCGCCGTTGGAGCGCGGCGTGCCACCGGGACGCAGGACGTGCAGGTCCATGTCGTCACCACTGTACTGCCAGAACATCTCGATCCACAGCGCCTCGGCCGGGATCGCGTTCAGCTCGGCGGTGCAGGGCTCGCTGACGCGGCCATCGTCGGTGGTGACGACGAGCTGGCCTACGTACACACCCGCCTGGTCGGGGGTGATGGTCGCGTTGGCGCCGGCGGGCGACAGGGTGGAGCTGGTACCGGACGGGGCCGAGGCCAGGGTCCAGTCGTAGCGAGCGATCGTGTGACCTTCCGGATCGTAGGAGTCCTGACCGATGAAGGTCGCGGTCTCGAACGGCGGACGCACGGTGTCGGGGTTCACCGAACACACGGCGGTCGGAGCCGCGAGCGGGTCGGACGAGTCGATGACGTCGGGCTCGTCGGTCTCCTCGATCACGCCCTCTTCGGGCTCGGGAGGAGAGGTCAGATCGTATTCAGAGCAGGCGCAGAGCAGAAGAAGCAAAGACGCGTGGCGCATATTGGTTGTCCCCCAGACCGCGGCACCCTACCCAAGCAAAGAGCCCGCTCGCAACCAGAAGATTGCGAACGGGCTCTTTGTGGGCGTTTGCGTATCGATTTGCGCGATACGCAATCCCGCTACAGGCTGCGGATCTGGGCGGTCGGCCAATCGATCTCGGCGAAGTAGGTGTCGCTGTCCTCGCCGCTGATCGCGCGGGTGTCGGTCCACTCGAGCTGGCCGTCGATGTAGATGTTGACGGTGACTTCGTTGGCGCCGCTGAAGGACCGGCTGGTGTGGTCGTGCACGAACACCGTGAAGGTGCCGAACTCGGGGGCGCCGATGTTGATGTTCTCGGGACCGGTGCCGCCGATATCGTCGAGATCCAGGTTCGGGTCGTCGGCGGACTGGCCGGCGGTGCCCCAGTCCGGCGGAGAGCCGCCGTCGCAGTTCACGAAGTAGCAGTCGCCGTTGGAGCGCGGGGTTCCACCGGGGCGCAGGACGTGGAGGTCCATGTCGTCGCCGCTGTACTGCCAGAACATCTCGATCCACAGCGCCTCGGCCGGGATCGCGTTCAGCTCGGTCTGGCAGGGCTCGCTGACGCGGCCGTCGGTGGTGACGACGGTCAGCTCGGCGACGTAGATGCCGGCCTGGTCAGCGGTGAAGCCACGGTCGGCGCCGCTGCCGTTGAGGGTCGCCCCGGAGCCCTGGGGCGCCGAGATGATCGACCAGTTCCAGGAGGCGATGCCCGCGTCCTCCGGATCGTAGGAGTCCGAACCGATGAAGGTGTTCGTCTCGAACGGAGGGCGGACGGTGTCCGGGCTCGAGGAGCACATCGCGACGGGCGAGGCCAGCGGGTCGGAGTCGTCGACGACGTCGGGCGTCTCGGGCTCCTCGATCACGCCATCTTCCGGCGCCGGCGGAGCGGTGAGGTCGTACTCGGAGCAGCCAGTGACCAGGACGAGAGCGGCGAGCCAGACAGACGTGCGCATAGATACTCCAGGGTGCCAGAGGGCGTGAGAACAGAGGGGCAACCTCGAGAGAGATGAGGTTGGCAGCGGACTCCAGGTACCGGGTTCACGTTCATCCTGCAACTTTCCGACGCACTTTTCCTTGACCTCGGCATGACGTTCGCCGAAAAAACCGCGTCAGGGCGGGCACCTAGAGTTGCGATCGCTTTTTTCGTGAGCCATCTGCGAATCCGTCGGAGGACTCTATGATCACCCTGCTGTCTCTCTCGCTTGCCTTCGCCGATCCCTCGGCCGCCGATCTGAACCAGGAGCCCGACATCGATCTGGGCGCTGGCTTCGACGCGCCCACGGATACGCCCGACGGCATCATCAATGGGGCCGCCGCGACGGTCGACAACTGGCCGCAGGCCGGTGCGCTGCTGCTCGAGACCGACGCGATGGGCTTCAACATGGTCACGATGGCGTGCAGCTCGACGCTGATCGCCCCGGACGTCGTGCTTCTTGCCGCACACTGCATCGACCCCGCCGTGTACCAGCAGCAGGGCATCGACATCGACACGACCAACCTCTACTGGAGCCGCGAGCCGAACATCGGTCTCTTCCTCCAGGAGCCGCCGGCGGATGCAGTCGGCGTCGCGCATCGCGTGGCCCACGAGGACTTCAACATCTTCACGATGAGCGTGGGCATCGCCCAGAATGCGGACATCGCGCTCCTCTTCCTCGATACGGCGCTCACCGAGAACCCGCTCGCCGTGCTGCCGACGCCGACCGAAGCGCTCCAGATCGAGCAGGGCGCCGCGGTCTCCGTGGTCGGCTGGGGTCAGACCACCACCGCCCAGACCTCCGCGGGCAACAAGATGCACGGCGTGAGCCACATCGCCGAGCTCGGCACCCACGAGCTGAAGATCGGCGAGGTCGTCGGTGACGTGCGCAAGTGCCACGGCGACTCCGGCGGTCCGACCTTCCTCGAGATCGAGACCGAGGCGCTCGATACCTGGCGTCAGATCGGCATCACCTCGCACGCCTACGATCAGACCGACTGCGACAGCACCGGCGGCGTCGACACCCGCGTCGACCCCTACCTCACCTGGATCGACGACCAGATGACCGCGGCCTGCAACGACGGCCGTCGCGTCTGGTGCGAGACCCCCGGCATCATCCAGCCCGAGTTCCCCGCGACCGAGGACGAGGACGACGCGGCCAAGGCCTGCGGCTGCAGCGCCTCGCCGATGAGCTCGCTCGCCTTCGGCTGGCTGGCGATCCCGCTCGTGCTGCGCCGTCGTCGCAGCTGATGCGAATGCTCCTGCTCCTCGCGCTCGCTGGCTGCGGGGGGCCGGAGCCCGCCGAGCCGCGCGTCACCCTCGAGGCCTGGTGTCGCGCGGACGCGTCGCAGGTCCACGCCGAGGTGGAGGACCTGCTCGACGCGATGAGCCTCGAGGCGCAGGTCGCGCAGCTCTCTGGCCGGAGCTTGCTCCAGGACAGCCGCGGGCTGTGGCCGACGGCGACGGATACCGAGCACGGCATTCCCGGCTTCGCGATGGTCGACGGGCCGCGAGGGGCGCACGCCGCGACCGGTGACGCCACCGCCTTCCCGGTGGGAATGGCGCGGGGCGCGACGTGGGATCCGGCCCTCGAGCAGCGGGTTGGCGAGGCGATCGCCGCCGAGGCGCGTGGCAAGGGCGCGAACGTGCTCCTCGCGCCCACGGTGAACGTGCTTCGACACCCGCGCTGGGGGCGGGCCCAGGAGACCTACGGCGAAGATCCGTTCCACATCGGTCGCATGGGTGTGGGCTTCGTGGAGGGCGCTCAGACCCGCCTCGTCGCGAACGCGAAGCACTTCGTGGTGAACTCGATCGAGGACACGCGCTTCGACGTCGACGTCGCGATCGACGAGGACGTGCTCCGTGAGGTCTACCTGCCGCAGTTCCACGACCTCGTCGCCGAGGCCCACGTCGGCAGCGTGATGAGCGCGTACAACCACGTGAATGGTCGGCCGGCCTCCGAGCAGCCCGCCCTGCTCCGCGACATCCTCAAGACCGAGTGGGGCTTTCCTGGCTTCGTCGTCAGCGACTGGGTGTTCGCGACCGAGACCACCGTCGGCTCGGCCATGGGCGGGCTCGACGTCGAGATGCCCGTGGCCCAGGTGTTCGGGGAGGAGCTGCTCGACGCGGTCGAGTCGGGGGAGGTTCCCGAAGCGGTCGTGCGCGAGGCCGCGGCGCGCGTGCTCCGGACCAAGCTGTGCTTCGACGTTCAGGAGTACGAGCCCGATCCGAACCTGGTCCTCACCACCGAGCATCGCGCCCTTGCCCGAGAAGTCGCCCGGCGCGCGATGGTCCTGCTTCGCAACGAGGGGGCACTGCCGGTGGAGGAGGGGAGTCGCGTGCTGGTGACCGGCCGTCTCGCGGACGTGCCGAACATCGGCGATGGCGGTAGCTCCTCGGTGGCGCCCCCCGAGGTCGTCACGCCGCTCGCCGGACTGCTGGCCGCCGCGGGCTCGCGCACGGTGGTCGCGGCCGACGCGCCCTCGCCAGCCGAGCTGTCGGCGGCGGACGTGGTGATCGCCGTGGTCGGCTACACCGAGGAGGACGAGGGCGAGGGGCTGATTGCTGCGGGGGATCGCGCGGAGATGGGCCTGCGGCAGGAGGACGTCGCGCTGCTGGTGTCGCTCGCCGACCACCCGCGGGTGGTGGTCGTCGTCGAGGGCGGCTCGGCCGTGACCATGCCCTGGGCCGAGGAGGTCGAGGCGGTGCTCATGGCCTGGTATCCGGGCATGGAGGGCGGGCACGCGCTGGCGGAGCTCGTGTATGGCGAGGCCTCACCCAGCGGGCGCTTGCCGATCAGCTTCCCCGTCGCCGAGGCGGACCTGCCGCCCTTCGACAACTCGTCGCTCGCCGTGCGCTACGACCGCTGGCATGGCTACACCCACCTGGAGCGCAGCGGAACCGCACCGCACTTCGGCTTTGGCCACGGCCTCGGCTATGGCGAGGTCGCGTTCGGGGAGCCGAGCCTCGTCGCGGGCGAGGCCTCCCTCGAAGTCGCGGTGAGCGTGGACAACGCGGGTGCCTGGGAGCGCATCGAGACCGTGCAGGTCTACGTCGGGCGCGACGAGGCGCCGACCCGGCGCTTGCTGCGTGGCTTCGCACAGGTCGTGGTCGAGGCGGGAGGCCAGGCCGAGGCGAGGGTGACCGTGCCGCTCGACGAGCTGCGCGAGTGGACCGAGGACGGCTGGCGCCGCATCCCTGGGAGCTACACCGTGTGGGTCGGGCCGAGCCTGGATGCCGCCGTGGTTGCGGGTTCCGTCGACCTCTAGCAGGCTGCTGAAAAACTCTCCCGTCGCGTTCTGGACCCGTTTCACGCCTTCGCCCGTCGTCTCGTCGGTCACGTGCTTCAGCACGCTTCCT
>SBGP01000026.1 GCA_006226595.1 Deltaproteobacteria bacterium
TCGGCGTCCGCATCCGTGTCGGCGTCCGCATCCGTGTCGGCGTCCGCATCCGTGTCGGCGTCCGCATCCGTGTCGGCGTCCGCATCCGTGTCGGCATCCGCGTCCGTGTCGGCATCCGTGTCCGCTTCGTCCGACACCGGCGTGTCGTCCTCGGCCGGAACACAGCCCATGAGCAGGGCGAGCAGCAGGGGTACGGGAGGTCTCATGGCCGGCAAGGTACACAACGCCGCCCGCGCTCGCAAGTCTCTCGTGGCTCGCGGACCGCGTCCTGCGTCGACCCGTTCTTCGGGGCGGGCCCGGCTAGTTTCGCAAGCCGAGGCCTAGGGGCAGCCGTCGGCCTTGGCGAGGGTCACCGTGCCGACGGTGCCCGCGGCGTGGGTGATGGTCAGCGCCTTGCAGGTGTCCCCGTCCTTCGCAAACCAGGTCGTGGAGTTGTCCACGTCCTTGTCCGGCTCGCCGAGCGCGGCCTTGAGGCGGGTCTCGGTCTCGTCCCACTTCTGGAAGGGCTTGGCCTCTCCCTTGGCGGCTTCGAGCTCGGCCACCGTACGGCCACCAGAGCTACAGGCGAGCAGAAGCGAGAGCAGGAGCGTGTGCATGCGGGTCCTCCAAGGCCCGCAGGATGTCACCGACGAGCAGGAAGACGCAAGGTGAAGCGGGCGCCGCCGTCGATTCCGTCGGTGCACTCGACCGAGCCTCGGTGTGCCTTCGCGACCGACGCCACCTGGGCGAGGCCGAGCCCGTGTCCGCCTGCCAGGCCACGATGCGCCCCCTCGACCCGCACGAAGCGCTCGAAGATCTCGCGGCGCAGGTTCTTCGGCACGCCGAGCCCGTTGTCGGCCACATCGATGATGACCCAGCGCCCCTCTTCGCGGAGCACCAGCTCGACTCGGGAGTCGACGCCGTCGCGCTTGTACTTGAGGGCGTTGTCGAGCAGGCAGCCCAGTGCGTCGCGCACGGAGTCCAGGTCGCCGCTCACCTCGGAGGTCGCATCGAGATCCGCCGTGAGGCGCACGCCGGCGGCCTCGAGGCGCGGGCCCCACATGTCGATGGCCTCGAGCACGGCCTCCTCGGGGTCGAAGGGCTCGTTGCGCGGAAGCGTCGGGGTGCGGGCCGAGGCGAGGATCTGGTTCACGCGCTCGGTCAGGCGGTCCGCTTCGTCGACGATGCGCTCCGCCATGTTCTGGAGCTGCTCGTCGGTGCGATACGCCCCGAGCTGAACGTTCTCGGCCATGACGCGAATGCCCGCGAGCGGCGTCTTCAGCTCGTGGGTGACGCGCGTGGTGAACTCGCGCTGCCGCTCGAGCAGGCGGTCCTGCTGCAGGGTCGCACGGAACAGGGCGTACAGCGCCGCGAAGGACACGAGCGCCGAGGCGATCACGATCGCGAGCAGCCACCCCCACTGGCGCTCGAGCACGGCAACCCGGGCATCGACGACGCCGGAGCCGACCACTACGCGCAGGTGCGTCAGCGTCTGGTCGAAGAGCACCTCGAACAGCGGCACCTCGTCCACACCCGGTCCCGCCTGCCAGTTGCCCGCGGCATCGCGAATCGCGACCGACCGGCGGAGCTCGGGACGCAAGCCGCCGAGGAACATGTCGAGCAGCCGATCCTGGTCGAGGTGCAGCGCCGCGCCCACACGTCCGCCGTCGGCAGTGCCGTAGTAGATGAGGAAGGGCCGCGCGGCGTCGTACTGATCGAAGACGAAGCGGGAGGGCTCGCTGTAGGGCTCGTCGTGGAGCGGCAGGATGCGCTCGTCGATCTCGCGCCACGCGCGCTGCCGGCGCTCGGCCTTGGCCAGCGCACCGCGAAGTCGCTCGCCCTCCACGTCCCAGTCGGCATCGTCGAGCTCGTGGAGGATCGGCCACTGGGCGTACTGGAGCATGCCGCGGTCGAGAGCCGGCGCGTCGAGGGACAACAGCTCGAGACCGGTGCGGTACAGCAGCTCAAGGGCCTCGTCGCGGCGACCGAGCTCGGTGAGGATCTCGGCTCGCTGGGTCCGGTGGGTCACGAGACGGTACGGCGCCACCCCGAGGCGGATGCCGGTCTCGAGCGGACCGGAGACGTTCAGGGGCACCGAGTCCAGCGCACGCAAGGCCTCGGACGGACGCTCGTCCTCGGACAGGAACCGCGCCGCCTCCGAGGCCGCGCGCAGACGCACGGCCAGGTCGCGCTCTTCGCGACAGTCCTCGAGGTACGCCTGAGCAACGAGCGCGGCAGGCTCGCCATCGTTGGACAGCGTTCGCCCACGGGTCAGGCAGGGGTTCTCGAACACCGCCTGGGTGTCTTCGACGTCCGGTCGTTCCGGAAACACCAGCGTGCCGCGGAGCTGCAGGGCGTCGGGCTCGCTCGACATCGGCGGGTTGATCCACACGTAGATCGAGTCCACGCCGCGATCACGCCGCCGGAACCGCTCCTGGACCGCCCTGGCCTCCTGGCGCGGGCTCGTCGCCGCCTGCTCGAGCATGAGCTCGAGATCCCCGATGCGATCGCGCTCCCAGGCGCGCAGGTAGGCCTTCATCTCCGCCTCGACGAGCGAGGCCTCGCGCGCGACCAGGTCCGTGCGGCTCTCCATCAGGAACCACAGGACGGTAACGAGAAGCGCGAGCAGTGCGGCGGCGGTGACACCGAGCAGCGGCCGCCGCAGCGAACGGAGATCGAGCATGCCCGATGCTAACCACCCCGTCGCGGTTGTGGGGCACGCGGCGACACACGCCGACATGCCTCACGGTCGAGACCGGTGTCAGCCCGGGCTGGCGAGCGCGTCGGAAGACACGTGGACGCCTGCGTCCTCGCCCTCCAGGACAGCCACCTCGATCCGGAGGCCAAGCGCCTCCGCCCACCCGTCGATCAGGTGGAGCGGGAAGCGCCGGCGCCCGTTCTCGATGCGGGACACCTCGGAAGCCGAGAGCCCGATGCGTTCGCCGACGTCGGACTGACGGAGGTCATTCCGGCGACGGTAGTCTTTGAGGACGGAAACGAGGTCTTGAGTGCTCATGCTTCATCAGTACATCCAGATTTGCTGACACGGCATGTCACATGACTTACGTCGGGGCGGCGACCGCCAAAAGCGCGGTCAGAGCCCCGCCGCAGCGATGTCGCGCACGGGAGCCGGTCCTTCCTCGACCGCCTTCACCAGTGCCTGTCGGATGCGCTCGCGCAGGGCTCCGTCGAGATCGCCGCGGTCGAGCATGCGGATGAGTGCATCGGCCGCGCTCGCGCGCTCGGAGCCACCCGCGGTGAACATGCGCTCGGCGAGAACCTCGGCGGCGGGCAGGCCGCCGAGTCGTACCAGCGCATCGAGCAGGCGCACCTCCTGGTCGCCCACCGGGCCGGCGCGTTCCATGACCAGCAGGCCCAGGTACAGCTTCTCGAGCTCGACACCATAGGAGGTGAGCACGTCCTCGGAGGCGGACTCCCCTGCCAGCGCGAGCACGGTGTGCGCCTGAAGCGCGCCGCGGACATCGCCGGCATCTTCGCGAGCCGTGGCGACGAGCACGAGGTCTCCCGTAGTCGGGACGTCCTGCGACAGGGCCCCCAGCGCCTTTCGGGGCTGACCGGTCGCGATCAGACGGCGCGCGTCGCCAACGCGGGGCCCGGCGCCGTCCGTCCGGTGCTCTCCCAGCACCCAGGTCGCGTACGCGGCGGCGTGGGCCGAGGTGAGCTCCATGCCGAGACGCTGCCAGGGCACCGAGGCTCGCTCGAGCTGCTCGTCCGTGGGCAGCCCCTCGGCGTAGGCCTCGCGCTGTGAGACCCGCTGACGTCCCCTCACCTTGTCGATCGCGTCGACGGCGGCGGATCGGACCTCGGCGCGCTCGTGCTCGGCCAGGCTTCGGAGCACCCCGACCTCGGCGCGCGTGCCCTCGTCGGCGAGGGTGTGGATCGCGCCCATGGTCGACGGCTCGACCGGCACCTGTCCCAGCGGATAGCGCGAAAGCAGCTCCACGGCGGCGTGTACCGACGACGGGTCCACCGATTCACCGATCTCTCCAGACGCCGCGGTCGCGGTGTGCAGCACCAGAAGGAGCGGGAAGAAGGTGAGCACGGGAGCCTCCACTCCTAGCGTACCGCCACGCGGTCCCGAGCGCAGCGCGGGGTTCCGCGGCCTTGACGATCTGCGACGAACCGGGCACCTGCGAGGCGAAAGGAGTGTTCCCGTCATGCGCATCCTCCCCGCGCTCACCGCGCTGGCACTGTTCGCCGGCTGTGGCGAGCCCGCCGACAAGACCGAGTCGACCACCCCCGAGCCCGCCGCGGCGCCTTCCGCGCCCGGGCCCGGCCTGCTCATGGTCCAGGCCTGGTTCAAGACCGTCGGTGGCAAGCCCAAGCCGCAGCCCGCGAAGCTCGTGCTCCTCAAGCCCGACGCCCAGGACAAGTGGCACAGCGAGGAGATCCTCGACGGCGACAGCAACGTGTTCCACAAGGCCATCTGGTGGCGCGACGGCATCCTCACCATCGGCGCGATGAAGGCCCAGCTCAAGCACTGGAAGCGCGTCAACGGCGAGTGGAAGCCGGAGCTGCTGTGGGAGCAGTCCTGGGGTGGCCAGTTCGACCGCCTTCGCGACATCGAGTTCGGTGACGTCGACGGGGACGGCGCGGACGAGATGGTGATCGCGACTCACGATGTGGGCGTGGTCGCGGTCGGCGACGAGGTCGACGGCAAGTGGACCTTCACCGAGTTCGGCAGCAAGCCCGATACGTTCGTGCACGAGATCGAGATCGGCGATGTCGACGGCGACGGCAAGGTCGAGGCCTACGCCACGCCCTCCGCGCGCAACCGCGCGTCCATGGAGTCGCAGCCGGGCGGCGTCGCGAAGATCGTGCGCGCCGAGGACGGCACCTACAGCCTCGAAGAGGTCGTGCACTGGGACGAGTCCCACGCCAAGGAGATCCTCGTCACCGATCTCGACGGCGACGGCACCGCCGCGCTGTACGCCGTGCGCGAAGCCCACACCGAGAAGACCGATGCCGGCGTGTCGATCGTCGACCCGGTCAAGGTCGTGCAGCTCGTGCCCGGCGAGTCCGGCTGGGAGCAGAAGGTCGTCGCCGAGCTCCAGGACCAGCAGTGCCGCTTCCTGCTCCCCGTCGATGTCGAGGGCGACGGCAAGAAGGAGCTCGTCGCCGCGGGCTTCAAGAACGGCCTGTACCTGCTGCGCGCCAAGGAGGACGGCACCTTCGACGTGAGCACCATCGACGCCAACTCCTCGGGCTTCGAGCACGCGACGCATGCCGCGGACCTCGACGGAGACGGCAAGGCCGAGCTCTACGTCGCCAGCGACAACGAGAAGGAGCTGCGCCGCTACGTGTTCAACGGCAGCAGCTGGGACAAGACCGTGCTCGCGGCCATCCCGACGCGCCACATCACCTGGAACATCCAGGACGGCGTGTTCTGATCTGGGTCCTGCTGGCGGCGCTCGCCGTGGGTGCCGAGGACCCGGCTCCCACCGAGTCCCCGACCGAGCTCCAAGCCGACAGCGCTAGCGTGCCGTCGGCGGAGGAGGCTCCGGCCCCCGAGGACGCCGAGGACGAGGCGGCCGCAGTCGGCGAAGCCGTCGAGGATGAGCCAGCTCCCGTCGCGTTCCCGAGCACCCCGCCCGGCTTCGAGCCGCTTCCCAGTCCCGCCGAGTCCCTGGCCCGCCAGCGCGGACGCCTGGTCGCTCTCGAGGACCTGCGGTTCATGCGCACGCAGCGCGCCGCCACGGGGCAGCTCATCGCCGCCGGCGTCGAGCTCGGCGTCGGAGCGCTGGCCATCGCCGGCAGCGACCCGGATGCCGGGCTCCAGGCGGGCTTCGGCACGGCCCTCGTCGTCGGCGGCGCCGTGCACGGCCTCCAGGCGTGGGCACAGATCGACCTGTCCCATCGCCGCCATGCCACCTTCGGCCGAAAGCTCGTCGAGATCGACGGACAGCCGATGGAGACCCTGCTCCTGCTCGGCGACGACCACGCGCTTCAGCTCGAGCGGGCGGCACGCGGCCACTCCTTCGCCACCGGCCTGAACGTGGGCCTGCTCGGCGCGGGGCTACTCACCGCGTTCTTCGCGCCCGACCAGCAGGGCCAGGACCTCGGCGTCGGCATGGCCTTCGTCGGCGCCTCCGGAGCCGTGCACCACGCCGTGCGCTGGCGGAGCAGCGTGCGCCTCGGCACCGACCTCCGCGTGCTCCGCCGCCAGGTGCCCTAGCCCCCTACGGCCCTCAGACTCCGCCCGCCGCGAGCGCTGCCCGCCAGCTCGCCGCCTCACCGGCCGACAGCCTTCCCTCGTCCTCCAGCTCGTCGAGCCGAGCGCTCACCTCGTCGCGCGCGACCTGCCCGAGCTGGGCAAGGCCGACGTAGGGGCCGAGGTCAGCGACATCGACCCGCTCGGCCCCCGCAAGCGCCAGCGTCCACGCGTCCGCGGCGCGCGCCGACTCATCGGAGGCCATCCACGCGTCGCCCTCTCGGGTGCGCAGGCGCGCGAGCCGATGCAGCCACCGGGGTCGCGCGTCGGTCGCGACGAGCGCCTGCATGCCGCTCGCGGCCTCCGCGAAGCTCCGCGCCGCCTGGGGATAGCGGCCGGTGCGGAAGTAGGCCTCGCCGCGAAGCGCCAGGGCCCGGTGAAGCGATAGCCGCCAGATGATGCGATCCGGGTCCTCTGCCTCGAGCCTCCGCAAGCGGCGCACCGCGCGCTGCGCCCAGGCGCTCGCGTCCTCGGGCTGGTCTTCGGCGAGCGCGAGCTCGGCCATCGCCGACAACGTCGCCGCGTAGCGGTAGATCCAGTCGATGTTGTCCGGATCGCGGCGCGCCATCCGCTGCCGGACGTCGAGCACCGCCTCGAGGTGATGCCGCGCGGAGCGAGGCCGGCCGAGGTCGAGCAGCAGCTGTGCCAGACGCGTCCGCGCGGTCGTCGCCTCCATCACCGCCACCGCGTGGTCAGGATGGCGATCGGCGAGGTCCTGCGCGAGCTGCCAGGCTCGGCGACGGAGCTCGAGGGCCCCCACCGCGTCGCCCTCGGCATCGGCGACCCCGGCCACGCGACCGAGCGAGATCGACAGGGCCCGCGCGGCCTCGGGGTCGTTGGGGCGCAGCTGGAGGATGTCCGAGCGGATCTCGAGGGCGGCGACCCAGGCATCGGCGGCGTCCTCGGCACGCCCCGCCGCGGACGCGACATCGGCGAGCAAGCTCCACGTGCGCGCGATGCCCTCGCGCAGCTCGGCGAGATCCTCGCCGCTGGTTCCGCGGAACTCGAGCAGGGCCTCGCGAAGTCCGAGCGCCCGCCCCAGGCAGGCCTGCGCACGGCCGAGGTCGCCGGACGACCACGCGACCTCGCCGAGCAGCCACCACAGCCGCGCCTCGTCTTCCTGGAGCGAGGCGGTACTGCCGTCGAGGGGGCGCCCGCCGCGAAGGGTGACCACCGCATCGAGCGCCCGGTCGAAGGCCTCGCGGGTCTCGTCGAGGTTGCCGAGCTGCCGCTCCGCGAGCCCCTCCATCTCCCAGGCCGTGGCGCGCTCGGGCAAGACCCACAGCTCGTCCGGCGCCCGCTCTTCGACCAGCTCGAGCAGCTCGTGCACGATGCTGTCGGCCTCGCCGATCCACCCCTGGTCGAGCAGACCCTGAGCCGCGCGGCGAAGCGAGGCGATGCGGGCCCGCAGCGCACTGTCGTCCGCCCGCTCAGCCAGCGAGCGGGCTCGCTGGAGCTCCCGGTTGATGCCCTCGCGCGCCTCGGCCACGGGCAGCGGCTGGGGACGCGGAGGCGGCACGTACACGGGACCAGGCAGCTCCTCGGTCGCATCGCGCTCGAGCGGCAGGTCCTCGGTCGGCGACGGCTCGAGGATGCACGCGCGGATGCTGAACAGGTCAGGGGCCGCGTTGCGGAGCTCCGCCTTGAGCCACGTGGGCCCCTCGAGCACCACGCCGGCCCCGGTGCTGCGTCGGTAGGCCTCGCGTCGCTCGTTCATCGCCGCGAGCAGCGCCCGGGCCACCCGACGGTCCTCGACGACCACCCATGCGAGCGTGCGCCGCGGCGAAGTCAGGGCCGCCGCCAACGCCACCTCTTCCCCCTCGAGTGCCTCGAAGTCCTCCACCGCGAGCAGGGCTCCCGCGTCGTCGCGCAGCTCGGCCCGCGCCTCGCGATCGGAGCCCACGACCAGCGCGAACCAGAAGCCCTCCTGCAGCTCCAGGTGGAAGCGCAGGCGCTGTCGCGCTTCTTCGGCCGCGAGGCTCATGCCGTCACCTCGATCACCCGCTCGCGCACCAGGGGGTGCACGTCGTACCAGAAGCACTCGTCGAGGTAGCAGAGCACGAGGTGGGAATCGAGGAAGCGCACCACGTAGTCCTGCTCGCTCACGGTCACCGCGTCCAGCCCACGACGCTCCGCGATCTTGCGCAGCACCGCGATCTCGTCGGCGTACAGCGGCTGGTAGGCGCGGGACTGCACCGCGAGCACCCGGTCGACGCGCTCGCTCGGTGCCACCCCGGCTCCCGCGAGGTGAATGCACTCGACCAGCATGTTGAGCAGATCGCGCAGGTAGCCGCCACTCGCCAGGCACAGGCGCTCGAGCTCGCGCCGGTCCGGGACGAGGCGCCGCCAGTCTCCTCGTCGATCGACGAGCCGCACGAGACGGTCGAGCGTCTCGCGGTCTTCGCGGCCATCGCGGTGCGCGACCCGACAGGAGGACCAGGACTGCACGGCCCCGTTCACGAACTGCGCTGCGAGGTTGTCCGCCTGCATCGCCAGCGAGGCCGGGACAGAGAGCACCATGTGCGTACCCGGGAGCTGCAGGTGGCGGCTGTGCCCGAAGAGCAGCTCCTGCATCGAGCGGAACACGTGGGTCGAGCGGCCCATGTGGCCACGGATGTGCTCGAGGCTGTCGACGATGACGACCAGTCGCGCATCGCGCCCCCATCGCTCGCTCAGCCCGGCGAGCAGGCGCTCGTGGTGGGTCCGCACCTCGTGGACCAGCCGAGGAAGCTGCCCCGACAGCGCGGCTCGCACCCGCTCGCGCAGGGTGCGGTCCACCTTGAGACCAATCTTGAGGCCGACGGGGCCGGCATCGAGCGACACGGCATCGACCTCGGGCACACCGTCGAGCAGGCCCGCCGCCCTCTCCCAGAAGCTCGGCGCCGTCGAGCCGAGCAGGCGCTCCTCGCCCATGCGCTCGGCGATCGCACCGGCGAGCACGAGCAGGAACTCGGTGATGTGCAGCGGCGAGTGCAGGTCGAGGTAGGCGTCGAGGTCGACGCGCACCACGAAGTAGTCCGAGGCCCACAAGCGCTGCTCGAGGCGCGAGAACTCGGTGGTCTTGCCGGTGCCGCGGAAGCCGGCGACGATCTGCACGCTCTCGGACGCGGAGAACTCGATCGTGTCGTGCAGGCGCACCACCGGGTCGCGCTCGTGCTCGTGGAGCGGCTCGTAGAGCAACGCATCCGCCGGGACCGTGAGGTCCAGCGGACGATCGCGAAGGCGCTTGAAGAAGGCCCGCTGAAAGGACCGAAGGTCGTCGCTCATGGGCGCACAATACAGAAGGCGTCGGACAGAATCCGACCGCGTCCGCGACACCCGCTGATCGGCAGTGACGCGAGGTGACGAGAATCCGCACCGACGCGGGTGGTATGAAGGCGTGACGGAGGGCGAATGGAGCCGGTTGCGAACATCCTCGTGGTCGAGGACAACACCACCATCGCGATGGGCCTCGTCGCGGCGCTCGAGCACGAACGGTACGACGTGCGCCACGTCGAGCGCGGCGAGGACGGCCTCACCGCGGTGCGCGAGCGCACGCCGGACCTGATCATCAGCGACATCATGCTGCCGGGCATCGACGGGCTCGAGATGATGCGCACGATCAAGGCCGAGTTCAGCGGCATCCCGGTGATCATGCTCACCGCCAAGGCCGACGAGATCGACCGGGTCATGGGCCTCGAGATGGGCGCGGACGACTACGTCACCAAGCCCTTCTCGGTCCGCGAGGTCATCGCCCGCGTGAAGGCACGTCTGCGCGACCGCAGCAACGAGCCGCGCACGCCGGACCAGTTCAACTTCGGCAACGTGCACGTCGACCTGCGCCGCCGGGTGCTGAGCAAGGACGGCATCGAGTCGCACCTGACCACGCACGAGGCCGGCACGCTGGCCTATCTCATCACCCACAGGGGCCGGGACGTGAGCCGCGACGAGCTGCTCCGCGAGGTCTGGGGCTACACCGCAGCCCTGACCACGCGCACGGTGGACAACCAGATCCTCAAGCTCCGCAAGAAGATCGAGGACGTGCCCGCCCAGCCTCGCCACATCCTCACGGTCCATGGGACCGGCTACCGCTTCGAGGCGTGAGCGTGCGCCTCGCCCGCGGAGCGCGCTGATGCCGGGCCGCGGCCAGGGCTACCACCGCCGGCTGTTCTTCCTCGAGCGCATCGGGGAGGAGGACCCGGAGCTGTATGCAGAGCTTCTCGAGCTACGCGCCAGCAACCCGCAGAAGTTCCGCAAGCGCCTGCGCACCCTCGCCGAGGGCAAGGGTCGCGTCGGGCCCGGCCGCAAGCACTCCTCGCCCGTCCCGTGGGACGAGGCGCCAGCCTCGCTGCGAGAGGTCGCCCCGCACGGGGTCGGCATCGCCGAGCAGACGACCGAGATCGGCGGCGAGGCCAACGTGATCCCACCCGCCCCGAAGAAGAAGGGCTGAGCACGACGGGGCCACTCCCGAAGGAGCAGCCCCGCGACCGATGCGCCCCCTACTTGCGCCGGGCCTTCTCGGCGTGGATGGCCTCGGCGAGCTCACGCCCCTTCACGCCGCTGTGGGTCTGTTCCTTGACCCACTGACCGAAGGGCGCATCCTTCTCGGCCCTGGCCGCAGACGGCGTCGGCGACTTCGTCGGCTGCGCCTCGAAGTCCGGACGAACCGTCGGCGCAGGGTTCTTCGCACCGCTCACCGGGTCGAGCTTGGGCGCGATGAGCGGCTCCTTGGCCTTGCCGAAGGTGAGGTCGACCTCGCGGGAGGCCGGCGCGGAGAGGTCCCCCTTGAGCTTGGCGTTGGCCTCCGGGGCGGTGCGGGCCGCGGTGGTCTGCGGCGCGACGGACGCGGACGAGCCGCCGCCCTTGGTCTTGGTGCTCGTCGAGGACGGGCTGGTCTTGGTCTTCGTGCTCTGTGTGCCGAGGGCCTCACCGATCCACGCCTCGACCTCGTCGGGCACGACCTCGGCGATGGCGGGCACCCCGAGCAGTGCGTCCACCGTGTTCGTGACCGAGCTGGGAACGGTGGTCAGGGAAAGGGCACCGAGCGCGAGGGCGGGCAGGAGCTGGGCGAACGTCATGGAATCCTCCTCTGTCGGTGCGGGGGCACCGGACCGTTGGGTCGCAGGGGAGACGGGACGTACCGAGTCGCGCTTCGACCGCGTGACCTTCGTTGACCGCGGATGACAGGACGTCGTGTCCCCTGCCTGTCGCGATCCGCAGGCCTCGGGCCGCGAAGTGGCCGGAACTCAGCCCTGAGAAGGCGGGTTCGTCGAGAGCATCGGCGGCGTCATCGACTTCGCGAGCACCCGCTTGCGGCGCACGTCCACGTCGAGCACCTCGAGCATGCCCTCGATGTGCGAGCCGAAGGGCAGCGCCTCGACGGCCTCGGTGTCCTCGGGATCGAAGAGAAGCTCGATCCGCCACACGCTTCGGGGCACGTCCCCGCACACCATGCGTCCCCCGGTCTCGCGGCCCCGCTCGTCGACGCCGGTCTTGTTCAGGTGGACCTCGACCAGGTACTCGAAGGGCTGGACGCTGAGCATGCCGATCTCGCCGGGGTTGCGCATGACCTTGCCCAGCGCGTGCTGGAGGATGGGCCGCCGCTTCGGCAGCTGCGCGGACGAAAGGATCGGCTTGGCCGCCTCCTCCTCGGGAACAGTGGGGTCGGCGACCTTGGCCTCGATCGCGGCTCCGGGCGCGACCTCCTGTACCGCACGCGCGAAGTCGGCAAGGGTCTCGACGTAGCGGTCGAGCGCCATCGCCAGCGTGGGCATGCCCGAGAAGGTCACCTCGACCGAGCGCGCGTCGATGATCGCCTCGGGGACCAAGGTGACCACGCGTCCGAGGTGCGGAAGCACCCGTGGATCGGTCAGGATCTCGCGGGCACGCTCAGGCTGGCTGGTCTCGGTGGCGTGGGTGACGTCGAGCGCGTCGAACAGGGGCACGGCATTGCCCCCGAACAGCCGGTTCAGGAAGCGAGCGAAGCGCGGCATCGGGTGGATGAACAGGTCTTCGGGAAGGCCCGTGCGCATCGACACGCGGATCTGGGTGCGCGCGATCTTGTGCTCCCGACTCACACCCCGCGTCTGGACGCGAATCGTCCGGATCTCGCACGACATCCGGAACGGCACGCCGTTGTGGTCTCCAGCGACCGCGGGGCGCGCGTCGTTGCCGGTGAACGAGTAGCCGCTGGACTCGGCCCACCCACGCCAGGCCGCCGGGTCCACGGCGCCGCCCTCGGCGGCAATCCGAGCCGCGCTACGGCGCGACGTGACGAGCCAGGCACCACCGCCCATGACGAGCGCGATGGCGAAGCCCATGCCGATCTTGGCGAGAAAGACCTCCACGCAGCTCTCCTTCGTGCAGAGACTACCGAAGATGAGGCCGGACCGGCAGCAGGTGCCGATCCGAAGCTACCCCCCGGCCCGATGGACGGGCACCGAGGCTACTGGTCGCAGGCGAGGCTGTAGCTGCACACGCAGGCGCTGCAGTCGCGCGGGTACAGGTTGTAGCTCACCCAGTTCCACGACCCGTCGCCGTCGCCATCGCGGCACACCTGGCTCACGGTCGCGCTGTCGCTGCGGGTCACGCACCGCCACTGCCCGCCGAACTGCGCATCGCACGGGTCGTTGTGCTCCCCCGTCGTCTGATGCCCAGCCTGACAGTCGGTGCAGGTCTCGCAGGTCTCGGTGCCATCACAGGTGCCATCCGGACACACGTCGGCATCCGTGTCCGCGTCCGTGTCCGCATCGGTATCGGAGTCGCTGTCCGAGTCGCTGTCACTGTCCGAGTCGCTGTCGCTGTCCGAGTCGCTGTCGCTGTCCGCATCCGAGTCGGAATCCGCATCGCTGTCGGCATCGCTGTCCGCGTCGGAGTCGCTGTCGCTGTCGCTGTCCGAGTCGCTGTCGCTGTCGCTGTCCGAGTCGCTATCGCTGTCGCTGTCCGAATCGCTGTCCGCGTCCGTGTCGGAGTCGGCATCCGCGTCGGTGTCCGAGTCCGCGTCGGTATCGGTGTCTGTGTCCCCCTCGACCGCGGTCTCGCCGGTCTCGGCCACGGAGTCGGGGGTCACGTAGTCGGGGGTACAAGCCCACAGCGTGGTGAGGAAGAAGATCGAGAGCAGGCGCATAGAGGCTCCAGGCCCGGAGAAGCCGGGCGAATCGTGAGCGTAGATGACCGCGCGTGGATTCGCAACGGGCCGAAGCCCCGCCTCGGGTGAATACCGGCGCGTCATTTCCCGTCGATGGGGTGACGGTTTACGTCGCCACAGTGGCGAACGCCCACGAGAACGAGCACGATATCCACATGAACCGCGACCTCCTGGTCATCAGCGATCTTCACCTCGGCGAAGCCCACCGCCCCGGCTTCCCTCTGTCCGAAGACGCCCAGGACCGCGAAGCCGCCCTGGTCGAGTTCCTCGACCACTACCGCACGCGCGGTGAGTGGAAGCTCGTGATCAATGGCGACATGGTCGACTTCCTGTCGATCACGACCTCGCCCGCCGACATCGGGACCGTTCGGGGCCTGCACCCCGACGACCACCACTACGGCATGGCCCAGCGCGCCGACTCCGCCGCGCTCCAGCTGGAGCAGGTGCTCGTCGTGCACCACCGCTTCGTACAGGCACTCGCGGACTTCGTCGGCGACGGCCACGAGCTCGCGATCGTGGTCGGCAACCACGACGCCGCCTTCCACTTCCCCGAGGTGCAGGCGGTGCTCGTCAATGCGCTCGCCCGCGCCTGGCGCCCGGATCCTGCTCGCCTGCGCACCGCCGGCGAGCTCGCCGAGGCCGTGAGCTTCCACGACTGGTTCCTCCTCGAGGACGGTCTGGCCTGGATCGAGCACGGGCATCAGTACGACGCGTACTGCAGCTTCGAGCATCAGCTCGATCCGCTCGACCCGGAGCGCGACGAGCTCGATCCGACGGTGAGCGGCGTGGCCATGCGCTACGTGAGCAACCACTTCATCCCGCACGGCGAGAATGCCGAGGAGTGGAGCTTCAGCGGCTACCTCGCATTCGCGTTCACCAGCGGCAAGCTCGGCGAGGTGATCGGCGCGTACGCGGCCATGTCGGCCAGGCTGCTCGCTCGCGCCCGGGTTCGCCGACGTCTGCGAGCCGAACGCCGCAAGCGCCACATGGCCCGACTGCGCATGCTCGCCCAGCGCGCACGCCTCCCCGAGTGGAAGCTCGCGATCGTCGATGCCCAGCGCCGCATGCCCGCGAGCAACGATGTCCGCGAGGTGCTGTCGGCGCTGATGCTCGACCGGCTCGCGCTCACTGGCGGCGCCCTCGGCTTCTTCGGTGTCGGCCTGATGCTTCCGGTCACGTGGGGCCAGGCCCTGCTGCTCGGCCTCGGCGTGACCCTGCTCGCCATCGGCTTCGACAGCTGGCTGGCCTCGACCCGCGAGGACGTACAGCCCCAGGACCGCATGCGCCGCGTCGCCCAGCTCATCCGCCGGATGATTGCCGCACCGGTCGTGGTCATGGGCCACGCCCACGACGCCATGGTCGAGCGCACCGCGGACGGCGTGTACGTGAACACCGGCACCTGGGTCGCCGGCGACAAGCGGCACCCCAACGCGCTCCGCGCGTTCACGCACCTCGTGCTGAAGCGCACCCCGAAGGGCCCCAGCGGTGGCCTGTTCCGATGGGTGAACGGGCGCAGCGTCCAGCTCGAGCCCGTGCGTACCTGACTGACCGCTAGCAGGCTGCTAGAAGCAGCCCGCATTGATGTCCAGGGTCTGGAGCTCGTCGAGGGCGACGGTGACGGAGCCCGAGCCGTACAGGCAGGTCTGCTGGTCGGTGACGTACACGTCGTAGCCGCCTGCCGCGAGACCTCCCGCCCCAGGAGGTCCAGGAGCATGCCAGGCGACGACGGGCCTGGAATGCGCCCCTCACCGGTCGAGCGCGGTCAACTTCGCAGTTCGGCCTGCGAGAACCGCAGATCAGGGATTTTCGTGCCGGTCGGTGACGTAGTCCTTCGCCAGCTCCGACATGGTCTCCTTGAGCGCCGTCAGGGTCAGGCTCGTGCCGTCGAGCGAGTCGACCCCCACGCAGCGGGTCGTCCATCCCGGCATGGTGAGCAGGATCCGGCTCCCGCCGCGGATCATCACCACGCTCCCGCTCGGAAAGTCCGAAGCCAACGCCTTGTGGGCGCTGTCGCACTGAAAGGCACGGGACTCGTTGAACGCGCCCTTGGCGATGGCCGCGCGCTGCCCGTCGCTGAGGCCGACGATGCGCACATCTCGGCACTCGGTGTTCTCGGCGGCGTTGACGAGCCCCAGGAACACGGGATCCGCGGGCGCTCGGCGCAGGACGACCGTGCTCTTCGTGCCCTCGTCGTCGAACACCACCTCGACCTCGTCCTGCGCGGAGGGGGCGTCGAACAGCTCGTTCGCCTGCTCCGTGCTCACCACCGGCTTGCCGTTGACGAAGGCGAGGCGGTGGCCGACGGTGATGCCGGCCTGTTCGGCGGGAGAGCCCGGAATGACCGACTTCACCCGCACCAGGCCCGCCTTCTTTCCGTAGGACAGGCCCATCCACGTGCGCCGGGACTCCAGCGCGGCGAGGTCGGCGGAGCGGTCACGCCACTCCGGCGTGTACTCCGCGAACTGCAGGTCGATGGGACAGGGGTCGCCGGCGAGTGCGGCGGAGAGCGCGAGGAACAGGGTCATGATGGCTCCGAGACACGAGCTTAGCCAACCCTGGGCCCACGTCGACCCTTCCCGCGCGATCCCTACGGACACGGGCTCTCAGCGGTGAAAGCGCCCATGAAATCCGCGCGGACCGGCCTCCCCCTAGCCTCACGGCAAGGAGAGACCATGCGTCAGCTGCTTTGGTTGCTGCCCCTCGTGGGCGCGTGTGCCTATCCCCGGGTGATCACCGACATCACCGCCTCGGGGGACCAGGCGAAGTTCATCTACAACCGGACCAACTCGACCGAGAACGGCATCATCCAGTGCGATGTCGCCGAGGACGGCAGTCTCGAGAACTGCCAGACGATCCCGGTCGTGTTCATGAAGAAGGGGGAGTGATGCGCGCATTGCTGCTCGTCGCCCTGCTGAGCACCGGGTGCACGTACCGCTACATCCAGTCGGTCGAGGACGGCCCGACCTCCGACATGGGCACCCGCACCACGGTCCTGCGCACGGTGGACACGAAGGACTTCGTGCTCCTGCGCCAGACCAAGATCGTGCACTGGGAGTGCGCGGACTCGGGCAACGGCCTGACCTGCCGCCAGACCTGTGACGTCAAGGACGACCAGGGCGAGCTGCTCGCCTGCCCGAAGATGATTGGAGGTGGCCTGTGAAGCGCTTGATCCTCGTCGGCCTCGCCCTCGCGAGCAGCGTGGCGTGCATGCCGAGCAAGATGATGCTCTCCGAGGGCTTCGTGCCGGGCCACGACAAGACGGCGCGTGCGTCGATCAAGACCGTGGGCAGCGCCGGCTCGGGAGACAACAAGACCCTGCTCTCGAACTACTACATCCAGATCTGTGACGTGGACAACGGCGTGGCGAGCAACTGCCGCACCAACCTGATCCTCGAGAACGTCACCGACTACCAGGTCCAGACCGGTTGGAGTCTCAAGTGAGCCGCCTGCTTCCCGCCGCCATCCTGCTGGCCCTCGGCACCGGCTGTTCGATGAAGATCCGCAACGTCACCGCGGAAGCGTGGAGCGAGGACGGCGCCTACGTCGCGTACTGGGAGGGCACGTGCAAGCCCATCCTCGGCTGCGACCGCGGCGACGGCAAGGTCATGTGGTGCGTGCTCGACCCGTCGACCAACGCGATGACCTGCACCGAGCAGGAGGCGATCAGTCCCCTGCTCTCGCGCAAGCAGATGCCCACCCCCTGATCCGCGTCAGGTCGTGGCCCACCCAAGGGCCGCGGCCACGGCGTCGTGCACCCGCGGGCGCGCCGCGCGAATGTCCTCGCGCACGTCCGTGGGGTGCAGCCGGTTGGTGAGCAGGACCACCGTGGTCCGCCGCGACGGGCTGGTCCACGCGCTGGTCCCGGTGAAGCCCAGGTGACCGACGGTATCCGCGGGGAAGTGGCCGCCGGTGGACGAGTAGCCGGGCGAGATGCTGTCGAAGCCGAGGCGGTGGGAGCCCGGTCCCTTCCAGGCCGCGAAGCGGGCCAGCGTGCCGCCCTCGGCGATGGCCGCGCCCATGCGGTCGACCAGGGCTGCCACACTGCGCGCGCTGCCGAACAGCCCTGCGTGCGAGGACACGCCGCCCATCGCGGCGCAGTTCAGGTCGTCGACCTCGCCCTCGACGACGCCTCCACGAAGCGCCACGTCCTGGGTCGCCGCCGCTCCCGGCCACCCCCAGCGCAGATCCACACCGGCTGGCGCGAGCACGTGCTCGTCGACGAGGTCTCGCCAGCTCGCCCCGGTGAGCGCCTCGCACAGCGACAGCAGCGTGAGGAAGCCGAGGTCCGAGTAGCAGTGGCGCTCCCCGGGCTCGGTCTGCAGCGTGGCGGTCCGCGCCTCGCGAAGCATGGCCGCCCGCACCGCCGGCGCTCCCCAGGTGGTGACCGGGTGAGGCTCGTACAGCGGCAACCACGCCGGGAGCCCCGAGCTGTGCGAGAGCAGGTGGCGCGCGGTGATGCGGGGGTCCACATCGGGCAGGGTCGCCGCGACCGGCGCGTCGAGGTCGAGCTGACCACGCTCGACCAGCACCGCCGCGGTCGGCGTGGTCGCCAGGATCTTGGTCAGCGACGCGAGGTCGTAGATCTGGTCCTCGACCGCGGTCCGGGCGGGCTCGAGACGCGCGAGACCGCCGGTGTGGTGCGCGACCTCGACGCCATCCACCCACACGCAGAGAGACGCGCTCGGGATGGTGGTGGTGGTGACCAGCTCGTCGAGCAGCTCGGTGAGTGCGTGCACGCATGTCCTCCGCCGGCATTGTGCCAGGGAGCGCGGGAGCGCGAGAAGAAAAACAGCCCGTGAATGCCCACCAGCAGCGCATCCCTCACTTTTCTTCGCCTCGTCGTGCCCATTTCCGGACCCCACGGTTCGAAGGGCTGTGAACGAACCCCGCACCGCCGGAGAGCCCGATGCGACACCTGCTCCTCACCCTCGCCCTCACGCTGACCCTGCCTGGCTGCTTCGAGGTCACCGCGACCACCACCGGGACCGAGACCGGCACCGAAGGCACCGTGGATGGCTCCGGAACCGAGGACCCGAACGCCACGCCCGGCGAGAACCCGGAGAAGACGCCCGGGGAGACCGATGTGTCCCCCCAGATGGACGAGTGCGAGGACGCCTACTGGACCTGTCTCGACAGCGGCGCCCCCGAGGAGGAGTGCGGCATCGCGTGGGAAGAGTGTGTGCTCGGCACGTGGACCGAGACCGAGGACCCGACCACCGGAGACCCGTGGATGGACTGCGAGCTCGACCTGATGGCGTGCTTCGACGCCGGCGGCTCCGAGGAGGCGTGCTTCACGGCCTACGACGAGTGCACCGGCAACATCGACGAGGAGCCCTTCCCCGGCGAGGAGTGCGACCAGCTCTTCGACGACTGCCTGGCCGCGGGCGAGGACCCGGCCGTGTGCGAGGAGATGTGGGCCGACTGCGCGGGCATGACCGACCCGAACGAGCCCTTCCCCGGAGAGGAGTGCGACCTCGCGTTCGAGGCGTGCCTCGACGCCGGCGAGGACCCGGCCGTGTGCGAGGAGCAGTGGCTCGACTGCGCCGGCATCACCGAGCCCTTCCCTGGCGAGGAGTGCGACGCGATCTTCGACGAGTGCCTCCAGGCCGGCGAGGACCCGGCCGTGTGCGAGGAGCTGTGGGCAGACTGCGCCGGCATCGTCATCGACCCGAACGAGCCCTTCCCGGGAGAGGAGTGCGACCTGCTCTTCGACGAGTGCCTCCAGGCCGGCGAGGATCCGGCCGTGTGCGAGGAACTGTGGCTCGACTGCAACGGCATGACCGACCCTGGCCCGGGCACCGGCCCCGGCAACGGTGGCGGCCCCGGCAACGGCAACGGCGGCAACCCGAACGGCGGGACCGATCCGACCGAGTGCGAGGTCGCCCTCGACGACTGCCTGGCGAGCGGCATCGACCCCGACCAGTGCTTCACCGACTTCGAGGACTGCCTCGCCAACCTCTGATTTCTGGCCGGGGTGGCCGCGCGTTCATGTTTCATTACCCGCAGCACCCAGACCCTCGCGCGGTCACCCCGGACCATCTCTTCTCTACGAGTGCCATGTCCCAACGCGTCCCCCCCACTCTCGACGTGGGTGCCCTCTACGAGCGGCACGGGGGCGTGGTCTATCGCCGCATTCTTCAGTTCTACCCACGCCAACAAGCCGAAGAGATTCTCCAGGAGGTCTTCGTGCGGGTGCTCGCGACCCAGCACCAGTTCCGCGGTGACAGCCACCCCGCCACGTGGCTGTACCAGCTCACCACCCGGCACTGCCTCAACCGGCGCCGCAACGAGCGCCGACGGCGCGAGCTGCTCGGCTGCTACGGCGACCCGAGCTGGGCCTGTCCGGTGACCCCGGCCAGCCAGGAGACCGTCGCCTTCCTCGAGCAGATCTGGCGGGAGCTCGACGAAGAGACCCTCGAGATCGCCGTGTACACCTACCGGGACGGGCTGTCCCAGGCCGACATCGCCGAGCTGATGGGCATCAGCCGTCGTACCGTCGGCAACCGACTGACCGCGCTCACCGAGCGCGCCCGTGCCGCCGCGGGCCTGGAGGGCGCGTGATGTTCCGCCACGATGGCCACCTCTCGGACCTCGGTCTGGAGCTGATCCACGCGGGTGACGGCTCCGAAGGCGCCGCGCACCTCGCCACCTGCGCGTTGTGCCAGGCCCGTGAGGCCGCCCTGCACGCGGATCAGGCCGCGTTCGAGGCCCTGCCGCCGCTGCGGCTGCCGCCCCCGGTCGCCGCGTCCGCGCCCACGCCGCCCCCCGCCGCGAACC
>SBGP01000013.1 GCA_006226595.1 Deltaproteobacteria bacterium
CGGCTCGGGCTCGGGTTCCGGCTCGGGCTCGGGCTCGGGCTCGGCCACCGGCGGCGGCGGCGCGGGGGCCGGCTGGACCTCGACGGGTGTGGGCTCGGGTGCGGCGTCGCGCCTGGTGCCCGCGTACATCGAGGCGGCGGCGAGCACGACCACCGACACGAGGAGGATTGCGATGCCCGCGGCCATCCACAGCGCGCGGTCGTTGGCCTGACCGGGAACCGGCGTCGCCGAGCTGGCCGGGTCCGGGGGCACGATGGCGCCCTCTGGCGCGTCGATGCCCGGGGGGAGCGTGATGTCGCCGTCCGAGAAGAACGCGAAGTCGTCGGTGAGCTCGGTGTGCTCGCCGTCCTGGAACGTATCCGGCAGGTCGCTGAGGCCCTTGACCACGGGCTCTCCGAAGAAATCCACGCTCGGGTCGTCCTCGGGGAGCTCCTCGGCGAGCGGGTCGTCGACCTGCAAGCCCCCGTCTCCGGCCGCGGCAGCCACGTCGGAGGAGTCGTCGGCCGCATCCTCGACGTCCTCGCCGAGCTCGGAGGACTCTTCGAGCACGCCCTCGGCGGAGAGCGCCTCGGCGAACTCGGTCGAGAAGCGCACGGTCTCGCCGCCGTCGTCGTCGTCCCCGTGGTCGAGCTGGCCCGCGCTGGGCGCGGGAGCGGGCGTGTCCGTGGACGGGCCCACGCCGAATACCGGCGCATCGTCGTCGAGCGCGGCTTCTTCGGTGGCGCGGCGAACCAGATCCTCGACGTCCTTGACGGTCTCGTCGTTGTCGGCGAAGCGCCCGAGCGCGGCGCGCACGTCGCGCACGGTCTCCGCGTTGTCCTCGCCCTCCATGTCGGGGAGCAGCGTCGATGGGAACTCGGCGAGCGCGGCCTCGGTGGCCTCCGGGGCGTCTTCGTCACCGGTGCTGAGCAGCGCGGCGAACATCGCGTCGGCATCGGCCGCGGCGCGGGCGGCATGCTCGATCGGCGCCTCGTCCGTCGGCTCCTTCAGCTTGAAGTCACCGAACAGGTCGAAGCTCTCCTCGTTGTACGGATCGTCGTCCACCGCGGCGGGCGGCTGCGATGCCTCTTCGGCGGCGGCGGCCTCTTCGGCGGCGAGCGCCTCGCCCCAGCTCGACATCGCGTCGAGGTCGGGCGGCTCGGGGGCATCCGTCGGATCCGGCATCGCCGGAAGGTCGGCTGGGTCCTCCTCCTCGGGCACCGGCACGTGGCGCTGCGGCGCGGGAGCGGGAGTCCGGTGAAGCTTGGGCTGGTCGATCAGGCTGCGGCGCCTCTTCGCCAAGTGTCCTCCGAGTACACCGGGGATTGTTGCACACGGGATGCGGCCGATCGAAACCACAAGTGGCGGGCGCGGGCCGTGCTCGCCTGCGGTACCCTGCGGATTCCGCCCTGCGGGCCGAGGAAAAGCATGCTCACGCGTCGACACCTGCTCAAGCTTACTGCCGCCACCCTGCCCGGACTCGCGATCGGCTGCGCCGGGGGATTCGAGCCCGAGGAGGTTCCCGAGTCCGTCGAGCGCTTTCCGCGGACGCCGATTGCGGGCGATATGCAGCCGACGCGCATCGTGATCACCTTCTTCGTCGCCGACGACACGCCGGTCACGCTGCGCGTGTGGAACGAGGAAGAGGGCGTGGTCGTCGACCAGGAGATCGACGCCAGCGGTGACGGCTTCCACAAGGTGATGATCGACGAGCTCACGCCGGGCACGACCTACCACTACGCGGTGTTCGGCGGTCAGGGGCGCCAGTTCGAGGACCGCAGCCTCATCGGCCAGGTGCGCACGCCGCCGACCGAGGATGTGTTGGTGCCGGTCACGCTGGCCATGCTGTCGTGCGTCGGGCAGGGCACCGTCATCCCCGACTACTACATGCCGCCGGGGACCACGAACGAGACCGAAGAGCCGTTCCAGTGGGAGCTGTTCACGCACGCCCACCAGCACGACATCGACGCCTTCGTGCACCTCGGCGACCAGGCCTACCTCGACTTCGTGTGGAGCCAGCAGGACGGCACCCTCGAGGCGTACCTGAACGCCTGGCACTACTACCACGGCGGCGGATACCGCGATCTGTACCCGCTGGCCGGCCTGTACGCGTCGTGGGACGACCACGAGGCGACGGACAACGGGCGCTTCGACCCGTGGGACATGACCGCCGAAGAGGTCACCAAGCTCGAGAACGCGCACGCCGCCTGGTACAAGGTCGTGCCCATCGACGCGATGACCCCCGCCGACGGCCCGGTGTGGCGCGCGTATCGCTGGGGCGGCACCGTCGAGCTCATCCTCCTCGACTGTCGCTACGAGCTCGAGCCCGACCGCCAAATGAGCCCCGAGCAACTCGCGTGGCTGCTCGAGCGCATCGAGACCAGCCCGTGCCGCTTCATCTGCGTGGCGACGCCCAAGCCCTTCGCGCAGATCACCAGCTCGTCCGAGTTCGGCGCCGACAACGCGGACCGCTGGGAGAACTACCCGGCCGATCGCGTGCAGGTCACCGACCTCATCGACGAGCTCGATGCCAAGCACGTGATCTTCGTGTGCGGCGACATCCACATGAACTACCTCGGTCGAGCGAACATCGCGGCGAGCACGACCTCGGAGAGCGTGTGGGAGGTGTGCACGACCTCGGGCAACATCAGCCCGATGGCCAACTTCCTCGACGAGGGGCAGTTCACGTTCGTCGACCAGAACCCGCACCTGCCGGTGCTGCACTTCGATCCCGACGCCGGCACCGTGCACGTCGCGTTCTACGACAGCACCGGGGCGCTCGCGTACGAGCAGACCCTCGAGATGTAGGCGGCTCGCCCACTGAAACGCTGTGACACGGTGTGCGTCGCGCGCCGGCGGGCTAGCAGGGAGGCTTGCGTCACGGAGCGCGCTTGCTTCTCTTCCTGCTCATCGCCTGCCAGGAGCCGTTCGCGGTCGACCGCCACGACCTCGTGGGTGACCGCGTCGCGGCGATCGAGCTGCACGAGGAGGGGACGGGCCTGCGTCCGCGCCTGGCGCTCTTCGACGGCGGGAAGCCGTGGAGTGACGCACCGCCGTCGCTGAGTTGGGCCTTCGTGTCCGCCGGCGACGATACCGCGGCGCGTGGCGACCTCGACGTCGTGGCCACCGGCGCCTCCCCGCTGCTCGAGCCCACGGATGGCCGGCTCGTGCTCGCCGTGGACTGGGCGAGCGGGGAGCAGCGGCACGTGATCGACCTCGACGAGGCCATGGCGCCGCCCACCGTCTCCGACATCGTGCTCTCCGTGGTCGAGCTCGACGCGGCCGAGGCGGTGGACCTCTCGCTGGAGACCCGCGAGGCGTGGCCCACCACGGGTGCGGACTTCGTGCCCGCCGAGGGCCTGGCGCTGCTCGAGGCGCCGAGCGAGAGCACCGTCCGCTGGATGGCGACGTCGGGCGACTTCCTCGAGCTCGCCAACGACCAGACCCACTGGTGGCCCGGGTCCATGGTCCGCGACGAAGACGAGCTCGAGTCGGTGGAGCCCGGCGAGGCGGGCACAGTCACGGTCGTCGCCGCTGCGGTGGCCGAGGGCGTGCGCTTCACCGCCGCCGACGTCCATGTCGACCTGCCCGGGGACGGGTTGTTCACGCCGTCGGGGCGCTGGATCCCCACGGACACTGCGGTTGTCGGTGGACTCGTGCAGGGGACGCTCGAGGCCGACGACGGCGCGCCGAGTGGCGTGCGCCTCGTCGTGATCGGCGCGGTCGACGCGAACACCGACCCCGGCACCGCCACGCTGTGCGCCGAGCCGCATGCCGGTCCCTTCGACCCGAACTGGCTGCTCGACGGGACCTGCCTCCGCAACGAGGTGGTCGGCGCCACCGTTGTGGTGGAGGCGCGATGATCGGCTTGTGGCTGTCGCTCGCGCTCGCGGCCGAGGTCGAGATCCGCGTGGTCTCCAAGGGCAGCTTCGACCCGGTCGACGATGCCGAGCTGCTCGTCGAAGGGGTGGTGGTCAGCACCGATGCGCGAGGTCTCGCCACGGTCGAGCTCCCGGACAGCGGCGGGTCGCTGACGGCTCGCCACCCGGATCACCACCCCGCCACCGTGGTGGTCGAGGGCGCGCCGCCCGAGCGACTGCGCGTCGTGCTCGAGCCGCTGCCGCCGGGACACGAGGTCGTGGTGGAGGCCTTCAAGCGCTCGGGGCACTTCTCGCAGCACGTGGTTGACGCCGAGGTCGCGCTCGAGACGCCGGGCACGCTCGATGACGTGGTGCGGCTCGCTCAGTCCCTGCCGGGCGTCACCGTCCAGCGCGAGTACGCGCCGGGCTCGGGAAGCCTGTCGGTGCGCGGCTCGTCGCCGGGCGAGAACCGCACGCTGCTCGACGGCATCGACATCCCTTACCTGTACCACTTCAACCAGTACGCGAGCGTGGTGCCGACCTCGCAGCTGCGCGACCTCGAGCTGCTTCCCTCCGGCTTCGGCGCGGCCTGGGGTGATGCGGTCGGCGGCATCGTCAGCGCGCGCACCAAGCTCGAGCGACCCGCCGCGATGCACGGCAGCGTCGGGCTGAACTTCGTGATGGGCAGTGCCTCGCTCGAGGTGCCGCTGCCCAAGGGTGCGTGGCTCTCGGTGAGTGGCCGGCGCTCGTACCAGGACCTCGTGGGCGAGCAGACGGCTCAGTACACGCTGTGGCCGATCTTCGGCGACTACACGGTTCGCGCCGGGCGAAAGGACGGGCCCTACACCTACGAAGTGTTCGTGCAGGGGGCGAGTGACCGCTACGACCGCGCGGCCGGCGAGCTCGACCTGCTCGACCCGTGGGAGGCGACCCAGGTCCCGAGCTTCGCGTACCGCCGCGGGTTCACGCTGATCGGCGCGCGCGGTGCGTGGGAGCCCGGCCAGACCGAGGCCCGGTGGACCGTGGCCTACGTCGGCGACCGCCTCGACGGCGAGCTCACCGGCCAGGGGCGTGAAGAGAAGCGCGAGCACGGCGTGCGCGCCCGCGTCGAGGTCGAGAACCGGGCCGCACCCATCCAGATCGACACCGGGGCCGAGCTCCGCGTCGACCGCATGCACCTCTCGGTCGTCGACCCCGGGCCGGCGGCGCTGCTCGTCGCCACCGAGGCACCGGCGCTCGCCCGCGGTGTGGCGGTCGATGCCGATCGTTGGCGCATGCGCGGCGCCACCTGGGTCCAGGGACACCTCGTCGCCGGCGACCTCCGGGTGGTCCCGGGCGTGCGACTCGGCGCTGACAGCGTCACGGGTGCGGTGGTCGAGCCCCGGATGGCCGCCACGCTGCAGCTCGCGGACCAGACCGCGCTCAAGCTCGCGGGCGGGCTCTACCACCAGGCCCCGGCGACCGAGCACCTCGTCGAGGGGACCGGCTCGCCGAACCTGCCGCTGTCGCGCTCGCTGCAGGCGGGGGCCGGCGTCGAGCAGACGGTCGCCGGTCGCCTCGAGCTCGCGGTGGAGGGGTACGCCAAGGCCATCGAGGACCCGCTCGTGTACCCGATCGACGGCCCCGCCCAGGTGTGGGACGCCGGTCGCGCCTACGGGGTGGAGCTCGTCAGTCGCTACCGCATCCGCGAGACCTTCTTCGTGCGCACGTGGATCGGCGTGGCACGCGCCACGGTCGTCAATCCGTCGGGGCAGCGGGTGAGCGCGGACGGCGATCAGCCGCTCAACGCCGGTCTCGTCGGCAGCCTCGACCTCGCGAAGGGCATCAACCTCGGCGTCCGTTATCGCCTGGGCAGCGGCCTGCCGTATACGCCGCTCGAGGGCAGCCTCCACGACGCGGGCACCGACACGTGGCTGCCCATCGCCGGCGAGAAGAACGCCGCCCGCCTGCCCGTGTACCAGAAGCTCGATCTGCACTTCGAGAAGACGTGGACGATGCAGCGCTGGCAGCTGTCCCTGCTCGCCGAGCTCTGGTACGTGCCGAAGAAGAGCGCTCAGCTCTACCCGACGTGGAACTACGACTACACCGAGCAGGGCTGGGTCATCGGCCCGACCGTGCTGCCGCTGCTCGGGATGCGCGCCCGCTTCTGACCGGAGGCCCCATGCCCACCCTCATCGAACAGCCCTTTCGCGTGCCCGGCGTCGAGCCGAAGATCATCGAAGAGCACGTGGGCAAGGTGAACACCGGGGAGCCGCGGCTCTCGATCGCGCACATGCGCGCCCCCGCGGGCTGGTCCGAGCCTGGCCAGCGTCCGCGCTTCGACGAGTGGACCCTCGTGCTCTCCGGCTGCATGCGCGTGGCCTTCGAGGGCGGCGCTCTCGACGTGCGCGCCGGTCAGACCGTGCACTGCGCGCCCGGCGAGTGGGTGCAGTACTCCACGCCCGAGCCCACCGAGTACGTGGCCGTGTGCCTGCCCGCCTTCGACCCGGACGAAGCTCGGCGGGACGCCTGATGTCGCGCTGCCGCTGCCACTCCGGAAAGACCGAGAAGCGCTGCTGTGGGCCGCTGCACGCCGGCAAGGCCGCGCCCACCGCGGAGGCGCTGATGCGCTCGCGCTACGCGGCCTACGCCAAGGGCATGGTCGACTACGTGCTCGACACCACCGCACCGGGACCGATGCAGCAGGACGACCGGGCCGCCTGGGCCGATCAGGTGCGGCAGTTCTCCGCGGGGACCCGCTTTCTCGGGCTACGCATCGCCGAGCACGTCGATGGCGAGGAGGAGGCCTTCGTGACCTTCTTCTGCACCCTCGAACAGGGCGGCCGGGACGCGTCCTTCGGCGAGCGCTCGCGCTTCGTGAAGGTGGGTGGGCGCTGGGCCTACCACTCGGGTCAGCCGGCCTGACGCGACCCCGGGGGACCGCGCCAGGCGAGGGCGGGGCGGTGGTGAGGACCGCCCCGTCCGTCGCTAGCCGACCCAGAGGTGCGCGAAGCCGTTGGCGATGCTGGCGGCCATGGCGCTGTGGGCCATCATGGGCGCGAGAACGCTCTGCGCGAGTCCATGTCCCACCATCACTGCCGCGGACGCGAACAGGCTGCCGAAGAAAACCATCTCGAAGTTCGACTCGGGACGACGACGAAGCATGCAACCTCCTGGGTTCACTGATGGCTACGGGCCGTCCGGGGAAACATTTCCAGATGGGTTGACGATTTCTGGATGTGACGGCCCAGTGACGCCGAAAGTGCGCTTCCCTGGCGGATCTTCTCGCTGAGATCTTTTTCGCCGATCGCGTTCACACGAGGTTCATCTCGGGTTCGCGGTCGTTTCGCACGCGTGCAGCGCCGCATCCACGGGGCTCGTCGAAGCTGTGAGGGCTCAAGGAGGAGCCATGCGTCCTGTCTTCGCCGCCGTCCTGTTGACGGCCTGCAGTGCCGACCCCGGTGTCGGCTTCACCCTCGTGTCCACGCTTCCGGCCCGCACCGATGGCATCGCCGTCGCCGACGGCTCCGTCGCCAGCGCCGCGATGGACGACCAGCTGTGCCTGCTCGACGTGGGCGACGCGTCGGTCATCGGCGACACCGACCTCGGCGCCGGCACCGACCGGCTGCTCGATGCCGCCGGCGACAGCGTGCTCGCGTCGCAGAAGGGCTTGTACCGCGTGTCGCGAGCGCTTGGAGAGCCCGAGGCCCTCGGCATGCCCGATCCGCTCGACGCACGCCTGTACGCCGACGGCGCGGTGGCGGTGTACGCCCGGGACGGCGCGTGCGGCCTGGTGTGGTCGACGGCACCGGACGCGATGTGGCTGATCCCCGAGTCGCACTGCGACGGCGAGGTCGCCCTGGCGGTCGATCGCGCGACAGGTACCGCGTGGCTGGCCGATGGGACGCGCATGGCGCGGGTCGGCGCCGACGGAAGCTACCTGGTGTGGCCGGCCAGTGCGGATCGACTCAGCTTCGATCCCGCCACGGGCTTCGTGCTTGCAGGGCGCCGCGGAGAGGCGTGGATCGGGGCGATGGACGGCGCGGGCGTGCTCGTCTGGGACCGCTCGCTTCCCGGTGTGCTGGTCGACGTGGACGCGACCGGGTGGAGCGGCCTGTACTCGCTGATGCTCGGCGACGCCGGCGGCGGTCTGCTCGAGATCGGCGACACGACCTCTGGCCAGCCCGTCGGGGAGTTCGCCCTGCCCGACACCGCCGACGTGACCCTCTCCGAGGACGGCACGACCATGGCGCTGGCTCGACCCGACGAGGTGCTGTTCTACCGGGTGGACGAGGACGATGGCTGGCTCGAGGCGCCCTCGGACGACCACGCCGCGGCACCGGAGGTCTCGATGGCCGTGGTGGGCGCCTCCACGGCGGCTGGTGTGCTCGGCACGGCCCTGCTCGTCGCGACGATCACGGACTGAGCGTGGCACTGCTCCTCCTGTGGCTGGTGATCTGGGTGTGTCCCGCGCGGGCGCAGGACTGCCGCGATCTGATCGGCGGCGGGGGAGCGGTGACGGTGGGGCACCGGGACTGGGATCTGTCGACGCCCTCGGGCTTCGCCACCACGGGCAGCCCGGCCCTGGGCATGCTGTGCACCACAGCCAGCACGTGGATCGGGGTCGAGGCGGCTCCGGGCCTGCGTCACAGCTATGGTCCGCTCGTGAGTCGCGGCAGCCTCGGGTTCACGGCGCACCTCGGCCTCCGGCTGGGCTGGGCGCCGGAGTTCGGCCCTCACGTCGTCACCAACGGGGTCGCGTGGGGCATGGGCATGCGCATCGCCCCTCGCTTCCTGCCCTTCGAGCTGCGCTTCGATGCCTACCCCAGCCGCGACCCGACCTTCGCGCTAACCGTGTTCGTGCACGCCCGGGAGACCGACGCCACCGAGGATGGCTTCGACGTCGGGTGGGGGCAGAATCCGCTGCGCCTGCGCCACGGCTTCGAGATGGGCACGTTCGTCGGCTACCGCGTCGAGCTCGGTGAGCGGCGAGGAGGGCCCAAGCTGGGTCTGCGGGTGGGCACCCTGGGGCGGCCGCGGCGCGGGGTCGTCGTGCAGCCGCTCGCGGTGAGCTTCGTGGACGTGCCGGTCGGCAACGACGGGCTCACCGTCGTCGAGCTGTCGATGGGCGCGAGCATGCGTCACGGCGTCGTCGACCCGGCGGGCGGCGTGAGGTTGCTGTTCGCGAGCGAGGGGCGCCCGGTGAACCTGTACGCGGGATGGACCGTCGGCCTCGGCGCGGACCCCTGGCGAGTGGGAGACCTGGGAATCGGAATGGTGTGGTAGCCCGGATGGTCGCCTCACCGGTTAGTCACGGCCCGGAGGCGAGATGCGCATTGTCGGAGCGGTGCTCGGAGTAGTCGGCGTGGCCCTGGCGGGCTTTGGCGCGGCGGGCCTGTTGCGGTCCGGCGAGGCGGACGAGTGGACGCCCACCGAAGCCAAGGTCGTGTCGATCAAGGCCAAGGTGTTCGACAAGCACTCGATGGACCCGAGCTGGACGCCGGGCACGCGGCGGACGGCGGTGGCCGTGCGCTACACCTACGAGGTCGACGGTCAGCGCTACGAGAGCGAGCGCTTCAGCCCCGAGCAGGAACTCCAGGAGTTCTCCGGGAGCGAGGAGGACGCGCTCATCGCCCGCATGGCCGAGCTCGACTCGCGCGTGGTCACCGCGTACGTGAACCCCGCGAACCCCGAGCAGTCGGTGATCGACCTCGGCGGCGATCCGCGGGCGCCCTGGTTCTTCGGCGGAGGCCTGGTGCTGCTGCTCGCCGGCGGCGGCGTGGCTGTCGCGGGCGGAAAGCGCGGCTAGGGCATCGATGAACGCGGCCTGATCGCAAGCCGGGCCGCTTCCGGTGCGAAATCGACGAATCCTGGGAATGCCCTCCGACCCTGGCCGTAGGGAGGGGTGAACCCAGGAGGTCTCATGCGTCGCAGTGTTCACGCCCTCGCCCTCGGATTTGCCGGCTACGGGGCGCTCGTCCTCGGCATCCTCGCGCTCGCCGCGGTGGGGGTGGGCGTGCTCGGCGCCACCGGCGCGGTGCCGCTGTCCGAGGTACTGCTCGCCAACGGCATCATGCTCCTCGTCGGTCTCGGCTTCGGGGGGCCGTTCCTCGGCACCGCCTGGGCCTTGCATCGCCGTCGCGCGTGGGCCCGCGTGCCCGCCCTGGTGCTCGCGGTGCTCGTCGTCGGCAACGCGCCGCTCGGCACCCTGCTCGGCGGCTACACCCTGTACACGCTGCTCGACGACGAGGGCACCGCCCAGCTCGACAGCTGACCCTTCGGCCTCCGCCTGTGACCCGGGTGGAGGCCGTCGCGCGTGGCGGGGTTATCCGTGGGCATGGACCCGCTGCATGCCACCGCCGACTTCGTGCGCCGCGCCGACCGCATCCTCGTGGTCACCGGCGCCGGCATGTCCGCCGACTCGGGCCTGCCGACCTACCGCGGGGTGGGCGGGCTGTACGAGGACGCCGACACGCCCGAGGGCCTCGCCATCGAGGACGTGCTCTCCGGCACGATGCTCCACGCGAACCCGGCCCTGTGTTGGCGCTACATCCGCGAGATCGAGGAAGCGTGCCGCGGAGCTGGCCACAACGCGGGCCACACGGCGCTCGTGGCGCTCGAGAAGTACGCCCAGGTCGTGGTCGTCACCCAGAATGTGGACGGCTTCCACCGCGACGCGGGCTCGTCCACGGTGCTCGAGCTGCACGGGAACCTGCGCCGGCTGTATTGCGTGTCCTGCCGGCGCGGTGAGTCCCGGCGCGACTTCGACGGTCTGCCCATACCCCCGCACTGCCCCTACTGCGGGGGCCTGCTGCGCCCGGACGTGGTGCTCTTCGGCGAGATGCTGCCCAGTGACACCGTGAACCGCTTCTACATGGAGCTCGGCCTCGGCTTTGACCTGGTGCTCTCCGTCGGCACGTCCAGCCTGTTCCCGTACATCGCCGAGCCGGTGATTCGCGCCCGTCAGGAGGGCGTGCCCACCGTCGAGATCAACCCCGGCGACACCACGGTGAGCCGCTTCGTGCGCGTGCACTGGCGCGAGCGTGCGGCCGTCGCCCTGCCGGCACTGATCGAGGCGCTCGCATGAAGGCCCACTGGCCCCGTCCCCCGCCGGGTTGCCGCGTCGACTGGCTCGACGTGACCACCGGCGACGTGCCCGGTCCCATCGACGTCCTCGTGTGCGGTCACCCGCGAGACGGCGAGGTCGAGGCCGTCGTCGAGGGGGGCGCGGTGATCGTGCCCTTTGCCGGCATGTCGCCGAACCTCCGAGAGCGCCTGCTCGCGCGCCCCGATCTGCGCGTGTACAACCTCCACGAGAACGCCGTGGACGTCGCCGAGCTCGGTCTCGGCCTGCTGCTCGCCCTGTCACGTCGCATCGTCGCCATGGACCGGGAGCTGCGGCAGGGACGCTGGGAGCGCGAACAGCTCGGCACCCGGCTCGCTGGCAAGCGGGCGCTGATCCTCGGCTACGGCGCGATCGGCCACGAGCTGGCTCCGCGGCTGGCGTCGATGCGCCTGTACCTCACCGCGGTGCGCGTGCGTGGGCCGTTCGGCCACGACCAGCTCGCCGAGGTCCACCCAGTGAGTGCGCTGGATCTGCTGCTCCCGCAGGCGGACGTCGTGTTCAACTGCCTTCCGCACACGCCGGACACCGACGGCCTGCTCGATGCGCGGCGTCTGGCCCTGCTGCCTCCGGGAGCGATGCTCGTGCACCTGGGTCGGGGGCCCACCGTCGACGAAGATGCGCTCTACGAGGCGCTGACCGCCGGAACGCTGGGCGGAGCGGCGCTCGACGTGTGGTGGCGGTACGACGGAGGACGCCCCTGCACCCGCGACTTCGAGTCCCTCGACCAGGTCGTGTTCTCGCCGCACCGAGGCGGGCAGGTCGACGTCACCGAGGACGAGCGTGCCGCAGCGGTCGATGCCATGCTCCGCCAGCTGGCCTGCGGTGAATCGCCCGAGGGTCGGGCCGACGCTTCACGCGGGTACTGAGCGCACCCGGATCTCGGCATAGTTCCGTTCGTTCGGGCGATGCTCGCGGAACCGCTGTCCTCGCGTCCTGTCGCATCTCGTCGTGGACCATCGCGGGCTCGCCGAGACCGATTATGTGCCGGAGGCGTAACGGAGGTGACTGTGTCCGACGTCGAGGAAGTCGAGCGCCGCGTCGCGGAGCTCGCCCCGAAGTTCGACAAGGCCCGAGCCGAGATTGCTCGCGTGCTCGTGGGCCAGCGCAAGATGGTCGACCGGCTGCTCATCGGGCTGCTGGCCAATGGCCACGTGCTCGTCGAGGGTGTGCCCGGGCTCGCCAAGACCACCGCGGTCAAGGCGCTCGCCCAGTCCCTGCACCTCGACTTCTCCCGCATCCAGTTCACGCCGGACCTGCTGCCCGCCGATGTCGTCGGCACGCAGATCTACCAGCCGGCGAGCGGGGAGTTCGCGACGCGCAAGGGTCCGGTCTTCGCCCAGGTGCTGCTCGCGGACGAGATCAACCGCGCCCCCGCCAAGGTGCAGGCGGCGCTGCTCGAGGCCATGCAGGAGCGGCAGGTGACGCTCGGTGAGGAGACCTACGCGCTGCCCGCGCCGTTCCTCGTGCTCGCCACCCAGAACCCGATCGAGCAGGAGGGCACCTACCCGCTGCCCGAGGCGCAGGTCGACCGCTTCATGCTCAAGCTGTCGATCAGCTACCCGACGCGCGAAGAGGAGCTGGAGGTCATCCGCCTCTCGGCTCAGCCGCCGCCGAAGCTGTCGCCGGCGATGGACACCGAGCACATCCTCGCGTCCCAGGCGGTGATCCGCGACATCCGGGTCACCGACCCGCTCATGGCGTACATCGTCGACATCGTGCGCGCGACCCGCGACCCCGGCAGCATCGACCGCGAGCTCGGACGCTCCGTCGACGTCGGCGCTTCGCCGCGTGCCTCGATCTCGCTGGCCGCCGCCGCCCGCGCCCACGCCTTCCTCGATGGCCGCGGCTACACGCTTCCCGAGGACGTGAAGGCCATCGGCCCGGACGTGCTGCGCCACCGCGTGGCCCTGTCCTACGAAGCCGAAGCCGACGGCATGACCGCCGATGGCGTGGTCGCGCGCATCCTCGAGAAGGTCGAGATGAGCTGATGCTGACCGCGGAGGAGCTCCGCGAGCTGCGGAAGCTGCAGATCACGGCCGGACGCAAGGTGGACTCCCTGTTCGGGGGGGACTACCGGAGTGCGGTGCGCGGTCGCGGCATGGAGTTCGAGGAAGTCCGCGAGTACTACCCGGGCGACGACGTCCGCCACATCGACTGGAACGTCACCGCCCGCACCCACCAGCCACACGTGAAGGTGTTCCGCGAGGAGCGCCAGGTCGCGGTGATGCTGTGCATGGACGTCTCGGGCTCGACCCGGGTCGGCACTGGCGGTCGCGACGGGCGCACGAGCCGCCGCCTGCAGATGGCCCGCGTGGCTGGTGGCCTCGCGTATGCCTCGATCCGCAACCGCGACACGGTCGGCCTGATCACGTTCACCGACCGCATCGAGAAGATCCTCGTGCCGCGCAAGTCGCGCGGTCACGCGTGGGCCGTGATCCAGGCCGCCTACGAGGGCGAGGCCGAGGGCAAGGGCACGGACATCGCGACCGCACTCGGCCACGTGGGTCGCGTGCAGCGTCGACGCGCGGTGCTCGTCGTCGTCAGCGACTTCCTCGATCCGGGGCCTTGGGAGCGCATCCTCGGGGCGCTGTCCCGCAAGCACACCGTGCACGCCGTGCTCGTCCACGACGGCCTCGACGACAGGCTGCCGGATCTCGGGCTGATCGACGTGCTCGATCCCGAGACCGGGCGCATCCGCACCGTGGATGCCCGAACGCTCGCGGCGGGTCCCTCGGTCGAGGAGCGCGTGGGTCGTCTGCGGCGCAGCGGGGCCCAGACCCTGGCCCTGTCGACCGACGACGACCCGTTCCTCGCCCTGCACCAGCACTTCCAGCGTGCCAGCCGGAGGCGCGGATGACGCGGATGCTGCGCCTGCTGGTGTTTGCGCTCCTCGTCGCCTGCGGCGGGTCGCCGAACCTCGATGCCGGACCGCTCGAGCATGGGCCGGTCGAGGTGCGCACCGCGCTCGAGGGCAACGTCACCGCGCGCGGTGGCCGCTTCTCGGTGATGGTCGAGCAGGACGCCGATCTCGAGGTCGCGTGGCCGGAGGTGGTGCCGACCCGGCTCGAGGTCGAGCCCGACGGCGACATCCGCGAGGAGCGCGTGGGTGGGCGGCTGATCCGCACGCGGCAGTACGTGTTCACGGGCAGCAAGGGCTCGCACGTCATCCCCGCGGTGACCGCCACCTGGCAGGACGATGCGGGCGAGCACAGCGCCTCGTCTCAGCCGCTCTACGTCGACCTCGGCGTGCAGGCGCCGCGGCCCGGTGAGCTCGCCGACATCCCCGACCCCGAGGCCGAGACGGGCTGGCCGTGGCTGGTCATCGGCACGGTGCTCGGCCTGATCGCCCTGTTCGCGGGGGGCCTGTTCATCGCGTTCCGCGGGGACGACGAGCCCGAGCTCGCCGCGGTACCCCCCGAGCCGCCCGACGTCGTTGCCCTGCGTGCGTGGGAGGCGGTGCGCGAGTCCGAGCTCGGCGACTTCGACAAGGCCCTCGCGATCAGCCGCATCTTCCGCGACTACGCCGAAGACGTGCTCGCCTTCAAGGCGACCGCCCTCACCACCACCGAGATCCTCGAGAAGCTGCGCTACATGCACCACCTCGAGGAGGGCAACGTGCCGCGGGCCAAGCGCCTGCTCCGGGCCACCGACCGGATCAAGTTCGCCGAGGTGAGTGCGAAGGACGACCTGTTCGAGGAGCTCGACAGCGACCTGCGCGCCTTCGTCGCCTCGACGCGCCCGCACCAATGGACCCCCGAGGTCGACGAGGCGCCGGTGCGCCGCGCGACGCGCAGCAGCGGGGGTCCCGCATGGGCGTGGTGGATGCTCGCTGCGAACCGCGCGATGGCCTTCGGCTTCTTCGGCGGCGCCGCCGCGTCGCTGATCGCGATGTTCCGCTTCTACAACGAGGCGGGCGGCCTGCCCTTCGCGTGGTTCATGGGCACCTTCTTCTTCGCTTCGGGCCTGCTGCTGCTCGGCGGTCTGCACTACGTGCTCGCGACGGAAGCCACCGCCCGGCGCCTGCGCTGGGTGCAGATCCTCGTCACCGTGCCGCACCTTCTGTTCGTGCCGATCGGCACCGTGTACGCGCTGTTCGTGTGGGCCGTGCTCTTCGGCAGCCGCGCCGGTCGCGACTTCTACCGGGAGGCCGCGTGATCGAGTGGGCCGCCCCGTGGGCATTCGCGCTGCTGATCCCCGTGCTCGCGCTGCCGTTCCGCAGCCGCTGGCTGGGTCGCGGTGCGCTCGCGGTGCCCGGTGCCGAGGAGCGGGTCGGGGGACGCACGCTGCGCCAGCTCGTGGCGTGGCTGCCCGAGGCGCTGTTCGTGCTCGGTCTGCTGTGCCTCGTGCTCGCGCTGGCCCGGCCGCGCATGACCGTGCGCGAGACCGTGGTCGAGAGTGACGGCCTCGACATCCTGCTCACCCTCGACACCTCCGGGTCGATGCGCGAGACCGACCTCTCCACGTCGCTGGCACTGGTCGACCGGCTCACCGTCGCGAAGAAGGTGATCGAGGAGTTCGTCGCGGGCCGACCCTACGATCGCATCGGTCTCGTCGTGTTCGGCGAGGAGGCGTTCACCCAGGTGCCGCTCACCCTCGACCACGAGGCGCTCGTCGACGTGCTCGAGTACGTGCGCATCGGCACCGCGGGTCCGGGCGCCACCGCCATCGGCCAGGCACTGGCGGTCAGCGGCCGGCGCATGAACCAGATCGACGCGCCGAGCCGCATCGTGATCCTGCTCACCGATGGCCGGAACAACGCCGGGCGCATCTCGCCCATCGACGCCGCCGAGGCCTCCGCGGCTCTGGGCATTCGCGTGTACACGATCGGCGTGGGCGCGCGCGGTGCGGACGGCCTCGACGAGCCGACCCTGCGCGCCGTCGCCGAGGCCACGGGCGGTCGCTACTTCCGCGCCGACTCCGCGAACGCGCTGCAGGAGATCTTCGACCTCATCGACGAGCTCGAGACCTCGCCCGCCGAGGTCACCGAGTACGCCAACCACATCGAGCTGTACCGACGCTGGGCGATTCCCGGCCTGGTGCTGCTGCTGCTCCAGTTCCTGCTCGGACAGACCTGGCTGCGGAGGGGCCCATGAACCTCGCTCAGCCCTACTGGCTCGCGGTCATCGGCTTGTTGCCGCTGTTCGCGCTGCTCGCCACCCTCGCCATTCGCAAGCGCCACCGCCTGTACGCGAGCGTGTTTCACGGCGAGGTGCTCGCGCGCATCCTGCCGCGGTCGCTGGTGCGCCGTCGGTGGACGGGCATGGTGCTCACCTGCGTGGGCCTGGGTCTGGTCGCGCTCGCGCTCGCCGAGCCGCGCTACGGCAAGCAGGTGCGCGAGGTCGAGCGCATGGGCGTCGACGTCGTCGTCGCTGTCGACCTCTCCCGGTCGATGAATGCCGAGGACGTGCAGCCGTCGCGTCTCGGTCGGGCGCAGCGCGAGCTGTTCGATCTCGTCGAGATGCTCGACGGCGACCGCATCGGGCTCGTGATCTACGCGGGCGGCGCCTACGGGCGCATGCCGCTCACGCTGGACTACGACGCGTTCGAGCTGCTCGTGCGCGAGCTCGACACGCGGACCTTCTCGCAGCAGGGCTCGGACCTCGCGGCGGCGATCCGCGAGAGCGTGCGCTTGCTCGGCGAGGACGAGGGCACGGGTCGCGCCATCCTCGTGCTCTCCGACGGCGAGGTGCACGACGCGAGCGAGGCCCTGGCCGCCGCCCAGGAAGCGAAGGACGCGGCGGTGCGCATCTACGCGCTCGGCATCGGCGACGAGCCCGCTCCCATCCCGCTCGGCGATGGCCGCAACCTCACGTGGAAGGGCGAGACCGTGATCTCGGCGCCGTCGGCCGACGTGCTCCGCGATGTGGCCAAGCTCACGGGAGGTGCCTACGTTCAGAGTGCGGCGTCGACGGAAGACATGCAGCGACTCTACGCAAGCGGCATCCGGCGTACCCTCGAGGCCCGGGCCACCGGTACGACCCAGAAGGAGAGCTGGCGCTCGGCCTTCCAGCTGCCCCTGTTCGCGGGCTTCCTCGCGATCGGTCTCGGTGTGCTGCTCGGCGAGTCGCGCAAGGTCGCGCTCATCGGCGCGGTCCTGCTCGTCACGACCTCCGCGCACGCGGCGACGGTCGTCGACGGCGACGAGGCCTACCGCGCCGGTCGCTACGCCGAGGCGGTCGAGGTGTTCACCGAGCTCGCCCTCGAGCAGCCGGGGGACGGCGAGCTGTGGCGGCGCCTCGGTGCAGCGCGCTACCGCGCCAAGGACTTCGAGGGGGCCGCGCGGGCCTACGACCGCGCCTCCGAGATCACCGGCTCCACCGACGACCTGTTCGCGTCGGGCAACGCGCACTACAACGCCGGGCGCCTCGACGAGGCGCTCGAGCGTTACGACGGCGTGCTCGACCGTGACAGCGGACATGCCGGCGCCAGCCGCAACAAGGCCATCCTCGTGCGCGAGCTCGAGCAGCGCATGCTCGAAGAGCCACCGCCGCCGCCGAAGCCGGAGCCCCAGCCCAAGGGCGAGGAAGAGGGCGAGTCGGGCGAGCAGGGTGAACAAGGCGAGCAGGGTGAACAAGGCGAGCAGGGCGAGGGGGAGCCGGGCTCGCAATCCGGCGCCCAGGGCACGGACGGTGCGCAGGCCGAGGGCGGCTCCGAGGGCGAGACCCAGGAGGGCGAGGGCTCGGCGGACCCGAGCGAGAACCCCGAGGGTGGTGGTGGCTCGCAGCAGTCGAGCGGCACGGACCGCACGGGCGAGCAGGGCCTCGATCCCGAGCAGCAGGGCGAAGGCGAGGGCGAGCTCGAGAGCCTCGAGGCCATCCAGGGCGAGGGCGAGCCTGGCGAAGGCGAGGCGGTCGGCGCCGCACAGGGCGATGCCCAGGGGGCTGGCGAGGGCGAGGGCCCGATGACCGAGGCTCAGGCCGAGCGCCTGCTCGAGAGTGTCGAGGAGGGCCGCCCGCGCATCACCATCCCCGGTGGACGGTCGGAGCAGCCTTGGTAGCGCGCCTCCTGCTCACATGGCTGCTGATGCTCGCCGTACCGGCCTTCGCCGCGCCGGGCTTCGTGATGACCACGAACCAGCTCGTCGTGGGCGAGTCGAGCACCTTCGAGCTCCAGGTGACCGGTGGCAAGCCACTGTCCGTGCCGCGGGTCGAGCACTCCGACGGCGTCGAGATCGAGTACCTGGGCAGCTCGCCGGTGACGATTCGCCAGGGCGGCCGCCTGCTGCAGATGTACCGCTTCCAGTTCAAGATGACCGCGCTCGAGCCGGGAGAACACGCGATCGGCCCGGCCACCGTCGAGTACGCGGACGGCCACGACGAGCAGTCGATCGTGCACACACTCACGGTCGGCACCGACAAGGACGCGCTGCTCTCGAACTTCGAGGCGGACGTGGCCTACATGCCGGAGGAGGCCTGGGAAGGGCAGGTCGTGCTGTACCGCTATCGTCTGCGCAGCCGCGCACGGCCGTCGCGGACCCGGTGGATCGAGCCCGAGCACCAGGGGCTCGTCGCCCCGCGCGACGGCGACCGCCCGCGGCGTGAGTACGCCGTCGAAGACGCCGAGGGCATGATCTGGATCGACGAGACGTACATCCCGTACATCATCACCGGCACCGGCGATCTCTCGCTGCAGAGCGCCATCCTCCAGGTGTGGTGGACCGTGGAGCGCGTCGACCCCATCGGGCTGTTCGACCGCACGCGCAACGAGACCTACCACCTCGGCCCGGCGCCGCTCACCGCCAAGGCCCTGCCGCCGGCTCCCGACGCGTTCTCGGGGCTGGTCGGCGACTTCGTGCTTCGCGGCAGCTTCGACAAGCGCGCGATCAAGGTCGGCGAGAGCGCGACCTGGGAGCTGTCGCTGATGGGCAACGGCGCCCTCGACGGCTTTGCCTTCCCCAAGCCCGAGGGGAAGGGCTTCCGCGTGTACGACGGCACCCTCGCGAGCGATGCGGCGGTGCGCGACGGCAAGTACATCGCGAAGAACGTGGCCCAGCTGTCCGTGGTCGCGACCAAGGCGGGCAAGGTGCGCATTCCGCCCATGGAGATCGTCGTGTTCTCGCCGAGCAAGGGCGACTACGTGACCTTGCGCGCCGAGGGCACGACCCTCGAGGTGGCGCCGGGTGCCGGCGGTGAGACCGAGGTCGAGAGCTTTGCGCCGGACGTGGACGAGACCATCGCCGAGGCCGCCGAGGCCCCCGACATCCGTGGTCCGTGGGCGCGCGGGCTCGCCACCACCGTGTGGCTCGGGCCGGGACTTCCCTGGATGCTGATGCTTGCTGGGGCCCCGGGCGTCGGCGCGCTCGGGCTCATCGCCGGTCGCCGGGTCAAGCGCTGGTCCGAGGCTCGGGCCAAGCCGCGCGAGGTGGTCATCGACCCGGAAGCGCGCCTGCGGCACCTCCCCGAGGACCGCCACCATCGGCTGGCGGAGATCGACGCGGCACTGCGCGAGGCCCTGGCCCTGCACCGCGGCGTCGAGGTCGCGGCTCTGGACCGCGGCACGGCGTTGTCCGAGCTCGACGGCGAGCTTGCCGAACAGGCGCGTGCGGCGGCGGCGGCCCTCGACCGGGCCCGGTTCGCGGATGGACCCTCCGAGGGCCTCGCCGAGCGGGTGTCGGTGGTGGTCTCGCGCCTGCTGAAGGAGGCCGCGTGATGCGCCTGCTTCCACTGTGGCTGCTGCTCTCGGCCTGTGCCCCGGTAGCGGACGGCACCGAGGCCTGGGAGGCCGGCGACCCGGCCGGCGCCGTGGAGCAGTGGTCCTCCGTCGAGGGCCGACCCTCGGCCGCCGTGCACTACAACCTCGGCATCGCCGCGTACCGCGCCGGTGACCGACCCCTGGCGCTCGCGCACTGGCGGGCGGCGCGGCGCATCGCGCCCAGGGCAGGGGACGTGGTCCACAACCTCGCCCACGCCCGTGGCGAGCTCAAGGGCGTGAGCGCGCCCGTCCCGGAGCCGACGAGCTGGATGGAGTTCGCGACCCCGGTGGAGCTCGGCGGCCTCGGCGCCTTGTTGCTCGCGCTGGCTTCGCTTGGACTGCTGCGCAGCGCGCGCCGCGAGGAAGGCGGCCTGGTGCCCCTGCTCGGGCTCGCCGCGGTCGGCCTGGTGCTCGGCGTGTCCGGCGTGCAGGGAGCGAATGCCCCGGGCGTGCTCGTGCTCACCCGCGATGCGGTGCTCCGCGATGCGCCGGACGCGACCGGCCGCGAGCGCGGGTCGCTGGGTGCGGGCAGCGAGCTGTACGTCGAAGCGGCCGCGGGCCCCTGGGTGCGCGTGTGGGACGGGGCCGAGCGGCGCGGCTGGGTGCCGGCCGACAGCGGGCTCGTTGCCGGTCCGGTCGATGTCGGTCAGGCGCGTCGCGTCGGGGTGGCAGACGCCGCGGTGCCCGAGCGTACCGGCCCTCCCGAGCCGACCGACGAGCCGGGCTGAACTCAGGGGGCGAACACGGCGTCCATCTGGTCGTCGGTGAGCTCGGCGAGTTCCTGGAACGCCGCGAGGTAGGCCTGCTGGGCGTCCTCGGCGAGGGTCATCGCCTCGTCCTCCGAGAGCCTGTCCAGCCGCAGCTCGCCGACCGCGAGTGACGCCTCCTCGTAGTGGGCGCGAAACGCTTCCTGGATCTCGGCCCACACATCGTCGTCGAGCGGCGCATCGCGGAGCGTCTCCACGCGGACGCGACGGTCTTCGCTCGCCTGGAGCTGGTCGAAGCCGCCGACCGTGCGGACCAGCGCTGGAGGGAGATCGGTGGACCCCGCGCGATCTCCCTTCGACACGGGCCTCAGGTGGGCGGGCGCCTGGATCCGCTGGACCGAGCGTGCGGGTGCCTCGTCGACGAGCGCCTCGGTCTTCTCGCCGATCGCCGCGGGCTCGTGGACCCGGTTCACCCGCTTCACCGAGGCGATGGGCTTGTCCTCGACCACCGGCGGCGGAGGCGCGGCGGTCGCCTTCCACAGCCCCCACGCGAAGAGCAGCCCGAGCACGATGGCGCCGGCCACCAGCGTCTGGCGGTTCACTCGGCCCCCAGGAAGTCCACGGCGCTTCCGATGTCGATGGCCACGCCCTCGACCTCGCAGGTCGCGTCTCCGCGCGAGGTTACCCCGATGAGCACCTCGTCGTTGCCGATCTGAGCGAAGACCGGTCCGCCGGAGTCTCCCGCGCAGGTCATTGCCGGGCCGGGCGTGTAGGTGAGCTCGTTGCCGTCGACCTCGGAGATCTGCACCGTTCCTTCGCGCTTGTGGAAGGGCGTCGCCTCGTCGCTGTGGGCGCCGAACCCGACCACGCGGGCGGACTGGCCGACGAACGAGGCATCGAGTGGCAGGTCGTGCACGAGCACGGGCTCGACTCCCATGGGTTCCGCGGTCACGAGCACCGCCAGGTCCCACGCATAGGTGGTCGGGTCGTAGTCCGGATGGACGATCAGCTCGGTGACTTCGACCAGATCGACGCCCTCACCCAGGGGGCCCGTGCCGGCATCGGCGTCGTCGCCGAGCAGGATGCCGAAGCTGGCGGCGGTGCGACGCTCGGCGCAGTGTGCGGCGGTGAGCACCCGGTCTTCCGCGATCACGGTGCCGGTGCAGGTGGGCACGCCGCCGCGCGTGCACTGGACCTGGCGGATGTCGTTGACCGCCACGACGGCGGGGTCCCCCGAGGTGGCGGTGCCGGCGACCAGAGCGGCCATCGTCTCGGAGCCGCTCAAGTCACAGGGATCCAGCGACTCGGGGTCCCCGGCACAACCGAGAACCCCGACGAGAAGCGAAACCGGGCCGAATCGAGGCACCGAGTCAGGCTACCAGGTGGTCTCCGCGCAGTCGACGTCGTCGAACTGGCAGAAGCAGTCGCACTGGCCGTCGCCGTTCCACTCGGTCGGGCAGTTGCCGTCGTACTGGCCGCCGTCGTAGGTGCGCATGTCGAACTCGCAGCTGGGGGCGAGCAGCTCGTCGTCGGTGCAGGACAGGAACTGGTCGTCGCAGTACAGCGAGAGCAGCACGTGGCCGCCGTGCTTCGAGGTGCGCACGCACTGGTCGTGGTTCGTGCAGTCCCAGGTGTACTGGGTGCCGTAGTCGCTGGTGCCGCAGTTGCCGTGGTTCGCACCGTCGAAGTAGCGGCCGAGCTCCTTGTACTCGCCGCAGTCCTCGTCGCCGAAGTCACAGGAGTTGCAGTCGTGCTCGCCGTACACGACGTACTTGGGCGTCGCGTAGCGGCGGCTGCTCTGGCCGGAGCGCGGCGTGGTCGCGAGGTCGATCTCGTAGGCGAGCGGCTGCGAGGAGGGCCACTGGGTCCAGATGCCTTCGACCGCGCTGAACAGCAGCTGCTCGGCGTCGGAGAGCTCCGGGCGGATGGCGCGGTACTCCTCCTTGCTCGTGGCGTGGGCGACGCTCGGGTAGAACTCCGCCTCGAGCGCGGTGGTGAGGCGCATCAGCGCGGCGCGGTCGAGGTCGGTCATCAGCGCGGGCGAGTTGTCGGCGATGGAGCGGCCGTCGTAGCGCACACCAGCGCGGTCCTTCTCGGCGGTGAGGCGCATGCCGTTGAGCTCGACGATGATCAGGCTCAGGCCGTTGTCGTGGTTGGCGGTGAACATCACCGAGCTGCCGTCGTCCATGACCAGCTCGCCGGCGGCGGCCCCGTCGTCGCGGAGCATGTTCAGGGCCGGGTCGGCGACCGGGCCGTCGAAGGTGGCGGTATCGCCCTGGAGTTCTGCCGATCCGCACGCGGTCAGGGTGGCGAGGATGGCGGCGGTGAGGACGGTGATGCGCATGGGAACTCCGGGTGTCAGAGAGTTGTCATGCACGCAACGTGCCAGGCCTGATCAAGATCATGGAAAGCAGAGGTTGGTCGGCGATCGGGTCTTCCATGTCGTTCGTGTCTGTTCGGGATCCGAACAGGTCTGCTGTGCGTGATCTGTTCGGATTCCGAACGTGTTCGAGATCCGAACACTCGCGCCCGCGCTCTGGCGGGGGCGACGCGACCTGGACAAGGCATGGCCGTGTCGCGCTACGATGCGCGCTCGGAGCGATTCATGCCGCGACCTGCCGCGTTTCTGTACCTGCTGCTCGCCCTTGGAGGCTGCGGTGCGACCCCGTCTTCCGAGACACCCACCCAGCAGGTCGCCGAGGGAGAGCGCTACGCGTTCTCCGCCATCGTGTTCCTGCACGTCGGCGTCGAGACGGCGTCGGACACGGTGACGCGCTCGCTCGACGAGGCGAAGGCCGAGGCAGCAGCCCTTGCCCAGACGCTGCAGGCGGACCCTGGCGGCTTCGCGGATGCGGCGCGCCGTGTCTCCGAGGGTGCCGAGGCCGAGAGTGGCGGCTACCTGGGCAGCTTCGACCTGGCGACGGTTCGCGAGCATCACCCGGCGGTGCTCGACCTGGAGGTCGGCGAGGTCTCGGACCCGGTGGCCCGCGAAGTCGGTGTGGTGCTGTACAAGCGCGAGCCGCTGGTCGAGGCGACGGATCTCTCGGCGCGCCGGCTCGTGGTGGCCTGGAAGGGTGCGAACCGCGCGCCGGCGGGCGTGACCCGCTCCAAGGAAGAAGCGCTGGCGCGTGCACGCGAGCTGGTCGCCCAGGCTCGGTCCGCGCCCGAGGGCTTCGAGGCGCTCGTTCGCGCCGAGTCCGACGGCTACGACAAGGGTCGGGGGGGCTACCTGGGCACGTGGACCCCCGAAACCGAGCGCGTGCCACTCGGCTACGACCTCACCGTCGGGCGGCTCGACATCGGCGGCATCTCGGAGCCGTATGCGTCGACCTTCGGATACGAGATCTTCCAGCGCCTCGAGCCCAAGCCGCTGCCCCCACTGTTCGCCGGGCGTCACATCGTGATTGGCTATGCCGGCGCCGAAGGGTCCACGGCCACGCGCACCCGCGCCCAGGCCCAGGCTCGGGCCGAGGAGCTTCTCGCGCTCGCGAAGAAGGAGCCGGAGACCTTCGCGCGCCTCGCCGTCGAGTACTCGGAGCATGCCTCGGGCAAGGACGGTGGCGACCTCGGCACCTGGCGCAAGGGCAGCACCATGCCCGATGCTCTCGACCAGGCGATCGAGTCCCTCGCCTTCGAGGGGGTCGGCGGCCCGGTGGAGACCAAGCTCGGCTTTCACGTGCTCCAGCGCATCGAGTCACCCGAGGAGCGCTCCGAGCGCTACCGCAATCCCGTGCGAGACCAGGCGCCCGACGAGGCCGACGGCCACGACCACTGATCGACGCGTGAGGGGTCGCGGGTTCACCCCTTGCGCATCCTCGACGCCCGCTTGACGCGGCTCGCGTTACCATGCCGCCCCGGAGGAACGGACCCCATGCGAACTCTCGCTCTCGCGCTGCTCACCGGCGCCCTGCTCGCTGGCTGTGGCCTGAACGGCAAGATCAAGAAGCTCTCCGACGCGGAGCGCGACCACTACTACGCGCTGCGCGTGTTCATGGGCGAGGACACGAACAAGGCCTACCTCAAGCTCAAGACCGAGGGCGAGCGCAACGCGCTGCTCCAGGATCTGGACTTGTGGGACCGCTTCTACCGCTACGACGAGTACATCCGCGAGAAGATCGTCGCCGGTGAGGTCCAGGAGGGCTGGACCGAGGCGCAGATGTTCATGTCGTGGGGCGAGCCCTACGATCGTCGTCGCCTCACGGGTCGCCCCGCGGCTCGGTCCGAGCTGTTCGTGTACCGCTTCGAGGTCGCGCCCGACGGCGTCGTCCGCGTGTGGAGCCCGTCGTCGAAGACCGCGTACAAGGCCGTCGATTTCTACCAGATCGAGGCCTATGTCGACGACGAGCGCATCACCGAGATGATCCGCAAGGAAGACTGGGAGTAGCCGTGTCCTCCTGGGCACTGGCGCGTGCGGGCGTCTCGGATGCTGCGGGCATCCTCGCCCTGCGACGGGCCGTGCTCGCCGAGGAGCGCTGGTTCATCACCCGTCCCGACGAGCTTCGCGGGGGCATCGACGGGGAGATCCGTCGGCTTCGCGAGCTGTCGCGAGCGGAGCACTCGCTGTGCATGGTCGCCCGCGAAGAGGGCCGGGTCGTCGGCCTGCTCGTGTGCACCGGCGGTCCGCTGTACCGCATGCGCCACACCTCCAAGCTCGAGGTGATGGTCGCCGAGGACCGCCGCGGGCGGGGGCTGGGCAAGGCCCTCGTCCAGGCGGCGCTCGACTGGCTCGACGCGCACCCGCTCGTCGAGAAGCTCGGTCTGTCCGTGTTCGACGACAATCCGCGCGCCATCGCGCTGTACGAGTCGCTGGGCTTCGAGGTCGAGGGACGCCGGCCTCGCGAGTACAAGCTCGAGGACGGCAGCTACCGCGGGGATGTCCTCATGTATCGGTTCCGGAAGGGTCTGTGAGGCTGCTGCTCCCGCTGCTACTGCTCGGGTGCGCCAAGGACCGGATCCCCGCACAGGCCCTCGCTGACGGGATCAGCGCCGATCCCGGCGCGTACTACGTCGTCGATGTGCGCAGCGAGCGTGAGTTCACCGGTCCACGCGGGCACATCGAGGGCGCGACGCACCTGCCGTGGCCGGCCGGCGTGCGTGACCACGCGGACGAGCTGGCGCCGGAGCCCGGGCAGACCGTGGTGCTCGTCTGCTACACCGGGCATCGCTCGCGCTGGGCGATGGAGCGGGTGCGCGATGCGGTCGACAACGAGGTCATCGACCTCAAGGGCGGCATGATGAAGTGGTGGGGACGGGATCTGCCCGTGGTCACCGAGCCTTCGGAATGAGCTGCTTGCCGACGGGCAGGCGGTACACGAGCGCGGTGCCGATGCGCGGGTAGATCGCGCCGTCGTCGAGCAGGAAGCCCGCGCGCGCCTCGACCTCGAGGCCCTCCCACAGCGCCACCTCGCCGCCGCCCGTGATGCCGGGTCGCAGCAAGCTGTCGACGTGGACCTCGGCCCACGGTCCGAAGGACATCGGCCCCTTGAGGCGACCCGCGAGCTCCGCGTACCAGGCGCGCTGGCGGCCGATGCGGAGGATGCCTGCCGCCGGCCCGCGCGAGATGCCGACGCCGAACGCGCCGTAGCCGCGACCGTCCCAGCCGAGATCGAGCTCCGTCCGCGCGCCCCACGCGGCTTCGTCGGTGACCAGCGAGCTGCCGTCGGGATGGAGCTGCGCGACCGACGCGCCAAGCAGCGCCCGCTCGACCTCGGCGTCCTCGGCGGCGGCCTGCCGGGCGATGCGTCCCATCGCCGCCTGTCGGTCCGGCGGAATCCACTCGCCCTCGGTGCCCTCGAGCTCGGCGAGGGCGCGCCACGCCACGGTGGCCAGCGGCGAGTCCGGGAACGCGAGCAGGAACGCGCGCCAGGCCTCCACCGCCTCGGCGTTGGACAGGCTTCCCGTCTCGATCGCGCGGATGGCGGTCAGGTCCGCGCCCGTGGCGAGGTCCATGGGCCCGGCGAGGGCCGCTACGAGGAACAGGGAGAGCATCGGCGGCGGGTATCACGGCCGGGCACCGCGGGCGCGGGGCTACTCGCCGTCCTCCGCCTTCCACTCGGCCTCGCGCCGGTAGAGGGTGCGCGCCGTGGTCCCGAGCAGGCTGGCGGCGAGGCCCTTGTCGCCTTGCGTGTAGCGCAGGGTCTCCTCGATCATGCGCCGCTCGACGTCCTTGAGGGGCGTCGGTACGGCGAAGGACACGCTCTGGTCGCGCTCTCCTCGTCCGGCGCGCACGGCCCGAGGCAGGTCGTCGAGCCCGATGCGGTCGTCGCGACAGAGCACGACCGCCCGCTCGACCGCGTTCTCGAGCTCCCGCACGTTGCCGGGCCAGGACCAGGCGGACAGTGCCTCGAGCGCCTCGGGCTCGAAGCCCGCGAGGTCCTTGTTGTTCTTGGCGGTGAACCGCGCGAGGAAGTGGTGCGCGAGCAGAGGCACGTCGTCGTTGCGCTCGCGGAGCGGCGGCACGGCGAGGTGGATGACGTTGAGGCGGTAGTACAGGTCCTCGCGGAGGCGCCCTTCGGCCACGGCCTGCTCGATGTCCCGGTTGCTCGCGGCGACCACGCGCACGTCCGCGTGGAGGGTCCGCGTGCCACCGACACGCTCGTACTCGCCATCCTGGAGGACCCGCAGCAGCTTGACCTGCACCACCGGGCTCACCTCGGTGATCTCATCGAGGAACAGCGTGCCCCCGGCGGCGAGGTCGAAGCGACCTTCCTTCTTGCCGGCCGCACCGGTGAACGCGCCCTTCTCGTAGCCGAAGAGCTCACTCTCGAGCAGCGCCTCGGGCAGGGCCGCGCAGTTCACGGTGACCAGCGGACCGTCCTTGCGGCGGCTCATGCGGTGGATGGCGCGCGCGAGGCGGCCCTTTCCGGTTCCGGACTCGCCGGTGATGAGCACGGTCGCGTCGGAGGGGGCGACCTGCTCGCACTCGTCGAGCAGCTCGCGCATGGCCGAGGACCGCCCGATGATCTGGCCCTCGCCGACCTCGCCGAGCTGCTCGCGCAGGTGGCGGTTCTCGATGGTCAGCGCCCGCTTCTCGAGCGCCTTCTTCACGGTGGTCACCAGCTCCAGGCGCTTGAGCGGCTTGGCCACGAAGTCGTACGCGCCTTCCTTCATCGCTTCGACGGCGGTCTCGACCGTGCCGTACGCGGTCATCACCAGGACCTCGACGTCCGGGTCGAGGGTGCGCACGGCGCGCAGCACGTCGATACCGCTCATGCCGGGCATCTTGAAGTCGGTGAGCACCAGGTCGACGGGCTGCTGGCGGAACAGCTCGAGGCCCTCCCGGCCGCTACCCGCCTTGCGGACCTCGTAGCCCTCGCGGCTGAGCAGGCGCTCGAGGGTCACCTGATTGGAGCTGTCGTCGTCGATGACGAGAATTCGGCGAAGCATGGCGCACCCTATCCCAACAGATCGTCAGCCGGTGTCTCCGGCTGTCCGGGCCGGTCAGGTAGCACCAGCGTGATCGTCGTGCCTTCCTCCGACGACTCGACACGCACGGTCCCATCGTGATCTTCGAGGATCTGACGGGTGATCGCGAGGCCGAGGCCCGTCCCGGAGGCCTTGGTCGAGAAGAAGGGGTCGAAGGCTCGGGCGCGCTCCTCCTCGCTCATGCCGGGGCCGTTGTCGGCAATGGCGATCTCGACCTCGCGCCCCTCGCGCTCGCAGCGCAGGTAGAGGGTCGTCGCGCCGGCCTCGGTGGCGTTGCGCACGATGTTGAGCAGGGCCTGGCGCAGCTGGTTGCCGTCGACCCGCTGCAGGCCGACGTCGCCGGTGGCGAGCACGAGCTTCACGCCGCGCTGTTCGAGCTCGGCGTCGAGCAGGCGAACCACGTCCTCGAGCAGGGTGCCGAGGTCCTCGGACTGCAGTCGCGCCGCCGGGCGCCGCGCGAGCTGAAGGTAGTGGCCCGTGACCGCGGTGAGGCGCTCGATTTCGCCAGCGATGGTCTCGTGGATCTCCCACGCCTCGGTCTTGCGCTCGGGGTCGAGGTCGGCGAGCTCGTCGGCGAGCAGCTCGGTGTTGAGCGACAGCGCATTGAGCGGGTTGCGCACCTCGTGGGTGATCTGCGCGAGCATCTGACCGACGAGAGCCAGTCGCTCGCTGCGCGCGAGGCGCTCCTTGGCGAAGCTGGCCTCGGTGATGTCAGCGGAGACCAGCACCACGCCGTCCTCTCCGAACGGCGCGACGCGGACCTCGTGCAGGGTGTGGTTCGGTCCCGCGACCTCGTGGCGACCGGGGCTTGCGATGATCTCGTCGAGCGGCGCGGGAGCCGGCCGTGCGCTGTGCGCCCCCCAACGGGACATGGCCGCGGGGTTCGACAGGGTGATGCGACCGGACTCGACCACCATCAGGCCGTCGTCGAGCGAGTCGAGCACGCTCTCGAGGTAGCCGTACAGACGCCTGAGCTCCTCGGCGCGCTCGACCAGGGCGCGGTCGCGGGCCTCGAGGGTCTGGACCATCGCGTTGAACTCGGTGGCGAGCACCGCCATCTCGTTGGACCCGGCGACGTCGACGCGCTCGCCAGGCTCGCCGGCGGCGACGCGCTGGACCTGGGCGGTGAGCTTGCCGATGGGCCGCAGCTGGACGGTGACGGCGAACACCAGGACCACTGCGAGGACCGCGACCGCGAGGGAGGCCGCGACCGTCATCGTCGCGATGCGCGACTGCGCCTCCTCGGCGGAGCGGGTGATGCGCGCGATGCTGCGCTCGGCCGAGTCGAGCACGCGCTGGGTCTCTTCCTGGATGCCGCGGTTGCGGCGCTCGAGGTAGTCCACCTCGCGCTCGCCGATCTCCTCGCCGGCGCGGTGCTGGGCGATGAGGTCCTCGGCCTTCGACTCGTAGTCGTCGAGCAGCGCGTCGACATTGCGCAGGTAGGTGCGCATCTGCGCGAGCACCGGCCGCTCCTCGGCGGGCACGCGGTCTTCGGCGTTCTCGACGAGCTGCCAGCTGATGTCGAGGGCCTTACGCACCTTCTGCGACGAGAACGACGTGGGTGCGGCCCGGCGCAGCGTGCGCCCGTCGGACAGCAGGTACATGACCTCGCTGTGCATGCGGTCGCGGTCGCGCTGGAGTTCGCTCGCACCGCGCGACACGGGCAGGTAGGCGTCGGTGACGATGTGAAGCGTCGCCTGGACGGTCGACTGGCTCCACACGACGAAGATCATCGCGAGCACCGCCGGCACGAGCGCCATGACGAAGGCCGCCACGATGCGCGAGCGGAGGCTCTGCACTGGATCTCAGTCCAGGGTGGGCGAAAAGGACCCGCCGAGAGAGGGGACCTCGGGCATGCGCCCGGGGCGGATCTGCACCACGACCGGACCGCTGGTCAGGTTGAGGTCGCCGGTCGCCCACACCACGGTGCCCTTGGTGTTGCGCACGGACATCGGCGTGGAGCCAGCCTTCACGTCGGTCGTGAACACCGTGCCCGGGGCGATGCGGTGGCGCTCGTCGCCGAGCACGAGCAGGGCGCCTTCGACGTCGTCGACGCGGAACTCGACGGACACGACGCCATCGACCGGCGCGAGCGGCTCGAGGGCCTCGCCGGTGGTGATGCCGGTGCGGCCCACAGTGATGGTCGTGTCGAGGCCCTTCTTCACGCTGATGCGCATGTCCTGCGGGTCGCCGTTGCGGAACACGCGCAGGGCGTGGTCGCCGATGGCCACGGGCAGGCGCAGCTCACCCTCGGTGAACAGCTCGGCGACGATCTGGCCGTCGAGGTGGATCTCTGCGGGCACCGTGGCCTGGATGACGAGGTCGCTGGCGAGTGCGAACGACGCGAGTAGAAGCAGCATGGCGCAGAGGTAACACCACAACGCGCCGCTCGTGAAGGGAGTCGTACCTCGGGACACCAAGGCCCCGATGCACCCTCGCTCCCATCCCGTCTCGCAGGCCCCGAACGCCGATTGCTTCGGTGTCTGGCGCGCGTTAGCCCGCCAGGTCCAGCCCGAGGCCCGCATGCGACTCACGAGCGCGATGTTCCTGGTTCTTCTCTCCGCCTGTGGAGAGCCGAACGCCGAGACCCCCAAGGTTGCCGCCCCCGCGAACGCGGCACCCGGGCTGGTCGAGGTCCCCGAGGACCAGGTGCTCGCCATGGTCGGCGACGTGCCGGTGACCATCGCCGAGTTCAGCACCGCGGCCGCGCGGCGCGTGCCGCTCGACGGCAAGGAGCTCTCGGCCGAGGAGCGCGCCGAGGTCCTCGACGAGCTCATCTCCGAGAAGATGATGTTCCTCGAGGCCAAGCGCCTCGGCCTCGACCGCGACCCCAAGGTCCAGAAGGCCATGGTGTCCACGCTCCTGCGCCGCACCGTGTACAGCCAGGTGCGCAACAGCGACTTCAGCGAGGACGAGCTGCGCGCCTACTTCGAGGCGCACCCGGACGAGTTCATGGTCCCCGAGAAGCGCCAGATCAAGCGCATCTTCGTGCGCGGCGACGGCGAGCGCTCCATGGACGAGGCCAAGGCGCGCGCCAGCGAGGCCCGCAAGAAGATCCTCGCCGATCCCGCCCAGTTCAAGGACCTCGCCGCCGAGTACAGCGAGGACCCGTACCGCCGCCGTGGCGGTGACATCGGCTTCGTGGCCCGCGAGGGCAAGCCCGGTGTGCCGAGTGCCATCGTCGAGAAGGCCTACACGCTGCAGCAGGGCTCCGTCTCCGAGGTCTTCGAGGCCGATGGCGGCGCCAACGTGATCTACGTCGCCAGCGTCCGCGAGCCGATCATGCGCACCTTCGAGCAGATGAAGGGCAGCGTGCTTCGCAAGGTCCGCAACGACAAGCTCCGCGAGCTGCTCGACGGCTACGTCGACCAGGTCGAGGACAACTACACCGTCCAGCGTCACGAGGATCGCCTCGCCGACGTCACGCTCGAGCCCCTCACGGGTGCCGGGCCGGACCTTCGCCTTCCCGGTGCACCGGCGGGCCCCGAGGTCGATCTCGGGCTCGGCGGGCACGGAGGACACTGACCCATGTTCCTGCTCTGGCTCGCGCTCACCGCACCGGCCGCCACCATCGATCGCATCGCGGCGGTGGTGAACGACGACGTGATCGCGCTCTCCGAGGTCTACGAGCTCGGTGACGGCTACATCCGTCAGGCCTGTCCCCGCTTCAAGCCCGAGTGCGTGGACCAGGCCGAGGTCGAGGTGCTCGACTCGCTGATCCAGCGGAGCCTGATCCGTCAGGAGCTGTACAAGCTCGGACTGCAGGTCACGCCCGAGGAGATCGACCGCACCATCGATCAGGTCGGTCGCGACAACGGCATCACCGATCGCGAGCAGCTGCGCCGCGAAGTCGAGCGCGCGGGCCTGACCTGGGACGTGTACCGCGAGCAGCTCACCGAGCAGCTTCGCCAGCTCAAGTTCACCGAGAGCGTGCTCCGCCCGCGGGTGGGCGTGCGCGAGGACGAGGTCCAGGAGCGCTACCGCCGCGCGACCAAGGACTACTCCGGTCCGCCGACCGCCAAGGTCGAGGCCTTGGCGCTGGCCCTGCCCGAGGAGGGCGGCCAGGAAGGCATGATCGCCACGGTGACCCAGGCCCGGGAGCTCGCCGCGAAGATCAACGCGGGCGAGGTCGACTGGAAGCAGGCGATCGCCGAGTACGACAGCGGGCTGTACGCGCCCCGCGAGGGCGAGATGGGCAGCTTCCGCAAGGGCGAGCTCATGGAGTCGCTCGACGCGGTGGTGTTCAGCGCCGAGGTCGGCAAGGTCAACGACCCCGTGGTCGTCGGCAGCGCCGTGTTCCTGGTCAAGGTCGTCGAGAAGAAGGCCTCGGACGTGCTCTCCTACGAGGAGGCCGCGCCGAAGATTCGCGAGCAGCTGTTCCAGGAGAAGATCGAGCGCGAGATGGAGGAGTGGACGGTGTCCGCCCGCCGCCGCGCCGCGGTGAAGGTCCTGCTCGGCGACGGCACGGGCAGCAACCAGGTCAAGCGCGTCAAGGTCGTCGACGAGCCGGCCGCCGAGGACAAGGGTCCTGGCGCGACGCCCCCGACCGACAAGCCCGCGGGAACCGCTGGCGATGGCCGCACCGGCGGCAGCGGCGCGAAGAAGCCGGAAGCCCCGGCCAAGCCCGAAGAGCCGGCGACGCCGGCCGAGCCCGCGAAGGTCGAGGCCCCCGCGCCGGCCGAGCCTGCGAAGAGCGAGGCCCCCGCCGAGTCTGCGCCGACGGACGCGCCCACCAAGGCCGAGGAGGCCGCGGGCGACGATGGGCGCACGGGCGGCAGCGGCGAGAAGGCCGAAGGCGACGCGGGCGGCCCGCCGGCCGAGCCCGCGAAGAGCGAGGAGCCCGCCGAGCCCGCGAAGAGCGAGGAGCCCGCCGAGCCCGCGAAGAGCGAGGAGCCCGCCGAGCCCGCGAAGGGCGAGACGCCTGCCGATGGCCCCTGGGCCGCCGAGCCGGCTGCGCCGGCGCCGACCGAGCCGGCGCCCGAGACCGACGCCGAGGGCGACAAGGACGGTCCCTGGGGCGCGGAGACGCCGAAGTGAAGCCGCTGATCCTCACCCCCGGCGACCCGCTGGGAGTGGGGCCGGAGCTCGCCGCGCGCGTACTCGCCGAGCGCGTGCGCACGGGGCAGGCGGTGAACGCCGTGTTGGCCGGAGATGGCGAGGCCATCCGCCGTGCGTGTGCGCAGGTAGCGCTGCAGATCGCCACGGACGGGCCGCTGGCCGGAGGTTCGGGCGTGGCGGTGGTCGATACCGCCGGAGGCCACGAGCCCGCCGAGGTGGCGGCGCTGCGCTGGGCCGTCGACCGCATTCGCGAGGGCATGGCCGCGGGGCTGGTCACCGGGCCGATCCACAAAGCACGTCTGCGGGCGAGGGGCTTCACCTACAGCGGGCACACGGACTTCCTCGCCGATCTGTGCGGGGTCGAGCGGCCGGTGATGGCCTTCGTCGGCGGCCAGCTGCGCGTGGCGCTCGTCACCGTGCACATCCCGCTGCGGGCGGTCGCGGACGCGCTGACCATCGAGCTCGTCGCTCACACCGGGCGGGTGGCGGACGCGGCACTACGGCGCGACCTGCGCCTCGAGGCTCCGCGCATCGCGGTGCTCGGCCTCAACCCGCACGCTGGCGAGTCCGGCGTGCTCGGCCGCGAGGAGATCGACGTCATCGGCCCCGCGGTCGAGGTCTTGCGTGCGGAAGGTATCGATGCGACCGGCCCCGTCTCGGCCGAGACCGCGTTCATGAAGGCCATGGACGGCCACTACGACCTCGTGGTCGCGATGTACCATGACCAGGGGCTTGCCCCCCTCAAGCTCGTGGACTTCGGACGGAGCGTGAACTGGACCCTCGGCCTCCCCATCGTGCGCACCTCGGTGGACCATGGCACCGCCGACGACCTCGCGTGGACGGGGCAGGCGGATCCGTCGAGCTTCGCCTCGGCGCTGCAGCTCGCCGAGCGGCTCACCTCGCGCTGATCGCGTGCGGGGCCTGCGGCGGTCCCGGGGAGTTCGTGCCCGAGACCTTCGCCGATCCGCCGGTGATCGACGAGGTCGCCTGGTCCTGCGCCGAGGGCGAGCGCGTGCTCGAGGTCTGGTCGACCTCGGTGACCGCGGGCGGCATGTTGTGGATGGACGATGGCGAGCGCCGCGAGCGACACCCGGTCCCGTCCGTCGCCGCCGAAGCGGATGACAGTGCCGACTACCTGCGGCTTCGCCTCGAGCTCATCGAGGACCCCGCGATGGTCGAGCTCGGCACGAGCAGCGCCTTTCTGTGCGGAGAGGCGATCACCCGGCAGTTGTACCTGACCTCGCAGGCGCAGCAACCCGCCGACTGCGTCGTCGACCCCGACTTCCCGGGCATCGACGGGCTCGGGCCCTGCGAGAACTCATGGCTCTGAGGCTGCCGTTGCTGCTGTGGCTCGTGGGCTGTGCCGACCTGCCGGTCGACGCCGAGGACACCGCGTGCGCCGACTGCCCGCCACCGCTCCGCCTGCAGCACATCGAGTGGGAGTGCGACGAGGAGTGGTGGTACTCCGTAGGCACCAATGGGTGGACGGCGAGCATCGAGCTCGCGATCGCCGCGCTAGGCGAGTGGGACGGAAGCACCGCTCCGTACCGCGAGGATCACGTGCTGGTCGAGGTCGAGTGGGCCGAGGACCAGAGCTGGACGCGGTGGGAGCTCACGCTTGCTTCCTCGACCCGCGCCGACGCCGAATCCAGCGTGTCGACTGCGCTCGTGTGCGAAGTGGACGGCCCGGAGAACCACGGCTTCAGGCTCTGGGCGTACGGCGCGGAGGGTCTTGCGGACTGCGGCATCTGGGGGCAGCGCAGCGCGCAATTCTTCGACAATTCGCCTTCGCCCGCCTGCTATTGCTTCGATCAGGCGCGGGGATGCGGCATTTGGTGAATCCGCTGACCATGCGCGTGAGCGGAGACCGTCCGCTTGGACGTGACTACTGGCATTCCGGTCGGCTACAATGCAGCCCGTGAGGACACGCATGAAGTACGCATCGTTCGCTCTGCTTCTCCTGGCCGTTGGCTGCAACGGCAGTGGCCCCAGTGAGGGTCGTGAGGAGATCCCGTTCCCGGTGGGGCTCGGCTCCGACGCGCCGGAAGGGGAGGTGTCGCTGATCCAGGTCATCGACTGGTACTGCGACCAGGAGACCTGGCGCTTCGAGGCCCAGACCGATGGGCTGGCCAACATCCTGCGCCTGCAGGTCATCGACACCGGCGCGTGGGACGGCGTCACCCCGGATCCGCCGCGCTCGTCGACCATCGAGGGCGGCGTGTGGCGCGAGTCCACGACCTTCTTCCTGTTCCAGGAAGACCCGTGGCTCTGGGAGAAGACCCTCGTCTACAACGACAACGAGAGCCAGGTCGCGAACTCGTCCGACTCCACGCTGTTCCAGTGTGGGCGCCGCAACGACGACAACCTCGCGTTCTCGTTCCAGGTGCTCGATGCGACCGAGCGCGTCTACGACTGTGCCCTGTGGGGCCACATGTCCGAGGCGTGGTTCGTCGACAACTGGGGCCTCAACGAGTGCCTGTGCTTCGAGCCCGAAGAGAACGGCGGCTGTGGCGACCACTCCGCGGGTGGCGACAGCGGCATGTAGCCGCGGGTGAGCCTGCGTTCCCGACGAACGGGAATCAGGCTTCTCCGGCTCCGCCGAGCAGCATCGCCAGGCGCGCCGGGTCCTCGACGAGGGACTCGGCGAGCGCGATGCGATCGGGGCCCATCTGCCCGAAGGGCGAGACCAGGGCCCAGTCCGAGAGCATGTCCAGGGGATAGTGGTCGCGGCTGCCCTCGTGCAGCCCGCTCACGTCATGCGGCCGGTTGAGGCAGGTCGCGTCGACCTCCTCGTCGTGAAAGCCGTGCACGTTGAACCAGATGTGCTCGCGGCCCTCGCTGTGGTCGGTCGGGAACGCGAGCTTGATCACGCACTGGAACACGCCGCCGCCGAGGTCGAGGATGCGTCGCAGCCGCGGCAGGCGCTCGACGGCGAGCGCGGTGGCACGCTCCGTCTCGGTGTCGCTGACGTAGAGCACCGGGTGGTCGTGGAGCACGGGCAGCAGGGCGTCGAGGCGCCCGTAGGCGTCGCTCACGAACAGGGTGGCGCGGTGCTCTCGGTGGATGGCGTCGCGATCGGCGGCACCGCCCAGGGACATGGGGCCGCCGATGTCGAGGGCGCGGTCCACGGGCACCCACAGCAGCTCCATGTGCATGCCGGCGAGGAAGGGCGTGTCCTCGGAGGGCATGCCGTGGTCGAGCCACAGCTTGGCGGCGCTGTTCATGAGCTGGCCGATCAGGCCGACGTCCTGGCGAGGCACGGGCAGGGCGTCGAGTTCCCACAGGCCGCAGCGATGCAGCCCATGGGTGTGCAGCCACACAAGGTCGCTCTTCTCGTCGTGCACGGCGTGGATGGTCCACAGATCCTGCGGATGCGGTGGAACGGCGGTGGAGGCCGCCTCACGCAGCCACAGGCCGGGCCGCGCCTGGTACGCCGACCAGTCGAGGACCGCAACGGCGTCTGGGGCGAGGCGATCGAGCAAGCGGATCTGCAGGTGGAAGTAGAACAGTACGTCGTCGGCGAGCTGGCACACGAGGCCGAGGGCGGCAACGCTGCTTCGCACCGCCTCCTGGTCGACATCGGAGAGCCAGCCCATGGACAGGTGGGTGTCCAGCGTCTCGCGGTCCGCGGCACGCAGGTACAGCGACAGCGGCCACTCAGCGCCGTCGAGGCCCTCGAGCATCGCATCGACCTGCCACAGCGCGTGCTCTTCACGCACGGACACCTGCTCGGCGCGACGCACGAAGGGCAGCTCGCGCAGGGAGGCGAGCACCGAGTCGGCGGACGGCGGTGTCTGCTCGACCGGGAGGCTGGCCTCGAGGCGGCTCTCGGTGTTCATCGGGCGGGCTCGGCGGCGATGCTCACCGAGTCGTCCTCGATCGAGGCGACGATGGCGAGCTCGCCCCCTGCGCCGACGCCGATCTCGCTGGGCCAGGCACTCACGAACTGTCCCCAGTGGCTCGCCGTTCCCGGCGGGTTCGTCATGACGATGCCGTCGTCGAGCTCCGCCTCGAACCAGAGCAGGGCGCCCGCGATGGGCCCCGGGTCGGTGCAGGTAACCACGCGCCGCACCTGTTCCTCGGGCTCGACGCCGGTCCCGAGAGCGAGGTCCCAGAGCAGGACGGGCTCCGAGGCGAGGCGTTCGCCCCCGGTGACGTAGCGGTACGGACCGGGCGACCGAAGGCCCTCGAGCAGGGGGCCGACCTCGAGGTCCAGGCTCTTCCCCACCTGACGTACCGCCGCGAGGGCGTCGCGGTACTCACGAGCCGAGTCGGGACTGCGAACGAGCTGTGCCCAGACCCTCAGGCGGCGCGGGGCGAGGGTGCCGCCGGGTACGACCCAGGCGGCGGCCGCTTCGGTGGCCTCGACCACGCCCTCGTAGAACGGGTCGGAGTTGAGCAGCTCGGAGAAGGCGAGGTCCACGGGCCGTGGATCGAGCTCTTCGACCGTGCCCTCGAGCAGGTGTACGCGGTCAGCCAGCCCGTTGGCGGCGATGAGCTCGCGGGCGACCTCGGCAATCGCGGTCGGCTCGACGGCCCACACCTCTCGCGCGCCCATCTTCGCGGCCGCACAGCTCCACAGCCCGGTGCCGCAGCCGACCTCGAGTACACGAGCGCCCGGAGCCCGGCGATGGAGCAGGCTCAGCAGCGCCTCGTTGCGCGGCTCGTCGGAGAGCAGCCGCAGGTGCTCCCAGGGATCCGCAAACCGCTCGACTCCTTCCACATGACCTCCGGACGAGGGACGATAGCAGGTGCCCACCGAGCGGCGGCATGACGTCGGTCTGTGCGGCGGAGAGGGGTGGCCGCTGCGCCCGCTGTGAAATGAGATGACATCTCGCGGAAGTGCCGATGGCGAGCGGCTGATCGCGGTGCGACACCGCTCGCGGAGCCCGGGGAGATGAAGAGCGACGGCAGCTCCGCGTCTGTGTCGGCGAGGAGGACGCATGATTCGCATCACCACCCTTGCTCTGACGCTCGCCGGTCTGGTCGCTTGTACCGGGCTTCCCGACGCCGACTCCGGCGATACCTGGGGCGACACGGCGGTCGCCGACTTCCAGGGCCCGTGGCAGATTGCCGAGGTCCAGTGGCAGTGCGAGCCGGGCTCCAACACCTGGACCTACTACGCGCGCACCGACGGCTGGGCGACATCGATGTCGCTGGACATCGTCGAGACCGGCGACGGCAACTGGTCCGAGAACCCGTCGATGGTCTGGGACGAGTACCACGACTTCGACGACAACCTCGCCTACGCCGAAGACGGCAGCTGGGACGAGTGGCAGATCGTGCTGCGCGGTGTGTCGTCGATGGGCTCGCAGGTCAGCGGCGAGACGACCTTGTTCACGTGCGGCTACCACTCCAACGACTCGCTGTCGTGGAAGGCGACGATGTACGGCGACAACAGCGCGCTCGACTGCGCCGTGTGGGGCCATCGTCCCATCGAAGCCTACGGCAGCGGCTGCTACGTCTTCGACTTCTAGCAGGCTGCTGGACCGGTCGGGCCGAGCCGTCTGAACGCGGCGGGCGAGTGTTCAGCATCCTGTCGGACTGGGCAAGAAGCGGGCCAAGCACATGCCTCGCGGGCCCGCTCACGCGGCCGGCGAGGTGATTCGGCGCGGGTTGCGTCGGCGGCCCGAGGCTCGTGAGTGCCTGGGAACAGGCCACTGAGAGGGGTCTGACCCCGCCCGGGGGTCTGACCCTCGTGCGGGGTCAGACCCCCCCTCGAGGAGGGCCTCGATCTCGCTACGCGAACCCCTGCGATTCGACGATTTTCGTCGCTCCCGGCGGCTCGCGGGCCCCAGACGCAAGAAACCCCGACTCGGCGAACCGAGCCGGGGTCTCTATTACCCGAGGGGCTTACTGCAGGACGGTGCAGCTGTTGCCACTGTGGGTGTTGTAGTAGTCGGCGGCCTCGTTGCCGTAGACAGCGCAGTCCGCGCCGTTCTCGCCGAAGTCCGAGGTGGCCATCCACGCGAGCTCGGCCTCACCGTGCGTACCGCAGGTGAAGAAGGTGCTCTCGCCGGAAACCACGCCACCGGTGGTGGAGGACTTGGTGAGGGTCGCGCCCCAGGTGTCCCAGGAGCCGTCGTCAGCGTACTGACCCTGGCTGAGGGTGTGGAACTCGTCCCAGCCGTTGTAGGTGTTCGGGTCGTTCAGACCGCCCCAGGCACCGGTCTCGACGATGTCGAGGTCGATGGCGTCGGCCCAGCCGTCGCTGTTGACGGTGTAGGTGTACGAGCCGTCGGTCGTGTCACAGGACCAGCTGAAGCCGGTGGTCTGCCACGGACCCTCGTAGACCGTCTCGGTCTCGGTGTCGCTCTCGACGGGATCGGGATCGCCTTCGGTGCAGGCGGTCAGGGCGAGCATGCCCACGGCCATGGCCAGGGTAAACTTGTTCATGATTGCGTCTCCTTCCGGTGGCGCAGGCTGCCACCAAGTTTGCTGTCGCAGCCGACAGCATTGGCATCCTTACCTGGGAACTCGCCATCCGCAACCCCCTGGAAGGGCGTGTAAGAGGCGGGACAGCGGGGATGCCGGCTGCTGGCCATCGGTGTAGACCCGTGGAAACAACCACTTCTTCCGTACACGAAAGAACCGTGGCGCCGGGGGCTATTCGTTGCGCGCGGGTACCGCTGATGACGCCGACGTACCGCTGCGGCTCCGGTTCTGGAACAGTGCGCGCTCCACCTTGTCGAGCAGACGCGCCAGCCCCTCACCGGTGAGCGCGCTCACGGGTACGCCGTCGTAGCGGTCGACCAGGTTCGCGAGAACCTCGGGCTCGGCGGCGTCGGCCTTGTTCCACACGCGCAGGCTCGGCCGGTCGTCGAGACCGAGCTCGCCGAGGATGTGCTCTACGTCCGCGAGCTGCTCCTCGACGTCGGGGTCGCTGGCATCGAGCACGTGCAGCAACAGGTGCGCGCCATCGAGCTCCTCGAGGGTCGCCTTGAACGCTTCGACCAGGGTCTTGGGCAGGTCCTGGATGAAGCCCACGGTGTCGGTGACGATGATCTCGCGCTCTTCAGGGAAGCGCAGCCGTCGGCTGGTGGGGTCGAGGGTCGCGAACAGCTGGTCCTCGGCGATGACCTCGGAGCTCGTCATCCGGTTGAGCAGCGTGGACTTGCCGGCATTCGTGTACCCGACGATGGACGCCACCGGGATCTGCGACTTCTCGCGACGCGCGCGACGGGTGGCGCGGTTCTTCGCGAGCTTGGTGAGCTGGCGCTCGAGGCGCGTCAACCGCTCTCCCGCTCGGCGACGGTTGATCTCGAGCTTGGTCTCGCCGGGGCCGCGTCCGCCGATGCCGCCGGTGAGCCGTGACATGGCCGTGGGCATCAATGCGAGGCGCGGGGCGCGGTAGCGGAGCTGCGCGAGCTCGACCTGGAGCTTGCCTTCTCGGCTGGTGGCGTGCTGCGCGAAGATGTCGAGGATGAGCTGGGTCCGATCGAGCACCTTGAGGTCGGTGGTCGTCGCGATGTTGCGCAGCTGGCTCGGCGACAGCTCGCGGTCGAAGATCAGCGCGTCGGCGCCGAGGTGCATGCTGCGCACCACCAGTTCCTGCAGCTTGCCGCTGCCGATACAGGTCTTGCCGTCGAGCTTGCGCCGGCTCTGGAGCACGCTGTCGAGCACCTGCAGCCCCGCGGTGTCCGCGAGACGCTCGAGCTCGGCCAGGCCGCGCTTGGCGCGCTCGGCATCGTCGAGGGTGATGCCGACGAGGATCACGCCCTCCTTGCCGTCCACGCGCGTGAGCTGCGTGTTCTTCGCGAACTGAGCCTCGAGGTCCTCGATCTCGGCGGCGAAGTCGCGGTCCCAGTCGTGGATGCTCGCGATCTCTTCGACCCGATGTGGCTCCCCGGCATCGGGCGGCAGCAGGGTCGCGAGGTGCACGCGGCCCGGCAGGCCATCGGGAAGCACCTCGATCGTCGCCACGGCATCGAGCTGGAGCAGTGCGAGGTCGGTGAGGTCGTCCTCCTCGAGACCCTCGGGACGCAGGGAGGTGTGGATCAGCCGCACGCCGCGGAAGCGCGACGCGCCCGCGCGCCGAGGCCCGAGGTCGGGCAGGAACACGCGGTGGGCCTCGCCGACGACGACGTACTCGATCTGACCCAGGCGATCGATGAGGACGGCGATGCGGCGTCCCGTGTCTCGCGTCAGCTCGGTGAGTCGGCGCGCGAGCGGCGCCGAGATCAGCTCGTCGCGACCGACGCGTCGGCGGTAGAGCGCGCGCAGATCGCGGGCCTGGCTGGCCTTGAGGCCGGTGGTGTTTCCGTGCAGCGGTTGGATGGGCGCTCCCGTCGAAGCTTCCCGCTACAACCGCGACTGCGAGGGGTCAAGCGCGCTTGGCGCGCGAATCTCGAAAAAGCGGAAACCGATGCGGCCATGCGTGGTCGGCATGGGAGGGAGGGCCCATGGACCGCCGCCAGTCAGACCGCTCCGACCTGAACCTGCTGCCGATGATGAACCTGGTGAGCCTGCTCATCCCGCTGCTGCTCATGGGCACCCAGCTGGTGGCGTTGTCGTCGATCGACATCGCTCAGCCGGCAGCCGCGCCGACTCCCGGGCCGGTGAGCGACGACTTCCACCTCGTCGTGCGCATCGAGCCCGAGGGCTTCTTCGTCGATGGCGCGGAAGACGTACTCGGCGAAGCGTCACTGCATCTCGCATGCGAGGAGCGCTGCACGGACAAGGACGACTGGCCGCACGACGAGCTCGTGCAGCGGCTGGTCGAGGTCAAGGAGGCCCACCCCGCCGAGACGCGGGTGATGGTGATCCCGGACTCGCGCGTGACCTACCAGGTCATCGTGCGCACGCTGGACGCGACTCGCGCCCGCAAGGCCCACGGGGAGTGGCAGGAGCTGTTTCCCGAGGCGAGCATCGGCAGCCGCTGAGGCCTAGTCGGGGACAGTGAGCCGCTTGGCGGCCTCGCAGTTCTGGGCGCTGAACGAGACCACGGTCACCGCCCCTTCCTCGACGTCGGCCGAGATGGCGCACACGCTGCGGCGCTCGACCCGTGGCGCGCCCTTGTCGCTCTCGGTCTCGATCTTCTCGATGACCTCGACGGTGTAGCCGCCGGCGGGGAGGTTGAGGTTGGCGTGGCGCGAGACGTAGCCGGCCCCGGACACGGACACCGCGAGCTTCTCGTCGCGGGTGCTGCCGTCGCGGAGCGCGAGGATGCCGCCGACGCGGACCGTGCCGAAGCTGCCGTAGCCGGGCTCGACGGTCTGGCACAGATCCCGACTGCCGAGCTCCCGCGGGGCGCGCACATCGACGGCGCCGAAGCAGAACAGGTCACTGGCGTCCGCGGTGCCGATGGCGAGCTCGTGCCTTCCGGGGGTGAGCTGCACGGTGACGGCGGCCTTCTTGAGCTTGCCCTGACTCACGCCATCCACCCACAGGGTGCCGCCGGCGAACACGCCCTGGCGACTCACGGTGAGGGCCACACCGTCCGGGTCGAAGCCGCGCCCGACGGCGCTGCGCGGAGGGGCGCCTCCGCCGAGCAGAGTGCGATGGGCGGCGTCGACCTCGATGTTCAGCGCGTCGAGCAGGGACAAGGCAAGCTGGCGCTCGAGGGCGAACAGGGTGTGCCGCGGCCCCTGGGCCGACACGCTCGCGAGCACCTCGCCGGTGGCGACGTCGAGGGCACGTGCGTCGAGCCGCGCCTGGTCGCCGTCGGTGGACAGGCTCCCGGTGACGAGCCAGCCGGCACCGAGGACCTTGCCGAGCTCCTGGGCGCTCGCCGGGTCGACGAAGTCGGTCTGCTGCAGCTTCAGCTCCGCGAGCACCGCGTCGAGTCGGCCACGCTCCACCAGCACCACGCCGTCCACGTGCAGGTCGGTGAGCATCATGTCGGTCAGCGCCGAGCCGAAGGGGGCGAGCTCCGCGTCGGTGGTGTTCACCGCGAAGGGTGCCACTGCGAGCACCGGTTCGGCCGCGAGCGCGCTGAGGACCGAGAGCAGGAGCATCTACGGCACGCGGATCGTGAGCACGATGGGCAGGTGGTCCGAGACGTCGAGCACCTGGAGCACCTCGTAGTCGAGCTGCTCGACGCCGCCGTGGAACGCGTAGTCGAGCACGCGGTCGGCCTGGTCCTCGCCGAAGGAGACGTAGGTCCGCCACTTCTCGGGCTCGGCGTGGTAGGTCTCGGCGCTCATCGCGGGGGTGAACGCGTCGTACAGCGCCTGGACGGGCGTGGTCGCGTCCGCGTACAGCCCGGCATGCTCGCCGAGCCGGGACGGGTCGTCCCCCGGCGGCAGCGAGTTCAGGTCACCGCCGAGCACCCACGGCACCTTGGCCTCGGTCGCCTGGCGCATGTGCTTGGCGAGCATGGCCACCTGCTTGCCCAGCGTGCCGTCGCCTCGCGAGAACGCGGAGAGGTGCGTGTTGAACAGGCGAAGCTCGCCGCTGCCCAGGGGTACGGCGACCTCGAGCAGCGCTCGGCGCAGGTTGAACAGCCGGCGGTGGAAGGGCTCGTCGAGCAGCGGCAGCTGGTAGCGGGTGGCGCGGGTCAGCTTGTGCTTCGAGAGCACAGCCAGGTTCATGTCGACCCGGCCCAGGTTCTGTTCGGGTGGGTGCGGCACGTAGGGGGCGCGGTGGTAGGGCGCGGCCGTGCTGCACGGGTAGGGCACGCGCTCGAGGATCTCGGCGAGCTGATCGCTGCGCTGCGTGCGGTCGCTGCCACGGTCGACCTCCTGGAGCAGCACGATGTCCGCGTCCACGTCCTTGATCACGCGAGCGATGCCCTCGAGGGCGGCCTCGCGCTCGGCCGGCGGTACGTGCACGTCGGGACCGCCGTCGTAGAAGAAGTGGCGCTTGCGACCGCCCGAGTACTGCACGTTCCAGATGAGGATGCGCAGGGTGTCGCCGCTCGCGAGGGCGCGCGTGTCGCCGGTGCACTGGATGGGCGCATCCATCTCGTCGGCGGGGAAGAAGAAGGCCAGGCGTCCCGCGGTGAGCAGCCCCACGAGTCCCAGTCCCGCGACCACCGCAGCCTTGGCCAGTGCGCGCTTGCGCGACATGTGCGCCTCCAGGCGGGCAGCCTACCCCGGCGGAACCTGCGCATCGAGCGGCCGTCCCCCGACCCGGTCGAGGATCCGGTGCACCGCATCGGCATCGAGGAAGGCCAGGTAGCAGGCGAACACGGTCGCGGTGAACGTGCCGACCGGCAGCAGGGTGAAGAAGGCCGCATGCATCAGCAGCCCGAGGGGCATCGCCCACCACTGCCAGCGGCGCACCCACAGGGCCACGACGAGCAGGTACTCGACGAGCACCGTGAGCACCGCGCCCACCAGCATCAGCGTCCCGAAGCCCGCGGGCGCGGGGTCACTGCCGAGGTACAGCTGGTGAAACGCCATCTCGAGGCGCTCGCCGGACAGGAACGCGGCAAAGCACTTGTCCCACGCCGTCCAGAAGTACACGACGCTCACGTGGAGAGCGACCATGCGCAGGCCCCACAGCGGGGCGCGCTCGGGCAGTGCGTCGCCGGCCCGCCACTTGTCCCAAGAGTAGCTGTGACCGACGGGCGCGAGGGCGGCGAGCAGCGTGGCCAGCGCCAGGTAGGCGGTGTGGTGATGGGTCCAAGGCTCGACGCCGGCGGGACCGAAGCCGTGCACCATGACCATCGCGATCAGCCCCGAGGCGGCGGTGCTCGCGCGGCTGTACACGCCGAGCAGCATCGCGGTCGTTGCCAGGTAGAAGCACGCGCCGAGGGCGAGGCGGGCAGGGGACTGGTCGAAGAAGAACGCGACCTCGGTGCCCCAGCGCGTCCACAGGACGAGCGCGAGCAGGATGCGCAGCAGGCCCGACGAGCGGGTCGAGCCCTCCTCGGTGAGCATCGCGTGCAGCCAGCTCATGGCGTGCCGCCCTTGTCGATGCGCCCGAGGTCCGCTTCGGTGAGGCCACACAGGTCCACGTCCGCGAGGCGGGTCATCGGCTGCCAGTGGTACCGGCTGCCGCACTCGCCGTCGACGAAGACGTGGGGCTTGCCGGGCATGCGCCGACACATCGTCTTTCCGGTGCGCGCAACCTGGGCTTCCGAGGGGATGAACGTGATGTAGCGAGGCGCGTCCGCACGTGTGGTCTTCAGCACCTCGAAGCGGTCGAGCGGTGCGGAGGTTCCGTCGGGGCGCCGGTCCTCGAAGCGCGCGATGCAGATGTCGGCGCCGAAGCCTCGGTACATGCGCCAGGTCTTGAGGCCCGGCACGGGCGGGTATCCGAGGCCCTGCGAGATCAGGGGCCCGGCGTTGAGGGCGGCGAAGATGGCGGCGACCGCGGCGAGGCGCGGCCATGGCAGGTCGGCGGACACGGCCGTGTTCTACCCCAGTTCGCGCGAGGCGCGGCCCGCCGTCCGCGACCATTCGTGACGGACGTCGCGTCGGGGGGTGCGCAGCCTCTCTCACAGGAGGTGCGCTTGCGCATCGGACGAGCCTTCGACATTCCCATTCGCCTGCACTGGTCCTTCGTGGCTCTGCTGGCCTACTTCGCGCTTCAGGCCCTGTTTGCCGGCGGCTGGCTCGGCATGATCGAGACGGTCGGCCTCGCCGTGGGTCTGTTCGGCTCGGTCATCCTCCATGAGCTCGGCCACGCGCAGGCCGCGCGCCACTACGGCATCCGCACCCGCGACATCACGCTGTACCCCTTCGGTGGCGTGGCAGCGCTCGAGGGCATGCCCGACGACACCCGCAAGGAGATCGTGATCGCGCTCGCGGGACCCGCGGTGAACGCGTTCCTGTTCGCGGGCGCGCTCTCGGCGTGGTTCTTCACCGGCTTCGGCGTGTTCGGCGCGCTCGCCGCGATGAACCTGGTCATGGGCCTGTTCAACCTCGTTCCGGCCTTCCCCATGGACGGTGGCCGGGTGCTGCGTGCGGCGCTCTCCGAGAAGATGAGCTTCGTGAAGGCGTCGGGGATCGCGAGCCGTGTCGGCTGGTGGTTCGGCCTGGCATTCATCGTCATCGGGCTGCTCACCGGCAGCTACAGCCTGGCCATCGTCGGCGGCTTCGTGCTCTTCGCCGGTCAGGTCGAGCAGCGGCGCCTGGTGGCGCTGATCCGTCGGGGCTGGCGTCCACCGCGGCCCGGTGGCTACCCGCACTTCACCTACGCGAGGCGCTGGTCGGTGACCTGACTCACCCGCGCCCGAGGCCCGCGAGGCCCCGGGCCACGAGCAGGTGCGAGGTCGCGAGCACGACGTGGAACACGTTGATCGCCTGAAAGGGCCCGAGATCGCCCTTCGTGCCGATCGCCAGCCCGGCGACGGCGATGCCGAGGGCGCCTGCCGCGAGGGTCGCGCCGGCGAGGCTTCGGTCGCGGAGGGCAGCGCCGCACATGACCAGGACGGCCACTGCGCCGATGGCGGTGCGGTAGGCTTCCGCGCGCAGCAGGACCTGGAACACGGCCCAGCCGAGGAGCAGCGCGCCGATGCCGACCTCGGCGATCCACCGCTTGCCTCGGGTGACGAGCAGCATGGCGACGAGCGCGAAGCAGCCCGGGGACACGGCGCCCGCGAGGTGACTGGCGCCGCGATGCAGTCGCTCGAGGTTGTCGAGCCCTGCGTAGCGGGCGCTACCGAGCCCCGCGGCGAGGGCCATCAGTCCCATGCCGAGCGCGCCGTAGCGCACGATCGCGTGGGGCTGGCGCACGAGCCACACCCCGGCGCTGGCGCAGGTCACGGCGAGCAGGAGGTCGAAGAGCGCGACGAACATCGCGAACAGGGTAGCGCTCGGCGAGGCCTGCGGGGGCCAGTCGTCCATGCTCTTCCTGATGGCTGCTCCTGCGTTCGCCTTCAAGGCTTGTCCCGAGGGCCTCTCGACCGCCGAGTACGAGACGGTGAGGGTGCCGCTCGACCGCGCGCGACCCGACGGGGAGGTGGTGCACCTCGAGGTGAGGCGCCTGCCCGTCCAGCCTGCACGGGGGCCGCTGGGGTTCGTGGCGGGCGCCTGATTGCGCTTGCCGCGTTCAGGCGGCGGCGCTATGCCCAGAGGGACGCCACGATTCGCGTTCCAACCCCTTTCCCTACGGAGGTGCCTGATGACTGTGCTTGCAACGACCTCCGGGACCCGCTGAACCGACGTCGCTCCCGCGGCCTCGGCCGCCGGCTCCCGATGACCTGACCCTCCGCGCGCTCGCCCGTGCGGTTGCTGGCCTGCGTGTGCAGGCCGACCTCATTGTGTCTGGAGTCGGCGTTGACCGATCACATCTCCCTGTCTCGGCTCGGCTGGGACGAGGCCTGGGCTGCAGAGCTGCACCCGGGCGAAACCGCCGCACGCGTGCTCACCACGCACCGCGGTGCTGCCGTCGTCTGCGCGCCTTCGGGCGTGCGTACCCTCGATCTGCCCGATCCCATCGCCGTCGCCGGTGACTGGGTCACGGTGGAGGAAGAGGAGCACCGCTCGCTCGTCGGGCGCGTGCTGAACCGTCGAACCCTCATCCGTCGTCGCGCCGCAGACGACGTAGGAGACCAGTTTCTCGCGGCCAACGTAGACACGTGCTTCCTGGCCACCTCGCTCAACCAGGACTTCAACCTCAGGCGCTTGCTCCGCTTCTCAGCGGTGGTCGGCGACTCCGGAGCCGAGGTCGTGGTGGTGCTCACCAAGGCGGATCTGTGCCCGAATCCCTGGGCCCGGGTCGCGGAGGTCGAGCGCTTGATGCCCGGCGTGCCGGTGCTCGCCACGAGCGCGGTGTGGGGCCTGGAGGGGGCCCTCGACCCCTGGCTCGGTCCGGGGCGCACGGTGTGCTTTCTCGGGACCTCGGGCGTCGGCAAGTCCTCGCTCGTCAACGCGCTGATGGGCGATGCCGTGCAGACGGTCAAGGCCCAGCGCGAGGACGACGACCGTGGGCGGCACACGACCGTGCGTCGCGAGCTGCTCGTGCTGCCCGAGGACCGCGGGTGCGTACTCGACACGCCCGGCATTCGCGCCGTGGGTGTGGACTCGACCGACGCGGTGCGCTCGGCCTTCGCGGACATCGAGGCCATGGCCGAGGCTTGCCGCTATCGGGACTGCGAGCACGACTCGGAGCCCGGGTGCGCGGTGGTGGAGGCCCTTGCGAGCGGGGAGCTCTCCGAGGAGCGGCTGACCAACTGGCAGAAGCTGCTTCGTGAGGCCACACGCCACGAGGCCAAGGGCTATCGCAAGCGCGCCGGTCAGAAGCGCAAGTACAGCCGCAAGTCGTACGCCGGCGAGCGTCTGGACGAGTGGTGAGGCGGGCCGGTGGCCCGATTCGCTCGCGCAGCGGGTCGGGTCATCGGTGGCGCGGGCCGGTGTGGTAGCACCGTGGCAGGAGGCTTCATGAGCCAGTTTCTTGCCGATATCAAAGCGACCTTCGGGCCCGAGGCGCTCGTGCGCCTGGTCTTCGACTGGGCTCCCGGGCTGATTGCCGCGACCCTGACCCTGGTTGTGTTCTGGTTCCTGAATCGCGTGGTCGCGCGCATCCTCGACCGGGTGTTCGCACGGGCCGAGCTCGACCTCACCGCGGCGGCCTTCGTGCACACGATGGTGCGCTTCGGGCTCGGCGTCGTCGGCGTGCTCACCGCCCTCAACCAGCTCGGTGTCGACACGACCTCGGTGCTCGCGAGCCTGGGCGTGGTCGGCCTCACCCTCGGCTTTGCGGCCCAGAACACGCTGTCCAACGTGATCAGCGGACTGTTCATCTTCTGGGACCGCCCCTTCGTGCTCGGGGACCTGGTCGAGGTCGATGGCGAGTACGGGCGTGTCGACTCCATCACCCTGCGCTCGACCCGACTCGTGACGGTGGATGGGCGTATGCTCGCCATCCCGAACGCAATCATTGCCGAGAGCAAGGTGGCTTCCTACACCAACTTCCCGCACCTTCGCCTCGATCTCGAGGTCACCGTGGGCGTCAACGAGCCCATCGGCAAGGTGCGCGAGGTGCTGCTCGGCCTGTGCAACGAGCCGCAGTTCCTGACCGAGCCCGCCCCCGAGGTCGTGGTGGTCGCGCTCAACGACTACAACGTCCTCGTCGAGCTTCGCGTGTGGCTGCGGGACGAGACCACCCACATGCGCGAGCGCTTCGCCCTGCGCGAGCGCATGAAGGACGCGCTGGATGCGGCCCAGGTCGAGATGCCGTTCGAGACGCTCCAGCTGCTCCCGATGGACGTGCGAACGACGCAGGCTCCCGCGTGAAGCGTGGCTTCGACCGGATCGACGGGGAAGTTCCCGCCGGAGCGTCCCCGGCGCTTGACGGGCACCCCGCCGGCGTTAGGTTCAGTCATATCGGAAACATCCGATAATTCAGATGGAGCTTTGCTTGCCTCGCCTCCTGCTCGCCGCCCTGCTCCTCGCCACGCCCCTGGCGAGCGCTGAGGAGCCCACGGGCACGGCCTCCGGCTTCGCCGAGCTCCGCATCACCGGCAGCGTCGGGGTCGAGGGCAAGGCGTTCCAGGCGGTCGAGCGCTTCCGGCCGACCTTCGAGGCCGACCTCGCGGAGCGCTGGGTCCTGGCGACGACCATCGAGGCGCACCTCGCGCAGGGACGTGACACCGAAGAAGAGCTGGTCCGGGTGATCCAGAACAGCGAGCTCGGCGATCTCGTGCCCGACGGCACCTTCCCCGAGAACAACAACGAGCGCCTCGACATCGACGACGCGGGGGACGTGTTCCGCGTCGATCGGCTGTACCTGGACCACTACGGCGAGAAGGTCGACGTGCGCATCGGCCGCCAGGCGCTGCAGTGGGGCTCGGCCTACGCGGTGAACCCGACCGATCCGTTCCCGCAGGTGCTCGTCACCGAGCCCTGGGCACCGCGCGCGGGCATCAACGCTGGACGCATCACCGTGCCCTTCGGCGGCGTCCACAAGGTCCAGGCGGTGCTCGCCACCGACGACCTGTTCACCGAGCTTCGCGGCGCGGGCCGACTCACGTTCAACGCGCTGCAGACCGACTGGAGCGTGGTCGGTTGGGGGCGTCACACCAACCTCCTCTCCGAGGATGGCGTGTACGACGGGCTCGTCGGCGTGGACCTCCGCGGAACCCTCGGCGTCGGCTGGTGGCTCGAGGGCGGGCTGCGCCTCGCCGAGGAGAAGTACGGCCTGCTCGCGGTGGGCGTGGACTACTCGTTCCCGGTATTCCAGTCGTTCATCGTCGTCGGTCAGTACATCTACAACGGCGCTGGCGAGCCGGACCCCGACAACTACGATCCACTGGCCCGCTTCCAGATGGTCATGGACCCTGACGCGGCCTCGGCTCTCGATCCAGCAGCGCCGTTCTTCCTCGGGCAGCACTACGCCATGCTCGTGGTCAATGCCGGGCTCACCCAGGACCTGAGCTTCACGCTCGCCTCCTTCCAGAACCTCGAGGACGGGTCCGGTTTCGCCGTGCCCACGGTCGGCGTGCGCCCGAACGGCTGGTGGGAGGTGTCGCTGTCGGCACAGCTGCCGTACCGTCTCGCGGGTCCCGGCGAGTTCTCTCCCGCGGACGAGGACCTCGTGCTCTCGGTCGAGCCGCTCCCGGGTGTCGGCCCGTACACCGCGGACTTCTCGGGCATCTACCCCGATGCCACCTTCATCCTCTGGACCCGTGCCAGCTTCTAGGACGACCCATGGCCCTGTGTGAACTCGACAACGTCGACAAGATCTACGGAAGCGGAGAGCTCGCCGTGTACGCGCTCAAGGCGGTGACCACCACGGTCACCGAGGGCGAGTTCACCGTGTTCTCCGGACCGTCGGGCTCGGGCAAGACCACGCTGCTCAACATGGTCGGCTGCCTCGACGTCCCTTCCAGCGGCACCGTGAAGATTGCCGGCACCGACGTCGGGCGGCTGTCGCAGGTGGAGCTCGCGCACCTGCGCGCGGACAAGATCGGCTTCATCTTCCAGAGCTTCAACCTCATCCCCGTGCTCTCGGCGGTCGAGAACGTGGAGCTCGCGCTGCAGCTCGCCGGCCAGGTCGAAGGTCGCCGGGACAAGGCGTCCGGCATCCTCGACAAGGTCGGCCTCGGAAGCCTGCTGCACCGGCGTCCCAACGAGCTCTCCGGCGGTCAGCAGCAGCGCGTCGCGATTGCCCGCGCCCTGGTGAAGCACCCGTCGCTGATCATCGCCGACGAGCCGACCGCGAACCTCGACAGCAAGAGCGGCGGCGCCGTCCTCGACCTCATGCGCGAGATGAACGAGGAGAGCGGCGTGACCTTCTTGTTCTCGACCCACGACCCGGCGGTGATGGAGCGCGCGAAGCGCGTCGTCACGCTGGTCGACGGCGTGATCGCCGACCAGGGGAGGTAGCGGGTGTACCTCTTCCGACTCGCGTTCAAGAACCTGTGGCGAAGCCCGGGTCGCAACGCCCTCACCACCATCGCGGTCGTGGCGGGGGTGTGGATGCTCATCCTCGGCCAGGGCTTCATCGGCGGGTTCAAGGAGAACATCATCCGCGCGCAGGTCGACACGGTCTCCGGCCACCTGTTCGCCGTGCCCTCGGACTACCCGACCACGGGCCTGTCGCACCCGATCGACGAGCTCGTCGAGGTCGACGCCGACGACGTCGCCTGGCTCGATGCGAACACCAGGGCATGGACCAAGCGCACCCTGTTCACGCCGCGCGTGATCTCCGGTGCCGACGGCATTCGCGCCCGCGGCATCGTCATCGACTGGGACAAGGACCCCACGGTCTTCGACCGCCGCACGTGGAACGTGAGCCCCGAGGACGCGCTCGACGAGCCTGGCGTGCTGCTCTCGAAGGGGGTCGCCCGCCTGCTCGAGGTCGGTCCCGGCGACGCGGTGACGCTGGAAGCGCGCACGCACTCCGGCCAGATCAACGCGCTGCGCGTGCAGGTCCGCGGGGTCGTGTCCGTGGCGAACCCGATGATCGACAACCTCGGCATCTTCGTCGACCGCGAGCTCGGCGAGGACCTGCTGCGGCTCGGCGGCAAGGCCTCCCACGTGGTGATGATGATCGACGACCGCGATGCGACGGCGGCGACCAAGGCGGCCATCGGCGACCGCTTCGGCGATGGCGTCGACATCGTCACCTGGCAGGAAGAGACCAAGGAACTCCTCGACCTGCAGGAGATCCGCCAGCGCGCCCTGAACTTCCTCGTGCTCGCGCTGCTCGCGATGAGCGGCGCCGGCATCGCGAACACGGTGCTCATGGCGGCCTACGAGCGCGTCGGCGAGATCGGCACGCTGCGCGCGATGGGCATGACCCAGCGCGACGTGCTCGGCTTGTTCCTCATCGAGGGAGGCCTGGTCGGCGTGCTCGGCTCGGTGCTCGGCGTCGTCCTCGGTGCGTCGATGGTCGGCTACTGGTCGGTCAATCCCATCGATCTCTCCGGCCAGATGGACCAGATCGGCAACAACATCCCCGTGTCCACCTTCCTGTGGACCGTGTTCGAGCCGTCGGTGCTCGTCCGGGGCTTCTTCTTCGGCGTGATCATGGCCACGCTCGCCAGCGTCTACCCGGCGCGGGTGGCGTCCAACATGAGCCCCGCAGACGCGGTGAGGGCCTGATGCTCCTGCTTCGACTCGCAGTCCGCAACGCGCGGCGCAACGTGACCCGCTCCGCGCTCACCGCGTTCACGGTGATGCTCGGCACCGCACTCGTGTGCGTGTTCCTGTCTTGGATCGAGGGCGTGTTCGGCACGACCCTGCTCGGCTCGACGAACGCCATCGGCCACGTGAGGGTCGTCGACCCGGACTTCGCCCAGCGCGAGCAGCTCCAGCCGATGTACGAGAACGTGCCTGACGCGCTCGCCTTCGCCGAGAAGCTGTCGAGCAAGCCCGGGGTCGTCGCCGCCTTCCCGAAGATCATGACCGGCGCCACGGTCGAGGTCGACGGCACCATCGGCGACGTGTTCGCGCCCGTCGCGGGTGCCCCGGCCGCGTACTTCAGCGACCGCCTCGATGCGGGCAAGTCGCTGGTCGACGGCACGCTGTTCACCGGCAAGGGCAAGGAGTTCGTGATCGGCGTCAAGGTCGCCGAGAAGGCCAAGGCCAAGGTCGGCGACGAGCTCGTGCTCACCGGGGTCACCCAGGACGGGGCGACATCCGCGATCATCGGCACCATCGTCGGCATCACCTCGGGCGATGCGCTCACCAGTCAGCAGATCTGGGCGCCCCTCGACGAGATCCAGTACCTGACCGACCTCGGCGACGCGTCCACCGAGGTGCTCGTGTTCGCGGACGACTACGAGAATGGCAGCGACCTCGCGGCCTCACTGCGCGCGGACCCCGACCTCGCCGAGTACACCGTGCAGGCGTGGGACGAGCGCGAGCCGTTCAACGGGCTGATGCAGACCGTGCAGGTGATGAAGGTCATCATGAACGGCATCATGGTGTTCATCGCCTCGCTCGCGATCTGGAACACGATGACGATGAGCGTGCTCGAGCGGACCAGCGAGATCGGCGTTCTCCGCGCCATGGGACTGACGCGCGGCCGCACCGTGTTGCTGTTCCTCTACGAGGCCGTGCTCATCGGCGCCATGGGCGGCGTGGCGGGCCTGTTCCTCGGCGGCGGCCTCGCCTATTACCTCGAGGTCCACGGCGTCGAGCTCGGCGAGGAGGTCACCCAGAACATGGATGCGAACATGGCCATGTCCTCCCACGTGTACGGCGACGTCAACGCCGAGGTCCTGATCACCGCGTTCTTCGTCGGCCTGCTCATGGCAGCGGTCGGCAGCCTCGTCCCCGCGATTCGCGCGAGCCGGGTCGAACCCGTCGTCGCGATGCGCGCCTAGGAGCCCCCATGCGAAGCCTGATCACCGCGCTGTGCCTGATGCTCGCGGCCCCCGCCCTCGCCGAGGAGCCCGCCGCGGCCCCCCGGTTCGCCGAGCAGCCGACGGCCGAGCAACTGCTGTCGGCCCTCGACGACAACCTCACCTTCGAGTCGCGGACGACGACGATCAAGATGACGGTCGTGAACCCGCGCCGTACCCGTGAGTTCACGATGCGGACCTTCGCCCGCGGAGAGGACGAGGCCTCCATCGAGTACCTGTCGCCGACCCGCGACGCCGGGACCAAGATGCTCCGTCGTGGCGACGAGCTGTGGATGTACATCCCCAACGTCGAGCGCACCCAGAAGATCTCCGGACACATGCTTCGCCAGGGGATGATGGGCTCGGACATGTCCTACGAGGACATGATGGCGAGCACCGAGTGGGAGGAGCTGTACACCGCCTCGGTCACGGGGGCCGACGAGGTGAACGGTCGCAAGTGCTGGAAGGTCGAGCTGCTCGCGAAGGACGACACGGTGACCTACCCGAAGCGGGTGAGCTGTGTGGATGCCGAGACGGGCATTCCGACCAAGCAGGAGCTGTACGCACTCTCCGGCATGCTGCTCAAGACGTGGACCATGGAGGACGTGAAGATCTTCGAGGGCGGACGTCGCTTCCCGACCAAGATGACCATCTCGGACAAGCTGAAGGAGGGCACGTACACGACCATCGAGATGTCCGACATCACGTTCGGCGTCGAGCTCGAGGACGAGATCTTCTCGCAGCGCTGGCTGGAGCGCCGCTAGCGAGACGCGGCGCCGGACCCTCGCTGGCAAGGGGATTCTCGACCCCTCCGTGGGGACGCTCATGCGGCTTGACCCTTCCGGGGGCCTCTGGGATCCTGCCTTCGGAGGTTGACGCTGTCGCAGGGCGACCAGACGGGGGCCTGGCATCGCCCGGGCTGGGGCCTGGGCGTGACGCTGGTCTCGCTCCTCATCGCGCTCATCGCGGCGGTGGCGGTCCTGCGCGTACAGGAGGCGTCGCGCGTCGAGCTCGTGCGTCGTCAGGTCGAGCTCCTCGAGCGTGTGGATGCGCCCCTCGACGACTGGGAGCGCCGTCGCCGTGTGGCGATCCGCGAGCTGGTGGTCATGCCGGAGGTCCGGGCCGCGGTGCTCGGCATCCTCCACCGGGACGTGTCCGAGCTGCTCGAGTGCCCCGAGCAGCAGGCCCTCCGCCGCGTGGTTGGGCGCGAGCTCGCCCGTCGCGGTGACCTCGGTCTGTTCGTGATCCGTCCCGACGGCACGAGCCTGGCGTCCATGCACGACGACAACGTCGGCACGCCCAACTTCCTCATGGAACGACATCCGGAGCGCATGGCGCGGGCCTTTGCGGGTGAGACCGTGTTCGTGCCCGCGGTGAGGTCCGACGTCGAGCTGCGCCCCCGAAGCGGTGGGGTGCGCCCGGCCGGCTACCCGACGGCGTTCTTCGCCACGCCGATCGTCGAGGAGGGCGAGGTCGTCGCGGTGTTCACGGTGCGCGTCGATGCCGCCCACGAGTTCGCGCAGCTCGCACTCGGGTACTTCGGAGAGACGGGCGAGGTCGTGGCCTTCTCCGAAGACGGTCGCCTCGTGTCGCGCTCCCGCTTCGAGGACGCGCTGCGAGCCGAGGGCCTGCTCGGACCCGATGAGTCGTCCCTGGTCGCGCTCTCCGTGAAGCTGCCCGAGGGCGTGCTCGAGGCGCTCCCGGGGACGGGTGGCGGCCAGAGCGCGCGCCCCTACGTGAACTACCGCGGTGCGCGCGTGATCGGCGCGTGGCGGTGGGACGAGACCCTCGGCATCGGCCTGCTCGCCGAGCGAGAGGTGGGCGAGGTCGTCGCGGTCGGCGGGAGGACCTGGCTGGGGCTCGTCGTCCTTCTTCTCGTCGGCTTGCCGCTGGTGTTCCTTACCTTGCGGCGCTTCGGGGGTCGCCCCTACGCGGCCCCCGTGCTCGTCGCCGTCGTGTTCATCGTGCTCGCGCTGGTGGTGTTCGGTGCCACGCTCCGGCAGATTCGATCGGATGCACGGCACGACGGGGAAGGGCGCGCGCACCTGCTCGCCTCGAAGACCCAGGCGGCGGTGGATGGCTGGCTTCAGGTTCGCCTCGAGGAGCTGGCGCTGCTCGGCCAGGAGTCCGATGTTCGCCGGGCGGTGCTCGCGCTGCGCGAAGCCAGCGCAGACGGTGCTGCCGATTCCCAGGCGCTCGTCGCGTTGAGCGAGCGAGTGCGAGCGGTGAGCCACGCCCACGACGACCCTGGGTTCTTCGTGATGACCGAGGACTTCACGTGTCTGGTCAGCGTCGGCGGAGGCTGCGACATCCAGCTCGAGGAAGCACGCCCGGCGCTCGACGGCCGCACCTGGTTCGTCGGAGACCAGGAGGAGGGTCGCCGGTCCAACGCACTCCTGCTCGGGCCGGTAGAGGAGGATGGTGAGGTCATCGCCATGCTCGCGCTCCGCCTCGACACCGCCGGCGAACTGTCGCGGTACGCGAGGCTCGGCCGCCAGGCGCTCACCGGCGAGACCTACCTCGTCGACGCCCACGGGCGTCGCATCACGCCGAGTCGGTTCTCGGGGGACGAGTCCGGCGTTGGCCTGCCCATCCATGCGCCGACGGGCAGCCCGCCCCGGTCTGTCCGCGAGGTCATGCTGGGCCGCAGCGGCTCGACGGCTCTGGCCTACGTCGGGGAGCGGGGCGTCCCGCTCCTCGGAGCCTGGGTGTGGTCCGACGAGTACCGTTACGGCGTGGTCTCGGAGATTCACGTCGCCGAGGTCGAGGAGTCGGTCGCGGCCGAGATCGAGCTGTCGATGTGGCTCAACGTCGCGGGTGCGGTGATCGCGAGCCTCGCCGGTCTGCTGCTGCTCGCTGCGGTACGCGAGCGTCAGCGCGAAGAGGTCGCGGAGCTCGTCGAGGCGCGGCAGCTCGCCGAGCAGGCGAACCTCGCCAAGGACGCGTTGCTCGCCAACGTGACCCACGAGCTGCGAACGCCGATGAACGGCGTCATCGGCATGATCGACCTCCTCATGCTCGGTGGACCGTCTCCGTTCCAGCGCGACAAGCTCCTCGTGATGCGCGACTCGGCCGAGAGCCTGCTCGCCGTGCTCAACGACCTGCTCGACTTCTCCAAGCTGCGCGGCGGCTACGTCACCCTCGAGGAGCGCGCATTTCCGCTTCGCGCGATGCTCGAGAACATCGTCGAGCTGCAGCGACCCGTCGCCCAGGACCGCGGCCTGGTGCTCATCGACGATCTGGATCCGGACCTGCCTGAGTTCGTGAGGGGCGACAGCCTGCGGCTGCGGCAGGTGATCACCAACCTGCTCTCCAACGCGCTCAAGTTCACCGAGAGAGGGAGGGTTCGCCTGTCGGTGCGCCTCGGGCCCACGGGAATGCGCTTCGAGGTCTCCGACACCGGCATCGGCATCGCCCCGGACCACATCGAGCTGGTGTTCAAGGAGTTCGTCCAGGCCGAGGCGTCGACCACCCGGCGCTTCGGGGGCACGGGGCTCGGCCTTCCGATCTGCGTGCGCATCCTCGAGGCCATGGATTCCGAGCTCCACGTCGAGAGCGTTCCCGACAAGGGCAGCACGTTCTGGTTCACCTTGGAGCTACCCGAGGCCGACGCGCCGCTCGACGAGCCTTCGGAGCTGGACAGCAGCGGCGAGGGGCTTCGCACGGGCGTGCGCATTCTCGTCGCCGAGGACAACGCCGTGAACCGGCGCCTGGCGCGGCTGGTGCTCGAAGGTGCGGGCCACGACGTCGTGCTCGCGCGAGACGGCGTGGACGCGGTGGACGCGGTGATGGCGGACCCGAGCTTCGACCTGGTGTTCATGGACGTGCAGATGCCGCGCTTGGATGGCATCGAGGCGGCACGTCGCATCCGCGCGACCTTCGATGCCGAGCGGCTGCCCATGGTGGCGCTGACCGCGCTCGATCGGGCCGAGGACATCCAGCGCGTGGAGGCGGTCGGTATGCAGGCGACCGTGGGCAAGCCCTTCGCGGCGGACGCGCTGCTGGCGGCGGTGCAGCGATGGGCCCGCGCGCAGCTCGACCTGCCCGACGAGCTGGAGCCGCTGCTCACTCCCGACCCTCCGAGCGCCGAAGAGCCGCTGGTCGACTTCCACAAGCTCGAGTCCGAGTGGGGTGGCCTCGGCGCGATCGAGGAGGTCCCCGCGCTGCTCACCGAGTTCCTCGAGGAGCTGCACGGTCGTGAGCCCGTGCTGATCGACGACGACCTGGAGGGCGTGCGCCGCGCCTCTCACGCGCTCAAGTCCACGGCGGCCACCGTGTACGCGATGCCGCTCTCGCGCATGATGCGGAAGATCGAGCACGCGGCGGGTGACGGCAAGCTCGCGCTGGTGGCGGAGCTCCGCGGTGAGGCCATGCCGCTGATCGTCAACACCCGCGCCGAGGTCCGTCGCTACCTCGAGAACTCGGCGTCGTAGGCCTGCTGGATGCCCTGCAGCGCAGCGCGTCCCTCGAGCTGAAGGTCCGCGAGGTCCTGTTCGCGGGGGATGTCTTCGGCGTGGGCGATCAGCCGGGCGACCCGCGCGAGCTCGAACAGGCCCAGCGGACTCGCGATGCCCGCGAGCTGGTGGGCGATCGACTTGGCGGTGGTCACCTCGCCGGAAGCCGCCGCACTCGCAATCACGCGCAGGCGTCCCGGGGTCTTCATGAGGAAGCTCTGCAGCGTGTCCTTCAGCAGCCCGCGGTCGCCCGAGAGCTCTTCGATGCGGCGGATCGACGCGAGCGCATCCCGGCCGGGTGGCGTGAACGCGCGACCGCTGACCAGCCCTTGTTCAAGGCGCTCACGCGAGACGGGCTTGGGCACGCATCCGTTCATGCCGGCGGCCAGGCACTCGTCCTCGGCGTTCTCGCGTCCGGTGACGCCCAGGATGCGCGGCTGAGCGATCGGGAGCTTGCGGATCTGGTTTGCGGTCGCGAACCCGCTGATCCCGGGAAGCTCGATGTCGAGGAGGACCAGGTCTGGAGGCGACGCCGTGCACGCGTTCACGGCCTCTTCGCCGCTCTGCACCGTGTCGACGTCGAAGCCGTAGCTGCGGAGCTGTGCCGCGAGCAGACGCGCCGCCACGGGCGAGTCCTCGACGACGAGAGCGCGAGCACGGTTCACGTTCCCTCCAGCGACAGCTCCAGGAGGCGGCGCAGCATGTCGAAGTCTACCGGCTTTGGGACATATCCGTCGAACGGCGCGCGCTCGCTTTCCCTCCGCTCGCCGTCGACCACTCTCGCGGTGAGGACGCTTCGCGAAGACGTTGCCGCCGGTTGGCCGTCGAGGCCTGCTGGGCTGGACCGCGAATCTCCGCGCCCGTGGCTCGGTGGCGTACCATGCGCGCATGACGCGACCCACGCCACGAGAGTCCGTGCAGCTGTATGCCATGATGGCATGCGCGGCGTTCGCGTACCTCGCGCATTCGTGGTTGCGATGGAGAAATCACCTCTCTGGTGGATTCGACCTGGGCATCTTCGACCAGGCGATCCGCAGGTACGCGATGTTCGCGGAGCCCGAGGTTCCCATCCTCGGCCTGGACTTCCACCTGCTCGGAGACCACTTTCATCCGGTATTACTGCTGTTCGTGCCAGTGTACTGGGTGTGGCCGCATCCGATGGCGCTCAACGTCGCGCTGGTCGCGCTGCTCGTGTCCACGGCGGTGCCGGTGTACCTGTTCTGTCGCGAGCAGCAGGTCGACCACCCGCGAAGCCTGATGTACGCGACCGTGTTGCTCGCCTGGTGGCCGTTTCAGGCCCTGGTGAACTGGGACTTCCACGAGGTGGCCTTCGCCGTGCCGCTGCTCGCCTGGGTCGTGCTCTTCCTCGAGCGCGAGTGGCTCGGGTGGGTGGTTGCGCTGTGCCTGCCGCTGTTGCTCGTCCGCGAGGATCTCGGGGTGACGATGGCCGCGGTCGGTCTGTTGCTGTGCGCGCGCCGCTGGTGGGGGCCGGGCCTGTTGCTGGTCGTCGTCGGTCTCGCCGGCTTCCTGTCGCTGACGAAGTGGGTCATCCCGGCGTTCGCGGTCAGTGGCACCTTCCGTCACTGGCAGTACTCGCAGCTCGGCGAGGGGCCCGGCGAGGCGCTGCTCTTCGCGGTCACGCACCCGATGGCGGTGCTCGCCATGCTCTTCGACCACCCGTACAAGCAGACGTTGTGGGCGGTGAGCTTCGTCCCGCTCCTCGGTCTGCCGCTGTTCTCCCCGTACGGATGGCTCGCGATGCCCATCCTCGTCTCCCGCCTGCTCAACGATCGGGAGAACGTGTGGGTGCCGGTCTATCAGTACGACGCGGTGCTCGTGCCGCTGTTGCTGATGGGCACGGTGCACACGCTGACCCGACTCGGACGTGCCCGCGGGTGGGAGCGGCCCCACGACCTGTTCGCGGTGTGGCTGCTGGCGCTGTCCGCGGTCGGTACGTTCATCGCGCCTGCCCTGTTTCCGCTGGGGCTCACGGCGACGGGTGAGTCGTGGGCGCTTCCTGCGAAGGTTCCGGCGCTGAACCGGGCCCTGGCGCAGATCCCCGACGGCGTGTGCGCCGAGGTTCCGGACAAGTCCGCGCCGCATCTCACCGACCGCGCCATGGTCGGGCTGCACAACAGCATCGGGGACGAGCTGACGACGTGGATGGTCATCGACACCACGGTGCCGGAGCTGGGCGGGGTCACGCCGCTCACGCCCGACCAAGCCATGGCCCGCGCCGAACGCCTCGGGTTCGAGGTCGTCACCGCCGACGACGAGGGCATCTGGACGCTGAAGCGCGACCTGCCGAACCCGCCGCGCTGCCGCGACTACGTGGGGCTGTGACCGGTTGGCAGGCGCATGCCCACGTGGTCGACGAAGATCCCGAGGACCGCGTCTCGCCTGGTCCCGAAGCGGACGCCTCCCATCCGCGTGTAGAACGCCTCGGCGGGGTTGCCGTCGAGCACCCACAGACCAACCGCGGCGTGGCCCCCCTCGGAGAGGCGCGCGTGGACGGCCTCGAGCAGGTGGCGCCCGTGGCCGTGACCCTGGACCCGTCGCCGCAGGTACAGCGCATACAGCTGGACGCCGAGGTCGTCGGGCAGCCCCTCGCGGCGGGGACCCGCGGACGCGAAGCCCACGAGGCTGCCGTCGTCGTCGAGCACCAGGTGATGGGTGCCCGGCTGGCCGATCATCTCGGTCCACAGCCGCTCGCGAGCCTCGACGGTGAGCTTCGCGAGCAGGTCGTCGGGAAGCCGCCCCGCGTAGGTCTCGTGCCAGGTGTCGACGTGAAGTCGGGCCAGCGCGCCGATGTCCGCGGGCTCCGCCTCACGGATGCGCATCACAGCGCGTTGTAGCCGAAGCAGCGGGCCACCCAGAGCCCGAGGTACGGCACCGCCAGCCAGAACATCGTCCACCAGAAAAGCACCGGGAAGGGCACGACCCACAGCTTGTAGTTGCGGGTCGCGAGGCGCAGACCGCCGAGCACGCCGCCCACCGCGAGCCACACCAGGAGCAGGGCGCCGGCGGCGTTGTAGGTGAACGCCTTGAGGACCTCGCCGCGCACGAGCCACACCCACGAGCGCGTCATGCCGCACGACGGACAGGGCAGGCCGAAGGCCATCTGGAAGCCGCACTCGCCGCCGAACTGCCGCCCGAGGATCATCGTCCAGTTCGGGTCCTCGGATGGGTAGAACACGAAGGAGACGAGCAGCGCGAGCAGGCCGACCACGAACAGCATGGTCGACCAGGCCCAGTCGGGCATCTTCGCTTCTTCGAGCGCCTGGAGCGTGGCTTCGAGCTTGTCCTTCACGCGATCTCCGCGTCAGTGCCCTAACCACGGGGTTGTGGACGGGCTACCGCCGCGGAGTGCGGCACCGCGTCAGGGCAGGTTTGCCTGCACCTGGGACTCGTTCACCCAGCTCCCACGAACGACGATCTCGCCGCCCGCCTTGATCAGCGTCATGCTCGGCAGCGCGATGCTCGTGCCGTCGATGAATCGGGCGCTCGTCTGGAAGTTGGGGTCGGCCACCACCGGGTGGTTCAGGCCGTAGGTATTCGCCCAGGTCTGCAGGTCGGCCACCGAGGGCGGCTGCCGCGAGCTGTTGTGACCAATCATGGTGATCACGATGAAACCCTGGTCCTTGTAGCGCTGGTACAGGCCTTCCAGGCCTGCGGCTTCCGCCTGACAGCGGGTTCACCAGAAGGCTGCTCCGACGAGCAGCACCTCTCGGTCGCAGAAGTCGTGGAGGCTCAGGGTGTCGCCGTACTGGTCGGTGAGCGCGAAGTCCTGCGAGATCTGACCGAGGCCGTTGCCCGTGGACTGGATGTCGTCGCGACAGGCGCCGATGGGCCAGCCGCCGGCGTACGGGTGGTCGGAGGCCGAGTTGGGATCCGTGTTCCCGTCGACTTCGACGCCGTCGTCGTAGCCGTCGTTGTCGGTGTCCGGCAGGTTCGGGTCGGTGCCGAGCTCGGCCTCGGTGGCGTCGCTCAGGCCGTCCCCGTCGGAGTCCGCGTCGGTGTTGGTACCGGTGTCCGCACTCGAGCCGGTGTCGGCGGTGGTGCCCGTGTCGGTGATCGGGTCACCATCGAGCGGGTTGGGACCCTGGTCGCACGCGGCGAGCAAAGCCAGGATAGAAACTGCGATAAATCGGCGCAAAGCGCACCTCCAGAGCGCTTTCAGTATCGGTACTCCTCGAGGGCTCCGGTGCAAAAATGCCGTGCGCTACGCGGGAGGCTCCTCTTCCGGCGGATCCGGGAAGGGCAGCGCGAGGCGTGGTTCGGCGGCCAGCGCGTCCTCCCACCAGGGCATCGTCTGCCACAGCGCCCGCAGCTCGTCGGGGATCGGGCAGATCACCTCGATGCGTCGCTCCTCGGTGGGATGCGGCAGGTCCATCGCCAGGCAGTGCAGTCCCAGACGCTGGAACCCGTGGTTCTCGCGCCACCAGCGGTTGATGCGCGTGTCGCCGTGGGACGAGTCGCCGATCACCGGGTGGTGCATGTCCCGCACGTGCCGTCGAACCTGGTGGAAGCGCCCGGTGCGTGGGGTGACGCGCAGCAGCGAGCACCGTGGCTCATCCGAGCGCCCGAGGCACTCGACTACGGACAGCGCCTCCTTCATCTCACCGTCGTCGCCCTTCATGGGCGTGTCGACGGTGATCGGGTCGTCGTGGGGCCAGCAACCGCGCACGAAGGCGAGGTAGGTCTTGGTGCTCGACTCGTGACGCAGCGACGAGTGCAGGCGCGCCGTCCAGCGCTTGCCGTACGCGAAGATCAGGCAGCCGCTCGTCGGCTGGTCCAGGCGGTGCACGGGGTTCACGCGGCGCTTCATCTGGTTTCGCACGCGCTGCAGGGCCACGTCGCGCACCCGCACGTGGAACGAGCGGTGCACGGGCATGCCCGCGGGCTTGGCGACGATGACGAAGTGCTCTTCTTCGAGGAGCACGGGGAGGGCGTCGCTCACGACAGGAGCATCCGCGCCTTGCGTCGCAGGGAGCCGTGGAACAGGCCCATCCACTTGCGCGCGAGAGACAGGTGGAGGTCCGTGTACGGCGGCCAGATCGGCTCGCGATCGAGCAGCAGCGGGGTGCGCACCACGCCCTGCACGTTGCAGAAGTTGAAGTAGCCGAGCTCGGAGCCGGCGCGTCCGAAGCCGCTCTGCTTGACGCCGCCGAAGGGCGAGGTGGCCATCAGCGTGGTGCTGAGCACGTCGTTGATTGCGACGCTTCCGGTGTGGAAGCCCGCGGCGAGGCGGTTCGCGCGGTCGATGTCCTTGGTCCACACCGACCCGGACAGGCCGAAGTCGCTGTCGTTCGCGAGCTCGAGCGCGTGGAGGTCGTTGTCGGCCTTGAGCAGGCAGAGGAGCGGCGCGAAGGTCTCCTCGCGCACGGCGGGCATGTCCGGGGTGCAGTTGCCGAGCACGGTGGGCTGGAACCAGGTCCCCGGTCCCTCGAGCGGGCTGCCGCCCACGAGGATCTCGGCACCCATGGCCACGCTCTCCTCGATCTGACGCGAGATGCGCTTGGCCTCGTGGGGCAGGACGAGCGGGCCGACCGGCTCCATGCCCGTGCGACGGGGCATGAGGCTCGCGACCTCGCGGGCGATGCGCGCGGCCAGGTCGTCGTAGATGGGCGCGGCGATGATCGCGCGCTTGTGGGCGATGCAGGTCTGGCCGGCGTTGATGCACGCAGCAAACGCGATGGCGTTCGCGGCGCGCTCGACCGGGGCGTCGTCGCACACGATGGCCGCGTCCTTGCCGCCGAGCTCGAGGAGCACCGGGGTGAGGTGCTCGGCGGCGGCCTTGAGGATGGCCTTGCCCGTGCGCGGCGAGCCCGTGACGTGAATGAGGTCGACCGGGCCGTCGATGAGCGCCTGTCCGACCTCCGGCCCACCGAGGGCGATCTGGAGCACACCGTCGGGGATGCCGGCGTCGTGGGCCATCTCGCCGATGAGCAGCCCGACGTCCGCCGCGTGCTCGCTCGGCTTGTGGATCACCGCGTTGCCGGCAGTCAGCGCCGGGAAGATCTGGTGCATCGCCAGGTAGAACGGGTAGTTCCACGGACTGATCACCGCGACCACGCCGAGCGGCCGGTAGTGGGTCTTCGCTCGCCGCAGTCCCGGGGGAAACGCCTTGACCCGGCGTCCGCCCTCGAGCGACTCGGCGAGCTCGGCGTAGTACGACGCCGAGTCCACGGAGAGCGCGACCTCGGCCATGGCCTCGAACTGGGCCTTGCCGACACGGCGCTGGATCACCGCGGAGATGTGCTCGTGGCGGTCGACCAGCAGGTCCCGGAAGCGGCGGATGATGCGCAGGCGCTCGGTCAGCGGCCAGCTCGCCCACTGGCGCTGGGCGATGCGGGCCTCGGCCACCATCGCGCTCGCGTCTTCGGGCGTGTGGGCGTCGACCTCGCCGTCGAACTCGTCGGTGGCGGGATCGCGGAGCTTGAGCGTCGGACGTGCGGCGTCGAGGGCCTGGGACATGGGACCTCCGGGTCTGTCTGGCCCTAACCCGACCACTGGGATCCGGGGCTCAGTGCTCGGCGCCGCCCTTCATGTTCCGGTCGAGGAAGTCCCAGATCGCCTGCAGGGCGTCGGCTTCCTCGACGCGCCCCTCTTCGCGCTTGCGGGCGATGGTCGGCGTCAGCGCGTCGAGCAGCTCCGGTTCGATGAACTTCGTCTCCTCGAAGCCCTCGAGCGCTCGCTTCGCGTGGCGGATGCACGCACGACCGTTCACGGTGCACGCGAGCAGCGCGTAGGTGTACGCCATCCAGCCGATGCGCGCCGGGTCGAGCTCGGCCTGGACCTCCATGATCGTCGCCGCCGCGGATGCCGCGTCGCCGCGCGCGAGCTGGATCTGCGCCAGGGTGAGCTGGGTGGTGAACACGTCTGTCTGGTTGGTGCGCGCGTAGTAGGCGAGCACGTCGCGAATGCCCTGCTCGGCTGCATCGAGGTTTCCGCGCCGGCGCTGGTTGTCGGCCAGCCCCTCGAGGCAGTAGCCCTGCGCGAGCATGCCTTCGGTCGCGACCGCGTGCTCGAGGGCCTCGCGGTAGCACGCATCGGAGTCGTCGTAGTTCTTCTGCTGGGCGAGCAGGATGCCCTCGGCGAACACCGCGTGGAGCAGGCTCTTGCGGGAGTGGGCCTGCTCGAACAGCTCGCGCGCCCGCTCGAAGCAGCGCCGAGCCTCGACGTACTCGCCGCGGCGTCGGTACATGCTCGCCGCGGTGATCAGGCTGTGGCCGACGTTGAGCGGGTCGAGGTGCTCCTCGATCAGCGGCAGGGCCTCGAGCGCGTACTGCTCGGCCTTGTGGTGGCCGATGTCCCAGGCGATCTCGCCGCGCCAGCGCAAGGCGCCGGCCAGGGCCGGCATGTCCTGGGTGGCCTCGGCGCTCGCGATGGCCTTGTCGAGCATCGCGAGGGAGGTGGTCGCGTCGCCGAGCCTCAGGTTGTTGACGGCGAGGGCCCGATAGCCGACCGACTCGGTCTTCCAACCAAGCGCCTGCGCGTTGTCGACGAGCAGCTGGGCATCGACGCCGGCGGCGTCGTAGTCGCAGAGCAGCGCGTGGGTCCGCTGACGGATGAGCACGACCTCGCCCCAGCGAGGGTCGCTCTCGGGAATGCCGGCCTCGTGCATGAGCGGGATCAGACGCTGCTGGATGTGGGCCATGGACAGGCGGGACTCGCCGTCGCCGCGCCGCTTGGCGATGCCCGCGAGCGTGGGCGCGAACGCGCGCTCGTGATGGCCGGCCGCGACGAGGTGCAGACCCATGCGCTCGTCCTTGTACGGGACGTCGAAGTGTTCGAGCGCTCGGGCAATCGCCTCGTTGGCCATCGGCCAGCCGCCCGCTTCGCGAACGAGCCTGCGCACGCTCTCCACGAACATGGGCTGGCGGAAGCGGAAGCCGGACTCCTCGAGGTCGATGAGCTGCGCATCGCGCAGGACCCGCGCGACCTTGCGGAGGTCGTCGGCTGCGAGGGGCGGTTCGAAGGCCTGACAGGAGGCGTGCCAGAGGCGCGCGTCGACCTCGAGACCGATGCCCACCGCGGTGAACAGCGCCATGCGCGCGCGCCCCAGCTGCTTCGCGAGCTCGCGCGTCCGCTTCGCCCACACCTCGTACAGGCTGTCCGGCAGCTCCGCCTTGGCGCCGGGAGCGAGGGCGAAGCCGCGCTTCGTGGCCTGGAGGACGCCGGTGCGCACCCACTCGGCGATGATCTCCACCGCGAACATCGGGTTGCCCGCCGATCGCGCCTCGACGCGCGCGGCCAGCTGCCCGGTGAGTCCGAGCAGCTCGCGGACCAGCTCTCGGCGCTCGGCCTCGTCGAGGGGACCGACGAGCTGGGTGTGGACGTCGAGGGTGAGGAGCTTGGCGGCCTGGGCCTTGCGCTCGGCGAGGTGTTCGTCGCGCGCGGCCATGGCGATGAGCACCGAGGACTCGGTGCCGCGCTGGAGCAGCCACTCCACGAAGTCGAGCAGCTCCGGGTCGAGCACCGCGTCGTCGAGCACGAGCAGGGCTGGGCGGTCGGCGGCGAGGTCCTGAATCAACCGGCGGGCCACGGCCCACTTCTCGGCGGGCTTGCCGAAGCTCACTCGCCCGGTGGGCTCGACGATCTCGGCGAGGGCCGTGGCCTCCCAGTGGTCCTCGCGGCCGAAGCTGACAAGCCGGGCCTCGATGTGCTCGGTCAGCTCGTCCCCGTGCAGGCCCGCGGTGCGCAGGGCGCGCTGCACGAGCTGGGTGAGAGCATGGCCGGGGCCGCCGTTCGCGTCGGCCTCCACGCGAACCACGGTCGCCGCGCCGACCTCGATCGCGCGCTCGGCGATCCAGTGCACGAGCTTGGACTTGCCGACGCCAGCGGGCCCGCGGACGACGAGCGCCAGAGCTCCCGGGTTTGCGTGGGCCTTTCGCAGGGCGCTCCACAGCTGGTCACGCTCGGCTTCGCGGCCGACCATCGGCACCGCGCGCAGCCCGTACACACCGAGTCCGACGCCGATCAGGCCGAGGTCGGGTCGTCGATCCGGACGCCGCCACGACGAGGGAATCGGGGGAACGGCGTGCACCGCCGCCGTGCCCGTGACCACCTTGCCGACCACCGAGGCGACCTCGCGCGTGTCGAAGATCAGCGTGGTGTTCTCGGCGACGCGCCCCCGCTCCACGCGGATCAGCGTCTCGTCGTCCTCGCCGTCGTCGGGTGCGTCACCGAGGGCGAGCAGTGCCCACGCGGCGTCGGCGGCGTGACGATAGCGCTGGGCGGGGTCCTTCTCGAGAAGCCTGCGCAGCCAGTCCTCGGTACCCTCCGGAACCGGCCACAGCGGCTCGAGTTTGGGGAGCGGGCGGCTGAGGTGCGCGTGCGCGAGCGCCATCATGTTGCCGCGAAACGGCGTGCGACCGGTGATGCCCGACCACGCGAGGCAGCCGACGGCGTACAGGTCGGTCCACGGCCCCTGATCGCGCCAGCCTCCCACGAATTGCTCAGGCGCCATGTACGACGGCGTGCCCGCCCCCTCGGCGCCTTCCACCTTGGGAGCCGCATCGAGGGCCGCGGCGATGCCGAAGTCGGTGAGCTGCACGCGCCACGGGTTTCCGGTGAGCTGCGGGCTCTCGCGCACCATCACGTTCGCGACCTTCACATCGCGGTGCACGACGCCGCGGGCGTGGGCGTGGGCCAGGCCGTCGAGTACACCGAGCATGACCTCGCGCACGCTGCGCCAGTTGTTCCGCCACGCCGAGTGCTTGAGTGTGCCCGAGGGCACGAACTCCATCGCGAGCCATGGCGAGCTCGAGGGAACGCCGTCGATGTGGGCGCCGATGTCCTCGGGCGCCAGGCCGTGATCGAGCACCGAGACGATGGCCGGGTGGTCCAGCGAGGCGGCGGCGCGCACCTCGTTATGGAAGTCCTCGAGAAACGTCGGACTGCGAGCGCCGGCGCGGGTGAGCAGCTTGATGGCGACGGGCACTCCCTGCTCGCGGTGCTCGGCCTTGTAGACCACGCCCATGCCGCCGGCGGCGACTGGTTCGAGCAGGCGGAAGGGGCCGAGTTGCACGTCAGAGAAGGACATATGTCCCAGTATAGATTTGGGGTCTGCTAGGGTGCACGCCATGATCGAGCTCCACGTCGACAGGACCTGGGACGACCGCGAGGCGCCGCCCGAAGAGCACGTCACCGTGCGGATCACCGTGATGGAAGACGCACTTCGGGTCGACGTGTCGGCGACCTTTCACGGCGACCCCGCTCCCCCCGGCGATGGCTCGACCTGGGGCCTGTGGGAGCACGAGGTCGTCGAGCTGTTCCTGCTCGGGGAGGACGAGCGCTACACCGAGATCGAGCTCGGTCCGCACGGGCACTACCTGGTCCTCCGCCTGCACGGGGAGCGCCAGGTGACCGAGCGAGAGCTGCCCATCGACTACACCGCGCGGATCGAGGGCGGGCGCTGGACGGGCTCGGCCGTGGTTCCACGGTCCCTGCTTCCCGAGGCGCCGTGGCGAGGCAACGCCTACGCCATCCACGGGGTGGGCGAGGCGCGTCGCTACCTGGTGCACCACCCCCTGGGCACCGACAAGCCGGACTTTCACGCCATCGGCGCGTTCCCGCGGCTCACGGACGGTTGAGGGCCGCCACGCGCGGGAGCACCAGCACGTGGGGCGCCATGCTCGCGAGCATCGCCTGCATGCGCTGCCGGAAGCCGTGTATGCGCACCGGATCGCCGCGTCGCATGGCCGCCAGCGCGTCGGCGGCGACTTCCTCGGCGGTGGCCACGCGTCCCTCGGTGAACAGCTTGGCCTTGCCGTTCCCGGAGATGTCGCCGAACTCGGAGGCCGTGGCACCCGGGCAGTGGGCGGTGACCGTGACCGGGCTGTTCCGCAGCTCGTAGGCGAGGGCCTCGGTGAACGAGACCACGAAGCCCTTGGTCGCGAAGTACACCGCCATGTACGGCCCCGGCTGAAACGCGGCGGTCGACGCGATGTTGAGGATGCGCCCCTCGCCGCGAGCGAGCATGCCGGGGAGGATGCGGCGGCTGAGGTCGACCAGCGCGGTGACGTTGAGCTCGACCTGTCGGACCTCGCCGTCGGCGTCGTTCTCCCAGAACGGTCCATTGCTGCCGAAGCCCGCGTTGTTGACGAGCACGGCGATGGGCAGGTCCCCGACGCGCTCGACGAGCGCGGCGCGCGCCTGCTTGTCGGTCAGGTCGCACACCTCGACCCGGTGCTCTCCGGGGAGCTCGTCGGCCAGGGCCCGCAGCCGATCCTCGCGGCGGGCCACGAGGATCAGGTCGTGATCCGCGGCCAGCTGGCGCGCGATCTCGCGGCCGATGCCGGCGGAAGCACCGGTGACGAGGGCGAGGGGACGGGCCATGCGAACCTCCGGGCGGCTGATATCACCGGGTCTGCAACTGCCGTCCACTCGAAGCCCGCGCATCGACGACACTCCGTGACTTGCCTTTCTGACCCATGTGTCGAAATTGCCGCTCGTCATTCCGTGGACTTCCGCGGAGCAGGGAGACCCACGTGCAGCAGATCTGGATGCCGAAGGCCGGGCCCACCTCGGTCCTCGAGGTGCGCGAGGCGCCCGATCCGGAGCCCGGAGCGGGACAGGTGCGCGTGCGGGTGAAGGCCGCCGGCGTGAACTTCGCCGACCTCATGGCGCGACAGGGCATCTACCCGGACGCGCCGCCGTTCCCCTGCGTGGTCGGCTACGAGGTGGCCGGCACCATCGATGCCGTCGGCGAGGGCGTCGACGCGAGCTGGGTCGGCGAGGAGGTCGTCGTCGCGACCAAGTTCGGCGGCTACAGCTCGGTGGTCTGCGTCGACCTGATCCAGGTGGCCAAGACCCACGGCCTCGACCCGGTGCTCGCCGCGTCGATCCCCGTGGTCGGCCTCACCGCGTGGATGATGCTCATGGAGTACGGTCGCGTGCGCGAGGGTGACCGCGTGCTCGTGCACTCCGCGGGTGGCGGCGTCGGACTCATGGCCCTCGACCTCATCAAGTGGAAGGGCGCCTACGCCATCGGTACCGCGTCGGCGGGCAAGCACGCGTTCCTCCTCGACCGCGGCTACGACCGTCTCGTCGACTATCGGAACGAGGACTTCGGCGAGGCGCTGAAGGGCGAGAAGCTCGACCTCATCCTCGACCCGGTGGGCGGTGCGTCCTGGGCCAAGGGCCTCGACCTGCTACGCCCCGCCGGCAAGCTCGTGTGCTTCGGCGTGAGCTCGATGGCGGGCGGCGAGACGCGAAGCCTCATGGCGGCCATCTCGAGCATGTGGGGCGTGCCGTGGCGCCGCGTGAACCCGATCACGCTGATGAACGAGAACAAGGGCGTCATGGGCGTGAACATGGGACACATGTTCGACGAGCGCGAGCGTCTGGCAGGATGGCTGCAGTCCCTGCTCGATCTCGTCCAGGAGGGCGTCATCCGCCCGCATGTCCACGCCACCGTGCCGTTCTCCCAGGCGGGAGAGGCCCACCGCATCCTCCACGACCGCGAGAACTTCGGAAAGGTCGTGCTGGTGCCGGACGACGCGTGATCGCGTTGCTCCTGGGGCTGGCCAGTGGCGGGGAGCTCGGTGAGCTCGCCCGGCTCGGCAAGCCCTCGATGGTCGCGACCTGCGAGGACGTCGAGGCCATGGGAAGGCTGGGGGGTGCACTCGGCATGCGCACGCCCCAGGGCGCGAAGGGTCCGGTACACCTCGCCGTGCTCGGGCGGGGGGATGCGCCGTCGCAGCTCGTGATGGAGCTCGGCGCGGAGGGGGATCCCCACGAGCTCGCGTCGCGCATCGCCGCCGATGACGTCGGTCGGGTCGAGGTCTCCGTCGAGGGTGCCCGCGTGCGGATGAAGACGGAGCACACGCCGGCTCCGGTGACCGCCGATCCCACCGTGCTCGCGGTGCGCGCCATGCGCGAGCAAGCCGCCGAGGGCTGCGCCGTGGCCATGGTCTTTGCCGGCGCCCCTGGGCTGTCGGCGCCGGCTCTCGTGTCGTTCACGTTCTCGTCGTGGGAGCAGCCCGTTCACGGCACCGTGGACCTGCCCGGCAACGCGGTCGTCGACCTGCTGCTCGATGGCGAGGGCGAGGATCCGGGCCTGCACGCCCACTCGGTGCACCAGTTCGAGAGCGCGTTCCAGCTCCACGGGACCCTGCCCGAGGCCGCGTTCGCCATGGCCTCGCTCGATCCCGAGAGCATCGGGCCGGCGATGGCGATGCTCGGTGTGGTGCCGCGGCGACTGCAGGTCGCGCGTGGCACGACCCTCGGCTTCGACGGCGAGGGGCGCGCGTGGGGGGCGGCGGTCCCGCTGCACAAGCCGGCGACCGCGAAGAAGACCCGTCGGTTGCTGCTTCGGGCGCTGCGTCGGACGGGCATGCTCTACGCCGAGATCGGCGATGGACGCTTTCGGGTGACGCCGTTTCAGGGGCCTCCCGTCCTCATTGGCCTCGATGACGGCCTGCTGGTGATGTCGACCCGTGATGATGTCGTCCAGGACCTGCTCAGCGGGGCAGGGGAGCCCTGGATTGCCGCGGGGGACGAGGCCTACGGCCTGCGGCTCCGCGTGCCCGTCGGCGAGGGCTGGCTGCGCACCGAGGAAGGACGACTTCGGTTTCGGCTGCGCCTCGACCCCGACGCGTTAGGCAGCGCCGATGACTGACGCCTTCGTCTTCCTCCGCGAGTTCGTGCGCGACCCCAACCGTATCGGCGCCGTGGCCCCGAGCGGCAAGCAGCTTGCCGCGCGCATGTGCGAGTCCGCCGATCTCGCGGACGACCACGTCATCGTCGAGCTCGGGGCGGGCACCGGTCCGTTCACGCGCGCCATCCGGGAGCGTCATCCACATGCGCCCCTGCTCGCCCTAGAGCCCAAGGAAGACCTCGCGGCTCTGCTCCGCGAGGAGCTTCCCGATGTCGAGGTGGTCGAGGCCTTCGCCCAGGAACTCCCGAGGCTGTGCGCCGAGTGGGGCCATCCGGTCGTCGATCGCGTGGTCAGCGGGCTTCCGTGGACGCTGTGGCCGCCCGAGGTCCAGCGTGCGGCGCTGGATGCGGTGGTCGAGGTGCTCTCGCCCGACGGTCGCTTCGTGACCTTCAACTACCTGGGCGCCCACCTGATGCCCAAGGCCCAGGCGCTGCGTGGGGAGCTCGCCGAGCGCTTCGGCAGGGTCGAGATGTCGTCGACCGCGTGGCTCAACGTGCCTCCGGCCTTCGTGTACATCTGCTCGGAGCCCAAGAAGGGCTAGCCGCTCGCGGTTGTTCACAGGTGTGCACACCGACGCGAAGGCGTCGCGATGGACGTTCGACCAGCTCTTTTGCCTTGAATGGTTGACGCGTCAACATCGCTTCTGAGTTTATTCCTCAGGGTTTTCCACAGGCGGGGGGGCCGCTTGGGGAAGCCAGCCGGCGAGCGCGTCGCGGTAGGCCCCGTTCGCAGTGGCATCTCGGAGCAGCAGGCCCGAGTTGTGTCCGTGACCGGGCACCTCGACGTAGGTCGCGCGCGCCAGGTGTGAGGCGAGCCAGCGGCCGTGGTCCACGGGAATGGTCTCGTCGAGGTCCCCGTGGAGCACGAGGGTGGGCTCGTCGATGCCGGCCACGAGGGCCTCGCTGTCGAAGGGATGGCGCAGCAGCAGATCGACGATGGGCAGCGGATAGTCGCGACCGGCGAGCAGACGCACCGATCGGAAGCTCGACTCGATGATCAGCCCGGCGGCATCGACCTCGGCGGCCAGTCCGACCGCCACGCCTCCTCCGAGGCTGCGACCGTGGAGCGCCACATGCTCGGGGGACACGCCCGTCGCGAGCACGTGCTTCCACAGGGCGCGTGCATCCTCGCGCAGGCCCTGCTCCGAGGCCTCTCCCGAGCTGCCTGGGTAGCCGCGGTACGCGATGCACCAATAGTCGAGTTCGAGCTCGGCCAGCAGCGCTCGGTGCTCGTCGCCGCGGTCGCAGGTGCTGGCGTTCCCGTGGAAGTACACGAGCGCCCGCGAACCGCCCCGGTCCTCGTGCCAGCCGAGCAGGGTCTGCCCGTCCGCGGTCTCCAGCGGGAACAGCGTCGCGCCGGCCAGCGCGGCCCGCCGTCGCACCTCGTCCTCGCCGAACGACGGGCCCGGGAAGATGATCTCGCCCTGGGAGGCGTACAGCAGCGCGAAGAAGCCGACGACGGATGCGACGAGCCCTCCGAGAAGCAGCGCGGCGATGGTTTGAAGGATTCTTCGCATGTGCCTCATTCTAGCCGTGGGTGGGCTTGCAAAGCGGAGAGTACGGCAGATCGTGGCGGCGTGGACCACGATGCCTCGGTGGGTGGGTATAGTCCGCCGATGGACCCGCTGTTTCGCGTTGCGGACCGTGCCTTGCCGCCGGATCTCGACGCCCCTGCTCGCTTGCAGGGGCGGCTCGGCGTGCTGTTGTCCGCGATGGTCGGCGTCATCATCATCGTGTTCTCGCCGGCCTTCGCGTTCTACGCGTCGCTCCCAGCCATCGCCGCGGCCTGCGTCGTGTGCGGAGTGGGCTACCTGTTGCTCGCCGTCGGCTGGGGCCGCCTGGGCCACGGCGTGTCGCTGCACCTGCTGCTCGTCCTCTGCTACGTGCTCGAGTCTGTCGCTGTGTTCCGCACCGGAGGCAGCGAGTCTCCGTTCCTCGCGTTCCTCATGTTCCCGGTGCTCTACGCGGCCCTGCTCGGCAGCTCCCGTACGCTCGCGGTGTGGACCGGGGCGGCGGTGGCCTATGTCTTCGGGCTCGCGCTGGTTCCCGCCTCGGTCGACCTCGGTGCGCCGCCGGATCTCGCCGTGTTCTGGCAGATCAGCGTGACGCCGATGGCGTTGATCGGGGCACTCGTGGTGCTCGTCGTCATGCGCCTGCAACAGGCGGCCTGGCAAGAGGCCCAGGAGGCGCATCGTCAGGCGGAAGCGGCCCACGAGGCCGAGGCACGGGCTCGCGCCCAGGCCGAGCAGGCTTCGCGGGCGAAGAGCGACTTCCTGGCGGTGGCCTCGCACGAGATGCGCACGCCGCTCGCGGGCATGTTGGGGGCGCTGGAGCTGATGCAGGAGGAAGCCGACGACGCGACGGCAGTGCATCGCTGGAGCCAGGTGATCGCCCGCAGCGGGCGTCGCCTGTCGGCGTTGGTCGACGACCTGCTCGACTTCAAGCGCATCGAGCGGGACGAGCTGCGCCTCGAGCGCGAGCGCGTCGAACCCCTGCTGGTCCTCCACGAGGTCGCCGAGCTGCTCTCGCCCGAGGGGCGGGTGCGCGTCGAGGGCGGTGAGGGGCTTCTCCAGGTCGGTATCGGCGATGCATCGCGGCTGCGGCAGGTGGTCATCAACCTGGTCGGCAACGCGCTGAAGTTCTCCGAGGACACCGTGATCGTGCGGGCGAGCGGGGACGTCGTGCTCGAGGTGATCGATCGGGGCCCCGGCGTCGACCCCACGCTTCGCGACCAGCTGTTCGATGCCTTCGTGCGCGGCGACACGGGGCCCGACCGCAACGCGAGCGGCACGGGACTCGGACTCGCGATCTCGCGTCGCCTGGTCGAGGCGATGGGCGGGACCATCGAGCTGGTGCCCACCGAGATCGGCGCGCACTTCCGCGTGCGCCTGCCTCTCGAGCCCTACGAGCGCCCGGAGCCCACGGCGGTCGCCGAGGGTTCGCTCGACGTGCTGGTCGTCGACGACGACCCGCTCACGCGCATGATCGCCGCGCGCATGGTCGTCGTCGTCGGGCATCGCGCCGTCGAGGTCTCGGGTGGAGAAGCTGCGCTCGTGCACTGCGCCGAGCGTCAGCCCGATGTCGTGCTGCTCGACTGGCACATGCCGGGCATGGATGGCTTCGTCACCGCCGAGCGACTCCGGGAGCGTTTTCCCGACCTTCGGGTGATTGGCTACACCGCGAGTACCGCCCCCGACGAGATCCGGCGGGCCGAGGAAGTCGGCATGAACCGAGTCCTGCGCAAGCCGATCAGCCCTGACGAGCTGCGCGAGCTGCTCGGCGAGGCGACCCCCGCGGGAGCCCGCGCCACCCACGTCGGCGGCGTGTAGACTTCGCGACGGAGGCCGGATGCTTCTCTTCCTCGTCCTCGGCTGCAACGACCCCGGCAGCCTCACGATCAACAACACCGACCCCAGCGCGAACATCGACGCGCCGGGGGACGGCGAGGTCGTGTCCGCGGGGCTGCCGCTGTGGCTGGAGGGCACGGTCGGCGACGCCGAGACCCCCGAGGTCGATCTCATCGTGCAGTGGCGCGTGAATGGCGAGGTCGTGTGCGACGACCCGGCCGATGCGTTTGGCGAGACCCGGTGCGAGGTGCAGCTGCTGGGTGGCGACAACGATGTCACCCTGCAGGTCGCCGACGGCGCCGGCGGCATCGCCGAGGACGCGATCACGCTGTCGGCGTCGCGCTGCTTCGACGACGAGGACACCCTCGACGACCTCAGCTACTCCCAGGCCCTCGGCAGCCTCGATGATGCTGACCTCGCCATCGACGGGCGGCTGCAGGACAACTTCCAGTTCACGGCGGTCGCCGGCGACGAGCTCGCGTTTCACGGCTGGTCCGAGGACTTCGACGCGCGCCTGGAGATCTACGACCCGGGATGCGAGCGCATCGTCACTGCCGAGGACGGCGGACGCGGCAGCAACGCGTTCACGAGCCTGCGCATCCCCGAGGACGGCACGTACACCGTCGTCATCGGGTCCGCCGACACGGGCTCCGGAGACTACGTGCTCGAGCTGATCGACGACAGCATCGAGGTCGGCTCCGCGTGCGCGCTCGGCAGCACCACCCTCGACCTGTGGGCCTCGACCACGGCGAGCACCACGGGCGAGCTGACGACGAACGACCAGGAGTGGCCGCCGAGCGTCGGCAACAACTTCTACTTCGACGACATCGAGACCTGGCTGCTGTACGGCGACACGGTGACCTTCACCGAGCAGTCCTCCGCCTTCGCGCCGGCGCTGAGCCTGTTCCGGCGCAACCACGCCTCGGGAGGCTGCGCGCGCGTCGGCTACGACGGCAACGATGACGGCGACGACACCGCGACCGTGACCTACGACGTGACTCAGTCGACCATCTACGCCCCGATTGTGTGGGCGCGATACAGCAACGCCACCGGTCCGTGGACCCTCACCGCGTCGGTGAGCTTCTAGCCCGTCTCGCCGCGGGACCCGCCGACGGCGTCACCCGCGATACGCTAGCGGACCGAGGGAGGAACGCATGGACTTTCGCCGCTCGCTGGCCACGCTCATTGCCGGCCTCGACCCTGCGAAGCACGCGGCCGAGATCAAGCTTCTCAAGCGCTGTCGCCGCCTCGAGGACCTCGATGCCCTGGGCAACGAGTGGCTCACGCCCGGCAACCGCGACCCGCGCATCCGCCTCGTGAAGCACCACTCGGGCACCTTCCTGCTCCTCGAGTTCGTCGACGGCTGGGGCACCACCCTCTCGCAAGCGGACTTCTGGCGCCGATGAACCTCTCGACCCTCTCACAGCGCCTGCCGCAGCTCGCGAACTCGATCGACCGACGCTGGGAGGCCTGGATCAACGGCGGCGGGCGTCCGGACCTCGCGGACTTCCTCGGTCACCTCGTCGAGAAGGGAGTGGTGCCCGAGGACCAGGTGCGCTCGATCATCAGCGAGCTCGACGTGGCGCTCACCCTGTCCGAGGCGAACCGGCTGCCGGAGGGCCCGCGCTACCGGAGCTTCGGCCTGCTCGGTCGCGGGGCGATGGGCGAGGTGTACCTGGCGCGTGACCGCGCCCTGGGTCGCAACGTCGCCGTGAAGGCGCTCGACCCGCAGCTGGTGAGCGAGCCCGCGCTCGCGGCGCGCTTCCACCAGGAAGCCCAGATCACCGCGCAGCTGGACCACCCCTGCATCGTGCCGGTGTACGGCATCGAGAGTCGGCCGGACGGCAGCCCCGCCTACAGCATGAAGCTGGTCAAGGGCATGGAGCTCGCCGATGGCCTGAAGCTGGCCCGCGAGGCCCTCGACGCCGGCAAGCCCGAGCCCGAAGACCTCGACCTCAACGGGCGGCTCGTCACCTTCCTCTCGGTGTGCGCGGCCATGTCGTACGCGCACGATCGGGGCGTGCTGCACCGTGACCTCAAGCCGGCGAACATCATGCTCGGTCCGCACCACGAGGTGCTCGTCATGGACTGGGGCATCGCCAAGGTCATCGGGTCGAGCGAGGACATCCTCCCCGAGTCCGCGGGCGCCCGCGCTCACGAGACCCAGATCGGCATCGTCGTCGGCACGCCGCAGTACATGAGCCCCGAGCAGGCCTCGGCCGACGGCTCGGCGCTGACGCCGAAGAGCGATCAGTACGCGCTGGGGTTGATCCTGCAGGAGCTCGTCACCCTCAAGCGCGCAGTGACGGCCAAGAATGCGATGCACGCCGTGATGCGGGCCCAGGCGGCCTCGCGCGACCCGATGGAGCACTACAAGGGGCATGCGGTGCCCCGCGAGCTCGTGGCGGTGGTGAACAAGGCATGCGCGCCGGACCCCGACGACCGCTATGCCGACGTCGAGGAGCTGGCGGATGACGTGCGCCACTTCCTCCGCGACGAGCCGGTCATCGCCGCGCCCGACACCTTCTCGCAGCGCATGCAGCGCTGGGTCGGCCGCCACCGCCAGCTGGCCATCGCCTCGAGTGCGTTCCTCGCGTTCATGGTGTTCGCGGTGTCCATGCTCGGAGTGCTCGGCAGCTTCCTCGCGATGCAGGCGGCCCAGGTCAAGGCACTGCAGCGAGAGGAGGACCTCGCGACCGCGGTGATGAACGTCACCGAGCACGCCGGTCGCATCGACAGCGAGCTCGCACGCTACGAGGCGCTGGTCACCGGCATCGCGTTCGCCGCAGAAGAAGCGTTGATCCGCGACCCGGATCCGGCGACGGTCGTGTACCGCTCCGAGACCTTCAACCCGCCGGATCTGGCGTTCTCGGAGTTCTACGACGACTCGATCAGCGTGGTGTACCCGGACGTGCACATCACCGACGGGGTCGACAAGGACCAGGCCGAGCGCGAGGCCCACCAGCTCGCGGGCATCGGCCCGGCGCTGTCTCAGGCGCTGCTGATGTCCAAGGGCCCCCAGGCAGCCAAGCGACCGCTGGCCGCGCGGCGTCGGCTGGTCGCCGAGGGCAAGACGCCGGCGGTGTGGACCTACGTGGCGACGGAGGGCGGCGTGATCGCCGGCATGCCGGGCGTCACCGAGTTCGAGGAGGGCTACGACCCCCGCGGACGCCCCTGGTACCAGCAGGGCAAGGCCTCGAGCGGTCCGCACTGGTCGGCGCTCGACCTCGACGAGGGCGGAATGGGGCTGCTGCTCACGTGCACCCTGTCCCTTCACGACGAAGAGGGCGTGGTGAACGGCGTGGCCGCACTGGACCTCACCTTCGGCTACGTGATCGAGGAGATGCTCGACATCGAGGAGTACCCGGGAGCGACGGCGCTGCTCGTCAACCGGGAGGGCAACGTCGTCGCAAGCTCCGAGATGCGCGGCAACACCCGTAAGCTCGACGACTACAGCCCGAAGCCTTTCGACGAGGCCTCGATCCTCCCGCTGCTCGACCGCCCCGCAGGTCACCTCGAGGTCGGGTCCGACCTGTACCTGTGGCGACGGCTACAGACCGTGGACGACTGGGCCTATGTGGTGAAGATCCCGGTCGACGAGGCCATCGGCAGCTGACGGTTCGGCAAGTCCGACATCTGTCACACCTCCGTCGAATCCACGGCATCCAACCGACAACGGGCGGCAATAGCCACGGTGGTCAGGGGGATCCGTGTCTGCACCGCTCCATCAACGCCGCTCCGACCGCGAGCTGGCCGAGCTCAAGTCTCGGCTGGGTCGTATTGGTGGAAAGGTGCGTCGAGCGATCGAGCAGGCGGCGGAGGCGACGGTCGCGCGAGACGAAGAGCAGCTGTTCGACGTCATCCTCGGCGATCACCCCATCAACCGCGAGATCCGCAAGCTCGACGCGGCGACCCACGAGTTCGTCGCCGTACACCTGCCCGCGGCGGCTTCGCTGCGCACCGTGTCGTCGATCCTGCGACTGAACATCGCGCTCGAGCGCATCGGCGACTACGCGGTGACCATCGGCCGCGCGGGTGTGCACCTGTCGAGTCAGCCGGACGCCTGGCTGGTCGAGCGCCTGCGCGCCCTCGCCAAGGAAGCGGTGCGCATGCTCGACCTGGCCGTGCGCGCCTTCGTCGAGGACGACGTGGACCTCGCACAGCGGACCATGGACATCGGTCCGCGCATCGACGCGCTCCACGACGAGATCTTCGCGCGGCTCACCTCCGGTGCCGTGAAGCTGCCGGTCGACGAGCTGGTGCGCTGGCTCACGGTCGCTGGCCGCCTCGAGCGGGTGAGCGACCAGGCCCGCGCCGTGTGCCAGGAGGCGCTGTTCGTGCAGACCGGCTCGACCGGACCCAAGCGCCTGTACCGCATCCTGTTCGCGGACGCGGGCGACGGGCTGGCGTCGCGACTCGCCCAGGCCCTGGCCGAGGAGCGCTACGGTCGCGTGGCCTCGTTCAAGAGCGCGAGCAGCCGCCCGCAGGCCGCGGTGAACCCCCGGCTGGTGGAGAGCGGACGCGAGGTCGACACCTCGCCTCCGCGGGCGCTGCCAGACCTCGCTGCCGAGCGCTTCGACGTGGTCATCGCGCTGGCCCCCGAGGCGAGTCCCGCGCTCGGAGCCATCCCGTTCCATACCGTGCGCCAGACCTGGCCGCTGCACGTCGAGGACACCGACCTCGATGACGTGCTGCGGGAGATCGAGACGCGTCTGGACCGGCTGATGAACCTGCTGTGCGAGGACGCGACCTCGCGATGAGAGGAGGGCTCGCCATCGCCCTCCTCATCGCGGTCACGGGGCTCGCTGCCGCCGTGCCCGCGCTCGGTCCCGCTGTGCCCTGGATGCGGGGCGCGGGGGCCGTGTTCGGTTGGTGGACGGTCGCGGGCATGATCGCGACGGCGCTGGCGATGCGCGTGCTCGAGCCGCCCCGCGACAACCGCGTCGGCACGCTGTCCCCGGTCCTCGGCGGGGTGCTGAGTGCCGCGCTCGTGTGCTGGCGTCCGACGGTGATGGGCGCGGTGTTCGCGGTGCTGCCCCTCGCGGTCTCGGCGCACCTTCGCCTCAGCCACGCGCTGCGTCGGGCCCTGGCCGACGTGCCCTTCGAGCTGTGGGAGGCGGCGTGGTTGCTCGGCGCGACCCGCATGCAGGCGGTCGTGCACGTCGCCGTTCCGGCTGCGCGCAACCTCCGACCTCGCCTCATGCGTGCCGGCGCGGAGTGCCTGGTCGGACTGGCGCTCGCGCTGTTCGCGCTCGGGTGGACCGCATGAATGCCCTGGGCATCGAGGCGCGTGAGCTCAAGGTCCGCTGGCGTGGACGGCTCGTGCTCGGACCACTCGACCTCGACATCGGGGCCGGCGAGCGGGTGTCGCTCCACGGTGCCGCGGGAAGCGGCAAGTCGGCGCTGTTCCAGGCCCTGGTTCGCCGGGATGCCTATGACCGGGACCTTCGGGTACGCGGCAGCCTTCGCCTCGGGAGCATGGATGTCCTCGGCGAGCGGCGTCTGAGCCACCTCCGGCAGCGCGTCGGTCTGGTCCCGCCGTTTCCGACGATGCTTCCGGGCACCGTGTACGACAACGTGGCCTTCGCGCCGCGCATGCGCGGGGTCGAGGATCGGGGAGCGCTCGATGCGCTGGTCGAGCAGGCGCTGCGCACCGCGGCCCTGTGGACCCAGGTGCGCGACCGCCTGGACGCGCCAGCCACGGAGTTCTCGGTCGGCGAGCAGCAGCGCATCGCGATGGCGCGGGCCATGGCGCAACAGCCGGGCGTGTTGCTGCTCGATCAGCCCTTCGCGCTCCTCGACGACGCCACCGCCCGTCTGCTCGAGGCCACGCTGTACGAGCTGCCGGACACCACCGTGGTCCTCGCCACGCCGGACGAGCGGCGCGCCAGCCGGTTCTCACCGCGGGTCATCGAGCTCGGCGGTCAGCAGAAGGTGGCGCATGGATGAGGCGGCTGCCCGCATCCGCGGACTTCGCGTGGGCTTCGGGACCGTGCGAGCGCTCAGCGGCGTCGATCTCGACCTCGCGCGCCACCGCATCACCGCGCTCATCGGTCCGAGCGGCGCCGGCAAGTCGACCTTGTTGCGCTCGCTGGCGGGTGCGCTGCCGGAACACGCGACGACCGACGGCGAGGTCCACACCACCGACCCGATCCGCGGCCCGTGGGTGTCGCAGCTGCCGCAGACGGGCGCTCTGCGGGTGGGCGCGTTCGTCGGGGACGACGCGGCTCTCGAGGCCGTGGGGCTGCCGCGGGGAACGCGCCACGCGCGCATGCGCGATCTGACCGTGCCCGAGCGCCAGCTCGCCGCCGTGGCTCGGCTCGTGGCGGCCGCCCCGCCGCTATGGCTGCTCGATCAGCCCACGTCGGCGCTCGACGCCGAGGGCACCGCGAGGGTCGAGGAAATCCTGTGGGATGCGCGCGGCAAGCACACGGTGCTGCTCGTCACGCATCACCTGCCGCAGGCGCGGCGCGCCTCCGACCGCACCTGCCTGCTGATGGCCGGTCGCGTCGTCGAGGTCGCGGACACCGCCAAGCTGTTCGTGACACCGAAGGACCGGCGCACCGCCGCGTTCGTGGAGGGTCGGCTGATCGACGCCGGCTGAGGCGCGGGTCCCGCAGCACGCGAGCCGACGGGGATCGGCTGCGCTATGGTCCGGGGGACCGCCGTGACAGCCCCTCTGGGCGGACGCGCGGCGATTCCAAGGATTCTCGATGCGCAACTGGCTCCTCATCGCCTTCCTCGTCACCGCTGCGAGCTGCAAGAACAACCGGCAGCAGGTGCCCGACACCGCCACCGTCGAGGACACCTCGACGACGGACACCTCGACCACGGACACGGGAACCTCCGACAGTGGAGGAGGGGACACGGGCAACCAGGACACGGGCACCCCCGTGGACCTCGATGGTGACGGCGCGAACGCCTCCGTCGACTGCGACGACGACCCGTCGAGCTGTGGCGCGGACTGCTTCCCCGGCAACACCGCCCCGGACGACTGCGACGGCTACGACAACGACTGCGACGACCAGGTCGACGAGGACGAGGGCCAGCTGTGGTACCCGGACTGCGATGGCGATGGCGCGTTCTCGACCACCGGCGTCAGCGGGTGCAGCGAGCCGACCTCGACCAGCGCCTGTGGTGACGGGCAGCTGCCCGACGGCGGATGGTCGGCGACCGAGCCAACCACGCCGGACTGTGACGACGAGGATGCGAGCCTGAACCTCGACGATGCGGACGGCGACACCTACACCACGTGCGCCGGCGACTGTGACGACGACCCGAGCGGCTGCGGCGCCCTGTGCGTGCCCGGCAACACCGCCGCCGACACCTGTGACGGCTACGACGTCGACTGCGACGCCACCATCGGCGAGGACGACGGCCGTCGCTGGTACCCCGACTGCGACGGCGACGGCGACTTCGCGGCGACCGGCGTGGCCTCGTGCGCCGAGCCCACCACCTCGCCGTGTGCGGGCGGAACCGCGCCGGCGGGGGGCTACACCGCGGTGGCGCCGACCACCCCGGACTGCGACGACGCGGATGCGACGGCGAACCATGCCGATGCCGACGAGGACGGCGTGTCCTCCTGTGACGGGGACTGTGACGACGACCCGAGCGCTTGCGGCGCCGACTGCTCCCCGGCGCTGAGCGTCGACGGCTGCGATGACTATGACAACGACTGCGACAACAGCACCGACGAGGACCCCGATCTGAACTGGTACCTCGACGCGGACCAGGACGGCTCGACCGTGGGGACGGCCACCCTCGGCTGTGACTCCCCCGGCGCGAACTACCGGAGTGGCGCCTCGGCCGTCGAGGACTGCAACGATGGGGACGCCGCGCTGAACACCCGCGACGACGACGGCGACGGCGAGACCACCTGTGCTGGTGACTGCGACGACGACCCGGCGGCCTGCGGCGACCAGTGCAACACGGGCATCACCCTCGACGGCTGCGACGACTACGACAACGACTGCGACACCGCCACGGACGAGGACCCGGGGTCGACCGTGTGGTACCTCGACGGCGACGGCGACGGTTGGGTCGAGAGCCTGTCGGGCATCGGGCAGTGCGACAGCCCCGGCGCGAACTACACGACGCGCCGCTCGAGTCAGGTCGACTGCAACGACGGCGACGCCGCGCTGAACCACGACGATGACGACAGCGACGGCGTGAGCACCTGTGCGGGTGACTGCGACGACGACCCGGCGGCGTGCGGTGCGGACTGCTCGCCGAACCTCTCCGTGGATGCGTGCGACGACTACAACAACGACTGCGACGGCGCGACCGACGAGGACCCGCCGACCTGGTACCCGGACCTCGACGACGACGGGTGGACCGCCGCGACCGGTAGCGTCGAGCAGTGCGACGCGCCGAGCAACCTGTACAAGTCGACCGCCTCGGGCACCGCGGACTGCGACGACGCGAACGCGGTGCTCAACCACGACGATGCCGACGGCGACAGCGTGACCAGCTGTGCCGGCGACTGCGACGACGATCCGCTCGCCTGCGGCGCGAGCTGCTCGCCGCTGCTCACGGTCGATGCGTGTGACCCGAGTCAGTACGACAACGACTGCGACACCGACACCGACGAGGACGCGCCGTTCTGGTACCAGGACGCCGACCGGGACGGCTGGTCCGCGGATCTGGTCGGTCAGCAGGCGTGCTCTGCACCGGCCAGCACATGGTCCCAGACCGTGTCCTCGCTCGCGGACTGCGACGACGGGGCTGCCGCGCTGAACCACGACGACGCGGACTCCGACGGGTACTCCACCTGCGCGGACGACTGCGACGACGACCCGAACGCGTGCGGCGCGGACTGTGCGCCGGTGACCCGCAACGACGACTGCGACACCTACGACAACGACTGCGACCAGCAGACCGACGAGAATCCGCCCACCTGGTACGAGGACGACGACCAGGACGGTGCGACGCTGGCGTCCACCGAGGCGTGTGATGCGCCCGGTCCGCGCTGGCAGTCCACGGCCTCCGCGGTCGACGACTGCGACGACACCGACGCCACGCTGAACCAGGACGACGCCGACGTCGACACGTACACCACGTGTGACGGCGACTGCGACGACGACCCGGCGGCGTGTGGCGCGGACTGCTTCCCGAACAACACCGACCCGGACATCTGCGACGACGACGATCAGGACTGCGACGAGCTGATCGACGAGGACCCGGACATCCTCTGGTACGAGGATGCGGACGGTGACGGCTACGAGGCGGACGGGGCGACTGCGTCCTGTGACAGCCCGGGTGCCGCGTTCACGACCACGCCGTCCGAGTTCGACTGCGACGACACCCGGCCGCTCATCCACCCGGATGCCCTCGAGGTCTTCGGCGATGGTCGCGACCAGGACTGCGACAGCTTCGAGCTCTGCTTCATCGACGACGACGACGACTACATCGGGTCGGTGTACAGCGCGAACATGCCCGACCTGCTCGTGTTCGACCCGGACGGGCCGCGCTCCGAGATGGTCATCGCCGCGAAGCGCCTGGGCATTCCGGTCACCGTGACCGACTCCTCCGCCGCGTTTGCCGCCGCGGGCGCGCACGACCTGCTGGCGATCAACGTCGCCTCTGACCAGGCCTCGAACGCCCTGTGGGACGCGCTGTGGCCGACCATCGACGCGCACATCAACGCGGGCGACAAGCCGGCGCTGCTCAACTACGGCGGCTTTGGCGGCCACACCGCCGGCGACATTCCGCAGTCGAACGCCTTCGACGACACCAACCGTACGCTGGTGATCCAGAGCGACGGCTACGCCAACATCGGCACCTACTACGAGACCAGTGTGAACGCGGATGCGTCGCTGTTCTTCCTGCCCGAGGACATGACCGCCGCCGACGACATCCTCGCGACGACGAGCTCGGTCGCCGACAGCAACGTGCTGGTGGCCGGCCTCGACCGTAGCCGAGTGCTCATCCAGTACATCGAGATCAGCGCGAGCGAGGTGACCAGCCGCAACGAGTCCGAGGACGTGATGAAGCTGTTCGTCAACGAGCTCGGCTTCCTCGCGCGGTTCTACGCCGCGGACCTCGGGGACATGCTCCGGGCGACCTCCGAGCTCAACTGCGCGCCGAACAACGTGACCAGCGCCGAGTTCGCCCTCGACTGCTGGCCCGGTGACAACTCGCGCCCGTCCCTGTCGGCGCTGGCCGACGACCCTCCGGATGCGGGCTCTTCCGACGACAACTGCGATGGCGTGGACGGCAACCTGATCCGCTCGACGTGGATTGCGGCCGACGGCACCGCGGATGCGCTCGGGACCTTCTTCTTCCCGACGCTCGACATCGCCGACGGCGTCGCCGACGCCTATGCGATGAACGCCGACGCCTACCTGGTCGGCAACCTCGATGGCTCGGACGGCGTGTGGACGCTGAGCAGCTCGCTGTACCTGCAGTACGCGACCGACCTGTACGGCGGCTTTGCGGCGGACGGAAGCCACGATGGCACCGTCGAGACCCGCATCGTGCAGACCACCCAGGGCTCGCCGGCGCTGCGCCTCGACCCGGCGGGTAGCGGGTTCACGAACGTGAGCGGTATCGAGCGCGGCGTGCGTATTGCCGACATCACCTTCGTCTCCCCGGACGCCACCGGCACGTCGTCGAGTGCGAACGAGTCGACCTCGACCCAGTACGCCGTACACGTGCGTGACGCGGGCACCTCCGAGGTGTCCCTGTTCCGCAACGTGTTCGAGGCCGGAGCGGGACGTGATGGCGCGGCCGGCGCGTCCGGCACCGACGGTGGCGACGGAGCGCTCGGCACGGTCGGCGGTAGCGCGACGTCGAGCGCTCGCGGCAGCGCGGGCAGTGGCGGTGACCATGGCAATGGCCAGGCGACGTGGCGCGCGGGAGCGGGTGGTCTGGGCGGCAGCGCCTCGGTCACGCCGACCGACTCCGGGGCCTCCGCCGGCGACGGCTGGAACGGCAAGGACATCTACTTCGCGTATGCGCCTCCGAACGGAGGCATGGGCGGCGACTTCTACTTCAGCACCACCTCCTGCCGCGGAAACAACGGCAGCCCAGGCGACGATGCCGGGGCCGTGTCGAACGGCAACAACGGCGTGCTCCCGTCGAACCAGGCGGAGGGCTCGTTCACGACCTACTGGCTTTCCCTTGGCGGTGGCAAGGGCGGCACCGGCCCCAACGGTGAGTCCGGCGCTGGCGGCGGCGGCGGCGGCGGC
>SBGP01000033.1 GCA_006226595.1 Deltaproteobacteria bacterium
TCCGAGTACTCGGACATGTCGAGCTTGATCAGCGCGTCGCCTTCGGGGAACAGGAAGTCCGCGACCACTCGGGCGAGCTGGGTCTTGCCGACGCCGGAGGGGCCGACGAACAGGAACACACCGCGCGGCCGCTTCGGGTCGCGCAGTCCCGCACGCGACAGCTTGACCGTGTTCGCGAGGTGCTGGACCGCTTCGTTCTGCCCGATGACCCGACGGGTGATCTCCTCTTCCATGTTGGCCATGCGCTCGCGCTCGGCTGCGGTGAGCTTCTGGACCGGGATGCCGGTCCGCTCGGCGACGACCTTGGCGACGATGTTCGCGGTGACCAGCTCCTCTTCGGAGAGGGAGGCCTCGGCGCACGCCTCGTCGAGCACGTCGAGGGCCTTGTCCGGAAGGCGGCGGTCGGGGATGAACCGGGCCGCCATGCGCACGGCGGCTTCGAGAGCCTCGTGGGCGATCTGGACCTCGTGGTGGTTCTGGTAGAGGTGCTGCACCTCGGTGAGCAGGTGCACGGTGTCTTCGAGCGAGGGCTCGTCGATGGAGATCGGCTGGAAGCGGCGCTCGAGTGCCGAGTCGGACTCGAAGTGCTTGCGGTATTCGGCGAGGGTGGTCGCGCCGATGACGGTGATCTCCCCGCGTGCCAGCGCCGGCTTGAGGATGTTCGCGGCGTCGAGGGAGCCGCCCTCGGTGCGTCCCGCGCCGACGAGGGTGTGGATCTCGTCGATGAACAGGATGATGCCGGGGTTCTCCTTGGCCTCGCGAATGATCGCCTTCAGTCGCTCCTCGAAGGTGCCGCGGTACTTGGTGCCGGCGACCAGCGAGCCGATCGAGAGCTCGATGATGCGCCGGTCGGACAGTCGCGGGGGCGAGTCGTCGCCGGCGAGCACGCGCGCGACACCCTCGACGACCGCGGTCTTGCCGACGCCGGGGTCGCCGAGCAGGAGCGGGTTGGCCTTCTGCCGGCGGACCAGGGTCTTGAGCACCGCGCGGATCTCTTCCTCGCGGCCGACGATGTGGCCCAGGCGTCCCTCGCGGGCGAGGGCGGTGAGGTCGCGGCCCTGCTCGTCGAGCGTCGGCGTGCCGGACTCCTCCTCCTCCTCCTCGTCGAGGTCGACGTCGCCGGAGCGGCGAAGCTCGACCTCGCAGCGGGACTTGCCGTCGAGGGCGAACTGGGACTGCGGGTCGATGGCGAGGGCCCGGTCCCACAGCGGAAGCGCTTCCTTGTAGCGGTGCAGGCTGTTGAGCGCGGCGGCCTTGCCCTGCATCGCGAAGGCGTGCTTCGGGCCGACGGCGAGCGCGCGGTCGAACCACTCGAGGCTGCCTTCGGCATCGCCGAGCATGCGCATCGCCTCGCCCCGACCGGCGAGCGAGTACAGGTAGTCGCTGCGAATGGCCAGCGCGCGGTCATACGCGACGATGGCGTCGGCGTAGCGCTCGTTCTTGCGGTGCGCCTCGCCGATGTTCGTCGCGGCCTGGTAGTGGTCGGGCTTGATCGACAGGCACCGGTCGTAGGCCTCGATGGCGCGCCGGAACTGCCGGTCGTCCTCGAGGGCCATGCCGAGACGTAGAGCGGCTTCGTCGAAGGAGGGGTCGAGCTCCAGCGCATGCTCGAAGGCGGCGATGGCGGCGCTGTAGTTGCGTTCCTTGTGGAAGGAACGCCCGCGGTCGAGCTCGTCGCGCGCCGAGGAGCGGTCACCGCTCGGGGGCGGCGTGCTGTGGGCGCTGCTCGGACGGCTGCGACCCAGCTGGTTCTCGGAGTGCGACAGGCCATTCCGAGCGCGCTCGTCGTCCGGCGCGAGGCTCACCGCGCGCGTCCACAAGGGCTGGGCGCGGTGGTGCTCTCCCATCGCGCCGAGTGCGGTGGCGCGACCGATGAGCGCCTCGACGTCGTCCCGGTGGTGCTCGAGGATGGTCTGGTACTCCTCGGCGGCCTCCTCGAAGCGACCGAGCTGACGCAGGGTGTCCGCGAAGCCGTGGGCGATGCGGGGGTCGGTGCTCGATCCTTCGACCAGGGCCAGCCAGGCGTCCCGAGCCTCGCGGAGGTGACCGGTGGCCATCAGCGCCTGGGCGCGGAGGATGGCAGTGTCTGGCTCGTCCTGGCGGGCGAGCGCCTCGGTGAACGCGTCGACGGCTCGGGCCGGCTGGTCCGCCTGGAGCCAGGCACGTCCGAGGAGCACGAGGGGTGCGGCGTAGTCGGGGTCCGCATCGGCGGCGCGACGCAGCGCGTCGGCGGCTTCGAACCAGCGCCCCTGGGCGGTGAGGGCGCGTCCCTCGTCGTAGGCGGCGAGTGCCTCGGCGGCGACCTCGCTGTCGGCCGTGGCCGTCGAGCCCTGGGTGTAGGCCTCCTGGCGCTTGCGGCGGGAGACCTCGGCGCGAGAGTGGCGAAGTCCGCGCTCGGCGTCCTTGTCGCCCGGCGCGACGCCAAGGCTGCGCTCCCACAGTGGGATCGCCTCGTCGTGGCGGCCCTCGTCGGCGAGCAGCCCGGCCTTGCCGCGCAGTGCGTCGACCGCGGTCGGGTTGACCTCGAGGGCCTCGTCGTAGGCGGCGTGCGCGGCGGGAAGGTTGCCGATGGCCTGGTGCGCGCCGGCGCTGCGGGTCAGCGTGGGCACGTGGCTCGGATCGATCGACAGGGCCACGGAGTAGCGGGTCAGCGCGTCGGCATAGCGGCCGAGGTTCTGCATGGCCACGCCGCGTCGATGCGCGGCCTCGATGTGCCGCGGGTCGAGGTCGAGCACCGCGGACCACGCGTCATGAGCGGCCTGCCAGTGCTCGAGCTCTTCTTCGGTGCGCGCCAGCCACACCTGTCCCTCGAGCCATGCGGGATCGGTATCGACGGCGATGGTGAGGCTCGAGAGTGCCTCCTCCACGCGATCGTCGCGGAGTAGTGCCTTGGCGCGCTCCCACGCGACCCGGGCGGCGTGACGCTCGTCACTCAGCGGCGGAGGCGGGGGCGGCGGCCCATGCTCGCTCGGGGCGGCCGCGGAGAGGTGGCGGGTCGCCTCGGCCTTGCCGCGTGCGGCGAAGGCGCTCTCGGGCTCGATACGCAGGGCATCTTCCCAGTAGGGCATCGCCTCGGCGAAGCGCCACAGGGCGTTGAGGGCGGCGGCCTTGCCGCGCAGGGCGAAGGCGTGCTCCGGGGCGATCGACAGGGCGCGATCGAAGAGTGCGAGCGACTCTTCGGCGCGGCCGAGCACGCGAATGGTCTCGGCGGAGCCGGCCACGGCGTGGAGGTACTCGCGGTCCAGGGACAGGGCTTGCTCGAACACGGGCTCGGCGGCCAGGAAACAGTCGCCCTGACGGAGGGCCTCGGCATAGGCGGTGACCGCCTCGACACTCGTCGGCTCGGCATTCGCGGCCCGAGCGGCCACGTCGATGGCCTCACTCCACCGCTCGTTCAGCGCGTGGACCCGCGCGAGCTCCAGCAGCGGAGCCGCCCACTCGGGCTCGAGGTCGATGGCGCTCTCGAGGGACTCGATGGCGCGCTCGAGCTCACCACCCTGCCGCGCGCGCACGCCTTCATCGTAGTGGTGTTGGGCTCTCGGGTCTCGCATGCTCACCCTTCCGTGGACGGGGTCGTTCAGCGTACCTCTCGCGGGTGCGGTCACGCATCCCGGTCCTCAACGAAGCGAAACACCCGCGCAGGTCTACGGGTCACATATCTCCTGCCCGGAGCCTGCTCGACGCGACCCTCGCGTTCCCACTTGCGGAAGGTTCGCCGGAAGTTTCCGGGGTCCGCCGGCTGCCCGAGTACGGCGTCGGAGGCGGCGCGAAGCTCCGCCACGGTGAATGTCGGGGACACGAGCCGGAACAGCAGATCACCGTGTTCCACGCGCTCGGAGAGGCGGGCGCGGGCGGCTGCGAGGATGGTGTCGTGGTCGAAGGCGAGCGGGCTCGGGACTTCCGAGAGCGGGAACCAACGCGCTTCCGCGGCATCGTCGCCGGCGGTGACCAGTGGTGCGAGGTCCGGACGCACCAGTGCGTAGTAGGCGACGGTGATCACCCGAAGGCGAGGATCGCGGTGCGGCGCGCCGAACGCACCGAGCTGCTCCAGCCAGCTCGCACCGTCCGGGAGCCCCGTCTCTTCCTGAAGCTCGCGGGCGGCGGCGTCGATCAGGTCCTCGCCCTGGTCGTCGAGGGCATTGCCGACGTCGACAAAGCCGCCGGGCAGGGCCCAGCTGCCGGCGAAGGGCGCCCCGCCGCGCTTGATGAGCAGGACCTGCAGCTCGCTGTCGAGCACGGTGAACACGATGAGGTCGCAGGTGAGCGACGGTCGTGCCCACTGGTCGACTCTCTCCCGGTAGCGGGCGATCTCGTCGGGCGACAGCCCGTGGTCGTCACGCATCACGCGGCATCCGAGGAGCCGAGCGTCATGCCGCGGGCACACAGCTCCTCGACGAAGGCGGTGCCGTAGCCGTCGAAGCCGGGCACGTTGCTCGCCGTGTCGCCGAGCAGGACCAGCCGGTCGGCTTCGCCGCCCCACGCGTCGACGAGGTCGCGCACGGTGTTGGCGACGCAGTGCGACAGGGCCTCGCCCGCGACGAGGAGACGGTCGCAGTCGCGCAGGTCGGCGATCCACGCCTCGTCCGGCTGGGTGTGCGGATCGTCCGGGTCGATGACCTCGGCACGGATGGCCGAGAAGTGCTCGGTCCACGGGTTCTTGCCCTTCCACACGTAGTGGGCGCGTGCGAGGTGCTCGCCCTCCCAGCGTCCGATGGCCGCGTGCAGGGCGGGCCACACCGCGTGGCCGTGGGTCCCGGTCAGGCAGTGCTCAGGCCACACCACGTGCGGGTAGCGCTGCGAAGCCTCCAGGCCCTCGAGGTAGGCGAGGCTGCGGGCGTGTGCCTGCGGATCGCGCGTGCGCCACGTTCCGGCGCGCACGTCGGCGGCGGTGAAGCTGGTGAACGGGGCAGGGGAGGCGCCGCTCGCGTCCTGCCACCACAGGGGGTGGCTGATGTCGAGGCGCTGGTGCGTGTCGAGGGTGACGTGGATGGCCTCGATCTCGGCACCGATTCGATCGATGAGCGCCGCGAGGCGATCCATGTCCCCGTCCGCGCCGGGCACGCACAGGCTGCCCGAGGGCGACACGAAGTCGTTCTGGGGGTCGATGATCAGGAGCTTGGTGCGCATGGGAACCTCCCCTCTCAGTAGTGGACGTGACGGCGTCGCTCGGCGTCGAGCTCGTCCACCAGGCACTGGGTCGCGGCGGACAGCGCCACCGCTCCAGGCGCACGGAAGCGCTTGACCAGCGATGGGGACAGCCGATCGAAGAACACGGCATCCCGGTCCGCGTCGGTGAGCTGGAAGTAGCCCTGCGGCGGGCGCTCTCCGCGCTGACCGACCACGGTGAGCGGCTTGGCACCGAGCTCGGCACCCTCGGGGGCGCGCAGGCGGAACACCACGGGATGACCGGGGATCGACGACTTCTCCAGGTTGTCCGAGAACTTCATCGTCGGGCGGCGCCCGGTCTGGGCGAGCTTGTACACCGCACCCACCGAGCCCCGGGTCGGCAGCGGCACGTGCGGACGCACGAGGTACTGCCCGTACATGTACTTCTGGCGCGCCTTGGGGAAGTTCGTGAACTCGGCGAGGCCCTCGAAGTCGCGGGTGATCTCGGCATCGAAGCCGCCACCGAGGTTGATCGCCGCCTCCACGCCCTGTTCCGCGAGCATGTGGACGCCGAGCAGGTAGTCGCCGCGCATGGTCGACTCGGAGTCGAAGCGCATCGAGAACATGCGCTCGGGCGTCTCCTTCATCACCGACAGGGCCACCGGGAGCCCGCTCATGCGGGTGCTGTAGGTGTCGAGCAGGAAGGTCACCGGCCCGGGCACGTTGTCGCGCACGGCGGTGAACGCGTCGTAGTCGCTGCCCCAGCGCTGGGTGTGCTCGTGGCCGGTGGTGCCGGTCGGTGCGAGGCCGAGCTCGCGGGCGAGGAACACGTTCGAGGTCGCGCGGAAGCCCGCGTCCCTGGCGGCGGTCAGCGCGATGCGGTGCTGCGCCATGCACGACACCGCGCGCATGCCGGCCTCCATCACCCGGCTCGGGTCGCCGCCGACCGCGTCGAGGGCGGCGGTCGCGCGCTGGTGCACGAAGGCCGCGTAGCCCTCGGGATCGGCGACCACGCCGGGGTCCTTCTCGTCGGCCTCGTCGAGCAGGCAGCGGATGATGTCCGCTTCCTCTTCGCAGGTCGCGACGGCGAGGCGGGTGGCGATGCTCTGGTCGTGCAGACGCGCGAGGGTCGCCACCTGGATCTGGAACTGGAGCCAGATCAGCTGCGGCTCGAGCCACGAGACCAGCGCCGAGGGACCGGTGACGGTCGCCACCGGCTCACGATCGCCGAACCACGAGCCCTTCGGCAGTGCATGGACCTCGACGGAGCCGTTCATCGCGGCGCGCCAGCCGTCGTCCATGGACATGCCGTTCTTCGCGAGCCACGCCGCGTCGTCCTCGGTCAGCTTCGGAAGCAGCGACTCGACGTAGGTCTTGATGTCCACCGGCAGGTAGAATGGCCCGCCCCGGCGGAGCATGAGCACGAAGGTCTCGGGCCGCAGCGGTGCGCCGGCCTGGGCCATGACCATCTTGTACTTGTCGGTGGCCAGAATCGACGAGGTCATTTTGCCTCCAGAAAGGTCTCTCTGACCTTAGTGTAAGACGGGGAGCGCAAAGGTCAACCGTTCAAGGTGATTCGCGCCAGACCACAGCTGGCAGCCTGCTAGGGGCAGGCGTCCGGGCACTCCGCGGCGTGCGTCGCGCAGGGGTCGTAGGGATCGGACTGATCGGCCAGGGCGATGCTCACCGCCGTGGCCTGAAGCGAGTCGACCTCGAGCGGCAGGCAGAACACGTCGCCGTTGCCGCAGTCCTCGCAGTACACGCCGATCGAGGCCGAGAGGTCGCACAGCGCCTCCGGGGCACCGCCGGTCTCGATGAGCTCGACCAGCGGGCGGGTATCGATTCGACCGGTGAGTCGCACCCCGGCCAGGCTGTCGCCGCCGGGCCCGAAGGCTCCGCTGAGGCTCGCGTCGTCGACGGGAGCGGTGACGCCTTCGACGGGTAGCAGGAAGGAGAACGGGTCCGTCGGACCGAACAGCGGCGTGTCGAGCGGCGCGGTGACGTCGATGCTCTGTTGGCAGACGTCCTGGGTGCTCGCGTCGTTGGCGGGGGCCACGCGCAGCGCGACCTCGGTGGAGCTGGCGCTCGTGACCCCGAGCAGGAGTGGCGCTCGACCGAGGTACTTGCCGAGCAGGGAACCGACGCCCTCTGGCTTGACGAAGCGCCCGCTCTCGAGGTCGAGGTCGTAGGTCTTTCCGACCAGCAGGCTCGGGTCGACCGGAGCCCCGGCCGCGGAAGTGCTGAAGTCCCAGGTGAGCTCGCAGTCGAATCCCCACGTGATCAAGGGCGTGTAGGCGGTGCTGGGGGTGAGAGGAGCGCTCGGCGTGAACACCACGCGAGTTCCGTCGATCGCGCTGGTCCCGACCACGCCGGGGACTGCGAGCACCGCGTTCGCATCCGGCACGTCGAGGCGAGCCTCGATCGTGGTTCCGACGTAGGCATCGGTGGTGCCGACGCGGGGAAACACCTCCTCGACCCGGTTCGGGCAGTCGGTGTCGGTGTCGCTGTCACTGTCGCTGTCGGCATCCGTGTCCGTGTCGCCCTCGGTGCAGGCGGCGTCGCAGTCCGGGTCGTCGCAGTCCACGAGCCCGTCGCCGTCGTTGTCGATGCGATCGACGCAGTCGCCCAGCTGCTCGCCCTCGGTGCGCGCGCTGCAGGCGATGAGGATCGCGATGGTCCAGACGATGCGCATGGGCCCTCCGTGTGCGGATCCTAGCGCAGGCTGCCACGGCCGCTCCCCAGGGAGATCTCGGAAATACTGGCACATAACAATTACAGTATTACAGTAATGACATGAGCGAAGACCTCCTCCAGCGCTACCGCGATGCCGAGCTCGACCTGGCCGAGCTCGTCGATGTCGCGACCCACCTGCTCGCGGGCCACGTGCCCGGCGACGCTCGGGTGGCACCGCATCCGGATGCGCGCACCGTTCGCTACTACCAGTCCCTCGGCATCGTCGACCGCCCCCGACTCGACGGGCGTCGCGCGATCTACGCCTTCCGTCAGCTCGCCCAGGTCGTCGCCACCAAGCTCCTCCAGGGGCGCGGCTACTCGCTGGCCAAGGTGCAGCAGGCACTCGCCGGTCGGACCACCGACCAGATCGCGTCCGCGGCGTCCCAGGCCCTCGCCACGCTTCCCCCCCGTCCCACTCCGCCTCCCCACCTGCCCGCGGCGCCCCCTCCGGCCTCCTCCGGCCCACGCGCACTTCACTCCGTGGAGCTCGCTCCCGGCATTGCTGTCACCATCGATCCCACTCGCGTGTCCGATCCCGAGGCCCTCGTGCGTCGGCTGGCCGCGGCCCTTGCCACTGGAGGCACCCCATGACTGCTCTTGCTCCCACCCTGCCCGCGACGGCCTCCACCGATGGCTTCGGAGGGTTGCTGGCCCTGGTCGAGGGCGTCGAGCGCGCGCTTCCGCTACAGCAGGTCCGCGTTCGCAGCCACCTCGTCGGCGGCGTGGCGCGAACCGTGATCGAGCAGGTGTTCGCCGCGCCGGAGGGCGAGGTCGCGCTCGAGGCCGTGCACATCTTCCCGCTGCCCCCCGACGGCGCGGTCACCGAGGTCGAGCTCGTCGCCGGCGAGGTCGTGGTCAAGGCTGAGTGCCGCGAGCGCGAGCAGGCGGAGAAGGTATTCGCCGAGGCCCGCGAACAGGGCCATCGCGCCGCCCTGCTCACGGCGGAGCGCGCGGACGTGCACACGCTTCGGGTGACGAACCTTCCGCCGGGCGAGGAGGTGCGCGTGCGCATCGTCGTCATCGAGGCGCTCGCCTGCGTCGACGGCCGCTTCCGCTGGCGCTTCCCCACGGTCGTCGCCCCTCGCTACAACCCGGGCACGCCCACCGCTCACACCGGTCCCGGCGTGTGGCCGGACACCACGCACGTGCCCGATGCCTCCCGCATCACCCCGCCGATCCGCCTCGAAGGGGGCACCACCCTCGACCTCGAGGTGCGCGTCGAAGGCCCGGTCTCGGACCTCGCCTCGTCGCTGCACGCTATGCGCGTAGGCATCGATGGCCAGGGTGTGCGCATCGCTCCCTCCCAGGAGGCGACCTGTGATCGCGACTTCGTGCTCGCGTACTCGACGGGCGACGAGGAGGAGGCCGTCAGCCGCGCGTGGACCGACGGCAAGGTGACGTTGGTGCTCGTCGAGCCGCCCACCATGCGCATCCCCGAGGCGTTGCCCCGCGATGCCGTGTTCATCATCGACGTCTCGGGCTCGATGGGCGGTGGCAAGCTCACCGCGGCGAAGCGCGCGCTGATCGCGGCGCTGCATGGGCTCATGCCCGGAGACCGCTTTCAGCTCATCGCGTTCTCCTCGAGCATGACGGCGTTCCGAAGCGGGTGGACCGAGCTCACGGACCAGACGCTCGCCGCCGGAGACCAGTGGGTCGAGGGGCTCCGCGCCAACGGCGGCACCGAGATGCTCGCGCCGATCCAGCTCGCCCTCGCCGGCGACACTCCCGCGGGTCGCCTGCGCACGGTGCTGTTCATCACCGATGGGCAGGCGGGCAACGAGAGCGAGCTCGTCGCCGCGGTGCACAACCGCCGGCAGCAAGCGCGCTTCTTCAGCCTGGGCATCGACTCCGCGGTGAACACCTCGCTGCTCGAGCGCCTCGCGCGGGTCGGCGGCGGGGTCGCCGAGTTCGCCGCTCCCGGCGATGACATCGAGGCCATCGTCGCCTCGGTGGAGTCGCGCTTTGGCGCGCCGATGGCCGTCGGCATCGGGGCGGACGGCGCCCTCGACACGGTCGACCTCTTCGCGGGTCGTCCCGCCCAGCTGTGGGTGGACGGCGCACCGGAGACGGTCGTGCTCGCCGGAGATGGCTACGCGGACGAGGTCACGCCGGTCCACACGGATCTGCCGCTCACGGCCCTGCTCGCCAGGCGTCGCATCGCCCGGCTCGAGGATCAGATCGCGCTGCAGCCGTGGACCGAAGAAGCGGTGCGCCCCGAGATCGTGCGCCTCGCCGTCGCGCATCACCTGGCGTCGCGGTTCACCGCCTTCGTCGCCGTGGAGCGTTCGAGCGCGTGGAAGGGCGGGCGCACGGAGGTCGTGCAGCCGGTCGAGATGCCGCACGGTTGGGACATGCCTGTTCCGGGAGGGCCGATGCTCGCGAGCATGGCGCCCGCCCCCCGGGGTGGTGCGCGCCGCAAGGCGATGCGCTCGGCGCCGATGAAGGTCGGTGCGCCGCCGCCGCCGATGGCGTCGAGCGCTCCGCCGCCGGCGCCCATGCGGCTCGACGAGAGCCTGGACATGGAGATGGACGCGTTCGCCGCCGAGGAAGTCGCGGCGCCGCGTCCCGCGAAGAAGGAGCGCGCGAAGGGGGGCGTGTTTGGCGGACTCGCCGACGCGGTGTCCAACCTGTTCTCGTCGGGTGGGGCTGCGCCCGCGGAGCCCGAGGCCGCGGCGGCGCCTGCCGACGAGACCGGCGACGTGGCGGGACGGCTCGCCCGCACCCAGTCCGCGGACGGCTCGTTCGGTGGAGACGTGGCCCGCACGGCCGCCGCGCTGCTCGCCCTGGTCCTGCTCGGTCACACGCGGCGCACGGGACTGCGCAAGCGCACGGTGCTCAAGGCGGCGCGCTGGCTCGAGGCCCATCGCGGCGACGCGCTCGTCGATGCGGCACTCGCCGCCCTCGAGCAGGCCGAGCGCGGCACGACGCCGGCCGGGGGCGCGGACTGGCAGCCCTTGTTCGCGGCGGGCCCCGAGGGCGGCATGCTCCAGCACGTGGTGGAGGCCTGATGCCCAAGCCGTCGAAGCCCTTGTCCGAGTGGGCGCGCACGCTCCCCGAGGCGCGGCTTCAGCTCACCTTTGCCTGCCCGGTCGCGTGGGATGCCATGCAGCCGGTCGGGGAGGGGGTTCGGCACTGCGGAACCTGTGCCCGTGCGGTGTTCGAGCTTCGCGGGCGAGCCGCCGCCGAGGTGCAGGCGCTCGTCACCGCCCACGGAGGCGAGCTGTGCGGTCAGGCGTGGGTTCGCGAGGACGGCCGGCTGGTGTTCGGCGAGTGCGAGGCTCCTCGCCGACTGCTTCGCGGGCGGATTCGCCCTCGCGACTAGGTGCTCGTCGCTCGTGCGTGGCCTATGCTGCCGCGCATGGGCGACCGCTTCGAAGACCTCAGCCTGCCTCGCTCCCGCCGCGCGCGACTCGCGGTCCTGCCGCTCGCGTGGCTGGCCGCGTGCGTCGCCGGCTGGGGCTTCGTGCTCGGGCTGCTCGGCTCCGAACAGCCCGCCGCGTGGCTCGGCATCGCGGATGCGGCGCGCGCGATCGGCGTGTGGGGCGCGTTCACGGCCGTGTCCGCGCTCGTGCTGGTGTGGGCGCTTCGCGTGCCCGCAAAGCTGCCGATGGCGCTGCACGAGGGCCAGCTCCGCCTCGAGGGACGGCGCCACCCGATCGCGGACCTGCTGCGCGTCGAGGTGGTCGATCGCCGGCTGGTGCTCACCCTCCGTGACGGCGAGGTGGTGCGCACGACGCCGGTCCAGCCCGGCCACGAGCTGTCGGCGGTCGTGAAGCGTCTAGGGCAGGCGATCACCCGGGCGACCGCACCCGAGTGAGTGCACTCACACGTCGAGCGCTTCCGCGTCGATGTGGTTGCCTTCCTCGAGGATGAAGTCGCGACGCGGGGCCGCGTCCTTGCCCATCAGCCGCGACACCGCGAGCTCCGCCTCTTCGCGGGGCTCGAGACTGACCTGGAGCAGGCGCCGGGTGTTGGGGTCCAGGGTGGTCTCGAACAGCGTCTTCGGGGGCATCTCACCGAGGCCCTTGAATCGCGTGATCTCGGGCTTCGCGCGGCCGGGAAGGCTGGAGACGACCTCCTGCAGGTCCTGGTCGTCGAGCGCCCACCACGTCTCCTTGCCCACGTTCACGCGGTACAGCGGCGGCTGCGCGATGTACACGTAGCCACCCTCGATGAGCGGCTTGAGGTAGCGGTAGAAGAAGGTGAGCAGCAGCGTGGTGATGTGGTGCCCGTCGCTGTCGGCGTCCATGAGCAGCACGACGCGGTTGTAGCGCAGCTGGCTCACATCGAGGTCCTTGCCCAGACCGCAGCCGAGCGCGGTGACGATGTTCGACAGTTCCTCGTTCGCGAGTACCTTCTTCAGGCTCGCCTGCTCGGCGTTGAGCACCTTGCCGCGCAGCGGGAGGATGGCCTGGGTGCGCCGGTCTCGGCCCTGCTTCGCGGAGCCGCCGGCGGAGTCGCCCTCGACGATGAACAGCTCGCGCTCCTCGGTCTCGGAGGCGCTGCAGTCGGCGAGCTTGCCGGGGAGGTTGAGACGGCTCTTGCGCGGCTTGCGGCGCACGGCCTGTGCGGCCTGGCGGCTGGCGACGCGCGCACGGGCGGCCTGCACGGCGCGACCGATGAGCATCTCACCGCGGCTCTTGTTGTCGTGCAGCCACTGCTCGAGCACGGGGCGTACGTTGCCCTCGACCAGCCCCTTCACCTCGGGGTTGTTGAGGCGATTCTTGGTCTGCGACTGGAACTGCGGCTCGCGCACGAACACCGAGACCACGCCGACGAGGCCCTCGCGGAGGTCGTCCGAGGTGACCGTGAGGTTCTTCGGCTTGAGGTCGTGCGTCTCCATGAACGCGCGCATACCCTTGACGATCGCGTCCTTGAGGCCGAGCAGGTGGGTGCCGCCGTCGGTGGTGGGGATGCCGTTGACGTAGGACTTGAGCTTCTCGCGCGGCGCGTCGGTCCAGGTCAGCGCGAGCTCGATGCGCAGGTCGTCGTTGCGGTCGAGCACGAAGGGCGCGTCGAGCAGCGGGCTGTGGCCACCGCGCTCGACCAGGGCGTCGAGGAAGTCGACGAGGCCGTCCTCGTGCTTGAACTCGTGGCTGTCGCCGTTGACCTGGTCGCGGAAGATGATGCGCAGGCCCTTGTTGAGGAACGACTTCACCTCGAGGCGCTGGCTGATGCGTCCCGGGTCGAAGATGACGTCCTCGAAGATCTTCTCGTCGGGCACGAAGGTGATCTTGGTGCCGGTCCCGCGCGCGGCGCCGAGCGGCTTGACGTCACCGGTGGGCTTGCCGCGGCGGTAGCCCTGGAACCACTCCTTGCCGTCCCGACGGACCGTGGCCTCCATCTTGCGCGAGAGGAAGTTCACGACGCTGGCGCCGACGCCGTGCAGACCGCCGGACGTCGCGTAGTTCTTGCCCTCGAACTTGCCGCCAGCTCGGAGCGAGGTGAGCACGACCTCGAGGGCCGAGCGCTTCTCTTCCTTGTGCATGTCCACGGGGATGCCGCGGCCGTTGTCCTCGACGGTGACCGTGGTCCCGTCGCGGTGCAGCGTGACCTTGATCGTCGAGGCGTAGCCGTTGATCGCCTCGTCGACGGAGTTGTCGACGATCTCCCACAGCAGGTGGTGCAGGCCGTCCGGCCCGGTGCCGCCGATGTACATCGCCGGGCGGCGACGGACGTGCTCGAGGTCGGAGAGGGAGGTGATGGAGCTCGCTGAGTAGGTCATGCCTCCACCTCCTCGTCGGCGTCAGCGGGTGGGTCGTCGGTCTTGCCGAGCTGCAGGGTGGGCTGGCGGACCCAGGTCTCGATGCTGCCGCGCTGGAGCACCACGTTGCCGCGGCCGCCGCGCGAGGAGATGCCGAACTTTCGCTCGCTGACGTTGATCTCGCGGCCCTTGGCGGTGATCACCGTCGGGCCCTGGATGCTGTTCTTCGCGAGGCCGAAGGCCATGATCTCGTCGTCGTCGCGGAGCTTGAGGCCGATCACGCCCTTGGACACGCCCTTTCGCGGGGGGATGTCGTCGACTGGGAACAGCATCGCGCGGCCGAGGCGGCTGGCGACGCACGCGTGCTCGCCGCCCTCGGTGGGCAGCACTGCGAGCACCGCGTCGCCCTTCTTCGGGTCGACACGGCAGTACAGGCGGCCGGCCTTGGTCGAGGTGTCCTCGTGGGTCGCGATCGGGAAGCGCACGACCTTGCCCATCAGCGTCACCGCGACCGCGTACGGCGGTGGCGGCGTGCCGTCCTCGAGAGGCAGCGTCTCCTGGACGAGGATGCGGTGGCGCGCGTCGTGGCTGATCACGCCGACCACCTTCTCACCGTCGCTGAAGTTGAAGTGGCGCTGGAGCGGCTCGCCGTAGCCGGTGGTCGCCGGCACGTCGTCGACGCGCATCACGTAGGCGGCGCCGTGGCTGCCGAAGAAGGTGATCGTGCTGCGCGTGTGCGCCTTGATCAGCCAGCCGATCTCGTCCTCGTCGCGGATGCGGATCTTGTCGAGCTCGGAGAAGGAGGACTGGCGCTTGATCCAGCCGTCGCGGGTGACCACGACGTAGGCGTCCTCCTTCACGATGTAGGCGTCCTCGTTGTAGGTGAGGTCCTTTACGGGCTCGCCGACGATGGTCCGGCGGTCCTCGCCGTACAGGTCGCGGATCTCGAGCAGCTCGCGGCGGACGACGCCCCACAGCTTCACGCTGCTCGCGAGGATGTCCTCGATGCTCTCGGCTTCTTCACGCTTCTCTTCGAGCTCCTCGTTGATGAGCTGGATCTCGAGCTTCGCGAGTCGGTACAGCTTGAGCTCGAGGATGGCGTCGGTCTGGACCTCGGAGAGGTCGAACGCATCCATGAGGCGCTCGGCCGCGTCGCGCTTGCCTTCGGACTCGCGGATGAGCTTGATGGCCCGATCCAGGTCCAGGAAGATCGCGGCGAAGCCCTCGAGGATGTGGATGCGCTCGCGGAGCTTGGCGAGGTCGTGCTCGAAGCGCCGGCGCACGGTGTCGAACCGGAAGTCCAGCCAGTGGCGCAGCGCATCCGCGAGGGCGAGCTTACGCGGTTGGGCGACGTCGGTGCCCTCGACCGGCACCAGGGCGGTCATGTTCACCGGGAAGCTGCCCTCGAGCGGCGTGTGCTTGTACAGGTAGGCCATGACGGCCTCGACGCTTCCGCTCATCTTCACTTCGATGACGATGCGGATGTCCTCGGTCGACTCGTCGCGGACGTCGAGGACCTGGGGCAGCTTCTTGGCCTGGACCTCGGCGCCGATCTTCTCGAGGATCGACGCCTTGTTGCTGCCGTAGGGCACGGAGTCGATGACGATGAGCTTGCGGCGCCCGTCCTTCTCGACTTCGTAGTTGGCGCGCAGGCGGACCTTGCCGCCGCCCTCCTCGTAGATCTCGACGAGCTCTTCGCTGTCGTTGAGGATCTTGCCGCCGGTCGGGAAGTCGGGGCCGAGCACGTAGGCGCAGAGGTCGCGGGTGGTGCACTCAGGGTCGTCGATGAGCGCGACTGCCGCGTTGATCACCTCGCGCAGGTTGTGCGGCGGGATGCGCGTCGCCATGCCGACGGCGATGCCCTCGCTGCCGTTGACGAGCAGCTGCGGGAACTGGGCGGGGAGCACGATGGGCTCGAAGCGCTGGCCGTCGTAGTTCGGCCGGAAGTCGACGGTGGACTTCTTGATCTCGGAGATGAGCTCTTCGGCGAGGGGGCGCAGCTTGCACTCGGTGTAGCGCATGGCCGCGGCGCGATCGCCATCGAGGGAGCCGAAGTTGCCCTGTCCGTCGACGAGGGGCGCAAGCAGCGAGAAGGGCTGCGCCATGCGCACGAGCGCGTCGTAGATGCTCGCGTCACCGTGCGGGTGGAACTTGCCCATCACCTCGCCGACGACGGCGGCGCACTTGCGGTAGCGACCACCGGGATGAAGGCGCAGCTCGTTGAACATCGTGTAGAGGATGCGCCGCTGCACCGGCTTGAGCCCGTCGCGCACGTCCGGAAGCGCGCGGGAAGTGATGACGGACAGCGCGTACGACAGGTACCGCTCGCGCGCCGCGATGTGCAGAGGGACCGGCTCGACAGCCAGCATCGGCGAACTCCGGGAGGAGGGGAGGGCGGGGTGGAGGGGTGTGTGCGCGGTCGGGGAGACCGGCGGGGCCTCGGAAGAAGCACCTTAGCACGTCAAGCACGGTGCGATCGCGTCATTCACCACGCCCGTACGCCGTCACCGCGGCCTCACGCCGAGGGCTGCGTTGCAGCGTGCCGCTCGACCCGTTCGGGGAGCGGCGATCGTCGGGCTAGTGCCCGCGGAAGTCGATGGACGGGGCGCGCCAGCCGGACTCGACGCGGCGCCTGGCACCGTCGTACACGACGCCGGTGTCGCAGTCCTGGACGTTGAAGTCGTCGTCGTCGCAGTCCTCGGGCCACGGCACGCCGTCGCCGTCGCGGTCGAAGAAGTCGTCTTCGTCCTCGGGACCGACCCACACACAGCCGACGGCGAGCAGGGGGAGCAGAAGGAACATCGCCCGCATCTAGAACTCTCCCACGATGAAGGCGCCGATGCCGGTGCCGAGCGCTGCGGCGCCGAGGCCGGTGCCGATGGCGGAGAACGTGTTCGCCTTGCCCTTGAGTTGTTCGAAGTTCTCGTAGGGACGGTCGGGACTGTTGAACATGTCGTTGTGGGTGTTCAGCGCGATGCTGTAGGTGATCAGCCCGGCGGCGGCGAGGCCAGCGGCGACACCGAGCATCGGCTTGTTCGGTCGCGGGCCGATGATCGCTTCCTTCTCGGGCTTGTCCGGAGTCGTCGCGGCGCGCGCGGCGATGACGGAGGCCGGGTCGGTGATCGGGTTCGGGGGCTCGGGCTCCGTCTTCTCGGGCTCGGCCGTCTTCTCGGGCTCTTCGGTGCCGTCTTCGCTCGCGGCTTCCTCGGGCTTCGTGCCCTCACCACCGGTACGCCCGTCTCCGGTCGCGGCGTCCTCGGAGGGCGTTTCGTCGGTGGCCGGCGCAGGCTCTTCGGGCTTGGTGCCCTCGCCGCCCGTGCGTCCGTCGTCGCCGGTCGCCGCTGGCTCGTCGGCCTTGGTGCCGCTGCCGCCGGTGCGACCGTCTTCGGGCGCCGCAGTCTCGGTTTCTTCCGCCGCGGGGTCACCGGCGTACGCCGTGGTGGTCGCGAGGGCCAGGCCTAGGAGTAGGGTGTGCATGGCAGAGATTTTACCCCAGCGGATCCGATGGGCGTTCATATTGATGGATTGGCACGTCACGGGGTTCCGCTCGTGCCGGGCGAAGCAGGCGTCGAAGTGCCGAAAACAGTGGTGTGACGGTCCCACGTGGTGCCCTTCTGGAACTCGGGGTCGCGCTGCCAGCTGATTCCGGCTGAGGGGCGCGGCTGGGCGGTCGTCGGCCACGTCTCGCTGTCCGTGGTGGTGCCGAGGATTTCGTCGAACACGGCCACCCGGGTGGCCGAGGTGAGCGCCAGGGCATCGGTGAGCACGACGAGGACGGTGCTCGTGGGGCGGGGCCCACACCAGTTGGTCGGCGGAGGCGAAACCGCGTCCCACTGAACGGTCGCGCTGGAACCGTAGACCACGACCACGGCGTCCGTCTCGACGAAGACGTCGGGCAGGGGCAGGCTGCGGCCATCGACGGCGAGGGTGAACTCGCCGAGCGCAAGCGGCTCGCCGCTTCCGTTGTAGAGCTCGACGAACGCATCGGCCGCGTTGGCCGAGCCATCGCAGTTGCTGTCGAGGCTCGAGGGGTCGATGAGCAGCTCGTTCAGCCACAGGTCCCGGCCGGCAGGCGGGTTCGTGTCGGTGTCGGTGTCGGTATCCGTGTCGGCGTCCGTGTCCGTGTCGGCGTCCGCATCGGTATCGGCGTCTGCATCGGTATCGGCGTCCGCATCGGTATCGGCGTCCGCGTCGGTATCGGCGTCCGCGTCGGTATCGGCGTCCGCGTCGGTATCGGCGTCGGCATCGGTATCGGCGTCGGCATCGGTATCGGCGTCCGCGTCGGTATCGGCGTCCGCATCCGTGTCCGCGTCGGTGTCGGTATCGGCGTCGGTGTCGGTATCTGCGTCGGTGTCGGTATCCGCGTCGGTGTCGGTATCTGCGTCGGTGTCGGTGTCCGCGTCGGTGTCGGTGTCCGCGTCGGTGTCGGTGTCCGCATCGGCGTCCGTGTCCGCATCGGCGTCCGTGTCGGCGTCGGCGTCCGTGTCGGCGTCCGCATCCGTATCGGCGTCCGCGTCGGTGTCGGCGTCCGCATCCGTGTCGGTGTCCGCGTCGGTATCGGTGTCGGTGTCGGCCTCGGCCGTGTCACACCGCTGGACGAGGAAGTCGTTGTCGTCGCAGTCTTCCGGCCACGGCACGCCGTCCCCATCGAGGTCGTAGAAGTCGGAGGCGCGCTCGTCGGTGATCCAGGTGCAGCCGGCGAGCAGGGCGAGGAGAAGCAGTTCCGAGCGCATCAGAACTCTCCGACGATGAACGCGGTGGTGCCGACCCCGAGGGTGGCGATCGCCAGGCCACCGCTGACCGCGGTGAGGGCGTTGGTGCGCTTGCGAGCGGTCGGGAAGTTCTCGTAGTCCCGGTTTTGCTCCCGGAAGGTGTCGTTGTAGCTGGCGGCGGCCAGCCCGTAGGTCACGACCGTCGCGGCCCCGAGGCCGGCGGCCGCGTACAGCAGAGGCTTGTTCGGCGGACGGCCCACCTTCTCTGCGGGCGTGGTCCCGTGCGCCACCTTGGGCTCCGGCGCGGGCGCGCTCGTCGGCATGGGCGGAGCAGGGGCTTCGGCGGCTTCCTCGGCCGGCTCGTCCTCGGCCGGCTCGTCCTCGACCGCGTCGTCCGTGGGCGGTGCCTCCGCGGATTCCTCGGTGGCGGCTTCGGCCTCTTCCGACGTGGCGCTTTCGCGCGGTGCGTCTGCGGCGGGCGCGTCGGGGGCGGGCGCCTCGGCGGCGTCCGGCGCGGGAGCTTCCTCGGAGTCGGAAGCCGGGGCAGTCGCCTCCTCAGCGCTCTCGACAGGCGCATCGGTCGCGTCCGTCTCGCCGGGGTCGGCAAGGGCGCTGGTGCTCAGAAGCGAGAGAAGGATCCAGGTTCCGTGGCGCATGTTGTCATGCTACCGCAAGGCTTGCTCCGCGGGGCAAGCTCCTTGCGTTTCGCTATTCGGCCTCGGACCCTCCGGTCAGCGCAAATCCGATTCCGAGGCCGATCAATGCCCCGAGAAATCCCACTGCGGGCACGGTGAGCGCCGTGGCCCCCGCGCTCAGAAAAACAAAATCGTCGCCCTTCACGCGATGCAGGCCCGCTTCGTAGGAGGCCCACCCGGCCATCATCGTGATGAACGGAGTGAGCGGCAGCGCGACCAACGCCGCGACCCCACCGCATCCGATGGCGCCGATACCCATGGCCACCGGGCGTTGGGTCACGCCTGGGCTTCCTTGCGGAGCTCGGCGGCGAGGGCGTCGTCGCGGTGTGCCTGCTTGGGCTTGTCGCCCCAGGCCGCCACCGTTCCGGCGACGTGCGGGATGAGGTTGCCGAGGTCGGCGACGGCCGCCTCCATGCCCTCGCCGTCTTCGAAGGCCTGCACCACCGCACCGTAGGTGTTGTGCGCATCGGAGATCAGCCCGCGAGCCACGGCCTTCGGGCTGCCGTCCTTCGCGGACTTGAGCGGGGTGCGCAGGCGCGGGGTCCAGTGGCGTCCGCTGCGCGCGCGCTTCTCGGCGTCGCCGTCGGCCTGGCCCTTGGCGTAGCTCTCGCGGCGATCGGCGGGAACGCCAGCCTTGTCCAGCAGGGTGTCGAGCTGGGTGGCGAGGCGGCCCAGCCAGGCGTCGAGCAGATCGGCGCGCACGTCCGCGGCGGTCAGCGACGCGGCCGGCTCGGCGGCGGGGGCCTCGGCGGGGGCGGGCTTCTTGGCCTTCGCGGGCTTCTTGGCCTTGGGAGTGGGCTTCGGCGCGGGCTTCTCGGTCGGGGCCGGCTCGGCGGGGGCGGGCTC
>SBGP01000077.1 GCA_006226595.1 Deltaproteobacteria bacterium
GAACAGGCGGGCCGCCTCGCGGATACGCTGTAAGCCTCGCGGCATATCTGCGAAATCCGTCGGTATCGAGTTCCGTATGATTCGCCCTTGGCAGATGGCTGTTGTGCCCCCGTCCGCGGGCCTTGACGGCCAGTAGATGTATGCGGACCTACTCGGCGACTGCCGCCTCCACTTCACCGAGTACGCCCGGTATCTGCCCATCGAGCCCAGGACGAAGGCTTCGGCCTAGTCGCGAACTTCTTCTACGGCCCTCGCACATGCTGCATCGACCATCTCCCGGATGACAGCTGCATCCTTTCCGTGGTCATGTCGGCTCATCGCCAGGCAACGGATTCCTGTCGGATCAGCTCTGGTGTATTGCGGACGAAGACTCGCTGTCGCACGAGCGCAGGGACTGGAGGTGTCGAGTTGCGAGGCGAGGAGCTCTTGGAAGAGCAGTGATGGTCGCCGAGTCCATGGACGCCAAATGGGCTCTGCACCGCCTGCCCACGCACAAACATCACGGGCGCAGGCCAGCCCGACCCTGGTGCCGCACTCATGTTCCGCCTCTGCTACCGCACCCCCCACAGCCTCGTAGAACACGAGTTGTTGCGGACCGGGTTCATCGTCCAAGGTTCGCGCCCCCCTCTCGGCTCCGTCGCCGGACGTCCCAGCCGAGCCACTTTCGGCTCTGATCGAGACAATTGTGGGGGTGCGCGGCTCCACTTCCTGCGCGACACCGCAGGTCAATGTCGCCACCACGGACACGAATCCTATCGAGGCGAGCATCAATACCGGCCCCCACCAATATCTACCGGGCATTGAGTTGCGCTCGTGTGGTATGTTTTCTCGCATCCTGCGCCACGGAGGAATGATGAAGAAGCTGGGTTTCGTTATGGTGATGACCACATGTAACATGGGGCAGGTCGGGTACGCCTTGGAGCCTGTGTTTGACACCTCGATTGAGGTTCCGGAAGATGGTTGGATTACGTACAAAATGAATCGTGCTGACTCGTTTTCGGCGAAGGTGGTATCAGTCTCCATCGCGGATCCTGACTTGACGAAGACTCGGACCTGTCAGTTCTCGAAGCGGGCTGTCAAGTGTCCTCAACTCGGCCAGGTCGCATCCAACGATGTTTCCGGTCTCTACGAAGCCCACCTCGCATCGCTCTTCACCGTCATCGGAGAGCGTGTACTGGCGGTGGTTGATTCAAGCCCGTCCGACCCTGCGCCGCTGAAAGAAGATCGGTGGTTCTTCGGCCAATTCCTCTACGGTTGCTCGTTGACTGCGGAAGACGCCCTGACGTGCGCGTCGCTCGCGACGACGTGCCACAATAGCGCTTCGAGTGATCTGAACGGCACCCAGCCAGGCTACACTTCCTGCAGTCCCCTCCATGCTCAGCAGGCCGTTCATACCAGGGGCTGCGCCGGACTGATCTGCGAATGCACGAACGAGAACGGAGTTGTGGTAAATGACTTGATCGAGGTGTCGGAGATCTCAACCGGGAACATTCTATGCAACTCGGAGGGCCCCGGAACGAATGATCCGTACTTCCCACCATCATCGCAGAGTGGTGGGTGCAACGGCGTTGTTTGGGAACCCCAGTGCCTTTAGTCCACCTCCGCTTCCGATCTCGGGGGCTACGTCCATCCAGCTTCGCGTTTCAGCCCAAACGCGGTTGCGATCCACGGTGTCCAGCCACGGTCGCCGTCGCCGGCGGGAGCCCCCGGCTGGGCGATCCGAGCGCTCAGGTTCCGCCAAGAGTGGTCTCCGACCAAGCCTAACGTTGGTTGCGACTGCCGACCGGCCGCCTGGCGGCGTCCTCCGCGCTTCGCGCGGTCGCAGTCGAACCTTGCGTTAGGCTCGTCCTGATGGCGGGTTTCAAATTGGGTTCGGCGATTACCGTGAGCTCGTGGTAGCGTAGGTTCATCCTCGGAACTCCTCACCGCGGAGCATGTGATGCCAGGACAAACTCGACGTCCCGCCCAAGGCCCTACGCCGACGACGCCTTCGACTTCCAGCGCGAAGGACAATGGTCCTGGTGTGGCCTCTGCGCAGAGCCAAATGCTGTCGCCGAGCGGCAAGCCAGCCAAGGCGGGCTCTGTAGAAGAGGGCTCTCCTCCGCAGCTCGAGCTGTTTGGCTTCCGGGGGGTCCGCGAGGTCGATGGGGTCAGCGTGAAGGACATCCCGGAGGGTGACCCCAGGCGCGCTGAAATCGACAAGGTCCGGGTGAGCCACCACCTCCTGATTGCCGGTCACGTTGGTGTTTCCGTAGATGGCGGGAGCACGATTTTCGGCCTCACCCCCGAATTCCCCGCCGGCATGCCGCTCCACGCTGGAATCGATGCTCTCTACCAGGGAGCCTGCTTCCCTGGTCGGGTTGCGGATGACAAGCCAATCTTCGACATGGCGGACCAGTACCATCGTGAGCATGGGTGGAACACCAACGTGGTGAGCGTGAAGCGACCCATCGAGACGGACGCGCACGCCGACCTCAAGCAACGCCTGGAGGGCATGGCTGGACAGGCACCGGGAGCCCACGGCGTGTACTACTCGTTCCCGCTCAAGAACGCCGTGGACGGCCAGTGGTTCACAGATAAACCGGGACCGGACGGCAAGATGGTGAAGGGGGAGAATCTCGCGAACTGTGCCACGTTCCCGGCGCAGGTAGGCATCGAGCTACCTGAGGCCAGTGGCAACTTGCGATTCTACATGCCGGCCCTTGAGGCCGAGGCGACACAGCAGGCGTCTACTTGATCATCGACACTTCCAAGCTCGCTGCCTTCTTCGCCGAAGAGCCCGCGGCGGCCTTTGTCATCGAGGGAATTCGCGAGACCGAAGACAGCCGCTACCTGGGCCAGGTAGGCCTTCACAAGCGCGATCCCGTCTTCCGGTTCGCGTATTGGATGGGGCTTTGCCCAGATACGCATTTCCGTCTTGAGCCTTTCTCCGCCGAGGAGGTGGGTTTCGATGGGATTGCAGTGGTCCTGCATCAGTTCACTGCTTCGAAGTACCAGGACAGCCCCGAGGAGCTTCTTGCCGGCTGGGTTCCCTCCGGAATGGCGGAACGAGCTGGGGAATGGGTGGAGCAGTTCAACGCCGACATCCGGAGACGCCTTCTGGACAGCGGCCAAATGCCCGCGCAGCCCTCGAGCGTCTGAACCACGTGTCGACGGCCGACGCCTAACGTTGGTTGCGACTGCCGAACGGCCGCCTACGGCGGCCTCCGCGCTTCGCGCGGTCGCAGTCGAACCTGGCGTTAGGCCGACACCCTCCGGGTGCTATAGAAGGGCCCAGGTAGCGGGTTGAGCGGTGCAGCGGCGTCGAAGTGCCGGTTGAGCGCGGAAGGGGTTCGTCGCCGGTCGGCGGTTGGCCGGGACAGCGCGACGCACGCAGCGCTGCGCCGCAGACGTGCGGGGATGCGCCTGGGCGGGGCTAGCGAGTGCCGGATTCGGGCGACGGCCGCCGTGGGCCCGATCGAAGTGCATCCAGCACACGATGTCAGCGAGCCGCACGCAGACTAAAAATCGGCCTGCGGGTGCACCTTGGAGCCATCTTCCGCCAGGGCCTTTTGGGCTCCCCATGTCACCAGAATCCCAATGAGCACGCCAAAAACCAGCGCGAACACCTCGACTCCGAGGGTGGGAAGCGACGTGATGGCTGTTCCAGGGCAAAAGCCCGCAAGTCCCCAACCCACACCGAACACGGTTGCGCCGCCCAACAGCTGGGGCGTCACCTGCGTTGCCTTGGGCATATCGAACTGTAAGGCGAGTATCGGCGCCTCCCTGCGGCGGCTCACCAGGTAGTAGGTGGGGCCGAAGATGAGCAGCGCTCCGCCCATGACGAAGGCGAGTGACGGGTCCCAAGCACCGGACACGTCCAAGAAGGCCACCACCTTTCCGGGTTGGGTCATCCCTGAGATTGCGAGGCCGAGGCCGAACATCAAGCCCGCGACGAATGCCGACGCCTTGTACATCAGACCCTCCCGTCCATGAAGACCCGGATGAACGTCACGGTGAGGGCCCCAGACGTCATGAATGTCAAAGTGGCCACGATGGAGCGCTTCGAGAGGCGCCCGATTCCGCAGATGCCATGACCTGAGGTGCAGCCGGAACCGAGCTGCGTACCGACGCCGACCAGTGCACCAGCTGTCATGCACGCGCCCACGGAACGCTCGATGGTGTTCTCGAAGGCCCCGGGCAGAACGAGAAGCGCGACGATGCCAGCTGAAAGCATTCCCGCCACGAAGGCCCACCTCCAACTGGCATCCGGCGACCGTACTTTCAGAGCACCGCCTAGGACGCCGCTAATCCCGAGAATGCGGCCGTTGAGGACGTACAGTGCCGCCGCTGCGACGCCCATGAGCAAGCCGCCGCCGAGTGCCATGACGAAGTCGTGCATGGAGCCTCCGTTTTGGTGAGCATAGGGGAAGTTTGGTTCCCCAGCAGGAGCCAGGAGTTGACGGGGCGCGCAGTGGGTGCGGCCCGGCTCCCGTGGATGCGTTCGGATGCTCTCTTCGCGGTGCTCCAGGCAGATCGTGCTGCCGCCAGCCTGGCTGCGGGCAAGGTCGATGCGGCCGTTGCGCGACACCTCCGAGGTGTCGGAGATCTAGCGCCCGTGCCTAACGTTGGTTGCGACTGTCGGCCGGCCGCATGCGGCGTCCTCCGCGCTTCGCGCGGTCGCAGTCGAACCTCGCGTTAGGCCTTTGATTCGCAAGGGCGAGGGTCGAACGTCGCCAGGGCCTCCAGGCGGTGCTCGCGGGCGAACTGCTCAGCGCACGTCGGCTTGTGAGGGCGGACCCTCCGGACACGCAGCGCGGTCGCGCCGACATGCGCGTCCTCGCATCGGCCAACACCCTCGCGCCGGACAGCACCTTCCGCTTCACTCTGTGCTCATGCCGCGCCTTCAACCAAATCGCTGCTACGGTTTCTACAGGCAGGGGGGCAGATGGCTGACGAGCATCCTGTGCGACGGCTCAACGCGAAAGCACTTGAAGCAGTAGCTGCCGCCGCGCGACAGCGCACGGACATGGGGGGATGTCACGCGGCATGTCTGGCCGTGCTCACAGCCGTAAAGGAAAACCGGGTTGTGCAGCACGACGATGCCTACCGGCGGCTGAAGTCGCGTAGCAAGCAGCTCACTGGAAGCACTATCAGCAGCCACAAGACCGATCCGGACGCGATTATTCGCATTTTTGCCTCATTCGGTCATCGCTATCAGAGGGCCGTCATCGAACCGCCGGACGCTCCCGTCGGGACGCTGCTGTGGTTTGCAGAATCCCCTGGCGGACACTGGGTCATGCGGGTCCGCTCTGGAACAGGTCAAGACTGGTTTGATCCCTGGCACCACATCGCCTCGATCTATCGCCATCGCGGAGGTGGTGGTCCAGAGTGGAAACGGCGGGTTGCCAAACACTCGTCGAGTCCACGCGTTTCTGGCTCTCGCAACCTCGTGTCTCTCGACACGGTCAAGGCGAACAGCGCGCACAAAGCTACCCGCGTCGCCGTGTTCGTCCCCTCTGGGGCAGGTGTCGACTACTGTGAATACTGTGACACTGCTTGGCCGCTGCGTGGTCACCTTTGTGAGGGATGCCACGCCCCCATCCCGGGTCGCTCGGAACGCCAAGCCCGCGGCCGAGTTGCCACCGGTCAGGTTGAGGAGTGCATACACAAGACCGTGGCGGCGTGGTGCACCCTCTGCTCTCCACTGGCCTAACGTTGGTTGCGACTGCCGAACGGCCGCCTGCGGCGTCCTCCGCGCTTCGCGCGGTCGCAGTCGAACCTTGCGTTAGGCTTCCACCCTTCGGGTGATGTGGAAAGGCTTGGTTGGCGGATCCAGCGGTGCAGCGGCCTCGAGATGCCGTCGAGCGGCGGAAGTGCGTCAGCGCAGGTCGGCGGGCGAGGGCGGGTACGCCGTGCATGCAGCGCTGGCGCGCGGCCATGCGGTCCTCACCTGGCCAGAATCCCCAGCGTCGATTGGAGCCCAGCGTAGCCACCGTGGGCGTGGGATATGCCGTTCCACGACCGGAATCGAGCGGAGCGGCCAGGCGGCGGCCCTACTCTCCGTTCGAAGATGAGCAGTCTTCGACCCTCCCCGCTCCGTGCAGCGTCCCGTGGTAACCGTTGCCCGATTCATCGTAGCTGGCAGTCCCGCTCGCCTCGGAGAAGCTCCATTTCCCAATGGTGTAGTCGTCGTGCCGCAGCGACGCCGCTGGCACGAAGGACTCGTCGTAGCGAACCACGGACGAGATACGAACCTCGTCAAGCAGACCACCAAACCGGAATCCATCGACCCCCTCTGCGAAGGCCAGCGGTACGGTGTCCGTCGTCGGAACCCCGATGTCCGCCGCGGAGTCAGGCTGACCGTCGACCCACAACCGAGTGAACTCGCCGTCGAACGTGGCTGCGACGTGAACCCATCGATCTGTCGGAAGCTCTCGGCCACCCGACAGAGCTCCTTCCTGGATGGTGCCGCAGTCCGTGCACGTGAGGAACGAGAGGGTGTTCATCACGTTGATGCGGAGATTCCATCCGGCGGAGGGATGGGATCCCTTGCGAACAATATTCACCTTGGACCTGCCGTCCCACCACATCCACGCCTCGACGGTGAACGGCGCCCCGGTATCCAGCCGCAGCGCGGGGTGGTCTGACACCTCGACGTGATCATCGAAACCATCGAACTCCAGCGCCGCACAGATGTCGAGTTCCTCGCACGCCACCGCTCCTGCGCAGTCGGGATCGTCGCAGTCGAAGAGCCCGTCAGAGTCGTTGTCCGCGTCATCGGTGCACTCTCCAGGCTCATTCCCCTCTCGAAGATCAATCTCCGAGGTCGGCGCCGCCATGCACGCCATCAACCCCGCGAACACGAGTGGGCTGATCACCGCGCGGCGGTACCGTGTCGTGTTCCAACGTTCGGCGCACGTTTGGTCCCTCTGGTCGCTCATCTGTCCTCCTTCGGCCCGTGGGCTCAAACAGGCCACGCAAACGGTGTGCCAGTGCTGGAGCCCTCGTAGAGGCAGATTCGGCGGAGCTCCGCACGTGAGGGGTGTGGACGATCGTGTACACGCGCCAACGATCGGTGACGCATCCGCTCGCATGAAACTTCGGCGCGGGACAGGGAGAGGTTTCGACTGGCGCGCAGCCGCCCCAGGGGTCGCGAGCCTCTCCTCGCGGCGGGTCTGGCGTGCCCGACACGGGCACGATCCGTACCCGATGAGATGGTCGAGCGCGGCATCTCCGACCTGTCCGCCGGTTTCGCCGTTGGCGTCGTCGGCACCCGGAGTGGCTCGAACGCACCGCGACTGCCGGCCAGAGGGGGCTGGCGTGCGTGACTGAGACCATCGCGTTCAGCAACGGGGTGTACTCGGCGCAGTAGGTCGGCGCGTCGGTGTAGGCACGCCGATACGCCGTCACCGGCGAGAAGAGGCGACCGAAACGCTGCTCCCTAGAGCGACCTGACTTCGTCCCTATGGGTTGGTCGTATCCGTTCTGCTGAGGCTCAGGTTCGCGCCCGCCGTGGCCATCTCGGTCCGACACGCCGCCAGCTGGGTGGCATCGAGCTGCACCTCCGCGGAGAAGCCCGCGCGACGGGAGTCCGCGTCTCCCCAACCGGTCGCCGTGCAGTACGAGTTGGTCGGGTCGTTGGTGTACGTCCAGACCGTCGCCGAGGCGCCCCCTCCCCCACCCTGCATGCTCAGCTGCTCGAGCTCGTAGGTGGTGCCGGTGTAGGTATCGAAGGTCCAGACCCGGGTCGACGTCGTTCCGTCTGGCTCGAAGTCATCCATGATGCACTCGACATCAGCCGCCGCGAAGCAGGGACAGCCCCCGGCGGAAGCGCCGACGTACTCGTGGCTGTCACAGGCCGTCGCAAGGGTCCTGGTGCGGTATCGGCCGTACACCCGAGCTGTGGACGACGGGTCGGTGAGGCCGGTCAGCTCGAAGTCGACGGTATCGTGGGTCGCATCCAGCTCACCGGGCGGGAAGCTCGCCGCCGCCCTGTCCAGCGGCAGCGTCGCCGAGAAGTCGATGAACTCCGCGGTCGTGTCGACAGCGTCGACGGACAGCGCGGCCGTGGCATGAGCAAACGCCACGGTGTAGCCCGCGCCCGCAACCGTCGTTCCCGGACCCGCAGCCGGCGTGCCGGTGGCGACTGCGTACGGGCCGGCGAAGGGGAACGCCGCGAGTACGGTGCCAGAGTCGGCGTTCACATAGGTCGTCCAGTCGTCGTGACGCCGAGGGGCAAAGTCGTGGTCCCAGAGCGCATCGTGCACCACCAGGCTGACCGCGTCCCCGTTGGCGTCCACCCAGAGGTCACAGGTCGCCCGCTGGCTCACGGAACGGGCCACGTTGCCGATGGTGCCGGACCACTCGATGCGACAGTCCTCGAGCTGGCAGTCGGCGTCGCAGCCATCCCCGACCTGCGTGTTGCCGTCGTCACAGTACTCACCGGTCTCGACCAGGCCGTTCCCACATTCGGGAAGCGCGTTCAGATCCACCCGCACGACCTGGCACTGCTGGTTGGACCAGTTGCAGACGCAGCCGTTCTGGATGGTGAGGTCCGCCACCTGCTTGTTGTCGACGGTCACCGTGCACTCGCTGCCCTGGATCGCCATGGCGCAGAAGTAGTCCGCGGGTCCGACCGGTCCACCCACCTGGATGCCCTGTACGGGATCGTTGCACTCCCACTCGACCGACGACGGCGGGCCGTTCGCGATGCTGACAATGATGCCGCCGAGCCACCGTCGGACGCCGTTGTAGAACCGCCAGTATGTGAAGTGGTCGATCTGCGCTTCGGCCACGCCGTTTGCGTAGGTGGCCGTCGCCTCACTGACCCAGCCCGCCGCGCTCGGGTCGTACGACTCGAGCTCCACGGGCGAGTCGGGGTCCACCAGCTGGACCGGCATGCGGAGGGTCACCGGGGCGGTGGGCTGGAGCCGCTGACCGCTCGTCCCGAACAGCGTGACCTCGAAGGTCGTCAGGATGGGCGGGACCTGCATCGGGGCGCCGTTGGAGTCGATGTCCACCGCCGAAGGTTGTTCGTCGATGGCGAGCTCGGAGGCATAGACGACCTCGATCTCTCCGGTGTACGCGGTGTTGGACGCATCCACGAAGCCCACACTCGACCCGACCACGAGGCTGAGGTTGCCGACGGTGACCGTCTGTTCGGAGCCGTTCGGGGTGAAGGTCGAGCTGGCCGTATCCGGTCGAACCAGGCGCACCTCGGTGGTCCCTCCACCGGGGACCGCCACCTGTGCGTGGAGGTCGATCTCTCCGGGACTGGAGGCGGTAACGATGAAGGTCTCGTCTCGCGGAACCTGATCGAAGGTGTAGCTACCCGACGCGGTCGTGCCGGTGAAGCTTCCCAGGGTGAGGCCCACGCCGTCGATCCCGGCCCCGGTCGGGTCGGCCACCGTCACGACGACCGTACCCACCGGATCAGCGTCGGTGTCGGTGTCGGTGTCCGTGTCCGTGTCGGCGTCGGTGTCGGTGTCGGTGTCGGTGTCGGTATCGGTGTCGGTTTCTTCGGATCCCGAGTCCTCCGGTTCCGAGCCGTTGCATCCGGGAAGCAGAAGAGACGACAGCAGGCCGAGCGTGAGGACTTGAGGAACGAGCCGCATTTGGAAGTCTCCTGAATACGCACATATTCCCACACCCATCGGGGGAGGCGGGTGCCACTTTCAGCGGCAGTGCTGGCAGTGCAATCCTGCGGTGATGTGGCGGGACAAATATTGGCAGCCCCGGGCGACGGAGCCCATGAACGGTGCGGTCCGCAACTTCGGCACGGAAGACCGGCGGCTGACGATGCGGCCGCATGCGGAACCTCCAGCGCAGGTTCACCTGACAGCCGCATCGGCCGATCGCGCGGGGTTCCTTTCGGGTGCAGGGGCTCTCCCGCGGAAGCCAAACGATGCTTGCGTCTGGCGAGCGGCCGCTGCGCGGCCTGCCGCACCCTTCGGGCGCGGCCGCAGACCAAGCCGGCGTTGGGCCTTTGATTCGCAAGGTCTTCGGCGCGTCGAACTGGGACGACCAATGGCGCCTCGGGTTCGCATCCCCAGGCACCGTCCCCGACTGGGTCGACGCCGGTACGCACCGTCCGAGTGCACCGCACCGACGAACGCCACCCTCGAGATCGAGTGGGACCGTGGGTTGCGACTACAACCGCCCGCCTGAGGTGTCCCCCACGCTTCGCGCGGTGGCAGTCGAACCTTGCGTTCGGCCGCAGCCCCCGGGTGATGTGGAAGGGCTTGGTGGGCGCCACCTCCAGCGGTCCAGCGTCGCCCTCGGACCGGCGGGGGCCGTGCTATCCTCGGCCCCTCCTAGGGGTGTTTTTGCGGAACTGGCTCCTTGTATTCTCGATGGCATGTGGCCCTGCCACCACCGACTGCCCCGAAACGGGCGTGTGCGGGGACGATCCCACCGACACGGCGGATGCGGACACCGACACGGATGCGGACGCCGACACCGATGTGGACGCTGACGCGGACACCGACACGGACACGGACACGGACACGGACACGGACACGGACTCGGACACGGACTCGGACTCGGACACCGACACGGACACCGACACGGACACGGACACCGACACGGACACCGACTCGGACACCGACACGGACACGGACACGGACACCGACACCGACACCGACACGGACACCGACTCGGACACGGACACGGATGTCGGAGATACTCAAGCTCCCAGCCTCACCGAGGCGTGGCCCCTCCGGATCGCAGTGGACACCGACGACGTCGTGCTCGTCTTCGACGAGGACATCGGCACCATCACGCTGTCCGGTGCCCTGTCCAGCGGCGCCACCTACAGCATCTCGGGCAACACGGTGACCATCAGCTGGTCCAGCGACCTCCCGCTTGGGCAGGACCAGACTCTGGAGTTCGAGGTCACGGACCTCTCGGGGAACGCCTCTGCGGGGACGTGGACTGCGGACGTGTTCGACGACCAGGACACCCTGTACGTCGACCGCTCCAACACCTCGGGCGGAGATGGCTCCCGGACCAACCCCTACAGGAACTTCGACACCGCATATGCGCTGGAGCCTGCTCTCGTCGTGGTGGCGGCTGGCGAGTACTTCAACTTCGTGGTGCGACCCGGCGTTTCGATCGCGGGTGGGTATGCCTCGGACTTCGCCACCCGCGACCCTGAGAACACCCCCTCGAACTTTCGCGGAGACCGGAAGAACGCCGCCGCTCGAGTCGCCGCGGGGTTCTCGGAGCACACGCTGTTCGATGGGCTGAGCCTGCTCTGCACCCAACAGAGCGCTCTTCGTACCCAAGCCGACGCTGCCCTGTTCCTTCGCGGCAACACCCTCCGAGCAGACGACTGGATCGCCATTGTCGAGGGTGCCGGGACCAATGCCGCCGTGCCCCGGGTGTGGGAGGACAACCGGGTGGAGGCCACGCAGCAACGCACCGCCATCTACTCGTTCGAAGGGTCGAACCTCACGATGAGGCGGAACACGGTCACTGGCTTCTCCGCTCTCGAGGTCGTAAGCGGTGGCGGAGTCGTCGAAGACAACGTGCTCGTCAGTACGGACACCTCCTACATCACGGGCGAGACCGCCTTTCACCGAAACACCTACAGTGGAAACGGGTTCGTCTTCTCCGAGGTGGGCGACTCGACGATCCACAACAACGTCTTCGAGCACACCCATGCGTCGTTGAACCTGAACGGCGGGACGAGCGGTCTGGATTTCGTCGGGAACACCGTGGTCTTTCTGGCGCCAGAACTGGGGGGCTGGAGGCCACCGGTGGTGTCACACACAGGCCGTACGCCGGGACGCATCTCGAACAACCTCATCGACTGCCGAGGTGGCGCCACCATCGGGATCGAGTCCGACGCAACCATCGCCGGGGTCGACAACGGGCTCTATGCGTGCCTCACTCCGCTCTCGGACAGGAACGGAGCGCTCATCGGCACGGTGACCGGCAAGCCCGAGTTCGTTCGGTGGGACGCGTACGGCGGTGGGGACTACCACCTCACGGGAAGCTCTCCGTGCAGTCTCCGCCAGGGAGGTTCCAGCACCCACGGAGCCAGTCCGGACGTCGAGGGAGCAGACCGGACCGCATTCCTCGACTGCTCCCCCACGACGGGCAACGCCGAGGGTTGGTCCATCGGAGCCTACGAGCACGACTGACCCCTGGTTCAGCCACCGCGTCTTCGTATTTGAGTAGGTTCGACGGCTTCGGGGTTCCGAGCGGATCAAGGCATCGGAACGCCCTCGCCCTGCCTGACGTGGCTGGCGACGGCCGACCGGCCACCTTCGGCGGCCTCCGTGCTTGGCGCGGTCGCAGCCGAAGCTGGCGGTAGGCTGCCACCCTTCGGGTGCGGGGAAGGGCTTGCGCTCATCACGCCCCAGCGAGACCTGGTGCGCCCGCGCTGGCGCCGGTTTGGAGGCGAGGTACCGACAGCGGTCCTGATGCCGAAGCTGGGCGCGTGCGGCGACTCGCTCGAGGAGAGACCCAAGCGCCGAATTCGGAGTCTCGGGCGAACACGGCATGTCGCGCCGTCGGCTCACCAGACGAAGTCGGTGCAGTCACTCAGACTCCCCGGACGGCGGCCCGCGCACGACCCCTCACCCTCGGTGTCTCTGTTCGAATACACGCGCCTGCCGTTGGATTCCCGGTAGACGCTGCTCGAGCCCTCCAGTTCGCCCTGACGGTCCAGAATGATCACGTCACCGTATTGCTCGGACGTGCAGCGCCTCGCGCTGGTGATGCAGTCCGGTCTCTCGTAGTCCGGCACGAAGTCCGCGGGACAGAGCTCATGGGTGGCCAGATACTCGTCGAGCGCGTCCAGCTCGGAGGACAAGGGCCCGCAGCCCCCCGGGAACGCGCCCGGATGACACGCGCCGAGGAACGATGCGGTGAGAAGCCTGAGGAGGCTCGTCGCAACAACGTGCCCGCGTCGCGAAAGCGGTCGGTGCACGGTTGGAAACTCGAGCGCGGCCACGGCTCACCTCACGGTGACCCTACCACACCCTCGGCACGGCGTCCCCGAAGACTCCGGCCGGCGTAGAGCGAGCCAGAAGGCTCGACGGCGCAGACCCTGGACCACGCCGTGGCGCAGCACGGAAGATCGCCGCACGCGGGAGATTGTCGGCGGCCGCCACTGCCAACGCTCTGTGTTGCGGCGGCCGGTCATGGAGGTCGGGTCTGCGGGCGAGAGGAGTCGTCCGTGCACGAGCGGCGGCGAAGAACGTGCGGCAAGAACACCAACCAGAGCGCGGCTCCACCGGGCGGGGAAGCCATGTGCGTGCAGCCACAGCCATCACGCGTCGAGCCGCCGGAGTCGGCCGTGCCCGTGTCCTCGGGCGGGTCGGGGAAGATGATCGTGCAGTCCGGGGCGCACGGGACCTCGGGGTAGCCGCCGTCGCACTGCTCACCGCTGTCGACGATGCCGTCACCACAGCGCGGAAGCGTGCAGTCCGAGCGACAGGCGTCGTGGATGTAGTCCGAGTTCGCCTCGCCGTCGTCGCACTCCTCGCCGTCCGTGATCTCGCCATCCCCGCAGTTCACGGAGCAGGAGTCCGTCGCCTCGATGCAGGTCTCGTCGGCGGCGCACGCTTCGCCAGCGCCGATGCAGGCTCCGGCGGAGCAGCTGTCCTCTGCGGTGCACCACAGGTCGTCGTCGCAGGCCGTACCGTCGGCCTCGAAGCCCTGGTCGACACACAGGCCGCCGGCGTCGCACGTGTCCTGAACCACGCACTGGGTGCCCGCGTCACCGCAGGGCGAACCGGCCTCGGCTACGGTGCAGATGCCCTCGGCGATGGCGCCGTTCGCCTCCGTGCACACGGCACAGCCCGCGTCCAGACCGTCGCAGCCCGTGCAGCAGACGCCCTCGACGCACGCGCCCACCTCACACTCGGTGTCGAGCGAACAGCTCGCTGGACGCTGGTAGGCTCCCGGGTCGCAGTCGGTGGCGGGCCGTTCCCGCCCACGTTGGTCGGTCGCCACGAGGCCGTCGAGTCCGAGGCAGTCGCCCGGGGCGACGGGTTGGTCCACGGGCAGCGGGATGGTGAAGGACTGCCCGCCGAAGTCGCCCGCGTCCAGGACGCTGAAGCTTGCGTCGACGAGGGTGAAGTCCTGCGGCAGGGACGCGGACGCAGCCGACACCAGGTTGCCCGAGCCGGTGAGGTTGGCCAGGACCGCACTCCGCACCGGACCCTCGAGACCGTCGCTCGCGAATACCGAGCGCGTGACCTCGACCGCCGACGTCGTTGGCGTGCAGACCGGGGCGTAGCCGTCGTACAGGAAACAGCTCTGCGTGCCGCCCACGGCCGCGGGGGGTGCTGTGGTGAGGTTGCGCACCAGCAGGTCCGAGGTCGCGTCGGCCTCGTTGTGCGCGAAGGTGGACAGGGCGATGTGGGCCGTGCCGTTGAGGACGGCCACTCCACCGGCCCAGCTGCTGCCACTCGTCAGCGTGGGGCGAGCGGTGACGCCTCCGAGCGCCCGGTTTCCGGCGACGGTGCAGTTCTCCATGCGCAGGGTGCCGTCCATGTGGAACACGGCACCGCCGTACGCATCGCCGCCCCAGCCGCCGGTGCTGGCGTCGATGGAGCTCTGCCCGCCCGCGAACGTGGAGCCCCCTCCGGCCGCGCCTCCGCCGCCGAAGCCGCCCGTGGTCGCGGGATAGCGGTACCAGTTCGTCGCGCCGCCCGCCCCGAAGCCGCCGCGGTAGGCGACGGTGTCGGTGAGGGACTGGCTCGCGCCGCCCGTGGCGAACCGCCCGTGGGGGTACGCGCCAGGGCTCTGGGCGGCTCCGAAGCCGCCGCCCTGGCCGGAGTTCGGATGGCTCACCGCATCCACCGGCGTGCCGAACCCCCCGCCGCCATAGTCGGCCCCGCTGCCCGCCAGGCCTCCGCCCCCCAGGTTGCCAAAGGCGGTGAGGTGCGCCGAACCGCCCTGGGCGGTGTTGTCGAGCAGGGACACCCGAACGAGCGTGAGGTCACCCATCGAGAAGATGGCACCGCCCAAGCCCGCACCGCCACCCGCCGCGTACCCGCCGGAGCCGCCCTTCGCGGACCCGTCGCGCAGGGTGAGATCCGACAGCGTGAGGGAGCCGAAGGGCGCCGTCTGGCCGACGGTGGGTGCGGCGTACTCGGTGTATGCCCCCGAGACGGCGAACAGGCGGAAGTCCGGCGCGCTGGCGTCGCGCTCGATGGTAGCGCCCTCACCGACGATGGTGATGTCGCTGGTGATGAAGGGCAGTGCGTTGTAGCCGAGCCAGGAGTTGTGGGCCTCGGTGAGGGTATAGGTCGCGCCGGCTTGCAGGACGATGGTGTCCTGGCCCGGCGAGGCATTCGCCGCGCAGATGGCCTCGGCGAGCGAGATGTCCGGTGCATCACAGGGACTCGTGTGCCCCCCGCTCCCGTCCGGACAGAGCAGCTCCAAGGTGAGCGTGTCGGCCGGGGCCTCGGAGTCGCAGTCCGCCACGACGCCCTGCGAGATCTCCGCGTTGATCGCCGGATCCGTCGTGGTGACCTGGATGGTCTCCGCTCGGGCTGAAGAGGCGACCACCAGAGAGAGCAGCAAGGACAGCATCACGGTGCCTCCAGGGGCGAAGACTGGGAGTCTAGTCCGTTCTGCACACCGACTGCGGGGCGTCTTCGTGGCCGGGGCGGGCTGCCGCGTGTCGTGACCCCGCTCGGGCTGCCCGCCGCAGCCGTCGTGGCACGCGGAGACGAGAGAGCCGTTCAGGCCGAGCCGACGTCCGCGAGGCCGTCATCGCGGCCGAGCCTGCGCGGCAAGGCGCGACCGCACGCAGTCCCGAGGCGTTCGTCGCAGGTTCGATGCGCAGTGGTCCGACCGCCCCTGGCTCCGGCCCCGTGGCTACGGGACGTCCTGCACGTAGATCGACCTCGGTCCGAGGAAGTAGGCAAGCCGACTGCCGTCGGGCGAAAAGACCATGTTCCAGGGGCGACTGTTCTGCGGAACTCCAAGGTGCTCCACCACCGTCGCGCCGATGCGCGACGGGTCACCGGTCGCCGTGTCGAAGAGGAGGAGTTCCTGCTGACAGCGCTGGCCGTACCCGCATCCTTCGTCATTGGGTGGTTGTTCGGTGTCGTAGGTGTTGAACCAGATGGCGACCTGCGTCCCGTCGGGGGACACGGAGGAGGCCGTGGCCTCGAACTCCACCCCAAGCTCCCCGGCCTCGGTGATGGCGCGCGTGTTGCCCGCCTCGTCGAGGGCCATGAGCTGGCGCTCCACCCGGTCGTCCGAGAACATCGAGCCCTCGACGTACAGCAGCTCTCGCCGACCGGCGAGCCACAGCACGCCGACCGTGTACAGGCCCAGGGGAGCTTCCGTCCACGTCTCGGACAGCCCCGTGCTCACGGAGGTGATGCCAGCCTCGCCCTCCCCAAGGTGCAGCACCTCGCTGTCGTCCGGGGAGAACTGAACGGGCTCTCCCATGGTGACACTGGTGGGGGTAGCCTGTGCGATATCGAACACCGCCCCTCCAACGGCCAGGAGGCTGCCGTCGTGGGACAGGGCGTAGCGGTGGAACTCCGCCTCGTAGACGTGCTCGGGAGTCCCTCCCTCGACGGGCACCCGGAAGACGCCCACGTCCTGGTCCGGATAGACCGTCTGGTCTGGTCGACTGGCGAAGTACAGCCAGGCGCCATCGGCCGAAGCCGCGAGCTGATAGGGCGGCCAGAGATCGCTGACCACAGTCCGGGACTCGCCCGTCTCGACGTTCACCGCGATGAGGTCCACGCAGGCGCCGCACTGGGTGTAGCGAGACTGGTAGAAGACCTCGCCGCCATCGGCTGACCACGCCAGACTGCCGTTGTCGGGCGGCCACAACTCCTCGATCGACGGGCCCGCGTCCTCGGTCAGCAGCATGCCGCGGTCTTCGGGCAGACCGTAGGTCGGGTCTGCGCCGTTGCATCCCGTGGCGAGGATGACGAGTACCGAAAGCCGGACGCGAAGCTCAGAAGACATGGGACCTCCCTTGGCAGAGCGATGAGTGACGGGCATGCGACCTCCCCACGGTCCTCCAGCAATCTTCGTGCCGTCTGAACGGATCGACGCACACTGGCTGGCGCGGACTCATCACCGAGGCTCCAGATTCAGCGGCGTGCGACCGAGCACCCGCCGGCGCAGAACGAGGGACGAGTCGTGGCCAACGGCATGACTTGCCCCGGCACGCCTTCTTTCAGCTACACTGCGGGGATTGGAGATCCCATTCGGTCGACAATCGCCCCACTCTTGCTCGTTGTTGCCTGCGCCGCCCCGTCACCCTGTGAGGTGGACTGCGAGGACACGCAGACCGAGACCGACGCCGACACGGACACGGACACGGACACGGACGCGGACACGGACGCGGACACGGACACGGACACGGACACCGAGCCCGCGCCCCTCCCCACCTCGCTCCCCGAGGGCGCCATCCTGCTGTTCGACCTCAACTTCTGCCCGGGCGCGTGGGAGGAGGTCGTCATCGATGGTCGCTACGTCCGTGTCGACGACGGACTCGGCGCCCCGGACGACAACGGCGGCTCGGCCACCCACGGCCACGACACCGCCCACACCCACGCCCTGTCGCAGGTCAACGAACCGGCACACGGGCATGGGACCGTCACGATGGGCGCGAGTCACGACGGCTTCTTCACGAGCGGCACCGACCTCACCGTGACGTCCGATAGCCACCATCACGGCGAGGTCACCTTCTCGACCTCGGCGGGCGGGCCACACACGCACTCGACGAGCTCCGTGCTCATGGGCTTCCAGGAAGAGGCCGCCCCGCCGTGGCGCGAAGCGGTGCTGTGCCGCGCGACGCGAAACCTCCCCCTCAACGCTCCGGCGCGCGTGCTCATCGATGCCGACACCTGCCCGTCGACCCTCGAGACGGATGGGACCTACGCCGGGCGCTTGCTTCGCGGCAGCGACCTGGACATCGACATCGCCGAGACGGGGGGCACCGAACAACACAGCCACGCGTTCGAGCACCGACACAACACGAGCGAACTCATGCACGGCCACACGTTCACGATGTCCGGCGGACCCGTGGGTACCACTCGGCTTGGCATCTCGTCGACGGGCGACCAGCACATGGGCAACTACACCACCAGCCACACGCACGGGGGTGAGTACGTGACCGAGGCGGGACACAGACACGTGGCGCCCGCTGAGACCCTGACCACCGGTGAGAGCCCCCAACTGCCGCCCTACGCCGAGGTGAGCGTGTGCGCGGCCACCGAGGAACAGGACGCGCTCCCCGAGGACATCGTGGTGCTCTTCGAAGCGGCATGTCCCGTGGGCTGGCGCGCGAAGCAGGACTGGGCCGGGCGGTTTCTACGTGGCCGCACCGACGCTTCGGCCCCCCGACTCGGGGGCAGCGAGACCCACGACCACACGGCCCCTCACGATCACGGCGGCCGGACCGAGCCCTCGAACACTTCGACGTACCACACCGCGGGTACGGGCTGGGTGAGCGAGACCTTCGGCTACTTCAAGGACTTCGGGTCCGTCGCGGTCCTGGAGGTGAGCGTCAGCCACGGTCACTACGCGACGCTGACCCACCCGGTCGCCGAAGACCACGACGTGGCCGAGTGGAGCTCTTCTCTCGGGGCTGCCTCCAGCCTTCCGTCCTACCGCGAGATGGTCCTATGCGAGCCGAGTCGATGATGCGTTCCGTCCTCCCGTGTCTTGTCCTGGTCGGCTGCGGTGGTGGTGCGGGTGACTCGTCGACGAGCTGCACTCCGTCGGACGACGGCTACGCGATGTTCTACGAAGACCGGGACGGGGACGGCGCGGGTAGCGCAGATGCCTCACAGGCCACCTGCGATGGCCAGCCCCCCTTTCCCACCTGGGTGGCGACGGATGGCGACTGCGACGACACCGACGACACGCGGTTTCCAGGCAATCCGGAGCTCTGCAACGGTCTCGACGACGACTGCGACGACCAGGCGGACGAGGGACTGCCGTTCGTCGACTACTACGTCGATGGCGACGCCGACGGCTACGGCTCCGGCACCGCGACGAACGCCTGCTCGGACCCAGGGACGGGCTTCGCGACCCTGGCGGGGGACTGCGACGACGGAGACGACCAGGTGAACCCCGGCGCCGCCGAGGTCTGCAACGGCTACGACGACAACTGCGCCGATGGCACGGACGAGGGCGACCCCGTGGCGCTGTGTGCCGACGACGCCCCCGGCTCGTCGTGCGAGTTCGGACGTTGCCTGTGCGACCCGGTCCCGGTGTCGGAGGGGGCGTCGTGCGAAGAGGCCATCGACCTCGGCAGCATCGTCGAGGGCGATCCGGCAGAGGTTCGCACCTTCAACGCCCTGCCAGCCTACCGCGAGGTCTGGTACAAGTTCCGCGGGGTCGACGCGAACGGGGGCGCAGAGTCCGGCGACCCGGGCATGGACGAGTACCACGTGCGGGTGTGGCTGATCGACAACCCCGACGACCGCTTCGAGCAGACCGTGTACCAACGCTGTGGAGACCCGCCGATCAACGACCGGTGGACGTTCTTCGTCGGCGACAACGACTTCGAGGACGTCCTCGATACGCGCGCCACACGCGATGGCGTCCGCTACGGCGAGGCTCCCTGCTCCCAGCCGGGCACGTCGATAATTGGCCTCGATACGTGCTCGGACAACTCCATGGACTACTACGTCCGAGTGAAGCGGGTCGATGCCGCGGACCTGGCGTGCGTGTCCGGGACCATCGAGTTCAGCAACGGGGTGTATTCGGCGCAGTAGGTCGGGGCGTCGGTGAAGGCAGGCCCGTACCTGCCATCGTCGGCGTGCATGGGGTACCCCTCGTCGGGGCCGGCTCGCCACGCGAGCCGATCCCATCACTGGGCCAACGGCACGAAGACCGAACGTTTCTTGCGGTCGCGACCGGAATCGAGCGGGGCGGCCAGGCGGCGGTCCAATTCTCCGTTCGAAGATGAGCAGTCTTCGACCCTCCCCCGCGAGGCGACCCATCGAGTCTCAGGCCCAATGTCGCCGACACGATACCCACCACAGCGCGTCACCAAGCAAAGGAACGCTTCACGGTTCCGCGATACGCACGCCGTCGGCGCCAGAGACGGCGAACAACGTCACCGCTTCCAGCAACCAAGACCCGCTTCCGGATTGCGACGGTCGCCCTCCACCGGGCGTCTGTCACTCCTGGCCGTATTGGTCGTAGGCGTTCTGATACTGTTCAGCGAAGTGCTGGTCGCCCTTCTCGACGACGTCGGGCACGTCATCGATCAGTCCCTCCTTGAGCCGCTTCTGCTTGATCTCGTACCAGTGGTGCTCGGGGCCGTTCATAATGTCCATGATCCCACGCATGTGGAACTGGATCTCGCCGAGCACCTCGCCGGACAGCTTCACCATCACCTGAAGGTCACGGTAGTTGTTCGCCTTCGGATTGCCAAAGCGGTTGCGCACCCGCACGATCTCGCAGTGGGGGCTGTCGCCGAGAGCCTAGTCGGCTGCGAGGAGGTCCTCGAAGCTGTCCGCCACCACGGTGCCGCGCACGAGGTCGGTGACCGCCGAGGCATCCGCGTTGAGGCGCTGCATCTTGTCCTGGGCCCGCTTGCTCCGCGGCCAGCGAGAAGCTTCCCTACGCCACCCGGCGGCCGCAGCTAGGATGCGGCCATGAGCGGAGATCTCGAGCTGTCGTCGCGTCTGGTGGTGGAGCGGGTGCTCTGCGCCATCGCCGAGGAACAATTCGCACTGTCCGAGGCGACCCCGGAAGGCGTGAGTACAGACTGGGCCTTCGAGCACGGCTGGATCTCCGGCGAGGAGTACGGCCGGATCCGGCAGCAGTGGGCACTCGCGGACAAGCAGGTGCAGCGTGACTGGGCCTCGATACAGCGCGTCGCCCGCGCGCTCCCGCAGGCATTCGGGGCGTGGTTTCGCCAGCGCATCTCGGCGCTCGAGCGCCAGGCGGCGAGGATCGAGGACGGGACCGAGCAGCACTCGCACCGCAGCATCGCCGCTGCGCTGCACCTGGCCCTCGGTCCGAGGATGGCGAAGCGCAAGGGCTACCTGAACCACAGCTTCCTGTGGGCTTTCGAGCGCGTGGATCGCCGCCTCGAGGCCCACGCCGACCTCCTCGAGCCCCCCGGTCGCGCGTGGAAGCAGCTGCCGGATCCCGATGGGCTGTCTACCGCCGTGGCGTTTTTCAGGGGCCACCTGGCCCGCGACCGAAGCCGCGCGCTGTCCAGCCTGGACCTCACTGCACCACCCCCCGCCTTGCTGCTGCGGGTGCTCCAGGACGCGCGGGAGAACGATCCGAGCGCCAGGGTTCGAAGCGCCGCACGCGCCATCCTCGACGGGTCCGACCGGACGTAGACCCAGCGTCGCGTCAGTCCCAGCTGGGCGGCGGAGCTCCCCGTCGAGCCATGGCGAGGTAGGTCTCGATGTTCGGAATCATCGAGTCGAGAGCGACTGCAAGCTCGAAGTCCACCATGGCGTCGGCGTAGCGCCCAGCCAGGTGCGCCGCGACTCCGCGTCCCAGGTACGCGCGCGCCCTCCAAGAACACAGCCCCGGTTCCGCCGGCATGGCGTCGAGCAAACGAAGGGCTTCCTCGAAGTCCTCGGCATCCAGAGCCTGTTCGATTGCCGTGAACACCCTCGGCCCCCAGGCGTGCGTCATTCGTCCGAGTCGCAGCCTAACGCGATGTTCGCGGACCTCGAGGGGTCCGGCCAGCGGCCCTTCCTGCGCGGATGCGCCACGAGCGCGAGGAGCGGTTCGGCGTGCCCTGAGGCCGGGTCTACTGCTCGCAGGTCCACACGAGATCCCACGCGTACGTGGCCGCGCCCGTCGGCGTCGTTGACGTAGGTATGTCGGTGTGCTCGACGCCATCCCCCCACGAGTACTCGACCACGATGGGATCGAAGTCCGAGCCCTGTACGCCGACCAGCAGATCGTCCTCGTCGAGCGTGGTCTCGCTGTGCTCGAAGCCCCCGTCCATGCCGTAGAGTCCGTCGGCGTCATCCGTGTCGAACTCCCTGACCACCACGCGCCAGGCCACCTCCTCGTCGTAGGTCCACGCCACGCGCCGGTCGGGGCTGCCATCTCCGTCGGAGTCGTAGGTGTAGTCAACGGCGCGACCGAGGTCATCGTAGGTGAACACCTCGGACAACCAGGCGCCATGGGGCAGGTCGCGCGTGCGGATGTCGCCCGGCTGACCCCACGCTGTGAAGGTCGCCTCGGCTGCGCGTCCTCCGCCCGTCGCGCAGTCGCAGTCGAGCCCTGGTCCGGCCGCTGCCGTTCGGGCGACCTCGGCGGAGGTCAGCGGTTGACGTGGCCTCACGCTCGGCGCACTTCCGAGAACGTCGGTTGTTTCTTCCTTCCTCCTCTGGCCCGCGTTCGTGTAGGCTACGTTGAAGTGTCCGGCCTCTGCTCCGGGCCCGACATTCCATTCGGGAACCTACGTGCATCGTACCGTCCTGCTCCTCCTCGGTCTGGCCTGTTCCCCTCTCGCGCGGGCCGACACCGGATACACCTACGTCGACGAGGACGACGACGGCTACCCCTCTGACGAGGACTGCAACGACGCCGACCCCGACATCCATCCGGACGCCGACGAGATCTGCGACGAGATCGACAACGACTGCGACGGCCGGGTAGACGACGCCGACGACGACGTGGTGGGCGGGGAGACCTATGCGGATCGCGACGGGGACGGGTTCGGCAACCCCGACAACACCCGCTGCGACGCCGCCACCGGTATCTCCGACGCGAGCGACTGCGACGACCTGGATGCCGCCGTGAATCCCAACGCCATGGAGATCTGTGACGGGAGGGACAACGATTGTGTACCGGAGACGTCCGAGGACGGGCTCGTCCGACTGGGAACGGCGACCTACACCTCGATCACCGAGGCCATTGCTGCCGCGAACGCCGGGGCGACGGTCACGGTGTGCGACGCGGTCACCGAGCCCGTGGTCATCGACAAGGACATCACCCTGCAGGCGCCGACCGGGGTGGTCTCCGTGCTTCGCCCGGCCGGTGAGACGTCGATCCTCGAGGTGCGGGGCGCCGCCGTGGACCTGGTCCGACTGGCCCTTCGGGATGGCAAGGGCACCCTGGTCGGGAACGACCGGCTCGGCGGGGCGGTATACGCATCCGCCGGGAGCGAGCTGAACGTCGTCGACTGCGAGCTCACCGGCAACACCGCCGACCACGGCGGCGCGATGGCCGTCGTGGAGAGCAGCCTGACGCTCGACGGGTCGAACTTCGAGAGAAACACAGCCACCGGGCGCGGCGGGGCGCTCTTCCTCGCCCACGCCACCACCACGATTCGACAACCGCCCTCCTTCGCGAGGAACACCGCCGCCTATGGCGGGGGCATCGCCCAGGAAGGAGGAGCCTTCCTTCGCCCGGAAGCGGCGGAGCCCGAGCCCGTGAACATCTACCGCAACCGCGCCCTCGTCTCGGGAGGTGGCTACGCCCTGTTCGTCCCGGAGGCAGGTGACACCACGCTACTGGCCTCGGAGATCCACCTCGACGAGAACCACTCGGACGAGTCTGGCGGAGGGCTCTTCGTCCAGGCTGAAGCCGCGGTTTCGATCTACGGGCCGTACGTCTTTGCAAACACGGCCACGAACAGCGGGGGAGGCGTCCACGTAGAAGGGGCCGCCGTGCACCTGGAGCGCGTGAACATGCAGATCAACTCCGCGGGCCAGGGGGGCAACCTCGCCGTGGTCGACGCGGAGGTACTCTGGGACGACCTCCCCTCGGCCATCCTGGGGACGGCGGCCCTCGGCGGAGGCTTGCACCTCACTCGGTCCCGCGTCGAGGTCGTCGGGAACGGCCAGCAGGTCAACATCTTCGACAATCACGCCGAGCTTGGTGGCGGCGCCTACCTCGCGGACGAGGAGTCAGTGCTGCGGTCCACCAATGTCGGATGGGGGCAAGGCGGACCCGAAGACAACGCGGAAGACGACGTCTACTTGTTTCACGTGAGCACCCCGAAGTCCTACCGACGCTTTGGGAACCCCGAGACTTTCGTGTGCGACGGTGCTGTTCCCGAGTGCACACGGTCGGAGAGCTCCGGATGTGGCTGCGGCACCACCGGACCGCAGCCGTCGTGGTTCCTGTGGCTCGCCATGGCCGGTGTGCGTCGCCGGCGCTGACCGCGAGCGAAGCACCTGTAGTATTCCGGGCTTCAGCCGCGGAGGCACCTTGAAGACTCTGGAGTTCGCCAACCTGCTGCGTCCATGGATCGCCGCCTCCTTCGTTGCTGGTCCCGGGCTGCTGCTGGTCAGCGGCGTGCTCGCCGCGCTCGCCCCCCACGACACGACGTGGCAGGGCGTCTTCGGCCAGTACGCGGGGTACTGCTTCGTCATCTCGAACCTCACCTCGGCCTGGCTCGTCGGGCGGGAGCGACCGCGTTTGGGATTGGTATGCGCGCTCTTGGGCTGGACCGGCGGTTCGGCCATGGTTCAGGCCTTCAGCGGCTACTTTGCGCTGGGTATTGCCGGAACCGCCGCCGGTTTCGACGCCCGCGCGACGATGGTCGCGATGACTGAGACGCCCTCCCTCGCGCTGATGGCAGGAGGCATGGTGGGTCTCTCAGTTCCCCTGTCACAGGTGGTGCTGGGTTGCTCACTGTGGGCGAGCGGCGCGGTGGGCCGAGCAAGTGCAGCCCTCATTGTCGCCGGCGGCCTGGTTTTCGTCGGCTCCCAGGCGGTGCTGAACAACACCGGAGAGTGGATCTCTCCGCTGTTGTTCCTCGGCGGCATGGCCCCCATTGGCCGGGCGCTCTGGACGGGGGCCATCCCCTGGCCCAGGCAGGGCGAGGAGACCGCAGCCAACCCACTTTCTCTGCGATAGTCCCCGCCTAGACTCCTCGTGTCGTAGCCTCGGCGACGGGCGTCCACTGCCGCCCAGCACAATGGTCGACGCGCGTTGACGGACCGGGTGGGTGGACATAAGCGCGACGCGGTCGGGTCGATGCCGCGGGTGACGGATCAGGTCTCCCCAGAGTGCTGCAGAAGGGCCAAGGCAGGGGGGTGAGCGGTGCATCGGCGACCGCCTCGAGCCTGGCACACCGGCGCGTTATCCGCCTGCAACGATTGGTATCGATGACGCGTTTCGCCCACTGCCCTCGTGTGTAGGGGCCCTCCCCGAGCCTTGGAGCTGCCCCATGCTGACCATGCTCACCCTCGCGACTGCCCTCGCTCGCTGGCTGCGGCCCCATGACCATGGAGAGATACGAGAGGCTCAGCCACACGGAGTTCTGCCGCGTGTTGGCCATCTGCGAGTACATGGACCAGGAGAGCTGCGAAGCGTACTACCCCGAAGCAGACCTCGAAAACCCGTGGCACGCCGAGAACTACGATGCCGAAGCTGCCGAGGCGTGCATCGAGGCCCTGAAGGCCATCGACGAGTGTCCAGAGACCCTCCCATGGCTGGCGGGTCAACCCTGCGCCTACGTGTGGGGCAACGGGTGCCAGGGTGACTGTGCCTGCTAGCTCGCAGCATCCCCGGTCGTAGGTGAGCGCCACGGCCTGGAAGTCGTCGACGCAGGGAGAAGGTCATTAGCAGGCGCTCCGCACGTTCGGCGGAAGTGAGATGGCCTCCGAAGGCTGCACATCCGTCCGCCACGTGTGAGACGGGTCCGATGATCAGCTTCTCCAACGTCACCCGCCAGCACGGCGCCCAGGTCCTGTTCGTCGGGGCCTCCTTTCAGCTCGATCCCGGCGAGAAGGTCGGTCTCGTGGGGCCCAACGGCGCCGGCAAGTCGACCTTGTTCCGGCTCGTCATGGGCGAGGAGACCCCGGACGAGGGGTCCGTCGACCGCCCCAAGGCCCTCTCTCTCGGCATGTTCCGACAGGACGTGGGAGACTGGAGCGGCCGGACCGTGCTGGCCGAGACGGTCGATGCGGCCGGCGAGGTCGCCGAGCTCGGCCGCGAGCTGGCCGGCCTCGAGCTGCGCCTCGGCGACGTCGACGCCGACGACTTCGACCAGGTGCTCGAGCGCTATGGCGAGGTCCAGGACCGCTTCGCCGCGCTGGGCGGCTACGACCTCGAGTCGCGGGCAGCGGCGATCCTCGCCGGTCTGGGGCTCTCCCAGTCCCAGATCACGGGGGACGTGGGCGAGCTTTCCGGCGGGTGGAAGATGCGGGTCGCACTGGCCCGCATCCTGCTGCAGCGGCCCGACGTGATGCTCCTCGACGAGCCCACGAACCACCTCGACATCGAGTCGATCCTCTGGCTCGAGGCCTTCCTGCGCGACTACCCGGGCACCGTGGTGATGACCTGTCACGACCGCGACGTCATGAATCGCGTCGTCGGGCGGATCCTCGAGATCGATGGCGGCGAGATCCGCTCCTACTCCGGGGACTACGACTTCTACGAGGCCGAGCGAGCGCTCCACGCAGCGCAGCGGGAGGCCAGCTACGCCCGACAGCAGGCCATGCTCGCCAAGGAGATCCGGTTCATCGAGCGATTCCGGGGCCAGCCGTCCAAGTCCTCGCAGGTCCAGAGCCGCGCCCGCAAGCTCGAGAAGATCGAGCGCATCGATCCGCCCAAGCGCTTCGTCGAGCGGGACTTCACGTTCAAGCCCTGCTCCCGCTCGGGCGACGAGGTGGTCAAGGTCCGCGCGCTGAGCAAGGCGTACGACGACCTGGTGGTGCACGATGGACTCGACCTGCTCGTGCGACGCGGCGAGCGCTGGGCCGTGATGGGCGAAAACGGCGCCGGAAAGTCCACCTTGCTGCGCATGATGGCCGGCGTCACCCAGCCCGACGCGGGCACGGCTGAGCTCGGCTCGTCGGTCAAGCTCGGCTACTTCGCCCAGCACCACACCGAGAACCTCACCGAGGGCCACACGGTGCTCGACGAAGTCCAGGCGGCCTTCCCCACGACCGGGCTCGGCGTTCTCAAGGGCCTGCTCGGGGGCTTCTCCTTCGGTGAGGACGACTTCGACAAGCCGATCTCGGTGCTCTCCGGCGGCGAACGCACCCGGGTGGCTCTCGCGAAGCTCCTGTACGCGAACCCAAACCTGCTGATCCTCGACGAGCCCACCAACCACCTCGACCTCGCCACGAAGCGCGCCCTCATCCGCGCGCTGTCGGCATTCGAGGGAACCATGGTCTTCGTGAGCCACGACCGCGCCTTCCTGCGGGCGCTCGCGGACCACGTGCTCGAGCTCGTGCCCGGCGACCCGCGCCTCTACCCGGGCACCTACGCCGAGTACGTGCAGACGAGCGGGCACGACGCCCCGGGAATGCGGAAGCTCTGACCGACGGCCACGGGCACACAGACGCACCAGCCGGCTGCTGAAAGTGTGCGACCCAGCGGCCTGACAGCGCGACGGCGGCCTTGGCAGCAGCGGCACACCCGGCGCGCCAGCTGGGACGCTGGTGCTGCTCACACTCGTGGGGCTCCGCGGTCGACGGCGCGCCTGACCCAGCCGAGCGTGGGTGAGAGCGTCGCGCCCGCGCCCCTGGACCAGACGGTTCGGGCACGTCGCCAACCTCTCACCACCCGACGTGCGGGCTATCCCCGACTGATTCGATAGCCGAGCAGGAGCCCCCCGAGGCCGGCACCGCCCACCAGCACGGCCGTCGGCCACAGATGCTCCGGCTTGACGCCACGGCCGCGAAACCCCAGGTGGCGGCCTGGACGCGAAGGGCCGAAGGCCCACGTGATGTCCTGCGAAAGCGTCAGTCCAGCCAGCGCGCTCAGTCGCGCCGAGAACCCGTATCCGAAGCCTGGATGCCAGACCCCACGCCAACCGAGCTCGAGGTCCACGTTTGCCGTGAGCCTGCGATCGACCTCGACCAGCGACACCCCGGTCCCCGCGAATGGGCCGTGGAAGCCGTTGCCGATTGGATGGTACCGGCCATCGAGTCGCGCGCCCCATCCGGATGAGGCCAGTCCTGTGAGTCCAGCAGACAACCACGGCCAAAGCAGCCGCCGGTAGCCGAGCTCCATGCCGGCCCCCCGAAGGGCACAGCCACCCCCCAGGCAGCGCTGGCCGTAGGCCCTCGCCTCCACGGCATGCAGGTACGGCGTCCTGTCGGCGGGGTCTCCCCACTCGGGGTCCACGAACGCCGGGGCGGCGAGCGCCGTCGCGAAAAGGAGGGTCAGCATGCCCCATTATCGCACGCTCCGACGCACGAGAACGAGGCGGCAACGGAACATCCGCTTCGGTACCGGGCTCCGGCCTGCGACGCCCGTTCGGTCGCCGATCTCGTGGTAGCCATGGGCCATGTGGAGGAAGGATGCGCGCGTGGCGACCCGGGTTGGGCCTTCTGGTGCTCGGTCTCATCGCAGGAAACGTGGCGGAGGCTGGAAGCCGCAAGGGCAAGGCTCGCTACTACCTGAAGGACGGATCCGAGTCCTGGGCGCTCGGGTGCGCTCTTGGCACGGACATGGGCTTCGAGTCCCCTCTCTTCCGGAAGATCATCGCGGCCTTCGCCGCCTCCGAAAGCTACGAAGAGGTCCACACTTTCTGGCTTCACAAGCGCGAGTACCTTCCACCTGACATCGAGGCGACGGTCCGAGAGGGACTGGCACGCCACGCGGACGAGAAGTGGGCGGAGCTGGTTCAGCCCCACATCAAGGACGGAAACGCGGCCATGGCCGCGGTCGCCGCTTGGGAAGTCGCCGGGGGATTACCAGAGGGACATCCCCTGCGCGACGAGTGGAAGACCCTGCAGGCCACGGCCATCGCCCTGCACACGGAGCGTCGCGACAATGCCGGGGGCCCGCTCTCCGCGCGCTTCCACGAGCACGTGCTCCATGCCCTCGAACACGACGGCTACGGCCCCGAGGGCGGGGTCGGCGAGGGCGCCAGACCGGTGAAGAGCGGCAAGAGCTACGGACGCGGCGCTCGTTGGCGCTTTCTCGACCTCGACAACGAGGTGGCCACGGACCTCAAGTACGCCACGGACAGCTTCCTCGATGACCACGGGGGCGGCCCGGAGATCGTGGTCGAGCTGGACTTTCCCGGCGCGCGCCTCACCCAGCGGGTACTGACCGAGAGCACCGACGTCATGGTCGAGGAGTGGGTCGAGACTGGCGAGTACGAATCCGTGCAGATCGAGGAAGTCGTCCAGCGCACCCGGGAGCGCGTGACCCAGAGCGAGTCCTGCATCTCGTGGAACACCGCAGGCGACTGCACCTCGTACACCACCGTCGCGGACACCTACGAAGAGCCCTACCTGACCACCGAGCGTCGCACGGTCCAGCGGCCCGTCTACGAGAAGGTGCAACGCGTGGAGCAGGTCCACGAGCACACCCTGGTCAGCACCCTCGACGTGAGCGGCACCATCCGCCTCGAGCTGCCAGACGGCGGGCAGGCGGAGCTCCCGTTTCGCCATCACCACGACGCGACGCGCTCGGGCGCGAGCGACTCCCAGCGACGCACGCTGAGCGAGTCCCAGCTCGAACGCGCCGCCGAAGAGGTGGCGCAGACCATCGACGAGGCGGTGCAGGGCGCGCTGAGCGCATGGCGGGCCCAGACCGCGGCCGGCGGCGGAGGCGACGCCGAGGGGCGCCGCGAAGAGGAACTACTCATGAGCTACCGCGCCGCCCCGGAGCGGGCGAAGCCGCTCTACGGCATCGAAGGCAGCTCGAAGGCAGCGTATGGCCGCCGGATGCAGAAGTGGCTCGAAGGCGACGTGCTCTCGCTCCGTCGGCCAGACTGGGAGCGGTACGGGGACCACGCCACGCCGCTGAAATGCCCGGACCGGAACTGGATGCGCACCGGCTGGTGAGGTGCCCGGGTCCGGAGGCCGCAGGACGTCCTCGCGCTCTGCCTCGTCGCGGCCTGTAGCAGGCATCGTTGGGACACGAACCGAACGACACGCGGTCACGCGTTCGTGCTCGTTGCCACGCTCGCGTTCAGTTCACCGACAATGGACATCGGCCGCGCGCGCGGATGCTACTTCGCGCTTCATGAAGTACGCATCGCTGTCGCTCGCCTTCCTCGTCGCCTGCTCCAACGGGAGCAATGACATCCTCATCGACCGCGGCATGTCGCTTGCCGAGGGCGTCACGATCACACGCGTGGCGATCTACCAGGGTCCCGAGGCCACCCTCGCCGAGAACGGCGTCGCCGCCGCTCCGGACCTGCCGCTCATCGCGGGCCGCGACGCGCTGCTGCGCGTGTTCTACGAGGCCCCCGGCCGTGCGGGTACGCCGGTCACCGCCCGGGTGGGTCTCGCCTCCGAGGAGAGCTTCGAAGGCGCGGGCACCCTCGCCGAGGTCTCGGCGGAGGGCGATATCACCTCGACGCTGAACATCCGCATTCCCGGCGACGCCCTGGTCGACAGCCTCGACTACCGCGTGGTCATCCTCGACGAGGGCAACGGCTCCGAGGAGGCGCTCGGCGCCATGCACCCCGACGAGGGCTTCGAGTCCCATCCCCTCGAGCCGGCCCACGTGTTCAAGGTCACCATCGTGCCGTACGTGTACAACGCGGACGGTAGCGGACGCGCGCCGGACACCTCCGCGGAGGCCGTCGCCTCGTACCGCGAGCGCTTCATGCAGCTGTACCCGATCTCCGATGTGGAGATCACCGTGCACGACCCGGTGCAGTGGAGCGGCGCCATTCAGCCCAACGGCACGGGCTGGCAGGAGGTGGGCTTCAACCTGTTCGGGCTGCGGAACAGCGAGGGCGCGTCGGACGACGAGTACTACTACGGCATGTTCAACCCCTCGGCCTCGGCGGACCAGTTCTGCGCCGGGGGATGCCTGCTCGGCGTGACCCTGCTCAACAACGACCCGGTCACCACCGGCGACCCGAACCTCAACCTCGCCCTCGGCGTCGGCTTCCCCGAGTGGGTCGAGGACACCATGCTCCACGAGATTGGGCACGCCCACGGCCGGCCCCACGCCCCGTGCGGCCAGGGCCTCGACCCGCAGAGCATCGACGCCAGCTATCCCTACAGCGACGGAAAGATCGGCGCCCTCGCGTATGACCTCGTCGGGAGCCAGCTCGTGGAGCCCGATGCCGCCGACATCATGAGCTACTGCTACCCCCAGTGGATCTCCGAGTACAACTACCGGAACTTCTGGACCCGCATGGACAACATCCGCGGCGGCGGCGTGGCCCGCAGCGCGATGCCGGCCACCCTCCCTGGCGACCTGGTGTTCGTCGAGGGCGATGGCAAGGCCACCTGGGCCGCCTCGGGGGTCGAGCTGCCGTACATCTCCGGCGCTTCGGTGGACGTGCGCGCCGGCTTCGCCGAGCAGGTCGAGGGCCGCTTCTACCGCTACGACCACCTGCCCGGAGGCTGGCTGGTGCTGCCCGAGCTCGGCGAGGACGTGGACACGGTCTCCTTCGAGATCGACGGCAAGCTGCACACCGTCTCGCGCTGACCTTCGGCGAGCGGCCGAGCGTAGAGGGAAACTCGCGAACCGAACTCCCGGCCCCGACACATGCAGGCCGTACCCGGGAGGATCGTTGGGCCAGCAACTAGCCATGCGAATGGCCGCCGGCATGGCGGCAGGCACCACGGGGGGCCTGCTTGCCGGGGTCGCCATCGGCGCCCTCGTGTGGATCGTCGCCGGAACCCCGGTGTGGGTCATGGGCGTGATCCAGGGGACCGGACTGGTGCTCGGCGCGGCCCTCGGGACGACGCCCGGTCTGATCTCCGCGACCTCCTCGTCTCATCGCGCCCGAAGGCGGAGCGATGGCTCGGAATGAGCGGTCGTCGGCCCGGAATCGCTCCTCAGCCGAGGCGATCCATGCCATTGTGTGCATCGTCGGGAGCACCCCATGCGCACACTGCTCGTCACGCTGAGCCTGCTCGCCGTCCCCGCCCAAGCCGAAGACTGGCAGGACTGCTCCGACCAGGTCTCGGTCCACGAGGACGTTCCGCCTGCTCTTGCCTGCGCACCGCTGACGTACGACGGCTGCTACACCTTCGAGCTGACGAACCGCTGCACGTTCGACGTCGGCTGGGAGACCTCGGGACCGAACTTCGTCGCGTCGGGCACCCTGATGGTCACCGACACCGGTCAGGCGATGGACGCCACCACCTGGATGGGGGTGCCTGTCGGGGAGGAATACGAGACCGAGACCTATGCCGTCCGCTGGTGGAGCCTCGACGACCCGGACACCGCCGCAACCCGCACGTTCCAGGTGGCGTACGTGTACGGCGGTCCGCCGAGGGGGTGTCGATGCTCCTCGGCCCCCACTGCCCCCTGGTGGGCGCTCACCCTCGTCGGCGGGCTCGCCGTTCTACGCCGCAAACGCCGGTCGACGCCGGGATGGTAGCGTGCCCTATGGGCACACCGAACGACGCGACCCCCAGTCCTCCCGCGCTCCCCGGGTGCGGGTGTCTGGTGATCCCATCCCTGGTCATCGGCCTCGGGCTCGCGGTGATCTGCTCGGGCCTCGTGTGGCCCGACCACATGTCCTTCAACAGCAGTACGGGCTCCTACCAGCGCAGCGGGGACACCGCGCCGATCGTGGGAGGCGTGTTCACCACCCTGGGCCTCGTCATGTTCGCCTTCGCCGCCTACGTCGAGGTCACCCACTGGTGGAAGCAGCGCGCTGGCTGAGTCCACCGCGTCCGACCCGGGCGATGCCGCGACGGTGTGCAGCCCATTGCATGTCTCGGCGAGACCACCGCATGTCTCGGCGAGACCACCGCGCCCCTGGGATCGAGCAGGGCAGGACGCCGCCTGGGGCCTGGCCCCGAACCGTCCCCTGCCCCGCCGTTCCGACGGACACCCCTACCGGCTGCAGCTGTGCTTGTCCGCGAGCTGCACGACCATCGCGGCGCATGCCACGCGCTCTTCGGGCGTCAGCTGCGGCTTGTACACGCCCGCCGGCGGCGCACCGTTGAACATGTCGTCCGAGCGACAGTGGTGCACGGTCTCCGGGGCGTCGGGCTCGGCCATCATCGGATCGGACTTGTTCCACGCCGCCGTGAACCGCATCGAGCCGCAAGTATTGAGCTCACACCCCGGACGGAGGAAGTCGGCCGAGGTCTCGCCGAAGTCTGCCTCGTCGCGCTGCCGCAGAAGGCAGCTGTAGTCACCGGCGAGCTCGGACTTGAACGCGGAGAGGTCGCGGTCCATGTCCTCGATGGACGCCCAGCAGGGACAGACAGTGGTCACCTGCTCCGGGGTCGACTCCGGGGCGGCGGGCTCCTCGGGCGTCGCTTCGGGCTCCGCGTCCGCCTCGGTGGCGTCCTTGTTGTGACCCGGAGCCTCGCTGCTCTGGCCTGCATCGTCCTTCTTGCCCTTCGCCTTGCCCTTGGGCCCCGCGAAGGCCACGCTGCACAGCAGCGCTCCGCCTACGACCGCCGTCACCGGCCACCACGATCTGCGCATGGATACACCCCTCGTTGCGCCATTTTGGCGCGGCGCGGAAGCTAGCACGACCTCGCTCGCGGTAGTGCAAGGGCCGTTCGATCCGCCTGTTGCGGGTCTTGCGCGGCGAGTCGGTGGGATGGACGACTGGCGCACGCGCACCCTTCGCTCGACCCCGCAGCAAGCTCGACGGACGGCCAGTCGAACACCCGGCGGCCGCGACCGCCGACCGGACGCCGGACAGCGGCATCCAACGCCATCGGTCCCCTCACAGGCTTCTTCCAGCGCAGTGCCCGAGGAACGCTACACTCTGCCGCAGGAGGCGGCGGAGCACGGGTGGAGTCTGGACTGTCGGGACGGTTCGAGGTGGAGGGCAGGCTCGGCGCCGGGGCCGCGGGCACGGTGTACGCCGCCATCGACCGGAGCACGGGCGCGCCCGTCGCCATCAAGTCCCTGCACGGCGTCGGCCCCGACGCGATCCTCGAGATCAAGCGCGAGTTCCGAGCCCTGGTCGACCTCGCCCACCCCAACCTCGTCCAGCTCTACGAGCTGCTCGGGGATGACGGCGGCTGGTTCTTCACCATGGAGCGGATCGAGGGTCCGGGCTTTCTCGAGTGGCTTCGCGGCGGAGACCACCCGGCGCCGATCGTGGACTCCTCGACCTTCGACCTGCCGCTCGGTGAGTTGGCCGAGCCTGCGGGGCCCGCACCCGAGCCGACCGCAGCGGCCCCCGCCGAGGTCGACCACGACCGCGTGCGCGACGGCTTTCGCCAGCTGTGCGAGGGCGTCGCCGCGCTCCACCGCTCTGGCCGTCTCCACCGGGATCTGAAGCCGTCCAACGTCCGTGTCACCGTCGACGGACGCGTCGTCATCCTCGACTTCGGGCTGGTCGTGCATGCGCGCGACGCTGCCGGCGGACGCATCGCGGGCTCCGCGGCGTACATGGCGCCGGAGCAGGCCGCAGGGCTCTCGGTCGGCCCCTCCGCCGACCTGTATGCGGTCGGCGTGATGCTGTACGAAGCCTTGCGCGGCGAGCGTCCCTTCACGGGCTCCACCGCGCAGCTGCTGCAGACCAAGCAGCACTACGACGCGCCCGACCCCTCGGGTCCCGGCGTCCCCGACGACCTCGCCGAGATGTGTCGCGAGCTGCTCTCCCGCGACCCTCTCGCCCGCCCCTCCGCAGAACAGGTGCTGGAGCGACTCGGAGCTGCGACCACCCCGACGGTGCCCTCGGTGTTCGGTGGACGCGAGGCCGAGCTCGCGCTGCTTCGCGCGGCCTGGCGAGAGGCTTCGGCCGGAAGGCCCGTGCTCGTGGACGTGGCCGGCCGCTCGGGCATCGGCAAGAGCGCGCTCGTCGATGCATTCCTCGGCGAGCTCGGCGATGCCGTCATCCTCCGCGGGCGATGCTACGAGCGCGAGTCCGTGCCGTACAAGGCCATGGACGCCGTCGTCGACGCCCTGGCCGCCTGGCTCGTCCAGCAACCCGAGGTGCCGCTCGATGCCGACGCTCGCGTAGCCGCCGAGCTGTTCCCGGTCCTGGCGCGGGTTCCCGCCGTGGCCACCCTCCCCGAACGGACGATCCCCGACGCCCAGGAACGCCGTGCCGTGGGCTTCGCCGCGCTGGAGCGCCTCGTGCGCGCGGTGGCCCCCGCCGTCCTGTTCATCGACGATGTGCACTGGGGCGACGCGGACTCCGGGGTGTGGATGTCCCACCTGCTCGCGACCCCCGCGCCCATTCTCGTGGTGTGGACGAGACGCTCCGAGCACGAGCCGGGCCCCTTCGTGGAGCACGCACTGACGGGCGCGAGCGCGCAACGAATCCGCCGCTCGCTCGTCCTCGACGTGCTCGACCCCTCGGTGACCCGAGACATCGCGGCTCGCCTGCGCCCCGACGCTCCCGAAGCGCTCCGCGAAGCGATGGTCCACGAGAGCGGCGGCAACCCGTTGTTCCTGCTCGAGATGGCGGCGCTCACCGAGGCTTCCGCCGTGGCCTCCCTCGACGACGCCATTCGCCGCCGAGCGGACGCCCTCCCCGAGGATGCCCGTGCCCTGCTCCGGGCCGCCGCGCTCGCTGGCAGGCCCTGGTCCGCCGGCGACCTCGCCCGAGCCGTCGACCTCGCGGACCCGCGGGCCGCCATCGCCCTGCTGCGCGCGGGACGCTTCGCCCGGACCGACGACGACGCACTGGAGTGTCACCACGACCGGGTGCGGGAGTCCGTGGCTGCGGCGATCTCCGAGGCCGAGGCCCGTCGCATCCACGCGGGCCTGGCCGCAGCCTTGCTCGAGCAGCCGAGCCCGGACCCCGAGCAGGTCGCGCTTCACCTCGCCGGCTCCGGCGACCGCGCGGGCGCGGCGGCATGGACCTTCCGGGCCGCCGAGCGAGCCGCCACCCAGCTCGCCTTCGACCATGCCGCGGCACTGTATCGCCGGGGACTCGACCAGGGCGCCCCCGAGGGCGAGCGGCTCCGGGAAGTCCGCATTCGACTGGGAGACGCTTGCGCCGCCGCCGGTCGCGCCGTCGAGGCCACGGACGCCTGGCTTGCGGCCACCGAGGGCGCGCCTTCCGTCCAGCGCACCGAGCTGCGGCGGATCGCAGCCCAGCACCTGTTCGCGTCGGGGCACGTGGACCGTGGCCATGCCGTGCTCGCCGAGGCCAGCCGCGAGGTGTCGCTGTGGGTCCCCTCCCCTCGGTTCGCACGGGTCCTCGATCTGGTGTGGCACATCGCAGTGGCCGCCTGGCGCGGGACCGCGTTTTCCCCGCGTGCGGAACCGCTCCCCGAGGTGGAACGCCTCCGCATCGACCTGTGCTTCTCGGCGATGGTCGGCCTGGTCGGCAGCGACCGACTGGCCTCGGCGCAGTACCAGGCGCGCCACCTTGTGGCCGCCCTTCGCGCCGGAGACCCGCCGCGCATCGCCCGGGCCCTCGCGGGTGAGGCGGTGCAGCAGGCCTTCCGCGGCGGAGAGGGCCCCAGCCAGCGGGCCGAGGAGCTGCTGAGACGCGCCCGGGAGCTCTCTCCCGGAGATCCGCAGTTCGACGGGTTCATCGCCTACTGCGCCGGCGTGGTCGCGTTCTTCGAGGACCGCATCGTCGACGCCGACCAGTGGCTCGACGCGGCCGAGCGCCACCACCTCGACCAGACGCGGCCCGCCACGTGGGACCTGCTCCGCGTGCGCTTGATGCGCGTGTGGCCGCACTTCCACGCAGGGCGCCTGCGCCGCATGGGCGAGCTGGTTCAGGGGCTGGTGCACGAGGCGGTCGAGCGCGAGAACCCCTACGCCGAGGTCACGGCCCTCGCCGAGACCGGCTTCGTCCACTGGCTCGTTCAGGACGAAGCGGACCTGGCCCTCGGGTTGCTGGACGCCCAGCGAGCGCGCTGGGAACGAAGCTTCGACGTGCAGTGGTACGCGCTGTCGAACGCGAGAGCCCAGATCGCGCTGTACCGAGGCGACGTGGACCGGGCGGTGGCGGAGCTGGACGAGAACACCGCGAGGCTCCGGTGGTCGATGCTGCGCGGCATCCGCCTGGTCCGAGCCGGGTTCGGGGTGATGGCGGGCCGGGTGCTCTGCGGCGCGGCCGCAGAGAACGAGGGAAGCGCACGCGAGGTGCTCGCGGCCCGCGCCTACCGGGTGGCCGATGCCATCGCCGCCGAACAGCTCCCCGCGGGCGAAGGTCAGGCGGCCCTCATCCGCGGGCGGGTGGCCGCACTGCGCGGTGAGGACGAGCGCGCCGTGACCGAGCTTCGGCGCGCCGAGACGCTGCTCTCCCCCCTCGGCTACGAGCTGGCCGCGCAGGCCGCGCGGCGGGCCCGAGCGCGCATCGAGGGCGACGAGGCAGCCATCGCAGCGATCGACGGCTGGCTGCGTTCCGAGGGCGTCGTCGACGTAGAGCGGTTCGCGACCGCGGTCGTATAGGGCTCACCGAGCCGCGCTCGCGTCCGCCGACACAGCGGCGAAGTCATCCTGTCCCGGTGGACCAGGCACCACGCTTCGCCCACACCGTGGAGGGTTCCACAGCAAAGAGCAGACGGCCGGCTTCCGCTCGTCCTCCGCGCGAAGGGACGACGCGTGGGATGATGCGCCGGTGTCGACTGGTTCCGATCCCTACCTGACCCTCGCCGCGTGGCTTTCCGACGAAGACGGCGCCCCGGCGCCGCCCGCGCTGGGAGCGGTGCGCCTTCCGCGGCTCGTGCTCCGCGAGACGCTGTCGAGCGACGCCGACCTGGTCCTCGGCGAAGTCCTCGGCGAGGGAGGCATGGCCGTCGTGCGCAGCGCGCAACAGGTGGCCCTCGACCGCGACGTCGCCGTGAAGCAGACGCGCAACCTCGAGCCGGCGGCGGTCGCCGGACTCGTGCGCGAGGCGGTGATCGGCGCCAAGCTCTCGCACCCGAACATCGTCCCGGTCCACTTCGTCGGCGAGACCGACGAGGGCGAGCCCATCGTGGTGATGCGCAAGATCGGCGGCCTCACCTGGGGCGACCTGGCCAAGCGCGCAGACATCGCCCGCGGGCGGCACATCCAGGTCTTCCACGCCCTGTGCCGCGCGCTCGCCTACGCCCACGACGCCGGTTTCGTGCACCGCGACGTCAAGCCTTCGAACGTGCGCATCGGCGACTTCGGCGAGATCTACCTGCTCGACTGGGGCATCGCCGCAGCCCTCGACCACCGTGAGCGCGCGCCGGCGGGCACCCCCGCGTACATGGCCCCGGAGGTCCGACGGGTGGGTCCGGTCGACGTGCGGCACGACGTGTTCGGCCTCGCCGCCTCGCTCCTCGAGGTTCTCCAGGGCAGCGTCACACGCGACGAGCAGGGAGGACTGGCCCCGTCCGAGACGCTTCCCGACGGCCTGCGCGCGGTGCTCGCGCGGGCTGGCGCCGCGGACCCGGCGTCCCGCACGGCGACCATCGAACAGCTGCGGCTGGAGGTCGAAGCCTGGCAGGAGGACCGTGAGGTCGAGGCCCTCCGGGAGGCCGCCCGAGCCCAGGAGGCGCGACTCGCCGCGGCTGGCGGCATCGGCGCCGCCCGTGAGCAGTTCGCGATCGCCCGCTTCGCGTGGTCCAGCGTCGTGGAGCGTCGACCCGCGGACCCCGAGGCGCAGGCGGGCATGGCGCGGTGCAGTGATCGCATCGTGCGCGCCGAGCTACAGGCCGGGCAGGTCGAGGCCGCCGAGGACTGGCTCGCATCGCACCCGGCGCCTTCCGAGTCGATCACCGCGGAGGTCGCCGCGGCACGGGTGGCTCTGAACGCGGCCACCGCGGAAGACGACCGCCTGCGGGAAGTCGCGCGGGCGGCGGACGTGAGCACCATCCGCAGCATCCTCTGGCGCCTCGTCTTCGCCCTGCTCGTGTCGCTCGCGGTGTCGATGCTGATCAACCGCGCCCTGCTCGGCCCTCCCTCGCCTGGCAAGCCCGAGGAGACCGCGTGGCGGCTGGTGGGCATGGTCATCATCCCGTGGGTGGTGAGCTGCGGCCTGGTCGCGTGGCACTGGCGAGAGCTGTCCCGCTCGATCGCCGGCCAGCGCTCGGCCCTCGCGATGGTCGCCTTCGGCAGCCTGTTCCTGTTCGTGCGCATCGGCACCGCCGCCGGCGGGTTGCTCATCGACGACCGTCCGGGCGCCCTCGCCTACGAGCCCATCGTGTTCGTGGCCTTCGCCCTCGGCATGGCCAACCTCTCCCGGCGCTTCCTCGTCGCCGCCGCCGTTGGCGTCGTGACCTGGACGGCCGTCATCGCCAGCTTCTGGGACGACGCGCGCATCACGCTCGTCTACAACCTGGCCATGTTCGTGACCATGCTGTTCATGGTGTGGGGGTGGGAGGACGTCCAGCGCGGGGCGGAGGACTAGCCTCGAAGCCGATGAGCGCAGCGTTCATGCTGGTTTGCCGGCTCGGTGTGCGCTAGTCTGCCCACACACGGAGGACGTGTGATGCGAATGATGATGACGATGATGATCGTGCTCGCGGGATGCAGCGCGCAGGACGACACCGTGGACTCCGGCACCGCGGAGGACTCGGCGACGGTCGACGACTCGGGGACCACCGAGGACTCCGGCGTGACGCAGGACTCCGGCGAGCCGATTCCGGATCCCCTGCCGAGCGCGAACTGCACCTCCACGGCGACCCGCACGTGGGGGGGCAACACCCTGGTCACCACGCGGACCTACGACAGCCAGGGATTCGAGGCGACGGCACAGGTCGTGAACACCCAGGGCTCGGTCAGCTCCGAGTCCACCTTCACCCACGACGTGTACGGCGTGCTGATGGCCTCGACGGTCGACTACGCCAACGCCAACGTCCAGGACAAGCGGTCCGAGTACACCTACGACAGCCATGGCTCACGGACCGCCATCACGGACTACGACCTGGCCGACGGCACCACCCACCTGTGGACCTACGCGGAGACCTTCACCTACGACAGCCAGGACCGCCAGAGCACGGCGACCGGGTCGTGGACGGTCGTGAGCGACGCCACCCAGGACTACACCTGGACCAGCACCTTCACCTGGAGCAGTGACAGCCTGCAGAAGGAGACCCTCCAGACCTACAGCGACGAGACGTGGACGCCGACCCACTTCCGCGAGACCTTCGACGCGGAGGGTCGACTGGTGAAGCACGAGGCTGACAACGACAACGACGGCACCTGGGATACCGAGATCGTCCACACGTACCTGAGCAACGGGCTGAACGCGGGCTACACGCGAGACAACGGCATCGACGGGACGGTCGACATGACCGAGGCCTGGGAGTGGAGCTGCCCCTAGCGGGCTGCTGAGACCGACGCGCGAAGGCTCGCAACTCGGGCCCACAGCGCGTCGGAAGAGCGCCGCCGTCGGTACTCGGCGCCGTGGCACTCAGACCCGGGGCGCGAGCCGGGCACGGGTCTCCGCCGCCCATCCGGGTGGGCGGCCCGGCGCCCATGTGGGCGGCCCCAGCGCTGAAAGCGCCGTTTCATGGGGATCGACAGCTGGCACGTCGCTTGCTTCACGGGCCGTGAACCCGCTTCCCGGAGCCCACCATGACCCCGCTTCTTCTCCTTGCCCTCGCGACCCCTTCCCTCGCCCACGACGGCACCACCGACGAGGTCTCGGCCCGACTGTCCACGATCGAGGCGCGCCTGGACATGCTGCTCGAGGTCCTGCAGAAGCACGATGCGGCCCAGCGCGCGGACCACTCCCAGCTCGCGTCCGCGGTGAGCGCGGTGCAGGACGAGGCCGTGGGCCTCGACCGAGACCTAGCCAGCCTTCACATGGACATGGACAAGCAGTTCAGCGTGGTCCACGACACCCTCGCGTACGTGCGCCGCGACGGCGAAGCCGCCCTCGACCAGGTGGTGCTTGCCCGCACCGACGTCGCGACGGTCCTCGACGTCCTCGCGTTCGTCGATGCCGAGATGGCTGGGATCGGCGCTGAGAGCGTCGCGACCTCCCGCGCGGTCCGCGAGCTCGGTGCCCGCCTCGACAGCGTGGATGCCGCGCTGGCCCAGACGGCGACGGCCTCGGCGGTCGACATGGTGCAGGCGACCGTCGATGCCGCGTGGTCCGGTGAGACCCTGCGCGCCGTCACCGGCTCCTACGACTTCGCGACCTACGGATCCGTGCAGGTCACGGTGCGCTGCGACAGTCCCTTCGAGGTCACCAACATGTACGCCTCGTGGAGCGACCCCGGGCTCATCCACTACCACAGCCTCGCCGCGACCCACGCGGTGTCCGAGGCGGGCGGCTCGACGCGCGGGCTGTTCCTCGCCACCGATGTCGGCCGCACTTTCGACTACGGGTCGATCGCCATGAGCGCGGGCAACGGGGTCGGCTACACCGCGGTCTGGGAGGACGCGGGCAGCAATGTCGGCAACTTCGTGTTCATGGTCCGCACCACCTCCGACGCCGCGTGCTGGGTCACGACCCAGGGCGGCAACTGACGGTCGACCCAGGCGGGAGTTCGTCACCGCCGCGCCCGGGACCCGCCCTCGGGTGAGCGTGCCCGACCTAGTTGTGCGCCACTTCGACGGCGAGCAGCACGAGCTCGGGACGGTTGGTCCAGTCGCCGGTTCCGCCCATGGTACTGCCGGCTTCCTGCCACATGTACATGCCGCCAGAGCCCGTCTCGCAGCCACTGAAGCACGCGCCGGCGCCGCTTCCAGCGTCGAGGCTGGCATCGTAGCCGACCCACAGCGACTGGCCGTCCTCGACGGCCACCGGCGTGTCGAGCGTGACCGAGGCATGCACGATGTCACCGACTTCGTCGGTCGCCAGCGTCGCCTCGGCCACCTTGGTCGGGACGGGCATCCCCGAGGCCGGAACCTCGCTGGGTGCGACGTCCGACAGGTAGGCGAACACGGTCACCCCGTGGCTGGCGTCACAGTCGCGCCCGTTCGCGAACCCGGCGGTGAGGTTGAACATCTCGCCAGAGAAGCCCGTGATCTGGTACGGCGCAGCCGGGGCCTCCACGGGAATCAGCGCCACGGGGAAGTGGCTCATCGCTACCGGCCAGTAGAGCCCCTGACAGGTGTCCGCGTACAGCGGATCGGCGAGGGTCGAGCTCTGCGAGAAGGTGAGCTCCTCGCCGCTGTCCTCGGTCGAGGTCCCCGCACATCCGACCAGCATGGCCGCGACCACCAGCTCGCGCATTCTCGCCTCCGAAAGGTGCACGCACGCTATCAGACACACGCGGCCAAGGAGCGTGTTTCGTGACGGGGTTTCGCCATCGCACCGACACCACGGACGGGCAGATCACAACGACGAACGTCAACGCGCCAGGCGACGGCGCTCGGCCCGCCACCGCCACAGGTTCAGCGCGCCTCGAATCGCTGCGCGTACCCGCTCTCCGCCAGGATCGCCTCCGCGTCTTCGAGCGCAAACAGCGCCCTCAGCGCCGCCTGCTCGTCCTCGGCTCCTTCCACGTAGGCCTTCGCGATCTGGTAGCCGACGAAGTAGCCGAGGTCCCGAGGCCACGCGCCGGCGTCTTCGTAGAACCAGTGGCCGGTCATCGGACCCTCGTGCATCTGCGCCTCGAACGCGGCCCAGATCTCCGCTTCGTGCGCGAGAGCGAACGCGTGGTTGCGCAGCACGACCTCGCCGGCGAACCGCTCACCGATGTAGTCGGCTCCGCCCTCGGCGAGCGCCATGTGCAACAAGGTCGGCCGATCCGGACGCTGCTGGAAGTGCGCGAGCTCGTGAATCACGAGGTCCGTGAACAGGTCGGCGGGATGCAGCGCGTAGTCGAGCCACGGCGACGGTGGCTCGAAGTCGACGGGTCGCGAGAAGTGCTCGAGGCCGACGTGAAGTCCGTGATCCGAGGCCGTGCCCCCGGAGTTCAGACAGCCGACGTGCACGTGGATGTCGGGAAACTCGGCGTCGGGGTACGCCGCCTCCAGCGCCATCGCGCTGTCGCGGATCTCGGCGGCCGAAGCCTCGAACTGCGGCAGCCGCTCCACCATGCGGTCGTAGAGCGGACGGTAGGCGCGCACGCAGCGCGCGAGCTTTCCGGCCCGTGCCGCGTGGGCGTAGCGCAGGAAGTAGTCCTGGGCCTCGCTTCCGCCGCCCAGGTAGTGCTCGCGCAGCGCCTGCTTGAGTGGCACGCCGCCATCCGCGGCCGCCAGGGCATCCGCGAAGCGCCTCGGTCCCTCCAGGTCGAGGGTGACCTCGGTCGGGGTCGGCGAGGCGAGCGAGATGGAGACGAAGAGTAGTGACCACATGAACAGCTCCCGATGTGGGGATGTTCGGTTCCCCGCTCGAGCGCATCCCACGGTGTTCTCACACCGAGATGCCGGCACGAGATGCGCCTCGCTCCGGCGGATGCTCAAATGGGCCATGCCTCGCCCACCCCGCTCCGCGGCAAAGAGCCTTCGCGCCCAGACGCTGCACTACCTCTCGCGCCCTCACCAGGGAGCGCCGCGGGGTCCGGTCGGAGGTCCCGCCGCGTGGCGCGCCGCCGATCACGCCGACACGGCCACGTGGACCCACGAGCTGTCGGGCGAGGAGCGTGCGTCCATCGAGGCCGAGCTCGCACGGAGCGAGGAAACCGGGAAGCCCACGGCGGCGCTGTCCCGAGAGGACGTCCCGCTCGCGGCCCTGCGTCCGGTGCTCGACGCCTGGCGACTGGAGCTGGTGCGCGGCCGGGGCTTCGCGCGGCTTCGCGGCGTGCCGGTCCAGGACTGGCCCTACGAGCGCGTCGAGCGCTTCACCTGGGCGATCGGGCTGCAGCTCGGCCATCCCGGCGTGCAGAACGACGAGGGCGACCTGCTCGGGCACGTCCGCGACACCGGGGACCGCTCGGGAAAGGTGCGCCAGTACAAGACGAACGAGTCGATCGGCTACCACTGCGACGCCGCCGACGTCGTGGGCCTGCTGTGCGTGAAGCCGGCGAGACAGGGCGGCCTGTCACGCATCGCCAGCTCGGTGGCCCTGCACGACGCCGTGCTCGCCGAGGACCCCGAGGCCGCCGCCGCACTGTTCGACGACGTGTGGATCGACTCCCGCGGCGAAGGCGGGACCGATGCGTTCCGGGTTCCGCAGGGTCGCTTCTACGACGGCCAGCTGCGAACCTTCTTCCACAGTGGCTACGTGCGCAGCGCCCAGAACCATCCAGGCATCCCGCCCCTGACGGAGGCCCAGCGCAGGCTCATCGAGAGGTACGACGAGCTGGCCGCGACGCCGCGCTTCCACCTCGAGATGGCACTGGAGCCCGGCGACCTCCAGCTGATCTCGAACCACACCATCGTGCACAGCCGCACGGGCTACGTCGATGCGGAGGACCCGGCGGAGCGGCGCCACCTGCTGCGCCTGTGGCTGTCCATCGAGACCCCCGTGGGGCTCGGGGAGCGGCTGATGCGCGCCCGAGCGACGGTGGAATTGGTCGGCGGGCTCGTGCGACGTCGGCTCGACCAGCGCCTCCACGGGGCCAGGTAGCGGCGGTGCCCAGGATGGAAACACCCCGAAAACCAAGGTACCCTCCAGCATCACCTGGAGACACCATGCGCATCGCGGGCCCAGCCGTCCTGTTCGCGCTCCTCGCCGCGGGCTGCCAGGGTTCACGAAACGGTGGCGACACAGGCTTCGAGGCCGGCCCAGCTCCCTGCCCCGAGTACCCGGAGGTGCCCACCCCGGGGGAACGCGTGCTTCACGAGTGGAACTTCTTCACGAGCACCACCGACACCTCTTTCCGCATCTCGGTGTGGATCTCGGGGCTCTTCGTCTGTGTCGACGCGGACGGCTCGGGCCCCTTCAGCAACACCGACAACGACCAGAGGAGGGCCGCGGGCGCGCTGACACCCGCTGGCCAGGAGAGGCTGCTCGCGCTGGCGGAGGCGCTGTCGGACGTCGCGCTCCCCGAGGACCCCGGCATCACGGGCTTCGACGGCGCGAGGGACTACTGGCAGCTGACGCTGGGCCAGAGCGAGCCCACCTACACCTACACCTTCAACACGCGCGACAACCCGGACGTCCCGGAGCTGGAGCCCACCGCCGAGTTCGCGGGAGCGATCTACCGAGCGATGATCTGGGGCGATGCGAGCGCCGACGTCGAGGTGCACGCGCATCGGGTGTGGTGACGGCGAGCGCTCACGTCCGCCGCATCCGGAGCATCGTTCCGACCGCCGTCGGCTCCGCCACCAGGCTCTTGCCCGCCGCTCGCGTCACGGAGAGGACGAGGGTGTCGCCGATCAGGTTGAAGTGCGCCGCCCGACGCAGGTCGAAGCTCGGTGCCCTGCGAGCGCCGAAGCGCGCGTCGATCCACCGCGCGGCCTCGGCCAGGTGGTAGCTCGGCACGTAGGGAAGCAGGTGATGGGTCGCGTGGTACTCCGTGAACGCGTTGCCCAGGATCTCGAGGAGCCAGCCAGAGCGCAGGTCGGAGATGTTGAGCGCCATCACCAGCGCGTCGGGGGTGTCGTCCTCCGGGTACAGCTGAAACGGCGTCAGGTGGGTGAGGAACACCCCGAAGAAGAAGCCCATCGACACCCAGCTCGCCGCGAGGAAGAACCCACCGACAAGCGGAGAGACCGCGAACAGCGACCCGACGAGGGTCAGCGTGCCGGCCAGCGACCACCACGGGCTCCGCGAGGACCACTCGCGCTGACGCAGCGAGACCTCCCCGGCGAAGCCGAGCACGATCGGCAGGCCCAGCGCGAACAGGCTCGCCGCGTAGAAGGCGTGACGCACCGCTGCCGGCGCGCGAAGCACCCAACGCGCCATCCCGGACCACAGCCGCAGCGGCACGGTCGCCCAGCCAGGGACCCCGAGCCCCGCGTCGGGGCTGCCGTCCTCGGTCGGGCGCGGAACCCGGGGGTTCTTCGGATCGCGGGTATAGGACTGGGAGTGGCGGTGGTGGCCCATGTGCGACGTGCGGAAGCTGTCGAAGTCGAGCCAGACGACCGGCGCCAGCAGCCGCCCCACCCACCGCGACACGCGAGGCGACGGCAGGAGCGTGCTGTGCACGGCGTCGTGGACCAGGGATGCCACGCCGAACAGCGCCGCGCCGCACACCGGCACGAGCAGCGCCGCGACGAGCGCCGAGTCGCTCCACGCCACGAGCGCCGTCGTCCCGCCCACGATGCCCAGGGTGCGCACCAGGCTCCACACCCCCCGCGTCCACGACGGCTGCATCCTCGGGCGCTCGACCTTCGCGAACACGCGCAGCTCGCCGACGATCTCGGCGCGAGCCCTGCGCAGCGCGTCGACGTCCCGCAGGGTGCCGAGCAGCTGGTCCAGGTGCGCCTCCCCCTGCTCGACCACGCCCGACAGCGCCTCCACCTTCCGCGGGCTCTCCCACTTCGCATGCACACGAGCGACCATCTCGACCTCCTCTCGAGCCGTGGTTGTCGGCTCACGTCCCAGAGGTCGCCGGGCGTCGTGTGCAGCCCCGTGTGAGTGCACGTGGAACCTGCCCGCCCGCCACTGGCTCCGCGGGTAGCGGTCCCCTGCGCTCGTGGTGTCCAACGTGTGAGGGGGCGATCTGCACATCGACACACGCGCACTGGACTCCGGACGAACCCAGGCCTGGGGCCGCCTTGGCTCGCGCGGCGACTCGCCGGTGCTGTTCTTTCACGGCGGCAACGACTGCGCGCTCGAGGCGTGCTGGATCGCGGGCGCCATCGAAGAAGCGGGGGTCGAGCTCATCGCGCCCGACCGACCCGGCTTCGGGAAGTCGAGCCACGTCCCTGGCCGCAGCTTCACCGACGCCGCCCGCGACGCGCTCGATCTGCTCGATCACCTCGGCGTCGACCGGGTGTCGGTGCTCGGGCTGTCCGGAGGTGGGCCGCACGCCCTGGCCTTCGCAGCCCTGGCCCCCGAGCGCACCCTGCGCGTCGACGTCGTGGCGAGCCCCTGCCCCTGGGAACGAGCGGACTTCCTGCGAGGGACCTGGCTACCGATCCGCGCCGCCTACCTGCTCGCCCGCTATGCCCCCGACGCCGTGCTCACGTCCGTGCAGCGCGCGATGAACGACGCCGAACGAAACCTGGCGTACGCGGACCGCATGCCCGCCCCCGACGCCGCGCTGCTCCGCGACCAGCCCGAGGTCGGCCGAGCCATGGTCCGCAGCGTCACCGCCGCACATCGCGAGGGCTTCGACGGCGCGGTGCACGAGTGGCGGCTGTACACGCGCCCGTGGGGCTTCGACCTCGCCGACGTCCGCGCCCCCGTGCGCCTCTGGTACGGCGAAGTGGACGGGATGGCGCCACCGGCGATGGGCGAGCGCCTGCGCGCGGCCATGCCCGGGGCGACGCTCACGGTCGTCCCCGACCGCGCCCACCTGTCGGTGTTCGTGCGCGAAGCGCCGCGATTCCTGTCGCCCGGGTGACGCGGCTCACGTGCTCTCAGGAGTCGTCGAGCGGTCCAAGGCTCTGCGCCGCACAGGCGAACACGCGACCCATCTGCCCTGCGAGCCGACGCTTCAACGGGGTCCCCTCCGACTCGTCCCAGCGAAATCCGGTGAGGAGCCCGGTCGCCAGCGCGTGCGCCGCCTCGACGGTGAGCGGGGCCGAGAGCGTCCACTCCGTGTACTGGTACACCGAGTACTCGGTCACGAGGGTCTGCTCGACGGGAGCAGCTGCCTTGCTACTCGCGAACGTCACCCGCGTACCGTTGTCGAGCGCCCACCCGAACGACGTGCCGGGAGGCAGGGTCTCGCCACCATGCCCTCGATCTGCAACGACCACGCGGATCTCCGCATCGTCCTCCCAGAGGACGACCTCGACTGCCCCGCGGCGATTGGTCTTCACCACCCGGGCATCGCCCTTGTCGAAGCCCGCGGAGACCTGCCGCTCCGTGCCCCGGCAGACATCACGGGCATGCGCCGAGGTCGTCCCGAGCGCGAGCATCCACACCAGCCAGCTCATCGCGCCTCCACGGCGACCACGCGCCCGGCTTTCCCGTCCCGAAGGAAGCAGGTCATCCAGCCCGTGCACAACACCATCGTGATTCTCCCTCACGCGAGGCCCGCCCGTTCGAGGCTGACCCCGCCCATTTGGGCTCGCCGGCCGCCCGAGGGGTGCGAGGGCCGCCCATTCGGGCGCCCGCCAGATGTCGAAAAGCCCGGAAAGCCCGGCTCGACGCCTGGCACGCCACTTGCTTTGCACCGGGTGAACGTCGCGACGGCGTCACTACGGAGAGTCCTCATGTCTGACAAGCAACGGCGAACCTCCGGCTCGGACCGGTCCGCGGAACAAGAGGCGAGCGCCCCCGAGAGCGGTGCGAGCGGGCCGGCCATCAGCAATGCCGAGGCCCAGCGCCAGCTGCCACCGCCAGGTCTGAACCCCAGCCTGCTCGAGTCCTTCTCCACCGGCTTTGGACCCGCGATCGCGCCTCCCACCCAGGAGGAGTTCATGCGCGGAAACGGCCAGCTGCCTCCCAAGGAGATGCCAGACATGGTCGTGCCCGGAATCAAGGGCGGCATCCACATGTCGCCAGCCGACATGCAGGCCGAGATCCAGGCCGAGCGGGATCCGGGTGCCCGACTGCGGCGGGGACTCGCCGCCATCCAGGGCGGCCACGGCCTGGGAGCGATGGGCTTCATGGTGGCGCAGGCGATGGGCATGGACCACGACCGCAGCGTCGGTGCCGCCGAGCTCACCGCGGCGAGCGGCGAGATGATCGGCCTCCACGGCCGCTCGCAGGCGACCCGCACCACCGGCAAGGCCAGCGGCGTGAGTGGCACGGGACCGAGCTTCGGCACGAACAAGCCCGAGAAGTAGGCCGCGGCGCCCCCGTGTTCGACGCGCTCGGCGCCACACAGGTCGCGTTCGGCAGCGAACTGCGCCCGGATCCCGTCGGAGGAGCTATGTAGCCACCGCGCTGGCCCGCTCGCATCGGAGCTCCCGCTCCCCGGGCGGCCACAGGTCCCCACCACGCCCGGAGACAACGTGGCTCTGAATGCCGAAGAACTCGACCGCCGATTCACCGCGATCCGCGAGCGCTACCGCACGAACTTCACCGGCCACCCGCGTGCGACCCGCGACCTGGCACTGCTCGATGCGCTCATCGAGGAGAACCGCACCCTCGTCGCCGAGGCTTTCGCGGACGTGGGCGGACAGCTGCAGCAGAACCTCGACTTCATGCTCGGCGAGCGGCAGGCCATCGCCTCCGCCAAGGAGCAGGGCCAGACCATCCCGCGCGTGACGGCCTGGCACGACCTGCTCCAGGCTCACTACCGCCATCGCTTCGCCGGCCGGTCCCGCGCGACGCGGGACCTCGGCCTCCTGCGCGAGATGGTGGAGCACTACGGCCAGCTCATCGCCGAGGTCGAGGCGGCCGGCACGGACGAGTCCGTGCTCAAGAGCCTCACCGCCGCGAAGGCGATGTACGAGCGCGAGATCAAGGAGATCGACTGGGCGCGGAAGTCCGGGAGCGAGTCCGACCGGGTCCAGCGCTATGCGCGACTCGCGAACGAGCAGCTCGCACTGTACCGCCGCCACTTCGCCGGCAATCCGCGCGTCTCCCGCTCGGTGCCGCTGCTGCGACGGGTGGTCCAGTCGATCACCGAGATCCGTGGGCTGATGCTGCAGCTGCCGGTGAGCGGCCCCAACGCCGGGCCAAACGCGGGCAACATCAAGCTTCTCGGCGACAAGCTCAAGACCTTCAAGAAGGAGATCGAGCTCGTCGAACAGGCCAAGCGTGACCAGGGCCTGCCGGCCGTCGCCGATTCCATCGGGGGCGCGGCGAACAAGTTGTTCCAGGAGTACCGGAACGACTTCGCCGGTCAGTCGCGCCAGACGCGCTCGCTCGAGCAGCTGTTCCACATCATCGATGGCCTCGTGCACCTCGCCCGCGAGCTCGAGGCGGCGGTCGAGCAGCCCGAGACCACCGAGACCCACGCGAACAACCTGCGCATCATCATGGACCACATCCGCATCTACACCCGCGAAGTGGACCAGATCGTCGACGCGCAGCGCAGCGGCAGACGCTGATCTACTCGAGGATCTGCACCGCGTCGCCGTCCTCGAACACATCCCAGCACCACACCCCGTCGGCCCCGGCGGCACACGCGTGCGACCAGCCGCCCGAGATGCCGTCCGCATCGAACGACAGCGAGGGCACGTGCGGGTCGTCGGCGCCGCCCCACACGTTCTGGCAGTGAACCGCCCCGTTGCGGTTCGCCGCGCAGCGAAAGGTGTAGATGCTCTCGAACTGCGCCGCGGAGCCGGGGAACGCGGCGCGCTCGACGACACCGTCCGCCCCCCAACAGCGCGCCTCCCCGCGATCATCGAGGGCACACGCCTCGATGATGCCCGAGCTCACCGCCACGGCACCCTCGAGCCCGCCGACGCTGGCCGGGAGCTCGCTCGCGTCGTCTCGCCAGTCGAAGCACGCCACCGAGCCGCCGTCCTCGAGCGCACAGGCGGAACCCACGCCGACAGAGATGGACTGCACCGCCCCGAGACCGACGGGTACCGCGAGGCGCTCGGCGTCCTCGTCCCAGCAGCGCACCGAGCCCGACTCGAGCACCGCACAGGTCCCAGCCTCGCCGGCCGCGATGTCGACCGCGGGGCCCGGCAGGTCCGGCGCCGCCACCGGCCTCGCGGTGGCCGTCGACCAGCAGGAGACCGCGCCGTCGGCGTGCACGCCGCACAACACCCCGTCGTTGTCGTTGTCCCCGAAGTTGACGGCCACCTTTCGAAAGTCTTCGTCGAAGGTCCGTGGTGCGTCGGAGAGTAGCTCCACATCGCGCCCTCCCCAGCAACTGGCCGTCCCGGTCTCGAGCTCGAGCGCGCAGTTCACCAGCCCACTGCCGTCAACCTGAAACCGAGCCGGTCCAGGGTCCGCGGCGCATGCCACCAGAGCCAAGAGCCAGACCCACCGCATTTTCAGCCTCCTTCCTCGCGACTCACAGTGTCGCACAGTCCCGCGAGGGCTCCGCGACAAGGCGATGGTCCCGGGCGCGCCGAACGGGTCGTGAACCCGCACGAAGTAGGCTGCCGAGAGAGGTCCCATGTCCCCGCCCCCGGTTGCTTCGACGTCCTTCGCGAGCCGCACCCTGTTCCTGGGTGGCCTGCTCTCGGCGCCGGTCGGCCTGCTCACCCTCGCCTTTCCGCCCGCCATTCCCGCGAGCGAGTGGGGCCATCCGTTCACGCCGGGCATGCACGTGGTCGTGTCGGTCTGCCTCGTGTGCTTGCACCTGCTGAAGGCCCACGGCTTCGCCTTCGGTCTCGCCCGCCTGCGCGACGGCGTGACGCGATGGTCGATGTGGGTCGCGGCTGTCGGGTTCGCGGTCGTGGCAGTGTGCGAGGGCATCTCCGCCACGATGGCCGGCGTACCCATCGACACGCAGGCCGCCATCGACCTCAACAACGGCTACGGCTTCGGCTCGATGCTGCTCGCCATCCCATCGATGATCGGCGGGGTCATCATCGCGAGAGAGCGCTTGCTGCCGGGGCTCGCGCGCTGGTCCGTGCTCGGCTCGGGTGCGTTCATGATCTTCGTCGTCACCCCGGCGCTGATCATGGGCCGCGCGTGGCCCGCCTACGTCGCGCTCGCTGTGTGGAGCCTGTTCTACGTGTGGATCGGACACGCGCTGGGCCGGGTCGCCCAAGCCTAGGACCGACTACCAGCTCACCATCACCGCCCGCGCGCAGTGATTCGCGAGCTCACGGCGCTTCGGTCATCCGCAGCCCGTCGAGCCAGAACGTCTCCATCTCCCCCTTGCCCTTCACGGTGCGCACACCGCGGGAGGTGAGCTGCGCCGCGTCACCGAGCGCCTCCGCCACCGCGGCGGTGAGGTGCACGCGACCGGGCTCCCCGGAGGCCTCCATGCGGCTCGCGACGTTCACCGCGTCCCCCCAGATGTCGTAGGCGAAGCGCTCGACGCCGATGACCCCGCCGACCGCAGGGCCCGTGTTCATGCCGATGCGCACCCGAAGCCGGTCATCGGAGAGCACCTCGCAGAGCTCGAGGGCGACCTCCGCTCCGACGCGCGCATGGTGCTCGAGTCCATCCCAGGGGAGCCCGCCCACCGCCATGTACGCATCGCCGATGGTCTTGACCTTCGTGAAGCCATGCCGCGCCACCACGGCATCCATGCGCGAGAAGGCGGAGTCGAGCATTCCCACGAGCTCGTCGGCCGGCACGCCACTCGCGAGCTCGGTGAACCCGACCACGTCGGCGAAGATCACGGTGACCGAGGGCAGGCGGTCGGCGATGGGCGACTCGCCGGCGAGTAGCCGCGCGGCGATCTGTCGCGGCAGGATGCGGTGCAGCAGGGCCTCGTAGCGCTCCTGCTCCTCCTTGACTCGGCGCTCGGCCAGCCACCCGTCCCGGCTCCGCCCCTCGGCCAGCCAGGACCCGAGCAGGATCGGGATCTGCGTGCCGTACAGCGCGTAGAGGGTGAGCACCTTGCGGAACCGGTCGAGGTCGGCGGGCAGCCACAGCGCCAGGAAGATGGCGTTGAACAGCAGCACGACCAGCCACGTTCGCTTCATGCCAACCGGAAACAGCAGGAACACGGCGGTGATGATCGGCAGGAACACCAGGCCGAGCTCGTCGAACAGCGGCGCTCGTCGCCCCCGCGACCCAACAGGCGAGCGCGAGCAGGATCTGCGAGACGAGCAGGATGTCTCGCGCGCGACGGCGTCCCCACGCCGTGTACGTGAGCAGGCCCGGCACGATGGTGGTCGGCACCAGCCCGAACAGCCGGAACCACATGACTCCTGACCGCCCGTCGTACGGCACCATCCAGTCGCGCACCATCGACAGCACGAGCATGACCACGGTCGCGCCCGCCGCGTAGCGGAGGAGCTGGACCTGAACAGGTCGCTGGGACTGCTGCCACGCTCGCTCGAGCGCGGCATCGTCATAGGTCAGGGTGAGGCGGTGTCGCAGTGGGGACTCTGAGGAGGCCGCCAGTATGTCACGACGAGCCCGCTGGCGCGGCGACGCGCACCACGCATCGGCCGAGCGCTAGAACCGCGCTCGCAGCGTGAGCAGCGCGCCATCCCCGCGGGGAGTCAGCGCGACCTCCGCACCGACCGGCGCGGTCCACGAGGCCACCATCGCGCCCGCCGGCGCGCCGAAGACGATGGCGAGCACCGCGGGCACGCCGAGCGCGTCACCGACCGGGGGGCTGATCCGCTGGCCTGCGCGGCCCGGGCGGTGTGCCTTCGCACCCAACCCGGCAACCGCCGTCGACTAGGAGCGAGCGCGCGCGAGCAGCCCGAGCCGCAGCACCATCAACGCCTCTTCTCCGAGGGCCTCGACCTCGTCGGGCGTCATCTCGTCCTCGAGCTCGCGCTCGTTCACCAGCGCGACCACACCCGCCACCGTGGCCCAGCCGACCTGGGAGACGCGGCGGGCGTCGAGGGGCGGACCGAGCTCCTCCGCGACCGCCTCACCCAGTGACATGAGCCGCATGAGCGACATCCGCCCGCTCGGTGCGAGCTCGCCCACGTCCTCCACCGCGCGCATGTGGGCGCCGAACATCAGGCGGTAGTGCGCCGGATGCGTCGTCGCGAAGCGGATGTACGAGCGTCCCAGCGCGATCAGGCGGTCGAGGGCCGAGCCTTCGTCCGGCAGCTGGGACAGCGCCGAGAGCCAGCCCTGAAAGCCCTGCTCGGCACCCGCAACGAGCAGGTGATCCTTGCTCGAGAAGTGGTGGTAGGCCGCCGGCGCCGTCACCCCCGCGGCTCGGGCGACCTTGCGCAGGGTCACGCCCTCGACGCCCTCTTCGGCGACGAGCGCGACCGTGGCGTCGATGAGGGCCGACCTGAGGTCGCCGTGGTGATAGGAGGACTTGCGCTTCATCTTAACTTTGTTTAAATGATGAGAGACCGGGGGTCAACCATGCATGCTGACGACGAGATCTCGCAGCCCGCCGAGGGAGAGTGGTTCCGCATCGTGCGCTCGGCGCATCACGGCGGAGGGCCGCTGCAGTTCGTGTGGGAGATCCAGCCCGGGTACTCCGGACCGCCGGAGCACATCCACCCCCACGACCACGAGATCTTCCGGGTCATGGCGGGGCGAGCGCGCGTCACGCTGGGCGGCGAGGTCCGCGTCCTCTCCGCCGGCGAGAGCGTGCACATGCCCAAGGGGGTGCCCCACCAGGTCCGCGCCGAGGGTGACGAGCCGCTCCGCGCGATGGTGACCTATGACGACGGCTATCGCTTCGAGTTCGTCCTCGACGCGATGGCCGAGCAGGGCTTCGGCGGCTTCGCGAAGATGTGCCAGGTCGTGGTCGACAACCCGGACGTGCTCGTGCAGACGCGCTGGCACATCCGGGCTTTCCTGCGTGTGGTCGGATCGGCGGGCTGGCTGCTCGGTCATCGCTACGCCGGACCGCGCCCCACGGGGCGCCCAGCCGCCTAGGACCGCTAGGGTACGAGCTTCTGTCGCTGAAGTACCGTTCCCCACGCGCTGTGCGGCGGGTTTCGCGCGAAGCGTGCGCGTCGTCCCCGACGGCTCGCCCCCGTGGTGGCGCTGTTCAGCGGACCCACCTTGCCGTAGTAGTCACGCTCGCCGTTCGACACGAAGTACGCGTGACCCGCGCCGCTGGACAGCGTGGCGTCGTGGTGCCGGAGCTCGGTGCGAGGCACCTTCTTCGCGTGGTCCTTGAGCCCGAGCCGTCCGACCTGCTCCATGATGTTGGCGGTGTGCTCGCCGTCCTCGAGGGACTGCAGGGCGCGCAGGTAGGACATCTGATTCGGTCCGATGCCGTCGTTCCCCTCGATCTGAGCGCGCTTGGCGGCCGCCGCATACAGCTTGTTCGCGTTGTCGAGCAGATCCTCACGGCCGACGTCCGTCTTGAACCGCGAGCTCTGGGCCGCCGCCGCCAGTTCGTCCGGGGAGAGGCTCAGTTCGAAGCCATCGCGCATGAGGACGTCCATCCCGCCGTCCTCGCTGGCGAGCGCACGCGCGAACACCCCGAGGGACGGGTCCTCGCTGTTCGCCAGCTGTGCGCCGAAGACCTTCTGCGCGGCCTTGATCGCGGCGACGGTCACGCAGTTGCCCTTCGAGGTCTGCTCCCAGCCCTCGATCAGCTCGCGGCCCGTCGGAAGCGAGCGCTCCTCGTCCGCCTCGAACGGCTGGGCCCAGGCCGGAAGCTCCGTCTCCCGTTCGGCGGCCGGTTCCTCCAGGCCGGTCACGACCTCGGGGTCGTCCACCACGGGGACCGGCTCGTCCACCTCGGGGAGGTCGTTCGCTGGCGCGGGCACGGGAGCCGGCCTGGGAGCGGGCCCGGGCTCGTTTCGGCGCCGGAACATGCGTCCGAAGAGACCACGTCCCTCGCCTCGCCTCGCAGCCCTCGAGGCGGCCAGCTCCTCCATCATGCGGGCATTGCTGACATCTGGGCCTACGGGGGTCGCCCCCACCGAAGACGCCATGGAGAGAGGAGAACGCGAACGACGACGAAGAAGCTTGGACATGGAAACTCCAGAACGGTCGCGTCCCAAAATGGGGACGCACCCGGAGCCTAGGGCACCAGGAGCCAAGCGGGTCGCGCGCGGAATGCAACCTTCCTCACAAAACCCAAAACCAACCTCAAACGCCCAATACCAACCACACCACCAGTTCCATTGTGGGGTTGTTGCTACATTTCGAAATGTAACAAACGGGGAGAGCGACGCCGTGACACGGGTCGAGTCGATGTGCGGAGCCTTCGCGCGGCCCACCGCGGGCGGCGCTCGGGTGCCCCGGTGAAGCTGTCCGCCAGCGTGCGCATCGAGCTTCCTCGCGGCGTGATCTGGCGAGGCGACGAAGCCGTGCCGCTCACGCCCAACGAACAAGCGGTGCTCGGCGTGCTGATGAGCGCGAAGGGCCGGGTGGTCTCTCGCGCCGAGCTGAACGCCCTCGCCCTGGGCTACCACGAGCAGACGTCGTCTCGCGCCCTCGACGCCACCATCGGCCGCCTCCGCAAGAAGATCGAGCGCGACGTGGCACGGCCCGAGCACATCCTCTCCGTCTACGGGCGCGGCTATCGCTTGCACGCCGAGATCGCGGAGCCCCCGCCCGCCCCGGCCCGCCGCCCGACCTGGCTCGCAACCCGCTTCGTCGGGCGGTCCGAGGAGCTGGCGCGGCTGGAGGCGGCCCTCGCGGACACGCGGGCCGTGGTGCTCTCGGGAGTGTCCGGCGTGGGCAAGTCCAGGCTGATCGCCGAGTACGTGCGCCTTCGGGGCGAGGCGTACGTCGGCGGCACCGCCTGGGCCGACCTGTCCGGAGCCCGAAGCACGGCCGATGCGCTTCTCAGGGCAAGCGGAGCACTGGGGCTCGCGGCGCGGGAAGCCAGTGTCGAGCAGCTCGCGGGAGAAATCGCGAGCGCGCTGCACGCCTCGGATCTGCGGCTCCTGGTCGTCGATGGCGCCGAGCGGCTGCTCGCCGACCTGGAGCCCTGGCTATCGCTGTGGCTGGCCGCCCCGTCCCTGCACCTCGTCGTCACCACTCGGGTTCAGACGGGCCTCGCCGGCTGGACCGTGTACACGCTCGAGGGCCTGAGCACCGCGGATGCGACGACCCTGCTCCGGGACCGGACCGACCTGGCGCTCCAGTACGAACCCGAAGACGCGGAGCGCCTGGTCGCGCACCTCGACGGACTGCCGCTCGCCGTGGAGTTCGCCGCGACACGGCTCCGGGTCGTAGGCATGCGCCCCCTGCTGCGCGCGCTCGAACGCGGCGCCCTGACCGGCGCGGAGAGCCCCGTGCTCGTCGAGGCGGTCGAGTGGGCACTCGGCACGCTCTCCCCGCTCGCGCGAGACGCTGTCCAGGCCGCCACCGTGTTCGAGGGAGCCTTTGGATTCGACGCGTTCGAGGCCGTGTGCATGCCCGCGAACGATGCAACCGGCCCCGAGGTCGTCGAGGAACTCCTCGATCGCTGCCTGCTCCGCAGGGACAGCGCGGACGGCGAGGTCCGGTTCGCCCTGTACGGCGCGGTTCGCCGGGCCCTGCGCGAGCCCTTGGCCGACGCCCGACGAGCGCACGCGCACTGGTTCGCCGAGCAGGCAGACGCGGCTCCCGAGGTGTGGGCCATTGACCTGGCATACATGCGCGCGACCCGCGCCTCGTTCGAGGACCACCTCGCCGCCTGGCGCTGGGCCATCGAGGCGCCGGACCCGAGGCTCGCCGCGCGGCTGGCCCTCGGCGTCAGCCCCTATCTTCACCACACCGGTCCAGTGGCCCTGCACCTCGAGTTGCTGGAGGGGGCGGGCAAGGCTCTCGAAGACGCCCGCCTCTCGGCACGCCTGCACCTGGCGGCAGCCGGCGCTCACATGGCGAACACCGACGAGGCCGCAACCCGCAGGTCCCTGGTGAACGCATGGCGACACCTGAGGCACGGCCACTCCAACCTGCACGGTCGCCTGCATCACCTCATCGGCAAGGTCGAGTGGCGGCGCAAGGCGGGTATGGCGCGGTGGTTCGTGAGTGCCATCGAACTTATGCGGGAGGCCGGCGATCGCGCAGGAGCCGCCCTGGTCCAGGCAGACCTCGCCCAGCGGACCCTCTCCCGGGCGCTCGGCGCAACGCCCGATGCCCCCGTCGACCTCTCCGAGCTCGACCGGGCCGCCGACCTCGCGACGGCGACCGGCAACGTCCAGGCCGTGCTCCTGGTGGACTGGGCGAAGAGCTACGTGCACCGCTCGACGGGCCAGGTGGAGGCGGCACGCGCGACCCTGGAGACCGTCCGCGACCGCTTCCTCGAGCTCGGCTCTGTCGCCAACGCCTACTCGGTGGAGATGTCGCTCGCGCACCTGGCGTGGTGGTCCGTCGGCGACTTCGCGGCCCTGTCGGCCCACCTGCGTGCGGCACGGCGAATCGCCGCGGGCTTCCTCGCGGCCCGGCTGGAGCTCGTACAGGCGGAAGCCAGCTACGAAGCCCTCCTCGACGAGCGCGCTCGCGCCCCGATGGTGCGCGCGCTGAACCTCGCGGCGCACTCTCCGGAGCTCGCCGACCACGTCCTCACCCTCCAGATCCGCCTGGCCCTCCTCGACAGTGAGCCGGAGCAACCCGCTCGTACCGTCGTTCGGCTCCGCGCCCTCAGAGACGAGGCGCTCCGGCGACAGGACCGGACCGCGGTGTCCGAGATCGAGGTGGCCATCACCCTGCTCTGGGCACGGGCGGGGTGCTGGCGCGAGGCCGAGCAGATGCTCGATTCCGTGTCTGCGCTCGACGCTGACCATCCTGACGCCGAGATCCGCCAGCGCCTGGTGACGCTGCTCCGCATGGCGGTGGCGAGCGCGCTTGGCTCGGCCAAGGACGCCGAAGTCGTGTGGCGCGCCGCGCTCTCGGACGGGCCGGGCCGACTGTCCCGCATCGCCGCCGCGATGCTGGTCGCTCGCGGCGCTCCCACGACCCGCATCCTCCTCGACGACGCTCCCCGGGGCTCGGTCCTGCCTCACGAGGTGCTGCTCGCGGAGCAGGTGGCCGGACGACTCGCGCAGTGCTGAGTGGGCGGCGAGCCCGAGGGCGCTCAGCTAGGGGGTACGATAGCGAACGGAGACGACGTCCCCGACCTCGGGGACCGCGGTGCCGTGCAGCACGACGGCTGCTCGCCCCGCGTCCCAGGTGAAGCCATCCGACGCGCGCTCCGCGACGGCTTGCTCCGCGACGTGCACCTCGAGGCTCGCGCCGTCCGCGGCCTCGGCGAGCGGGAACACCTGCTGCACGCCGACCCCGAGCGCGCCGAGCTCGGCAAAGCCCGCCACCCAGTCCAGCGCGCAGTAGTCCATCAGCACGCCACCGGTCGCGGCGACAACTGCGTGCAGGCGGGGTGTGGGCTCCGCGCTGACCAGGTCCCCATTGCACGGGAACAGGCCCTCCTCGGGGCCCGTGATCGCCGAGAACGAGGTCATCGCTGCATCGGGTTCGAGCTCGTCCACCCAGCTCGCGAAGGCGTCGACCCCGACCGTGGACTGGTCGTCCTCGTTGCCGATCGAGAGGATGGCGAGCCGCCCGCCTTCCCTGCGAAAGCCCGCATTGGCGCCGGAGAGCAAGGCCTCGCCGAGCGCGATCTGGCTGACCGCGAACGGCTGCTCGTCACTGTACGGCACCATCCCGTCGATCTGGCCCACGACATCCTCCGCCGGGGTAGCGGAGTTGCCGGCGCGCACGAAAGGACCCTCCAGCTCGCCCGCATCCGTCGGGTCCGGCGACACGTTCGTGACTCCGATCTGCCAGTCCACCGCCTGGTCGTCGAGCGCCGAGATCAGCGCCGGCATCGCCGCGGATAGGGGCGCGACCTCCTGGTCATGGCCACTGCGATCGACCACGATCAGCAGATCGAAGCTCGCTCGACCCGCCACGAACGACTCGTCGCGCCAGCTGTCGGCGGAGGTGTCCACCCCCGAGTCCACGGGCGCGTCCGAACAGGCCCCCACGCACGCCAGGGTCAGCACCAGAGCTGCAGAAGTCGGTCTCACGGAATCCTCCTTGTGGGTCTACTCACGTTCTAGAAGCGGCCGGCGAGGGACAGTCCTGGCCCATCGCGCAAGGGCATCGGCATCAGGGCGACCTCGACCTCGCCTCGCAGCCGTTGGACATGCACCAGGTGCTGGACCAGGGCGGGAACCAGCGCGACGCCCGGACCTATGGCGATCACCCAGGCGGACTGGCTGTTGTTGTCCCTGGACCGCTCCGAAGCCATCGTCGGACTTGGACTCGGCCAGGCCGAACAGCAGCCCGGCGACGCCAGCACTTCCCACGGCCATGCCGAGCCCGGCGTAGGCCCAAGTCTCGGGCCCCCCGCGTCCACGCGCACGCAGCGCCCGGCCTTCGACCAGGGTGCCGGCACGCGAGAGCACCGACCCGCCGACGTAGCCGACCATGCCCACGCGGTTGAGGGCGATGCCGGTCGGCGAACACGGCCCGCTGTTGAACATCGCGCAGGTCCGGATCTTGAGCAGCGTCCCGACCGTCATCAGCCCGAAGCTCCCCGCCGCGACCGCGTAGCTGGCGTGGTGCATGTGGATTCCCGCACGGTACACACGGTCCTCCTGCGCCATTTCACGCTCCAGACCGACCACTCGGGGCAGGTCCGCACCGTCGTCGGCCCGCACGGGCGCGAGAAGCAGGGGGAACAGCAGCGAAACCATGGGGCCTCCTGCACGGGTAGGAAGCAATCCTCGTGCCCACCTCGGATGGCGGCTGTGCTACGCCAGGTGCGGCCGAGGAGGCGCGATGCCAGACAGATTCGAGCTCGAGTTCGACGCGGGTGACCAGCGCGAACACACCTGCGCCTGCTGCGACGCGCGCTCGCACACCGTGTGGGGCTTCGTCTACGAGCACGGCGAGGCCGCTGCGGTGTACTTGGTGTACGCGTCCGAGGGACACCCTCATGCGTGGATGAGCGTGGCCTGGGGCGGCTGGGGCCCGCGGGCCGGCCGCGAGCAGAAGCGCTGCGTCTACCTCGAGGTGGGGCCGGGTCGGACCGAGCCGACGCTGTCCAGCAACATCCCCGGCGTTCGCCACGACGCCGACGCCCTGGGCATCGAGCTGTCCCCTGCCCTCGCCGAGCACCTGCGCCCGCAGTGGGCGGCGGTCGCCGAGTACGTGCGCGCCCGTGACCTTCGCGTCCAGCGCGTGCTCGGGACCCTCGCGCCGTAGCGCGGCAACCGCGCCGCCTCAGATCAGGCGACTGCCCGTTCGCGAGGTCTCGACCTGCACTTCGGCATCGCCTCGCCGCTCGCGAAACAGCGCCTCCGCCCGCCACGCCGGCAGCAGCCCCTCGCCGTCGCGGAGCTCGACATTGCCCTCCTGCCAGTGTCGCTGAAGCACGCGCCAGCCGCTGACCCCCAGCGTATCGAGGAACGCGACCGCCCGGTCGACGGGCCAGGCCTCGTCGAGCAGCTGCTCGAGGATCTCGATCTCCGGAACCATGACTCTCCTTCCAGGACCGCCGCGGGCTCGGCTGCCCGGTCGGGACCGCCGTGTCGTCCACCGCCGTGTGACCGAGTGCCGCGCGCCTGTGACACAAAAGACCCATTGCGCATTGTGCCCTCATAACGCCCGCAGTCGACGCACGGCCCCCAGCCGTCGCCCTCGCTCGACTCGACGTCCACGCGGCAACGGGTGAAATTGAATGCACATTCATTTCGCTTTTCGCGGGCGGGAACATGCGTACGAACGACTTCTTCGACTCTCTGTGGACCGACTTTGTCGCGATGGCGCCGACGGCGGCGGACATCCGTCGACGCCTCGAAGAGCGCGGCGAGCGCGTCGTCAACGACCACGTCGCCTTCCGTACCTTCGACCTCGCGCCGATCAACCTGAACGCGCTCGAGCAGCAGCTGTTCGCCCTCGGCTACCGCCGCGACGCCGCGTACATGTTCCTCGACAAGAAGCTTCGCGCCTACGGCTACGTGCACACCCGCCAGGCCGCACCGCGCATCTTCCTCTCCGAGCTGATCACCGGCATGTTCAGCCGTCGCTTCCAGGAGCTGGTCGGCAACCTGTGCGCCGAGATCGACCCGGCCATCGCGAGCACGCCCGCCGTGTTCTGGCACGGTCTGCCGTGGAGCCCGGTGGACATCGAGACCTACGAGACGCTGGCCGCCGAGAGCGAGTACGCGGCATGGCTCGCGGCCCTCGGCCTGCGCCCGAACCACTTCACGGTGCACGTCAACGCCCTCGAGGGCTTCGCGAGCCTCGAGGAGCTGCTCGCCTTCGTCGAGTCCGAGGGCTACGCCCTGAACACCTCCGGCGGCCGCCTCAAGGGAAGCCCCGAGAGCCTGCTCGAGCAGGGCTCGACCCTCGCGGACCGCGTGCCGGTGCAGTTCGCCGACGGCGAGCGGGTGATCCCGACCTGCTACTACGAGTTCGCCAAGCGCTACCGCGCCGAGGGAGGCGGCCTGTACGAAGGCTTCGTCGCCACCAGCGCCGACCGCATCTTCGAGTCGACGGACCGCGAGTTGGCCAAGGCGAGCTGAAGCCGGCGCGATGGGGCGCCTGCCGTCAGTGCAGGTCGCCCGTGTTCACGTCGTACGGCGCTTTTCGGGTATGAGGGCGAGGCTTGCCCTGCCGAGGAGGCGACGCACGTGAAGCTGGACGAACTGCACCTGACCGGCTGGATGGCCGTCGCACCGTCCGAAGAAGACCCCGAGATCCGGGTGGCACGCCTGCGCGCCAAGCTGGCCGATCCCGCCTGGGTCGCCCGCCACCGCATCCTCGTCGACGCCGACGGCGTCCGCGCGCTCGGCTGGCTGTTCGACACCGAGCCACACCGCCTCGGCCTGGCCCTGCGCACACGGGACCCGTCGTTCACGGCCCACGACGCGGCGCTGCTCTCCGAGCTCGTGCACACCGGCTGGGAGCTAGGCGCCTCCGGGCTCGGCCTGCGCATGCCCGCTACCCGGGTCAACGCCGCCCTGGTCGATGGTGTCCGTGCGACGCGAGGTCGCGAGGTCGACGGTCGCGTCGAGTTCAAGGCCCCCCTGGCGGCGCTCCCCGAAGAGGCGCCCTCACCGCTGGGCTGGCGTCCCGCCTCGATCCCGGAGGCGGCTCGGCTGCTGGAGCGCTGCTCGCACGCGAGTCCCGACGGTCTCGAGCCCGGTGACGACGCGGACGAGGTGCTCGCCGGCTACCTGAGCGCCGAAGAGATGACGACGGATCCGGCCGACTGCCTGCACGTCGGCTCGCTCGACGGGGAGGACGTGGCCCTGGTCTGCGCCCAGGTGGAGGTCGCCTCGGGTTGGTCCACCCTCACGTTCATGGGCCTCGTGCCCGAGGCGCGCGGCCAGGGCCTCGGCGGTGCGGTGCAGCGCCACGGCATGGCGATGCTGCGAAGCCAGGGAGGCACGCACTACCACGGCGGCACGAGCATGCGGAACCAGGCGATGCGCGCGTGTTTCGCAGCGAACGGCGTCCCGGAGCTCGTGCGCTACCGCGTCTTCGAGTGGCGCCAGACCGGCGCCTGAGATGCCAGGTCCTCAGGTCGACCCGACCTCGGCGGTCGAGCGGCCCACCAGCGCATCCAACGCTGGCGGCACCGCTCCCGCGAGCTCGGCTTGGCGACGGGCGATCTCTTCGTACACGGCGGGGACCTCGGCACTGCGAAGAAGGACCCGCTCCTCGCCGCGTGCTCCCCGGGCGACGAGGACCCACTCGCCGTCCTCTTCGACCTGGTGAACCTCGGACGCTGGAATGGGCTCGTGCCCCTCGACGTGCACCATCGCCCCCCGCAGCGCCACGACCCGCGCTCGCTCGCGGAAGGCATCCATGTCGAGAAAGCCGCTGACGACCTCCTGCACCGCGGCGACCAGGGCCAGTGCCGCCAGGGTGACCAGAAACGGCGCCCCGAGCACCTTGACCAGACCCGCGGCAAGCGCGAGCAGCGAGGCCAGCGCCCACCAGCCGCGCTTCGGCGACGCCCGGCGAAGGTGGGTCACCGTCGCCGCGACGCGGTCCAGGGACTCCTCCTGCCACACGACCTGGCGCTCGTCCGGGCGCTCCCGGCGGAGCTTGCGGTACAGCGCGGGGCGCCGCTCCGGGTCTGCCGGTTCATCGCCGAGGAGCAGCTCACCCGCCACCTCGCGGAGCACCACGCGAGGACCGAAGGCCTGCCACGCGAGCCACGTCACGGCGAGTCCCCAGGCCAGCGTGAGCCAGGCGCCGAGCACGACCCCCGGTGGAGGCAGGAAGGACGACTCGGCCCACCCGCCCTGAACCGCAGCGAGCGTGGCGCCCAGGCCCCATGCCCATGGGGGCAGGTCCCGTACGATGGTCATCCTGCGCTCAGCCCGGTCCATGCCTTCATCCTCGAGCCCGTCTCAGCGGCGTCCGACCGCTGGCCTGCGCGGGTCATGGGCCGACCAGTCTCTCACACGAACCCGCGCCAACTACACCTCGTCGCCGGTCCAGACCCAGGACCACCGAAAGTCCACGGTCCCCGACAGCAGGCCGCCCTCTGCCTGGCGCTGCGAAGCCGAGCCGCGCTCAGCCCTCCGTGAACTCGTAGATCACCGTGAACCGCTGGCAAGCCCCGCACAGCAGCTCGGCGTCATCCCACGAGTTGCCGTTTGGGTAGCTGAACCCCCAGTTCCCGTAGATCTGGAGGTTGCCGGCGACGTTCTCGCAGTGGCCGCAGGGCTCGGCACTGGGCCGCCCCGAGCCGTGCCAGGTCTCGAACAGGCCATCGCCGTCGCGCGTCACGACACGGTCCGCCAGGGAGCGAAAGTCCGCGGGCGCATGTGTCGGATGACTGGACAACTTGACGGTACGCATGGCACCTCCCATGACCATCCTCGTCCACCCCCCCTTGCCGAACCATCCGATTCCAGACACTTCGAGGTTCGCGTCACCCTCCGGAACCTAGAGCTGCTCCTGGAGCAGTACGCACACCCCGGCGTCGCACGCGGCGGACACCGCACCGCAGCCCATCAGGGTGCAGTCCTCGCCGCCACCGCAGTCCTCGGCCATCGCAGCCTCGACCTCACCGACGGCGTCGGCGCGCACCGAGACCGCTGCACCGCCGTTGCAGTGGTCGCAGCAACCGAGCTGCACCACCACGCAGGCCTCGCCGTCGGCACAGTCGGTCCACGCCGGATCCAGGCTCTCCTGCTCGGGCGGATTCCACGGCACAGTCTGCGCCGTCCCGCATGCGACCATGATCAGCAGCCACCAGCCGGGGTTCGCGCGCATCTCACCTCCGAGGGGGATGATAGCCGAGCCTGGCCACTGTCCAGCACCGGCCCCCTTCCTTGCCGCGTCTCGGAGGAAAGACGGTGTAGGCCCAAGCCACCTTTGCAGAGAGCGGCGCACGCCGACCGATCCGCCGACGACACCCCTGGTACGGTTGGCGCACACCGACTGGCCACACCGTGCACTTTCTCGACGAGTCCCACATCCTCCTCTTCCTCGTGCAGCTGGTCGTGCTGCTCGCGACCGCGCGCACCCTGGGGGTGCTCTGCGAAGAGGTGAAGATTCCCGCACTCGCGGGCGAGATCCTCGCCGGCGTCCTGCTCGGCCCGACGGTGCTCGGTCGGGCAGCCCCCGCCCTCCAGGCGGGTCTGTTCCCGCACGAGGCCGCGCAGTCCACGATGCTCGAGACCGTCTCGTGGCTCGGTGTGTTCTTCCTGCTCCTCGCCTCGGGCTTTCACGTAGACGTGCCCCAGGCCCTGCGCAGCGGTCGGGCCGCGATGTCCGTCGGCATCGTCGGCGTGGTGGTCCCACTGCTGCTGGGCGTCCCCGTGTTCTGGCTGTTCCCCGAGGAGGCCTGGGGAGATGCCGCGAACCAGCTGTCCTTCGCGCTGTTTCTGAGCGTCGCCGCATCGATCACCGCCATCTCGGTCGTCGCCCGCGCCCTCGGTGACCTCGGGCTCACGCGGACCCCGCAAGGCACGCTGGCCCTCGCCGCCTGCGCGGTGAACGATCTGTTCGGCTGGCTGCTGTTCACCGTGGTCATGGCCTACGCCACGAGCACGGACGTCGCCCCCACCGAGCTCGGGCTCACCTTCTTCGGGGCCATCGGCTTCGTGGTCGTCTGCCTCGGGCCTGGCAGTCGCGTCATGGGACTCGCGGCCTCCGCCGTTCGTCGCACCAGCCTCGCGCAGCCCGCGGCGTTGCAGACGCTCATCGTCAGCGCCGGGCTGTTGTGCGGAGTGATCACCCAGTGGCTCGGGATCCACGCCATCCTCGGGTTCTTCCTCGCGGGCGCCATGGCCGGCAGCGCGGACGGGATCTCGGACGAGCTCCGTGAGTCCTTCTCGGAGACGATGCACGCGCTGTTCGTGCCGCTGTTCTTCGCCACCCTCGGGCTCAAGATCGACTTCCTCACCGGCCTCGACCCGTGGAGTACCGCGGTCTTCACTGCCGTGGCGGTGGTCGGAAAGTTCGTCGGGGCCTGGCTCGGCGCGCGCATCGCGGGAATCGACGGCTCCCAGGCCGTGCTGCTCGGCCTGATCTTCGTGCCCGGAGGCGCGATGGAGATCGTTGTCGCCACGCTCGCCATGGAGCTGGAGCTGATCCGCCTGCCCATCTTCGTCGCCATCGTGTTCGCGGCCCTGGCCTCGTCCATTGCCGCGGGACCGCTCGTCGCATGGCGCGCAGGCCGCGCACCCCCCCCCCGCCGCTGAGCCGATCCGGGTGCTGGTTCGGCCTCCCTGGCTGTGCTACAACCCGCGTCCCGCCACCCCTCTGCGGTGCCGGGGACTCTCCCGAGGGTCGTCGCACGCAACCGGGCGACGACCAAAGCGACCATCGCCACGGGTCGAACTGGAGCCACACTGCATCCACGGGCAAGCCGGCACGCGCTCCCCATCCTCGCGATGACCGGTGCACACTCAGAGCCGCGGACGGGCTCTCTCGGGAAGCAGGGGCTCTGATGCACGCGCTGTTCCTGGTCATGAACCTGCTCGGTGCGCTGGGCATCTTCCTCTACGGCATGAAGCTCATGTCCGAGGCACTGCAGAAGGTCGCCGGCGCGCGCCTGCAGGTGATGCTGAACGCCATCACCTCGAACCGCTTCTCGGCGGTGCTGACCGGCTTCCTCGCGACCACCGTCATCCAGTCGAGCTCGGCGACCACGGTCATGGTCGTCGGCTTCGTGAGCGCGGGCCTGCTCACGCTGACCCAGGCCATCGGCGTCATCCTCGGCGCGAACATCGGCACGACGATTACGGGCTGGATTGTCGCGCTGCTCGGCTTCAAGGTGAAGATCACCGCCTTTGCCCTGCCCGCCTGCGGCATCGGCCTGGTGATGACCATGGCCAAGAGCACCCGCACTCGGTACTGGGGCGAGGCCGCGCTCGGCTTCGGGCTGCTGTTCCTCGGGCTCGCCCTGCTCAAGGACAGCGTACCGCCCGTCACCGAAGAGCAGATGGTGTGGATCCACGGCATGAGCGGCTACGGCATCGCGTCGACACTGCTCTTCGTCGCCATCGGCACGCTACTCACCATCGTGCTCCAGTCCTCCTCGGCCACGATGGCGCTGACCCTGACGACGACCGTCGCCGGCTACCTGCCCTACGAGGGCGCCATCGCGATGATCCTCGGCGAGAACATCGGCACCACCATCACCGCGAACCTGGCGTCGATGGGCATGCAGGCGGCCGCCAAGCGCGCCGCACGCGCCCACTTCCTGTTCAACATCATCGGCGCCGTGTGGGCGGTGATGCTGATGCACGTGGCGCTGCTGCCGCTCGTCGACCTGCTCGTGCCCGGAGACCCGGTCGCCGCCCTCTCCGTCGAGGACCGCACCGCCGCCGCAACCACACTCACCGCGCACCTCGCGGCCTTCCACACCACGTTCAACGTGCTGAACACGGCGCTGGCGCTGCCGTTCGTGCACCAGCTCGCGTCCATCGTCACCCGCTGGGTTCCCGAGGCCGACGACGAGCCCGAGTGGACGCGGGTCACCACGCATCTCTCCGCGGTCATTCCGCACACGCCCGGCCTGACCATCGCGCAGGTCCGCCACGAGATGCAGCACATGGTGCAGGTGCTCACCGACATGCACCTGCTCGTGTTCGAGGCGCTGACCCACCCCGACACACCGCTGGGCGAGAACGTGACCGTCGTCGGCGAGCACGAGCGCACGACCGACGAGCTCGAGATGGCGATCGGCGAGGTCCTGAGCCTGGTCACCGAGGCCGGCATCGCCGAGGACCTCTCCGACAGCATTCGGGGACTGGCGGCCGACACGCACCGCATGGAGCGCATCGGCGACCACCTCAAGAAGCTGATGGCCCTCGCCGAGCGGCAGAACCAGTCCGCGAAGCGCCGCATGAGCGCCGAGTCCATCGCGTTCTTCGCCGAGATGGGTGAGTCCCTCGGCAGCGCCCTCGCCGAGCTCGACGTCTACCTCTCTCCCGAGGGAGACATGTCGCACGCCGAGCTGCTGCAGGTGCGGGTCGACCGCGGCCGAGCGCGCATCCGTCGGTTCAGCAAGCTGCTGCTCAAGTCCGACGAGCGCGCTTCGAAGTCGCTGATGCTGACGATGGACGCGGTGCACGTCGTCTCCGACATCTTCGACCGTCTCGGAAGCATCGCGTACAACTACGCGAGCATCGACGTCGACGACCCGGCGCCCTAGCCTCGGCGACGCGCCACGACGCACACGCCATCCGAGGGGCCGACCGTCATCCCGCGCATCGCCGGGGTCGGGGCGCTGCCCTCGGCACGCGCGAGATCGAGCCTGAGCAGGACCTCGGCAAGCGCGATGCGCATCTCCACGCTCGCGAAGGCCCGTCCGATGCAGTGACGGCGCCCTCCCCCGAAGGGGAACCAGTCGTTGGGCGAGACCTTGCCGTCGAGGAAGCGCTCCGGGCGGAAGCGCTCGGGCTCCTCCCAGCGCTCGGGGTCGTGATGGGCCAGGATGGACGACACCCACAGGTCCGTGCCCACGGGCAGCGTCCACGCGCCGAGGCGTAGCTCTCGCGCCAGTCGACGTGGAGCCGCAAGCGAGACCGGGCACAGGCGCATGCTCTCGTCCAGGCACGCGGAGAGCCACGGGAGCTCGTCGAGTCGGGTCGGGTCCACACCGGTCTCGGCAAAGGCCGCATCCACCTCGGCACGGGCCCGCGCCATCGCCTCGGGATGGTCCAGCAGGTGATGGATACACCAGGCAAGTGTGTTCGCGGTGGTCTCGACGCCGCCCACCCCCATGGTCACGATCTCGTCGACGATCTCGTCGTCGGCGAGCGCCCCACCCTCGGCGAGGCGCGTACGGGCGAGCATGGAGAGCACGTCGTGGGCCTCGTCGTCCGCGTGGGCCCGCACAGCCGCCAGCCGCTCCCGGATCACCGCCATCACGTAGGCCTTGCGGTCGGCGAGGCGATTCCACGGGAGGTGGCGGCGACGTCCCGACCCATCCGCACGCACTCGGCTGCGCATCGCCCGGCGGTCGAAGAAGGCCCGTACCTTTCGCGCCGGGAGCAGCTGGACCATGGCGAAGGACAGCGGGGTGAGCATGCCGTCCATCCACCCGATGAAGGCCGCGCCGAGCTTCTCGGACTGCTCGGGGTCGAGCTCCCCGACCGCGCACTCGAGCACCACGTCGAGGGCCAGGCGCTGAAACAGCGGCAGCACAGGCGCCGGCTCGCCGAGCGGCCAGGCATCCACCATCTGCCGCGCGCGTCGCGACATGTCGCCTGCTTGCGCCCGCAGCGCCTTTCCGTGCAGCGGCGGGGTGAGCAGCTTGCGGTGGCGCGCGTGCTGTTCGCCGTCGAGCAGGATCAGGCCGTTGGGACCGAGGTTGATCGGCAGACCGGGCTGGGTGGCGGCGTCGATCTGCTCGGGGGTCATGGCCCACAGCGCCTTCACGAGCCCGGCCTCGCCGACGACGACAGCCCGGCGGTCGTTCGGGAGGGACAGCGTGAACACGGGACCGAGCTCGCGAGCCTGTTCGAGCAGAAAGGCGTAGGGATCGGTGCCGAGCGCGATGGCCTGACGCATCGGGGACAGCGAGGGAGTCGGTGGCAGGCGGTCATGCATGGACGCATCCTGCCAGCCGTCCGCCCCGCCCACACTGCGCACGGGGGGCACGCGCAGACCCCTCCTGCAAGAGGCGCCCATTGACCGGCTTGGCGCAACCCTTCCGCCACCGACTCCGCGAGCAACGACACACGAACGTCGTCGACGCCACCGCGAGCGCGACGGACGCGTGGGCGCGTGGCTACCCCGGGGTCCAGCCCGCCTTGCGATACGGCGGCCCGGTGACCCGACGGGTGGGCTCGAGGCTCTGCAGGTAGCGGAAGATCGAGCGGAGATCGTTCTCGGTCATCAGCCCGAAGTTCTCCCACGGCATGGGCGAGTGCTCGACAGCCCGCCCGCCGCGGAAGCGGGACACGAAGGCATCCTCGGACCACGCGGCGAGAAAGCCCGTCTCCGGGTCGGGCGTGAGGTTCGGCGCGCACAGCTCCATCTCCGGATCCAGCGGGTCCGGGTCCGGGGTGATGCAGCCCGCGAAGCGCGGCTCGACGACGCCCAGCCGTGGGCTCAGCACGGGCTGGGAGTGACAGGCGAAGCAGAACGCCGGGCCGTTCGCGAGGTAGTTGCCGCGGGCGACGCTGATCTCGCCGTCATCCACCCGCGGCGGCAGCGGCCAGTCGGGCTTGGGCGCGAGGTAGGCCGGCGCCATCAGGGGCATCACCACCTTGCCCATCGTGGTGAGCTCACTGGGCTGGACCTTGTTCTTCACCGGCGGCAGCGACCGGATGTACGACATGACGGCGACCAGGTCCTCGTCGGCCATCGGACCCACCGCGACCATCATCACCTTCGGGTCGCCGTCGGCGTCCACCGCGTGCTTCAGAATGCGCGCGAGCTCCGCATCGGACATCGCGCCGATACCCGTCTCGGGATCGCTGGTGATGTTCGCAGAGCGCACGGTGCCCATCGGCCCCATCACCCACTCGTGGCCCCCGCTCGGGAGGATGCCCTCGACGCTGTCCCGCGCCTTGAAGTCCTCCTCGCGGGTGTGGCACACGGTGCAGTGGGCCACGGCGTCGACGAGGTAGCGCCCCTTGGCGATCACCTCGGGGTCGGTGCTCGGCCGCAGGTCGGACTGAGGCTCGTCCGGGAAGGTCGGCGGGAACACGGACAGGCGATAGCCGACGAAGGCCCCCCCACCGACGAGAACGACCCCTACGAGTCCCAACGCTCCGAGACCGAGCTTCCTCCACATGCTGCCACCTCCGCAGGGCGACGCTAGCAGAGGCGGGCGGCGAGCAGGCGACAAGCGCATGAGCCGAGAGCACAGGCGAACCCCGCACTCTCACCGAATGGCAAGAACCTCGGGCGCAGCCGGTGCTCCGCCTCCGCGCCTCCGGTCATCGCCACTCACCGCGACGCGCATGGTCGGTTGACGACGCGCCAGTTACCCGATCCGTTCCATCATCGAGGAGGGACGAATGTCCAACCGGATCAAGGCGAAGCTCAAGGCCAAGAAGCGCAAGGAGCGCCTGCGCAAGAACCACCAGCTCAAGGTGCGCAAGCCCGGCGGCCGCCAGCGCAAGGTCCTCAAGGCCTAGCACGCGACGGTGGGGAGGGCTTCGCCTCCCCCCGCGCACCGCGGCACGACGCGACGAACGCGCTCGTTCCGCTAGTGGAGCCCGGCCGCGAGCTCGTGGACGCGGCGCCCGGCTGCGATGCCGAGCGCGCCGAGCAAGGCGTAGACAAGCCCCGAGAGCGCGACCTCCGGCGAGGCCATGAGCACGACCGCTCCGGCCATCCCGATCCCCGGGATCAGGAACCACAGCACCATGCCCGCGAAGGTCATCACCAGGCCGAGCGCGAGCAGGAAGAATGCCGGGTTGGTGCCCACGTGCAGCAGCACGGCAATCGGCCACGGCACGAGCCGATGAGCGCCCGCCACCGCGGTGAGGCCAGCCGGAAGCGCGCACAGGCCCGCCAGCAGCCACAAGCCCGTCGGCGCGCCATCGGGAAGCGAGCCGTCGAGCGCCAGTCCCATCAGCAGGGCACCGAGCAACGCGAGCGAGCCTCCGACCAGGACGGGAGCAGCGCGCAGCATCGGATCCTCCAGGGTACGCGGAGATTCATGACGGCCGTCTGGAATGTAGCCACGAGACCCGTGGACGGCCAGGTGCGGGCCGCGAGATCAGGCGCGGAACGGAGTCGTTCGGCAGTACGTCGCGAACGAGGTCGGCTCGGGCAGGTGCTCGTGCACGGCGTCCATCGAGAACTGCCAGCCGACCTCGTTGTTCCAGGCCAGCTGCCGCGCGAACTCGCGGTTGAGCAGCTTCACCGCGAAGAAGGGCATGCGCCACCCGCGGGGTGCGCGTCCGCGTGCCGCCTCGTAGTCCGCCTTCATCTCGCCGACGGTGCGTACGTCGCTCGCGATGTCCACCGCCAGCCCGAGATAGCGATCGCGCTCGGCGAACATGCGCGCGACCAGGCGCCCGATGTCGTCGACCACGACGCCGTGGAACGGGAGGTCCGGGCGCAAGGCGCCGGTGAGCAGCGGAAACAGCAGACTTCCGCCGTTGGGGTCGACGAAGTTGTCGTAGAAGAACACGGTGCGGACCGCACTCCATGGGAGCCCCCGCTCCTTCGCGTAGTCCTCGACCGCGAACTTGCAGCGGAAGTGCTCGGGATGCTCGGCATCCGCGCACGGTCCCTTGGCGACCGACGCCTGGACGAAGTGCGCGACGCCCACCTCGCGGGCGGCGTCGACGAGGGCCTTTCCCTGGCGCACCTCGCCGTGGAAGCCCACCCCCTTCTCCCAGTAGTTCTGCACCGAAAACACGCCGGCGCAGCCGTCCATGGCGGGGCGCAGCGTCGCGGGGTCGTCGAGGTCCGCGCGCACGCAGCGAGCGCCGAGCTCGCCGAGCGCGGTGGCGCTGGGCTTGGAGGGGTCGCGCGTGGCCGCTCGGACCTCGAATCCCGCGGCGAGCAGGTGCCGGACCACGGCCCCTCCCTGGCGACCGGTCGCGCCGACGACGAACACCTCTGCCACTGCCACCTCCGGGACGAGAGCCTACCGCTCGCGACGACCGATCCAGCGAGCAGCACGGACCGCCCCCCCGCGATGCCACCGCCCCTCCGGCTCGGTTCCCGGGCCCACGTCGACTCCACCGGCCAGCGTGATGACGCCCGAAGCCTCGCCCCTGGGACCGAACCTGAACCCGCTGGCGACGGGACTGGATTCCTCTTCCACGGTATCGACGGTCATCTCGACCGCCGAGGCGACCTGGTAGCCACAGGCGAGCTGGTTTCTCGCCTGGCGTAGAATCTCGACGGGAGTGCCGATGCGACCTGCCCTGTTCCTTTTGTCCACCCTGCTAGTGCCTGGTTTGTCCGCGTGTACCGGAGAGCCCGGAGAGTTCGAAGGGGACGCAGCCGGCGAATGTACCGACGACGCCGACAACGACCAGGACGGCCTCTTCGACTGTGACGACCCGGACTGTGCCGGTGCGGCGGCCTGCAGCGAAGAAGCTGACGCCGATACGGACGCCGACGCCGACGCCGACGCCGATACGGACACGGACACGGACACGGACACCGACCCATGCACACAGAACTCTGTGGTCGAGGTGTTTCCCGCCAATGGGGTCACCAACGCCTACTACCGGACGCGCGTGGACGTGACTCTCGACAACCCAGATCCCACGGCGACACTTGCGCTCTCCACCGGTAGCAGCGCCGTGGGCGGTTCGGCCTCACAGGTGGAGGACCGGCTGTCGTTCGTGCCCGACGCACCGCTGGCCCCTGCGACCGCGTACGACGTGGCGGTGACGTACGCGAACGGGGCCTGCTCTGTGGACACGCGCTTCACGACATCCGAGGTTGGCGGCTCACTGAGCGACACCAGCTCGCTGGTAGGCAAGGCCTACGATGTCGACCTCGCGTCAGGTCGGTTTGTCGAGCCGCCAGGCATTGGTTCGCTACTCGGCAAGTACCTGGGTGACGTGACCTTCTACCTGTCCCCCAAGAGAATCAATGCCACCGAACTCACCATGATCGGCGCGCTCGGCAACGACGCTGGGACTGGGCAGTCGGTGTGCGACCCGACCATGGACCTTCCTGCGGCTGACTTCACCGAGGACCCGTACTTCGATATCGATGCGACGGGCAGCACGACCAACCTAACCTTTCAGGGGGTCACGACTGCCATCGACGACCTCCGCATTTCCGGGGCATTCGCGCCCGACGGTTCCTACATTTCCGGCATGGTGTTCGCGGGTTCCGTGGACACCCGCCCCTTGGTCGACTTGGTTGAGGAGGGCGGCAATCCCGACGCAATTTGTGAGCTCGCAAGCGCCATCGGCGTCCAGTGCGAGGACTGCGGTGGTGGCGAGGTCTTCTGCCTGTCGGTCTACGTCGATAACGTGAGCGCCGTCGAGGCGACTGGCGTGACCATCACCGAGCAGGCCGATCCCTACGACCCGTGTGTGGACCATGCCGCCGAGTGCGCCTGCGTCAATGGCACCTACACGCCTTCGCCGACCTGTAGCATTGCGAGCGCCGCGCTCGTGTCCCTACCCACCCTGTTCCTGGTGGTGCCTCTGACACGGCGGCGTCGAGAGCCTGGCCAGCCTGCGTAGCCTAGGAGCACCGGGTTGCCAGGCGCGAGAGGGCGTTGCGTGTCGGATTGCTGGTCTAGGCGGACGCAGGAACGCGGGCAGGGGGACCACGCGCGCCAGTCGTGGCCTCGAAGCGTTGTATCGCGGCGGTGGCGAGGCCACGCCCGCCCCTCTTGAACTCTCCCACCCGAAGTTCTTCGCGAGGCAAATCGGACCCAATGAGTCCAGTCCGACGACTCCGCGTCCTCCCAGATGGCAGCCGGACCGGGGTATGGTGCGCCATGCCCGCTCATCCTTCGGCTGACGAAGCTCCCACTCTTGGCACCCTCGCAGCGCTTGTGGGAGCCCCCGCGGCGTTCGAGGCGGTCCTGAGGCGCATCACCGGCGGCCCCCTGGGCCTCTCGGACTGGACGGGGGTCGCGTTCGCCTTCGCCAGCCTGGTCGCGCTGTGCTGGGGGGTACGCCACGCCAAGCACCCAGCAGTCCCGGCCCTGGCGAAGGTCCTGATCGTCGCCACCTACGGCGGCGGCATCCTCGTGCCCCTCGGCCTTCAGTTCGACCAGCCCGCGATGCTGATGCTGCCCATGGCCGGCGCGCTCGCCATCGCCGGGCTCGGCGGTCCGGTTCTCCGCCGAGAACCGCTGCGATGGGGACCCCGAACCGTGCTCGGGTGGACAGTGGGTATCTCGGCCGTCGCATTCCTCCTGCTCGCGCGCCGCAATGCGCTGGCACCCCCGGTCGAGGTGGCCCTTCCACTTCTCGCGTTCATTGCGCTCGGGCTGCTCCTCGAGCGATGGGCGGGCGCTCTGGTGCTCGCCGCCCTCGTCCCCGGTCCCTCCGAGCACTGGACCGTCGACGGCCCGGCACCCGCCGCCCCGGACGTGGTGTTGATCAGCATCGACACCCTGCGGCTGGACGCCGCCCGCAGCATGGCGAGCCTGCAGCGCCTCGCCGACCAGGGGGTGTTCCTCGACGCCCAGGCTCCCTCGCCATGGACGCTTCCCTCGATGGTCTCGCTCATGACCGGACTCGAGCCGGCACATCACGCGGCGATCAAGACGCCGATGGGCTTTCCACGCCTCTCCGACGACATCCCCACCCTCGCCGAGCAACTGAGCGCTGCGGGCTATGACACCGCCGCGACCGCAGAGAACCCGTTCACGGGCCCGCGCTTCGGACTGGAACGCGGCTTCGCGCGCTATCGCCACGACGCCGCCAAGCCCTGGGCCCTGCCGCAGGTACCGTTCACGACGACGCCGCGAACCACAGGCACCATGCTCCTTGCCGCAGCGGGACTCATCACCCCGGACGACGGCATCGACCTCAGGCTGCGTGACGCGCGTGAGCTGATGGCCTCTCGTCGCGAGCGGCCTCTGTTCTTGTGGGTGCACATTCTCGAGCCGCACCTGCCGTACACCCACGCCCTGGACCTGGAGGGTGTCCGGCTGGCCGAGCGGCTCGCCCTCCTCACCGCGAATCGACTCCACGCCGCGCTCCCAGACGAGGCCACCCTCGCGCTCTACCGCAAGGCATACGCCCACGAGGTCGACGTGACCAACGCGGCGCTGGGCACCTGGCTCGACGAGCTTCCCCCCCCGCCCGCCGCGGGTCGGGTGATCTTCGTGGTCGCCGATCACGGCGAAGCCTTCGGCGAACACGGCGGCTGGGAGCACGGCCACAGCATGTACCAGGAGGTCGTCGCCGTCCCGATGGTGATCTCGGGGCTCGACGGAGTGGTCCGCCAGGGCCCCGTGGGCCTGATCGACGTGACCCCCACGGTGCTCGCCCTCGCCGGTGTCCCTTCGGGCGACCTCGATGGACAGGACCTGCGAAGCCACCAGAGCGTGCCGTACACGTCCAGCAACCCGCTGTACGGCGACCTCACGCTGCGCGCAGTGCGCATGGACGACGCCAAGCTCATCGCCCAGTCTGATCGCCGCATCTCCTTCGACCTCGCCACAGACCCGGACGAACTGTCCCCAGGCTCGCAGGTGGCGCTGGAGCCGTTCCTGCCCCCTGCCGTCCTCCACGCCAGCGAGTCGATCGAGCTCGACGACACCACCCGCGAGCAACTCCGGGGGCTCGGCTACCTCGAGTAGCGAGGCTGACCAGCTTCTTGGCTACCTCGAAGTCGAGTCCCCCTGGACCACGCGTCCGGGCCGGTCAGGCGAACACGGCCTGATCGAGCACGCTCCACGGACCGAGGGCCCACAACCAGGCCTCCTGCTCGGCGGTGAGCGCCTCTGGCACCGCGGGGAACAGGGGCAACCCCTCATGCTCGGAGTCGAACGCGAGGTCGAGCAGCGGCACCTCGGGACCCTCGTCGAAGGCGATGGCCCCCCACCGGACGTCGTCTCCCCACGTCCCGAACGGCGTCGACACGATCAGCGACCCGGACCGACGCTTGAGCAGGCCGAGTCGGCGACCGTCCACGTCGCAGAACACGCCCTTGCGATCGAAGGTGCCGAGCGGTCGGCCCGCGTGCTCGACCGTGAACCGGGAGCCCTGCCGGCGGATCACGCTGACGTGGGTTGCGGTGGTGAGCAGCCACAGGGCGTACTCGGACCCTAGTCCGGTGATCACGTACTGAAAGTGCACGCCGTGACGCCCGTCGGCCGCGCACAGCCAGCCACCGCCGCGACGTACGAAGAGCTGGAGGAACCAGCCGTCCGACGACTGGCGATTGGTGAGCTCCCCGAGACCCACCACCTCGAGGTCGTGGTGGCGTCGCTCGGAGCGCTTCACGGCCCGGGCCCGCCACCGCGCCCACTTCGCTTCACTGGGGTTGCGACCCGAGAGGTACAGCGTACCGCCAAGGATGCTCACGCCGCCGAGCACGATGAACGCGAGCCCCGCGAGCCACAGGGCGACGAAGGCGAGGACACAGAGGATTTCCATCGGGCTCCCGCCCCCAGCCTAGCAGGCCCAGTCCCCCCGAGCCCGGAACTCGCGGGGCTCCGGGAGCGGACTAGCCCGCCGCGCGTACCTCACGGAACCAGTCCCACCAGCCGGTCCGCGGCTGGGCTCCGGGACCGGGCAGCACCAGCGACTGCCCGCGCATGCGCTGCACCCGCCGCAGCTGTTCCATGACGGATGCCGTGGGCGCCACGTACAGCGCCATGCCAGGTTCCACCGAAGGCACGAACCACGAGGGCACGGCGGCTCCCTCGTCGAGGGAGCACGTCGCACTCGGCTTCGGCCAGAGCCACACGTCAGGCCCAAGCGCGAGTGCATCCGCGAGCAGGCGGCTCCAGCTGTCGGACAGCACGAGCACGTCACAGCGAGGCATGCTCTCGATCATCGCCTCCAGCCCGACCGCTGCGCGGCCGAAGACGACGACGGGACGCTCGGTCCGCCCATGTCGCGCGAGCACCTCACGGATGCGGTCCGCACAGCTCCAGCCCCAGGCGTCGCGCAGGCCGACCCGCACACAGTCGGGGGCCAGCACGAGGCGCACACGCACCCGGTCGTCGGGGAGCGTGGAGCCGAGCACGCCCTCGAGCGCGACGAGCAAAGCATCGAGGTCCGTTCCGAACACAGCGAACTGGCGACGGCGACTCATCCTGCCTCCCGAACCTTGGTTAGCCCGAATGAATGCCCGCCAAAAATGGGAAATACCGAATTACTGCATCGGCTTTCTCCAGTCGGCACCGACGCGAACGCCCATGTTCGCGGAACTCACGCGCTTCCCGCCGACCGCGCCGCGACAGCGGGGCCGGCCGACCGACAAACCTGGCACGCGCCCTGCAAATCCCTCGGCGGGAGGTCCCCATGCTCGCACTCCTGCTTGCCCTGTCGACCGCGACTTCCGCTCCCGCCGAGTCCGGCATCGAGCTGTCCGCCGGCTACAGCCGGACCTACGAGGCCGGTGCCCACGACCCCGGCTACCGCTTCGACTTCGACGCGTACTACCCGGGAAGCCAGTGGATGGCGGGATACCGCCGACTCGGCTGGATGGGCGAGTCCCGCTTCGCCATCGGCTACACCCTCCGCTACGGCATCGTGACCTCGGGCGAGCGGGTTCCGCCCCCGCCCTCCCACAGCGGTGGCCTCGGTCTGGGCGGCAGCTTCCCGAATCCGATGGCCCTTCCCTGGGGTCAGGCGAGCTTCGTGACCCTGTACTGCCCCCCTGTCGCCAAGCCCAGGCCCTACGCGGGCATGGAGCTCGGGGTCGACGTCGTGATCATCCTTCCGACACCCCTGCACGCGAACCTGATCGCCGGTGCGCGCTTGCCCACCCGCGGCGGAGGCTCGGTGTGGCTCGGCGCGTGGACAGGCGCCTTCCTCACACCGCTCGGCCCGTCGCTACTCTTCCGCGGCGGGCTCTCCTTCTCGGTGATGTTCGATCTCCATCCGGAGGATGGGTGAACTCGCCCAGTCGGATGGGCTAGCCGGGCGCGCGAATGTGGGTCACGACGGACCCCGCCAGCCGCAGGCCCTTGCCCGTGCCCTCGATGAGTCGGTCGACGCGATGATGCACGCGAGACATCGCGCGAACCGCCGGGCGCGCGGCCTTCGGCAGCACCTGTCCGTACAGCTTGTCGAGCATGGTGAACCAGCCGGCGGGCACGAGCTCGACCTCGAAGTCTGCGAAGTAGTCGAAGATCAGCTGCCGCGTGAGGATGACGTCGCCGAGGCGCTCCATCTTCTCGCGATCGTGGAACAGGTGGTAGGCGCGGTTCTCTCCGAAGGCATCGGCGAAGAACCCCTCTCCGCCCGGACGGAGCACGCGCAGCAGCTCCGAGGGCACGCCCTCGTACTTGATGAAGTGATGGAGCGCGCCGTGGCCGATCACGAAGTCCACCGAGTCGTCCGGCAGGGACAAGGACTCGAGGCTCTCGGTGAGGAAGCTCGCCCGCTCGGACACACCGAGCGCCTCGGCGAGCTCGCCGGAGACGCGCGTCGCGGACTCGGAGACGTCCACGCCGGTCACCCGGAAGCCCTGCAGGGCGAGGTACACGGACAGCTTGCCGGAGCCGCAGCCCGTATCGATCACGTGGATCTGGTCCCGCGGACGTCCGAGGCGGTCGGCGGCATCGAGCAGCGCCCGGACCGCGAGCCCCCGCACGTAGCCCTTGGTCGTGCCGCCATGGCCGTGCGGCGACATCTGCTCGCGCTCGAAGCGAGCCACGAAGGCTCCAGCCTCGGCCGGGAGGTTCGCGTCTCGCGAGTAGAAGTCCCGGTAGGCCTCGCGCTCGACATGGGGCTGACCCATTTCCCAACTCCGTGGTCGTCGTGTCCGCGGGTCGGGCCAAGGCGCGACGCCGCCAACACAGTCGATGAGCGGCACATAGCACTGCGCTCGGCGATGTGCCGCGCGGTGCCTCGGCCCTCCCCTGCCTGCGAACGATGTTGTTAGGCTTCGCCCGTGGAGGCTCCATGCACTCGCCGCCGCCCGCCCATGCCCCAGCACCGCCGGCCCACATCTCCCTGAGGGCCGCGCGATGACCGACCGCTCTCAGCTCCCGATGGAGGCCTCGCTCACCGAGGCACAGCTCTTCGAGCTCGACGCCCTGCAGACCGAGCTCGTCCAGCTGCAGCACGCGATGTCCGAGGACGGACGCCGTCTCGTCATCCTGTTCGAAGGTCGCGACACCGCCGGCAAGGGCGGCGCCATCCTGCGGTTCATGCGCTACCTCAACCCCCGCCAGGCCCGCACCGTCGCGCTCTCCAAGCCCAGCGACCGCGAGCGCGGGGAGTGGTACTTCCAGCGCTACATCCGCCACCTGCCCACCTCCGGAGAGATGGTGCTCTTCGACCGGAGCTGGTACAACCGCGCGGTGGTCGAGCCGGGTCTCGGGTTCTGCACCGACGCGGAGTACGAGCAGTTCCTCGACCAGGTGCCCGTGTTCGAGGGCATGCTCGCCGCCGAGGGCATCACGCTCATCAAGCTCTGGTTCTCGATCTCGAAGCAGACCCAGCAGGAGCGGCTCGACGCGCGGCGCTTCGACCCGCGAAAGCAGTGGAAGCTGTCGCCGGTCGACCAGATGGCGCAGGACCACTGGGAGCGGTTCACGGAGCTGAAAGAGGCGATGTACCAGCGCACGAGCACGCCCGACGCGCCATGGTTCATCGTGAAGGGCGAGGACAAGTACCTCGCGCGCACCGAGGCGATGCGGCACGTGCTGCACGTCATGGGCTGCGAGTCCACTCACCGCCTGACCCCGGACCCCGCGGTGCTCGCGCGCTATGCGTAGCCGCCGCTCCTCGAGCCAGGTCTCGACCTCCTTGGCGCGGTGAGCCTGGACGGTCTCCGGACGGGTCGCCGTGATGGGCGCACGCCGCCGGTTAGCCTGGAGACAGGAGGCCTCATGCAGTTCGGCGAGCCACCCGAGGGCCCGTTTCGCGAGCGCCCCGGCGCGTATGCCGTCATCCTCGACCACACGGGGAGAGTCGCGGTGGCGTGCGTCGGAGAGGCCGCGCACCTGCCCGGCGGCGGCATCGAGGAGGGCGAGACCCCGCTCGACGCCCTGCACCGCGAGGTCTTCGAGGAGACCGGTCTCGGGGTCTCCATCGTCCAGCCCCTCGGCGTGGCCCGGCAGTACGTACGCTTTCGCGGCGAGGACTGGAACAAGATCGGCCACTTCTACGCGTGCCGACCCGTGCGCTTCGGCGAGCCCGTCGAGATCGACCACGAGCTCGCGTGGTGGAGGCCGGCCCAGGCGCTGAGCGGGCTCCACCACCCGTACTACACCTGGGCCCTGCTACGGGCCCTGCGCAGCTAGGCGAGGGCCTCGACGCGCTCACAGAGCATGGACCACTGCGCGGGCACGAGCCCATCGGCGAGCCAGGTCCGCGTGCGCGCGAACACCTCCGGCGGCTGCACCCGCGAGAGCATGGTGACGTAGGCGACCGCCTCGTCATCGGGGTTGCGGGCGACGATCCACGGGATGAGCACCGGAAACTGCTCCTTCGGGATCACCGCGAGGATGGCCTGGATGATGCCCCCCTGCTCCGGTGGACTGAACAGCTCCTCGGTCTTCGGCCACAGCTCGTTCTCTTCGCGAGACATGTGGGCATCGCTGTGGTCGCGCAGGTGCGCGAGCTCGGCCTGGATCGCGGCGAGCTCGTCGGCCGTGCCACACGACGCGATGGCCTCGGCGAGCTTGCCGAGAACGACCTTCTCGTCCGCGTGGTCCTGGGAGTAGGCCGCGCACAGCGGTCCCGCGCGCTCGTCGAGGGTCCCGAAGTAGCCCTCGTCCTCCCCAATGGCGTGCCCGATGAGGGCGTCGGCGAGCAGGCCGAAGTCGTCCCCGAGGGCGGCGACCTCGGCCGGGTCCTCGATGGACGCGGCCCGATCGGCGAGCGAAGCCGTCTCGTTGCGAATGGCGGTGTGTACGAAGCGAAGTCCTCGGATCGGTCCTGGCGGCATGAGCCCTCCCTGGCGGCACCCTACCGCTGGCCGCCCGTAGCTTCAGCCGCGGGTTCACCAACCCGCGCCGCACAGGGATCCACACGTTGCCCCTCGCCTCCCCACCCCCTGGGACGCGCGCCCGAGGCCGGCCCGCAGACGCTACGACCGGGTCGGAAGCACGGCCTTCAGGACCTCCAGGGAGAGCGCGCTGACCACGAACACGCCGCCGATCGCCTGCCAGTCCGCCACGGTGAGCGGGACCAGGTGGAACGCGCCCGCCAGCGGTGTGTACAGCAACACCAGGTGCACGACCGCGACGCCGGCGATCGCCCGCAGCAGCCACGGGTTGCCTCGCAGCCCCACCCGCCACAGGGGAAGCTCCGAGCGCGCGGACATGGCGAGGAACAGCTCGATGGCGATGGCCAGCGTGATGGTCGACGAGCGGATCTCGTCGATCGGCTCACCGGCCTGGTAGCGCCACAGGAAGAAGCCCATGATCGACGCGAAGCCGAGCAGGGCCGCGCCCACGAGCTGAGCCATGCTGCCCGCGAGCAGGTGCTGGTGCGCCGGCCGCGGAGGCCGCTGCATGACCCCGGGTACCGCAGGCTCGTTGGCCAGCGCCAGCGCCGGCGGCCCGTCGGTCATCAGGTTGAGCCACAGGATGTGGATGGGCAGCAGCGGCAGCGGCAGGTTGAAGGCAACGGCGGTGAGCACCACAAGCAGTTCGTCGAAGTTCGCGCGGAGCAGGAAGAGCACGAAGCGTCGGATGTTGTCGTGGATACGGCGCCCCTCGCGCACGGCGTGGACGATGGTCGCGAAGTGGTCGTCGGCGAGCACGACGGCCGCAGCCTCGCGCGCGACGTCGGTGCCCCGCAGCCCCATGGCCACCCCCACGTGGGCCCGCTTGAGCGCGGGCGCATCGTTCACGCCGTCGCCGGACATCGCCACCACCTCGCCGTTCGCGAGCAGCGCCTCGCACAGGGCGACCTTGTGCTGGGGTGAGACGCGCGCGTAGATCGCCGTGTCTCGGACGTCCTCGCGGAGCGCCTGCTCGTCGAGTTCGTCGAGCTCGCGGCCGGTGCGCACCCGTCCCTCGATGCCGACCTGGGCGCCGATGGCCGCCGCGGTGAGCGGGTCGTCGCCGGTGATCATCACCGTGCGAATGCCCGCCTGACGGGCCTCGGCCACCGCCTCGCGCACGCCGCCACGCGGCGGGTCGGTCATGCCGACCCAGCCCACCACGCGCAGGCCGCCGTCCCCTGCTTCCGCCGCCGCGAGCACGCGCAAGCCCCGGCGTCCCGCTGCCTCGGTCTCCTCGGCGAGCCAGGCGGGAACCGCATCGGCCAGTGCGGCGAGCTTCTCGGGGCTGCCCTTGAGGAACACGCGACCGCCATGGCGGGTGCGCATGTACTTGGCCTCGGAGGTGAACGGGACCTCCTCCTCGTCGATGGGAAGCCGCTGCGCACCGATCGCCTCTGCCCACGCGAGCAGCGCGAGCTCGGTGGGGTCTCCCGCATCGGGAAGGTCGCCGTGGCTGCACGAGGCGAACACCGTGGCAAGGGCGACCTCGTCGAGGCCGTCGCCCCGGTGCTCGACCACGGTCATGCGGTTCTCGGTGATGGTGCCGGTCTTGTCGGAGCACACCACCGTCACCGCCCCGAGGGTCTCGAGAGCGTCGAGGCGTCGCACCAGCGCGTTCTGGCGGGCCATGCGCCGCACGCCGAGCGCGAAGCACACGGTGACCACCGCCGGCAGCCCCTCAGGCACCGCACTCACCGCGAGGCTCGTCGCGATGAGCAGCACCTCGAGCACGTGCAGCTCGCGGAGCAGCCCGACGAGCGCGACCAGGCCACAGAGCACGAGCGCGACGACGCCGAGGTTGCGACCCAGCTGCTGCAGGCGCTGCTGAAGCGGCGTCATCGGGATGTGGGTCTCCGCGACCAGCGTGGCGATCTGCCCGAGCTGTGTGTGCACGCCCGTCGCCGAGACCACCGCCTCCCCCGCCCCGCGCGTGACCAGCGTGCCCGCGAACACCTCGCTGTTCCGCTCGGCCAGCGGCGCCCCGGCCTCGGCCGGGTCGAGCGACTTGACCACCGGCTCCGCCTCGCCGGTCAGCGTGGACTCGTCCACCGTGAGGTGGCTGACGTGCACGAGGCGCGCATCCGCCGACAAGCGGTCCCCCGCCTCGAGCAACAGCCGGTCGCCGGGCACGAGCTCGGCCGCGTCGACGAGGACCACGGTTCCGTCGCGTCGCACCCGGGCCCGAGGTGCGTGCAGGCGGTCGAGCTCCGCAATGGCGCGCTCGGCCTGATACTCCTGAGCGATGCCCAGCGTGGCGTTGAGCACCAGGATCACGCCGATGACGAACGCGTCGAGAAAGCGACCGAGCGTGAGGGGTCCACCCTCGAGGAATGGGGTCGCGATGCTGATCGCGAGCGCCGCGAGCAGGATGTACACGAGCGCATCCTGCAGCTGACGGCGGACCAGCGCGAACAGCGAGCGCGGCGCCTCGGGCAGGCGGTTGGGCCCCCACTCCGCCAGCGCCTGCTGGACCTCTTCCGCGCTCAGGCCCGGCGCACCGTTGCCACGGGGCTCGAGAGGCTCCGTCATCTCACCTCACCTCGTCTCGCTCGCCTCGGCACGCGCGATCACCTGGATAGCCCGGGCGACCGCATCTGGTGTGAGGCTGATCGAGCGAATACCATGGGCGACAAGAAACGCGGCGAACTCGGGGTGATCCGAGGGTGCCTGCCCGCAGATGCCCACCGGCGTGCTCGTGGCGTGCGCGCGCTCGAGCAACATCGCAATCGCGCGGCGCAGCGCGGGCCCCTCGTCGTCGAACATCACCGAGACCTCGGACGAGTCGCGGTCGACGCCGTACACGAGCTGGGTCAGGTCGTTCGAGCCGATGGAGAAGCCATCGAAGCGCGCTGCGAACTCCTCGGCCAGCAGGACATTCGCAGGGATCTCCGCCATGACCCACACCCGCGGTCCGCCCTCGGCGCCCCGCACGATGCCGCCCTCGGCCATCACCGCGAGCACGGCATCGCCCTCCTCGGGGGTGCGACAGAACGGCACCATCACCTCGAGGTTGGTGAGTCCCATGACCTCGCGCACGCGGCGCACCGCGGCCACCTCCATCAAGAAGGCTGGCTTGAACCTCGGATCCCGGTAGCGGGACGCGCCGCGCCAGCCGATCATCGGGTTGGCCTCGACAGGCTCGAACAGCGCCCCCCCGAGCAGGCCGGCGTACTCGTTGGTCTTGAAGTCCGAGAAGCGCACGATCACCGGGCGCGGCCAGAACGCCGAGGTCAAGGTCGCGATGCCCTCGGCGAGTCGGCTCGTGTACCACTCCACCGGGTCGGTGCCGCCGGTGCGCTCCGCAAGGGCCGCGCGGGTGTCGTCGTCGAGCCGCTCGGGCTGCAGGATGGCCGTGGGGTGCACGCCAATCCACGACGAGAGGATGAACTCCATGCGCGCCAGGCCGACGCCATCCACGGGCAGCTGGGCGAGGTCGAAGGCCGTGTCCGGGTCCCCCGCGTTGACCATGACCTTCGTGCGCAGGTCCGCGGGTCGCTCGAGAGGGATCTCCTCGATGTCGATGTCGGCCAATCCCTCATACACGCGACCGGTCGAGCCCTCGGCGCAGCTCACCGTGGCGTGCGGGGTCCCGGCGAGGGCCTGCATGGCGCCGGCCGCGCCGACGAGCGCCGGCAGGCCGTGCTCGCGGGCGACGATGGCGGCGTGCGAGGTTCGGCCGCCGCGCTCGGTGACGATGGCCGCGCAGCGCTTCATGACCGGCTCCCAGTCCGGGTCGGTGCTCTCGGCGACGAGGACGTCACCGTCCTCGACCGACGCCATCGCGCTGGGATCGGCGACGACGCGGACCGCGCCGGCCGCGGCCGCCGAGCCCACGGCGAGCCCTTCCACGAGCGAAGGTCCGGCCGGGCGGACCCGGTACCGGCGCACGAACGCATCCGTGCTCTGCGCGTGCACGGTCTCGGGACGGGCCTGGAGGATGAACAACTCGCCGGTGACGCCGTCCCGCGCCCACTCGATGTCCATCGGCGTAGGCGTGCCGCGCTGCGTCGAGAACCAGTCCTCGATGCGCATGGCCCAGTCCGCGAGGGTGAGCACCTCGGCGTCGGTCACGGTCCACTGCGCCTGTCTCTCGGCCTCGACGGCCTGCTCGAGCGTGCGTCCATCCGGGTCGAGGACCATCTCCACGCGCTTGGTGCCCAGCTGCCGGCGCACGATCGACGCGAAGCCCTGCCTTGCCGTGGGCTTGTGCACGTGGAACGCATCCGGCATCACCCGTCCCTGGACCACGGTCTCGCCGAGCCCCCACGCCGAGGTGAGGTACACGAAGTCGCGGTGCCCGGAGTCGGGGTCGAGGGTGAACAGGACTCCCGAAGCCCCCGTGTCCGCGTGGACGAGGCGCTGCACGCCGACGGACAGGGCCACCTGCAGGTGCTCGAAGCCATTGTGGGTGCGGTAGCTGATCGCACGGGCGGTGAACAGGCTCGCGAAGCAGTCGCGGGTCCGCTCGACCACGTCATCCGCACCCACGACGTGCAGGTAGGTCTCCTGCTGCCCGGCAAAGCTCGCCGTCGGCAGGTCCTCGGCGGTCGCCGACGAGCGCACGGCCGTGGCGACCTCGTCGACGCCAGACCGCCGGCAGAGCTCGGCATAGGCCTCGCGAATGGCGCGCTCGAGCTCGGGAGGGAATGCACCCGCGCGGATGCGCTCGCGAATCGCGCGCGCCCGCTGCTCGAGCGCCGTCACGTCGCGCACGTCGAGGTCGGCGAGCTCACGGGCAATCGGCCCCTCGAGCTCGTTGTGCGCGAGGAAGGACCGATAGGCCCCCGCCGTCACCGCGAAGCCGTCGGGCACGCGCACCCCGGTGGGCACGAGCTGCGAGATCAACTCGCCCAGCGCTGCGTTCTTGCCGCCGACCTGAGCGAGGTCCTTCGAGCGCAGCTGGTCGAACCACAGAATCGACGCGTCCGGTGTCACAGGCATGGAGCCTCCCTGCTCTCACCTCCAGCAAGCGTCGTGCCAGACTCTCGCCGAGGTTAGGCTGAGGCTCGGAGGTCGCATGCGCGTCGCCATCATCGGCGGAGGAAGCGCTGGGCTGGTGACGGCGTACCTGCTCGACCGGACACACGACGTCACCGTGCTCGAGAAGCAGCCCATCCTCGGCGGGCACGTGCGCACGCTCAACGGAAACGTGCTCACACCCCTCCCGTCGCACCTGCGCCTGGATGCCGGTGTCATCGAGTTCGAGACCCGGAACTTTCCGCAGCTGATGCGGCTGTTCGACGAGCTGGGCTGCGAGACCCGCCCCGTGCGTGGCACCACGACCTTCTACAGCGCGGACGGGCACCACCACCTCTCTCCGGGCTCGATGCAGCGGGCGCAACACCCCTGGCCCCAGCGCATCCGCGAGCTGGTCGATCTCGTCGGCATGCGTGTTCAGGGTATGCGCTTCGAGCAGCGCACCGACGTCGCCGAGTCCCTGGCCGGCCGCCCTCTCGGAGACTTCCTCACCGACGCCCCCACGGATCGCTGGCTGGCCCTGCTCACGACCTATGCCTACTCGATCCCCTACGAGCGGGTGCGCCAGGTCCCCGCGGCCCTCGCCGTCCCGATGCTCCACGCCTTCCTCCACGCCGAGAGCTGGGTGAGCCTCGTCGGCGGCGCGTGGTGCTACCTCGACCGAATCCTCGCCGGTCTCCGGGGCCCGGTGCACACCGATGCGCACCTGACCTCGGTCGCCCGCGACGAGCGCGGCGTGACCCTGACCTTTGCGGGTGGCGAGCGCGCGCGCTTCGACAAGGTCGTGTTCGCGTGCCCTCCGGATCAGACCCTCGCGCTGCTCGCCGACCCCAGCGAAGCGGAGGTCCGGCGCTTCGGCGCGTGGCGCGCCAACCACGTCCACACGCTGGTCCACACCGATCGCCAGCCGTACGACCGCCGCAAGCTGGACGTGGCCACCGAGTTCGACGTGTTCGAGCTCGGCAGCGGACGCGGCGGCTACAACGCGTACCTCAACGAGCTGTGCGGCCTTCCCGCCGACGGCCCCCAATACGGGCTCGCCTTTGGCATGGACGAGGAGATCCGGCCAGAGACCGTGCTCCATCGCCAGCCGCACCACACCCCCGACTACACCGTCGAGGCCTACCGCTGGTGCTCCGAGATCCGGGCGACCAACGGGGAGCGGCACACCCTGCACGCGGGCGCCTGGCTAGGCAACGGGCTCCAGGAGGGCGCGATCTGCTCGGCGCTGGCCGTCTCGGACCGGCTCGGCGGCCACCGCCTGTGACTCATTCGTAGAGGAAGCGGTCTCCCGTCAGCTCCTCGTACAGGTTGGCGCCCGTCCAGAAGGTCCCCGCGAAGCCCGCGTAGCCCGACGAGGCGTTGCAGAACGAGAGTCCGGGGATCGACGACTCCCATGTCAGTCGCCCGGGACCCATGTTCTCGGGGGTCATGTTCGAGCCGTAGGAGTTGCCGCGCGGGCTGTTGACGTAGCGCTCGTTGGTGGTCGGGCTCCCGAGCATCTTGAACACGAGGTGCTCGGAGAAACCGGGCACGTAGTCGCGCTCGACGATGGCCACCATGCGCTCGAAGACCTCCTTCTTCTTCTGCGTGTACGCCTTGGGCTTCGCAAAGCGCAGGTGCCGGAAGCGGTCGTAGTCGGCCACGGTGAGCAGCTCGACGATCTGGCGGTCGGGCGCGCAGTCCGTGCGCTCTTCGGTGAGCAGCGTGGGCACCGTCATCGCAAAGCTCGGCCGGCTGTAGTCGCCGAACTCGACCATCTCGCGAAACGCGACGTTGAGGTCGGACTGCTCGGTGTGGAACAGGTTCGAGCGGCCGAAGCCGTGCGCGCGCAGGTCGAGCCCCTCGACGACGCAGTAGGCCATGAAGTTCGACACGGAGTACTCGTAGTCGAGCTGCTTGCGGACCTTTCGACTGAACCGCTCGAGGCCGATGAGCTCGGCCGCGCGGCGCGGGTCCATGTTGCACACGACGTGCGCGCCGCCGAAGCGCGCCACCTCGCCGGTGGCCACGCCGTCGGTGTCCACCGCCTCGGCCATCGCGCCGCACACGCGGTCACCGTCGAGCACGAAGGAGGTCACCCGCTGCTGGAGCAGGACCTCGCCACCATGGGCGCGGATCGTGGCCACCAGGGACTCGATGACGTGCTCGAAGTGACGGGTCGGGTAGTACGCCCCGCGCATGTACCCGGTGAACAGCATCACCCAGGCGAAGAACGAGAGCTGGGCCGGCGGAAGCAGGAAGTCCGGCCACTGCAGCGCGAGCAGGGTCTGCGCGGGATGCGGCAGGCCGAAGCGGTCGAAGACGTCCTGCAGGGTCGCCTGGCGGTAGCGGATCAGCCGGCGGTAGCGGTGGGCCTTGGGCAGCATGCGCAGGCCGCGCTTGGAGGCGGGCGGCAGCGCCGCGATCTCGTCGGCCACCGCCATGACCTCGTCGACAAAGGCGGCGCAGGGGCCGGCGTGCTCCGGAAACAGCGCGGCAAGGCGCGCGGCGAGCACTGCGGGGTCCGACGGTATGTCGAGGGCGTAGCCGGGCATGCGCATGCGGTCGAAGCCGTCGGGGTCGAAGCGCTCGAAGGTGACCTCGTCCTCGAGCCCGAGCTTGCGCAGCACCCGCCCAACCGGCTCGTCCGGACCGCAGTTCCACACGTAGTGGAACTGGGCGTTGAAGCTCACGCGGTCCGCGCCCTCGCCGTAGTGGAACGTGTGCCCATAGCCGCCGGGCGCGTCGTGGGCCTCGAGCACGCGCACCACGCGCCCCGACCTCGCCATGAGTGCTCCGAATGCGAGGGCCGACAGGCCGCTGCCGACGATGAGGTAGTCCGCTTGCACGATCGCTCCCTCCGAGGCTGACCCTACCCCGACGCACCGGCCGTGGGACCGGGGCGATTTCGCACGAATGGCCGAGGCATTTCGCCCACCCCACACGCCGACCGCCGGGTCCATCGCGCTTCGCGCTGGCACGCGCCGTGCACCCATGAAAGCGGGAGGCTGCATGGACTGGGATCGGCTCCGCGAAGACTTCGACTGGGAGCGCGCGCGCGGCGACGAGCTGCACCCCTTCCCCGACGGGGGCATCAACCTCTTTCACGAGGCGGTCGGCCACCACGTCGCCGAGGGCCGCGGCGCCCAGGTCGCGATGCGCTGGCTCGGCAAGGACGGAAGCCGCCAGGACCTGACCTACAGCGACCTCGACGACCTCGCCGGGCGGTTTGCGGGTGTGCTCGAGTCGCTCGGCACCTCGCGTGGCGACCGCGTGTTCACTCTGCTGGGACGCGTACCCGAGCTGTACGTGGCCGCCCTCGGCACCCTGCGCGCCGGGCGGGTGTTCTGCCCGCTGTTCTCGGCTTTCGGCCCCGAGCCCATTGCCAGCCGCGTCGGACCGGGCGACGGCCGCGTGCTCGTCACCACGCCGCGGCTCTACCAGCGCAAGGTCGCCCCCATCCGCGACCAGCTGCCCCAGCTCGAGCACGTGCTGCTCGTCGGCGATGACACGCTGGATGGCTGCGAGGCCCTGGCGCCTCGCCTCGCCGCGGCCACGCCGCTCCCCACCGCGTCCATGGACCCCGAAGACATGGCGCTGCTGCACTTCACCTCGGGAACCACCGGCAAGCCCAAGGGCGCGGTGCACGTGCACGCGGCGGTCCTCGCCCACAAGCTCACCGGACGCTGGGTCTTCGACCTTCACCCCGGCGACGTGTACTGGTGTACCGCCGACCCCGGCTGGGTCACGGGCACGAGCTACGGCATCGTCGCCCCCCTGGCCCTCGGCGCCACGCTCGTCATCGACGAGGCCGAGTTCGACGGGCCACGCTGGTACGGCATCCTCGAGCGCGAGAAGGTCGCGGTCTGGTACACGGCCCCCACCGCCATCCGCATGCTCATGAAGATGGGACTCGAGGTCGCCCGGGACTTCGACCTGTCCTCGGTCCGGCACGCGCTGTCGGTCGGGGAGCCCCTCGCGCCGGACGGCGTCGCCTTTGGCGAGGTGCTGCTCGGCACCCCGTTCCACGACACCTGGTGGCAGTCCGAGACCGGCGCAATCATGATCGCGAACCTGCCAGGCCAGCCGGTTCGCCCGGGGTCCATGGGCAAGCCGGTGCCGGGCATCACCGCCGCCATCGTCGAGCACGACGGCGACGACCGGCTGGAGGTGCTCGCCGACGATGCCGAGGGCGAGCTCGCGCTGCGACCCGGGTGGCCGTCGATGTTCCGCACCTACCTGCACAACGACGAGCGCTACCAGCGCTCGTTCAAGGACGGCTGGTACCTCTCGGGCGACCTCGCGAAGCGCGACGCCGACGGGTACTACTGGTTCGTCGGGCGCGCGGACGACGTGTTCAAGAGCGCGGGACACCTCATCGGCCCCTTCGAGGTCGAGAGCGCCCTCGTCGAGCACCCGGACATCGCCGAGGCCGCGGTCATCGGCAAGCCCGACCCGGTCGCCGGCGCCATCGTCAAGGCCTTCCTCGTGGTGCGGCCTGGCGTGACGGTCGACGCAGCCCTCGAGCGCAGCGTGCGCGGCCACGCCCGCAAGCGGCTCGGCCCCGCGGTGGCCCCGCGCGAGGTCACCTTCGTCGACAGCCTCCCCCACACCCGAAGCGGCAAGGTCATGCGGCGCCTGCTCAAGGCTCGCGAGCTCGGCCTGCCCGAGGGCGACACGTCCACCCTGGAGAACCCATGACCGCCCTGCCCGGAAGAGGCCACGCGCTGCACCTGCTCACGCAGATGGTGCGCATCCGTCGGTTCGAGGAACGCTGCGCCGAGCTGTACTCCGCCGGCAAGATCCGCGGGTTCCTGCACCTGTACATCGGCGAGGAGGCCGTCGCGACCGGCGCTCTACGTGCGCTCGGCCCCGACGATGCCCTGCTGTGCACCTACCGCGAGCACGGGCACGCGCTCGTGCGCGGGGTGCCGATGAACAAGGTGATGGCCGAGATGTTCGGCAAGCAGGAAGGCTGCTCGCGCGGACGCGGCGGCTCGATGCACCTGTTCGACGCCGAGCACCGCCTGTACGGCGGAAACGCCATCGTCGCCGGACACCTGCCCCTGGCCGTCGGCATGGGCCTCGGCGACCAGATGGCCGGACGACAGCGCGTCACCGCCTGCTTCTTCGGCGAGGGAGCCATCGCGGAGGGCGAGTTCCACGAGTCCATGAACCTGGCGGCGCTGTGGAAGCTGCCCGTGCTCTTCGCCTGCGAGAACAACGGCTATGCGATGGGCACCGCCCTGGCGCGCAGCGAGTCCCAGACCGCGCTGACGGTGAAGGCGGCGAGCTACGGCATGCCGGCGGTGAGCGTGGACGGCATGGATGTGGTCGCCGTCGAGACCGAGACCCGCGCCATCGTCGATGCCATCCGAGCTGGCGGCGGCCCCGCGTTCATCGAGTACAAGACCTACCGCTTCCGCGCGCACTCGATGTTCGACGCCGAGCTGTACCGGGACAAGGCCGAGGTCGACGAGCACCGCAAGCGCGACCCCATCCCGTCCTTCCTGCGCCGGATGATCGCGGCGAACACGCTCACCGAGGAGGACCTCGCCCACATCGAGGCCAAGGTGGCCGAAGAGCTGTCCGAGGCCGTGGCCTTCGCCGAGGCCGGGACCTGGGAGCCCATCGAGGAGCTGACCCGAGACGTGTACACGGAGGTGGGCGCATGAGCGAGGTGACCTTCCGCGAGGCCGTACGCATGGCCCTTCGCGAGTCGATGCACGCGGACGAGCGCGTGTTCCTGATGGGCGAGGACGTCGGCCGCTACGGCGGCTCCTATGCGTGCAGCATGGGCCTGCTCGAAGAGTTCGGCGAGGCGCGCATCCGCGACACGCCGCTCTCCGAGTCGGGCTTCGTCGGCGCCGGCATCGGTGCAGCGCTGGTCGGCATGAAGCCCATCGTCGAGGTGATGACCGTCAACTTCAGCCTGCTCGCCCTCGACCAGATCATCAACAACGCCGCCACCCTGCGGCACATGTCCGGCGGCCAGGTGAACGTGCCGGTGGTCATCCGCATGTCCACCGGGGCGGGCAAGCAGCTCGCGGCCCAGCACAGCCACAGCTGGGAGGCCTTCTACACCCACGTGCCCGGGCTCAAGGTGCTGAGTCCGGCGACTGTGGTAGATGCGCGCGGCATGCTGCTCGCCGCACTCGACGACCCCGATCCGGTCGTGATCTTCGAGCACTCCGGCCTGTACAACATGAAGGGCGAGATGCCGGAGCCCCCGCCCGCCGTCGACCTGACCCATGCGCGGGTCGCGCGGGAAGGCACGGACGTGACCCTGATCACCCACGGTGGCTGCCTTCGCCGGACCACAGAGGCCGCGGCAGCCCTCGCCGAGCGCGGCATCTCCGCCGAGGTGCTCGACCTGCGCGTCCTGCGCCCGCTGGACTGGAACACCGTGTTCGAGAGCGTCGCGAAGACGCACCGCGCCGTCATCGTCGACGAAGGCTGGAAGTCCTGGGGCTTCTCCGCCGAGGTCTCGGCGCGCATCGCCGAGGACGCGTTCTGGATGCTGGATGCGCCCGTACGGCGGGTCGCGGGGGTCGAGGTCCCGATTCCCTACCCGACGCACCTCGAGCAGGCGTCCATTCCCCAGACGGCACAGGTCATCGCCGCGGCCCTCGAGGTGGTGGGCCATGGGTGACTTCGTCATGCCGAGCCTCGGCGCCGACATGGAGCGAGGCATCCTCAACGAGTGGCTCGTGAAGCCCGGCGATGCCGTGGCCAAGGGCGACATCATCGCGGTGGTCGAGACCGACAAGGGCGCCATCGAGGTCGAGGTGTGGTCGGCGGGCGTCATCGAGGAGCTGTGCGTCGACGAAGGCACGGACACGCCCGTGGGGACCGTGCTCGCGCGCATCCGCGAGACCGAAAACCCGGCGTCCGAGCCGTCGGCGGCCGCGACCGCCACGCCCTCTCCGCCTCCCGAGCCAGTAGCCACCACACCGGCACCGCCCGCGCCCGCCCCATCCGCGCCGGCCGAGGCGAGAGGACGGGTGATGGCAAGCCCGTGGGCCCGACACCTGGCCGCCGAGCGCGGCGTGGCGCTCACCGGCGTCACGGGCTCGGGTCCGCTGGGCGCCGTGCTCGGTCGGGACGTGCCCGCGGCTGCCGCGAAGACCGCGCACCCGAAGCCCGACAAGGTCGATCAGCTCGCCGCCATGCGCCGTGCCGTCGCCAAGGCGATGGCTCGCTCGAAGCGGGAGATCCCCCACTACTACCTGGGCACCGACGTCGACGTCACCGGGGCCCTCGCCTGGCTCGCCCGGCGCAACGCGTCAGTGCCGCCCCCGGAGCGGCTGCTGCCGGCCGTGATCTGGCTCAAGGCGGTAGCGGCCGCGATCCGCAAGGTGCCCCAGGTCAACGGCTTCTGGCAGGACGATGCGCTGCGCCTCTCCGAGCCCATCCACCTCGGCTTCGCGGTGTCTCTGCGCGGGGGCGGACTCGTCGCCCCCGCCCTCCACGACGTGGACCAGCGCACGCCCGTGGAGCTGATGCGCGCCATGACGGACCTCGTCACCCGCGCACGCCGCGGTCGACTGCGCGGCGCCGAGATGACCGATGCGACCCTGACCGTCACCTCGATGGGCGAGCGCGGCGTCGAGCGCGTCGACGGCGTCATCTACCCGCCCCAGGTCGCGATCGTCGGGCTCGGCAAGGTGGTCGAGCGCCCGTGGGTCGTCGACGGCGAGGTCGCGGTGCGGAAGGTCATGCACGTCTCGCTCGCCGGCGACCATCGCGCCCACGATGGCCACACCGGTGGCCTGTTTCTCAATGCCCTCGCCGATGCCCTCTCGGCCCCGGAGGCCCTGTGACCGAAGCCATCCAGACCACCGTGCTCGACCTGCTCGTCGAGCTCGCCCCCGAGTTCGAAGCCGGGGACATCGATCTCGACGAGGATCTCCGCGACCAGCTCGACATCGACTCGATGGACATCCACCAGCTCGCGACGCGCCTGTACGAGACCTTCGGCGTGGACGTCCCCGAGAGCGACCGGGCCGAGCTGACCACAGTGCGCCGGTGCGTCGCCTACATCGCGTCGAACCGCTAGCGCGCTCGCACGACAAGCCCGCCCGAGGAGCGCGCGACAATCCGTGTCATGACGTAGCCCCCTCAAATGAGTAGCCTTTGCACATACCTTGGAGCCCCTTTGTCAGCTCTTCTGCTCACCGCTCTCGCGCTCGCCAACCCGACACTCAACGACCCGGATCGCCCGTACGCCGTCGAGCTCACCGCCGAGCTCGGCTTCCTCGCCCCGATGAGCCACAAGCTCCAGTTTGGGTCCGACGGCACCCTGTTCGACTACGTGAAGGACGGCGGCCAGGACAACCTCTTCCCCAGCGCGCGCGCATCCGCGGCCCTGCACTGGCGTCGCCAGGTGTTCACCGCGGTGTACCAACCACTGGATCTGCGCAGCACCGTGGTCACCGACCAGGATCTGCGCGTCGATGACCTGACGTTCACCGCGGGAACGCCGATGAACCTTCGGTACGGCTTCTCCTACTGGCGCTTGTCCTGGGGCCACCGGGTGCTCGACCGCGACGCCGCCGAGATCACGGTCGGGCTCGGGCTGCAGATCCGCAACGCCACCATCGGATTCACGAGCGTCGATGGCAGCCAGTCGGAGTTCAACCGCGACATCGGGCCCGTGCCGCTGCTCGAGTTCGAGTACCGGCGCCGCTTCGACGACGGCTTCTTCTTCGAGACCGAGGTGGACGGGTTCTACGCGCCGATCAAGTACCTGAACGGGCGCGACGTGGACGTGATCGGCGCCATCGCCGACATTCAGCTCCGCGCGGGTCTCGACCTCGCGGACCCCGTCGAGGCCTACCTCGGGCTGCGCTATATCGGCGGCGGCGGCGAGGGCACGGGCACGCCGGACGGCACGGGCGACGGCTTCGTGCGCAACTGGCTGCACTTCGCCGCGCTCACCATCGGCGGCAGAGTTCGCTGACGCTCCTCCGCGTGCGGCCTACTCGTCGTCTTCGTCGTCGTCGACGGGCACGGACTGGCTCATCGCCACCCGGCGCCAGCCATCGCTGCCGAGCTCGTAGATCGCATTCTCGTCGGCCACGAAGCACGAAGCCCCAGGGCGAGCCGCGAGTGAATCCAGCTCGTCGACGCGGTCGACGGGCCCGACCCACTGCATGTCCGTGTAGCGAATGGTGACGGGGTCGAGATCAGACTCTTCGGTGGGTGCGGACATGGTGCCCTCCTAAGAACTACCCACATGATACGCCGACAATCGCCACCCGCAGAAACATTTTCTCCCGCCGTTTTCGGGTCGCGCCATCTGGTACAATGAGCCGCGCTCGTCGACGTGCCAACCGGGCTAGAAGCGCAGATTCAGGGACGGCGCCCGGCGTTTCGGGCCCGGACTGCACGGTTTTCGACGAAGACGAGCCGCTGCGGCGCCAGGATCCCACGCAAGACGCGAGGTGATCGCATGCACTGAGTCGCGGTGCCTCCCCACACACCGGCAGCGTCCCGCGTGCAGCGAGTCCGAGGGTGGCCCCGTTCGCCACCTCGAGCGAGCGCGGGCCTGACCGTTCAACAGCGCTGCGGCCGCGGGCCGACGCGGCCCAAAACAACGCATCCACGCGCACTCTCCCGCGCCCGGTGGGGTCCTGGTGGGATCGCGTGGGTCCGCACCGCAGTACGACGGCGAAAAGGAGAGCCCATGTCGCTACGCCCGCTCCTCATCGCCGCCCTGCTCGTCGCCTGCACCGATGCCGCCGAGGACGAACTCGACACCGGAACCGCCGAGGACAGCGGCTCCGAGACCGACACCGACACCGACACCGACGCGGACACGGATACCGACACGGACGCGGATACAGACGCCGACGCCGACACGGATGCCGACACCGACACCGACACCGACACCGATGCGGACACCGACACCGACACGGAGCCCCAGGTCAGCGCCCGTCCCGCCGCCGGCCGCTGGCTGGCCAAGGACTTCGGGTGGTCGACGAACACCTGCATGCTGCCCGAGCTACCGCCTGGCACCTTGATCAGCGACGACGGCACCAACGTCAGCCTGCACACCGAAGACCTGCGCTTCCTCCGCAACACCGTCCAGGGCGTGCTGCCCGGCACCGACCTGACCTGCACCGACCTGACCTCGAGCTGGCGCTGCTCCGGCCAGCTCGAAGTGGCCACGGGTGTGAACGCCAGCGTGCAGTTCGACATGCTGTTCACCGACACCACGCATGGCGAGGCCGTCATCGAGATCGGCATCCCCGGCACCTGCTCGACCATCGCGACCACGACCTTCGAGCACTGGGAACGCCCAGCACACACGTGCAGCACCCCGCCGAGCCTGCCGACTGCCACGGCGACCGGCCGTACCACCGAGCTCCGGTTCAGCGTCTCCGAGCAGCGCCCGTGGGCTCACCTGTCGATGTGGACCCCGGCCGCAGACCCGTACTTCGAGGACGACCTCGGCGGAACCGCCACGCCGTACACCAACCAGGGCATCACCACGTTCAACTCGATGGTGCCGCCCAACGAGGTCGTGCGCTCGGAGGTCGAGGCGAACGCGTCCTACGCCTCCGAGTTCTTCCCCACGCACTGGTACGGCTACTACCTGGGTAGCTACGACTACGCGTCCGCGCGCCTGTACCGCCGCTCGAATTTCCAGCAGATCCTGACCTCGGGCGGCTTTGGCCCGCCCCACGCGGAGTACGGCCTGCTCGAGGTGTACACGCCGCAGCTCTACGAGGTGGAGGTCTCGGTGACGGGCCAGGGCTTCGAGACCGCGTTCGTGCTCGGCAACAACGGGGAGAGCCACTACGCGCTCGAGGCCACGGACCAGCGCACCAGCCAGGGCAATGTGTTCTTCTCGAACGTGTGCCCGGGCCCGGTGACGGTCTCGGCTGTGCGCACCGACAACGGCCTGCCGTGCTCTTTGAAGACCGACCTCGTCGTGAACAGCATCGAGGCCCACGTGGTCGCGGACACCCTCACCGAGGTCCGGTTCGCGAACTGCCCGGACGAGTAGGCTTGGGCGGCGACGACGGATCCACCCTGCGGTGGACCCGTGTCGTCACCGGCTGCCCGTGAGACTCACTCGCCGCCTTCCCCTTCCGGCTGCACGGTCTTGGTGCCCTTGATGGTGATCGCCTCGGCCTTGCGGGCGGGGTTTCCATCCTGACAGGGCACGCCGCTCGACGGCACCGGGTCGGTGATGATGAACTGCACCCGGCGGTTGTTCGCGCGGCCCTCGTCCGTGCTGTTCGTGTCGATGGGACAGGCCTCTCCGTAGCCCACGGCGCTCAGCCGCTCGGCCTCGACGCCGGCGTCGACCATGAACTGCATGACCGCATCCACGCGTCGCTGGGACAACGTCTGGTTGTAGCGGTTCGAGCCCTTGCTGTCGGTGTGTCCCTGGACCTGCACCGCCCGGATCTCCGGATGCGTGAGCAGGTTGTTGCTGACCTCGGTGAGCAGCGCCTTGGACGACTCCTGGATGACGGCCTGATCGAACTCGAAGTGCACCTGGTCGAGGATGACGACTTCTTCCGTCGTGATCTCGACCACCGCGGGCTTGAGCGTCACCTCGATGATCACCAGTGAGCGCGTATTCGGCTCGATGGCGACCTCGCGGCGCTCGGTTCCGAAGGTCTCGGCGCTGACGAGCAGGGTCCACTCACCGGGACTCAGGACGAAGATCTCCTCGCCATCTTCACCCAGCTCCTCGGGGCTGCGCTTCTCCGGGCCGCGGAACACGACGACCGAGTCGACGATGGCGCCGGTATCGGAGCGGGTGATCACCTTGACAGCGCCGGGCATCCACTGGAGGTCGACGGTGGTCTCGAGGTCACCCTCGACAAGGGTGATCTCCTGGGGCTCGCTGGGCGCATACCCGGTCTTCGGATGCGTGCGAACCTCGATCTTCTGCACGGGTCCAGGCGGCAGGTCCCGCCGGTCGAACACGCCCTCGGCGTTGGTGGTCCCGACCACCTCCCCGTCGACGAGGACCTCCGCGCCCGGTAGCGGTGCGCCGCTCGGGTCCTTCACGACGACGCGGTGGTTGCCGAGACCATCGGGGCAGCCATCCTCGTCGAGGTAGGCGTTCACCGTCTCGGGCTCGAGGGGGCACGCATCGTCCCGATCGGCGAGGCCGTCGAGGTCGGTGTCGCGCTGACCATCCTTGCCCCAGGTGAAGCCCGCACCGGCGAAGATCCGGAACGCTGCCGCCGAGGCGCCGCGCGTGAATGCGCTCGACGCGCCGCCCGTCCACCGGAAGCCCGAGGAGTGCTTGCCGCGGACCGAGGCGATGACCTCACCGGGGCTCTCCGTGAGCTTGTAGTCGTTCTTCGAGAGGTTCGGACGCAGGTTGGCCTCGAGTCGCAAGCCGAGGGCATCGTTAGGCAAGAAGGACAACGCCGCGCCCGACAGCAACGACGCGCCACCGTGCAGGTTCTCGAAGGCCATCGAGGGGTTGGCCTCGAAGCCGGCGTTGAGCGAGACCTGCACCGGCCCGTACCCATATGCGACCGCGCCGAGCACACCGCCGCCGAAGCCGCCGTTGCCGAGGAACTTCGCCTCGGCGCCGGTCGGAACATCGGCGAAGGGCACCACCGACAGCCCCACGTTGCCCTCTCCCGCGGTGTCGTCCTCGGCGGCGAGCACCGTCACCGGGACGTACAGACGCAGGTCACCAAGCCCGGCTCCCTGGGCCCCATCCGCACCCGCGGAGGTGAAGAACACAGGCAGGGACAAGGCGACCGCCACGCGCTTGTGGGGCGCGTACTGACCGGCGAGGTTGAGCGCGAACACGTTGTCGAGCAGCGACTCGGTCGTGTAGCTCACCCCGTCCTCGCTACGGGTCGCGAGGACCAGGGGCCGGTCGGCATACTCGAACAGGCCGTTCGCAGACCACGAGCCCTGGACCTGGGCCTCGGGACGGAACACCGTGAGCGGGTCCGCGAGGTCGAGGTCGCCTGGGGCTTGCGCGAAGCCATGAGCGTTGAAGCCGTCCTGTGCGGATGCGGCGAGCGGCGCGAGCAGCGCTACGAGAGACAGGGCGCGCATCAGTTGTGCTCCTTGCGGCGAAGGCCGACCACGGCGATCAGGGTCAGGGCAAGCCAGGTCGCGCCGCCATTGGCGCTGTTGCAGTCACAGCCACCCTGGACCCACTGCTCCGGCGGCTCTTCCTCGGGGAAGTCGTCGCCACCGTTCAGCGGGTCGCTGCCTCGGTCGACCTCTTCGCCGTCGGGCACGCCGCCACCGTCGGTGTCCTCGTTGTTCGGGTCGGTCTCGGTCTCGTCCACGAGACCGTCGTGGTCGACGTCTTCCTCGCCATCGGTCAGGCCGTCGTCGTCACTGTCATCGTCGAGCGGGTCCGTCGTCGTGGTCGGGTCTTCGTCGGGCGTGCACTCGCCAGCCGCGGTGCCCGTGCCCTGGGGCTCGGTGAGACCGGACTCCGTGCCGTCCTGCACGCCGTCGTCATCGCTGTCCTCGTCGTTCGGATCCGTCTCGCCAGCGTCGACCGCACCGTCCGCATCGGCATCTTCGTTGCCATCCGTGATGCAGTCGTCGTCGCTGTCGTCGTCGAGCGGGTCCGTCGTCGTGGTCGGGTCGTTGTCCGGCTCGCACACGGTGGTGTCCGTGTCGTTGCCCTGAGGCCCGGTGACCCCGGACTCGGTGCCGTCCTGCACGCCGTCGCCATCGCTATCGACGTCGAGCGGATCCGTGCCGTTGGTCACCTCGTTGCCGTCCGTGATGCAGTCGTTGTCCGTGTCATCGTCGTACGGGTCGGTGCCGAGCTTGGTCTCCTCGCCGTCCGGAATGCCGTCGCCATCGGTGTCGATGCACAGCAGGTCGTCGGTGATGTCGAGCGGATCGCACTCGCCGAGGTTCGGTTCGTACGAACCGTTGAAGTTCCCGTCCTCCACGCCGTCCGGGGTGGTGCCGGTGTCGGTATCCGCCACCAGCGGATCGGTCTGCGTGGTGGGGTCCGCGTCGGGCACGAACACCCCCGTGTTCGTGTCGTCGCCCTGCGGCGTGTCGATGCCGGACTCGGTGCCGTCCTGGATGTTGTCGTCGTCGCTGTCGATGTCGAGCGGGCTCGTCTCGCCGGTGTCCTGCGTACCGTTGTGGTTCGCGTCCTCGGTGCCGTCGAGCAGTCCGTCTTCGTCGCTGTCGTCGTCGTTCGGGTCGGTCTCGCCCGTGTCCACGCCGCCGTCGATGTCCACGTCCTCGACGCCGTCGAGCAGGCCATCGTCGTCGCTGTCGTCGTCGAGCGGGTCCGTGGTCTCGTTCGGGTCGGTGTCCGCGATGAACACACCGACGCTCTGGTCGGTGTCACCCGCATTCTCGGGTGCCGTCAGACCGCTCTCGGTGCCGTCATAGACGCCATCCGCGTCGGTGTCGGGATCGTTCGGGTCGAGCTCGACGCCCGAGTCGACGGCGCCGTTCGCGTCACTGTCCTCGCTTCCGTCGAGCAGACCGTCGTCGTCGCTGTCCGCATCGAGCGGATCGGTGGTCGTCGTGTCGTCCGCGTCCGGGACGAAGACCGACAGGTCGGTGGCGCCCGCGAGCTGCGGATCGGTGAGGCCTCCCTCCGTGCCGTCCTGAACGCCGTCCCCGTCCGTGTCCGGGTCGAGGTAGTCCAGGCCGTTGCCGAGGAAGTACTCCCAGTAGTCGACGTAGCCATCGTTGTCGGTGTCGAGACAGGCGCTGATCACCGTGGTGCCGTCGGAGGCGAGAGAGCCATCGACGATGCCGTCGCAGTTGCCGTCGGTGCCGTCACAGACCTCACCTGCGGCCACGCCCTCCTGGGCGTCGCACTCGGTGCCGTTGCCATCGGGCAGGCACACCCAGAAGCCCGTCGCCTGGCACTCGCCCGTGCCGACGGTGCACTCGCTGCCCACCTCCTCGAAGCCGTTGAGCGGGTCGCCATCGCAGTCGTGATCGAGGTCGTCGCAGAGCTCCGTGCCCGGCGTGCCAGCGACCGCATCGCACTCGGTGCCGGAGCCGTTGGCGAGGCACACGGTGAGCCCCGTGGCCGCGCACTCGCCGAGGCCGACGGTGCACACCTCGTCGATGACGAAGCCGTTCATCGGGTCGCCATCGCAGTCGTGGTCGAGATCGTCGCACAGCTCGTCAGAGGGCGTGCCGGCCTGGGCCGAGCACTCGAGGGTCATCACCCGGTTGCCGACGATGCACTCCCACACCCCGGTGTCCTCGCACTCGCCGACGCCCTCGGAGCAGGTCTCGCCCACGAGGGTGTCTTCGTCGACGGTGCCGTCACAGTCGTTGTCGAGGCCGTCGCAGGGCCAGCCGGTGACGAGCTGCCCCTGGTCCGTCGTCTGCTGCGCCAGGCCGTCGGGGCAGTCCGGGTTGACGTTCACGTCCACGGGCTCGGCCACGACCGGCAGCAGGTTCGAGGTCCAGGTCTCCATCACCGTGCGGATCACGGTGGCGTCGACGCCGTTGCCCTGCTCGGTCACGCAGACCCGGGCGGTGTACACGTTGTTGTCGCGGGTATTGCCGTCCCAGGGTGCGGTGCCGCGAGGCTCGGCATCCGTGATGTCCATCTGGCCATACTCGATGGCCACCCAGCGCACGCTGGCCTGGGTGAGTCCGATGATGCCGAGTCGGGTCGCGTCACACGGAACGCCGGCGCCCGTGCTGCATTGCTGCCAGCCGTTGGCGGAGAGCGTCGTGGCATTCCCCAGCGCGGGGGCGTTGCCCGTGTGCACCCACACCGCCACGGAGTCCGGAGACGAACCGGTGCGGTACTCGGTGGTACCGCTGTTTGCGGCGGAGAGGCTGGTCGGGTCGGCCTGGGCGGCGTCCGGAATCCACATGTAGGACACGCCGTCGAAGGAGGGCAGGCGCGCCCAGCCCGCGTCGAGGGTCGGGGTGCCGCTGTTGTCGAAGGCGTGGCTGTCGTGCTCGTAGTCGTAGCAGACGTAGGTGCTCGAGCCGATCGTGGTGCCCGGGCTCACCGACGAGCTGGTCTCGATGCGCGAGATGCCCGACACGTTGTAGAAGCCGCCGACGAAGTTCACGTCGTGGGTCTGGGGGTCGCCCGAGGCCAGCTGGCCCTGGATCGTGCCCTGGCCGGTCGTGAGGTCCGTGTAGCGGAACACCGACCGCGGCAGCGCGCCGGGGATGAAGCGGAACACCGAGTGCACCGCGACGACCTCGTTCGCCTCGAGCGTGAACCCGCTGTCCGCGATCTGCACGCACAGCTCGCCAGCGATGGCGGCGTCCACGGTGTCCGGCGTCCACGTGTAGGTGTACTCGCTGGGGTCGAGCAGGGTCGCCGCACCGCTACCGGTACTCGCCGAGCGCGGCCCGCGGGCCACAGCCGGCTTGAACCGATCCGCCCCGTCGACCACGTTCTCGAAGCGCATGCCGATCGGGACCGGCGTACACATCTCGACGGGCCCGGTCACGTTCGGCAGCGTGCCCGCGTTCTGGATGCCGTAGCTGAACGTGCGCACGTCCCCGATGGTCGCACCGGTTCCGTTGGCTCCACTGGTCGAGCAGCTCGGCGGCTGGGAGTAGCTCGTGCCGTTGCCCGAGCCCGGGTACACGCCGCACGGAAGCACCTTGGACTCGGTCGAGACCTCGCCCGTCACCGTTCCAGAGGCATCCTCGGTCGAGGCGTCCTCGAGGTCGAGGTGGAAGCTGGTTGCCACGCCGAGTGCCGCGAGCGCGGTGTCCGTGGGGTCGGTGGCGCCGCCGTCGATGGTGGAGACGGCATCGTCGTGTACCACCCAGTCCATGGCCGCGGTCCAGCGCGCCTGCGTGCTCCAGTCCTGGTACGAGTAGGCCCGCGGCCGCATGTTGGTCAGGTCGAAGCGCACCTGCTCGACGTCCGCCAGCGGGAACGGAAGAGAGGTGTCGTCGCACACCCAGTACGGGTTGTCGAAGCCGTTGCCGGCCGTGACCGTGCACTCGGTCCACGTCGTGCCCGCGGCGGGCACGTCACGCGTGGTGACGTCCGAGGCCGTGCCGCTGCCCGTGTAGTCCGCAGCATCCGTGCTCACGAAGATGCGCACCTCGTCGGCAGCAGCGTTTCCAGTCGCCGCCCCGTACGCGGGCAGGCCGTTGCCGGTCGCGATGCCAATCGCGATCTCGGTGAGGTCCACCGCGCGCCCGTTGTCCGAGTCGCCAGGGACCTGGGCATAGAGCACGCCGTCGCCATGCAGGGAGGTGGCGTTGTGAAAGCGCAGCACGGTGGTCCCGGTCGCGCCGGGCAGGTAGGGACGCGACTCGTCCGTGCACGAGGCGGTGCTCGTGACGCCCGGACAGAACAGGTGGTCCGCGGAGACCGACAGCTGCTCGTCCGCGACCAGCGTGGTCGTGTCCGAGGAGCACCAGGTCGCGTCATCGGCGGACACGGCTCCGGTCTGGTCGGACTCGACACACACCTGCGAGGTCAGGCGCGCGCCGGCGGTGAGTGCCTGGCCCGGGAGTGCGGGGTTGTAGGGGCCGTCCCACCGAAGTCGCCAGTTGGCGTGGCCCGCGTAGGCCTGGAGGATCGTCTCGGAGGCGAACCACGGCCCGAACTCGCCGGTGAGGGTGTTCGTGGTCGCGTCGTAGACCAGATGCTGGTTCGAATTCGGCCCCGAAGCCGGACCCGTGGTGGAGCCGGGCTCGAGGAACAGCGAGATGTCCGAGCTCTGGTACTGCCCGAGCAGGGTCAGCAGGCCCTCGTGGTCGCCCTCGGCAATCACCGGCGTGTGCGCGCTGGGATCGAAGCCGTCGCCGTTCTGCCAGGCGCTGCCGTCCCAATAGGGCAGGTACACGCGGAGGCGCGCGTTGGTGTGCGCGTTGGAGGAGTTGCCAGGATGGACACGAGAGCCGCCCACAAAGTGCCGGTCGACCTGCGACTGCGCGATGGGGTGGATGTCGATGCGCGGGTCGGACATGTCCCAGGAGTGGGTGTGCACGATGCCCGCACCGTCATCCACGCCGTCGATCGAGGCGATGACCCGCATCTCTACCGACGTGACCGGGAACGCCTGGTCCTGGACCATGTTGAACAGCACCTCGCTGGAGGTGTTGTCCGGCACGTCGCCGACGAAGAACTCCGCGGTCTGCGCGGCGTCGTTGTAGGCAGGCGACGGGCTTCCGGCCACGCGGTTCACCGCGCGCACGAGCTGCCAGGTCTGGGTGGTCGAGTCCACCAGCCCCGGAACGCCATCGGGCAGCGCCGTGGCGAAGTTCGTCGTCGTCGCGGTGTCGATCTCGAAGCGCACGCGCACGTTCGTCAGGTCCGCACCCGAGGCGTTCGTGTAGTCGATGCTGCACGTTCGCTGGCCCAGGCTCGTGAGGGACCAGGTCGTGGTGTCGCCGACGGTCTCGTAGGCGCAGCTGAAGCCCAGATCCAGCGACTGGGCCTGCGCCGGCGCAGTGAGGAGGAGGGCCGTCAGGCCCAGGATTACGCGTGAGGACATCGAGTGGCTCCAGAAGAGGGTGCCGAGAAGGGAGGCGCGTGCACGCACTGCGGGGGTTCGGAGCGAGCGTCCGAAGGCCAGCTCGCCAGCGGGGTCGAACCCCGAGGATCGGGCTCGACAGCGCCATCCGCCCTACCTGTCGAGCGCGGCGCGGTCACGAAGCCGCGCGGATTGTGAACTAGGTCACAGCGAGGCATGCGCGCGACCCACATGGGGCCGTCGCCCGTGCACTGCCGCACGCCCTGCGCCGCGGGCGCTTGCTGGCAGCTATCCGTCGCGTCCCTGGGCACGAGACCTCCGCAGGTGCGAGGCTGCCGGAGCGCGCAATCCGTACGCCTGACATCTGCATGACATGCGCGTCACGTCCGCATCCTGGACGTCAGAGCCGCGGGCAGCAGTTCGGCAGAAGCGTCGCCCTCGGCTCGTCACCCTGCCCCACCGGGGGCGAGCACCGTCCTGCCGCGGCGTCATCTCGCCACGCCCGCTCCAACGCTAGAAACGCCCGGACAACGCGATGGCCGCTCGTCGCTCTCGTGCAGCGGCATCGAGATGCAGGCCGACACCCGTGCCGATCAGGCCCGCGGAGACTACGGCGGTGCCGGTGGAGAGCGCGTGATCATCGCGAAGCCCCCAGCCCTCGAGGACGGACAGCAGCAGCGCCCCAACGAGACCCGCACTACCCAGGGCGACACTGCTACTTCCGACGACACGCTCCGCGTTCCATGGCTTGCCGCCGGTTCGAGGCAACGGGCGTTGCGCCGGGAGCGACGTGGCGGGCGGGACCGGGGCGGGCGTATCGAGGAGCGCAGCCTGTCGCGCCAGGCGCAGCTCCGCGGTCTCGGCACATCGCTGCGCCGTCAGCGGACTCTCGTGGGCATCGACAGCGGCCTGCACGGCCTCCGCGGGGGCATCGACCACCACGAGGGCGTCGATGGGGTCGCACGGATGGCCCAGCGCGAGGGCGGGGACGAGGAGCACAGAGACGAGCAGTGAACGCATGGCACACTCCGGATGACATCACGGAGGTGCATCCTCCATGCCACGCAGACGGCGTCGTGGACGCGCTGACCGTCGACATCCACACCACCCGCGCCGAGAGCGTACTGTCGCCATTCCACGACAGCGTCGACGACCGTGGACGACCTCGACTAGCGGACGCCCGCGAGTACGACCTCGGCCCACTCGAGGGCGTGGGTGTGCGGCTGTCCCCCCGCGTGCAGCGACGCCGCGGTGCTCTGCGCCTCGGCGAGCCAGTGCTCGGCCTCCTCGACGTCGAGGCGGCGGGCCGCGCGTCGCGACAGCGAGGCCAGGGCCCGGACGAGGGTGGGCGTGGCGCCGAGCTTGCGGAGCCGCTCGAGTGGCGGCGCCAGATCGTCGGTCGCGTCCTCGGTCGCCTGGCGCACCTCGCCGAGCCCGATCGTGAACAGGTCCTCGTAGGTGGCCATGCGCCCGTCGAGCAGCGCGACGGACTGATCGAGCTGCTCGCGCGCCTCGGCGAAGTAGCCACGCTCGAGAAGGAGCATGCCGAGCTCGCCCGACCACACGCCTTCCAGGGCCGAGATGCCGAGCTCGTGGGCGAGGTCACGGGCCCGCTCGTAGGCCCGGCGAGCCGGCGCGTAGTGCCGACGCGCGTGATGCAGCGTGCCCAGGTTGCCCAGGCACACGCCCTCGGAGCGGCGGTTGCCGACGTCGCGGTGGATGGCGAGGGCCTGCTCGAAGTGGAGCTGGGCTTCTTCGAGCTTGCCGCGGCGAAGCTCCATGGACCCGAGGTTGCTGCGAGACACCGCCTCTCGGCGCCGCTGGCCGTCTTGTCGCTGCATGGTCAGGGCGGCGGTGTAGTAGCGCTCGGCGGCGTCGAACTGGCCCTGCTCGAGGTCCATGTTGCCGAGGTTCGACAGCGTCGCCGCCTCGAAGGCCCGGGCGCCGTGGGCCCGGAACTGAGCCAGAGCCCGGCGGTAGGTCGAGCGCGCGAGATCGATGTGACCGCGGTCCGCGTGGATGTGGGCGAGCGACGCGAGGGCCTCGCCGGCCGCGGGATGCGGCGGGTGCGCACCCAGCGCGCGGATCGCCTCGAAGGCGCGCACACCTTCGTCGTAGTCACCGCGCTGATAGGCGATGGTGCCCGCCTCGAGCTCGATGTAGCCCCGGACCATGTCGGTCTGCGCCAGGCTCCGGGCGGTCTCGAGCGAGGCGAGGGCCACGTCCATCTCGCCCGCCACGCGCTGTGCGGAGGCGACGCCGACCCACGCGGCCGCCGCCTGGTCGGGGCTCGCCTCCTCCGTCCACTGCACCGCCCGCTCGAGATACAGCCTGGCCACCGCGTTGTTGCCGGCGACCGCCGAGAGCTCGCCGGCCAGCTGATGCGCGACCAGCCGGTCATCGGCATCGAGGCCGAGATCCGCGACCTGCATGGCCAGGTCCAGCGTCGCGCCGACCGGGCCGCGATGAATCACCACCTGGGCAGCGCCCGCGACGCACCCGAGGGCGAGCTCGTTCCACCCGTGCCCCAGGCTGCGACGCACGGCGGCGAGCAGGTTGCCGAGCTCGGGACCGAGGGCGTTCGTGTGGTGCTGCGCGCGCGCCGTGCGACCGAGCTCGGCGAAGAAGCGCGCGTGGCGCTGTTCCACCTCGTAGGGATCGAGCAGACGCTCGCGCGCGTACAGCCGCGTGGACTCGTACATCGCGAGGCGTCCGTCCCCGCGGGTGTGCACCAGCGACTTGTCGATCAGTGACTCGACCACGTCCAGCGCCCACACGCCGCGCACGTCGAGGATGGCCTCGGCGGCCTCGACCGTGAACCCGTCCTCGAACACGGCGCACTGTGCAAACGCGCTCTGCTCCTCGCGCGAGAGGAGATCCCAGCTCCAGTCGAGCGCCCCGCGCAGCGTGTCCTGGCGGTGAGAGGTGGCGCTCGACCGACTGCGGAGCAGCTGCAGTCGCTCGTCGAGGCGATCCACCATGTCCCGCACCGAGAGCAGCCCGAAGCGCCCGGCGGCCAGCTCCAGGGCAAGCGGAATGCAGTCCAGACGCCGCGCGAGCTCGGGCAGCGCCGGGTCGCCGTCGACATGCCGGCCCTTGGCCCGGGCCCGGTCGACCAGCAGCTCCACGCTCTCCTCGAGAGTTAGCGGCTCGAGCTGCACCACCTGTTCGTGCGCGGTGCGCAGTGGCTCCCGGGAGGTCACCAGCAGTCGCAGCCTCGGCGCCTGCCCCGCCCAGCGCACGGCGACGGACGCCGCCTCACGCACCTGCTCGAAGTTGTCGAGGACCAGGACCAGGTCCCCTCGGCTCTTCAGAGCCCAGCCCACCTGCTCGACCTGCGCGTCCTCGTCTTCCGAGGTGAGCAGGATGCCGAGCGCATCCGCCACGTGGCGCACGACCTGGTCGGAACGGGAGCAGGCGGAGAGATCCGCGAACCACGCCTCACCGAGCGTGTGCTCACGCCACTGCCGCGCCGCGCGCCGCGCCAACCGGGTCTTGCCGAGTCCACCGATGCCCTTGAGCGTGACCATGCCCGGAGTCCGCAGGAGGGTGACCAGCTGCGCGACCTCCCGCTCGCGGCCGACGTAGGTGTCGGGCTCGCCAGGAATGTTCGTCGTCTGCGGGGTGGGCTCGCTGCCCGGGCCGTCGAAGAGGAAGGTGTCCACCGACTGGCTGCTCACGCTCGGCGGCGCCTCCCGAGCGGACAGATCGGCGAGCCCGGGTCCCGACACCGGCAGCTCGAGGAGCGCGGCGGCGACCTCGCGCATGGACGAAAAGCGCTCCTCAGGGCGCTCGGCGAGGCAACGGGCAAGCACCGGTGCCAGCCACGACACGAGCTCCGGGTCGCGCGCCGGGTTGCCGGTGGCAAGCTCGAGCAGCACGACGCCGAGGGTGTAGATGTCGGTGCGCGCGTCCACGGTGTGTCGAGCCCGCTGCTCGGGCGCCATGTACGTCGGCGTTCCGGCGGACCCACCGTCCTTCGTGAAGCCCCGCGCCTGGCTGATCCCGAGGTCACCCACCTTCACGGTGCCGTGGTGGAGCAGCAGATTGGCCGGCTTCAGATCGAGATGCACGAGCCCCACCGCCTCGTGCGCGTGCGCGAGCCCACGGGCGACGCCGATGCCGGTCTCGATCACGGCGCGAGAGGGCATCGGGATGTAGCGGTCGAGCGAGCCCCCCGCGACGAACTCCATCGCCGCGACCCAGCGCTCACCGACCTTCTCGAGCGCGTAGACCTCGACGAGGTTGGGGTGCTGCAGCAGACCGCCGAGCTTTGCCTCGTGGACCAGCCCGCTGCCGCCGGTCTTCAGCTGCTTGAGCGCCACGCGCTTCGTAAACCCGGCCGGGCCGTGGAGGATGGCCTCACACACGGTGCCCATGCCGCCCTCACCGAGGGTGCGGACGATCTCGTAGCGGCCGATGCGGGAACCGGGAGTCAGGGGGTGCTCCAGACGAGCGGGGGGCGCCAGCCGCCTCCTCTAACGCTATCTGACCGGTCCCGCGCCCGCGTGTCGTCCACCCGACGGTCCGGAGCCCGATAGGCCCCCTGCGCCGCCGGGAGACCTCACAGGCCGAGGTCGAGATCGGCGAAGGTCAGCGTGTCGCCATCGTCTTCGCTGCACACGTCGTGGACGTTGCAGGTCTGCACGTCGATCGTGCCCGCGGCCGGGTCGATGCGCATCTGTCGCATGCGCCCGAAGCCCGCGAGCAGCAGGTCCTGGTAGTTGCTGAACAGCTCCAGCACCTCGGAGCCGTCGTCCCGAGCGCGGCGGCGGTCCGCAGCGACATCGCCGAGGAAGTGCCCGTTGAGCACGAGCTCGACGTTCGGAAACGGGTCGACGATCCGCGCCTGGAGCTGGTCGCCCTGGGTCGACGTCGTCCCGCTCGGGGTCAGGTAGGCGTGGGTGAGCACGATGATGCGGTGATCCGGGTGGTCGGCGACGAGCTGCTCCGCCCAGGTGAGTGCCTCGTCCCTCGGGCTGTACTTCAGCGACAGGATCATCCAGTCGACCCCACCCGCCGAGAACACGTGGGCGTGGTCATCGGCGCTGTCCTCGCTGGCCGACGCGTAGAAGGTCTCGTGCTGACGCCAGCGGTCCAGGCCGAAGTACTGGTTGTAGAGCACCGCCTCTCGGCTGGTCGTGTCCATGTCGTGGTTGCCGACACACACGGCGTAGGGCACCACGCCGTCGAGCTTCGCGAAGGCGGCGTCGGCGACCTCCCAGGCCGGGACGTCGTTCTGGTGGGTGATGTCCCCTTCCTGCACGACCATCGCGATGTTCAGCTCGTCCTTGTGGTCGACGATCCAGTCCATCATGTTGCCGAGCACGCCGTAGGAGTCGAGGTCGTTGGTCAGGTACTGGATGTCCGGGATCACCATCAGCGTGAACCACGGGTCCTCGGCGTCCGGGGAGCCCGTCTCCACACCCGTGTCGGTGGGGTCGCCCCCCTCGGGGGTCGAGCAGCCGACGAGCAGCGCGAGGGACAGGGCGGTGAGGATCCGCATACACGCCTCCTGATCCTCCGCGTTCTACCTTGCTCGCCGCTCCTCGGGCACATCACGTTCCGGTGACGCCGCCCGCACCCGGTCGGTCCGCCGACTTGCGGGCGCACGACGCGAGGAGCAAGGTCGGTGCATGGCCAGGCACCGCATCTACTCCATGAGCTTCGCGAGCGTGTACCCCTTGTACGTGGCCAAGGCCGAGAAGAAGGGCCGGACCCGGGACGAGGTCGACGCCATCATCGGCTGGCTCACGGGCTACGAGGGCGACGCGCTCGCCGCCGCCCTCGAGGACCGGCGCGACTTCGAGGCCTTCTTCGACCAGGCGCCAGCCCTCAACCCCGACCGCAGCCTGATCCGTGGCGTCGTCTGCGGCGTGCGGGTCGAGGAGGTCGACGAGCCGCTGATGCGGGAGATCCGCTACCTCGACAAGCTCGTGGACGAGCTGGCCCGCGGCAAGGCGATGGCGAAGATCCTGCGCACGCCGTAGCCAGGCGCGGCTGTTGCCCAGTTGTTGCTGCCCGCGAACCCGCATGGACACGCGGTTCGCATATGTACCGCCCATGGAGGCCCCATGGGCGTGCTCGTCACAGTCACCGGTTCCGATCACCCAGGCATCACCGCGGCCCTCGCCAGCGTGCTCGCGGACCACGGCGTAGCCCTCGAGGACATCGAGCAGGTGGTCGTCCACGGACGCCTGACGCTGTGCCTGCTGCTCGACCTGCCGGGCACCGACTCCCCCGCCCTCCGCGACCTGCTGTTCCGCGCCAAGGAGCTCGGCCTGGCCCTCGACTTCGAGTCGCTCCCGGACGCGCGGCCGAGGCCGCCGACGACCGAGGTGGCCGTCACCGCGCTCGCGAACCCCATCTCGCCCGTGCATCTCACCGCTCTCGCCCGGGTTCTCGCCCACCACGAGGCGAACATCCGCGCCATCGACCGGCTGTCGGCGCGCGGTCTGTCCGCCCTCGAGCTCAAGGCCGAGGTCCTCGGCGACGGCGACCGGCTCGCACGCCTGCGCCACGCCCTGCTCGAGCTCGCCATCGCCGAGAACGTCGATCTCGCCGTGCAGCCCCTCGGTCTCGCGCGCCGCAGCTTGCGTCTCGTCGCGATGGACATGGACTCCACGCTGATCCAGGTCGAGGTCATCGACGAGCTCGCCCGCGCGCACGGCGTCGGCGAACAGGTCGCACGCATCACCGCCGAGGCCATGGCCGGCGACCTGGACTACGAGCAGAGCCTGCGCAAGCGCGTGTCGCTGCTGGAGGGCCTCTCGGTCGAGGCCGTGGAACAGGTCGCGGACGGCCTGCCGCTCACCGACGGCGCCGAGACGCTCGTGCGCACGCTCAAGCGCCTCGGTTGCAAGACCGCGGTGATCAGCGGCGGCTTCGACGTGGCAGCCCGTCGCGTTCAGCAACGCCTCGGGCTGGACCATGCGCACAGCAACGCCCTCGAGGTCGTGGACGGACGCCTCACCGGGCGCGTGCTCGAGCCCATCGTCACCCCTGAGCGCAAGGTGCAGCTGCTCGAGCAGATCGCCGCCGCCGAGGGCATTCCGCTCACCCAGACCGTCGCCATCGGCGATGGGGCCAACGACCTGATGATGATCGAGCGCGCCGGCCTCGGCATCGCGTTCCACGCCAAGGCCCGCCTGCGCGCCGCGGCCGACACCGCCCTCACCCACGGCGGTCTCGACCGGGTGCTGTACCTGCTCGGCGTGCGCGACCGCGAGCTCGACCCCGCGTGACCCTGCGAGCGCGCTACTCCCCGTCCCCCCTCGGCCTGGCCCGCGGCACGTCGAACTTGAACGCCAGGCCGGCAATGTGGACCGTCGGGTCCTCGGTGGCCGGCATCGCCAGGTCCATCCGGTAGAACAGCGACAGCTTGTGCTCGCCGATCGGCACGTCGACGCCCGCGCTGTTCCGCCACTTGGTCAGCCCGAGACCCAGCTCGACGAAGGGCTCGGTCGACACGAAGGGCTGCACGGGCAAGGCCTCGCTCTTGAGCTTCGCGGCGAGCCGCGTGCGAAACACGTGGCGCTCCGAGTTGTGGTCGGTGCCGACGCGCAGCTGGTAGCGCTCGCGGAGGGAGAGCTTGAGCCCCTCGACCTTGAGCGGAACGGTCGCGTCGAAGGCCAGCCGATGCCGCGTCTCCGGCTTGTCCCCGAGGTCCACGAACCCGAGGCGGTACGCCGCCCCGAGCTCGAGGTGCTCGAAGACCTCGAAGCTCGCGCCGAGATCGGTGAGCGCCTCGGCCGAGTCCAGCGGCGTCATGCCCATCCTGAGGTGCTGCGCGACCTCGAGGCTCACTGCCTTGCTCGCCTCGACCTCGACCTCGGCCGCGGTCCAAACCTCGCCCTCGGCCGCCTGCACGGGAGCGGAGAGCAGGAAGATCAGGGGAATCATGCGGCCCTCCGCGGCTCGTGGACGACCACGGTGAGCTCCACGGTGTCGCGGAGGAGGTCGATGGGACCGACCCGAACCTCACTGCACACCACGCCGAGGCGTCGCTGCAGGTCGGCGTGCAGGTCGGCGGTGCGCGACTCGGTGAGCAGGTCGATGCGGTCGTACAGCAACGTCACGGTGCGGCCGCCGTCCCGGGCGCCGCTCCACTCGAGCAGCGCGGGCATGCCGATGGCCACCATGTCCAGGAGCAGGACCTCGCCGAGCGAGATGGACGCGTGGTCGATGCCGTTGATCACCGCGAGCCCGATGGCCACGAACAGGTACGTGAGGTCCGCGATGCGCAGGGCCTGCGTGCGGTAGCGGAGGATGCCGAAGATCGCGAACAAGCCGAGCCCGAACCCGATGTCCATCGGCACCCGGTTCATCAGGTACGCGAGCGAGAACGTGACCAGGTTGAGCATGACGTGGGTAAACGCGAACTCCCGCGAGGGGCGGTAGGTCAGGTACACGCCGCGCACGAGCAACCCGACGCAGGCGAGGTCGAGGGCGAGCCTCAGCGCCAGGTGAGACACGGCCTCGGAGCCGAAGAGTGTGGTCATGACGCCTCCAGACGAGACAGGGTGCGCAGCACGGGAAGAAACCGGTTCGCGCGGATCTCGGGGTTCACGAGGGCGGTGCCTACGCAGTACTTGGACATGCGGGTCGGTCGCAGGCCGCACGCCGCGAAGGCCTGGAGTGCGGGCGTCCGTGCCCGACCGGACGCGGACTTCACCTCGGCGACCACCACCCCATGAATCGCCCGACGGCGGTCCCCTTCCGAGAAGGACAGGGCGAGGTCGAAGGTCACCCGCTGGGCGTCGTGCACGCCGAGCAGGGTCAGGCGGCGGAACTGGTTCGCGAGCACCGGTCGCAGCTGCTCGGGATGCAGCGGAGAGTGGGTAGCCACGAAGCGGCTGCCCTCCCAGTCCAGGCGGTGGTCCTGGAACGAGCGCGGCATGCGCTCCTTGACCGTGCCGCTGCACAGCTTGCGCTTCACCTCGAGCATCGTCACCCGCCGATCGGCGTAGGTCCGTGCGCGCACCTTGAAGCGACGCGGGCGCCCGCGGCGGTGATCGTGAAAGCAGCGACGATCCGCGGTGTCGAAGTACAGCGTCTCGTAGCGCGCCAACACCGCCGAGCCCGCCCACAGCACGGCGTGGTCGTCGGCGAGTCGCTCGAGGAGCTCGGGCAGGACGTCGAGCGGCAGCAGGAACTTCCAGTCCTGACGGCTCTGCAGCACTCGGTCGGCGAGCAGCTGAGGGGACGCGGGCGCGAGCAGGCGGGCCACCGCCTCCACGCGGGCCACGCCGGCCTCAGCGACCATCGAGGGCCTCCTCGACCAGCGCGTGCCGGGAGCGGATGTGGTCGGCGAGCTCGTCGACGGAGGTCTCGAAGGCAGACTGCGACGAGATGGTCATCGAGCCCGACTGCTCGGCGGCCACGGAGGGCGCGATCAGCGCGTGCAGCTCTTCGAGCCGTGCCACGGCCGCCTGCTCCTCGAACAGTCCCGTCGTCGCCCGCTGGACCTCGGCCTCGTACACATCGGCGTACACGTCGTCAGCGAGGATCTTCGCGATCAGCGGCCAGCTCGTCGCGCTCACCGTGGTGTGGAAGATCTCCTCGGTCGCCGTCAGGTCTCCGCCGCCGGGGCCCGGGCCAGAGCGGTCGAGCAGCGCCTCGTTGTGATCCCACGGGACCCACACCAGGCGCCCGTCGTCGAGCGGGTCACCGTACAGGTAGTAGTTGTGAGCGATCGTCCCGTACACGTCCCAGTTCTTCATCACCGTGTTCATCGCGAGCCACGACACGAACGCGTCGACGTCGACCACGGACTCGAGCTCGGCACGCCACGCCGCCGGGTCGGACTGTGAGGCGTTCAGCGCGCTCACCGCGGCCTGCACGTCCGAGAAGTCCGCCTCGCTCTCGTTCGTCTTCTTCTCGAACTCGGACTCGGCGAAGCTCGCCCAGGTGGACTCCGGCTTGTACATGTTGCCGTCGTCGTCGGAGAACACGCGCTGCCGGAACGGGTTGTCCGAGGGGTCCTCGATCATCGTGTACAGGCCCCAGTACTCGGCGCCGGAGCCGGTATCGACGTAGACCTCGGTGAACGCCCACCGCGCGGAGGCCACGCCGAAGGACGCGAAGAGCTCGGCGGCGAACGCCTCGTGGAGCTGGGAGTCGTCCATGTAGTTGGGCGAGAAGGTCAGCTCCTCGAAGCCGAGCAGCTCCTGGCCGTCGGTCTCGGGGTACTCGTCCGCCATCTTGTCCATGTTGAGGCGGAAGGGCTTCTTGCGGTTGCCCTGCTGGTACAGCGTCCTCAGGCTGGAGTTGCCCTTGTAGCGCATGCCCACGGCATCGAGGGTCTCGCCGTCGAGGGAGATGTCGGCGGCGACGTACATCGGGTCCTCGCTGGTCTCGGGGCCGCCGGGGCCGCCACCGCCACCGCCGTACAGGCCGTCGAGATCGGCCTGCATCGCGGCGTAGTCCGCGGCGTCGATCACGATGTCGAGCCGGTGGACGACCGTGTTGTCGAACACCGTGTCGTAGGCCGCGTCCGAGCTGCCGTTGCCGTCGGTGTCGACCTGGCCGTCGGTCTGACACGCGGCGAGGGAGAGGGCGAGAGAGAGGAGGAAGGTGGGGCGGCTGGTCATCGAGAGCTCCGGGGCAGGCGGGTGTTCGCAGCACCCACGTCAACCTCGCCCGAGCGTCGCCCGTCGACAGTGGCGGTATTGTACGGCGCGACACAAACCGATACACGCGGGCGCCGAGCCAGCCGCGAACGGCGTTTCCGAGGACCTCGGGGGCGGACCTGCCGCCGCTACGCGAAGTCGATCCGCACCCTCGCACCGCCGAGCTCGTCGGCACGCTCGAGGGTGACCGAGCCGCGGTGCCGCTCGACGATGCGCTGCACGATGGACAGGCCCAGTCCACTGCGGCCGTCGGCGCGCGAAGCGTCGGCAGTGGCGAAGGGCTCGAGCAGCCGCGCGGCGTCCTCGGGGAAGCCGGGACCGTCGTCCTCGACGAGGAGCGTCCACCCAGAACCCGAGCGACGCGCCCCGATCCGCACGCGCGTCGAGGCGTAGCGAAGCGCGTTGCCGACGAGGTTGTCGAGCAGCCGCTCCACGTCCCGCTCGGTGTGCCGCACGCGGAAGTCGGGGGCGACATCGACCTCGACGGCCAGCTCGTCGCCGCCGAGGCGAGACGCCGCACGTGTCGCTGCCTCGCGCAGGTCGACCTCCACGAGCTCGCCGACGGGTGCCTCCGCCTGGAGCCAGTCCATGAGCTCGCCGATCAGTGCATCGACCTCGTCGAGCTCGTCATCCACGGCCCGGACCATCGCTGGATCCGCACCGTCCGCGAGTTCCTCGACCTGGAAGCGCAAGCGCGCGAGCGGGGTGCGCAGCTCGTGGGAAACGGCCCGCAGCAGGTCGCGCTGACCGACGACCAGCGCCTGGACCCTCGAGGCGAGGCGGTTGATCTCGGTGGCGAGCGGCTGCACCGGTCCCGGAGGCTCGGGGACCCGCGCGCTGAGGTCGTCGTCGCGCAGCCGGCCCACCGCGAGCTCGAGCGCTCGCAGGTCGCGCATCAGCGGCGCGGCGAGCATCCACGCTACGAACGACGCCGAGACGAGGATGAACAGCCCCTGCGCCACGAGGGCCGGCAGCATCGAGCGACGACGCGGCGGGGCCAGCGCCACGAGACGCATGCCGTCGCTCAGCGGGTGGACGACGTGATCGGGAGGCACCGGCGCATCGGCGGGCACCAGGTCCAGCGGACCGCGGAGGATCGGGCGAAACGCGCGCAGGCGCTCCTCGCGCTCCTCGCCCTCGAGCCCGTCGAGCTCCGCGGCAATCATGGCGAGCTGGGAATCGAGCACCTCGGACAGCTGCTCGGACGGAGGTCCGCGGGTCGCGAAGAGGAACACCACGCTTCCCCCGACCCACGCGAGGAACACCGCGACGAGGATGCCGAACACGGCCCGTGCGAACAGCGACCTCACGACTCGCTCGCCAGGAGGTAGCCCGCGCCGCGCACGGACTTGATGAGGTCGCCGCGCTCACCGAGCTTGCGCCGCACCCGACTGACGCGCAGGTCGATGGAGCGGTCGAGTCCGTCCCACTCGATGCCGCGCAGGTCCCGGTACAGGCTCTCCCGCTCGACCGGCGTACCCGCGCGCTCAGCGAGGTACCACAGCAGGTCGAACTCGGCGGTCGACAGCTCGACGGGCTCGCCATCGACCTCGACCGCACGGCGACTCGCGCTGATCGTGAGCGCCCCGATGGACAGGTCGCGGGGAACGCTGGGCCCGCCAGCACGACTGCGTCGCATCAGCGCCTGCGCCCGAGCGAGCAGTACCCGCGGACGCACGGGCTTGGCCATGTAGTCGTCCGCGCCGACCTCGAGGCCGATGATCTCGTCCATGTCGTCGCCGCGCGCGGTGAGCATGAGCACGGGCCCCTCCCAGTGCCGACGCAGGTCGCGGCACACGGACAAGCCGTCGAGACCCGGGAGCATGAGATCGAGCACGACGAGGTCCGGCCGCAAGCGCAAGACGTGCGCAACGGCCTCGTCCCCGCGGTGCTGGAGCTCGACGACGAACCCGTGCTTTCGCAGGAAGGAACCCACGAGATCCGCGAGCTTGAGGTCGTCCTCGACGACCAGGATGGTGCCCAATTCGTCCACGCTCCGACTATAGGCAGCCGGCTTCGCCGTGTCTGCTCCCGGAGGGTGTCGGTTTGTATCCAGCCGATACGAAGCGCGACGCGACCGCGACGGAACGCCCGGTCGGGGCGCCCTAGGCTGCAAGTGAACCTCAACCCCGGTCTCGTCGACCGGCCCCTCGGGAGCCACCATGCTGCCTCTGCTCACCGTCCTGATCGCCACAGCCGTCGCTCACCCGCCCGGCGGCGACCTGCCCCCGGAGCTGTCCTGCCCGGCGCTCGAGGCTCACGCTCCCGAGGGCGCGCCGCCGCCCATGCCGCTGTTCGCCTTCGCCTACGACGAAGACGACTCCGGCGACCTCGACCCGGCCGAGATGGACCTGCTCGTACAGGACTTCCAGGACGGATGCGACGCGTTCACCAAGCGCGGTGCCCCCACCGACGCGCCTCCTCCGCCGCCGCCGCCGCGGGGCGAGCGCCCACCAAAGGGCGAGCTTCCCCCGCCGATCATCCACGCCTTCGACACCGACGGCGACGGCCAGCTCGACGCGCGCGAGCGCGGAGCCGCCAGGGCGCGCATTCAGCAGGCGATTCGCGAGGGTCGCCCGCCGGTTCCGCCCCCACCGCGAGGCGAGCGGCCCGAGCGATAGCCCGCGCACTCCGGCCTCGGTGCGGGGACCCGCGGGTGGTCCCCTCGCCCCTCCGCGTTAGCCGGGCCGTTTGCGCAGCCCGGGACGCACCATGAAGATCGGCATCGACTTCGGAACCACCAACTCGGCGGTGGCCGTGCTCGACGAGGCTGGCACCGCTCGCATCCTCGAGCTCGCTCCTGGCGAGGCGGTGCAGCGGAGCGTGATTCACGCCGATCCCGACGGCAACGTGCGCTTCGGCAACGAGGCGATGCGCGCGTACCAGGCGTCCGACCTCCAGGGTCGCTTCCTGCGCTCGCTCAAGGCCTTTCTCTCCCACGACGTGCCCAAGACGACGCTCGGCCGCCAGCGGCTGTCGTACACCGAGGTCGTCGGCGCCTACGTGAGCTTCCTGGTGCGGGAGACCGAGCGCGTGACCGGCGAGAAGGTCACGGGGGCGGTGGTCGGTCGTCCCGTGCGCTTCCACGACGACCCCAAACGCAACGACCTCGCCGAAGGACGTCTGCTCGAGGCCCTCGAGATCGCCGGCATCCGCGACCCCCACATGCAGATGGAGCCCGTGGCCGCCGCCCGCCGCTACGAAGCGGGGTTGAGCCAGGACCGCACCGTGCTCATCGGCGACTTCGGCGGCGGTACCGCGGACTTCGCCGTGTTGAAGGTCGGCCCCTCCCGCCGGGTTCGCGAGGACCGCGCCGAGGACGTGCTCGCCGTGACCGGCGTCGCCAAGGCCGGTGATGCCCTGGACGGCCGGTTCATGGACGCGTTCCTCATGCCCTGGTTCGGACGCGGCGCCGTCTTCCGGCGGCCGTACACCGACGAGCCCGAGGACTGGGACCACCATTTGTTCCACCAGATCCTCGAGCTCTACTACCTGCACCAGCTACGGGACTCGGAGCTCGAGCGCAGCCTCAAGCAGATCCAGCGCCGCATGGACGACCCCCAGGTCGTGCGCCGCCTGCTCCACCTCGTGTTCGACGACCTCGGCTACCCCATGGCCTGGGCCATCGAGGGCACCAAGCGCGCGCTGTCGAGCGAGGAGCACGCGCTGTTCCGCTTCGAGGAGTTCCCGTTCGCGTCGCTGGCCATCGAGCAGCCGGTGAGCCGAGGGGCCTTCGCGGAAGCGTCGAGCGGCATCCTCGCCGCCTATCGGGAGGCCGTGTCCGAGGCCCTGGACACCGCGGGTGTGCGCGCCGACGAGGTCGACGAGGCCTTCCTCACCGGCGGCACGTCGCAGCTTCCGTTCGTGCGACAGCTGTTCGTGGACCTGCTCGGACCCGGCAAGGTGAGCGAGGCGAACGCGTTCACCAGTGTGTGCGAGGGGCTGGCGCTGTCCTGATCGCGCAGGCGACCGCTACTCCGGCAGGGCGACGAGGCCCGCGCAGGCGGCGGCCGAGTCGACCTCGAACCAGTTCTCGCCTCTCGCCGAGCTCCACGATGCCGTCTCGTTCTCGATGCCGTAGGTCAGATCCCAGCGGGCCTTGAACTCGAGGTGGCCCGTGCAGGCGTCGCCTTCCCGGACCCGCAGCCTGGTGATCTCGATCTCGCCGTCCATGGGCTCGGGGATGTAGTGCGCGAAGAACCCGAGTGCGTCCACGGTGCCCTCGATGCTGTCTCCGGCCGAGGGACCGTTGGTGTACCAGTAGTTGGCTCCGGCGACGATGCCGTCCCCCACCGTGACGGTCTCCCCCTCGCGAATCCGATCCACGGGGATGACCGCCTCGACCCACCAGTTCAGGGCCACGTTCCAGTCCACCGCGTCGTTGCGGTGGTCGACGTCGATATCGAGGTGCAGCACGTGCACGCCGGTGTGGGAGATGCTGGGCTCGAAGTAGACCGTCGAGTTGCGACCCGTCTCGGTGACCGGGTGCATGCACTTCTGCTTGAAGTGCCCGCCGATCGGGATCTCCCCCGCCTTGTTGTCGATGTAGGTGACTGGGATGTCCCCCTCGAAGCGGAAGTCTCCGCACGAGAGGTTCTGGCAGCCGAGCAGCGTGAGCGAGAGCAGGACCATGGCTAGATCTCGTTCAGGCGACGGACGTCCGTCATGATGCCGGCCCAGCTGACCGGGATGCCGCTCCGCGACACGTTCACGAGGCCGTCCGCCTCGGCTTTCTGGCGCTCGAGGCGACTTCCGCCGCGGTAGACGAAGCCGAACGGGGACCCCATCACCAGGTAGTCGCGGTAGCCATCCCCATCGATGTCGCCGAAGCTGCCCTGGGCCTCGCCGAATTGGAACCGATCGAAGTCGAGGTTCACGTCGGTGACGGTGTCGAGAGCGCCGGCGAACGAGTCGTAGAGCCACGGATCGACGGACTGCACCATGAGTGGCTCGTCGTCGTCGCTGGGCATGGGCGTCGCGTGACCGGCGTCCGTGCCTCCGTAGATCGCGTAGTAGAAGCCTGGCTCCTCGGGGATGGACGCAGCCGGGTTGACGTGGTCCCCGACCGTCGACAGCGCATCCGGCACGCCGTCGCCGGTGATGTCCCGCACGTCGACCTCGCCGTACATGAACCAGTTGAAGTCCTGGACCGGCACCCCATCGGCGTTGCCGAGCCAGACGCCGTCCGACGTCTGCCCCAGCGCCACCATGTCGTCGTAGCCGTCGCCATCGAGGTCACTCGGCCCGAAACGTATCTGGGCGTTCATCCCGGGCAGCACGCCGGTGGCCTCCATGCCGTTGGGTCCGCCGAGGACCAGCTCGCCCCCCCAGACGATGTCGCTGCATCCGTCGCCATTGACGTCACCCACGGGACGCGTCCCGTAAACGCTGCCGGCACCCCCGGGGTAGGCCTCCCAGCCCGGTCCCTGCCGCACCGCGGCATCGGCGAGGTTGGCCACCGGGTCGGGGCCCCCGTACAACACGCCCGCTGGCCGGTGATGCGTGACGACAAGTGGGGCCTCGTCAGCGCAGACCGAGGAACCCTCGTCCTCGAGCCCGCGTTCGACCAGCTCGTGCCGTGGAGCCAGAACCAGATCCTGGTGCGCAAGGACGGCAAGGTCGGCGTGTACACCGCCGATGGCGAGGTGGTCGTCGAGGCGTCCTACGATCGCATCGCGCGGATCGACGCGGGGTTCAAGGTGGAACGGGACGGCAAGCAGGGCATCGTCGACGCCGATGGGACCCTCCGGATCGACCCCGCATACGACCTCGTCGAGCCCCGCAAGGACGGCTTTCACGTCGAGCTGGACGGCCGGACGGGCAAGCTCGCAGCCGACGGACGGGTCCTCCTCTCCCCCAAGTTCGACCAGGTCCGGGAGAGCTTCCGCCTCTATGTGGACGGCACGAAGGGCCCGGTCGAGTTCTTCGTGGTCGGGGAGGCCGGTCGCTGGGGTCTCTACAACGAGGCGACCGGCTTCGTCGTCCCCCCGGAGTACAGCGCCATCACGGCCGGCGAGAACGTCTTCGTGAACGTCCGCGGCCCCGAGGGCTGGGGGGTGTACCGCACGACCGGGGAGCTGTGGGTGCCGCCGCGGTACGACCGCGCCACCCTCCGCGACGGTGGGTACCACGACGTACAGAAGGGCGGCCAGCACGGCATCGTCGCCGATGGCCAGGAGGTCCTCGCGCCTCGCTACCTGCGGACCGCAGGCTGGTCCGCAGACCATCGGGTCGCGGCGGTCCAGTCCGAGGAGGGCTGGGGGCTCGTCCGCCCGGACGGGAGCTGGGCTCTCGGTCCAGGGCAACAACCGCTCCTCCTCACTGGAAGCGGCCTGTACGTGCTTCGCACCCCCAAGGAGGACGACGGGATCCGACCGCCCCGCGAGGCCATCGTGTCGGGACCCCGCCCGCTTGCGGACGTCTTCACAGAGGGCGACCCTTCGCTCCTCTACGAACGCCTCGACAGGGAGGTGGACGGCCTTGGGGTCGTGTCCTGGAAGGGCAAGGTCGGCCTGATGGCGGACGACCGGGTCGTGGTCCCCCCCGACTGGGACGACATCGCCCGCGCCTGGCACGGACGGGCGCTCGTGAAGCGGGGCGACGGGGTGGGCTTGGTCGACACCGAGACGGGTCGCGTCGCACTCTCGCCCGACTGGGAGCGCATCGGACGCGGCTTCGACGGGTGGGTCCCGGTGCGAGGGGAGCGGGGCTGGGGCGTCCTCCACGAGGCGACCGGGGAGTTCCTCTTCGAGCCGACCCACCGGGACATCGAGAGCAAAAAGGCGGCCGGGCGCAGCTGGTGGTTCGTCGAGGGCCGGGAGGGTCAAGCCCTGTACACGGCGGACGGGGTTCGGGTGACGGAACCCTATGGATACGTGCGGGTGCTCGGGAACGGCCTGGTGCCGGTCCGCACGCACGACCGACACCATGGCCTCCTCCGCCTGCCCGCGGAGGGAGAGGTGGTCGAGGTTCTTCTCGAAGCCGATCTGGACGACCTCGACCAGGGACCGGGATGGCTGGCCACTCGCGGCGAGGAGGTCGCGTTTCTCGACGACGACGGGACCTCCATCGTCGCGTTCGGCGAGTACGACCAGATCGAGCCCATGAGCCTGGAGGAGACGTACCTGCTCGTCCGCGGGGACGGGCGCACCGGGGTGCTGGACCGGCGCGGAGAGCCCGTCATCCCGGTCGAATGGGCCGAGCTTCGCCTGGCCAGCTGGACGCGCGGGAAGAACGACCACCACGCCTGGATCAGTGTCGACGACCAGGGGCGCCAGGGCGTGCTGTGGCCCAACGGGCTCGAGCTGCTGCCGCCTCGCTGTGACGCGGTGACCGTCGACCCCGGAGACTTCGGACACTTTGGCCTGTGCGAGCGACGGGGCAAGACCTTCGTCTTGCAGAGGGATGGCAAACTGAAGCGCGCCCCATAGCGGCCGCTCACGCGTACACCAGGCGCGGAGGCCCCGATGCCGCGATTCCTGCGCTTCGCGCTGCTCTTGTTCATCGTCGTGCAGGCCGCCTACGCGGGCCGCGACCGGTGCACCTTGTGCGGCGGAAGAGGCTTCGTCTACGACCCGCCGACGGAGTGGGAGTTCCAGGCGCAGCGGACGCTGATCCTCACCGGCGGCACGTCGCAGTTCCGTTCGTGCGACAGCTGTCCGTGGACCTGCTCGGACCCGGCAAGGTGAGCGAGGCGAACGCGTTCACCAGTGTGTGCGAGGGGCTGGCGCTCTCGTGAGCGGGGCCCCGGACACACGCAGCGCGCGTGTCCCGGGCCCGGACAGCGCCGGCTACTCGCGCTCGTAGATGTACAGCGCGTTGGCGTCGTAGCCGGTGACGACGAGCTCGGTGTCGCCGTCGCCGTCGAGGTCGGCGATGCGCATGCCACCGGCCTGGGACAGGTCGTCGTGCAGGACGTGCATATCGAACACGTTGCGCCCACGCTGCTCCATCCAGTACACGTGCGGGTCGCCGTCCCCCGAGACCAGCAGGTCGATGTCCCCGTCGCCATCGGCATCCCCGTGACCAAAGATGCCCGGCGCGGCCTGGGGCGCGAACTGAGAGCCGGGAACCGAGACGATGCCCTGGGAGAGGGTGTGCTTCGTCCACGGCGCCGTCGGGTCACTCGGCACGTCGAAGGCGAACACCGCGGACGTCCACGGGTCACCGGCCGCGGTGTTGGTGTGGTTGGCCCCCACGGCGTGGAGCGCGCCGTCACCGTACAGGTTCGGTACCAGGCTGAGCTGAATGGACGGGCCGCTGGCGTTGTCGATCACGTGCCGAGTCCACGCACCGCCCGGCTGGGCGGTGGAGGGCGTGGCGGTCTGCTCGAACCAGGCGAAGGACCCGCCGTCGACCGCGTACTCGGCGGACGCAATGTCGAGATCGCCGTCGCCGTCCAGATCGGCGAGCCGCGGGTAGCTTCCGCCGCCCGCGCCGATCTCGTGCGGCGTCGACGAGAAGTAGGGCGCGGAGGAGGTCCCCGGAAACCACTGCGCGTGGGCCTCCTTCGTCTGACCCCCGAACATGTCGCTCTTGATGCGCTCTCCGACGGTGACCAGGTCGTCGTGCCCGTCCCCGTCGAGGTCGGCCACCTCGACGTGGTGGTACCAGAGCGGGTCGTCCTCGACCAGCGCGTGGCGCGTCCACCCGCCGTTCCCCTGCTCCAGCCAGTACAGGCCACCGCACGGTCCCCCGAACGGCACCGCCTCGCAGACGAGGAATCCCGTGGGGAGGATCAGGTCGAGATCGCCATCGCCATCCACGTCATGCGGCACCACACCGTTGGGGAACTCGACGCTGTCCGAGGTGCCGACGAGGTCGGTACCCTCCCACTCGTCCACGCCGTTGCCACTACGCTCGTAGAGCCGCACCGTGCCAACGGGGACCGAGAAGCCCACCGTGCCGAAGCTCGACAGGATCAGCTCGAGCTGGCCGTCGTCGTCGACATCGACGACGGTGACGTGCGCGGGCCCCTGAGGGGAGTCGATGAGGTGTGGCGTGAACGTCGCCCCGGTCGGGGTGTCCAGGACTGCATTGGTGTCGGTATCGGCATCGGTGTCCGAGTCGGTGTCCGAGTCGGTGTCCGAGTCGGTGTCCGAGTCGGTGTCCGAGTCGGTGTCCGAGTCGGTGTCGGTGTCGGTGTCGGTGTCGGCGTCGGTCTCAGGCGCGGCGGTGTCGGCAGTGTCGCCAACAACGTCAGGCTGGGCCCCGCCGTCACAGGCGACAAGGGCGAGCAGAATCAGCGAAGTACGGCATTGCATCGTGCAACCTCCAGGATGCGCCGCGATATCTACCGACCGGTTGGTTGATAGACAAGAGGGCGGAGAGTACTTTGCACTCTCCCGACAGGAGGTTTCCTTGAGCCCATCCTCGCGACGAGGCCCGGGGCGTCCCGCTCGGCCAATCGAGCGTTCCGAGCTTCTTTCCGCCGCGCGCAGCCTGTTCGCAGACCACGGGTACGCCGGCACGTCGATGCGGACTGTTGCCGAGGCCCTCGGCCTCACCAAGGCCTCGCTCTTCCACCACGTCGGCTCGAAGGACGAGCTCTACGACGAGATCTTCGCGTCCCTGATCCACGAGCTCGCTCAGCTACTGCCCCAGGCTGCGGCCACCGCAGACGACTTCCCCGCGCAGCTCGACGCGCTGGGCACCCTGGTCACGCGTTACCTCGGGACCCAGCCGGCCGCAGCGCGACTGCTGATCCGCGAGCTGCTGGGTGGGGCGGTCGCCGAGCATCCAATGCGCGCCTCCGTCACCGCGACGCTGGAGGCGACGACGGCGTTCCTCGCTGACGGTATCGCCCGGACGGGTCTACCCGAACAGGACCCGCGCCACCTCGCGCTGTCGATCATCGGCCTGCACCTCACGTGGTTCGCTGCGGCTGAAGTGAGCGGCGCGCTCATCGGCGGAGACGTCTACGACGAAGCCATGGTCGAAGCCCGCGTCGCAGCGGTGCTGCCGCAGGTTCGCCGAATGGTCGGTCTTCCCGCGGCCTGACCGTCGGGCGCGCTAGCGCCTACACGCGGAATCCGTCGTCGACGTCACCCACGCCGAGCTCACCGAGGTCGGACTCGGTGAGCGGTCCCACCTCGACCGAGCCACGCGGGCTGGAGGCCTGCGTCGCGCGCTTCGGCGGGGCATCCCAGCGGGGAGCCTCGATGTAGAGGGGCAGCTGGGCCCGGGGGGCCTCGATGGAGCGGTCGGCGGTACGTGGCTTGGCCATGTCGAACTCCTCCAGAAGTGCCTGTTGTCGTTATGGCAACGCGCGAGCCCGTCGTCCCTTTCAACGGCGTGACAAAACATGGCCGGTGGGGCCCGTCGCGACTCGTGAGGTCTCGCCCGGGAACGGGGACTCACGAGGCGACCGATCGGCCCGACGATCGAACGGCGCCACGGGTCGGGCAGTGCCGCCGGCGCGGGACTGGTCGCGCATCGTGACGGTGTTACCTGCCCTGCGCTATGTTGAGCGTTGGGAGACTGGCCATGAATCGGGCGTTGGGATGGGCAGGTGCGGCCGCGAGGGTCGTGCCGGTGTTCGGGCTGATGGCGTGCGTGGAGGCTCCGCCGGAGTCCGCGGGCGACGTCATCGAAGGGCTGCTCGAGCAGCGCCCGGCGATGACGCTGGATGTGGGCTGTGAAGCCGGCGAGACGGTGCTCGCGTGGACCGTCGAGGCGCATCCGCTGATCAGCCGCTACGACGCGGTCGTCACCGCCGGCGAGTCCGTCGTCGAGCGCATCGCCCTCGGCTACGAGGGTTCCGCTACCCGCGCACTCGCCGAGAGCACCGCGGTGGCCTGCGGCCGCGGCTGCACCGTGACGCTGGTCGGCGTGCTCGCCGATGGACAGACCGACCCCCTGCTCGCCGTGGACCTCGACCTCGACGACGATGGGGACGGGTACACGGGGCTCGCCTGTGGGGGCGACGACTGCGACGACGCCGACGATGCAGTGAACCCGGGCGCGCTCGAGCTCTGTGACGGCGCCGACAACGACTGCGACGGCCTGACCGACAACCTCGCGGACGCACCCCACGCGGACCTCCAGGACGGCGTCTGCGCAGGCAGCGTCAAGATCTGCGACGGCAACGGTGGCTGGGTCGAGCCCGACTACACGCAGATCAGCGGCTACGAGGCCACCGAGACCACCTGCGATGGCCTCGACAACGACTGCAACGGCACCGACGACGACCTCGCCGACGCGCCCCCCGCGGATCTGACCGACGGCGTGTGCGCGGGCCAGGTCAAGATCTGCGACGGTGCCGGTGGCTGGGTCGAGCCCGACTACGCGCAGATCGCCGACTACGAGGCGACCGAAGTCTCCTGCGATGGGCTCGACAATGACTGCTCGGGCCAGGCCGACGACCTCTCCGGCGCGCCCGCCGCCGACGTGCAGCTCGGGGTGTGTGCTGGCGCCAAGAAGGTCTGCGACGGCTCCGGCGGCTGGGCCGAGCCCGACTACACCGCGCTCGCGAACTACGAGAGCGACGAGCTCTCCTGCGACGCGCTCGACAACGACTGCGACGGCACCACCGACGACGACGCCCCGCCGCCGAACGCCGACGAGCAGGACGGCGTGTGCGCCGGTGCCTCCAAGGTCTGCGATGGGGCCAATGGCTTCGTCGAGCCGGACTACACCCGGATCGCCGGGTACGAGGCCACCGAAGCGACCTGTGACGGACTCGACAACGACTGCAGCGGCACCGCCGACGACGTGCTCGACCCGCCGCTCGCCGACCGCCAGGACGGCGTGTGCACCGGCGCGGTGAAGACCTGCGACGGCACCGGCTGGAACGAGCCGGACTACACCTCGATCGTCCGGTACGAGGCCGACGAGGCGAGCTGCGACGGCGACGACAACGACTGTGACGGGGACACCGACGAGGCCATTCCCGGGGCCCCTGACGCCGCGAACCAGAGCGGCGTGTGTCTGGGCGCCAAGCAGGTCTGCGACGGGTCCGGGGGGTGGGTCGAGCCCACCGCCACCGACCTCGCCGCGCAGATCGCGACGTACGAAGAGACCGAGCAGCGCTGCGACGACCTGGACAACGACTGCGACACCCAGACCGACGAGGCGCTCGACGCCTTCGCCGAGCTCGCCACCAACCAGGACGGCGTTTGCGTGGACTCGAGGAAGATCTGCGACGGCGCCAACGGATGGATCGAGCCCACCGCCGCCGACCTGCTCGCTCACGACTCCAGCTACGAGCTCATCGAGGACACCTGCGACGAGCTCGACAACGACTGTGATGGCCTCACCGACACCGTTCAGCGGCTGGACATCACCACCGGCACGCTCCAGTGCTGGGGAGAGGAGCAGCGCTTCGAGCCGGAGCAGCTGAGCGCGGGGCCGTGGCAGCAGGTCGCCGTCGGGTCCGGCTACGCCTGCGCCATCGACGGCGACGGCGCACTGTCCTGTGCGGGACTCAGCTACTCCGGTGCCCTCGGCGACGGCGGCACCGAGGCGCGCTTCGCGTTCGGCCCGGTCTCTGGCGGCGGAACCTACAGCGCCGTCGACGCCGCGTTCGACGACGTCTGCGCGGTGGCCTCGGACCAGAGCCTGTGGTGCTGGGGAGCCGTGAGCGGCGTGAACGTGCCCACCCAGGTCGGGACGGACACCTGGGAAGTCGCAAGCCCCGGCGGCGAGCACTTCTGTGGCCTCCAGAGCGGCGGCGGGCTGTGGTGCTGGGGAGACGACACCTACGGGCAGCTCGGCCTCGGCCTGACGGGTAGCGCGGCCGCGCCCACGCGGGTCGGCACCGAGACCTACGCGGTCCTCTCGACCGGCGCGTACCACAGCTGCGCCATCGACGATGCGGGGGCCGCGTGGTGCTGGGGCTACAACAGCGATGGTGAGTCCGGCGTGGACCCCGCCACCGACACCGTGGCCACACCCTCCGAGGTCCCCCACCCCACCGGGGGAAGCTGGACCGCGATCTCCACGGGCTACGACTTCACCTGCGCCCTCGACGACGCGGGGGCCGCGTGGTGCTGGGGCCGCAACGATGCCGGACAGCTGGGCGACGGCGACCCGAGCAGCCATGTTCCACGCATGGCCGCAGCCGGTCCGTTCGAGGGCATCCACACGGGTGGAAACGGCAGCTGCGCAACCACCAGCACCGGAGCGATGTGGTGCTGGGGGGCGGCCATCGCCGAGAACAGCTACGCGAACCAGCTTGCGCCCCACGAGGTGCGGACCGACCTTGGCGAGGGACTGGACCTCAACGACTCGGGCCGAGGCTGCTCGGTGGCGGTCGACCAGTCCCTGTGGTGCTGGGGGTCGCGACTGTTGCTCTGGGACGACTCGGTTCCGCGCCAGAAGGGTCAGCTCCCCGCGATCGCCGGCCACGGCCGCGAGAACGTCATGTGCTTCGTCGACGGCGAGAACCAGGACCTGTGGTGCTACGGCAACAACATCGGCGGCGAGATCCCACAGACCCCCTCGGGCCCGGTCGAAGGACCGATTCGCGACCCCATCCTGGTCGCCAATGGGCCCTTCCAGGACGTGTCGATCGGCAACAACTTCGCCTGTGCGCTGGATACGGACGGATACCGCTGGTGCTGGGGCAGCAACGGGCGAGGCCAGCTCGGCGACGGCACCACCGACGCCCGGACCCTTCCCTGGCAGGACACAAGCCACGTGTTCACGGAGATCAGCACCGGCGAGCTGAACGTCTGCGGAATCAAGGCCGACCAGAGCCTGTGGTGCTGGGGGCTGTGGGAGGGCTCGAACGTGTTGAGCCCGACCCAGGTCGGCACCGGCTTCAAGCACATCTACGGCTACGAGCGCGCCCTTCGCGCATGCGCCATCGACACGAGTGACGACCTGTGGTGCTGGGGCACCGAGGCACTGCTCGGCAATGGAGCCGCGACCGGCGACGGCACCTTCGCCGGCCGGACCCTGGTCGCCGAGCCCGGGCCGTGGGCCGAAGCCGCTCACGGAGGGCTGCACAGCTGCGCCCGCAAGGTGGACGGCACCGTGTGGTGCTGGGGCAACAACGCCAACGGCAAGCTGGGCCAGGAGTTCGCCACCAGCGCCAACGAAGAGACCCCCGTTCAGGTCCCCGGGACCTTCACCGCCCTGAGCGTGGGCCACGACCATAGCTGTGCCGTGCGCAGCGACGGCACCGTCGCCTGCTGGGGCGAGAACGCCTGGGGCGGGCGACTCGGCGCTCCCTTCCCCGAGGTCGCGTGGTCCGCGGATCCGGTCACGCTACCGGGGGTGGACTACACCGCCGTCATCGCCGGGGAGCTGGGGAGCTGTGCGATGCAAGCGGCGCTCGGCCCCGTGGAGTGCCCACCCTAGGCGGCGCGACGCCGATCTCGTGCCCACGCACCGGGGAGACCTGCGGATCCAGGCTCGTGTACGATGCGCTTCCGTTGACTGGAGCCTTCGTGACCACCGCTCGTCTCGCCATCCTCCTCCTCGCCGTCGGCTGCGGGGAGCCGAGCCCGCCGCCCGCTCCGCCCGAGGCACCCCTCTCGGCCACCTATGAGGGCGTGTTCGCCGCGGTCCCCGCCGCGATGGAGACTGCCGAGAAGCCGCGTACGCCCGAGCTCGTCTCGCTCGGGCGCATGCTGTACTTCGATCCGCGGCTGTCCAAGGACCACCAGATCAGCTGCAACAGCTGCCACCCGCTCGACCGCTACGGCGTCGACGGCGAGGTGACCTCCCCGGGCCACGGAGGCGCGCGCGGCACGCGCAACAGCCCGAGCAGCTACCACGCGGCCCTGCACGTCTCCCAGTTCTGGGATGGTCGCGAGCCAGACGTCGAGGCCCAGGCCAAGCAGCCCATCCTCAACCCGATCGAGATGGCGATGCCCGACGGCGACGCCGTCGTCGCGATGCTGTCGACCATCCCCGGCTACGTCGACGCGTTCGCGGAGGCCTTCCCCGACGACGAGCAGCCCATCAGCTACGACCACATGGCGGATGCCATCGGCGCGTTCGAGCGGGGTCTCGTCACGCCGGCCCCCTTCGACGCCTTCCTGCGCGGCGACAGCACCGCGCTGAACGACGCCCAGAAGGAGGGACTCGACCGCTTCGTGCGTACCGGCTGCATCGTGTGCCACAACGGTCCCGGCGTGGGCGGCGCGATGTACCAGAAACTCGGGCTGGTGGAGGACTACGACACGCCCGACCTTGGACGCGGCGAGAGCACCGGGCTGCACATCCAGGACCGCATGTTCAAGGTCCCGAGCTTGCGCAACGTGACCGAGACCGGTCCCTACTTCCACGACGGGAGCATCGAGACCCTCGAGGAGGCGGTGCAGCTCATGGCTCAGCACCAGCTCGGCAAGACGCTCTACGACCGCGAGGTCGCACAGATCGTGACCTTCCTCGGCGCCCTGAAGGGCACGCCGGACCCTGCGTACATCGCCGCCCCGCAGCTGCCCCCGGACGGCCCGGACACGCCCTCGGCGCAAGCCGACTAACGTGTCGTACGCTCGCGCACGCAACGCAGTGTCTTTCGGGCCTGCCGTCCAGGCCAAGGGTACGGAGCAAGCGGTGACCGTTCTGGGGCGCCGACGCGGAGCACGCCTCCGCCAGGGAGACACGATGGCCGCGAAGCTGGTCTTCTTTTCCGACTTCATCTGACCGTGGTGTTTCCTCGCGGAGCGGGGAACCCTGGGTCCGATTCAAGCGCGCTACGAGCTCGACTTCGAGTGGCACGGCTTCGAGCTGCATCCCGGCATTCCCGCCGGCGGCGTGGACATCACCCAGATGTTCCCGCGAGCTTCGGTGGACGCGATGCATGCCCGGCTGCAGTCGGTGGCCGACGACATGGGCGTGGCCTTCTCACCGCGGGAACACGCGCCGAGCACCAAGTCCGCCCTGGCCATCGCCGCCTTCGCCCGACGTGAGGGGCGACTCGCCGAGTGGCGCGAAGCCGCGATGAACGCCCACTGGCGCGATGGCCGCGACATCGAGGACCGCGCGGTGCTCGCCGAGCTCGCGGCGGCCGCGGGCCTCGACCCGCAACGCGCCGTGGATTTCCTCGACGACCCCGCGGTCCCGGGCATCCTGCAGGCCCAGCGCATCGAGGCCCACCAGTGGGGCGTCACCGGGATTCCCACGTGGTTCATGCTGCCGGAGGGCTGGACCCCCGAGCAGGGTGTGCCCGAGACCGGCCCCCGCCCCGTGCGCGTCGTGGGCTGCCAGCCCGCCGAGGTCGTGGAACGAGCGGCGCAGCTCGCCGGTGCCAGGCCGAGGTAGCGTCAGCGGAGCGACTCGGCGGCGAAGGACGCGATACGCGCCACCCACTCTGGCTCGGTTGGCACGGTGTGCTGCAGGCCCTCGATCACGTGGAGCTCGGGTGCGTCGAGCTGATCCGCCACCTCGCGCATGGCCTCGCCACCCGGGAAGAAGGCATCCGCGGTGCCCGTGATGCACAGACCACGCAGCTCGGCGATGGGCCACGGGTCGAGCGCGGGCTCGTCGAAGCGAGGGAGGAAGCCGGACAGGAACACCCCGAAGCGCAGGCTCTCCCCGTAGGGAAGCGCGCCCTTCTTCGCGAGACCGGCGATCAGCGCCGCCATCGCGCAACCCTGGCTGAAGCCGAGCACGCCGACGACATGCCGCCCCTCCACGGCGCTCGCGACGGCGGCCAGCCCGGCGTCGAGCGCGGTGTAGGTCTTGCGACCGCCCTCGGTGCGCGCGCCAAACCACTCGTAACGGGCCTCGTCGGGCAACCAGAACGCGCCCTCGTGGAACCATGCACTCGCGTCCTGTCCGACCTTGGCGTAGGTCTGGCGCAGCCAGGGCACCAGCCCCGCGAGCTCGGCTTCCGAGAGGGCGACACCTGCGTTGGGCGCCACGAGCTCGAAGCCCGCGGCCTCGAGGGCGTCGGCCACCGGTCCGAGCAGCGCGAGCATGCTCGCGCCGGACATCGTCATGCCGTGGAGGACCAGGATGCAGGGTCGTGGAGACATGGGCACTCCCGAGTTCGCAGGGTCTACCACACCCTCCTTGCCCTGCACGGTCCCCGGGTGCGAGGTCGCGCACCGGGCGTGCCAAATGCCACTGCCCTCGGCAGCGCCCGGCCGCGCCTGGCGCACCCGCTTCTGGCACAGTGTGTGCAGTCCCCCTCCTGGAGGTGAGCGTGGTGCACTCGAACGGACGCATGCGAATCGTCCTCACCGGAGGACCAGGTGGCGGAAAGACCACCGCTGCCGACCTGTTCCGGCGAGAGATCGGCCACGAGGTCGTGCTCGTGCCCGAGGCGGCGACCCTGCTGTTCAACGGTGGCTTTCCGCGCTCCGACGAGCCCGAGGCCCTCGCCGCGCTCCAGCGCGCCATCTACCACGTGCAGCGCAACCTGGAAGACGCCCAGAGCGGGCGTTTCCCCGGGCGCATCCTGCTCTGCGACCGGGGCACGGTGGACGGCGCCGTCTACTCCAAGCTGCCCGCCGAGGAGCACTTCGCCGCCCTCGGCACCACCCTCGAGGCCGAGCTTGCCCGCTACGACGCGGTGATCTTCTTCGAGACCGCCGCGGCTGGAGGCGTGTCCATCGAGGGGGGCAACCCTCACCGCAGCGAGGACCTCGACACCGCCCTGTCGGTCGACCGCGCGCTCAGGACGCTGTGGAGCCAGCACCCGCGCTTCGTGATGGTTCCGCACAACCCGAGCTTCTTCAAGAAGATCACCTTCGGCCTCGCGTCCATCGAGTCGATTGTCGCCCAGCTCCGCGCTCACGCCAGCGAGCGGGAGTGACGCGCGTGGACGACTCGGATGTTCGCAAGACCCTCGGAGTGGACGGCGGCGGTCGCCGCTGGGGCCGCTGGGCCGCGGTCGCCGTCGGCCTCGTGCTGATCGCCCTGTTCGCCGCCAGCCGCCTCGCCCCCACGGGCTCGGGCAGGTACACCTACGAGACGCTGCCGGTCACCCGGGGAACCCTGCTCATCAAGGTCACCGCCGTCGGCTCCATCGAGCCCTCGAATGCGGTCGCGGTGAGCTCGGAGCTCTCGGGCATCGTCGCCAAGGTGCACGTGTCCGAGAACGACGAGGTGGAGGCCGGCCAGGTCCTCGCCGAGCTCGACACCGACCTGCTCGAGGCGCAGGCTCGCCAGAGCCAGGCCAGCGTCCACGCCTCCGAGGCCACCGTGGCCCAGTCGCGGGCGACCATGGAGGGCGCGAGCGTCGACCTGTCGCGGGCCGAGCAGCTGCACGACAAGGGCGCCATCTCCGCGGCGGAGTTCGACCGTGCCCGCACCGCCCACCGCCAGGCCGTCGCGGGCTTCGCCCTCGCCGAGGCCCAGCTCGAGCAGGCCCGCGCTTCCGCGCTCGCCGCGAAGGCCAACCTGTCGAAGACCCGCATCGTCTCGCCCATCGCCGGCGTCGTGCTCGAGCGCAGCGTGGAAGAGGGCCAGGCCGTCGTGTCCTCGCTCCAGGCGGCCACCCTGTTCCGCGTGGCCGAGGACCTGCGCAAGATGACGCTGGACGTCGAGGTCGACGAGGCGGACATCGGCCGCATCAAGGCTGGACAGCAGGCCGACTTCACGGTGTCCGCCTACCCCGAGCGGGTGTTCGACGCGGAGGTCACCAAGGTGCACCTCGCGCCCGTCGACAGCTCCGACGTCGTGACCTACCTGGCCACGCTCTCCGTGGACAACCCCGGGCTCGAGCTGCTGCCCGGCATGACCGCCACGGCGTCGATTACCGCCGAGCGCCTGGAGGATGCGCTGCTGGTGCCCAACCAGGCCCTGCGCTTCGAGCCCCCCGAGGGCTCTGAGCCGCAGCCCGAGCCCGTGGATGGCCGCCGCCGCGCCCGGGTGTACGCGCTGGACGGCGACGCGGTGCCCATCCTCGTGTTCCCCGGTGCCAGCGATGGACGCCACACCGTGGTCGAGGGGCAGGTCTACGAGGGACAGGAGCTCGTGATCGCTGCGGAGCGCACGCGTCGCGGGAGCAAGGCCCAGTGAGCGGCGAGCTCGTCGTCGCGCTCCGAGGCGTGACCCGGCACTACGGCCAGGGCGAAGCGCTGGTGCGGGCGCTCGACGGGGTGGACCTCGACGTGTTCGAGGGCGACTTCCTGGCCCTGATGGGGCCGTCGGGCTCGGGCAAGAGCACCTGCCTCAACGTCATCGGCTGCCTCGACGAGCCGAGTACCGGCTCCTACCGGTTCCGGGACGTGGAAGTCACCGAGCTCTCCACCAACCAGCGAGCGCTGCTTCGCCGCCACTACCTGGGCTTCGTCTTTCAGGGCTACAACCTCCTCCCGCGGACCACCGCGGTCGAGAACGTGGAGCTGCCGCTGATCTACCGGGGAGTGGGCGCCGCCGAGCGCCGCAAGAAGGCCCTCCAGGCCCTGGACGACGTGGGACTCGCCCACCGCGCCGACCACGCCCCCAACGAGCTCTCCGGAGGCCAGCAGCAGCGCGTCGCCATCGCGCGAGCGTTGGTGACCGACCCCTCCCTGCTGCTCGCCGACGAGCCCACCGGAAACCTCGACTCGAAGATGAGCCACGAGGTGATGAAGCTGCTCGCACGCCTCAACAAGGAGCGCGGCATCACCATCCTCATGGTCACCCACGAGCCCGAGATGGCGGAGTACTGCGACGAGACCATCCACTTCCTCGACGGTCGAGTGCTCGAGCGAGGGGGTGGCTGATGCTGTGGACGACCTTCGTCCTCGCCGTGCGCCAGCTGGCGAGGAACAAGACGCGAACCGGACTCACTGCACTCGGCGTGATGATCGGCGTCGCCGCCGTGATCGCGATGGTCGGCATCGGCCGCGGCGCGACCCGCGCGGTGAACGAGGACCTCGAGTCCATCGGCCAGAACCTGCTGTTCGTGGTGCCCGGAAACGCGCGCGGTCCCGGCGGGCGAGGCGGCGTGGCCAAGCCCTTCACCGACCAGGACCTCGCCGCCATTCGCGAACAGATCGCCGATGTCGACGCCGCCGTGCCGGTGGCGACGATGAGCACGGTGGCCGCGTGGGGCGAGGAGACCCTGCGCACGTCGGTGACCGGGAGCTCCGCCGAGTACCTGCGCGCCATGCGGTGGGAGGTGGCTCGCGGCCGCGACTTCGACGAGGCCGAGCACACCGCGGGCTCCGAGGTGTGCCTGCTCGGAGACACCGTCGCCACCGAGCTCTTCGGAGGGGCAGACCCCCTGGACGCCACCCTGCGCGCCGATCAGTTCACCTGTCGCGTCGTCGGCGTGCTCGCCCCCAAGGGGCAGAGCTCCTTCGGCCAGGACCAGGACGACTTCCTGCTCATCCCCATTCGAACCTTCCAGCGGCGCATCCAGGGCGACCGGGACATCGCGACCATCTTCGTCTCGGCCACGGAGGACGCGGACTCCCAGGTCGTCAAGGAGCGGCTCGAGGCCCTGCTCACCGAGCGCCGCCACATTCGCGAGGGGGCCGAGCCCGACTTCTCGGTGCGCGACATGGCCGAAGTGGTGGCCATGCTCGACGGGGTGAGTCGCGTGCTCACCGGCTTCCTCGCGGCGATTGCCGCCGTGAGCCTGCTCGTGGGCGGCATCGGCATCATGAACATCATGATGGTCAGCGTGACCGAGCGCACCCGCGAGATCGGCATCCGCCTCGCAGTCGGCGCCCTCGCCCGGGACGTGCTCCTGCAGTTCCTCGTCGAGGCGATGGTGCTCTCCGGCCTCGGCGGCCTGGCCGGCATCGCCCTGGGACTGCTGATCAGCTGGGGTGCCTCGGCCGCGCTCGACATCCCGCTGGTCGTCGACCCGCTGATCATCGCGCTGGCCTTCGGCGTGTCGGCGGCCATCGGGGTGGTCTTCGGCTTCTTCCCGGCGCGGCGGGCGGCCAACCTGCGCCCGATCGACGCGCTCCGCCACGAGTGACGCGGACGACTCCGCACCCGGCCTGAAACGGTGAGAACGGCAAGGAGGTCGCGTCTCCGGCCTGCTAGAGTACCGCCACCATGCACCGACACCCCTCCCCGCTCTCCGCCTCGCCATTCTGCGCCTCCATCCTGGCGCTTTCGCTGATCACGGGCTGCCGTGGCCAGCCGCTGGGCGGGCCCGACGCCGAGGACTACAACCGGCACCCCGAGCCACCGGCGCTGTTCCGCGACGTGGCGATGGTCGATGACGACAACCAGTGGAATGGCGTGTACGTGCCCGGCGGCCTGCGCACGACCCAGGACGGGCGCGTGGCCCTGCAGGTCCAGGGTGGCCCGGACACCTTCTCCTTCTACCTGTACGCGCCCGAGAAGATGAACGAGGCCGTGCTTCCCGGCGCGCCGGGCATGAGCATCCTCGCGACCCCCGATCCGGTTCGCGTCGTGTTTCCGCCGGCCCAGGACCCCGACGTGTACCGGGTCGGGCACCACGCGATCTGCGATCCCACTCACGAGTTCCCGGTCGAGGGCGAGCGCACGAACCCCTACGCCTGCGGCACGGATCTCGCGAACGACTGCTACGACATCCACATCATCAGCTCGATCTCGATCGACACGAACACGCGGATGTGGGGCACGCCGGCCACCATCGAGGTGAGCAACCCGAAGACCGTGGACGCCCGGATCGCCAACGTCAGCCTGGGCGAGCCCGTCGCGGGCACCACCCTCGGCGGGGCCTTCGAGTGGGCCGAGGCCGCCATCACCATCGACGGCCGCCTGCTCACCGGACGCTGGGGCGGCGCGATTCGCAGCTGGACACACCCCGAGAGCGGCGAGTCCTTCATCCGGCGCTACGACCTCGGCTATTCCTACCTGGACGAGTCCTACGAGCCCTGCGACATCACCGGCTGGACCGACTTCCACCCGATGAGCCACGCGCCCTACGACCCCGAGCTCGTCGGGCGCTACGGACTTGCGCAGTACCCCTTCCGCGACAGCGAAGGCGAGTTGATCGCGGATGGCGAGGACATGGGCGGCAGCTACCCCTGGGTCGACCGGGAGGGCGCCAACGTGTTCATGACCGGCGTTCCCGGCACGATTCACGAGCAGTCCAAGGACGACTTTCCGCGCACGTGCGTCGTGGAAGGCTGCGAAGACCTCACCTACTCGATGGACTTCGACCGCGGCTTCCTCGTGGCCGGTGCGTGGACGCACGGTCGGCTCGTGCACCTCGACGGCATGATCAACAACATCGACTGGTCCATCGGCCTCGCTCCCGACGCCCACATGATGGTCGACCTGTACCAGGACACCGACGGCACACCCGTCGCCGCGCGCCTCGGCGCGGGCCGCGGGCACAGCGGCAGCCCCCCACCGCCGGGACACCCTGGGAACGAGAACATCCTCGACTCCCAGCAGAACATGCCGAACTTCCGGCCCGCGATGCGCCACGTCACCCCGCGGGACGTGGTGTGGATCATGAGCTCGGGCGTGGCCACCGACGAGATTGCCTTCGACGACTTCCTCGACCCGCGGGCGTTCATCGTCTCGAACATGCAGGCCTCGATTACCCAGGTGATCGACGACGACGGCCGTACGACCGGCGTGCCGTGGCACCACAACGGCCAGGTGCGCGACCTCGAGCTGGGGCTGGTGAGCAACCTGTCGCCCTACGAGCTCGTGCATGACGAGTACGACGACGTGCACATCCAGAACGCGGCAACGTCCCTGGACTTCGCGGTGCCGGCCTACGGCCTGGTCGAGGCCGGCACCGGACGCACCGAGCCCACCGCGCTCGGCGGCTTCTACGGACGCGGCTTCTGGCTCGATGGCGTCAACCGCATCCGCTACGCCCTGCCCGCCCAGGACCTGGACAGCGACTGGTACGTCGGCATCTTCGTGGACGCGCGGTCCTGGGACGGCGCCACCCGCGCGCTGATGACCTTCCCGGACGGCTCCTCGGTGCGCCTCGTCGAGGGGCACACGGTCCAGTACGTGGCGGACGAGCGCGTGCTGCACAGCGTCGAGCTGCCGGCGGCCGGCGAGGGCTGGCGCCACCTGGCCTGGTTCGTGCGCGAAGACCACCGCGAGCTCACCCTGCTCGTCGACGGCTTTCCCCTCGACCGCTACGAGGCCCGCCGCGAGTTCTTCGGCATGGGCGAGGGCGAGCTGATTCTCGGCCGTGCGGGCGACCGCCGCAACGGCGAGCCAGATGCCGGCGTGCGCGGCTGGATCGACGACTTCAAGGTGCTGGCACACGACGTGGATGCCGAGGTGGCGTGCAACCACGCCGGCGGCACGCTCATCCGCGTCGACGACAACGCCGCGTGGGCGGACACCGCGGCGCTGTACCCGGACTGGGCCCACGAAGAGGTCGCGGCCGCCGCGGGACTCGCCACCGACGCCCGCTACGCGTGCTTCCACGACTACAGCGCGGACTTCGCCGCCCACCTCGGCAACCTTCCCGAGGGCAGCACCTCGGTGCGCGACGCCATCCTCTTCCCCGAGGGCCCGCTGATGGTGGGCGCGCCGCGTCCCGACTCCTCCTCGAACGCCTTCTGCCTCAGCTGCCACCACGAGGACGGCAAGGCGGGCATGGGGCTCGGCGCCCTGTCCTACACGCCGAACGTGCCGCTCGAGGAAGACCGACGTCGCCAGCCGCTACAGCCGCTGCGGCGGGTGTTCGGCAACGTCCCGGCGGGGTGGATCCCCGCCGACCACGGCCCGGGAAGCCCGATGGAACCGCTGGTTGCGCCCAACGAGGGCCTGTTGGTCGACCCGTGGGTACTGCCCGCCGCCGAGTAGCGCAGCCCCCTTCCCGCGGATGCACTCCCTGAGCATCGATCCGTAGCCAGGGGTCCCGCGGATCGGGCCAACGGGCGTGCGGACTGCCGCGCGAGCGAGCCGGCGACCTGGACAGACGCGTCGCTTCCGACCGAGCAACCCTGCCGTCGCTCGCCTGCCCGCGAGGACAGGGCGAGCGGACGCTCGTCCACGGCACACCCAGGATGTCCCACGAAGGCGCATGTCCACGGCGTTCGACGCGAAAGCGCCGGGTTTTTGTTGGATTTATATCGAACGCTCGTTATCCGAAAAGCGTCCCCACCACGGAGGTCCCATGTTTCGCCGCTCGCCTGCCCCCTTCGCCGGGCACGCCGTGTTCCTCACTGGCGGCGCTTCCGGCATCGGTCGCGCCCTCGCCGTCCGCCTGGTGGCCCAGGGTGCCGACGTCGTGCTCGCTGACTGGGACGGCCCCGCCGCCGCGGCCGTCGCCGAGGAGCTCGGCTGCCACGCGGTCGAGGTCGACGTGCGCGACCCCGACGCCGTGCGTCGCGCGGTCGCCGAGGCACGGGCGCTGGTCGGTCCCATCGACCTGCTGATCAACAACGCGGGCGTCGTACAGTGCGTCGAGGCTCACCTCGCCGACGACGAGGACTGGCGGCGCGTCATCGACGTCGATCTCTACGGCGTCGTCCACGGTGTGCAGGCCGTCTACCCCGAGATGGTCGCGCGGGGTCGCGGGCACATCGTGAACATCGCCTCGGTGGCCGGCCTGTTCCCTTCCGCGGGTCAGGTCAGCTACACCGCGGCCAAACATGGCGTGGTCGGCCTCTCCTACGCGCTACGCGCGGAGGCCAAGCGGCACGGCGTGTCCGTGACCGTGATCTGCCCGGGCATCGTCAAGACGGCGATGCGCGACGACCTGCCCGTGCGCGGCGTGTCCGCCGAGCGCCTGCGCGCCCTGCTGCCGGCCGGCGCGGATGTCGACCAGGTGGCCGACCGCATCCTCGACGGCGTGGCCCGCGACCGCGTTCGCGTCGTGGTCACCCCGATGGCGCACCTGCTCACCACCCTGATGCGCATCCACCCAGGTCTCGGCGTGTGGCTGAACCGCCATGCCTTCGACCTGCTGCTTCGCCGCGCGAGTGCGGCGTGAACCCTCCTCCCCCGAACCGTGAGGCTCCCATGTCCATTCCCCACGACGACGTGCTCATCGTCGGTGCCGGCCTGTCCGGCCTGTGTGCCGGCGCCCTGCTCACCCAGCGCTGCCCGGATGTCTCGTTCACCATCCTCGAGGGCCGACCGCAGATCGGCGGCACCTGGGACCTGTTCCGCTACCCCGGCGTTCGCTCCGACTCGGACATGTACACCCTCGGGTTCTCCTTCTTTCCGTGGAAGGAGGCGCAGTCCATCGCGGATGCCGACGCCATCCTCCGCTACCTGCACGACACCGTCGAGGCCTTCGGGCTCGCTTCGCATCTGCGCTTCGAGAAGCGCGTCGAGCAGGCGAGCTGGTCGACCGAGGCGCAGCGGTGGACGGTGACCGTGCGCGACGGCGCCACCGGCGAGATCGAGACGCGGACGTGTGGCTTCTTGTGGGGCTGCACCGGCTACTATCGCTACGACCGCGCTCACACGCCGGAGTTCGCGGGGCGCGACGACTTCGAGGGCACGGTCCTGCACCCCCAGTTCTGGCCCGAGGACTTCGACCCGGCGGGCAAGCGCATCGTCGTCATCGGAAGTGGTGCGACGGCCATCACGCTCGTGCCCTCCCTTGCCGGGCAGTGCGAGCACGTCACCATGCTCCAGCGCTCGCCGACCTACGTGTTTCCCTGGAAGCGCGAGGATGCGATGGCGACGCAGCTCAACCGGTTCCTGCCCGCGCCGGTCTCCCACCGCATCCTGCGGTTCAAGAACACCGCGTGGGCCACGGGCTTCTACCTGGCCGCGCGGCGCTTCCCGAACGCGACCCGGAGGTACCTGCTGGACGAGGTCCGCCGTCAGGTCGGCGACGTCGTCGACGTCGACACCCACTTCACCCCCCGGTACGACCCCTGGGACGAGCGCCCGTGCATGGTGCCCGAGTGCGACCTGTTCGAGGCGCTGCGCCGCGGCGAGGCCTCGATGGTCACCGACCGCATCGACCGCCTGACGGCGACGGGACTGCGGCTGCAATCGGGCGAGGAGCTCGAAGCCGACGTCATCGTCACCGCCACCGGACTCGAGCTGCAGGTCATGGGAGGCGCCCGACTCGTCGTCGACGGCGAGGTCATCGACCCATCGAAGCACCTCCTGTACCGGGGGTGCATGCTGGGCGGTGTGCCGAACCACGCGATCAGCCTCGGCTACACCAACGCGTCGTGGACGCTGAAGTGCGAGCTGGTCAGCCAGTACGTGTGTCGCCTGCTGACGCACATGGAGGCGGCGGGCTACCGCGTCGTGCGCCCCGAGCCGGACCCGGACGCCGAGGTCGAGCCCCTCATCGACATGCAGTCCGGTTACATCGAGCGTGCCCGAGCCCGGATCCCCAAGCAGGGGTCGCGGGCGCCGTGGCGGCTGGCGCAGAACTACTTCGTCGACCAGCTCCTGCTACGGTTCAGTCGCATCGAGGACGGCGTGCTGCAGTTCTCGGAGGAAAGCCCCGCATGCCCAAGATCGTCGACCACGACGCCGTTCGTCGCGAGCTCGTCCAGGGTGCCGCCCGCATCTTCAGCGAGACCGGCTACGGCACGGTGACCATGCGCAAGCTCGCCGACGCCCTCGAGGTCTCCACGGGCACGGTGTACCACTACTTCGAGTCCAAGGAAGACCTGTTCGAACAGGTCGTGCGCGCGGTGATCGAAGAGAACGCCGAGGCGGCCCACGCCGCCTTCGCGCTGGGGCCCGACCAGGTCCTCCACCTGCGCGTGCGGGACATCCTCGCCTACCTCATCCACCAGGAAGAGGAGCAGATGCGGCGCTTCATCGTGCTCATCGACTACTGGCGGCTGAACCCCGAGGGGCGCGCCGCGCTCCAGCCCACGCTCGACGGCGCCCACCGACGCTACGCACGCATCGTCGCCGCGCTACTCGGCAGCCGTGACGAGGGACTCGGGGTCGTCGTCCTCGCGGCCCTGTTCAACATCGTCCAGCAGCGGTGGTTCCACGGCCCGGCATTCGACGCCGAGCCCCAGGTGCGCATCATCGAGCGCATGGTCGCCGCGGAGCTGGCGCGCGAGGCGTGATCCCGGCGCCCCTCGTCCCGAGCGCCCCGGGAGCGACACGACGAGGTCACGCATTCCCGAATGCGTCGATCATTGAGTAGCTTTTGACGAGTTACACACCGTCCGTTCTGCCGCGGCGCCGCCCACCGTTTTGCCAGGACTGACCTCGATTCGGTTTTAATCGGCGGCGAATTGCGAATTTTCCAACCCTCCCGGGCTTTCAATTGGATAGCATTTGAATAGACCCTAGCGGAGGCATCATGGACCATCAGTTCGACGCGATGACCGAGACCGAGACCCACGACAACCCGGTGGACGCTGGCGCCTCCCCTGGCGAGTACACCGGGTGGATCACCGTGGATGTCGAGCGCACCGACGAGCTGGCCGGACCGCACGCGGAGGTGCTCGCGGCCGTCGTCGCCAGCTTCCGCACCGAGCTCGGGCTGCAGTAGGCACGCCACCGGTGGCGACACACGGCGCGCACGGTCGCCGAGCTGCCTTGCGCTACTCCCGAGGTCGGAGCCGTGCGGTCGAGACCGATTCTCCTCGGCTGTGACGAGGAGGTCCCGCGCATCGACCGGGTGCATCACCGTGGACGTCGATCGCGCGGACGAGCTGGCCGGACCGCACGCGGAGGTGCCGGCGACCGTCATGGGCGGCTTCCGCGCCGAGCTAGGCCTGCAGCAGGCAAGGGAGGCACGACGGCTCGGACCTCCAAAAGGCTCCCCACCCACCGGCCGCCCACGGCTACGCTGTCGTGGGAGGAACGCATGCTCCTGCTGTGGACGATGGTCCTCGCGTGCACATCCGTCCGCAATGACGACCTGGGAACCGAAGAAAGCGGCCTGTCCGACGAGCCGACACGCTGCCCCGAAGACCTCGGCTCTCCGGAGCCCGGCGAGTGGCTGATCGCGAACTACCGCCACCTCAACTTCTGCGTGGACACCGGACACGCGGTCCACCTGCACCTCCGGGGCCGGGTCGCATGCGCTGAACGCTTCGAAACGAGCTCCGAGCACCTCGGCAGTGGGACCCTCACCGACGACGGTCACACCGAGCTCGTACGCATCGCGACCGCGCTCGCCGCGGCTCCGCCCGCGGCGGTCGACGACACGGCCTCCCAGTCCTGCCCCGGCAACTCGCAGGGACTGACCTTCAACCAGCAGGGCGGCGGGCGAGGCTACGAGTGGGGCTACTACCTGGAGGGCGGCGGTCAGTCGGAGCGCCCCGCCGAACTCGATGACGCGGACGCGTTTGGCGCCGCTGTCCTGGACGCGCTGTCCACCGGAACCCCACACCCCTGGGTCGTCCCCGACTGGTGATGCGGTCCCAGGTGACGCGAGAAGGACCGGAGGCGCTCGGCAACCTGCGAGCGACGTCGGTGCACGCGGACATGCCGCTACGGCGTGCAGCTCAGGTACACGGACTGCGAGAGCCAGGTCTCGTCCGGGTAATAGGCGAACACCGCCGCCCCGTCCTTGAGCGTGTCGATGAGGCGCTGGGACACGGCGCTGTCGACCGCCGGGCATCCCCAGCTTCGCCCGAGCCAGCCGTGCTCGTCGATGAACGACTCGCTTGCATAGTGGGCGCCGTGGATGACGATGGCGCGCTCCCGTGCCCGGTCGTTCACCCCGCTCTCGAGCCCGTCCAGGCGAAGCGAGTAGCCGTGCTTGCCGTGGTAGGTCTCGGCGGTGCGAAACAGTCCCAGGCTGCTCTGGTGGGAGTTGGGCGTGTTGCTGAAGCGCTGGGCCTCGAGCCCGCCCGTCCCCTGACCGTGGGAGACGTGCTCGTGGAACAACACTTCCTGGGTGGCGAGGTCGATCACCCACAGCCGCTCCTCGGTGGATGGCCGGGAGAAGTCGATGATCGCCAGCAGCGAGGCGCTGGACTCGGTCAGCTCGCCTGCGGCTCGGGCGCAGGTCACGCTCGTCACTGCGGCGTCGAGCACCGAGTCCTCGAGCTGGGGGACCACGCGCTTGAGTGAGGCGTTCAGGCCTGGTTCGCTCGGACCCCGGTCGCTGGCGACACCCGTCGAGACCGCGGCGACGAGCATGCCTGCGGCGACGAGCGTGGGGATGGGTCGCGCGAACATGTTCCACCCATATCCCAGGTTTGGCCTGGGGGCCGCGTGGGAGTCGCCCGCCACATCACGCCCTCGCATTGGTCGAGGACGTCGCACAACCCTTCGCAGCCTGTGTAGCCATTCGCATGGTTGCCCACCCACAGATCTTGGCCCCCGACTCTCCGTCTCTACCTCTCGAACGCGACGCCGACCTCGACGCTGACATCGAAGAGCTCGTCGGCACCATGACAGCGGGAGCCCGCCATCGTACGGGCGGTCGGCCGCCCGGCCTTCGGGAACGTGCCTCGCGAGGCCCCAACGACGGCATCCGTCGTGGTGTCGTCTGGTCCCTCACCCATCCGATTGCGACGGCAGCGAACGTGCCGAGGTTGCGCAGGCAGCCCGCCCGCGGTCGCCCGCGGTCCGCCCCCGAGCGCTCGGTGGCTGCTCGTCGGGCCGCTGGCTCTCCGACGAGAGCTAGTGCGGCGGGTTGATGACCCAGCCCTTGATGGTGTCCCAGTGGCGCTCGATGAGGAAGGTCTGCACCGCGGTGTAGTTCGGCTCGCCCTCTGTCTTCGTCCAGGTCTTGTCGTCGTCCACCTTGGCCTTGATCTCCTGGTACACCTCGTTCGACAGGCCCGCCTTGAACGCCTGATCGTCGAAGTCCGCCTTCTTGATGCGAATGACGGACTTCGCCTGGACAAGGCCACGGAGAGGGGCCGGAACCGTGATGGGTCCGTTGGCCTTGGCCCAGCCCGACAAGCCCACCGCCAGCAGGACGAATTTGGCGAACTCGGCCTTCTGCGTGCCGTTGAGGTACAGGTCCGCCGCCGCGACACCCATGCGCTTTCGCACGGTCTCCATCGACGCCAGGATGGCCTTCGACAGGTCGTCGTCGACGCCGACCTGCTTCATCAGCGCCTCGAGCCAGCTGCTGAAGGTCTCGAGGCTGAGGGACTCGTCGACCGCCACCGCGTCCGAGGCGGCGTCCTTGCGCTTGTTCCCCGTGGCCTTGCGCTGCGACTGGTCTGGATCCAGCGTGTTGGAGATCGCCGAGGTGCCTTGCTGGTTCTCCTTGGGGCGGAAGTTGATGTTGTCGACACCCGTGAAGCCATAGGCGTTGAGCAGCTGGTTGTGCTGACCCTTGTGCTTCTCGCCACGGGTGTCCCTGAAGGCGCCGACGCCATCCTTGTCCATGCGCTGCGTCGCGAGCAGGGTGGCCAGCGAGTTCTCGACCGTGAGGTGGTCGTTGTCCTTCTTGTTGTGCTGGGAGCCGTTCTTTACGAGGTCGTAGGAATAGTGAACGTAGGCGTCTTCGTCCTCGTGCAGGTCGATGACCTGGCTGTTGTTGCGCACCTGCTTGTGGTCCATCTGCGCCACACCGGCGCCGGCACTTGGGCCCGCCGCACCCAGCCCGGGGTCCTTACCCGCCGCCGCCTTGGCGCCGGCAGCATCCGCCTCGCGTTCGAGCGCTTCGTCGACGTTGACGTCGCTGCCCTTGAACTGGGCCGTCACGGGCACTCGGCCCTGCCGCTGCTGCACCACGTGTGCGAGCTCGTGGCCGAGCAACTCGGCCCCCTTCTGCGTCTCGGGCTGGTACCGCCCCGGCGCAAAGTCGATGGACTCTCCGGTCGTCACGGCCTCGGCACCCAGACCGCCCGCATGCTCGCCCGTCGAGATCTCCACACTCGAGAAGTCGGCCCCGAAGGCCGCCTCCATCCTCGCCAGCACGCCGCCCTGCTGCAGATCCGTCGCCGCAGGGGTTGCCCCCCGGAGCTCGGAGGCCACGCGGCTGTTGTCGGGTCCGGAGGCCCCTGCAGCGCTCGGCGCCTGCGCGCGATCCGATCCGGTCGCCGCAGCCGGGCCTGCGCTCCTATGCCTCTTGTCCATGCCAACCTCCGCCGATGGGTCCCACAACCTCGGCCCAGGTGCCAAAGCAGAGGAAAGATCCGCGCATCTCGGTTCTTGGTAGCGCTTCGCACACATTAGCCCATCCGTCGCGTGCTCACGCGACGAACGCGCGACCAGGGCTCGGCCTGGGCGACGACCGGCGCACGAGGGTGCGAGCGCGAAGCGAGGACGACGAGGGGCCCGCCCTCGACTCGTGGCAATCGGGTGCACGGGGTCTTGGTGGAGACCATGCACGATCATCGTCGCGGGCGGGGCGTGGGCCTCGGTGCCGAGCGTCACCGGTGGCGGACGCCGGGAGTCGCCAACCCACCGAGGAGCGTTCCACCACGCGCCTCGGTTCGCCAACGCGCCTGGTAGGCTCGCCGCATGCCCCTTCCTGCCTATGCTGGCGAGCCCGTAGCCCCCGTCCCGGACCACCCGGATGCGACGGTGCGCGCAGCAATGGCACTCGGTCTGATCGGGTACGGCGCCTCGCTGGGTCTGCCGCTCCCGGATCTCCTGGGCATGGTGGGCATGTCGCCGCAACAGATGACGGACCCCGATGCGCAGGTCCCGGTCCAGGCCATGAAGCAACTCGTGGCGCGCATCGACGCCGCGGCGGGAGGGCGCTCCGTGGGCCTGGAGATGGTGGCGATGGCTTCGCCGAACATCCACGCCCTCGTCGAGCTGGCCGCGCACAGCGCCTCGACGATTGGCGAGGCCATGGACCTGCACCTTCGCTACGCCCGACTCACCAGCTCACACGCCCAGACCTGGCTCGAGCGTCAGCCTCCATTCGCCGCCATCCGTCTCCGTCACCTCGCGTCAGTCGAGGTCCTCACCCATCCCTTGGAGATCGGCATTGCACTCGTGCACCGGGGGCTGCGGCGGTTGGGGGCGACGAACTTCACGGAGGTCCACCTCCCACACGCACCGGCCGGACCGCTCGAGGCCTATGAAGCCCACTTCGGCTGCCCCGTCCACACCGAGTCCTTCGGCACCGCCCTGGTCTTTCCCCTCGAAGTGCTGGACCGCCCCTGTGCGCATGCGGACCCGGTGCTGTCGCGCTCCGTGATCGCGCGCCTCGAGAAGGTGCTTCCCGACGGGGACGACGCCCTCGCGGACCTTCGCCGCGCCATCGCCGCCCACGCGGCCCCCGCCCAGTACAGCGCCGCCTCCATCGCTACGCGCATGGGCCGGAGCCTGCGCAGCCTGCAGCGCGAGGCCCTCCAGGCCGGGACCACCCTGCGCCAGACCATCGAGGACGTGCGCGTCGCGCGGGCCAAGGAGCTCCTCGGCGACGACGGACTCAGCGTCGACGAGGTAGGCTTTCTGGTGGATTACTCGGAGCGAGCGGCGTTCTCGCGGGCCTTCAAGCGCGCCACCGGGCAGACCCCGGCGGAGTTTCGGCGGAGTGGCGCGAACTGAGGGATCTGTGGCGCCTTCGGTCCTACGGCCGGACGGCGAATCCCGGCACGCTCTCCTCGCAACCCCAAGCGAGGAGGACAACATGTCTGCCTACTTCATCGCCGCCTACGACATCCACGACCCCGAGACCTACGCCAAGTACAACCCTGGGAGCATGGAGACGATCATGACCACCCTCGCGCGGCACGGCGGCAAGCTCGTCTGCATCGGTGCGAACGCCGACTACCTCGCGGACCAGTCCCGCGACGCCATGGTCGTGCTGGAGTTCCCCACCCGCGAGGCGGCCTTCGCGTGGCACGACGACCCGGACTACGTGCCGGTCCGCGCCCATCGTCTGGCGTCCACCCACAACGTCGTGGCCACCGTGCTCGAGGCACCGCCGGCCCCGGCGTAGCCGCGACAGGGCTCTCACGCGACCGCCGCGTGGGAGCCACGCGTTCGAGCGTCAACAAAGAAGCGCCCCGGCCACCCGAGAAGGAACCGGAGCGCTTCAGCGATATGCGAGGTTTCAGGTGCGGAGTTGCCTAAAACCCCGCCCGAGAATCAGTCCGCGTGACGGAAGAACGTCGGGATGTCGTAGTCCTCGTGCAGACGGTCGTAGCCGCTGTGCAGCTCGCGGCCGCGGCTGTTGCCACCGACGCTGCGCACGACGCGCTCGTTCACGCGACGCTCGACGCTCTGCGGCTGCAGCATCTGACGGGTCTCCTCGAAGCCGGTGGCGATGACGGTGACGCGGGACTCGTCTTCCATCGTCTCGTCCGTGACCCAGCCCCAGATGACTTCGCAGTCCTCGTGGGCCTCTTCCTGGATGAGCGAGGCCGCCTCGTGCATCTCGTACATCGTCAGGTTGCCGTTGCCGGTGATGTTGATGAGCACGCTGGTCGCGCCGACGATGCTCACGTCGTCGAGCAGCGGGCTCGAGATGGCGCGCTGGGCCGCCTCGACCGTCTTGTGCTCGCCGGACGCCGTGCCGACGCCCATCAGCGCGACGCCCTTGCCGCCCATGATGGTGCGAACGTCGGCGAAGTCGACGTTGACCATGCCCTGGAAGTTGATCAGGTCGCTGACGCCCTTCACGGCCTGGAGCAGGACCTCGTCGGCCATGCGGAACGCATCGCGCATGGAGGTACGCTCGGAGGCCATTGCCACCAGGCGCTGGTTCGGGATGGTGATCAGCGTGTCGACGTTCGCGGTGAGGGACTCGATGCCCTCCTCGGCCTGACGACGACGGCGCTTGCCCTCGAAGAAGAACGGGCGGGTGACGACCGCGACGGTCAGTGCACCGCACTCGCGAGCCACCTGGGCGATGACCGGCGCCGCGCCGGTGCCCGTGCCGCCGCCCATGCCGGCGGTGACGAAGACCATGTCCGCGCCCACGACGAGCTCGGCGACCCGGTCGCGGTCCTCGAGGGCCGCCTCACGGCCGACCTCCGGGTCCGCACCCGCGCCGAGACCCTTGGTCAGCTGGGTGCCCAGCTGGAAGCGCCGGGGAGCCAGGCTGCGGCGGAGGTCCTGCGCGTCGGTGTTCATCGCGATGAACTCCACGCCGGTCAGTCCGCTGGAAATCATCGTGTTGATGGCGTTGCCGCCACCGCCACCGACGCCAATTACCTTGATGCGGGCCCCTTGGGCCTCTGCCTCGTCCACGATCTCGATCATGAGCTACCTCCGCAGGTTGTTCTCGGGTTGCGTCTCCGCGGCTCGCGCCGCTAGCTTCCGGCCGCCGGACCCTCGATGGGGCGCACGATGGCCACCGACTTCGGCGCCAGATCGACGAGGATCGGCGACGAGAGGTCGACATCTCGCTCGATCAGCGCGGCCAGGCGGTCCACCTGGCGTTCGCGTCCGTCGAGCCCAAATCGAATGCGGGCACCGTCCACGGTGTGGAGGGTGAAGCCCCGCGTGCTGGCGAACACCAGCTCGCTCACCTGCCCTCGGAACACGAGGCCCTTGCGGTCGAGCTCGTCGATGAGCGCGAGCGCGTCGCGGACCGCGAGTCGCGGCAGGTCCGGGTGGCGTGCCGCGAGCTCCGCGTCCACGCCGCTGATCACCGGGTAGTCCAAGTCGTCGCCTTCCACCTCGAGGAAGACCTCGCCGGTCTCGTCGATGTAGTACAGCGCGTCGGTCCGCAGCAGCGCCACGGGACGTCGCTCGGTGATCTCGATGCGCACCGTGTCCGGGAACACGGCGCGAGCGCGAGCGCTGCGCACCCAGGGGTGCCGCTCGACGCCGACCCGCGCCTTCTCGACATCCGCGGCCCAGATGGTGGTGCCGTTGCGAATGTCCGACAGGTGGCGGAGCGAGGCCACCTGCGCGCGGTCGTTCCCCACGAACTCCACGTTCTCCACGAGCATGAGGTCCGGGCGGACCAACACGAACCCACCGACCAGTGCAGCTGCACCGGTGAGGAAGCCGAAGCCGACGAGCAGCCCGGATGCGAATCGCCGCAGCGAAGCGCGCTTCACGGAAGGGATCTTCACGAGGAGTGAGGGGGAGGTGGGGTGGGATTCAGAGTGTCGAGTCGGGGAGACTCGAGCGGGAGGGTTGGCCCGTCGGGGAGACGGTCCGGTGGGTACGCCCTTTGTACCGGGCTCAGCGCACCTCATCAAGCGACTCGATCGAAATCGATCAAATTCGCCGAAAACCAAGGTTCTAACGTTGAGGATTTTCTTCGGTATGGGAGGGCGAACGGTGCGAATGCGGCGCGTACGGGGCACCTCCCAGCGCCACCAAACGACACGGACCCATCCCTCGGCTGTCGGCCACCGTTCCAAACCCGTGGGCCACGTCCCGCATCGAGGCCCGCCCATGCGGCCCACCATGCGAAGATGCCGCATGCACCTTGCCCTTCTCGCCCTCGTCGCCGCGTGCGCCACCCCTGCATCGGAGGCTCCCCTGCCCGCACCCGAGTCCCCCGAGGCCCACACCGCCGCGCTCGTCCTCCCCACTCCCGCGTCGGCGCGCGAGCTTGGACTGCACCTGAGCCTCGGCAGGCGCGAGCGCAGCCGGGACTCCCACGGCACGACCGCCACCGTGCTCCTCGCCGACCATGCGCTCGCCGTACGCTACGCCGCCACGGGTCGCGCCAAGGGCCATGAGCGACCGCCCGCCGACACCACCCTCACCGACGCCCAGCTCGCGGAGGTGCGCGTGTGGATCGAGGAAGCCGGCCTTCTCGAGCCTCGCACCGTGGCGGGGCACACCGGGAGCGACACCACCTCGGTCTCCGCGAGCGCCAGCGTGTGGTTCGCCGGCGCCGAGCCCGTGCTCACCGCGGTCACGGGAGAGCGCGGCGGCCTCGAGGGCGGCGACGTGCGCGACGACACGGCGTACCGCGCCATCGGCGGCCTCGTGCGCAGGCTCGAAGCGCTCGCGCGGTAAATCAGCCCTCGGGCGTCATGCAGTGCGCGCCCTGGAGGATCTGCTCGCACAGCTCTCCGAAGCTCACGCCCGTCGCCCCCGCGGCCATCGGCGACAGACTCGTCGCCGTCATGCCCGGCAGGGTGTTGATCTCGAGGAACACGGGGTCCCCCTCCTCGGGGACGAGGAAGTCGGCGCGCGCGAGACCGCTGCAGCCGACCGCCGCATACGCGACCTCGGCCGCGCGCTGCGCCGCCGCCACCGTGTGCTCGGGCAGCTTCGCGGGCACCTCGTACACCGTCTTGCCCTTCGTGTACTTGGCCTCGTAGTCGAACCAGCCGTCGACGGGCAGGATGCGCACGACGGGCAGCGCCTTGCCGTCCACCACCGCGACCGTGATCTCGTCGCCCTCGACGAACTCCTCGACCAGCGCAGCCGCGTCGTACTTCAGTGCCTCGGAGAGCGCGGCGTCGAGCGCTGCTTCGCTGGTGACCACCGTGGTCCCGAAGGAGCTGCCGCCCACCGCGGGCTTCACCACGCTGGGCACGGGGAGCGCCGGGCGCGGCTGACCGCGGTGCACCTCGACGTGCTCGGCCATGCGCACCCCGAGGCCGGTCACCGCACGCTTGGTGGCGAGCTTGTCCATGGCCACCGCCGACGACTGTACGCCGGAGCCCGTGTACGGAATGCCCATGACCTCGCACAGACCCTGCACGCAGCCGTCCTCGCCGAAGCGTCCGTGCAGGGCGATCCACGCGACGTCGACGCCGTGCGCGACGAGCTTTGCGGGCAGGTCGCGCCCCACGTCGATGGCCACCGCGTTCCAGCCGCGCTCGGTGAGCGCCTCGAGCACCGCCTTGCCGGTCTTCAGCGAGACCGGACGCTCGGCGGACAGGCCGCCCAGAAGAACGCCGACGGTGGTGGTGGCCTTGTCGAACATGGGGACCTCAGCGCTGGCCGAGCCAGCGAATGCGGGGCTCGAGCACGACCCCGGTGTGTTGCTTCACCCGGTCCTTGGCGGACTTGGCGAGCAGATCGATGTCGGCGGAGCGCGCTCCACCGAGGTTGACGATGAGCTCGGGGGCCCTGGCGGGAATCATCGCCTTGCGAATGCGGACATCGCCGAGGCCCGAGCGGACCAATCTCCGACGGAGGCGCCCTCCCTTCGGCTCCTTCCAGAAGGAACCGGGAGGAAGGCGGGCGGCCCGGGCTGCCTTCATGGCATCCCGGACCGCCCCAGACGTGGACGGGGTCAGCGCCAGCGTGGCGCTGAGGATGAGGCGGGAAGCCCTCCCCTTTCGGGCTTCCTCGAGAGACCCCTGACGGATCCGTCCGCGATGCACAAAGCGCACCGACTGGACGATGGCCTCCAGGTCCTCCTCCGCGGCAAGCGCCGCGCCGAAGGATCCCGGGACCCCTGCCAATCTCTCGACACCAGAGAGCCCCGCCCCCCGCGCGGCCTCCAGTAGCGCCGGTACTGGGACCGAAGCCCCCACCGTCCACGCCCCTCCGTGGGTGCGATCGATCTGTGCGAAATCAGTCCCGAGGCGCAAAAATACGCCCGAGACGCCCCCGTCTCGCACTGCCAACCGCGTCCCGTGACCCAACCAGGTCACGGTGCCCCACTCCGAAGCCACCTCGATGGCTTCGAGCAGAGCGGATTCACGATGCACCACGAGCAGTGCATCGCACGGACCACCCACACGCATCGCCGTGTGGCGAGCGAGCGGTTCGTCCCTGAGCAGGACCACGTCGATCAACGAGAACCCAGCCGCACGGCAAGTTCCTCGCAGACCTGGTTGACGTTTCCAGCTCCCAGCGTGATCACGACATCGCCCTCCCGGACGTGCTCGGCGAGCCAGCTCGTGGCCGACTCGAGATCTTCGATGGCGTGCACGCCGCGGTGGCCGCGGTCGTGCATCTCGGAGGCAATGCGCAGGTGGTCGATGCCCTCGATGGGCTCTTCTCCCGCGCGGTAGATCGGACAGACGAGCACTTCGTCCGCCCGGTTGAACGCGCCGCAGAACCCGTCCCACAGGTCGCGGACGCGGGTGTAGCGGTGCGGCTGGAACACCGCGATGAGCCGTCGCCCGGGGAAGCCGGACTCGGCCGCCTGCAGGGTGGCCTCGATCTCGACCGGGTGGTGGCCGTAGTCGTCGACGATGAGCACGCCCCCGACGTCCGCATGCACCGTGAACCGCCGCTGCACGCCGGTGAAGCCGTCGAGCGAGCCCTTGACCGTCGCAAAGGGCACGTCGAGCTCGAGCGCCGTGGCGATCGCGCCGACCGCGTTGGTCACGTTGTGCACGCCCGGCATGCCCAGGGACACGCGCCCGAGCAGCTCCTCGCGGTGGTAGACCGCGAAGCTCGTGTTCAGGCCGTCGCTCTCGAGCTCGGCGGCGCGATAGTCCGCCTGGCGGGACATGCCGTAGGTCACCACCCGGCGCCGCACCTGCGGGATCAGCCGCTGCACGGTCGGATGGTCCTGGCACAGCACCGAGAAGCCATAGAACGGCACCCGGTTCGCGAAGGTGAGGAAGGTCTCCTCGAGCGCGGCCTCGCTGCCGTAGTGGTCGAGGTGCTCCGGGTCGATGTTGGTGACCAGTGCGACCGTCGGCGACAGGTACAGGAAGCTGCCGTCGGACTCGTCGGCCTCGGCGACCATGAACTCGCCCGTTCCGAGGCGGGCATTGGTCCCACCGAGGCTGTCGAGCCGGCCACCGATGACGATGGTCGGGTCGAGGCCGCCGGCGCCGAGCACCGCCGCGAGCATCGAGGTGGTCGTCGTCTTGCCGTGGGTGCCAGCCACGGCGATGCCGTACTTGAGCCGCATCAGCTCCGCGAGCATCTCGGCGCGGCGAATGACCGGCACGAAGCGCCGATGCGCCTCGGAGACCTCGGGGTTCTCCTCGCCCACCGCCGTCGAGCGCACGACCACGTCGGCCTCGCCGATGTTGTCGGGCCCGTGGCCGATGTGCACCGTCGCACCGAGCTTGCGCAGCCGCTTCACCGCGGCCCCGGCCTTCAGGTCCGAGCCCGTGACCGTGAACCCGAGGGTGAGCAGCACCTCGGCGATGCCGCTCATACCGATGCCACCGATGCCCACGAAGTGGACGGTCTTTACGCTTCCGCGGAACATCAGGCGCTTCCTTCGAGGCTCGGCGACTCGGGGGCCTTCTCCATGCTGATGCGCAGGAGGATGGCCACGGCCACGGTGTGCACGAGCGCCGCGGAGGCGCCGTAGGACATGAACGGCAGCACCAGACCCTTGGCGGGCGCGAGGCCGGCGACCACGCCGAGGTTCACGCAGGCCTGGGCGGCCAGCATGCCGGTGATGCCAGCGGCGACGAGCTGACCGAAGTGGTCGGGGGCGCGCTCGGAGATGCGCATGCCGCGCCACACGAGCATCACGTAGCCGAGGATGACGATGCTCCACCCCACCACACCGAGCTCTTCGGCGACCACCGCGCTGATGAAGTCGGTGTGCGCCTCGGGCAGGAAGCCGGACTGCGCGACGCCCGTACCGAGACCACGCCCCGTCCAGCCACCGGACGACATGGCAATCCAGCCCTGGATGACCTGGTAGCCATCACCCGCGGGGTCCGCGAAGGGGTCGAGGAACGAGGTCAGGCGCCGCATGCGGTACTCCGCACTCATGCCCATCACCGCGAGACCGCCGAGCGCGGCGAGACCGAGGCCCGCGACCCAGTACAGGCGCAGGCCGGCGACGATGAGCAGGATGCCGATGAGTCCGGAGAGCACCACGGTGGTGCCGAAGTCGGGCTCGACGAACACGAGCAACAGGATCGGCGCGGAGACGCCGAAGCTCGGGAGGACCACGCCGACGACGTCGTGCAGACGCCCCTCGTTGCGCGCCAGGTAGTTCGAGAGGATGAGGATGAGCGCGATCTTCGCGAACTCCGAGACCTGCAGGTTCACGCCGAGCCAGATCCACCGGGTGGCGCCCTTCACGGTCACGCCGAGGGGCGAGAACACCAGCATCAGCCCGATGATGGCGGCGATGTACGCGGGCAAGGCCGCCTTCGAGAGCATGCGGTACGGCGCGAGCAGCACCGCGGCACCGGCGATGGCGCCCATGGTCAGCGCGCCGACCTGCCGGGTGACGAAGGTCAGGGAGTCGCCGTACACGAGGTCCGCGAAGGACGAGCTCGCCGACAGGATCATGAGCAGCCCGAACAGTGCGAGGCCGAGGACGGTGCCGAACAGCTTCCAGTCCCCGGTGAACCCGCGGTGGGCCACCGGCTTCATGCTCGGCGACTGTGGATGGACGACGGTGCTCACTGGGTGCTCCCCGTGTCGAGGCGCAGATCGGTGGTGCGCTCGCTGCGGGCGACGAGGCCGTAGGCCCCCTGGTCGCTCCACGTGAAGGCGCGCGCGGTCTCGGTGTGATCGATACGCGGCTTGCGTCCCTCGCTGATGCTCACCGGCCAGGCCGTGAACACGGTGCACCAGCGGGTGCCGGCCGTTCCAGGAATGGTCTTCATGGGAGCTCTCCTGCGAGGGAAGCGACCAGGCCCCGGAAGACCTCGCCGCGGTGTTCGAAGTTGTCGAAGGCGTCGAAGCTCGCGCAACCGGGCGACAGCAGGACCACGTCACCCGGCTCGGCCAGGGTCGCGGCGAGACGCACCGCCTCCTCCATCGTGTCGACGGCATGGGCCTCGTGGCCCGCGTCCTTCAGCTCCGCGTGGATGGCAGCCCCGGAGCCGCCGAAGGTCACGGTCGCGCGCTCCTCGGCGAGCAGCGGCACGAGGTCGGAGAACGCATCGCCCTTGGCCTGGCCACCGAGCAGCACCACCGCCCGCGCGTCGAGCCCGGAGAGACCGACGCGGGTGGCCTCGACGTTGGTCGCCTTCGAGTCGTTGATGTAGCGCACACCCTCGACCTCGCCGACCACCTCCATGCGGTGGGCCAGTGGACGCAGGCCGACCAGGGCACGCTGCAGACGGGCGGGGTCCGCCCCGAGCGCGGTGGTGAGCAGCAGGGCCGTGGCGACGTTGTCGAAGTTGTGCTCGCCGGCGAGGTCGACCCCCGTGAGGTCGTAGTGCTGGTCGATGGCGGGGGCGCTTCCCGCCGGGAGGCGCACGTGTACGTCCCGGCCGTCGCGAACCACACCGGGCAGGTCCCCGAGCCATGCCCGTCGACCGCCGCGCATGTGGGCCGTCGCCCGCAGCCGCTCGTCGCCCCGCGGCAGGACCGCCCACCCGTTGGGCCCGATGCCGGCGAACAGCCGGGTCTTGGCCCGCGCGTAGCCGTCCATGTCCCCGTGGCGGGCGAGGTGGTCGGGGGTCAGGTTGAGGATGACGCCGATGTCGGGCTCGAAGCCGGTGCGCCACTCGAGCTGGTAGCTCGACACCTCGAGCACGGCGCTGTCGTAGTCGCTACCGTCGGTGACCCCGTTGGACAGCGGGTTTCCGAGGTTGCCGCCGACGAAGGGCCGCAGTCCCGCCGCCTCGAGCAGCTGACCGGTGAACCAGGTCACCGTCGACTTGCCGTTGGTACCGGTGATGGCGACGGTGGGCACGCGCGGCAGCTGGGTGAACGCGAGGGCGAGCTCGCCGATCACGGGCACGCCGGCTTCGTAGGCGGCGAGGATGTCGGGCTGGGTGCCGGGCACGCCGGGGCTGACGACCACGAGGTCCGCGTCGAGAAGCAGCTGCCGGTCGTGCGGTCCGAGATGCATCTCCACGCCGGGAATCGGCGCGACGATGTCCCGCAGGTCGAGGCCAGACACGTAGGCGCCCGCCTCGACGCACATCTTCGCCGCCGCCCTTCCGGACGCCCCGAGACCCATCACGCACACGCGCTTTCCGACGAGGTCGAAGTTCACCGGGTCACCGCAGCTTCAGGGTGGAGAGCGCGACGAGGGCCAGCACGATGCTGATGATCCAGAAGCGCACGATGATCTTCGGCTCGCTCCACCCACGCTTCTCGTAGTGGTGGTGGATGGGCGCCATGAGGAACACCCGCTTGCCGCGGGTCTTGAAGCTCACCACCTGGATGACCACGCTGGCGGCTTCGAGCACGAAGATGCCGCCCACCAGCGCGAGCAGGATCTCGTGCTTCGTGAGGATGGCGAAGATGCCCAGCGTGCCGCCGAGCGACAGCGAGCCGACGTCGCCCATGAAGATGGATGCGGGGTAGGCGTTGTACCAGAGGAAGCCCAGGCCAGCGCCGACCAGCGCCATCGCGAGGATGGTGAGCTCGCCCGAGCCCGCGACGTAGGTGATCTCGAGGTACTCGGCGAAGCGCGCGTTGCCTGCGACGTAGGCAATCACCCCGTAGGTCGCCGCCGAGGTCATCACCGGGCCGATGGCGAGGCCGTCGAGGCCGTCGGTGAGGTTCACGCCGTTGCTGATCGCGACGAGCATGAACAGGCAGAAGCCGACGTAGAGGATGGAGAGGTCCGGAGCCCCGACCCACAGCTGGTCGAAGTGAATCGCCGTGTCCTTGAGGAACGGAATCGACAGGACCGGGTCGATGACGTCGGCCCACAGCGCGTAGCCGACCGCGACCGCGCCGACGGTGAGCTGGCCGACGATCTTCCAGCGACCGGCGAGGCCGTCGGAGGACTGCTCCATCACCTTCTTCCAGTCGTCGACGAAGCCGATGGCCGCGTAGCCGACCATCGAGCACAGCAGGATCCACACCTGCGGCACGTCGAGGCGTCCCCACAGCAGCCCGGCCACCGCGACGCCAAAGATCAGCGGCACGCCGCCCATGGTCGGGGTGCCGACCTTGCCCAGGCGATGGGACTCGGGACCATCCTCGCGGATGATCTGGTTCATCTTCTGCTGCTTCATCCACCGGATGAACCCGGGGTACATCCAGTAGGTGATGGTCAGCGCCGTGATCACGCCCCACGCGGTGCGGAACGAGATGTAGCGGAAGACGTTGGCGCCCGGCAGGGTGTCCGCCATCGGCAACAGGAGGTGGTACAGCATCAGGTCACCTCGTCGCGGAGGGCGTGGAGGACGCGCTCGACCTTGGCGCCGCGGCTGCCCTTGAACAGCACGACATCCCCGGCCGTCAGGAAGTCCCGGAGCAGAGGCGCCGCGTCGGTCGCCTCTTCGAAAGCGTGCGCACCCGGCGAGGCAGCAGCACACATGCGCGGCCCCACGAGTACGAGAAGATCGAGCCCGAGCGAGCCTGCGAGCTCGACGACCTCGCGGTGCATGCGGGCCTCGCCGGCACCGAGCTCGAGCATGTCGCCGATGACCGCGACGCGGCGGCCCGGGAGCTGCGCGAGCATGCGCAGGGAGGCGCGCATCGACTCGGGGTTGGCGTTGTACGCGTCGTTGATCGCGGTGATGTCGCCGGGCAGCTCTTCGCGACGAAGGCGCATGCCCACCGGCTCGTAGGCCGCCAGCGAGTCCGCGGCCCGGCGCAGGTCCAGCCCGAGCCCGAGTGCGACGGTCAGCGCCGCGGCCGCGTTGCTCGCGAGGTGCACGCCCGGGCTGGGCACGGTGAACTCGAAGAGTGCGCGGTCCACGCGCAGCGCGACGCGAGTCGACAGGGTCTCGGGCACGATGGACGCGCCCTCGATGACGACGTGGCAGCCCGGGTCCGAGCCGAAGGTCAGCACCCGCGCCCGCGGATGGGTGGGCATGCCCATGACCCGGCGGTCGTCGAAGTTCTTGATCACGAGATCGCCCGCGCGGGCCGACGCGAACAGCGCGCCCTTCTCGGCGGCGACGCCCTCGAGTCCACCGAGCTCCTGCAGGTGCGAGGCCCCCACGTTGAGCACGAGGCGCACGTCCGGCCGACCGATGTCCGCGAGCACCGCGATCTCGCCGTGGGACGAGGTGCCCATCTCGACGACCGACGCCCCGGCATCCTCGGGAGCGGCGAGCAGCGTCATCGGCACGCCGAGGTGGTTGTTCAGGTTGCCGACGGTCTGGTGCACGTGGCCGAGCTCGCCCACCGCGAGGGCAATCATCGCGCGGGTCGTCGTCTTGCCGGCGCTTCCGGTGAGCGCAATCACCGGGCCCTTCAGCCGGTCGCGGGCCGCGCGTCCCAGATCCTGGTAGGCCCGGGTCGTGTCCGCGACGCGCACCTCGCCGCCGGTCCAGCCATCGACCTCCCGCGAGAACACGGCGCCGGTCGCGCCCGCCGCCGCGGCCTTGTCCGCGAAGGCATGCCCGTCGAACCGCTCCCCGGAGAGGGCGAGGAACCAGCTGCCCTCGACGAGGGTGCGGGTATCGGTGAGCACGGGACCCGCCGGTGCATCGCGGAGCAGCTCTCCGCCCGTCGCACGCGCAATCTGCGATGCATCGAAGTTCATCGGGCCTCCGCCTGGGCGCGCCGAGAGAGGGCCTCGGCAGCGACTACCCGGTCATCGAACGCAAGCTTCGTGCCGCCCACGTCCTGGTAGGTCTCGTGACCCTTGCCCGCGACGAGAATGGCGTCTCCAGGCGCAGCCTGGGCGACCGTCCACGCAATCGCAGCTCGCCGGTCCACGTCCACGTGGGTGGGGGCCGACGACATTCCCGCGAGAATCGCATCCACGATCTGTTGCGGGTCCTCCGTCCGAGGGTTGTCGCTGGTCACCACGACCCGGTCGGCGAGCGCTTCTGCGACGCGGCCCATCTCGGGACGCTTGCCGGCATCGCGGTCGCCACCACAGCCGAACACCACCCACACGGTGCCGTCGGTGAGCCCGCGCACTGCCGAGAGCGCCGCCTCGAGGGCATCGGCGGTGTGGGCATAGTCGACGAGCACCACCAGGCCGAGGTCGTTGGGCACCGTCTCGAGGCGCCCGGGCACGCCCGAGACCTGACCGAGCGCATCGGCGGCTTCCTGCGGCGCGAGGCCCAGGGTGAGGAGCACGCCGAGAGCCGCGGCGAGGTTCAGCGCGTTGTACCGACCGACCAGCGGGGAGCTCAGGCGCGCCGGGCCCATGGGGGTGACCAGACCGAGGTCCATGCCGTGCCCGCCCTGGGTGAACGCGGCGATGCCGACGTCCGCATCGCCGAAGCCGTAGGTCCACTGGTCCGACGGCGCACCCATGCGGTCGCGCTGCGGCTCCTCGCTGCACAGCAGGGCCCGAGGGGGCCCTCCCGCGTCGCGGAGAAGGTCGGTGAACAGCCTCGACTTGGCGTCGATGTAGGCATCGATCGTGCCGTGGTAGTCGAGGTGATCACGACGCAGGTTCGTGAGCACCGCCGTGTGGAAGCGCGTGCCCGTGACCCGATGCTGATCGAGCCCGATGGAGCTCACTTCGAGCGCCACCGCCGCACAGCCCGCATCCCGGGCGTCGGCGAGGAAGGCCTGCAGACCGGGGGCCTCCGGCGTGGTCAGGTCGCTCGGCCGCTGGGTGCCGCCGATGAACCAGCCCGTGGTGCCGGCCCGTGCCGCCGTGCGCCCGCTGGCGAGCAACGCCCCCTCGACCAGCGTGGTCACCGTGGTCTTGCCGTTCGTGCCGGTGACGCCGACGACCGGCACCCCCGCCGAGGGATGACCGGCGAGGATGGCCGCGATCTGACCGAGGGCCCGCTTCGTGTCCGGCACCCGAATCACCACCACGTTCGGCGGTGGGTGCACGTCCCGCTCGACGACCACGGCAGCCGCGGCCGTGTCGGCGACAAAGGCATGCCCGTCCACCCGCGCTCCCCGGACCGCGACGAACACGGAGTCGGGACGCACGTCGCGCGAGTCGCGCGTCACATGGCCGACCTCGATGCTGAGGTCGCCGTGAGCGCGCGCATCGGGAAGCTGCACGAGCAGCGCTTCCAGGCGCATGGACTTCGGGGGGAGGGGGGTTTTGCGGGGGGGTTGGGGTGGCCAGGGAGGCCGGTGACCCGGGGAGCGACGGGGAGTCGCAGTGGGTCGGAAGGGGTGAACTCTTTTACCGCTCCGACCCGGCGCAGGGCAAGCGGAATCTCGACAGTTTTCGAGGGGCGGCGACCGGCCTGGGACCGGCACTCCTCGCGGAAGCTCACCAGCCGAGTCGTCGCACGGCCGCAGCGGTGCTCGCGACGTAGCTTCCGCCGAACATCCACACGTGGACCAACAGGTAGAGGAGCACGTAGTAGTCGAGGTGTTCGCGCACTTCGCGCGGGATCGGAAGGCAGCTCTCGTAGGCCTCGAGGCACCGCCCTCCAAAGCCACCGAACAGCTGCATCATCGCGAGATCGGCGGCGCGCTCCCCCGCGAACTGCGCCGGATCGATGAACGCGGGTCCGGCGACCGTGTGGAGCACATTGCCGGCCCACAGGTCGCCGTGCAGGCGGCGGGGTCCCTCTCGCGGCGGGTCCATCTCGACGAGCACGCGCTCGATCCGCCGGGTGAGCGCCTCGCCGAGGGTGGGCCGGCACGCGGCGAGCAGCGGCCCCACCCGGCACCGCACCCAGTCGTCCTCGCCGAGGCCCCCAGGCATGCGCCACCGGCCGAGGAACACCTCCTCCGCGCGTCCGTACGCGGGCTCGTGCGTTGCGTGCAGCGCGGCAATCGCCTCCCCCAGCGCCGCTGGGTCCGCGGCGCCTGGCGCGAGGTAGCGCATCACCAGACCCTGCTCGCCCGCGTGGAGGACCTCGGGCACACGCACGGTCTGGCCGAGGGTGCGCAGTCCCCTCGCCTCCGCGAGGAACATGGGCGACGCGCTCGCCGCGGTCTTGACGACCACCTCGCCCACGCGCACCACATCCCCGACGTCGCCGCCGCTCAGCGGCTGCCTCGCGCCATCGGCGACACCCGCGCTCGCGAGTAGACGGGAGATGCGGTCCATACGCGAGCCTACTCCGCGACGAGCCCGCACCAGAGCCTGTTCGGCGGCTTCACCCCTCGCTGAGGGTGTACGATGCGCGAATCATGACGACCGTCCTGTTCCTCGCCCTCGCCCTCGCCAAGCCCCCCGAGCCGCAGCCGACGCCGGAGTACGTCGAGCACTGGCGCAGCCAGGTCGACTGGAAGGCGCTCGGCGACGAGTCCGTGGACGTGCTCGCCGAATACCTCGCGGTCGACACCGTGAACCCTCCGGGCAACGAGGCCCGCGGCGCCGCGTTCCTGGCGCGCGAGCTCGCAAAGGACCGCATCGAGTCCAAGCGCTACGTGCTCTCGGAAGGCCGTGAGTCGCTGGTCGCACGCATCCCCGGCTCCGGCGACCAGCCCCCCCTGTGCCTGCTGTCGCACATCGACGTCGTGCCGGCCGAGGAAGAGCGCTGGGACCAGGACCCGCTCTCTGGGGCGCGGGTCGACGGCTACCTCTATGGCCGCGGCGCCCTCGACATGAAGGGCATGGGCGCGCTGGAGCTCCAGGTCCTGCGCCAGCTCCACCGGCAGCGCGTGCCCCTCAACCGCGACATCGTGCTCGTCGCCGTTGCCGACGAAGAGGTCGACAACCTCGGCATGAAGCAGATCGTCGAGCACTGGGACGAGATCGGCTGCTCACACATGGTGAACGAGGGCGGGCTCGGCATTCGCGATGCCCTGTTCGACGGCCAGGCGGTGCACGCCATCTCCACCGCCGAGAAGGGCGTGTTCTGGGTCGACATGATCGCCGAGGGGCCCGCGGGACACGGCTCCACCGAGGACGAAGGAGAGGCGCCAGGTCGCCTGCTCGAGGCCATGCAAGCGGTCGCCACCCGCAAGGCCAAGCCCCGCATCGAGCCCGACATGTACACGCTGCTCGCGAACATCGGCGCCCACAAGGGCGGGTTCACGGGGTGGGTGCTCCGGCACCGGTGGACGGTGAACCTGCTCGCCAAGGGCCAGCTCATGGGCAACTCGGCGACGCGGGCCACGATCACCGACACCCTGCACCTGACCGGCATGAGCGGCGCGAACAGCCACAACGTCGTGCCCTCGGAGGTCCGCGCCCGCTACGACAGCCGCCTGCTTCCCGGGACCACGGGAGACGAGATGCTCGCCGAGCTCGAGCACCTCACCCGCAAGGTCGACGGCATCTCCTTCGAGGTCTTCCACGACCAGCTGTCGAACGGCTCGCCCGTCGACGACCCGCTGTTCGCCGCCCTGTCGCGCTACGCGGTGGAGGGTCGCCCCTACGCGGTGGCCGGCCCGGTGCTCTCGGTCGGCTTCACCGACTCGATCTTCGCGCGGCCCCTCGGCGTCCACGCGTACGGCTACGTGCCCTTCGAGGTCTCGGAGGAGGACGCGAACACCATGCACGGCCACAACGAGCGGGTCAGCGAGGAGAACGTCCACGAGGGCGTGCGCAGGCTGTACTCCGCGGTGGTCGAGGTCTCGGTGAATCCGGAGGCGCGCGAGCCGCTTCCCCCGCTGCCCCCGCCGCCGGCCCCCGAGCCGGACAAGGAGCCCAGACCCGAGGATCTCGAGGGACTACCCGAGCAGTTCGCCCCCTGACGCTGCGGTGGGACGAAGTGGGAGCGCGACCAGCAGCCCCGCACTCCACGCGACGAGCAGGCCGACGAGCACCAGCGCGAAGCTGATTGGATCTGGCGGCGTGAGCAGCGCCGCGAGCAGCGCGAACCCTGGGAACAGGCTTGCTCCGACCACCGCGGTGACCGCCCATCCCCGTCGGGAAGCGCTGGCGGCGCCGAGGCTGCTCACGAAGAGCACGGCCCCGAGCGCGAACAAGGTAGAGACGCCGAGGCTCGCCGCGACCCAGTCGTCGAGCTGCACGAGTACAGGGCCGTCGACCGGCACCAGCAAGCGGGGTGCGGCGACCTCGTGAAACAGCACGTGTCCGAGCCACGCACCGCCGAGACCGGCCAGGGTCGCCGCGATCGCGAGCAAGCCAGCGCGTCGCCAGCGTCCCGGGGCCGCAACCAGGCCGACGAACGCGAGCAGCGGTGGCAGCCCGAGCCACACGACCAGCGCGGCCCACGCAGCAAACCAGGGGCTCGCACTCGGCGAGGTCTGGAGCAACTGCACGTCGTTGGCCGCGGCGATGCGTGCCACCAGCAGCCCGGCGAGCCCGCCACCGACGCCAACCGCGCCGAGCACCGCGAGCCCGCTGACCGCCAGCGCCGGCCACGCGATGGGCGCGCGCTGCCCCGCGGACGGCATGCGCGACACGCCGAACGCCGCCAGCCCCAGCCCAACCGGCAGGCTGACGACCACGCCGAGCAGCTCGACCAGACCCAGGCCCACCCGGTCAGCCGACCAGGCTGCGAGCGATGACCAGCCGCTGGATCTCGCTCGACCCTTCGTAGATGCGGGTGACGCGGATGTCCCGATACAGCCGCTCGACGGTGTACTCCTCGCTGTAGCCGTAGCCACCGTGGAGCTGCACGCAGCGGTCGATCACGCGGTCCGCGGCCTCGGAGGCGAACACCTTGGCCATGCTCGACTCGGGCCCCGCGGTGTGGCCGGCATCGAGCAACCTCGCCGCGCGCACCGCCAGGGTCCAGGCGGCGTCGAGATCAATGCGGCAGTCGGCCAGCGCGAAGCGCGAGTTCTGGAAGTCCGCGATGCGCTTTCCGAAAGCCCGGCGCTCGACCGTGTACGCCAGGGCTTCGGCGAGTGCCGCCTCCCCCAGTCCCAGGCACAGCCCCGAGATGCCGACGCGACCCGCCCCCAGCGCTTCGAGCGCGAGTGCGTAGCCGCGGGTGGGCTCCCCGAGCACGTCCTCGTCGGGTACGAACAGATCGTCGAGGTGCAGCGCGACGGTTCCCGAGCTGCGCTGCCCCATCTTGCGCTCCTCCTTGCCGATCTCGAGGCCCTCGGCCCCGCGCGGCACCAGGAACGCGCCGATGTCCTGCCGCCCCTGCCCCGTCCGCGCGAACACGAGGTACATACCGGCATACGCCCCGCTCGTGATCCACATCTTCGAGCCGGTGAGCCGCCAGCCACCGTCCACCCGGCGCGCCGTGGTCGCGAGGGCCGCGGCATCGGAGCCCGCCTGCGGCTCCGACAGGCAGAAGGACACGGGTCCGAAGCGCCCGTCACACAGCGGGGCGAGCCAGCGCGACTTCTGGTCCTCGCTCGCGTGGTCGGCGAGCAGCTTGGACACCAGGTTGCTCGCGGCGACGACCACCGACACCGAGGCGTCCCCCTCGGTGAGCGCCTCCATCGCGAGCAGGTACGCGAGGTTGTCGAACCCGCCGCCGCCATCGCACTCCGGCACCTTGGCGGCCATCATGCCCATCTCGGCGAGCTCACCGAGGATGTCCGCGGGAAAGCGGTGCTCCCGGTCGCGCTGCATGGCCCCCGGCGCGATGCGCTCCGCCGCATAGGCGCACAGCATCTCGTACAGATCGCGCTGGGCGTCGGTCGGCGTGACGAGCACGCGGTCGAGGTCGATGGGCATGGCACCTCCGAGGCGCCACCCTACCGCGGGCTCGCCGAGTCGGGGCGCAGCCCAGCCACGAGGTGTGCATCACCTCGCGAAGCATCGCGTTTCACCAGAGGGGAGGACCAGTCCGCGACCGAGCGCCTTGGGAGGGGGGACTGTAGGGGATGGGGTGACTCCACATGAGCATCACTTCGGTGACCCGATGAGCTGGTCGGCGGGGGAATGCCTTCCGGAAGCTCGGGGGTGGGCGGGGCCGGTGGGTGCTCCCCGGTGGGGGGGATCCGGGGTGTGGTGTCGACTCTCGGTCGCGGACTGACCTGGGGGAAACGGAGTTACTGGAAAACGACGGCGACGAGCTCGCCTTCGCGAATCGGGGTGCCGGGTGCGGGGCTCTGGGCGACGGCCATGCCGCTGCCCTCGAGCGCCACCTTGAGGCCACTGGCTTGCAGGCTGGCGAGGACTTCGCGGACCGGACGGCCGCGGAGATCGGGAAGCTCCCATCCGTCGCCGTCCCGGGTGAGGACGAGGCCGTCGTCGGCGAGCGTGTCGGTGACCGGGACCTCGGCGAGGCGCTCGGCCTCCTCGGTCTCTTCCGGTGGGTCGGGCTCGACGCCGAGCACGCGCATGGCCTCGGCGCCGATCTCGGCGAAGGCCGGCGCAGCGACGATGCCACCGTAGCGGCTGCCCTGGGTGGGCTCGTCGACGGTGACGACGATGGCGACCTCGGGCCGATCCGCGGGCAGGAAGCCCATGAACGAGCCGATGCGGCCGGCACCGTAGGTGCCGTTCTCGACCTTCTCAGCGGTTCCGGTCTTGCCGGCGACCTTGTAGCCCTCGACCCGCGCGCGGGTCGCGGTGCCACCCTGCTCGGTGACCGAGACCATCATGCGCGCGAGCTTGTGCGCGGTCTCGGCGGACACGGCCTGGCGGACCACCGTCGGCTTCATGGTCCACGCGGTGAGGCCGTCGGCGTCGGTGATCTCGCTGACGAGGCGGGGCTTCATCAGCTTGCCGTCGTTCGCGAGCGAGGCGGTGGCCATGGCCAGCTGCAGGCCGGTCACGGTCATGCCCTGGCCGTAGCTCGTGGTCGCGAGCTCGATGGGCCGGATCTTGGCGGGGTTGCGCAGCGCTCCGGAGCGCTCGCCGGGAAGCTCGATGCCCGTGGGCTCGCCGAAGCCGAAGGCCTCGAAGTAGTCGATGAACCGGTCGGCACCGATGGCGAGGGCCTGCTTCGCCGAGCCGATGTTCGACGAGTACTTGAGGACCTCGGTCGCGGTGACGACGCCATGGGGGTGGTCGTCGCGGATGCGGGTGCGGCCGATGTAGTAGGCGCCGCCCTCGCAATCGACGGGGGACATCTCGTCGATGAGCCCCTCTTCGACGGCCGCGGCAATCGTGAACGGCTTCATCACCGAGCCGGGCTCGATCGCGTCCTGGACCGCGTGGTTGCGGCGCGGTGCGGGGTCGGTGTCGAGCGCGTTCGGGTTGAAGGTCGGGCGGTTCGCGAGCGCGAGGATGTCGCCGGTGTCGACGTCGATGACCACCGCGAACGCCGCCTTCGGCGCGTGACGCTCGACCACCCCGTCGAGCGCGCGCTCGGCAGCCCGCTGGATGCTGCGGTCGAGGGTGGTGTGGACGGTCATGCCGGCGTCGGGACGGTGCTCGGCCTCTTCGGCGTCGACACCCAGACCACGGCGGTCGCGACGGCGCTGGACGACGAGCTGCCCACCGTCGAGGTACGGGTCCATCGCCTTCTCGAGCCCACCGCGGCCGACGCCCTTGCTGTCCACGAAGCCGAGGATCTGGCTCGCGAGCTGGCCTTCCGGGTAGTAGCGACGGGCATCGCGATGCGTCCACACCGCGGGATGGTCGAGCTCGGCAATCGCGCGGGCGACCGCGGGATGCACCTTGCTCTTCAGGCGCTGGTAACGCGACTCGCGGGACAGCTTCTCGAGCATCTCGTGCTCGTCGAGCTCGAGGATGCGCGCAAGGTCACGGGCGAGGCCGACGCGGTCCTCCTCGCGCACCGACATCGGGTCGACGGCGACGGACGGCGTGTCGAGGCTGGTCGCGAGGCGACGGCCTTCTCGGTCGAGTACCTCGCCGCGGCGCTCGCGAATCGTCACCTGGCCCCAGCGCTGCACACTCGCCTGGCGAATGGTCTGCGGGTCGGGCGACAAACACAGGGTGGCCCCGCGCACGCCGATCCCGACGAGCACCGCCGCGAACAACGCGCCGAGCGCACGGGTACGAGACCGCGCACGCGCACGCACGAGCTCCGGCGACTCGACCGGAATCGGAACCGGGGGCACGTACAGGCGGTCGCTCATCGCACGCGCTCCACCGAAGCCGGCGTGACGATGGAGAGCTCGGCGGCGACGGCCTCGACCGCGGCGGTGCGGCGGCGAGCGTCGACCTCGAGCTGCAGGCGCTCGTGGAGGAGCAGTGCCTCCTTCTGCTGGGACTCGGCGCGCTCGATGTCCTTGCGCAGCTCCTGGACCTCGACGCGCACGGCGACGGCAATGGCCATCAGCACGAACACGCTGGCCACCCACACGCCATGGCGCCACAGGGGCACCAGACGACGCCAGGGACTGGTCCAGCCCACGACCTCGACGTCGGGAGCGGGAAGCGCAACAGCAGCCTCGTGGATGCGATCACTCATGGGGGAGCCTCACTGCAGTGCGGAGGCGGGCCGAGCGGGCCCGGGGGTTGGGGTCGGAGGGAGGGGCGGTGACGCTCTTGCGGGGCCTTTCGAGGCGAAAGGTGCCGACCGGGTGGCCGAACGCGTCACGCGGGGCTTCGCGGCCCGACTCGTGCGCCATGAAGCGCTTGACGAGACGGTCCTCGAGGGAGTGGAAGGTGATGATGCACAGGCGGCCGCCGGGTCGTAGCACGTCGATCGCGGCAGGCAGGAAGCGCTCGATCTCGCCCAGCTCGTCGTTCACGGCGATTCGAAGGCCCTGGAAGCTCTTCGTGGCCGGGTGAATGCGACCTTTGGTGCGGCCGACGGCGCCGGCGATGATCTTCGCGAGCTGCAGGGTGTCGGTGATCGGGCGGTTGGCGACGATCGCCCGGGCCACCGCCCGAGAGCGACGCTCCTCGCCGTACTCGAAGATCACGCGCGCGATCTCTTCTTCACGCCAGCGGTTGACGATGTCGTCCGCGGACAGCGACGCATCGGGGTCCATGCGCATGTCGACCGGACCGGCGAAGCGGAAGGAGAACCCGCGCTCGGCGAGGTCCAGCTGGGGGCTCGACACACCGAGGTCCGCGATGACGCCATCGACGTGGTCGATGCCGAGGTCCGCGAGCACGTAGGCGATCTCGGAGAAGCGCGCGCGCACGGGCACGAAGCGCTCACCGAAGCGCGCGAGCCGTTCTCCCGCCGCCTTCAGCGCGCTGGGATCCCGGTCGATGCCGATGACCTTGCAGTCCGCCGCGTCGAGGATGGCCTCGGTGTGGCCGCCGCCTCCGAGGGTGCAGTCCACGTAGGTCATGCCCGCCTGCGGCTGCAGGGCGACCACGGTCTCTTCGAGCAGGACGGAGGTGTGTTCGAAGGCCACGGTCATCCCTCCCCCTTGCGACCGGGCAGGCCCGACGCAACGGCGCGGCGACCGAGGGACTCCTTGAAGCGGCCCTCCCAGGTCTCGCGGTCCCAGATCTCGATGCGGTTGAGCATGGAGTTGACCACCACGTCCTTGTCGAGACCGGCGAGCTCGCGGAGCATCGGCGGCACGCGGATGCGGCCCTGCCCGTCGATGTCCACGTCGTTCGCGGTCGACAGGAAGGCATGCACGAAGTCGGCGACCTCGTCGTCGAAGGGGTCGAGTCCCTCCACCTTGGACTCGATCTTCTCGAACTCGTCGGGCGACCACCCGTACACCGCGCCCTTCTGGAACGTCAGCACCAGCTGCGTCACGCCGTGCACGCCCACAGCCCGCTTCAGCGGGGCCGGAAGCATGAGCCGTCCCTTCGCGTCGAGGGTGGCGTTGGCCTGGCAGCGGACACGGAGCATCGAACGGAACTTGGGCAGGTGGTGGGAGGCGATCCCACCTTACTCCACTTCCTCCCACTTTCAACCCATTCCGATCCACTTTCGGCCCCAAAACCCCCATTTCGATCGCGGATCTGCGTGTCCCTCCCACGAGCCAACCCCGGAAGATCCGGACATGGATCCCCTCGCAACCCCGATCTTCGAGCGGTGGGGGCCGATGGTGGGAGGAAGTGGATCAAAGATCGCCCATCTGGGGATCGCGGGGATCAAGAAGTGGGACGCGCGGCGCGTCGACGATCACCCACCGACTCGCCTCCCCTCTCCCACCCCGATAGACCGCCTCGTTGGAGGCCTTGTGGCAACCGGGGAACGCTCCCTCATCGACAACCGACGCGCGCGCTTCGAATACTTCCTCAAGGACACGTTCGAGGCGGGCATCGTGCTGCTCGGCAGCGAGGTCAAGAGCCTCCGCGCCGGACGCGCGAACCTGCAGGAAGCGTGGATCCGCCTCGACGAGGAGGGCGCGACGCTGGTCGGCCTGCACATCTCACCCTACGAGCAGGCGAACCGGAACAACCACGAGCCCATGCGTCCGCGGCGCCTGCTGCTCCACGGCACGGAGCTCAACAAGCTCCAGAAGGGCAAGGACAAGGGCCTGACCATCGTCCCGACCCGCATCTACATCAAGGGCCGCTACATCAAGGTCGAGATCGCGCTCGCCCAGGGCAAGAAGCTCCACGACAAGCGCCAGACGATCAAGGAACGCGACCTCGACCGCGAGATGCGGCGGCGTAGCTGATGAAGCGCGCGGTGACGGGGACGGCGGTGATCGTCCTGCTCGCCGCGGGGCTGCTCGTTCCAGGCTGGCTGGCCCGTCGCGACCTCGCGGTCGCGAACCGCTCGCTGGCGCCGATCCTCGCCGGTACCCTGCCCCCTGCCCCGACGGAGAGCGCACCCGACGCGGTCCCCCCTGCGTATGGCGGGTGTCGCGGCACGACCCGTGGCCCCGGCGTGCTGCTCGCGTGCGACAGCCGCGCCCTGGCACCCGAGCACCGTCTGCTCGCGAGACGCGCGGACACACCCGAAGAGGTCGCGTGGATCGGGTGGCTGTGTCGGGACGAGGTGTCGCTGACCCGAAAGGACGGTGGCCAAGTCGCGGTCGAGCGACTGCGGCTGCTCGCCTATGGCTGGCCCGACGGCGAGCCACTGGTCTCGGGCACGGTCGCCGCCCTTCCCGAGGACCTGGCCGCGCCGACGACGACCGGTGTCGCACAGGCCGCGGCGTGGGTCTCGGAGTGCGTCGACTGACGTCGCGCGCCGTGCGCTGACGGAGAGCGACAGGTGGTGACCGGGCGTTCCGTGGCCACATGCGGATCGCCGGGATACCCGCCCCTCCGCGGTAACCCCCGCCAGATGGAGCCCGGATGGACGCAATTCTCAACCCCGTCGCCCTTGGTGTGCTCATCGGAGCCGTGGCGTGCGGTGCCGTCATCTTCCGCTCGACCCGCTGGGGCATCGTCCTCACGTCGCTCTACGCCCTCGGCGCGAACGCGTACCTGTTCAAGCGGAAGTTCGCGTCCGCGCAGGAAACCGACGCCATCTGCAACGTCAGCGACACCATCAACTGCGATGTCGTGAACAACAGCGCGGCCTCCGAGATGTTCGGCGTGCCGATCACGCTCCTCGGAGCCGGCTTCTTCGCCGGACTGCTGCTCGCCGCCTTCCTCGCGAAGGACGACGACAAGAAGATCTTCCAGGCCACCGCGCTGTTCTCGATCCTCAACGTCGTGTACAGCGCCTACCTCGGCCTGCAGGCGTACCAGCTCGGCGCCGTCTGCCTGTTCTGCATCGCCATCTACATCGCGAACCTGCTCCTGCTCTGGGGCGGCCTCAAGGGCCTCAAGGAAGCCGGCGGCACGCTGTTCGAGGACCTCGGCAAGTTCTTCGGCAGCACCGCGTTCATGGTGATCACCGTCGTGTTCGGCCTGGTCGTCCTCATGGGCGGCACGGCGTGGACCACCGAGCAGGCCCGCCTGCACAGCAGCCTGGACGTCGACCCGACCCGCAAGCCGCTGCCGACCGAAGAGCTCGAGCGCGTGTTCCACGCCCCGGGCGGCCCCGTCCGCCTCGATGGCACCGAGCCCGTGTACGGCGATCCCGACGCGCCCTACATGCTGGTCGAGTGGGCCGACTACGGCTGCCCGCACTGCGCGCGTGCCGCGGTCGAGCTCAAGCGTCTGCTCGCCGACAACCCACAGATCCAGCTCCGCTTCAAGGTGTTTCCGCTGGATGGGAAGTGCAACCCGGCGCTCCAGCCCGGTGACGGGACCCGCTGCGACGCCGCGAAGGCCGCCGAGTGCGGTCACGCCCAGGGCAAGTTCTGGGAGATGCAGGAGCTCCTGTTCAAGAACCAGGGCTACTTCGCGTTGGACGAGCTGCGTCACATGGCGGGCCAGGCGGGCCTCGACCTGCCGACCTTCGACGCGTGCATGACCGACCCGGCCACCGAGGCCGCGGTCATCGCCGACGCCAAGGCCGGTGACGACGCGAAGATCTTCGGTACGCCGACCATCTTCCTCCAGGGAACGCACGGCTCCAGCTTCGTGCAGCCCGAGGGCATCCCCGGCGCGCTCCGCCTCATCGAGGCCCACAGCGCGGGCGCCAACATGCCCGAGCCGCCGCCGTGGAAGCCGCCGCCGGGCATGCACTGATGGCCTGGCAGGAGCTGCAGGTCCGGGTCCGCGCCGGAAACAAGGGCGCGGCCGCGGGCGCGCTTCACCGCGCCGGCGCCTCCGGCGTGCAGGAGGACTACCTCCCCGGTGAGGCGCCGCCGCCGCGTCAGCCGTGGGACACCGGCCCGCCACCGCCAGACCCGGCAGAGTTCCTGCTCCGCGCCTGGTTCGAGGACCCCGAGGTGGCGCCGATCGAGGCGGCCGTGAGCCCGTGGGCCGAGTCGCTCGCGTGGGAAGCGGTGCCCGACGTGGACTGGGAAGAGTCGTGGAAGGCGGGCTTCGAGCCTCTCGTGGTCAGCGAGCGCCTCGTCGTCGCGCCACCGTGGGATGCGCCCGAAGGCGCGCTGATCATCGAGCCCGGACAAGGCTTCGGCACCGGCTCGCACGAGACCACGCGTGGGCTGCTCAAGGTGGTCGACCAGCTCGCCGACCAGGTCGACACCGTACTCGACGTCGGTTGCGGCTCGGGCGTGCTCGCGCTGGCCGCGGCAAAGCTCGGCTGCATCGCCAGCGGCATCGACGTCGATGCCGACGCGGTCAAGGACGCCGTCGCCCACGCGGAGCGCAACGGCCTGGACGTGCCCTTCTCCCAGGCCCCGGTCACCGAGTGCGCTCCCGCCGACCTGTGCCTCGCGAACCTGTACGCAGAGGTCCTCGTCGATCTCCACCCGGAGCTGCTGCGGTGCACGGGCCGCTACCTCGGACTCGCGGGCATCATGCTCACCAAGGAGCACATGGTCCGCGAGCTGTACGACCCCGACCTCGAGCTGCTCCAGCGGGACGTGGACGGCGAGTGGGTCGCGTTGCTCTACGAGCGCCGTGCATGAGGCGCTTCTTCGCGGCTCCCCTGCCCCGTGAGGGCCGCGTGCGCCTCGGGGACGAGATGTCCCACCACCTGCTCCGCGTCGTCCGCATCGCCGCCGGAGAGCAGGTCGAGCTGTTCGACGGCGAAGGGCTCGTCGCGACCGCGACCCTGATCGCGGACGACGAGGGCGTCGCGGAGCTCGAGCTCACCGAGGCTCCACGGCGCGCGGCCCCGGTCCACGCCCGTCACCTGCTGGTCGGCATCCCCAAGGGACAGGCCATGGACCTCGCGGTCCGCCTCGCCACCGAGGCCGGCGCCACCCACATCCACCCGCTGCTGCTCTCTCGCTCCATCGCCAAGGGCGATCGCGGAGACCGCTGGGAGCGCATCGCGAGCTCCGCAGCGCAGCAGTGCGGGCGCGGCGACGTACCCGAGATCCTGCCCCTGGCGACGCTCGAGCAGGCGAGTGAGCGACTCGGAGCCTGCGCGCGCTTCGTCGCCCATCCCGGCGGCGCCCGCGGCAGTGAGGTCGACGGTCCCGCTGCCCTGCTGGTCGGCCCCGAGGGCGGCCTCACCGACGACGAGCTGCGCCGCGCCTCCGCACTCGGCTTCGCCCGCATGGGACTGGGTGAGTGGGTGTTCCGCACTGAAACGGCTTGTGCCGTCGGCATGGCCCTCCTCGGCTAGTCGCGCAGTCCGTGCACCGATGCGGATTTCGCATGCCGCACACGCCGAAAGGCGTGCAGAATACGCAGCCTCGCGAGTCCGGCGACGGCGATGACCTCGCTGCCATCGGGCTCCCTGGACTGCGCGCCGCTTGGCACGGTGCTCGCATACCCGTGCCGCAGGAGACCGAGTGCCCTTCAGCCTGAACATCGAGCGCGCCATCCTCTTCGGGGGCCTGTTCACCGCCCTGCTGCTGCTCGGCACCGTGGGGTGGAGCTCCGCCGGGGTGGAGCAGGCGGCCCAGGGCACGGTCACCGCCGAGGGCCATGCCTACAGCCGCCTCGCGATGGGCTATCCCCCGACCGCCATGGGTCTCGCCGAGATGGTGGAGTCGCATCCCGAGCTGGTCTACGCGGGCTACGCGTATCCGCGCCGCGGTGAGATCCTGTTCGGCGCCGGCGAGGCGACGCCCCTCGGCAAGCCGGAGGCCGGCCCGTTGCGCCCCCAGCCAGACGGCAGCGTGCTCATGTTCGTGCCTCCGCCACCGGAGCACGCGGAGTCCTTCGAGATCGAGCCCCCGCCGATGCTCGTCGTGCGCTTCTACCCGGCACTCGCCGCGCAGCTGAGCACGCGCGGCCGGGCGTCGCTGGCGGTCGCCCTCGTCGTCGCCTCGCTCCTGGTCCTCGCGAGTGTCTGGCTTGCCCGCACCGAGGAGCGGGCGCGCAAGGCCCAGGCCGACCTCGCCGCGAGCGAGCACCTCGCGCAGATGGGTGAGATGTCCGCGGTGCTCGCTCACGAGATCAAGAATCCCCTCGCCTCGCTCAAGGGTCACGCACAGCTCCTCGAGGAGCTGCTCGCCGACAGTCCCCACCAGCGCCGGGCCCACCGGGTGGTGAGCGAGGCCGAGCGCCTGCAGCAGCTCATCGACTCGCTGCTCGCCTACGCCCGACGCGCCGAGATCCGCCGACGCGACGTCCAGGTGGACGAGCTGGTCGAAGAGATCGTCGGCTCCCGTCCCCAGGTGAAGGTCGACTGCCCCTCCGGGCTCACGTGGTCGCTGGACCGCGGCCTCGTCATCCGAGCGGTCGGCAACCTCGTGACCAACGCGCTGCAGGCCGGCGGGGACGAGCCCGTCGATCTTGGCGTCTCGGTCGTCGGCAAGAAGCTCCAGTTCACGGTCCGCGACCGCGGCGCGGGGCTCCAGGGCGCCAAGCCCGAGGAGCTGTTCGCACCGTTCGCGACCACTCGCACCCGCGGCACCGGCCTTGGCCTCGCCATCGCCAGCCGCATCGCCCACGCCCACCACGGCACCATTACCGCCGCCGATCACCCCGGCGGCGGCGCGGTGTTCACGCTCACCCTGGGAGGTTCCTGATGGCCCGCATCCTCGTCGTCGACGACGAAGAAGGTGTTCGCAGCTTTCTCGCTGACACGCTCACCCTGTCTGGGCACGACGTCGTCGAGTCACCGAACGGCGAGCAGGCTCTGCAGGAGGTGCAGCGCTCCCAGTTCCACCTCATGCTCACGGACCTGAAGATGCCGGGCATGGACGGAATGGAGCTGCTGCGAAGCGCGCGCATGCAGCAGCCCGACCTCCAGGTCGTGATGCTCACCGCCCACGGCAACGTCGAGGTGGCCGTCGAGGCCATGCGTGAGGGCGCGCATGACTTCATCGAGAAGCCGCTCCCCAGCCCGGCGGCCCTGCGCGCCGTGGTCGAGCGTGCGCTGGAGCACCGCGCCCTGCGAAATGCCGTCGAGGCAGCAGCGCCCCCCCCGATCCGCCTGAGCTGGGGTGCACCGGCGATGGGTCCGGTCGTCGAGGCCCTGGCCCGCGTGGCGCCGACCCAGGCGACCGTGCTCCTGCTCGGCGAGTCTGGCGTCGGCAAGGAAGTCGCCGCCCGCACCCTCCACGAGCAGTCCGGTCGCAAGGGTCCATTCGTCGCCATCAACTGCGCCGGCCTCAACGCCGAGCTGCTCGAGTCCGAGCTCTTCGGCCACGAGCGCGGAGCTTTCACGGGCGCCGCCGCCCGCAAGCGCGGCCGCCTCGAGCTGGCCGAGGGTGGCACCTTCTTCCTCGACGAGGTCGGTGAGCTCGCACCGCCGCTTCAGGCGAAGCTCCTTCGCGTGCTGCAGGACCGCCGCTTCGAGCGCGTCGGCGGCACCCAGACGCTCACCGCGGACGTGCGCTGGGTCGCAGCGACCAACCGCCGCCTCGAAGAGGCCGTCGCCGAGGGCAGCTTCCGCCAGGATCTGTACTACCGACTCGCCGTGTTCCCGATCAAGGTTCCGCCGCTGCGCGAGCGCAAGGAGGACCTGCTCCCTCTCGCCCGCACGCTGCTCCAGCGCATCTCCGCCGAGCTCGGTCGCCCGGGTCTGCGGCTCTCGGCTGCCGCGGAAGCCGCCATCGAGAAGCGTGCCTGGCCCGGCAACGTGCGAGAGCTGGCCAACGCCCTCGAGCGTGCCGCCATCCTCTCCTCCGGCCAGGAGCTGGAAGCCGCATGGCTCGAGACCATGGGGGGACCCCAGCCGGCCAGCGCCAGCAACAGCGGTCCGCCGACCATGGAGGAAGCCGAGCGCGAGGCCATTCGTCAGGCCCTCGATCACTGTGGCGGCAACCGTCGGCTGACCGCCGAGTACCTCGGCATCGGCCTGCGCACGCTGTACGAGAAGATCAAGCGCTACGACCTGCGCTGACCTGTCGGACGCGGAGCTACGGCGGTCCGAGGGCCAGTTCATGACCCATGAAGCGCGATGGCCCGCGATGAGAGCGCTCGGCCACCTGCCTACAGCAGGTGCCCCGACTTCTCCTTCTTCGTGCGCAGGTAGTCCACGTTGTGCTCGTTCGGCTCCATCTGGTGCGGCACCCGTCCCTCGACGTCGATGCCGTGCCGCAGGAGTCCTTCCCACTTCTTGGGGTTGTTGGTGAGCAGCTGCACCGAGACGATGCCCAGCTCTTCGAGCATCTGCGCAGCGATGTCGTAGGTCCGCTGGTCGTCCTCGAAGCCGAGGGCGAGGTTGGCTTCGACCGTGTCGAGGCCGGCGTCCTGGAGCGCGTAGGCGCGGATCTTGTTGGCGAGGCCGATGCCGCGCCCCTCCTGACGGAGGTAGAGCACCGCACCCCGCTCGGCCTGCCCGATGAACTCGAGCGCCGCTTCGAGCTGGTCGCGGCAGTCACAGCGGTACGAGCCCATGAGGTCGCCGGTGAAGCACTCGCTGTGCAGACGCACCGGCACGCCGCGCTCACCGCGGACCTCACCCTTGACGACGGCGCCGTACTCCTTGCCGTCGACCGACTCGAACGCCACCACACGGAACTCCCCGAAGCGTGACGGCATCGAGGCCTCCGCCGCGAGGCGGACCAGGCGTCCATTGCCGAGGTCGGGAAGATCCTGTGTACGAACCTGGTCCATGAAGACCCTCCGAGAGGCCATTGTTGTAAACCACTGGTCGCTCGGCGTGCGCAAACGTGACACGACGCGACCTGAGGTCGGCCCCCCTGAGCAACGAGACCCCGGCCGAAGCCGAGGTCTCGAACGGCACTACCGCGATATCAGTCGCGGGCGTTCAGGGCGTTCTTGAGGCCCTTGCCGGCGCGGAACACCGGGATGCGCACGGGGCGAACCGGCATCGGGTCCTGCGTCTTCGGGTTGTGGCCGATGAAGCCGCTACGATCCGAGACGTTGAAGGTACCAAAGTCAGAGATGGTGACCTTCTCGCCCTCGACCAGCGCCTCGCGAATGGCGTCGGTCAGGATGTTGATGTAGTTCGCAGCCTTCACCTTCGGGATGCTGGCGCGCTCGGCGAGCTTCTCGGTCAGGTCAGCCTTGTTCATGGGTTCTCCTCCGTGCGGAAAACGCAGGTGCTAGAGATTCGAATTCTCGAAATTCTGCGGTTCGCGCCGGTCTCTTAAGTTGGACAAGCGCCCCAAGCCATTAATCCCTTGTAAAGAGACCAATTCGCTGAAGCGCCGTTCAGGTACCGGGTTGGACCGACGATGCCTATTTAGAAGGTCGCACCTGGTCAGGCAAGCCTTTCTAGGCACTTTTTTTCAGGCGAATCACGGAGAAGCCACAGAAAAGTCCAAATTCTGCAGATCCGCGGACGCATTCTCCAAAATGGAAGGGAAACTTTCCCTTTACGCAGGAGGCCCGAAGATCACGCCGACGGAGCGAGGTACGACCTCGAAGCTCGCGTCGAGACGACCCGGCTGCTCTCCATCGATGTCGATGAGCACCGGATGGCTGCCGGTGCTCACCGCAGCCACCCTGGAGGCGCGGAACCGCTGGATACCCCGTACACGCTCGGGGTGCCCGGAATAAAGATGCGGCAGGCTCCGAGACAGGCGTCGGAGCGGCAGTTTCGGGATGAGCGTCACTTCCATCAACCCGTCATCGAGCTGCGCGCCCTTGCCGAGCCACATGCCCCCACCTGCGTACTCGGCGTTGGCGAGGAACATGTTCACCAGCTCCCCCGACCACGACTGCTCGGCGCCATCGGCATCGGTCCACACGAGCTCGACCGGCGCGGGGGTGTAGGCGAGCAGCGACGAGACGGTCGCGCCGAGGAAGGTCAGGGTCCCGCCGAAGCGCTTGGAGGAAGCATTGGCGCGGGCCACGACCTCCCCTTCCATGCCGAAGCCGATCACGTTGATGCCCATGCGCGCAGCCGGCTCGCCGTCGGGCCCGATGAACCGCGCACACACGACGTCGGTGGCGCGCGCGTCTCCCTCGTGGACGAGCGCAAAGGCTTTGTCCAGGTCCCGCGGCATGTGCAGCGTCTTCACCAGATCACAGCCCGTTCCGGCCGGGACCACCGCGAAGTGGGCCTCGGTCTCGACAGGCACGCCATCCTCGAAGAACCCGTTGATCACCTCATTGGCGGTGCCGTCACCGCCCACGGCGACCACCGCGTCGAAGCCTTCGTCGATCGCCTGCCGTGCGAGCTCGGTGGCGTGGCCCGCGCGCTCGGTCTTGCGCATGTCCCAGGCCTCGAGCTGCCGATCGGCGGCATCCGCGATCTCCGCGAAGCGACGCGAGGTCGAGCCCGCCGCGGAGCGCGGGTTGACGATGAGGCAGACGCGCCTCACTCGGCCTCCAGCAGCTCGTCGAGCACGTCGCGCGCTTCGAATCCCGCGCTGCGCAGGTGGCCGCGGCAGCGGGCATCGGAGAGCACACCGCCCTCCCACCGTCGGTGATAGGCGCGCGCCACGCGCTGGGCATCCTCGGGATGGTGCACGGGAAGGGGCCCGCCCCCACCGCAACAGGCCAGTGGCCGCTCGCCCCCGTCGGCACAGCTTCCTGTGCAGCCATCGCGCTCGACGAGTTCCGTGAGCCACTCGACAGCGATTCCCGCGCGCTCGAGAGCCTGCGCGACGCCCCCGTCCGCGACGATGATGCGCCGGCCCTCGGCCGCGCGAATCAGCGGCTCCGGGTCCCAGCCTCGAGAGTCGAGGTGCGCCGCCCCGAAGCGGTCGCGGGTCTTCCACCGCGCGACCTCGACCCCGAGCGTGCGCGCGACGACCTCCGCGAGCGGTCGCTCGTCCGCCTCGACCGCGACAACCTCGGCATCGCCCTCGATGGCCGCCACGGGCTCAAACACCCGCTCGACCGACGCCTCGAACCGCGCGTCGCGGAGGAGCTCGGGCAGCGGATGGTGGATGTGGCAGTGGGCTTCGCACGCACCACAGTCCGTGCACAAGCTGAGGGCGGCCTCGGCGAGCTCGGCCTCGATGCGTCCGCGCTCGTGCTCGATGGCCATGCCGGCGAGGAAGGTCGGCACCGCGGCCTCGCGACCGGTGCCCGTGGTCACGGGACAGGCCGGACGACACAGCCGCGGACACAATGCACACGTCGACAGTTCAGCGCTCACGTCGTCTCCCGGGGCATGAGCACATCGAGCTCGGTGACCGCGACGGCGCGCGGATCCTGGGGTTCGCAGGGCTGGAGCGGACCGCTGGCTAGCGGAAAAGCGCGGTACTCGCACGCGGTCAGGCCGCCGGGCACCCGACGGCTCGCCAGCGCGCCCAGGACCTCGGCTGCCGGCCCGCGGAAGCCGACGACGAGCTCGTCGCCCTCCACGGTGAGCACGGCCGGACGCAGGTCGGAGCGAAGCAGGTCCCTCGCGACGCTCCATGGGGCTTCGACCTTCGCGCGCCCCATCCAGCGGCTGCCGAAGGGCACCGCCGGCACCGCGACGCGGGCATCCTCGGCCTCGGCGACGACCCGGCGCAGGTCCGGACCCGCGGCGCTGCGCGGACCCCGCCCCAGCCAGCAGAAATGTCCGTCGACGGTACCCGACACCTCGGTCCACGCCACTTCCCAGCGCTTGCGATGCCAGCGAGCCGGAGCGTCGCCAGCCCAGGGAAACTGCACCTCGAGCTCGCGCGCGGCAGCCGCCTCGGAGAGGCCGTCCGCACCCGCTGCGACCGAGGCGACCACGAGCCCATCCGCCACGCTGGGCTCGGCTGGGGGCTTGGCGTCGACGACGGGCGCGTCCACGAACACGTTGCCCGGGTTGAGGATGCCCGCCGGATCGAGCTCGGCCTTCGCACGCTCCCACCCCACCCGCGCGGCGCCGGCCTCTCGGGTCGCGACCTCCGCCTTGAGGCGCCCGACGCCGTGGTGGTGGGTCGTCGTCGCGCCGGACGCCTCCACCGCCGCCAGGGCGTTCTTCCAGGTCTGGTCGTAGGTGTCGCGGTCGCCCTTGCCAGCGAAGCTGAAGTAGATGGAGCCGCCCTCGGGGTAGAGGTGGCTCATGTGCGCCATGATCACCGCGGTCTCGCTGACGGCGTCGCGCACCGCCTCGTACACCGGGACCATCGCGTCCCAGCGCATGGCGACCTCCATGGTGTCCGCGAAACCCCCGCGCTCGAAGATCGGCGCCAGCTTGTAGGACACGGCGTGGCGGCTGTGGAACCAGCGCTCGCCGGGGCTCTCACCAAGGTCCTCGGCCTCTTCGCAGAGCAGGGCGTGCCCCGCCGCAGACAGCGCGTCGACGACCTCGGCATCGCCTTCCCAGCCGACGATGAGCAAGCAGCTTCCCGAGATGCGGTCGGCAATCTTGTTGAGCACCCCGGGAAGGGTCAGCGGCAACGCCAGCAGACGCTTGCGCACCGGGGGCAGCCCGTCGACGGCACCCAGCCACTTCTTGAGGAAGGAAGCCTGGCCGGACCCGTGCTCCTTCTTGGGCTTGGTCTTGCCGCCGATCCGGGTGTCGACCGGGTCGTAGAGACGCACGACCGCCGGGTGCAGCTCGGCCTGCATCAGTCGGCGCATGCAGCGCACGGCGGTGTCGACGTCGTCCACCTTGTAGCCGCGAAGCCAGCGCTTTTCGGGAAGCGGCCACACGCGCAGCCGCATGCGCGTGATCACGCCAAGGGTGCCCTCCGAGCCGAGGAGCAGCTCCATCCACTCGTCGGGGGCATCTCCGCCCTCCCCCACCGTGAACCGTCCACGCCCGGGCGATACGCACGTGAGCGACAGCACCATGTCCTCGAACACGCCGTAGCGACTCGAGAACTGTCCGGCACCGCGGGCCGCCGCCCAACCACCCACGGTGGAGCACCAGATCGACGAGGGCGAGTGCCCGAGGGTGTAGCCGCGCTCGTTGAGCCAGTCCTCGAGGTGCTGGCCATTGACCCCAGCCTCGACGTCGACGGTGCGGCGCAGCTCGTCGAGCTCGCCAATGTGGTCGAGGCGCTTCACGTCCAGCACCCAGCGACCGTAGCCCCCGCGCGCACCTCCGCAGACCCCGCTTCCGGCCCCATACGGAACCACCGCGATGCCCTCGGCAGTGGCCGCCTGAAGCACGGCCAAGACCTCGTCGTCGGACTCTGGCCAGAAGACGAGGTCCGGCTCGGGCGCGCTGCGCCCCTGCCAGAAGTCGAGGGTGCCACCTGGCCAGAGGTCTCGGGCCACGGCACGGAGGTCGAGGGGATGGTCGCTGTGCGAGACGTTGGGAAGCATGGCGGCGCTTATACCGCGAGCGACGGCGCGTTCGCAGCCGAAGACCCGCCTGGGTCCCGCAGCATCGGCGATCGCAGACGCAAGAAAGCCCGACCCCAGAGGGGGCCGGGCTTCTCCTGCGGTGCCGGCTCGGCCGGTGCCGCAAAGCTTTGCATCTCCGTCAGAAACCGCATGCGAACACCGTGCCAGACACGCCTCGGATGCTCGAAAATCGGCTATTCATCAACATCACACGAACATGACGAGAATGACTGCGCGCGGATGAAGACGAAAACCGCGACATCTGTGTCATGGTGCCGTGCACGAGCATGCGGAACCCATCGACTCATCTCCCCCAAAACAAAGCTAAAACCACAATAATTGCACGCGCGCAACAGCAAGCGCCCAGCAAGCACGAAGCAGCCCTCCGAACAACCCGTAAGACCGATAACCATGCTCCAAGGCCCAATAAAAACCACCAAGCCGCGAGCCGCGGGCACCGCGACATCCGTGTCATGGTCCCCTATGGTGCAGGAGTTGTCGGTCTCGATGGTGCAGGGTAGGTGTGAGGGCTGCTATCGCCAGGGGAGCTCGTGTACGACCTCATCCTCCGTGACGCTACCCTCGTCACCTCCATGGGTCGCGAAGTCGCCGACGTCGCGCTCAAGAACGGAAAGATTGCCTACGTCGGGCCGCGCCCTCCGCGCCGTGCGCGCGACGAGATCAGTGCGATCGGACGCTTCCTCATTCCGGGCGTCATCGACACGGGCGCGGTCTTCGATCCGCGCTCCGAGGACACCTGGGAGGCCGAGTCCCGTGCGGCCGTCACCGGTGGCGTGACCAGCGTCATCTCCCTGCCCTGGGGCGACAGCCCGGTCGTGGACCGCCAGAGCGCCAAGGCTCGCCTGGACCGAGCCAGCGGCCGCTCCTGGGTGAACTACGCCCTGTGGGGCGCGGCGAATGGCAACAACGGTCCCGAGCTCGACGCCGCGGTGGATGAAGGCCTGATCCTCGGCGCCCTTGCCTACCTGGGTGAGCGTTCGGACGGCCTGCACGTGCCCGCGGAGCACGTGAAGTCCCTGCTCGCCAACCGTGGTGTGCTCGGCGTTCAGCTCTCCGACGTGGCACACGCCGCGGACCCTGCCGCTCGCGAGGTCGTGGCCTCGGCGCGCAACGCGTCGACGCGGATGCACCTGATGCACCTGTCGACGGCCGAGGAGTTGGACCTTCTCGATCCGGTGCGCGGTCAGCTGCCGGTGACCGCCGGCGTCACCCCGCACCACCTGTTCCTGTCGAGCGACACCGAGCCCGCGCCCGTCAAGACCTTCCCGCAGGTGCGCGACGAGCACGACCGCAAGACCCTGTGGACCGCGATGAAGCGCGGTCGCCTGGACTGCCTCGCCTCGGACCACATGCCCTCCGCGTTCAGCAACGGCAGCACCGAGGGCATCCCCAGCGCGGAGCTGCTGTTCCCGCTGATGCTCTCAGCCGTGAAGTACGGCCGCCTGTCTCTCGAGCTGCTCGCCAGCCTGTGCTGCGAAGCGCCGGCCCGCATCTTCGGCCTCGAGAACAAGGGCCGTATCGAGAAGGGTGCAGACGCCGACCTGGTCCTGTTCTCCGAGGGCGAGCTCACGCGCGTCACGGACAAGGACCTGCTGTCGAGCGCCGGGTGGTCCCCCTACCTCCAGCGCGAGGCCGCGCCGAAGCCGGAGCTGGTGCTCATCAACGGTGAGATCGTCGCGCGCCGCGGCGAGCTCATCGCCAAGAAGCCCGCGGGTCGTCACCTCCTCGAGGAGTGACGAAAACCGTCGAAAAGCGTCGAACTCGGCGCTGACACCGATGTAGCCGAGCCGATCGCCGCAACCGCGCCGATCGGCTTCGTCGTTCTTCGACGATCAGCGCCGAGCCCACTCTAGCGTCGACCCTCATGAACAGGGCATCGAACCGATTCCGGCCCGCTGGCACGGCGCTCGCTTTGGACCCTCCGCATCCACGGAGGAGACATGGCGGTGTGCGCGCTCTCGGGAGCGATTCACGGGGTCGATGCGGTGCCCATCGACGTCGAGGTGGACCTGCTTCGCAGGCTCCCGTCGATCGCGGTGGTCGGACTGCCCGCTAGCGCGGTGAAGGAGAGCGCCGAGCGGGTGCGGTCCGCCATCGTCAGCGCCGGCTTCGAGTTCCCGCGCATGCGCATCGTCGTCAACCTCGCGCCAGCCGACGTACGCAAGGAAGGTACCGCCCTCGACCTGCCGATCGCGCTGGCCGTGCTCGCCGCGTCGGGCGTGCTTCCGGAGGCCTCCCTCGCTCGGGTGCTCACGGCTGGCGAGCTGTCGCTCGGCGGAGAGCTGCGTCCGGTGCGAGGCGCCCTGTCGCTGGGCCTGCTCGCCCGGGACACGGGACGCGCGCTCATCCTCCCGCGCGACTCTGCGGGCGAGGCCGCCGTCGTCCCCGGCGTCGAAGTCCGCGAAGCACGCGACCTGTATGCCGTCGTCGCTCACCTGCGGGACGAGTCCGAGCTCCCGCATGCCGAGCCGCCGAACCCGGCGTCCGCGCCCCACAGCCTCGACCTCGCCGAGGTGAAGGGCCAACCCGTTGCCCGGCGCGCCCTGGAGATCGCCGCCGCCGGCGCCCATCACCTGCTGCTCATGGGCCCTCCCGGGTGCGGAAAGTCCATGCTCGCGCGACGGCTGCCCACCATCCTTCCGCCTCTGCGCTTCGAGGAGGCGCTCGAGACCGCTCGTGTGCGGAGCGCCGCGGGCCTGGACACACTCTCCGCGCTGGACTGCGGCCGACCGTTTCGCGCGCCCCACCACAGCGTGACGGTGGCCGGTCTCATCGGCGACCGCACGCTGCGTCCCGGGGAGGTGAGCCTCGCCCATCACGGGGTGCTGTTCCTCGACGAGGCCGCCGAGTTCCGCCGGAGCGTCCTCGAGGTGCTCCGCGAACCGCTCGAGGACGGCACCGTCCGCATCACGCGTGCGGAAGGCAGTGTGGAGTACCCGGCGGCGCTCACCCTCGTGATGGCCGCCAACCCCTGCCCGTGCGGACGCCGCGGCAGTCCCGTGCCCTGCGTGTGCAGCGACCACGACGTCCATCGCTATCGCCGCAGGCTGTCCGGCCCCATCCTCGACCGCATCGACCTGCACGTGGAGCTGTCTCCCGTCGACACGCACGCGCTCCTCGAGGGTCCACGCGGCGAGAGCTCCGACGCGGTCAGGGACCGGGTCGTTCGCGCCCGCGAACGGCAGCGCCTTCGCGGACAGCGCGCCCCGAACGGGCGCCTCGGCCCCTCCGAGCTCGATGCGTTCGCGCCGCTGACCGGCGAGGCGCGCGATCTGCTCGCGCGCGGCATGCGGGCCCATCACCTGACCGGCCGCGCGGCCGCCCGCATTCGCAAGGTGGCGCGCACGCTCGCCGACCTCGACGGGGTGTCCCGCGTCGGACAAGCCCACATCGCCGAGGCTCTCGCCTTTCGCCCGGCCGAGGGGGTCGCATGAGGCTCGGCCTCTGGTTCGGCCTCGTGCTCGCCGGCACCGTCGACCGCATCGAGGGCGACTTCGCCGTCGTCGAGTGGCGCGACGGCTCGCACTCCGACGTGGCCCTCCATCTCGTCTCTTGCGCTGGGGAGGGCGACCGCGTGCGGCTGCGTCTCCGCCAGCGCGCCCAACCCGACGCGACGTCTCGCGTCATCGCACATGCAAGGAGTTCCGCATGCACACCCCTGACAAGCACAAGGCGCTCGAAGGCGCCCTCTCCACCCTCGACAAGCAGTTCGGTGCCGGCACCGTCATGCGCCTCGGCGAACAGGCGCAGCAGTCCGTCGCCACGGTGTCCACCGGCTCACTGGCCATCGACCGGGCACTCGGCATCGGAGGCCTGCCCCGAGGGCGCGTCATCGAGGTCTATGGCCCCGAGTCGAGCGGCAAGACCACCCTCACGCTGCAGCTCATCGCCGAGGTCCAGCGCGCCGGAGGCATCGCCGCGTTCGTCGATGCAGAGCACGCCCTCGACGTGAGCTATGCGAAGAAGCTCGGTGTCGACGTCGATCAGCTACTCGTGAGCCAGCCCGACAGCGGCGAGCAGGCGCTGGAGATCACCGAGACGCTCGTGCGCAGCGGTGCCATCGACCTCCTCGTCGTCGACAGCGTCGCCGCGCTGACCCCACAGGCCGAGATCGAGGGCCAGATGGGCGACAGCCACGTGGGCCTGCAGGCACGGCTGATGAGCCAGGCACTGCGCAAGCTCACTGGCATCACCTCGCGGACCGGCACGATGGTGGTGTTCATCAACCAGGTGCGCCAGAAGATCGGAGTGACCTGGGGCAACGGCGAAGTCACCACCGGCGGCAACGCGCTCAAGTTCTACAGCTCCGTGCGCCTCGAGATCCGGCGGATCGGCGCCGTGAAGGAAGGCACCGAGCACATCGGCAACAAGGTGCGCGTGCGCGTGGTCAAGAACAAGCTCGCACCGCCGTTCAAGACCGTCGAGGTCGAGATCATCTACGGCCGAGGCATCTGTCCGGCGGGCGACCTGCTCGACCTCGCGGAGGAGACGGGCCGAGTTCAGCGCGCCGGCGCCTGGTACTCGATGGGTGACGAGCGCCTCGGACAGGGTCGCGAGAAGGCCCGGGCCCGTCTGCTCGAGGAAGAGGAGCTGTTCATGGCGCTGCTCGACGAGGTCCGCAGCGACCTGTTCGGCGGCCCGATTCCCGAAGCCAAGTGACCGAGCGGGGGTGCCACTCACCCGGGTGGCACCCTGCAGCGCGCCTGCCGAACGGTGAACCGCGATTCAGCGAAAATGCCGGAGGATCGCGTGCCTCAGCGCATCGTGGATCGGTTAGGAAGGCGCCATGATCGCTCCCTCGACCCACCGCGCCCGCCGAGAGCGCCTGATCGCCGACGTCGGCGGCCCGGTGCTCCTGTTCGGCAACGGCACGCGCGCGCGCAACCTGCCCATGAACCACCTGCCCTTCCGGCAGGACAGCAACTTCCTCTACTACGTTGGCTACGCCGGCCCCGACGCGGCGGCGCTGATCGAGGAAGGCGGCACCACCTTGTTCGTGCCGGTGCCCGGTCCCGAGGACGAGCTGTGGCACGGCCCCACCCCCGGCCCCGAGGCGCTGGCCGATCGCCTGGGTGTCGAGGCGGTCGCCGACATCTCCGAGCTCGAGTCGCGGGTCGTTCGCGGGGTCCGCACCCTCGCTGTCGCCGACGCCTCGGTCAACGCCCGGGCCGCGAAGCTCGCCGGTCCCCTCGCCTACGGCCGACAGCACGGCGACGAGGCGGTGGTCGCGGCGGTGATTCGCCACCGGCGCGCCAAGACCGACGAAGAGCTCGATGAGATGCGCGAAGCCGCGCGGGTCTCGGCCCTCGCGCACCGCGCGGTGATGGCGGCGACGCGTCCGGGTGAGTCCGAGCATGCACTCACCGTGCTGTTCGAGGCCGTGCTCGCCATGCACCATGCCGTGCCTGGCTACGGCACGATCCTCACCCGTCGCGGCGAGGTCCTGCACAACCACGACCACCACGGCATCGTCGAGGCGGGCGACCTGCTGCTGCTGGACGGCGGCGGTGAGGTGGCCAGCGGCTATGGCGTCGACATCACCCGCACCTGGCCGGTCTCCGGGACCTTCTCCGCGCGCCAGCGCGCCGCCTACGAGGCCGTGCTCGAGGCCGAGAAGGCGAGCATCGCCGCATGCACTGTCGGTCGCCGCTACCGCGAGGTGCACGACATCTCGTCTCGGGTCATCGCGCAGTTCCTCGTCGACGAGGGCCTGGCCACGGGCTCGGTGGACGCCGTCCTCGAGCGCCATGCGCACGCCCTGTTCTTCCCCCACGGCGTCGGCCACCTGCTCGGTCTCGACGTCCACGACCTTGAGAACTTCGGCGACCTCCCCGCATATCCCGCGGGTCAGGGGCGTCCCGCGCCCTTCGGCACCCGCAACCTTCGCCTCGACCTGCCCCTCGAGGCGGGCTGGGTCGTCACCATCGAGCCGGGCTTCTACGTGGTGCCCGCCATCCTCCGGGACCCGGGCCTGCGCGCCGAGTTCGCGGACCTCGTCGACTTCGATGCCGCCGAGCGGTGGATCGGGTTCGGCGGCATCCGCATCGAGGACGACATCGCTGTGCACGAGGCGGGCCCCGAGCGCCTCACCCACGAGGTACCGCGCGAGATCGACGACATCGAGGCCCTGATCGGCACCGCCACGCCCATCGCGGAGCGGCTGTGTTGAACCCGCTGACCTGGATCGCGATCTTGTCGATCGCGGGCGTGATCTTCGCGTCGGCGGCGTTCTCGCTACGCGCGCAGCGCCGCTGTCCGGCGTGCCGCGCGAACCTGGTCGAGCTGCCGAAGCCCGAGGACCGTACCTACGAGGTCATGGCCTGCCCCCACTGCCCGACCGCGGTCACCCTCGCCGTGGGGCACCGCGCCCGCTTCTCCTGGTGCCCGACCTGCAAGCAGCGCGCGCTGCAGACGCCGTGCATCCGCAAGCCCAGCGACTCCGGCGCGCTGGTCGTCGAGGTTCACGAGCAGTGCCACGTGTGCGGCCACAACGCCGTGGTCAGCGTGGAGGGTCCCGCACCGCCGCGCGGCCTGGTCGTGCCCTTCCCCACGCGGGACAAGCGCCGCGCAGGCGGCGACGGATGAGGTGGTTGCCGCTGCTCGCGCTGCTCGCCTGCGGCACGAGCGAGTTCGAGCCCTGTGACCCCGAAGCCCAGGGCTGCGCATCTACGGAGGCGTGCATCTGGACGGCCGCCGAGACCTACGTCTGCGCGGAGACCTGCTTCGACACCGGCACGTGCTCCGAAGGCAGCTGTACCGGCGCCGGCTCGAGCTGTCCGGCCTGCCGGGACTACATCCCCTACTGCGAGTAGCGCCTAGTAGCGGTGCATGACCGTGGTGTCGTGAATCCACCGCGGGTCGGACTCCGGGAAGTCCAGCGTGTAGTGCAGCCCGCGGCTCTCGCGACGCATGAGCGCGCATTCGACGACCATCTCGGCGACCTTGACCAGGTTGCGCAGCTCGACGAGGTCCGAGGTGATGCGGAAGTCCCAGTAGTAGCGGTCGATCTCGTCGCGAATCAGGTGGATGCGGCGCTGGGCGCGCTTGAGACGGCGATGCGTGCGCACGATGCCGACGTAGTTCCACATGAACCGTCGGATCTCTTCCCAGGTCTGCGTGATCACGACGAGCTCGTCGGAGTCGACCGCGGAGCCCGGGTTCCACTCGGGGAGCGCCTCCGCCGGCGGAAGCTCGCGAGCCCCGAGGGCTTCGGCGGCGCGCGTCGCGAACACGCACGCCTCGAGAAGCGAGTTCGAGGCCAGGCGGTTGGCGCCGTGCAGGCCCGTGCACGAGCTCTCACCGATGGCGAACAGGTTCTCGACGTTGGACTCGCCGTGGAGGTTCGTCTGCACACCGCCGCAGAAGTAGTGCGCGGCCGGGACCACCGGGATTCGCTCCTTCGACATGTCGATGCCCAGCGACTTGAGCCGCGCGTCGATGTTCGGGAAGCGCCGCTCGAGCTCTTCGGCTGGCAGGTGCGTCATGTCCAGGTACGCGCAGTCGCGGCCGGTGCGCTTGAGCTCGGCGTCGATGGCGCGCGCCACGATGTCGCGCGGCGCGAGCTCGAGGCGCTCGTCGTAGTCGGGCATGAAGCGCCGCCCGTCCGCGTCGTACAGCAGTCCCCCGTCTCCGCGCAGGGCCTCGGAGATCAGGAAGCTCTTCGCGCGCGGATGGAACAGGGAGGTCGGGTGGAACTGGACGAACTCCATGTTCGCGACGCGGGCACCGGCCCGGTAGGCCATGGCGATGCCGTCGCCCGTCGCGACATCGGGGTTGGTCGTGTACAGGTAGACCTTGCCCGCTCCGCCGGTCGCGAGCACCACCGCGCGGGCCGAGTACGTATCGACCTCGTCGCGCTTCTCGTCGAGCACGTAGGCGCCGAGCACCCGGTTGTGCTCCTCGGGAATGTCGCCGCGCTGGCGCGCCAGCCACTTGGAGGTGATCAGGTCGATCGCCGTCTGGTGCGTGGCAATGCTGATGCGCTCGTGCGCCCGGCAGGCCTCTCCGAGAGCGCGCACCATCTCGGCGCCGGTGAGGTCGTCCGCGTGCAGGATGCGACGGGCGGAGTGTCCGCCCTCGCGGTGCAGCGAGTACTCGCCGGGCTCGTCGTGGCTCCGGGTGAAGCGGGTGCCAAGCTCGATGAGACGACGAATGACCGCCGGTCCCTCGCGCACGGTGACCTCGACGGCCTCACGGCGACACAGTCCCGCTCCGGCGATCAGCGTGTCCTGGACGTGGCTCTCGAAGTCGTCGTCCTCGTCCCACACCGCAGCGATACCGCCCTGCGCGTAGCGACTGTTCGACTCCCCGAACTCGGCCTTGGTGATCAAGGTCACGGTGCCGTGCTGCGCGGCTTCGAGCGCGAACCACATGCCGGCGACGCCGGCACCGATGACGAGGTAGTCGGTGGTGATGTGGGCCATGGACCCTCCCGAGCGGACAACTGTATCCGCGCGCGCTCCGACGCTCCACGATATGAGCGCGCCAATGCGCTGGCTTCCCCACATCCTCACCGCTTCGCGCGGCTTCGCCGGCCCGCTCGTGGGCTACATCCTCATCCAGGGTCACCACTGGCTCGCGTTCTGGATGTTCATCGGCGCCGCGTTCACCGACCTCTTCGACGGCTGGCTCGCGAAGAAGCTCGATGCACCCGAGAAGATTGGCGACTGGCTCGACCCGACCGCCGACAAGTGCCTCGCCGACTTCACCTGGGCCTCGCTGTGGATCGTCGGCTGGGCGCCGGGGTGGCTGTTCTGGCTGTTGATGACGCGCACGACGTTCATCGCCGTATTCTGGTGGCGCGCGCGCTTCTCCGGCTTCACCTACGAACCCAACCTCATGGGCCGCTGGATGATCAGCTTCGAGGGCACGGCCATCGGCGTGCTGCTGTTCCACGGCCCGTGGCTGGGTGTGCACTGGCCCAGCGTTGGCCTGATCCTGGGCACCTTCACGCTGATGCTCTCGGTGGGCTCCGCGGTGCAGTACATCTTCACTCCCCCGGTTTCGACGCCAGAAACGCAACTGGACGCGGTTGACGACGCGGGGGGGGAGTGTGATGAGGCGGCAACATGGCCACACCGCCGCCCATCGACCCCAACCTGATCACCCTGGCGAGGCTGCCCCTGGCGCCTCTGGCCGTGGCTGTGCTGGTGACGGATACGATCTGGGGCGTGGTCACGGCCGCCGTCCTGGCGCTGCTGCTCGAGCTCACGGATCTGCTCGATGGCAAGATCGCCCGTGACTACGGTGCTGTGAGCGACTTCGGAAAGCTGTTCGACCCGTTCTCGGACGCCTTCTCCCGCTACACGCTGTTCCTGGGCCTGTACGCGATCGGCGTCGCTGACCTGTGGATGATCATGGCGATCTTCTACCGGGACAGCTCGGTCAGCTTCTTCCGCACCGTCGCCGCGACGCGCAATGTGGTCATCGCCGCTCGCCGCTCGGGCAAGATCAAGGCGGTGGTCCAGGGTGTGGGCACCCAGATCATCTTCCTCGCACTCGTCGCGGGCAAGCTCCAGCCGGAGCTGCCGACGGACCAGATCGGGTGGGGAACGATGGTCGTGGTGACCCTCGTCACGCTGTGGTCGTTTGCCGACTACTTCATGGGCAGCCTGCCCGTACTTCGCGAAGCCTGGCAGGACCGGGGCGAGGACTGATGCTCAATCTCGGCTGGCCGCTCACGCGCCGTGTCATCTTTTCGATGGATGCCGAGACCGCTCACGAACGAACCCTGGGCCTGCTTTCCGCGGCTCCGGGTGCTCTCGGTGGTCTGGCGAGCCTGACGATGGGCAAGCCCGCGCCGTCACTCGCGCGGGACGCGTTCGGCGTGCGCCTCGCAGGCCCGGTCGGCCTGGCCGCGGGTCTCGACAAGAACGGGGTCGCCATCCCCTTCTGGCCCACCCTCGGCTTCGGCTTCGTCGAGGTCGGCACGGTCACCGCCCACCCGCAGCCCGGCAACCCCAAGCCCCGCATGTTCCGCATCCCCGAGGATGGCGCGATCATCAATCGCATGGGCTTCAACAACGGCGGCAGCGAAGCCCTCGCCGTGCGCCTTCGCGCCCTGCGTGAGTCCGGCCGCTGGCCGACCTGCCCGGTCGGCGTGAACATCGGCAAGAGCAAGATCACGCCGCTCGACGAGGCCCCGGAGGACTACCGGATCAGCGCCCGCCGCGTCGCCGAGCTCGCCGATTACCTCACCGTGAACGTGTCCTCGCCGAACACTCCGGGCCTGCGGGAACTTCAGGACCGCGGCCCGCTCGAGGCCATCCTCACCGCGGTCCTCGCGGAAGCCGGCGACACGCCGGTGCTGGTCAAGCTCGCACCGGACCTCGAGCCCGAGGCCATCGCCGAGGTGGTCGACCTCGCCGTCGAGCTCGGCCTCGCGGGGCTCATCGCCACGAACACCACCATCGGTCGGGAGGGCCTGACCCACGACCCGGGTGAGAGCGGCGGTCTCTCGGGTCGTCCGCTGTGGCCGCTGGCCCGTCAGCGCATCCAGGTTGCCCTCGATGCGAGTGCCGGTCGCCTGCCCGTCGTCGGGGTCGGCGGCATCCATGAAGCCGCCCAGGTAGCGGATCTCCTGCGTGCCGGTTGTGTGGCAGTTCAGTTGTACAGCAGCCTGATCTTCGAAGGTCCAGGTCTCCCCTCACGCATCCACCGAGAGCTCGCGCGGCGCGAAATTTCTGGTGGCGATCTTCCTTGACGGCCTCCAGCGCCCGGTTATTAGCGGTGCGCTTCGAGGGTGAAACATCCTCGCGGGCGCACATCGCGGGTGTAGCTCAGTGGTAGAGCCCCACGTTGCCAACGTGGCTGTCGTCAGTTCGAATCTGATCACCCGCTCCATCTAAACGAGAAGCCGCTTCTGGATCCCAGGAGCGGCTTTTTCGTGTTGTTTTCCACACGCTGTGGAGCCCTCGGGAAATCCCCCATGTCGGGCCCGCAATGCGCGAGCCCCCCGTAAACCCGCATACAACGCAGGTTTACGCGTGCGCAATAATTGCGCAGATCGGGTTTTCACCTCGCGAGCGGGATCCCCCGCGCTTTCTCCCCAGAGTTATCCACAGGCTGGGCGAAAGTGCCCGCAATCGGTATGCTTCCGCGCTCTGGAGGCCCCATGCGCACGTCTGTTTTCGCGATTTCCCTGGCCCTGACCCTCGCGGCCTGCGGCAAGAAGACCACCCCCGAGCCGGCCGCCGCGGCCGCCGAGACCAGCGAGCCCGCTCCCGCTGTTGCCGAGGCCATGACGGTCGCGATGCCTGCGGGTGCCGACGCCAAGAAGTTCACGCAGAACCTGGTGGACGCGAACATCCGCGACTTCAAGCCCACGGGTACCGGCGGCTCGGTCCAGTTCGTGTACAAGACGCTGGACTTCGCCGGCAACGGCACGTGGTCTGCCGACGCATCGGTCGAGGCGAACTTCGAGGAGATCCCGTGCAAGGAGTCCGGCACGTGGACGGTCGAGGCGGTGGACAGCGCCCAGGTGGGCACGATCACGTGGACGGTCGACAAGACCAGCTGCGCGATGCGCGAGGGCGGAGAATCCACCCGCGGCCAGGTGACTCTGGGCAAGGGCGACGAGTTCACCGTCGCGTTCCGCTAGCCGAGCTCCTGCGCCTCGAGCACGCGGAGCACGACACCGCGTGCCGCGCGCAGGCCGTCGATGGCCGAGGACACGATGCCGCCGCCGTATCCGGCCCCCTCCCCCACGGGGTACAGGTCGGCCACGGTGGTCGAGCACTGGTGCTCGTCCCGCAGGTAGCGAACCGGTGAGGTCGTGCGCGTCTCTGGGGCGATGAGAACGCCCTCGCTGCCCGCGAAGCCCGGGATCTTGTCGTCGAAGGCGAGGATGGCCGCGACCATGCCCTCGACCACGGGCGCGGGGAGCAACTCGCGCAGATCGACCGGGGTCACCCCGAGCGGGAAGCTCGTCTTCGGCAGCTCGCTCACGGCACCGCGTCCGGCGAGGAAGTCGTCCACGCGCTGTGCGGGGGCGTTCCCGTTGCTGCCGGCGAGCTCGTAGGCCTTGGCCTCGATGGCGTCCTGGAACGCGAGGCCGGCGAGGGGGTCCTCCGAGCCGTAGTCCTCGACGGTGACCTCGGCGATGACCGCGGAGTTCGCCCAGTAGGAGCGACGCGCGGCGAAGCTCATGCCGTTGACGACGACCCGGTCGTCGCGCTCGGACGCGGGAACGACCATTCCGCCGGGACACATGCAGAAGGTGTGCGCCTTACGCGCGCCTTCGGGGTTGTGGGCCAGGCGGTACGACGCCGGCGGCAGCTCGCCGCGCTCCTGCCCGTAGAGCCCACGGTCCACGAGGGCCTGCGGGTGCTCGATCCGGGCGCCGATGGCGATGGGACGCGCCACGGCGTCGACCCCGGCATCGATCAGCATCTTCGCGGTGTCCCGGGCCGAGTGGCCCGCCGCCATGAACACGGGGCCACCACGCAAGGTCTCGCCATCGGCAAGGCGCACACCAACGGCACGCCCCTCCTCGACCAGGATGCGCCCCACCCGGGCGCCAAAGCGCACGTCCGCTCCGAGGTCCACCAGACGCTGGCGAAACACGGGAAGCAGGGCGCGGACCCGGTCCGTACCGAGGTGAGCGAGCGCGTCTGTGAGGATCTCGGGGTCCGCGCCGAAGTCGACGAGGCGGCGGAGGATGTAGCCAATCTCCCCGTCCCGACGGCGGGTGTAGATCTTGCCGTCCGAGAAGGTGCCCGCGCCGCCCTCTCCGAAGAGCAGGTTGTTCTCACCGTCGAGCTCGAGCTTTCCGCGCCAGTGACCGTTGACTGCCTTGACCCGGTCTCCGACCGCGCCACCGCGCTCGAGCAACACCACGGGCGCGCCCGCTTCCGCGAACGCCAGGGCCGCGAACAACCCGGCGGGCCCCGCACCGACGACGATGGGCCGAAGCGTGTCGGGCCAGCTGCCCGCCGGCGGCACCGGCAGGGCTCGGCCGTAGCGGAGGTCGTCGCGGTCGAGCCAGCGCCGCAGCCCCGGCATCCGAGCCAGCACCTCGTCCTCGTCCTCCACCTCCACGCGAAAGACCGCCCGCCACACCTGCCGCTTGTGCCGCGCATCGAGGCTCTTCTTGATCAGCTCGGCCTCGAGGACGCGCCGGGGCTCCACGCCGATCGCCTCGGCTACAAGCCGGGTCTCGGACGACTCGTCTTCCCAGGGCACGTTGCCCACCAGCAGCGCCACGATGGCCTCCAGCAGCGGCTCGACGACCAGGACGAAATCGGTCGCCACGGGGCATTGAATCCCCACGGCGCCGGGGATAACCCAAACTCCCCCATCACTGCTCACGACATACGCCGGATTGGCTCGACCGAAACCACTGCGATGAGCGCGGTGACGTAGCCCGAGACCCGGCCTGAACGAAGGAAGTCCCTCATGGCCCTCCGCATCGCGATCAACGGCTTCGGACGCATCGGACGAAACGTGCTCCGCACCGCTTGGGATCGCACCGACATCGAGTTCGTGCACATCAACGACCTCACGAGCGACGACATGCTCGCCTACCTCCTGCAGCACGACACGGTGCACCGCCGCTTCGGCCCCAAGGTGTCCGCCGTCGAGGGCGGTCTGCAGATCGGAGACCGCTTCATTCCCGTGTCCGCCGAGCGCGACCCCGGCGCCCTGCCGTGGAAGGAGCGCGAGGTCGACGTCGTGCTCGACTGCACCGGCGTGTTCACCGACGGCACCAAGGCCAAGGCTCACATCGACGCCGGCGCGAAGAAGGTCATCATCTCCGCCCCCGGCAAGAACGTGGACGGCACCTTCGTGATCGGCGTCAACGACGAGCTCATCGACCCGTCGAAGCACCACATCGTGTCCAACGCGAGCTGCACCACCAACTGCCTCGCGCCCATCGCAAAGGTGCTCCACGAGCAGTGCGGCATCGTCGATGGCCTGATGACCACGGTCCACAGCTACACGATGGACCAGAACCTGCTCGACGCGCCTCACCGCAAGGGCAAGTTCCGTCGCGCCCGCGCCGCCGCCCAGAACATGGTGCCGACGAGCACCGGCGCCGCCCAGGCGATCAGCCTCGTGCTCCCCGAGCTCGACGGCAAGCTCGACGGCATGGCCATCCGCGTGCCCACGCCGGACGTGTCCATCGTCGACCTCGTCGCCAACGTCGAGCGCAGCACCAGCGTCGAAGCGCTGGTCGCCGCCTTCGAAGAGGCCGCCGCCGGCCCGCTCAAGGGCGTGCTCGAGGTCAGCCACGCGCCGATCGTGAGCAGCGACCTGCTCGGCAACCCGCACTCCTCCATCCTCGACGCTCCCCTCACCCAGGTGCAGCGCGGCACGCACGTGAAGCTGCTCTCCTGGTACGACAACGAGTGGGGCTTCTCCAACCGGATGCTCGACCTCGCCCTCGCGGTCACCGGGAGGCGCTGATGATCAAGCTGAAGACGCTCGAAGACCTGCGCCTCGAGGACGCGACCGTCCTGTGCCGCGTGGACTTCAACGTGCCGCTCGACGGCGACAGCATCCGTGACGACACCCGGATTCGCGCCGCCCTGCCGACGATTCAGGCGCTGCGTGAGGGCGGAGCGCGCATCGTGCTCATGAGCCACCTCGGACGCCCGAAGGGCCAGCGCGTGCCTAGCCTCTCGCTGCTGCCCGCCGCGGCTCGCCTCGCCGAGCTCGTCGATGCCGAGGTCGTGTTCGCCCACGACACGGTCGGCGACGGCGTGGCCGAGCTCGTCCGGGAGCTGCCCGAGGGCGGCATCCTCGTGCTCGAGAACCTGCGCTTCGACCCCCGTGAGAAGGCCGGCGACGATGAGTTCAGTAAGGCGCTGGCCTCGCTGGGCACCTGCTTCGTCAACGATGCCTTCGGCGCACTGCACCGGGCTCACGCGTCGATCACCGGCGCCGCCGCCCACCTGCCCTCCGCCGCGGGCCTGCTCGTGCAGGCCGAGGTCGAGGCGCTGGGCAAGCTGGTGTCGCGTCCGGAGCGCCCCTTCGGCGCCATCCTCGGCGGAGCCAAGGTCTCGGACAAGATGGGCGTCATCGACGCCCTGTCCAAGAAGGTGGACCACCTGTTCATCGGCGGCGCCATGGCCTACACCTTCCTCGCCTCCCGCGGGGAGGACGTCGGTAGCTCGCGCATCGAGAGCGACAAGCTCGAGCTCGCCGACGAGCTGCTCGCCCTGTGCGAGGAGCGTGGCGTCAAGGTGCACCTGCCGGTCGACCACGTCGTCGCCGACCGCTTCGCCGAGGACGCGGAGCCGAGCACCCACGACCACATCCCCGAGGGGACCATGGGCCTCGACATCGGACCGAAGACGGTCGAGGCGTGGACCGCGGTCATGGCCACCTGCCAGACCCTGTTCTGGAACGGCCCGCTCGGCGTGTTCGAGTGGGACGCGTTCAGCGGCGGTACCCGCTCGATCGCCGAGGCGATGGCGAGCTCCCAGGCGTGGACGGTCGTCGGCGGCGGCGACAGCGCCGCGGCGGTCGCCGCGTTCGGTCTGTCCGACCGCATGGACCACGTGAGCACCGGTGGCGGCGCCTCCCTCGAGTTCCTCGAGAAGGGCGACCTCGTCGGCCTCGCGCCCCTGAAGAGGAAGTGATGGCTCGCGTCCCGTTCATTGCAGGCAACTGGAAGCTCAACCTCGGGCCGGCCGAAGCCGGCGAGCTCGCCGAGGCCCTTGCCTCCGCCCTCGCCGACCGCGGTGAGGTCGAGGTCGCGGTGTTCCCGACGGCGCTGAGCGCGCTCACCGTCGCCGGGGCCGTGGAGGGTAGCGGCATCGAGGTGGGTCTCCAGGAGATCCACTCCGCGGCGAGTGGCGCGTTCACCGGCACCAACTCCGCGCGTATGGCGCGGGAGGCGGGGCTGACCCGCGTGCTCATCGGGCACTCCGAGCGGCGCCAGCTCTTCGGCGAGACCGATGCCGGCGTCCGTGCCAAGGTCGAGCTCGCGCTCGCCGAGGGTCTGCTGCCCATCGTGTGCGTCGGCGAGACCCTCGAGGAGCGCGACGCCGGCCAGGTCGAGGCCGTGGTTCATCGACAGGTCGCCGCGGCTCTCGAGGGTCTCGAGCCCGACCAGGTCGCTGCCATCACCCTCGCCTACGAGCCCGTGTGGGCCATTGGCACCGGTCGCACCGCGACTCCCGCCCAGGCGCAGGAAGTCCACGCCTCCATCCGCGGCTGGCTACGCGCGCACTTCCCGGCCTTCGTCGCGGAGGACATGCGCATCCAGTACGGCGGAAGCGTGAAGCCCGGCAACGCCGCCGAGCTCCTGGCGTGCGAGGACATCGACGGTGCCCTGGTCGGCGGCGCAAGCCTCAAGGCCGACAGCTTCGCTGGCATCGTCGCCGCCGTGCGCTGAGGCGTCCGACACGCCGCGAAATCCACGCCTCCCGGGTCACACCGGGGGGCGTCGTTGTCTTCGGGGAGCACAGGCGCTGACGACCCCACAACGAAAAACGCCCCTCGGGAAGTCCCAAGGGGCGTTTTCTGTATGGTGCGCGGGGGGGGAGTCGAACCCCCACAGCCTTTACGGCCACTAGGCCCTCAACCTAGCGCGTCTACCAATTCCGCCACCCGCGCAGGGTGTGCCCAGCTGACCGCTGGACCGTTTGGCCCCCCGGGATTATCGAGCCCCCGGAAGACCGTCAAGAGAAGATCTCACTCTTCTTCGGCCGGCGTCGAGGGCGTTTCCTCAGAAGCCGCCTCGGACGTCTCCTTCTCCTGCCGCTCCTTTTCGAGACGCTCGATCTCGTCGCCGAGATCCGCATCGTTGAGCAGGCTCTTGTTGGAGTAGTACGACAGCGTGATCGACGTGATCATGAACGCGACCGCCACGCCCGTCGTCGCTCGAGCCAGAAGACCAGCCGGTCCGCGCGGACCGAACACCTGGCCGCCACCGCCGCCGCCGCCGAAAGCCGCACCCACATCACCGCCCTTTCCAGGCTGCAGGAGGATGACGAGCACGAGCAGCACGCAGAGCACCACGTGGACCGAGACGACGAACAGGTAGGGAACAGCCATGATCTTCCTGAACCCACGCCGCAGAGCGCGTGGGAGTGGCCCGAGGACAGCGCCTCGAGCTGAGCTCGCGGAACTTAGTTCCGAGCAGCGGTGTCGGCAACCCCCGTCACCCGGCCCTGAGAGGACTGACTCTCGTAGGGGCACGGATCACGCAGGCACTCGCCGTAGATCTCGTGGCGATGGGAGGCGACCCGGAAGCCGAGCTCCTTCGCAACCTGCTCCTGTCGACGCTCGACCACCTCGTCCTCGAACTCGATGATGCGACCGCAGCGATTGCAGATCAGGTGGTCGTGGTGGTCGTGTCCGGCAGGCTCATACCGCACCCCGTCCTCGTCGAACCGATGCTCGATGGCGAGCCCGGACTCGGCGAGAAGCTTCATCGTGCGGTACACGGTCGCGAAGCCGATGCTCCCCTGCTTGTCGCGGGCGAGCTCGAGCACCTCGTTCAGAGAGAGGTGCTTGCCGCTTCCGTAGAAGGCCTCGGCGATCACACGGCGCTGTGAGGTGTAGCGGAGCCCCTGGTCGTCCAGGTACCTCGCGAACTGCTTCAGGCGTTCGTTCACGTCGCTCATGCCCACCTCTGTAGCCGTCCGATGCGACCGGCGCGAACCCGAACCACGACACAACAACGCCCACCGGGCAGGACCCGGTGGGACGTCGAAGTCGAGGTTCCGGCGAACCGGAAGCTGCTTACTCGGCAGCCTCGACCAGCTGCACGACGGCCATGGACGCGTTGTCACCGCCGCGGATACCCGCCTTGATGACTCGCGTGTAGCCACCGGCGCGGCTCGAGAAGCGATCGGCGTACTCGCCGAAGACCTTGTCGAGGGCCTCGTCGTTGTTCACAACGACGCGGGCCTGCCGGATGAGGTGCACGCGGCGCGCCTTGGCGGCGGCCAGCTCGTCACCGTCGAGTCCGTCCAGGGACGGCGCACGCTTGCCGAGCGAGATGACCTTGTCCGCGTGACGGCGGAGCTCCTTGGCCTTCGCTTCGGTGGTGCGGATGCTTCCGTGAAGCATCAGCGAGGTGACCATGTTTCGGAACATCGCCTTACGGTTAGAGCTGTTCCGACCGAACTTACGTCCAGACTTACGGTGACGCATGAGGCCTCCTGCCCCCGCCTAGCCCACCTTGTGCTTGGGGAAGTTGTGAAGCTTCATCCCAAGCGCAAGGCCGAGGTCGGAGAGGATGTCCTTGATCTCGTTGAGCGACTTACGGCCGAAGTTCTTGGTCTTCAGCATCTCAGCTTCGCTCTTCTCGACCAGCTGATAGATGTACTCGATACCCGCGTTCTGCAGGCAGTTCTGGGAACGGACGGAAAGCTCGAGCTCGTCGACGCGCTTGAAGAGGTTCTCGTTGAACTCCTCTTCCTCGGCGTCGTCCTCCTCGACCTCCGGCTCCTCCTCCTCGGCGAAGTTGATGAACACCTGAAGCTGCTCCTTCAGGATCTTCGCGGAGAAGGCAAGCGCATCCTCGGGGACCACGGACCCATCGGTCCAGATCTCGAGGGTGAGCTTGTCGTAGTCCGTACGCTGACCAACGCGAGCGTTGGTGACCAGGTAGCGAACGCGCTTGATGGGGCTGAAGATGGCGTCCACCGGGATGGTCCCGATCGGCGCGCTCTCGTCCTTGTTCTCGCCGGCGGGCACGTAGCCCTTGCCCATCGCGACGGTGAGCTCGGCGTGGAACCGGCCCTCTTCGGTCAGGGTGGCGATCGGGTGATCAGGGTTCAGGACCTCGCAGTCGCCATCGAAGGTGAGCTGACCGGCACGAACCACGGTGATCTTCCCACGCTCGCCCTCGGCCGAGATGGTCGCGTGGACGACCTCGGTGGAGCTGGTGCGCAGGAGAATGCCCTTGATGTTCAGGATGATGTCCGTCACGTCCTCGACGACACCCGGGATCGACGAGAACTCGTGGAGCACGCCATCGATCTTGACGGAGGTCACGGCCGCGCCCTGCAGGCTCGAGAGGAGGATGCGGCGCAGGCTGTTGCCGATGGTCGTTCCGAAGCCGCGCTCGAGAGGGCGGATCACGAACTTGCCGTAGGTCGCGTTGGACTTGGAGTCACGCTCGACGCGACGCGGCTTGATCAGGGAACGCCAATTGGCGTAGACGGTCTCTTCCATGAATCACCTCGACGAGCTTCAGCACCGAGCCCAGGCCGGTGCTCTACGCTCGTTGAACGAGTGTGGGCGCGGCGGGCCACCGCACCCGTTGAATGCGACTAGACGCGACGCTTCTTGGGCGGACGGCAGCCGTTGTGCGGAATCGGCGTCACATCCTTGATGTGCGTGATCCGCATGCCGCTGTTCGCGATGGCGCGAAGCGCGGACTCCCGACCAGTGCCGGGGCCCTTCACGTGGACACCGACGCTCTTCATGCCCTGGTCCTGCGCCTTCTTACAGGCGTCCTCGGCCACGAGCTGAGCAGCGAACGGAGTGCTCTTGCGGGAGCCCTTGAAGCGCAGAACGCCCGCAGAGCTCCACGCGACCGCGTTTCCGTTCGGGTCGGTGATGGTAACGATGGTGTTGTTGAAGGTGGCCTGAATGTGCGCAACCCCGCTGGGTACGTTCTTCTTGACCTTCTTCTTGACCTGACGACGAGCCATGAGAGTCCTCCGTCCCTACTTCTTCTTGCCGGCGATCGGACGACGCGGGCCCTTGCGGGTACGGGCGTTGGTGTGGGTGCGCTGACCGCGCGACGGCAGGCCTCGCCGGTGGCGAAGGCCCCGGTAGGCGCCGAGGTCGACCAGACGCTTGATGTTCATGGCGACTTCCTTGCGGAGGTCACCCTCGACCCGGTAGCTCTCCTGGATGACCTCGCGGATCTGGGCGACCTCGCGATCGGTCAGCCGCGCAACGCGGGTCATGCCATCGATACCGGCACGCTCGACGATCTGGCGAGCGACGGTGGGACCGATGCCGTAGATGTACGTCAGCGCGACCCAGATGGGCTTGTTGCGCGGAAGATCGACGCCTTCGATACGAGCCACGTTGTGTTCCTTTGCCCTACCGGGCTTCCATCACGCCGACGCTTTGGCGTCGAGCGCAGTGAGAATCTCAGTTCCGCGCGGAGTGATCGCGACGGTATGTTCGAAGTGAGCTGCGAGGCTTCCGTCCGCCGTGACGACCGTCCAACCATCGTCCAGTGTCTTCGTGCGATGCGTGCCCAGGGTGACCATGGGCTCGATGGCAAGGCAGGTTCCAGGCTTCAGCAGCTGCCCGGAGCGGGCCTTGCCAAAGTTGGGGACGGAAGGAGGCTCGTGAAGGAGCCGGCCAATACCGTGGCCCACGAATTCTCGAACGATGCCAAAGCCGTGAGGCTCGACGAAGGACTGGATCGCGTGGCCGATGTCACCGATCCGGTTGCCTGGCACAGCCAAGGCGATGCCCTCATACATGCTTTGCTCGGTGACGTCAAGGAGACGGCGGACCTCTTCGGTCCCCTCACCCACCACCACCGTGAAGGCACAATCGGAGTGGTACCCCCCGAAGATCAGGCCGACATCGATGCTGATGACGTCCCCATCCTTCAGGGCCAACTCGTTGGGAATGCCGTGTACGACGGCATCGTTGGGCGATGCGCAGATGGTCGCCGGGTACACGACACCGGCCGGAGCATAGCCCTTGAACGAAGGGATACCGCCGCGCGCGCGGATGGCATCCTCGGCCATGCGATCCAGATCGCTCGTGGTGATCCCGGGGGCGATCGCCTCCCGGAGGATCGCCACGACCTCGGCGAGCTTGCCGCCGCTCTGACGCATGACGTTGAGCTCCCACGGCTCCTTCAGACGGGCACGCATCAGAGCACGGCGTCGCCGCCGCCTCCCATTCGCGTACGGCGGCCACGAGTGCCGCTCGGCCCGGTGATGCCGTCGTAGTGACGAGTCATCAGGTGGGCCTCGATCTGAGCCACGGTGTCCAGCGTGACGCCGACGATGATGATCATGCCGGTGCCGCCCACGATCTGCAGGAACTGGACGTTGAACTCGTTGACCATGATGGTCGGGAGCACACACACGATCGCCAGGTAGATGCTGCCGCCGGCGGTGAGCCGGGTCAGCAGGCGATCGATGTACTCGGCCGTCTCGGTACCGGGACGGATGCGCGGGATGTAGCCGCCCTGCTTCTTCAGGTTCTCGGCCACATCGACGGGATTGAACGTCACCGCCGTGTAGAAGAACGCGAAGAAGATGACCAGCCCGGCGTACACGAGGTTGTACAGCCAGCGGCCGGGGTACAGCGCTCCCCCGATGAAGTCGAGGATGGCCAGGTCCCAGAAGGTCCCGATGGTGTTCGGGAACATCAGCAGCGAGGACGCGAAGATCGGCGGGATGACGCCCGCGGTGTTGACCTTCAGCGGCAGGTGCGTGGACTGCCCCTCGTAGACCTGCCTACCCAGAATGCGCTTCGCATACTGGATCGGGATCCGTCGCTGACCTCGCTCGATGAACACGATGCCCATGACGATGGCGTACATGAACAGCATGAGCAGGGAGGCCTGGAACAGGTTCAGGTCTCCGAGCTGAATCAGCTGGAACAACTGGGCAAGGCCAGCCGGGATTGCCGCGACGATACCCGCGGTGATGATGATCGACGCACCGTTACCGATGCCACGCTCCGTCATCTGCTCGCCGAGCCACATGACGAAGCAGGCGCCGCCGGTCATCGTGAGCATGGTGAGGACTCGGAAGCCCCAACCCGGCTCGATCACCACGTCCGCGGTACCCACACGCATCTGCTCCATGCCGATGGCCATGGAGAAGGACTGCACCATGGCGATCGCAATCGTCAGGTACCGCGTGTACTGGGTGATGCGGTTCTGGCCCTGCTGGCCCTCCTTCTTGATGCGCTCGAGCGCTGGCCACATGACCGACAGGAGCTGCATGATGATGGAGGCCGTGATGTACGGCATGATCCCCAGCACGAACACACTGAACTGCGTCAGCGCGCCGCCGGAGAACATGTCGTAGAGACCGAACAGGGTGTTGTTCTGCTGGTTGAAGAACTCACCCAGCGCCACCCGGTCGATCCCCGGAGCGGGAATGAAGATGCCCAGACGGTAGACCCCGAGCATCCCCAACGTGAAGAGGACCCGCTTACGCAGGTCCTCCATTCCCCAGATGTCTGTGAAGACGTTGCCCACTGGCATTCACTCAGGCATCGGCGCCCGGGATGGGCCCCTCGACGGTGCCACCAGCGGCGAGAATCTTCTCCGCGGCGGTCCGGCTAAGCTTGGACACGCGGACGTGAAGGGCAACCCCCAGCTCGCCACGACCCAGGACCTTGACGCCGTCCTTGCCGATGCGGCTGATGAGGCCAGAGGCCTTCAGGGAGCCCGCGTCCACCACGGAACCAGCCTCGAGTTCGGCAAGCCGCTCAAGGTTGATGACCTCGTAGTCCTTCGCGAAGATGTTCGTGAAGCCCTTCTTCGGCAGGCGCCGCTGGATGGGCATCTGACCACCCTCGAAGCCCGCACGACGGGAGTAGCCGGACCGGGACTGGGCACCCTTGGTGCCGCGGCCAGCGGTCTTGCCCTTGCCCGAACCCTCGCCACGGCCCACGCGGGTACGCGACTTGGTCGAGCCGGGAGCCGGCTTCAGGTTGGAAAGCTCGTTCGCCATGATGTGCTCCTGTCGCCTACTCGGCGACTTCCTCGACCTCGACGAGGTGAAGGACCTTCTTGACCATGCCGCGCACCGCCGGAGTGTTCTCCAGCTTGCGGCTCTGGCCGATCTTCCGAAGGCCGAGGCCCTTGATGGTCGCCAGCTGCTTGGCGTTGCGACCAATCGCGCTGTGTCGAAGCGTGACCTGCAGGTACTTCATCGCTTACTCCCTACGCCGTCACGGGCGCGGTCGAGACCACGGTGTAGTTCGAGAGGACGTCCTCGACCGGCTTACCGACCCGCGTAGCGTACTGCTCGGGGGTCTCGAGCTGCTCGAGCGCATCGAAGGTCGCCTTCACCACGTTGTGCGGGTTCGACGAACCGAGGCACTTGGTGAGGACGTTCGAGACTCCGAGGGCTTCCATGATCGCGCGGACCGCGGGACCGGCGATAACGCCGGTACCATCGGAGGCGGGACGAAGAAGGACGTTGCCAGCACCGAAGTGACCGGTCACCTCGTGGGCGATGGTCGTGCCGGTGAGGGCGTACTTCTTCATCGCCTTCTTGGCGCGCTCGTTACCCTTGCGGATGGCCTCGGGAACCTCATTGGCCTTGCCGAAGCCGACACCGACCGAGCCCTCGCCATCGCCGACGACGACGATCGCGGAGAAGCTGAAGCGACGACCGCCCTTCACGACCTTGGCCACCCGGTTGATGTAGATGACCTTGTCGATGAGGTTGGATTCCTCTTCGTTGCGACGCCGCCGGTTGTTCCTGTTCATGACTGTGCTCCCAGCCGAGACGAGCTCGGCCGCTAGAACTCGAGGCCGCCCTCACGAGCCGCGTCGGCGAGAGCCGCGACGCGTCCGTGGTAGAGGAAGCCGTTGCGATCGAAGACAACGCTCTTGATGTCGGCAGCCACAGCCTTCTCGGCAATGGCCTTGCCGACGAGCGCGGCGCCGTCACGGTTGCCACCGCTACCCTCGAAGCCCTTGACGAGCGAAGAGGCGGCGGCCAGCGTGGTGCCGGTGCTGTCGTCGATGATCTGCGCGTAGATGTGCTTGGCACTGCGGAAGACGCTGAGACGGGGACGCTCGGTGGTCCCGCGCACAGTCTTGCGAATGTGCGCCTTGCGCCGGATGCGCGCGTTGTGCCTGGGGTTGGTCTTGCCCATGATTCCTCCGGCTAGGCCGACTTACCGGCCTTGAGGGAGATGTGCTCGCCTTCGTAACGCACGCCCTTGCCCTTGTAGGAGTCAGGACGGCGGTACGCGCGGATATCCGCGGCGACCTGCCCCACCTTCTGCTTGTCGATACCCTTGATCGAGACCTTGGTGGACTTGTCCACGGCAATCTCGATGCCCGCGGGAATCGCGTACTCGATGGGGTGGGAGTAGCCGAGGTTGAGCACCAGGTTCGAGCCACGAACGTCAGCACGGTAGCCGACGCCGATGATCTCGAGCTTCTTCTCGAAGCCGCTGGTGACACCCTCGACCATGTTGCCAATGAGGGAGCGCATGAGGCCGTGGTAGGCACGCGCCTGCTTGCCGTTGCCGGCACGCTCGACGGTGACGTTGTTGCCATCGACCTGAACGGCGACGGACGGCACGAGGGCCTGGGTCAGCTGACCCTTCGGACCCTTCACGCGGACCTCACCGTCGGCGACCTCGAGGGTCACTCCGGCGGGCAGCTCCAGCGGCTGGTTTCCAATGCGAGACATGTTGACTCCTACCAGACCCGGCAGAGGATCTCGCCGCCCACACCGGCCTGACGGGCCTGGCGGTCGGTGAGAAGACCCCGGGAGGTCGTGAGGATAGCGATGCCGAGACCGTTGCGGACGCGGGGAAGTTCATCCTTACCCACGTACTGCCGGCGGCCCGGGCGCGAGACGCGCTCGATGCCACGGATGGAGCCACGGCTGGCGTTGTCGTACTTGAGGAACAGCTTCAGTCGCCCCTGGGCACCGTCGGTAGACTCGACGTAGCCCTCGATGAAGCCCTCGTTCTTGAGGACCTGCGCGATGGCGACCTTGATGTTGGACCGCGGCATGGTGACGCTGCTGTGGCCGGCCTGCTGGCCGTTCCGGATGCGCGTCAGCATGTCGGCGATGGGATCGGTCATGGACATGAAGGGTTCTCCTCTCGGCGGCGGTTTCCGAAGACCTGCCACCAACGAGCACGGCCTTAGGCCGAGAACGGCATTCCGAGGTGCTTGAGAAGGGCCTTGCCCTCCTCATCAGTCACCGCCGTCGTGACGAAAGTGATGTTCATTCCGGTGATGCGACTGACCTTGTCGTAGTCGATCTCCGGGAAGATGATCTGCTCGGTCAGACCGAGCGAGTAGTTTCCACGGCCGTCGAATCCGCGGGGGTTGACCCCACGGAAGTCGCGGATACGCGGAATCGCCACGGTGACCAGGCGGTCGAGGAACTCCCACATGCGGGCGCCACGAAGCGTGACGCGAGCACCGATGGGCATACCCTCACGGAGCTTGAAGTTAGCGATCGAGCGACGCGCCCGGGTGATCACGGCCTTCTGACCGGTGATCAGGGTGAGCTCCTCGGAGGCAGCCTCGAGCAGCTTCACGTTCTGGATCGCTTCCTTCATGGAGAGGTTGACGACGATCTTCGTGAGCCGCGGCACCATCATGGCGTTCGTGTACTCGAACTCCTGCTGGAGGGCCGGGACAGCCTGCTCGCTGTAGCGCGTCTTCAGACGGGGAATGACATTGGCCATCTGATACCTCAGCCGTCGATCGAGGCGCCGGTACGGCGGTCGATACGGGTCTTCTTGCCGTCGATGACGGCGTAGCCCACCTTCACACGACGGTTCTCCTCGGCGTTCCAAAGAGCGACGTTGGAGATGTCGATGGGGGCTTCCTTCTCGATGATCGCACCAGGACGGTCACCGACGGGACGCTGGTGGCGCTTGACGCGCGCAACGCCCTCGACCACCACGCGACCCTCGGTCGGGAGGACGCGAAGAACGCGGCCCACCTTGCCCTTGTCGCGGCCGGTGGTGACGATCACGGTGTCGTCAGCCTTGATGCGGCACTTGTTGTTAGCCATGGTTCCTCCAGCCCCTACAGAACTTCAGGAGCGAGGGAGACGATCTTCATGAAGTTCTTGCCGCGGAGCTCACGAGCAACCGGCCCGAAGATACGGGTGCCGACCGGCTCGTTGTCCTTGTTCAGCAGAACTGCAGAGTTCACGTCGAAGCGGATGTAGCTGCCATCGCGGCGGCGGACTTCCTTCTTGGTCCGAACGATGACGGCGCGGGCGATCTGGCCCTTCTTCACCTTCCCGTTCGGGGCGGCGTCCTTCACGGACACGGCGATGATGTCGCCGATCGAAGCGTACTTACGCTTCGAGCCACCCAGGACCTTGATGCACTTGACGCGCTTGGCGCCAGAGTTGTCCGCAACGTCGAGGACGCTCTCGGTCTGAATCATGACAACCTCCTGGGAGGACCCGGCCTACTCGAGGCCGCGGCGCTCGACGACGGTCCAGCGCTTGGTCTTGGAGAGAGGCCGGCACTCCTCGATCACCACAGTGTCGTTGATACGGCACTGGTTGGTCTCGTCGTGGGCCTTGTAGTTCTTGGAGCGCTTGACGTACTTACGGTAGCGCGGGTGCTTGACCAGCCGCGTGACCTGGACCGTGATCGTCTTGTCCATGCGATCGGAGATGACGATCCCGGTGACGCTGCGGCGTCCGCTCTTGTTCTCGTTGGTCATCGTTCCCTCTCTGCCGGACGCCTCGGCGTGCGGCTTGGGTTCCGCGTCTTCAAACGCGGCGGCGACGTTTTGCCCGAAGAGGTCTCCCGCAAGCGGGACGCTCACCAGGCTGGAAGCGTTCCAGCACCCACGGCCGTCAAGTCCGCGGATGCCCTCGAGTGCCCCACACCAGTGGGACACCCGCGTTCAGCGCTCCACTCTCGTGAAGCGGCGCCTATCTAGTCGTTGCCCTGGAGCTTGTCAACGATTCCGCTAAGGAAGCCGCCCTTCTCTTGGGCGCCAGCGTCGCTGGAATCGGTGACAGGCGCAAAGCTCTTCGCGTGCTGATCGATGAGAGCGTTCTTACGAAGCCCTGCAGCGGTCTCACGGGTGCGGGTCTCGGTCTTGAGACGCGCAACCGCCTTACGAAGGTTGCCCAGAATCGCGGTGTTCTCGAGCTGCTGCTGGCTGTGCGCGAACTGAGCGCGCACGAGCTCACGCTCGGTCTCGAGGATCTTGTGGACGAGCTGCTCGTCCGAAAGCTCGGCGAAGGACATTAGAGCACCTCGGCTTCACGAAGCACGAAGCGGGTTCCCACCGAGAGCTTGTGGCCGGCAAGGCGGAACGCCTCACGCGCCACGTCCTCGGGGACGCCATCGAGCTCGTAGAGGATGCGGCCGGGCTTGATCAGCGCGACCCAGTGATCCGGAGCGCCCTTACCCTTACCCATTCGGGTCTCGGCGGGCTTCTTGGAGATCGGCTTGTCGGGGAAGACGCGAATCCAGACCTTGCCGCCACGCTTCACGTAGCGGGTCATCGCGATACGAGCCGCCTCGATCTGACGCGAGGTCAGACGACCGTGGGTCGTCGCCTGGAGGCCGTAGTCTCCAAAGGAGACGTCAGAGCCACGGTAGGCGAAGCCACGGTTGCGGCCCTTTTGTACTTTCCGGCGCCGAACGCGCTTGGGAGAAAGCATGGTTTCCTACTCCTGGACGGCTCAGACCGCGCGACGTTCGTCGCCAGCGAGCTTCTCGCCCTTGAAGATCCAGACCTTGACGCCGATGACGCCGTAGGTCGTCTTGGCCTCAGCAAGGCCGTAATCCACGTCGGCACGGAGGGTATGCAGCGGCACTCGGCCGTCGCGGTACCACTCACGGCGAGACATCTCGGCACCGCCGAGACGACCCGCGCACATCACCTTCACGCCCTTGGCGCCGGCGCGACGCGCCTGGGTGATGGCCTTCTTCATGGCCCGGCGGAAGGAGACGCGCTTGACGAGCTGCTGGGCGATGTTCTCGGCCACCAGCACCGCCTCGGTCTCAACCTTGCGGACCTCGATGATGTTCACGAAGACCTCGGTCGTCGTGATCTGCTGCAGCTCGTTGCGGAGCGCATCAAGACCGGTCGCACGCTTGCCGAGGATGATTCCCGGCTTCGCCGCGTGAACGAAGACCTTGGCCTTGTTCGCAGCGCGCTCGATCACGATCTTGCTGATGCCGGCAGAGTTCAGCTTCGCCTTCACATGGCGGCGGATGCGGAGATCCTCCTCCACGAAGCGAGCGTAGTCCCGATCGGCGAACCAGCGGGAATCCCAGCCCTGGGTGATGCCGACCCGGAAGCCGTTGGGATGAATCTTCTGACCCATGACGTCCCTCTACCGAGTGGCGACAACCACAGTGATGTGGCTGGTCTGCTTGAGAATGCGGGTGGCGCGGCCCTGGGCCCGCGGACGGAAACGCCGCAGGGAGGAACCACCATCCACGAAGATGGTCTTCACGTAGAGATCGTCCACGTCGAGATCGATGCTGTCCTTAGCGGCGGCCTGCTCGGCGTTCGCAACAGCGGACTCGATGAGCTTCTTGACCAGGGGAGCCGACTTCTTCGGGGTGAAGGTCAGCATCTCCACGGCTTCGGAAACATCGCGGCCGCGGACGAGGTTCGCGATGAGGCGAGCCTTCTGCGCGGAGACGCGGACGTTACGGAGAACGGCACGGCTTTCCATGGGGTCCTCCTAGCGAACCTTGCCCTTACGGTCTGCGGCATGGCCGCGGAACGTACGGGTCGGGGAGAATTCACCGAGCTTGTGGCCGATCATCTGCTCGGTCACGTAGACCGGGATGAACTGGCGACCGTTGTGCACGGCGAAGGTCAGGCCAATCATCTCCGGAAGGATGGTCGACCGGCGGCTCCAGGTCTTAATGACCTTGTTGCTGCTCGCATCGCGAGCGGCCGCCACCTTCTTCCGCAGGTGTCCGTCGATGAACGGTCCCTTCTTTACAGAACGAGGCATGATGGTTCCTGACGCCGCTACTTACGGCGCTTGACGATGAAACGGGAGGAGATCTTCCGCGCGTTACGCGTGCGGTAGCCCTTGGTCGGCTTGCCCCACGGCGTCACGGGATGACGTCCCTTGGACCGACCCTCACCACCGCCATGCGGGTGGTCGACCGGGTTCATCGCGGTGCCACGAACGTGGGGGCGACGACCCAGCCAGCGAGTACGACCGGCCTTACCAATAACGATGTTCTCGTGCGAGGTGTTGCCCACCTGCCCGATGGTGGCCCGGTTCTGACCCCAGACCTGACGAAGCTCACCGGAAGGGAGACGCAGGAGGACGTATCCACCCTCCTTCGCCATCACCTGGGCGTAGCTGCCGGCGGACCGGCAGAGCTGGCCACCACGACCGCGGCTGAGCTCGATGTTGTGCACCCAGGTACCGAGGGGGACGGAGACGAGCATCATGGCGTTGCCAGGCTTGATGTCCGCGGTCTCGGAGGTGATGACCTGGTCGCCGACCTTGAGGCCGAGCGGGTGCAGGATGTAGCGCTTCTCGCCGTCCGCGAAGTGGATCAGGGCGATGTTCGCGGAGCGGTTCGGATCGTACTCGACCGAAGCCACCTTGCCGGGAACGCCTTCCTTGTCACGACGGAAGTCGATGATGCGGTAGCGACGCTTGTGACCGCCACCCCGGTGACGCACGGTGATGCGACCACGGTTGTTGCGACCACCCTTCTTCGACATCGGGGCGAGCAGGGAACGCTCCGGGGTCGACCGCGTGATCTCCGCAAAATCGGAGACCGTCATGAAGCGGCGACCCGCAGACGTCGGCTTGAACTTCTTCACAGCCATGTTGAACCTCAGACCCCGGCGTCGAACACGGGCAGGGACTGACCCTCAGCCACAGTGACGTACGCCTTCTTCCAGTTGGAGCGCTTGCCGACGTGACGGCCCCAGCGCTTGTTCTTGCCACGCACGATGATCGTGCGGACCGTCGCGACGTCGACGCCGTAGAACTCCTCGATGGCCTTGCGGACCTGGAGCTTGTTGGCGGCGAGGCCGACCTCGAACGCGTAGGTGCGATCGGTGCCGAGGCCACCGGCGGTCTTCTCGGTCACGAGCGGACGAATGAGAATGTGCTGGATGCCCATCAGTTGCCTCCGAGCCGCGCGGTGACGGCCTCGACGGCGGCCTGCGTCATCACCAGGTTCTGGCGGTGCAGGACGTCGTAGACGTTGAGACCCTCGCTGGGGAGAACCGTGACGTTGGTCAGGTTGCGAGCCGAGCGGAGCACGGTCTCATCGCGGGAGTCGAGCACGACGAGCGCATCGGAGAGCTCGAAGCGGCCCAGGAAATCGACGACCTGGCGGGTCTTGATCTCGGGGAGCTCGAGCTTGTCGAGGACGACGAGCTTGTTCTCCTGAACACGACGGGACAGCGCGCTGCACAGAGCGGCGCGACGAACCTTCTTGTTCAGCTTGAACGCGTAGGAGCGCGGGGTAGGACCGAAGACCACACCGCCGCCACGCCAGATGGGGGAGCGCTTGTGGCCCGCGCGAGCGCGGCCGGTGCCCTTCTGCTTCCACGGCTTCTTGCCGGAACCAGAGACCTCGGCGCGACCCTTCACCTTGTGGGTGCCGGCACGACGAGCGGCGAGCTGGTAGCGAACGGCCGAGTAAAGGAGGTGCTCCTTGACCTCGCCGCCGAAGACGGCGTCGTCGAGATCAACGGTGGAGACCTTCTCACGACCGGCGTTGTAAACATCGATGGTAGGCATGGGAAACCCTTCTGCTCTACGAGAGCTTGATCTCGACGTGCACGCCCGCAGAGAGGTCGAGCTTCATGAGCGCGTCCACCGTCTGCTGGTTGGGCTGCAGGATGTCGAGGAGCCGGTGATGGGTACGACGCTCGAACTGCTCGCGCGACTTCTTGTCGATGTGCGGCCCACGGAGCACGGTCCACCGGTTGATGGTGGTCGGCAGCGGGAACGGACCACGGATATCGACGCCGGTGCGCTTCGCGGTCTCGACGATCTCGCGGGCGCTCTTGTCGAGCAGCTTGTGGTCGTACGCCTTGAGGCGGATACGAATCTTGTTGTTCGAAGGCATGTGTTTGGTCCTGCCTAGTCGAGGATCTCGGAGACGACGCCGGCGCCGACGGTGCGGCCACCCTCGCGAATAGCGAAGCGGAGCTGCGGCTCCATGGCGATCGGAGTGATCAGCTTGACCGTCATCGTGATGTTGTCGCCGGGCATGACCATCTCAACGCCCTCGGGCAGCTGGATGTCGCCGGTCACATCGGTGGTCCGGAAGTAGAACTGCGGGCGGTAGCCGGCGAAGAACGGCTTGTGGCGGCCGCCCTCCTCCTTCTTGAGGATGTAGACCTCGCCCTTGAACTGCGTGTGCGGGGTCACGCTCTTCGGAGCAGCCAGAACCTGGCCACGCTCGATGTCCTCGCGCTTCACGCCGCGGAGCAGCGCGCCGATGTTGTCACCGGCCTCGCCACGGTCCAGCAGCTTGCGGAACATCTCGACGCCCGTGATGGTCGTCTTGCGCGTGTCGCGGATACCGACGATCTCGAGCTCGTCGCCCACGTTCACCACACCGCGCTCCACGCGGCCGGTGGCCACGGTGCCGCGACCGGAGATCGTGAACACGTCCTCGACCGGCATCAGGAACGGCTTGTCCGTCAGACGCTCGGGGGTCGGGATGTAGTTGTCGACCGCGTCCATCAGCGCCTGCACCGCAGGAGCACCGATGTCGCTGGTGTCGCCCTCGAGCGCCTTGAGCGCCGAGCCGGGGATGACCGGAAGGTCGTCGCCCGGGAAGTCGTAGCTGGACAGCAGCTCGCGGACTTCCATCTCCACCAGCTCGAGCATCTCCTCATCGCCGTCGAGCATGTCGACCTTGTTGAGGAAGACGACGATGTACGGAACCTGAACCTGACGGGCGAGCAGAACGTGCTCACGCGTCTGCGGCATCGGACCGTCAGCGGCGTTCACGACCAGGATCGCGCCGTCCATCTGGGCGGCACCGGTGATCATGTTCTTGATGTAGTCGGCGTGACCGGGGCAGTCGACGTGCGCGTAGTGACGGTTGGCCGTCTCGTACTCGACGTGCGCGGTGTTGATCGTGATGCCGCGCGCCTTCTCTTCCGGGGCCTTGTCGATGGCGTCGTACGCCATGAACTTGCCGCCCTGCGACTCGGCCAGCACCTTGGTGATGGCGGCGGTCAGGGTGGTCTTGCCGTGGTCAACGTGGCCGATGGTGCCGATGTTGACGTGCGGCTTGGTGCGCTCGAACTTCTCCTTCGCCATGGGAGACTCCAGGAATCGGTCGCGCCGACGAGGCGCGGGAAGGAAGCTGACGATCTGCGCCATCGAGCCAGAAGAGCCGAATGCTCTTCTCGACCACTGCGACACAGTCCTTTCGACCGGCGCTCTTTAGTCGCTCAGTGGATGTTTGACCACCCACAGGTCCGACAAAGCCGATCGATTGGTAGAAGCAAAGGGGCGACCCGTGAGGGTCAGTTGGGTGAATAACACCCGAGCCGAGGCACCGAAGCGCCTCGGCCCTTGTTCACTACCAGCGGTAGTGAGAGAAGGCCTTGTTGGCCTCGGCCATGCGGTGCACGTCCTCGCGCTTCTTCATCGCGCCGCCACGACGGTGGCTGGCCTCGATGAGCTCGTTCGCGAGCTTCTCGCGCATCGAGCGGCCGCCACGGGCACGCGCGTACTGGATCAGCCAGCGCATGGCGAGGGCGGTGCGGCGGGAGGGACGAACCTCGACCGGAACCTGGTAGGTAGAGCCACCCACGCGGCGAGACTTGACCTCGACCATGGGCGACACGTTCTCGAGGGCCTTGCGGAAGACGAGGACAGGATCCTCCTTCGTCCGCTCCTCGATGATCTCGAACGCTCCGTAGACGATGCCCTCGGCGACGGCCTTCTTGCCGTCACGCATGACACAGTTCATGAACTTCGAGACGAGGAGATCACCAAATCGGGGATCCGGAAGGATCTCGCGCTTCGGCACAGTGCGGCGACGCGGCATGGGTACTCCCTACTTCTTCGGGCGCTTGGCGCCGTACTTGGAACGGCCCTGACGCCGGTCGTTGACACCGGAAGCGTCGAGCGCGCCGCGGATGATGTGGTAACGGACACCCGGAAGGTCCTTCACACGACCACCACGGACGAGCACGGAGTTGTGCTCCTGGAGGTTGTGGCCCTCACCGGGGATGTAGGAGGTGACCTCCATTCCGTTGGTGAGGCGGACACGGGCGACCTTGCGCAGTGCGGAGTTCGGCTTCTTCGGCGTGGTGGCGTACACGCGGGTGCACACACCGCGCTTCTGCGGGCAGGCCTTGAGAGCCGGAGCAGCGCTCTTGCGCTTGACCTTCTTACGCCCGTTGCGAACGAGCTGGTTGATGGTCGGCATTGAAAAGTCCTCTAAAGGATTCGACCCGGCGTGGGTCGTAGACGAAGTGAGGAACCCGGCGAAGCCAGCGATCCTCGGCCGGCCGGACTTATGGGCTTGAGGGGCCCGTGTCAAGGGCAAACCGCGGTCGAGCACTGCTCGATCCGCGGTCGAGAGCCTTTTTGGCGTCTAAGGGAGAGGCGCGATCGCCCCTCCCCTAGTCGATCAGGCGAAGTCCGCGCCCTGGGCGTCGGACTCGTCCGCGAAGCTCATGCCGAGCTTCTGGTACGCGGCGAAACCGGTACCGGCGGGGATCAGGCGGCCCATGATCACGTTCTCCTTGCAGCCACGGAGCTCGTCCACAGCGCCCTTGATGGACGCCTCGGTGAGCACGCGGGTGGTCTCCTGGAAGGAGGCCGCGGAGAGGAAGGAGTCGGTCGACAGCGACGCCTTGGTGATGCCCAGGAGCAGCGGCTCGGCGCGGGACGGCAGACCACCCATGGAGACGATCTGACGGTTGACCTGCTCGAACCGGTGCTTCTCGACGACCTCATCGATGAGGAAATCGGTATCACCCACATCGCGGATCTTCACGCGACGCAGCATGCGGCGCACGATCACCTCGATGTGCTTGTCGTTGATCTTCACGCCCTGCAGTCGGTAGACCTCCTGGATCTCGTCCACGAGGTAGCGAGCGAGGGTCTCCTCACCCTTGACCTTGAGGATGTCGTGCGGGTTCGCAGCACCGTCCATCAGGGCCTCACCGGCGCGGATGTAGTCACCCTCGTTCACGGTGATGTTCTTGCCCTTCGGGATCAGGTACTCCTGAGCCTCGCCATCCTCGGGGGTCACGACCACGCGGCGCTTGCCCTTCGTGTCCTTGCCGAAGGTCACGGAGCCATCGATCTCGCTGATGATGGCGACTTCCTTCGGCTTGCGGGCCTCGAAGAGCTCGGCGACACGGGGAAGACCACCGGTGATGTCCTTGGTCTTCGTGGTCTCGCGGGGGATCTTGGCCAGGACGTCGGCGACCTGAATGTCGGCGCCGTTCTGGACCATGATGTACGAGCCGACCGGCAGGAAGTAGCGGTGGGACTTGCCGTCCTCGCCCTTCACGACGATGCGGGGCTTGAGGTCCGTGTCCTTGAAGTCGGTGACGACCATGCGGGAGAGACCGGTGGAATCGATCTCCTCGCGCATGGACTTGCCGTCCTCGAGGTCCTCGAACTTCGCCGAGCCACTGACCGAGGCCATGATCGGGAGGTTGAAGGGGTCCCACTGGGCGATGCGCATCTTCGCGGCGGCCTTCTGGCCGTCCTTGACGAGCAGGATCGCGCCGTGCGGCACCGGGTAGCGCTCGCGCTCGCGGCCCTTCACGTCCTCGACACCGATCTCGCCGTTGCGGCTCATCGCGATGATCTGGCCATCGCGGTTCACCGCCGTCTGGAGCATGTCGCTGTAGCGGACGGTACCGGAGGTCCGGAGCTCGTGGGTCGACTGAGCGACCTTCGAGGACGCGGTACCACCGATGTGGAAGGTACGCATGGTGAGCTGGGTACCCGGCTCGCCGATGGACTGCGCCGCGATGACGCCGACCGCCTCGCCGATGTTGACGAGGTTGCCGCGGGCCAGGTCACGGCCGTAGCACATCGAGCACACGCCCCAGCGCATGTCGCAGGAGAGCACGGAGCGGATCATGACCCGCTCGACGCCCGACTGGACCACGCGGTCCACCGCCGCCTCGTCGATGACCTGGTTGCGCGCAACCAGGATCTCGTCGGAGTACGGGTCGAGGATGTCCTCGGCCGCGACGCGACCGAGCACGCGCTCGCCGAGGTGCTCGATGATCTCGCCGCCCTCGATGAGCGACTGCATCTCCATGCCCTCGGTCGTGCCGCAGTCCACCGCCGTGATGATGGTGTCCTGGACGACGTCCACCAGACGACGCGTCAGGTAGCCGGAGTTGGCCGTCTTGAGCGCGGTGTCCGCGAGGCCCTTACGGGCGCCGTGGGTGGAGGTGAAGTACTCGAGAACGGTGAGGCCCTCGCGGAAGTTCGCGGTGATGGGCTGCTCGATGATCTCGCCAGACGGCTTGGCCATGAGGCCACGCATACCGGCGAGCTGGCGAACCTGGGTCGGCGAGCCACGAGCACCGGAGTCGACCATCATGAAGATGGAGTTGAACGCCGGCTGGGTGGCCGTCTCGCCCGCCTCGTTCTCCACTTCCTCTTCGGAGAGGCTGGAGAGCAGGGCATCCGAGATGTCCGAGGTCACCTTCGACCAGATGTCGACGACCTTGTTGTACTTCTCACGCGGGGTGATGAGGCCCTCGTTGTACTGCAGCTCGGTCTCGTTGACCTGGCGACGCGCCTCCTCGAGAAGCTCCTGCTTCTTGGCGGGAATGCGCATGTCGTTGATGCAGATCGAGATGCCGGCCTCGGCCGCCATGCGGAAGCCCAGACGCATCAGCCCGTCGGCGAGGAGCACGGTGCTCTTCGCGCCAGCGACGCGGTAGCAGCGGTCGATGAGCTCACCGAGCGCCTTCTTCGACATGGCGCGATCGACCAGGGCGAAGGGAAGCTCGTTCGGGACGATGCTGTAGAACAGCACGCGACCGACGGTGGTCTCGACGAGCTCGCCGCGGGCCTCGACGACGTTGTCATCGTGATCCGTGGTCCACACCGGAACCTGCTGCTTGTAGCCGAAGAAGCCACCGGCAGCGGCGACCAGCGTGAGGGTCTCCTTGTACTCGGCGCGCAGGAAGCTCACGACCTCGCGGAGCTGACGCACCCGACGAGCCACGTTGCTACGCGCGTCGATGAGGAGGTTGCCCTTCTCGTCCTTGATGACGTGCGGGTTGACCGTCGCGACCACGCGGGTGGCGCCACGAACCTCGGGGAGCTCGTAGATCCACACGGTGCAGTCGGCCACCGTCTCCTCGCGGACCTTCATGCCAGAGACATGGGTCGCCGCGTGGGACTCGGCGAAGCCATCCGCCGACCCGTCGAGGTAGTTCGCGAGGAACGCGAAGGTCTCGTCGGTGGTGAACTGCGACAGGTCACCGATGCCGTAGCCACGGCCGGTGAAGTCCGCCGGCTTGCCCGCGGGCTGGTCGAGGTGAGCCAGGTCGAGAACCAGCGCGGTGTCGCCACCCTGCGGAACGTCGACGTTGCTCCCCTCTCGCGAGGCCACGGCGAAGGCGTTGCCACCGAGGGCCGCGAACTCGCCCATGTTGATGAGCTCGCCATCGGACGCGAAGCGATCGACGGCGCCGCGGTGCACGTGCCAGACCTCTTCACGGTTGTCCACGTCGACACCGACCACGAGGTGGGCATCGAGGAGGTCCGTGAGGGTCTCGGCCAGACGCAGCTCGAGCGGACGGGACGGCATGCGCACCTTGATGCGCGCGTGCAGACCGACCTCGCCGGCGTCGTAGGCACGCTCGACTTCCTCGGGGCTGGAGAAGACCTCTCCTTCGCCCTTCGCGAAGCGGCGCTCGCGGGTCATGTAGTAGGTGCCGAGCACGACGTCCTGGGACGGCTGGATGATCGGCTTGCCGCTGGCGGGGCTGAGGATGTTGTTGGTGGACATCATCAGCACGCGGGCCTCGATCTGAGCTTCGATCGAGAGCGGCACGTGCACGGCCATCTGGTCACCGTCGAAGTCCGCGTTGAACGCGGTACAGACGAGCGGGTGCAGGCGGATGGCGCGGCCCTCGATGAGGACCGGCTCGAAGGCCTGGATACCGAGGCGGTGCAGGGTCGGAGCGCGGTTGAGCATGACGGGGTGCTCGCGGATCACGTCCTCGAGCACGTCCCACACCTCTTCCTTGGCCTTCTCGACCATCTTCTTGGCGGCCTTGATCGTGGTGACCAGGCCCCGCTCCTCCAGCTTGTTGTAGATGAAGGGCTTGAAGAGCTCGAGCGCCATCTTCTTCGGCAGACCGCACTGGTGAAGGCGCAGGTCGGGGCCGACGACGATGACGGAACGGCCGGAGTAGTCGACGCGCTTTCCGAGCAGGTTCTGCCGGAACCGGCCCTGCTTGCCCTTGAGCATGTCGGAGAGCGAGCGGAGCGGACGCTTGTTCGGGCCGGTGAAGACCTTGCCGCGGCGGCCGTTGTCGAACAGGGCGTCGACAGCCTCCTGCAGCATCCGCTTCTCGTTGCGGATGATGATCTCAGGCGCGTTGAGGTCCTGGAGACGCTGCAGGCGGTTGTTGCGGTTGATCACGCGACGGTAGAGATCGTTGAGATCCGAGGTCGCGAAGCGGCCGCCATCGAGCGGGACCAGCGGACGAAGGTCGGGCGGGAGCACCGGGACCACCTCGAGCATCATGTGCTCGGGCTGGTTGCCGGAGTCGCGGAAGGCCTCGACGATCTTCAGGCGCTTGGCGTAGCGACGACGCTGAGCGGCGGAAGAGGTCTCCTTCATCTCGGTGCGGAGCTGATCGGAGAGCGCCACGACGTCGAGCTCGGCGAGCAGGTCACGGATGACCTCGCCGCCCATGCCCACCTCGAAGGAACCGTACCCGAAGGTGCGGATCATCTCCTGGTGGTCCTCGTGGGAGAGGATGGCGCCACGCTCGAGGGTCGTCTCACCCGGGTCGGTGACGATGTACGACTCGCAGTACAGGACCTTCTCGAGATCCTTGAGCGTGATGTCGAGCAGGTTGCCGATGCGGGACGGCAGGCTCTTGAGGAACCAGATGTGCGCCACCGGGGTGGCAAGGTCGATGTGCGCCATGCGCTCACGACGCACACGCGCCTGGATGACCTCGACGCCACACTTCTCACAGGTGATGCCGCGGTACTTCATGCGCTTGTACTTGCCGCACAGGCACTCGTAGTCCTTCACAGGACCGAAGATACGCGCACAGAAGAGGCCGTCACGCTCGGGCTTGAAGGTCCGGTAGTTGATGGTCTCCGGCTTCTTCACCTCACCATGCGACCAGCTCCGGATCTTCTCCGGAGACGCGAGCGACACGCGCACGGCCACGTAGTTGAGCGGGTTCTTCGGCTTCTCGTAGAGGTTGTAGATCTCCCTCACGGCGATCTCCTGGAAGCGGGGTGGGCCCGAAGGCCCTTAGAAAAAGGGGGGATTCGGAAAATGCGGGCTTAGCGAAGGGCTTCGCGGTCCTCGACGAGCTCGACGTCGAGGGCCAGGGCCTGCATCTCCTTGACGAGGACGTTGAAGGACTCGGGCAGGCCGGCCTCCAGCACGTTCTCGCCCTTGACGATGCTCTCGTACATGCGGGTACGACCAGCCACGTCATCGGACTTGACGGTCAGGAACTCCTGGAGACCGTAGGCAGCGCCATACGCCTCGAGGGCCCAGACCTCCATCTCGCCGAGACGCTGACCACCGAACTGCGCCTTACCACCCAGCGGCTGCTGGGTGACCAGGGAGTACGGTCCAATGGACCGCGCGTGGATCTTGTCGTCGACCAGGTGGTGCAGCTTGAGCATGTACATGACGCCAACGGTCACCCGCTGGTGGAAGGCGTCGCCAGTGCGGCCGTCGTAGAGCAGCGTCTGGCCGTCGGCCTCGAAGCCGGCGAGCTCGAGCGAGGACTTGATCTCGTCCTCGTTGGCGCCGGTGAACACCGGAGTCGCCACGGTCACGCCGTACTTGTACTTGGCCGCGTAGTCCTTGACCTCGTCATCGCTGGCGCTGCCGAGGAACTCGATGACGTCGGCGTCGCGGGCGTAGACCTGCTTGAGGTAGTCCCGCAGCTCGGAGACCGGGTAGGCCTGCTCGAGCATCTCGCCGATCTTCACGCCCATGCCACGGGCGGCCCAACCGAGGTGGACCTCCATGATCTGGCCGATGTTCATGCGGCTCGGAACGCCAAGCGGGTTGAGCACGATGTCGACCGGGGTGCCGTCCTCGAGGTAGGGCATGTCCTCGACCGGAAGGATCTTGGAGATGACGCCCTTGTTTCCGTGGCGGCCGGCCATCTTGTCGCCGACGGACAGCTTGCGCTTGATGGCGACGTAGATCTTCACCATCTTGATCACGCCAGGCGGCAGCTCGTCGCCCTTCTTGAGACGCTCGATCTTCGCCTTGTAGCGGGCGTGGACCTCGTCGATCTTGGCGCGGATGTCGTCGGTCACCTTCCACAGCTCGTCCTCGGCGGCCTGGTCCTCGACCGCGATGCGGTCGTACAGGTCGGCGGGAACCTTGCGGAGGCTCTCGGCGTTGAGGTCCACGCCAGCGGCGAGGAGCTCGGCGTTGCTGTCCGGATCGTAGACGGGAGCCGCAGACTTGTGACCCTTGAGGGCCTTCACGAGGGCGCGGAGCGCGGACTCGCGAATGGTGCGCAGCTTCTCGTCACGGTCGCGCTCGATGCGACGAACGCCCTGGGCCTCGATCTCGATGGCGCGGGGGTCCTTCTCCTCGCTCTCGCGGGTGAAGACCTGCGCACCGATCACGGTGCCCTCGACACCCGGCGGCACGCGCAGGGACGTGTCGCGGACGTCGCCGGCCTTCTCGCCGAAGATGGCGCGCAGAAGCTTCTCCTCGGGAGAGAGCTGCGTGTCGCCCTTCGGGGTGATCTTGCCGACGAGGATGTCGCCCTGACGAACCTCGGCACCGATGCGGATGATGCCGGACTCGTCGAGGTTGCGAAGCGCCTCGTCACCCACGTTCGGGATGTCGCGAGTGATCTCTTCCTTGCCGAGCTTGGTGTCGCGGGCGGCGACCTCGAACTCCTCGATGTGAATCGTGGTGTAGAGGTCCTCGCGCACCATGCGCTCGTTGATGAGGATGGAGTCCTCGAAGTTGTAGCCACCCCAGGGCATGAACGCGACGATGACGTTCTGGCCGAGGGCGAGCTCACCCGCCACGGTCGCCGGGCCGTCCGCGATGACGTCGCCCGCGAACACCTCGTCGCCAGGCCGCACGACGGGGCGCTGGTTGATGCAGGTGTTCTGGTTGGACCGCATGAACTTGGTCAGGTTGTAGATGTCGACGTCCGCGCCGACCTCACCACCCGTGTCGTCCTCGGTCTTGATCACGATGCGGGAAGCATCGACGCTCTCGACCACGCCGTTACGGCGAGCGGTCACGGTGACACCAGAGTCACGCGCGACGACGCGCTCGACGCCGGTACCGACCAGCGGGGCCTCGGTACGCACGACGGGAACCGCCTGGCGCATCATGTTGGAGCCCATGAGCGCGCGGTTGGCGTCGTCGTTCTCGAGGAAGGGCACGAGGGAGGAAGCGACCGAGACCAGCTGGCTCGGCGCCACGTCCATCAGGGTGACCTCTTCGGCGCGGGCGACGACGAACTCACCGCCCTTTCGGGCCGGCACGAACTCGTTGACGAACTTGCCCGTCGCATCGGTCGGCGCGGAGGCCTGCGCGATGACGTGCTCCTTGCCCGCCGCGGTGTGCTCCTCCTCCATCGCGTCGAAGAAACGCGCGGACTCGGGGGACACGGCGCCTTCGGCCACCCTGCGGTAGGGCGTCTCGATGAAGCCGAACTCGTTCACGCGAGCGTAGGTCGACAGCGACGCGATGAGGCCGATGTTCGGGCCTTCCGGCGTCTCGATCGGACAGATACGGCCGTAGTGAGTCGGGTGGACGTCGCGGACGTCGAAGCCAGCGCGCTCACGGGTCAGACCACCAGGTCCGAGAGCCGAGAGACGGCGCTTGTGCGTGATCTCGGAGAGCGGGTTCGTCTGGTCCATGAACTGCGAGAGCTGGCTGGACCCGAAGAACTCCTTCACGACCGCGGTCACGGGCTTGGAGTTGATGATGTCGTTCGGCATCTGAGCTTCAATCTCGGTGAGGCTCATCCGCTCCTTGATCGCCTTGCCCATGCGGTCGAGACCGACACGGTACTGGTTCTCGAGGAGCTCACCGACCGCGCGGACGCGCCGGTTGCCGAGGTGGTCGATGTCGTCGACGACACCCTTGTTGTTCTTCAGGTCGATCAGGTACTTCACGACCTCGAGGATGTCGTCACGGGTGAGCGTGGTCTGGTCGAGAGCCACGTCGACGCCGAGCTTGTGGTTCAGCTTGTGACGACCCACGCGGGACAGGTCGTACCGCTCGGGGTTGAAGAACAGGTTCTGGAAGTGGCCGTGCGCCGTGTCGTAGGTCGGCGGGTCACTGCTACGCAGGCGACGGTAGATCTCGACGACCGCCTCCTCGGTGGAGGCGATCTTGTCGACGAGCAGGGTGTCGCGGAGGAAGCTGCCGACGAGGAGGTTGTCGATGAACAGGACGTTCATCTCCTCGATGCCGTGGGCGAGGAGTCCGGCGATGGACTCCTGGGTGAGCTCCTCGTTGCACTCGACCAGGATGCGGCCGGTGTTCATGTCGACGAGGTCGTAGGCGCTGACCTTGCCGATCAGGTCCTCTTCGCGGATCGGAATCACACCGATCTCGACCTCCTGCTCGACACCGTTGACCTCACGGACCTCGGTGGTGAGCATGCCGGCCTTGCGCATCTTGCGAAGGATGTTCTTGAGGAACTTCTTGTCCTTGCGGCAGATGACGTTGCCCTCGGAGTCGACCACGTCCATGGTCGCCTTCTGCTGGAACAGAAGGTCCGCGGTCGTCTCCTTGAACCAGCCCGCGTCCGTGCGGAAGATGCGCTCGGACTCGTAGAAGTAGTTGAGCAGCGCCTCGGTGTCGTAGCCCAGCGCGCGGAGCAGCACGGTGGCGGGCAGCTTGCGACGGCGGTCGATGCGCACGTAGAGGATGTCCTTCGAGTCGAACTCGAAGTCGATCCAGGAGCCGCGGTTTGGGATGATGCGCGCGGTGAAGATCTCCTTCGCGCCACCGGTCTTGGAGCGGTGGCTATCGAAGAAGATGCCCGGCGAGCGGTGCAGCTGGGACACCACGACACGCTCGGTGCCGTTGATGATGAACGTACCGTTCTCGGTCATCAGCGGGATCTCGCCGAAGTAGACCGGCTGCTCCTTGATGTTGGAGACGGTGCGAGCCTCGGTGTCCTCGTCGATGTCCCAGACCACGAGGCGCACGACCACCTTGATCGGCGCCGAGTAGGTCATGCCGCGCTCGCGGCACTCATCGACGTCGTACTTCGGCGGCTCGAGCTCGTAGGAACGGAACTGGAGCTGGGCCTTGCCAGAGAAGTCCTGAATCGGAAACACGCTCCGGAAGACGGCCTGCAGACCCTGCTCCTTACGATCCTCTTCGGCCACGTCGGGCTGAAGGAAGGCCTCGTAGGAAGCACGCTGGATCTCGATCAGGTTGCCAACGTCCACGACGTTCGGCGTCTTCGAGAAGGAGCTGCGGTACTTGAAGTTGTTGGCCAGCAGCTGGGGCATCAGGACACTCCTCTCACCCGGGGGATCGCAGAGCGATCACGTTGGGCGGCTCCGAGGGAAAAAATGCGGGACAGGCAAGGCGAACGCACCAAACCCGATCCGCTCGCGACGAAGGTCACGGCCGGTGATCGGGTTGGAAGAAGCGACGCTGTCATGCGTGGGCGAGCCCTGCCTGGGGTGGTTTGCCGGCATGGACCATCGGTCCGAAAATGCACGCCTGAACGACGCGCAGCCCACCCCACGGCCGCCGGCAAGCAGACCGCGAGGTGGGCGCGACGTTGAAGTCGACTACTTGAGCTCGACCGTGGCGCCGGCCTCGACGAGCTTGGCCATGACGGCCTCGCCCTCGTCCTTGGACACGGCTTCCTTGATCTTGGCCGGAACACCCTCGACGAGGGCCTTCGCGTCCTTGAGGCCAAGGCTCGTGATCTCACGAACGGCCTTGATCACACCGATCTTGTTGCCACCGAACGACGTCATGACGACGTCGAACTCGGTCTGCTCTTCGACGGCCGCAGCCTCGCCACCAGCGGCGGGGCCGACACCCATCATGACCGGAGCGGACGCGGACACGCCGAGCTCGGTCTCGAGGGTCTCGATGAGGCTCTTGACCTCGGAGAGCTTGAGGTTCTTGATGAAGTCGACAACCTGGTCCTGAGAGACGGACATGGGTTCCTCCAAAGGAATGCCCGCGAGGCGAAGCCCCTGCGGTGCAGAGATTTCGAAGCGTCAGGGGCTCTCTTCGAGCTTCGCCTCGTAGTTCTTGAGAAGGTAAAGCAGGTCCCGAGCAGGGCCCTGCAGGACACCGAGGATCTGGCGGGGGCCTTCCTGGATCGTGCGGAGCAGCATGGACAGCAGCTCCTCACGGCTCGGAAGGTCAGCGACAGCGAGCACACCCTTCTCATCGAGAATGGTGCCCTCGAAGAACCCGGCCTTGACCTCCAGGTTCTGGTTCTCCTTGAGCTGGACCTTGAGCAGCTTCGCAGCCGCGGACGGGTCCTCACCCGAGAAGAGCACGCCAATGGGCCCGGAGAAGTGCTCGGCCAGGGGCTCGAGCTCCGTACCCGCGATCGCGCGCTTGCACAGCGTGTTCTTCACCACTCGGTAGTGAAGACCCGCCGGCTCACAGGCGCGACGCAGCGCATCCATCTGCGCAACCGTCGATCCCGAGAAATCGGTGAGCACGACGAAGGGAGCCTCTGCGAAGCGTCCCTGCATCTCCTCGACAAACTGAGCCTTGTCAGTGCGATTCATGCTTCACCTCTTACCGGTGCTCACTGGCGAGGCGCGAGACCTCACCAGCGTCGATGCGAATGCCTGGACCCATCGTGGTGCTGACGGCGACGGACTTGACGTACGTCCCCTTGGCACTAGCCGGCTTGAGCCGGATGAGGGTCTTGAGGAGCACCAGAATGTTGTCCCGGAGCTGATCGGCGCTCATGTTGGCCTTGCCGACGGGCGCGTGGACGATGCCCGCGCGCTCGACGCGGAAGTCCACGCGGCCAGCCTTCAGCTCGCGCACAACCTCGGCGACCTTCTCGGGACCCACGACCGTCCCCGTCTTGGGGTTGGGCATGAGGTTCCGGGGTCCGAGGATGCGGCCGAGCCGACCGACCTTGGCCATCATGTTGCGAACCGCCACCGCCTTGTCGAAGTCGGTCCAGCCGTCCGAGATGCGGGCGACAAGGTCGTCCGATCCCACAACGTCTGCACCTGCTTCCTCTGCCGCACGAGCCGCGTCGCCGTCCGCGAAGACGACCACGCGCACGGTCTTGCCGATGCCGTGCGGGAGGCTGACAGAGCCACGAACCATCTGGTCCGCCTGACGGGGGTTGACCCCGAGGCGCACCGCGACGTCGACGGACTCGTCAAACTTGGCGCTGGCGGTCTTTCCGATGAGCTCTACCGCCTCATCGACAGAGTAGCGCTGCTCGTGATCAACGAGCTGCGACACACCCTGGTACCGCTTTCCGTGTGTAGCCACGGTTGTTTCTCCTTGGTGATGCGCACCTCCGCGAACGAAGGCCCATCACTCACGCCGGCCGGGGTAAACGAGCAGTCGACAGCCCTCCCCCGGTGACGGTCGCTGGATCAGTTGACGATAATTCCCATCGAGACCGCAGTGCCCCGGACCTGGTTCATGGCCGACTCCAGGTTGGTGCAGTTGAGGTCAGGGAGCTTGGTCTTCGCGATCTCCTCCACCTGGGCTTCGGTGACCGTACCGACCTTGTCGCGGTTCGGCTGGCCGGAGCCCTTCTGGATGCCCGCCGCCTTGAGGAGGAGGACAGCCACCGGAGGAGTCTTGGTGACGAACTGGAAGCTGCGATCCGAGTACACCGTGATGACCACGGGGATGATCAGACCCTCACCAGCCTGGGGCTTGGTGCGGGTGTTGAACTCGTCGCAGAACTGCTTGATGTTCACGCCGGCCTGGCCGAGCGCGGGACCAACCGGCGGGGCCGGACGGGCCGCGCCAGCGGGAATCTGCAGCTTGATCTGGTTGACGACCTTCTTGGCCATTTTGCGTACTCCCGCCCTGGCTTGCAGGGCGTTGAAACCGGGTCGCGACTAGGAGAGCTTCTCGACTTGGTGGAAGCCGAGCTCCGTCGAAACGGGGCGACCGAAGATGTTGATCTTCACGCGGAGCTTGCCGCGCTGCTCATTGATCTCTTCGACGGTTCCGCGCATCGACGCGTAGGAACCCTCGGTAAGACGGACCTCTTCGCCGAGCTCGAAGTCGAGGACGGGCCGCGGAACGGCCTCTTCCTCATCACTGAGCATCGCGGTGATCCGGCGGACCTCCTCGTCGTCGACCGGCGGCGGGTTGCGGCTGCCGCCTACGAAGCCCGTGACCTTCGGCGTGTTCTTCACCAGGTACCAGGTCTCGTTGTCGAGCTCCATCTCCACGAGCATGTACCCGGGGTAGAAGCGACGAGTGATCTTGCGCTTGGTCTTGGGATCCACCACCGTCTCGGACGGAACGAGGACCCGGCCGAACCGATCGGTCAGGCCGTGCATCTCGATCCGCTGCTCCAAGGCCTGGCGAGCCTTGTCCTCGGAACCGGACAGCGTGTGCACCGCGTACCAGCGCATGAATCGAATCTCCTCTCGGCGGACCGAGATGGGACGAGGCGGAATCAGCCTGCGTTGAAGAGCACCAGGTCAGCGACCTGCTTCCACAAGTAGTCGTAGCCACCGAGCACGGCTGCGGTGAACAGCGTCGCCACGACAACCGTCGTGGAAGCGCGCACCGTCTCATCTCGGGTGGGCCACGTAACCTTGGTAAGCTCTTCGACGACCTCGTCGGTGAAAGCGACGGCCTGCTCGTTGCGAAGCAGGACCATGAACGTCAGCGCCGCAAGACCCACGGACAGCGCAGTACTCAGGTTGACCAGACCGCCGATCCGGGTGTCCGGAACCGCGAACTGCCCAAAGCCCGACACGAGACCGGCCTGGGCGGAAACACCGGCCAGGACGCCCGCGGCGATGAAGCTGAGTACGACGAAACGCTGATGACGCATGAGAAAACTTCCGGCCGCCGCAGCCCGTACACGGGGGAATCAGTTCCACCCGGGCTTGGTCCGATCGAGGCGCTCACGAAGGTAAGCAGATCGAACCTGGAGGCAAGCGACGTGCCAACTAATGCAAAGCGGGAGGGAGCGCAAGGTTCACGCTTCCTCCCGCCCTTAGGGTGGCCCCGAATCGGGATGATTCGGGGCTCGGACGATGTAGATCCTAGTCGAGGATCTCGGAGACGACGCCGGCGCCGACGGTGCGGCCACCCTCGCGGATCGCGAAGCGGAGCTGCGGCTCCATGGCGATCGGGGTGATGAGCTTCACGGTCATCGTGATGTTGTCGCCGGGCATGACCATCTCAACGCCCTCGGGCAGCTGGATGTCGCCGGTCACATC
>SBGP01000080.1 GCA_006226595.1 Deltaproteobacteria bacterium
CCGCCCGAGCCGCCGCATGCGGCCGCCTGGCCGGCGCCAGGACCGGTCGCCCGACCCGCGTTGGACACGCAGCCGCTGGACCCGAAGTCGCCGCCACCCCAGCCGCCGGAGCCTGCCGATCCCGGCGAGCCCTTGCTGTTCGTGCCGCCGGAGGTGCCGTTGCCGCCGGAGACGTCGACGTCGCCGGTGATCACGAGGTCGCCGAGGGCGAGCAGCGCCGGGGCGTTGCCGCCGGTCACGGTCACCGTGCCACCGAGGGTCAGGTTGTCGAAGTGCCACACGGCGATGGCCGGGGCCGAGAAGCCGGCGACCGAGGACTGGCTGACGAGCTCGAAGCCGCTCGCGCCCGCGGACACCACCGTGCCGCTCGCGTCGGTGATCTGCCCGGTCGCCGTATTGAGGGTCACCGCGCCCGTGGTGGTCACGTCACCGAGGCTGCCGTCGCTGTCGAAGCCGAGCACGCTGCATCCGGTCTCTCCCGCGGGGAGCGTGCAGTCCGGGTTGCAGTTCGTGCCGTCGTTGACGCCGTCGTCGCAGTCCTCGGTGCCGTTGGGCGTGCCGTCGCCACAGTAGGGGCCGAGCTGCTGACAGCCGGGCTCGCAGCCGTCGTAGGACCCGTTGTTGACGCCGTCGTCGCACCGCTCGTCGGGGCTGTCGATGTTGCCGTCCCCGCAGTACGGGCCGGGACCCTGGCAGTCGCTGGCGCAGTAGCCCCACTGCCCGTTGTTCGCGCCGTCGTCGCAGTCCTCGTAGGCGGACTGGATGTTGCCGTCGCCGCAGTACTGCGAGGGCAAGCCGCAGGTGGGCGTGCAGCTGTTGTAGCTGCTGTCGTTGACGCCGTCGTCGCAGGTCTCGTCGGGGCTGTCGACGTTGCCGTCGCCGCAGTACGGCCCGAGCGAGCAGTCGGGGTCGCAGCCATCGTAGGAGCCGTCGTTGACCCCGTCGTCGCACTCCTCGTTCGTGAACTGGGGGGTGCCGTCGCCGCAATAGGGACCGAGCTCGCAGGTCGAGGTACAGCCGCCGTAGCTACCGTCGTTGACGCCGTCGTCGCAGTCCTCGAACGCCGCCTGCTTGGTGCCGTCGCCGCAATACGGTGCGAGCTCGTCGCAGCCAGGCATACACCCGTCGTAGGAGCCGTCGTTGACGCCGTCGTCGCAGATCTCCGGCGAGGTGATGCGCCCGTCACCACAGCCGTCCTCGACCTCGATGAGCACGGTCGCCACGCAGCGCTCGCCCTCGGGGTCGGTCACGGTCATCGCGATCTCGTGCACGTGCGCGGACAGTCCGCTGGCCGAGAGCACCACGCGGCCGCTCGGACTCGGCGTCGGCGTGCCCAGGGCACCGTCCCAGTCGCTGGAGAAGGACACGGCGAGCAGCTCGGGGAGCGTCTGCCCGTCGTCCACCTGGCCGACGACCTCGACCGCATCGAGCGCACCGAAGCTCGTCATCGCCGCCGGGCTGGTGATGCTGCAGGTCGGCGGTGTGTTCGGCTCGGGCTCGGGCACCGGGTCGAGGGTGAGCTGGTCACTGTCGCTGGCCGCGCCGTCGTTGACCTCGAGGGTGATGGTCGGTGCGCCCGGGGTGAGCACCATCGAGCACTCGGTCAGCCCCTCGGCGTCCACGGCGGTGCACGCGGTCTGCTCGACGCCGCCGGCCCACCACGTGACGACGAGCTCGCTCGCCGGCTGGTCCGGGTCGCTCACCCGCCCGCGGAACAGGATGGGCACGTCCTGATAGACCTGCTCGCCGTCCTCGTGGGACGTGATCTCGGCGTCGGGACCGCTGTTGCGAAAGCCGATGGTGCGGTCGGAGCAAGCGCCGAGCACGAGCAGGGCGACGGGGAGGAGAGCGCGCATGGGACCTCGTTGCCGGCCAGTATAGGCGCGCGCCCCTCCGTTTGCTGACGCCCGTTACACGTGGACGCTGTTGCTCACCCGCGAGGGCAGGCACACGGTGTACGGCATGAGCCGGCCGCCGTTGCGAACCTCGATCTCGGACTCGATGGCGACGAGCTTCGACCGGTACGAGAGCAGTGCGTCGTGAACGGCCTCGTCGCGGATGTACGGGTACTCGCCGAGGCGGTTGATACGCACCTGCAGCGGGTAGAACGCCTCGATGGTCTCGTAGGCCATGGCGTAGGGCGTGAGCATGCGCAGGTAGTCGTCCTCGCTGTCGTTGCCGGTCGGTCCCGGCCCGAACTGCGCGCAGGGCTCGAGCGGCGCGTAGCCCTGGTCGTACAGCGCGTAGTTGATCGCCGCGTGGTACGCGCTGCAGCGGAAGACGAGCCGCTGAAGCAGGTGTACGAGGCGATCCCGCGTCGCGATGTCGCCAATGCCGTGCAGTCCGCCCTGATCGGGGGCCTGGAGCTCGGCGACGAAGGCCTGGAGCTCCTCGTCGCCGGTGACGGCAGCGTCGTCCGCGTAGTAGGCGTGGACATAGGCCTCGACCCACGTGGCGATGGCGTCCCACAGCAGCAGCTGGTCGTCCCGGTAGGGGTACTCGGGCAGCGTGGCCACGTCGTCGACGCCACGGCGGGCGAAGTCCTCGTGGGGCGCGCTGTCCATGATCCGGAACGCCTCGACGGCCTCGAGGGTGAGCGCGAGCGAGTCCTCACGGCGCATGGACATCGAGCGGTCCACGGCTCCGCCTGGCGGCGTGAGCGAGTTCTTGGTGATCTCGTTCACGATCAGCGTGTTCTCGGTGTGCGCGTCGAGCAGCAGGCGCAGCGGGTGCATCGACGCCAGGCAGCATCGCGCCGCGATGGCGATGCTCTCGACGACGACGTGGCACAGCCCGAAGTGGCCCTGCAGCCCCGCGACCTGGCTGTCCGCGCAGGCGTGGGACAGCTTCGCCATCTTCCACGACACACCGTCTCCGGGCTGGAAGAAGCCGTGCTTCTCGGGGTCCTGTCCCGCCTGGATGCCGATCACGACCCAGCGGCCGTCCCGGGTCCACGCGTACACGCCGATCGGGGCGTCGAGGTACTTCTGGTACCCGTCGGTGACGCCGCCCACCGCGCCGTCGAAGCGCGCGTGGTCGATGACGTACACGCGTCCCTCGGCGATGGCGTCGGCGAGGTGGTCGTCGCCAGCGACCCGGTCGAAGCGCTCCTCGTTCAGCGCGAGCTTGTCGGGCACCGCGTCGAGGCAGGTGAGCGTGCACGGGAAGTCGCCAGCGATGGCGCGGTAGGCGAACAGGTCGTCGTCGGCCCAGTTGTCGAGGGTCGTCGGCTCCCGCAGCAGCTTGTACGAGCGCGCGAAGTGGTCCGGGTCGTCCATCGGATAGCCCGAGGGCACGTCGCCCTCGCGCGGGCCGAAGTGGATCTGGTCACGGGTGAGCTTCGACGCGATCTCGCCGAGGCCGGCGCGCAGCTCGGCGAGGTTCTCCTCGCGGGTGTTGCTCGCGAGTCGGTTCGCCACGGTCTCGGCGTTCGCCGCCGCGAGCTTGGCCCAGTACTCGGCGCCGCCATGGTCGCGCAGCGGCACCTTCTCGACGAACAGCAAGCCCGCGACGGAGCGGTCGTAGGCATAGGACTCGCGGGCCTCGGCGAGCTGCTGCTCGCGCAGGGGACGGCGGGGATCATCCTGGGGGAGGGAGGGCTTCATGGGACCTCAGATGCTGATGCTCTGCAGGATGTTCGACGGGAGCAGGTAGGGGTACGGCAGCCAGCGGCCGGCATCGCGGGCGCTCGTGTCGGACTCGATCTGCTCGAGGTCGCGGGCGAAGCGGGCCACCAGCGGCAGCACTCGCGGATCCGCGAAGTCGCGGGGGCTGTAGTGACCGAGCTTCGTCGCGCGCAGGTGCGACAGCAGGTACACCATGCTCACGCCATTGTGCGTGACCTTGCTCGGCGGCAGCAGGTCGAGGAACGCCTCCTCGGTGTTGGCGGTCGAGGCGTCGGGAACCGGCCCGAACAGCGCACCCGCCATGTTCGGCATGTAGCCCATGAACCGGTACTGCGGGAAGTTCATCGCCGAGTGCTGTGCGGTGGCAATCCACACGAAGCTCGTGATCAGTCCGACCAGGTCGTCGACGGTGTTCACGGCCGGCACGTCGTGCAGGCGGCCGCCATCCCGGGCGCCGAGGGCGCGCACGAAGCCGGCCAGCTCGGGGTCGGCGCGCAGGACCTCGTCCGAGCTGTAGTACAGCCGCAGGTAGCGCGACACGTGCCCCTGAATCGCGGCGTGCACCGGGAGGATGTCGTCGCGGTACGGGTGCGTGGGCAGCACGTCCGTGTCGTCGAGCCCGCGCTTCGCGAGGTCGATGGCCGGGTGGGCGTCGCGGATCGAGTAGGTCGACACCTGGCTGTGCACGAAGTCGCCAAACGCGCGGATCTTCGGGGCGAAGACCTGGGAGACGGTGCCTCCCGGGGCGATGAGCGAGGTCTTCGCGGAGTGGTTGATCGCGAAGGTCGTCTCGAGGTGCGGCTCGAGCAGGGCGGCGAGCGGGTGGTTGGGCGCGAGCTCGCGCTTCATCGCCAGGCCCACGGACTCCATCACGAGGTGGGTGCGTCCGAGGTGGGCGCTGCCCTCGTGGTGGTTGGCGTCGGCGACCTGGACGCACTGGTTGGCCATGCGCCAGTGCCAGCCATCCGCCGGGGTGCGGACGGGGAAGCGGCTGGGGTCGGTGCCGCACTGCACAGCCACCGATCGCAGCGTGCCCTGGCGATCGGCGATGTACAGGGCGATCGGGCCCGCCAGGTACTTCTGCTGGCCCTCGATCACACCGCACGCCACGCCCTCGAGGGCGCGGTGGTCGGCGAGGAATGCGCGCCCCTCGGCGAGCGCGGCCTCCAGGGAATCTCCGGGGAGCGCCTGGGACACGTGCTCCTCGGTGACCGGGAAGTCGTCGGGGATCGCGGTCGTGCGGGCGAGCACCATCGGGTTCACCCCGGCCATGCGCTGCCACGCGATGGCGTCGCCCAGGGTCGCGTCGTCGTTGACGGGGGCGACGATGTCGGGCGTCTCCCAGGTCTCGAAGACCTCGTCGTAGTCCTTCCAGGTCTCGGGCTTGTCGTGGAACACGGCCCGCTCGGCGTGCTTGTGGAAGCGGGTGAAGATCTCCTTGCCGACCGTGTCGGTCTCGAAGTCGTCCTTCACCTTCTCGAAATCGTCCTTGAGGCGCTCGAGCAGTCCACGTTCGTCCTGCTTGGCGATCACCGCGGCGAAGTTCGCGCCGATGGACGCGTAGATGGGGACGAGGCGGGCGGTGTAGACCTTGGAGTAGTTGACCTCTTCGGGCAGCCACGAGCTGGTGGCGACGTCGAGAGGCCAGTCGTGCACGAACCGGTACGTGTCTCGGCGGGTCTCGAGGGCGTCTTCGCGCGACGCGCGATCCTGGTCATCACTGGGTAGGCTGGGCACAGACAAGCGTTCCTCCAAGGGTTGGCGGGAGCTTGTGAGGGGCGACCGGGGCGTGTCAACCGGGAGACACGCGGGGTGGCGTCCGATCTGCTACCTTGCCGATTGCCACGGGGGACGCGGTGTTCGAGTACACCGAAGTGGCCACCCTCTACGACGGGCCTCGCACGCGAGTCGTGCGCGGCAAGCGAGCGGAGGGGGGCACGCTCATCGTCAAACAGCTCAAGTCGGCCTACCCGACGCCAAGCGAGCTCGCTCGGCTCGAGCGCGAGCACGGGCTGCTTGCCGAGCTCGATGGACAGGGCGTCTGTCGCACCTTCGGCTACGACGAGCGCGAGGCGCGACTGCTCCTCGACGACAACGGCGCCGTAGCCCTGTCGGTGCTGCTGGCCCGTCGTCGCTTCACCGCCGCAGAGGCGCTGACCGTCGCGCGCAACGCCGCAGTGTGTCTGGCGGGTGTGCATGCGCGCGGTGTGCTGCATCGCGACGTGAATCCCTCGAACATGATCGTTGACCCGGAGACGCTGACCACCTGGCTGATCGACTTCGATCTCGCGAGCCCGGTGCCCCACCGGCGGGCGCGCGCGCAGCCGCTGGCGACCATGGAGGGCACGCCGGCCTACGTGTCGCCCGAGCAGACCGGGCGCATGAACCGCGCGGTCGACGCGCGCTCCGACCTGTACTCGCTCGGCGTGACCCTGTTCGAGCTGTTCTCGGGCAGTCTGCCGTTCGAGAGCCAGGACCTGGTGGGGCTCGCGCACGCGCACCTCGCGCAGGCACCGCCGCCGCTGGACCCGCGCATGGAGGGACTGCCCCCGGCGACGGCGGAGCTCGTCGACACGCTGATGCGCAAGCGACCGGGCGACCGCTACCAGAGCGCCGCCGGAGTCGTCGCCGATCTCGAGCGCTTGCTGACCGAGGCCCGCGGAGGCGCGGTGGCCGTGCTCTCGGGGCGGTCGATCACCGACAAGCTCGAGTTGCCGCAGGAGCTGCACGGCCGCGAGGGGGATGTGGCCGCGCTGGTCGAGGACTTCGAGCGCGTGCGCGGCGGCGGCTGCAGCGTCGCCTTCGTGTCCGGCGAGGCGGGCATCGGCAAGACCTCGCTGGTCCACGAGCTGTACAAGCCCGTGACCCTCGCGGGCGCACGTCTCGTCGAGGGCAAGTTCGACCAGTTCTCGCGCGACACTCCGTACTCTGCGATCGGCCAGGTGCTCGGTAGCCTTGCGAACGAGGTGCTCGGCGGCACACCGGAGGCCGTGGCGGCGACGCGGCGCCGACTGCTCCAGGCCACCCACCCGAACACGGCCCTGCTCCTCGAGCTCGCGCCGTCGCTGAGCTTGCTCATCGGGCCGCAGCCGCCCGTCCAGGAGCTTCCCCCGGCCGAGGGGGCGCGGCGACTCCAGGAGACGATGCGGCGCGCCATGGCCGCGCTGGCGAGTGAGGACAGCCCGCTCGTGCTGTTCCTCGACGACCTGCAGTGGGCCGATCTGCCATCCCTCAAGGTGCTCGAGTCGCTGTTCCGACACCCGGACCTCGCCTACCTCATGCTCATCGCGTCGTGGCGAAGCGAGGAGGTGGGCACGGAGCACGCGGTTCGCCCGACCGTGCAGTCGCTGCGCGACAGCGGCGTGCCGGTGCGCGACATCGCTCTGGGCCCGCTCGCCCAGGAAGACATGGCGGCCATCATCTCGGTGGCGATGCGTCGGTCCGTGGACGAGCTCGAACCGCTGGTGACGGCGCTGTTCGAGAAGACGGGCGGCAACCCGTTCTTCCTGCATCGCCTGGTCGAGCGCGCCTGGTCGAGCGGCGCGATTCGCTTCGACGCCGAGAGCCTGTCGTGGCGGTGGGATGCGGCCCGCATCAGCGAGCTGGCGCCGGCCGCCAACGTCATCGGTCTGCTGCGGAGCGAGCTGCGGCACCAGTCCGACGAGGTGCGGCTGTGCCTGTCCGCCGGTGCACTCCTCGCGGACGCCTTCGCCACCGACGCCCTCGAGATCGCGACCGGGCTGCCGACCGAGGCCATCGTGCGCGCCATGGCCTCCGCCGTCGCCGGGCGCTTCGTGCACCCGCTCGACGACAACTGGTGGACGGGCGCCGCGGGCAGCGACCGGCCCTTCCGCTTTGCCTTCGTGCACGACCGGGTGCAGCAGGCGGCGCGCGAGCTGCTCACCGAGGACCAGCTGGCGGCGCTGCACCTGCGCATGGCTCGCGGTCTCCGCGACGCTCCGGCCGTTCAGGCGCATCCCTTCGAGGTTGCCGAGCACTACGCGGCGGCGGCGAGGCTCGTCACCGACCCGGACGAGCGGCGGGTCGTGGTTCGCATCGCCATGCAGGCGGGCGAGCGCGCCCTGCGTGCCGCGGCCTTCGGGCCTGCTCAGGGCTTTCTCGAGACCGCCCTGGAACTGGTGCCCACGGACGTGTGGGAGACCGAGCGCGACGTGGCCTGGCAGCTCGTCACCCTCGCGGCGCGCGCCGGCTGGCTGGTCGGTGACTACGCGGCGCTCGAGCGCCACGTCCAGACCCTGCGCGACCGCTCGGTGAGCGCGCTGGACCGCATCCTCGCCGAGGAGGTGATGGTCTCCGCGACCGCGGCCCGGGGCGAGCTCAACCTGGCCCTCGACCAGGCCCTCGACGTGCTGGCGGCCGCGGGTACCGTGATGCCCCGCCATCCGTCGCCGGACGAGGTGATGGCGGCGGTGGGGGCGACCATCGGGCTACTCGCCGAGCACGACCTGACCGAGCTGATCGCGAGGACTTGCCCCGAGGACGAGGCCCGTGAGCTCGCCGAGCGGCGTCTGCTCATCCACATCACGGCGGCGGCCTACCTCTCCGAGCCCAACCTGCTGCCGCTCATCGCGTGCGACCTCGTCCAGCGCACCGTGCGCAAGGGTGCGTCGAAGGAGTCGGCGTACGGTTTCGCGGTGTACGCACTCACGCTGTGCGCCGGGTGGATGCTCGAGATGGGCACCCGCATGGGGCAGGTGGCGCTGGAGCTGCTCGACACCTACCCGGACCGCCTCCTCCGCGGCATGACGCGCCACGTCGTCGACAACTTCTCCCGGCTGTGGTCCGAGCCGCTCGCGCAGATCTACGCGGACAACCCCGATGTCGTGCGCATGCTCATGGACGCCGGAGACCTCGAGCTCGCCGGGTGGAGTCTGCACCAGCGGACCCTGTACGGGCTGTGGTGTGGCGTGCCGCTGCGCGAGTTCCAGGACGAGGTCGACACGGTGCTCTCGGCGCTGCGCCTGCACGACCACCAGGCGGCCATCGTGTGCACGATGCCCGTACGCCTGCTCGTCGGCAACCTGCGTGGCGAGGCGCCGGAGGCCACCCGGCTCGACCGCGAGGACTACGACGCCAGCGCGATCCTCCGTGAGCTCCGGGCCATCAACTTCCGCGCGGGTGGGTTGACCCTGTCCATCGCGCGGATGACCAACCGTCTGTACTTCGGCGATCACGCCGGTGCCGCCGAGGTGGCCGAGGACGTCATCGAGCTCCAGGACGGGGCGGTGGCGATCTGGTACCAGGTCACCTGGCGGGCCTACGCAGCACTCGTGCTCCTCGACCAGAGCGACGATCTCGACGCGACGCTCGAGCGGGTCGTGCCCTGGAGAGACGCGCTCGCGGCGGCCGCCGAGCACAACAGCGCCAACGGCGCACACCTGCTCGCGCTCTACGACGCCGAGGTCGCCCTCGCCCGTGGGCAGCTGCTCGACGCGATCACGCACTGGGACCGCGCCATTACCCTCGCGAGCGAGGCGAACTTCCCGCAGGACGAGGGACTGATCAACGAGCGCGTGGGCCGCTTCCACCTCCGTCGCGGCGCCCGTCGCATCGCTCGCGCGTACCTGCTCGATGCCCGCTACGCCTGGCAGCGCTGGGGAGCGACCGCGAAGGTCGAGCAGCTCGATGCCGAGTTCGAGGCCTTGCTCGCGCCCGTGCTGCGCGCGTCCATGCAGACCACGATCAGCCCGACGCTGACCACCGGGAGTGGGTCGTACACCCTCGACCTCGAGAGCGTGCTCAAGGCCGCGGGGGCGATTGCGCAGGAGACCGACCTCGAGCGGCTCATGTCGCGAGGACTCGACGTGCTCGTCGAGAACGTCGGCGCACGGCAGGGCACGCTGATGCTCGTGCACCGCGGCGACCTGTGGGTCGAGGCGCTCGCCCACGTGGGCAAGCCGGTGCGACTCACGGGCGGCACCCCGCTCGATCAGCACGAAGAGCTACACGAGCCCATCATTCGGCGTGTGTTCCGCCGTGGCGTGGCCGAGGTCCACGACGACGTCTTCGGCGGTCCCACGCCTCGCTCGGTGCTGTGCATGCCGGTGGCTCACCAGGGGCGCGTGCTCGGCGTGTTGTTCTTCGAGAACGACCTCTCGTCGGGGGCGTTCACGCCGGCTCGCTTGCGGGTGCTCGAGGCACTGGCCGCGCAGCTCGCGGTCGCCGTCCGCAACGCCCGCCTACAGGCGGCCCAGGAGCGCTTCGTCCCGCGGCAGTTCCTGGCCAGTCTCGATCGCGAGGACATCGTCGACGTGCAGGTCGGCGACCACCGGCTCAAGGAAGTCACGGTGTTCTTCAGCGACGTGTGGGGCTTCACGCCGCTCGTCGAGCAGCTCACCGCCGCCGAGGCGCTCGACCTGGTGAACCGCTACCTGTCGTTCGCCGAGCCGGCGATCACCGGCGTGGGCGGGTTCATCGACACCTACCTGGGCGACGGCATCATGGCGCTGTTCGACCAGCCCGACGCCAACGCCCAGCTCGCGGTGACGGCCGCGGTCGCCGTGCACCGCGCACTCGACCGGTTCAACGAGGCCCGCCGTGCGCGGGGTCAACGCGAGATCCGCACGGGCATCGGTCTCAACACCGGGGTCGTGACCATGGCGACCATCGGCGGGGAGCGCTCCCTGAAGTGCGGCGTCGTCGGTGACGCGGTCAACCTGGCGTCGCGGGTCGAGGGGCTCACGCGGCGGTGTCGCGCGCGCGTGCTCATCTCGGGCGAGACCCACTCGCGCCTCACGGATCTGCAGGACCTCTACCTGCGGACGGCTGGGCGGGTGCGCGTTCGCGGCCGGTCCAAGCCGCTCACCCTGTACGAGGTGCTCGCCGCCGAGCCCCCGGCGCTCCTGCTCGAGCGACTCGCCACCCTCGACGAGTACGAGGATGCGATCACCGCGTACTTCAGCGGCGATCCGGCACGCGCCGTGCGGGGCTTCGCGAACTGCCTGCGCCAGACGCCCGACGACGTGCAGGTCCAGCACTTCCTCGAGGCGGCGCAGGGCCTGCTTCGAAATGGCGTGCCGGAGCACTGGGACGGCATCGAGGACATTCGCACCAAGCGCTAGGGCTGGCGTTGTTCCGCGGGTATGCTTGACCCTCGTGCTGTTTCTCGTCGTGCTCGGTGGCTCGGGTTGCCAGGAGCCGTGCGCGGAGGGCTTCGAGCGCGGCGAGGATGGCAACGGCTACGAGGTCGTGGAGTCGGACGCGGATACCGACGCGGACACGGTGGCCTCGACGTGACGGGGCTCGTGGTGAGCGGCGGCGCCGCGCCGGCGTGCAACCCTACGGCGTACGGATGCTTCCCGCCGTGTCTCACCTCGGTCATCGGGACGCCCACCGGCCTCGACCTCGTCTACACCGACGGAAGCACCGGTTCCATCGCGCTGACCTGCCCGTAGATCCGGTCTTCCAGGGGTCTCAGCAAGAAAGGCGCCCCGGAGGACGCCTTCTCGCACCGAGGTAGGGGTGTTGGCGAAAAGCCACCTACCGATCCTGCAGGTCGCGGTCGCCAGCGAAGGGCCGAAATCGGCCACCCCACGAGCAGCGTGGGACGCTCCCGATTTCGGCCCGGAGCGACTGCGACTGCTCGGCTACCGGTTGATGATGTGCACGGCCTCGCCGAGCGCGGCCTTGGCGGCCTCCATCACGCCCTCGCCCAGGGTCGGGTGCGGGTGGATGGTGAGACCGATGTCCAGCGCCTCGGCGCTCATCTCGATGGCCAGGGCCGCCTCGCTGATCAGGTCGGAGGCGTGGGGACCGATGATGGTCACGCCCAGCACGAGGTGGGTCTCGGCGTCGATGATGACCTTGATGAAGCCGTCGGTGTCGCCGGTGGTCAGCGCGCGGCCGATGGCGGCGAAGGGCACCTTGCCGACCTTGATCGCGCCCTTGGCCTTGGCCTCGGCCTCGGACAGGCCGGCGGTGGCGATCTCGGGGTCGGTGAACACGACGGCGGGCACGGTCTTGGCATCCATCGCCACGTCGCGGCCGTGGATGACCTCGGCGACGACCTCACCCTCGTGGGTGGCCTTGTGGGCGAGCATCGGCTGGCCGCACACGTCGCCGATGGCGTACAGGCCGGGCACGTTGGTCTTGAGCTGCTCGTCGACCTTGATGAACCGGCCGTCCATCTCGACGCCCAGATCCTCGAGTCCGAGGTTCTTGGTGTTCGGGAAGCGGCCGACGGTGACGAGCACGTAGTCGGCCTCGAGCACCTTGGTCTCGCCGTTCTGCTCGATGGTCACGGCGACGCCGCCGTCGATGGCTTCCCAGCCCTTGGCGGCCGCGCCGAGGTAGGTCTGCACGCCGCTCTTCTTGAGCTTGCGGGCGATGAGGCGGATGCAGTCGATGTCGAAGCCGGGCAGTACGCTGTCCTGCATCTCGACCACGTGGACCTCGGTGCCGAGCTTGGCGTACATGCTGCCCATCTCGAGGCCGATGTAGCCGCCGCCGATGACGACGAGCTTCTTGGGGACCTCGGTGAGCGCGAGCGCGCCGGTGCTGTCGATCACGCGCTCGTCCGCGAAGGCGAAGCCGGGGATCTGGATCGGCGAGGAGCCGGTCGCGAGCACGATGTGGTCGGCGGTGAAGGTCTGGGTGCCCTCGGCGGTCTCGACCTCGACCTTGCCGGGGGCCGCGACCTTGGCGGTGCCCTGGAGCATGTCGACGCCGTTGCCCTTGAGCAGCGTGGCCACGCCGCCGGTGAGCTTCTTCACGACCGAGCCCTTCCACTCCTGGAGCTTGCCCATGTCGATGGTCGGCGTACCCACGGAGATGCCCATCACGTCGGCGTGCGCGATCTCCTCCATGCGCTTGCCTGCGGTGATCAGCGCCTTGCTCGGGATGCAGCCGACGTTGAGGCACACGCCGCCCCAGTTGTCCTTGTCGATGATGAGCGTCTTCACGCCCAGCTGGCCGAGTCGGATGGCGCAGGGGTAGCCGCCAGGGCCGGCGCCGATGACGATGGCCTCGTAGTGGGTAGTCATTGTGGAGTTGCTCCCTGGGAAGGGTCGGGCCGCATCGCGGGCGTGGGCCGCGTCGACGGGCGAGTTGCGAGTTGCGATGTGCGAGTCGAGGGTCCTAACCCTCTGGGGCCGCTTCGCCTGTGCGTTCGCGCCGTGGAACGAAAGCGTCGCCGGGATCGCGCGTGAGAAGCGCGAGACCCCGGCTCGCCTTCGCTAGGCGTCGTCCTTGCGGGCGAGAGCCATGAGGTCGGCGCCGGGCTCGAGCCGCGCGACGATGAGCTGCGGACCGCCGGCTTCGCGGGCCTTGGTCACGGCCTCGCGCACCGCGATCACCGAGTTTCCATCGACATCGTGGGTGGCGATGCCGAAAGCACGGCCGAGCACGGCCGGGTCGGTGGCGAGCTGAGGGCCGACGGGGGCATCCGCGTCGAGCGGGTGCACGGCGACCAGGAAGATCACGTCCGCCTGGCGGAGCACCGCCAGGTTGAGCGCCTCGTGGAACGCACCGTCCGCGGTGGAGCCGATGCCGAGGTGCACGAGCACCTTGTTGCCGGCGAGGGCCAGTCCCACGGCGTGGAGCGCGCGAAGCGCGGGGGAGGGCGTAGGGGGCGCGACCTTGTAGGGACGCGCACCGGCGAGGCCGTCGACGAGCCGGGTGAGCGGGACGTCGCGGAGCACGGCGCCGGCACGCTCACGCATGCCGGGAACCCACCAGTCTCCGCGCTCGAGTCCGAGCACCGCGCCAGCGACCACCGCCTCGAGCCCAGCGATGGGCAACGGGAACGGGGTCACCGCCTGATCGGCGAGCTGCGCGTCGGCAGCCTGGATGCGCTCGAGGGCTTCGACGGCTTCGCTCACGACAGCTCCATCAGCATGGACTCGGGATCCTCGAGCAGCTCCTTCAGCCGGTCGACGAAGTTCGCGGCGACCGCGCCGTCGATGACGCGGTGGTCGAAGGAGGGCGAGACGTAGAACATCGGCCGGACCTCGACCTTGCCGTTCACGACCACCGCCTGCTCGCGGATGGCGTTGATGCCGAGGATGGCGACCTCGGGCACGTTGATGACCGGGGTGGCGAGCACGCCGCGGTTGCCGACGCTGGTGCAGGTGAAGGTGCTGCCGGTGAGCTCGTCGAGCTTGGCCTTGCCGGTGCGGGCGCGGTCCACGAGGGGGCGCATCTCGGCGGCGATGTGCAGGATGCTCTTCTGCTCGACGTTCTTGATGACCGGGACCATCAGACCGTTCGGCGTGTCGCAGGCGATGCCCATGTGGTGGTCGCCCTTGACCACGAGCTCCTGCTTGGCCTCGTCCATCACCGCGTTCATGTTCGGGAAGTCGCGGAAGGCGATGGAACAGGCCTTCATGATGAACGGCAGGTAGGTGAGCTTCACGCCGCGCTTCTCGGCCATGCCCTTGAGCGACTTGCGGAAGGCGACGAGCTTGCTGGCGTCGATCTGCTCCACGTAGGTGAAGTGGGCCGCGGTCTGCTTGGAGCGGGTCATCTGCTCGGCGATCTTGCGGCGCAGGCCGATGAGCTTGATGCGCTCCTCGCTGCCGGACGGCATGACCTGGGGCAGGGCGACGGGCGCGACGGGCATGACCGCCGGCTCGGGCGCGCCGCTCGCATAGGCGGCGACGTCGGCGTGGGTGATGCGGCCGCCCTTGCCAGTGCCGGGCACGTCGTGGATGTCGATGCCGTGCTCACGGGCGTTGCGACGCACCGCAGGGGCCGCCTTGGTCGCGCCGCGGGTGGTCGGGTCGCTGGCCGGACCCGCGACCTGCGGGGCGGGAGCGGGTGCAGCCTTCGGGGCGGGCGCGGGAGCCGCGGCCTTCGGAGCCGGTGCCGCCGCGGGAGCCGGCGTCGCCTCGGCCTTCGGGGCCGGAGCCGCGCCACCCTCACCGAACTCGACGAGCGGCGTGTGCACCTTGATGAAGTCGCCGGGCTCGCCGAACAGCTTCGCGATCGTGCCCGCGCGGGGCGAGCTGATCTCGACGTTGGCCTTGTCGGTCATGACCTCGCACAGGGGCTGGTCCTCGGCCACGGTGTCGCCGACGGCGACCTTCCAGGCGACGACCTCGCCCTCGATCACGCCTTCGCCGATCTCGGGCATCTCGAAGATGAAGGACATGGAAACTGCTCCTAGTAGGAAACGCTGGCGCGGGCGGTGTTCACGGCATCGACGACCGATGCGGCGGCGCTCGCCGGCGGGGATTCGAGGTAGAGGAAGGCGGCCTCGGTCGCGGCGCGCTCGACCTTCGCAGCCAGACCAGGCTCGGAGGGATGCACGGCGACGATGCGGCCGGTGTGACGGGTCCACTCGCCCAGGGTCTTGGCGTCGAGCGGAGAGAGGGCGACGAGGTCGAGGACCGCGGCGGAGATGCCCTCGGAAGCGAGCTCCTCGGCAGCGTCGAGCGCGGCGCCCACGCCGGTGCCGAACGCGGCGAGGGTGACGTGGTCGCCATGGCGGAGGAGCTCGGCGCCGAAGCCGGCGGGAGCGGGCAGGTCGCGACGGGCGCCGTACAGGGCACGGGGCTCGAGGATGACGGTCGGGCCGCTGGACTTCAGGGCCCTGGCGAGCAGCGCGGCGGCGCTGGCGGCACCGCTGGCGCACACCACGGTGAGGCCCGGGAGGTCGATGTCGGCGAGCGGGCGGTCGATGCGGGCACCGGCTTCGTCACCGACGGGCACGCGCACGACGACGGGCGCGGAGAACTCGCCGTGCAGCGACGCGGCCTCGGCGAGCACCTCGAGGACCGCGAGCAGACGGGAGGAGGAGCTGAGCTCCACGACGGGCTTCTTGCCGGCGAGGGCGAGGCCCACGGCGACCCCGAGGGTGCCGCGCTCGGCGACGGGCAGGTCCATGACCCGGTCCTCGCCGAAGGTGTCGAGCAGGCCCTGGCTGGTTCCGGCGATACCACCGGCGCGACCCACGCTGTCGCCGAGCAGGATCACCTGCTCGTCGTCTTGCATGGCGGCAAACAGGGTGCCGCGAATCGCAGCGGCCATGGTCAGGCTCGACATCCGTCCTCCGAAGCAGACCGGGGTAACCGGTGCCTTGTGGAAGTGCCCTATGAGCGGGGGTTCAGTCGGTGGTGTTCACAGCGGTGTTGCGCAACAGCCTCCACGGATTCGGGCTATGCGGGCCGCCATGAACCTTCGACTGCTTCTCTTCATCGTCCTCGCCGCTTGCACCCAGGGTCTGGACCCCGTCGACAGCGGCGCCGACACCAGTGCCGAGACCGACACGGATACGGACACCGACGCCGACACGGACACGGATGCGGATGCCGATACCGACGCGGATGCCGATACCGACGCGGACGCCGACACCGACGCGGATGCGGACACCGACGCGGACGCCGACACCGACGCGGACGCCGACACCGACGCGGATGCCGACACCGACGCGGATGCCGACACCGACGCGGACACCGATACCGACACGGACCCGGGCGTGGCCGACACGTGCGCTGACGCCATCGACGTGACCGCTGGGGCGAGCCTGTCGGGGACCACGGTGGGTGCCACCGACGACTACAGCACCGGCATCGGCAACCAGAACTGTCCCGTAGGGTCCCTCACGGACGCGGATGTCGCCTACGTCGTGCGGCCCTCGGTCGACACCGGCTACCGCGTGGTCGTCACGCCGACGGACGGCAGCTTCGACCCGATGCTCTACGTGAAGGTCGACTGTGACGCGGATCCCTGCGTGGACGGCACCGTGCTCAACGGCGCCGGCGTCCAGGAGTCTCTGGCGTTCACGGCGACGGGTGGCGTGAGCACGTACATCATCGTCGACGGCGAGAACTTCACCAGTGGCGCGTTCACCATCGCGGTGACCCTGCTCTGATGGTCGCCACCGTCCTCGGGACCCTGTCCATCCTCGCGGTTCCGCTCCTGCTCGGGATCGGCACGGGGATGATGGCGCTGTTCGACGACCCGGACGGTGCCGTGGGCGCGCTGAATCGCTACGTGCTCTACCTCGCGTTTCCGGCGCTGATCGTCGTCGGCATGCTCGATCGGGAGCTCGCGCTGCCGAGTGGGGCTGGGTTCTACCTGGTCGTGCCGGGGGTCGCGGTGCTCCTCTCCGCGGTGCTCCTGGCCTTGCGGGCGACCCCGCTGCGCAACGAGACGGGAGCCATCGCGCTCACCTCGCTGTTCGGAAACACGGCCTACGTCGGACTTCCCGTGGTCGAGGGCGTGCTCGGTCCGCAGGGTCTGGGCATCGGCGCGGTCGCCGTCGCGATGCACGTGACCATCTCGATGGTCGTCGGGCCGGTGTTGCTGCTCACCTGGAGCGGCGGCGAGAGCCACGGTGCGGTCGGCGCTGCGCTGCGCAAGGTGGTCCGTCAGCCGCTGGCCTGGGCCCCGGTGGTCGGTCTGGTCCTCCGCTGGCTTCCCGGCAGCGCGGTGCTCGTCGACTACCTCCAGCCGGTGGGACGCAGTGCCAGTCCGGTTGGGCTGTTCCTCATCGGGCTGTTCCTTCATACGCACGGCCGCGGCCTGTCGTTCGGCGCTACGGCCTGGCTGCGTGTGCTGTTCAAGCTCGCCGTCGTCCCGGCGCTCACCTGGGGGCTGGTCGGAGTGGCCGGTGCGTTCGGCCTGATCTCGACGGAGGGCGCCGCGGTGCTCCTGTTGCTCTCGGCCATGCCGACCGCGATCAGTACGTTCTCCATCGCCCGGGAGTTCGACGCGGCGGTGGACGAGGTGACGGTTGCGGTGGTGCTGAGCACGGCGCTTTGTCCGCTCGCGATCTCCGCGGTCGCCGCCCTCGTGGGCTGAGCATCAGGGAGGCTGCGGGTCGTCGTCGCGGTGACTGACGTCGTTGAGCGACCAGTCGTAGTCGAAGGTCGGGGTCGGGCAGCCGAGCTTGTCGTGCTCGATGAGTCGGATGCGCAGCTCGGCCTCGGCGTAGGGTGCGAGGTTCATGCACAGGCTGCGCTCGCCGCCCCAGCGCCAGAAGTCGTCGGCGTAGTCCACGAAGATGGGCGAGAACTGCAGCCCGTCGTCGCTAACGCGCACGCCGCGCTTCGGGTCGTTCACCCAGCGGCGCATCTGCGCGCCGAGCTCGAGCTCGAGGCCGGGACCGGTGTACACGCCCTGCTTGAGGGGTGGGCTGCTCATCGCTCCGTCGCTCATCGCGGCGTGGACGCGGAAGTCCAGGCGTCGCAGGCGGATGCGCTCCTGCTTGACCTCCCACAGCGAGTAGCGGTTCGCGTCGATGGCGAAGGCCTTCTCGTAGAAGAAGCCGGAGCCTTCGAAGGGGAGCCAACCTTCCACGTCGTGGACCGATGCCGGGCGGCCCTCCTCGAGGACGGCGAACAGCACGAACGCGTTGTAGGCGTTGAGCCAGATGGCCCCGCGGTCGTTGGCCCGTCCCCACAGCCGGTCCTCGCCGAACCACGTGATCAGCGCGTCGAGAGGCTTGCGGTTTGCCTCGAGCGCGTCGTAGTCCACGTACCCGTCGACCGTGACGACTTCCTGGAGCAGGGCGTCGTAGTCCTCCCACACCGTCTCCGGGGCGGAGCGGACGGGCGAGTCCATCGGCTGGCGACAGCCGAGCAGGGTGAGGGCGAGGAGCAGTGGGCGCATCACGCGCCGCGTAATCACTCTTCCTCGGGAATCCCAGCGCTGGTGGCGAGGGCCGAGGCGTCCCACTCGGCCATCACGGGCTCGGCGGCCTCTTCGAGGTCTCCGTCGTACAGCCAGTACAGGCTGCCCACGGCGGTGACGATGGCGACGATGGCGACAGTGACGATGCGGCGCAAGCTTCCTCCGTGGCTCCCCCCCCGGGGCCACGCGCGGATCATAGCGCGCTGGCGCCTCTCCCGATAGGCGAGCGGCCGCAGGAGAGCCGATGCCCACCGCTCAGGTCCGCGACAACCTCACCCTCGCCTACACCGACAGCGGGGACCCCGAAGCGCCCGTGCTCGTGCTCGTCACTGGGCTCGGAGGGCTGAAGGAAGGCTGGTTTCGGCAGGTCGGGCCGCTGTCCGAGCAGTACCGGGTGATCACCTTCGACAACCGGGGCATGGGCGGCAGCAGCCTGATCGACGAGCCGCTCACGATCTGGGACATGGCGGAGGACACGGTGAAGCTGTTCGACGCGCTGGAGATCGAGCGTGCGCACCTCTTCGGTGTGTCGATGGGCGGCAAGATCTGCCAGGAGCTGGCCCTGACCTGGCCCGAGCGCGTGAACCGCGTGGTGCTCGGCTGCACCTCCGCGGGTGAGGAACATCGCGTCGAGGGCCGCAAGCCGTCGCCGCTGCGGCAGATGCAGGGTCTCGATGCCGACGAGTTCCTCGAGAAGATCGTGCCGCTGCTCTTCGGGCGGCGCCACATCGAGCGCAACCTGAACGCGATGAAGGCGTTTGCGCGCAGCCGGGGGCGGCGTCCGCCCAACCCGCGGGCACTGGACCGGCAGTGGGAGGCGTACAGCAGCTTCGACTCGTGGGAGCGCCTCCCCGGGCTGCTCAACCCGACCTTGTGCATCACCGGGGACGAGGATGCGCTGTGTGACTGGCGCAACTCGGAGCGCCTGGTGGAGCAGATCCCGAACTCGGAGCTGTACCTGGTCGAGGGCACGGGGCACTCGTTCCACCTGGAAGCGCCGGAAGAGGTGAACCGGGTGGTGGCGGAGTTCCTCGGCTGACGCTGGAGCTCACGGGGCCTGTCGGCCTCTGGTCGGCGCCGCTGGTCTGGCGGTGTTCGGTCTGCGGGCGCGGAGAGAGGGCGCGTCGAGGGAAGCGGCGGCTGGATCTCACGGGGCCTGACGGCCCCTGCCTGGCTCCGCGGTCCTGGAACGCGGGACGGCTTGGACCCGGTGCGGTCCATGCCTGCGTTCCGCCCGCTGCGCGCGCTTGGGCGCTTGCACTCCGCAGGCCCGTGCACGGCGCTCGTGAGCGGGAAGCCCGAG
>SBGP01000004.1 GCA_006226595.1 Deltaproteobacteria bacterium
TCGGCATCCGCGTCGGTGTCGGCATCCGCGTCGGTGTCGGCATCCGCGTCGGTGTCGGCATCCGCGTCGGTGTCGGCATCTGCGTCGGTGTCGGCGTCTGCGTCGGTGTCCGCGTCGGTATCCGTGTCCGCGTCGGCGTCGGTATCCGTGTCGGTGTCCGTCTCGCCGCTGTCTTGGTCGATGATGATGCCGTCGTTGTCCTGCGGGCAGCCGCCGAGCAGGGGAAGACCCGCCACGAGCAAGAGTGCGAGGGTCCGAGCGGGGCCAATGAGGCGCATGAATGTCTCCTTCCGCGTCGAAGACAGCGTGACACGGCGGAGGGGCGCCCGCAAAGCGCTGTGCGTCGGACCCGGTGCTCACCGCATCGGGCGAAGCCCCGGTCCGTGGACTGTCACCCTCCGTCGATGGCGCCGTCGAAGTGCGGCTTCCCGACGATCGGGGTGCTCCCGTCGACGGGTCTGCGTGACTCGGCTCGTGCTGGCTTCCTTCCGGTTTGTTGACGGGGTTTCAATGCGACACCGCGGCAGGCAAGGGGCCTGGGGCGTGATAGACCACGCCTCCTGGAGGTCCCATGAACTACGGAATTGCCAAGACCATCGACGCCGATCTCGACACCGCCGTCGAGCGCATGACCGCCGCGCTCAAGGAGCAGGGCTTTGGCGTGCTGACCACCATCGACATCCGCGCGACCCTCAAGAAGAAGCTCGATGTCGACTTCCGCCCGTACGTGATCCTCGGGGCCTGCAACCCGCCGATTGCCCACAAGGCGCTCACCGCCGAGCCGCACATCGGCCTGTTCCTGCCCTGCAACGTGGTCGTCCAGGAGGTCGAGGGCGGCACCGAGGTGAGCTTCATCGATCCCGAGGTCATGCTGCAGATGGCGAGTAACGACGCGCTCGACCCGCTCGCGCTCGACGCCAAGACCCGCCTCAACGCGGCGCTCGCGGCTCTCTGATGCAGCTCCTGGGGACTCCCTTCGACCAGCTCGCTCCGGCGTTGTCGGCGCTGGGTGTCCCCGAGGTGCACGCGTCCAAGGTGTTCCGGCAGGTCCACCACTTCCGGGCGCCTCTCGCCGACACCCCCGGTCTGGGCAAGCACCTCGCGCCCATCCTCGACCTCGCCGAGCCGACCACCGTCGACATCGTCGAGTCGCATCGCTCCTCCGACGGGACGGAGCGCCTGGTGTTCGGGCTCGCCGACGGCAAGCAGGTCGAGGGCGTGCTCATCCCGAACCCGATCGGCGACCGCGTCACCCTGTGCCTGTCGTCGCAGGTGGGCTGCGCGATGGCCTGCGCCTTCTGTGCGACCGGCACCCTCGGGCTCGCGCGCAACCTGAGCGCCGCCGAGATCGTCGGCCAGGTGTACGCCGCCGACGCCCGCGCGACCGCCTCGGGTCAGCGCCTCACGCACCTCGTGTTCATGGGCATGGGCGAGCCCCTGCACAACTACGAGGCCGTGCGCGACGCGCTCTCCGTGCTCTTCGACTCCCACGGCCGGCCCATGGACATGCGGCGGGTAACCGTGTCGACCGTGGGCCTGCTGCAGAAGATCCGCCGCTTCGGCGAGGACTTCGGCGGACGCGTGCAGCTCGCGCTGTCCTTGCACGCAGGCACCGACGAAACCCGAGCGCGCATCCTGCCCATCGCGAAGACGGTGTCGATGGCCGAGCTGCGCGAGACGCTGCTCGCCCACCCACTGCCCGGCTCGCGTCACCTGATGATCGAGTACGTCGTACTCCCCGGCGTCAACGACGCCCCGGAGGAGCTCGATGCGCTGGCCGCGTGGATGGATGGCATCGATGGGATCGTGAACCTGATCCCGTTCAACCCGTTCGCCGGCGCCAGCTTCCGGTCGCCGACCACCGAAGAGGTCGTCGCGACGCTCCATGGGCTACGCGAGCGGGGCGTCCCGGCGAAGATCCGCTGGCCGCGCGGGCGTGAAGCCCACGGTGCCTGTGGTCAGCTCATGCTCGCCAAGGGCGCATCAGGCGGCGCGTAGCGACGCGCCCTCGCGTCGGGCCCACACCAGCAGGTCCTTCGCGAGGTCGGCATGTCCGCGCTCCTCGAAGGCGATGCGCGCCTCGACGGCCGCCAATAGCGGGTCGACGGTCGTGTCGCGGTTGGCCTCCGCGCGGTCGGCGGCGGCACCCTCGCCTTCGATGCCGTCCGCGAGCGCCTCGCGGGCGATGCGGGTCAGTCGTGCCCGGCGATCGCCGCTGGCGAGGTCCGGGGCGGGCCAGGACAGCGGCAGCACCGTGACCCCGGCGAGCGCCTCGGCGGCGCCGTAGCAGAGCAGGGCGTGGGCGACCTCTTCCTCGGCGGCGCGCAGTGCGCGACCGATGAGTGCGCGTGGCGCGCCGAGTGCGGCCAGATCGCGGGCGAGCTGCACGAAGACCCCGACGCTGGCGGCCTCTTCGCGTCCGCGGTCGACCCAGGCACGGGCGGCCTCGGTGAGTGCGCCGAGCACGAGTACGTCGGCGAGCACCGGGTCGCCGTCGACGCGGCACGGACGCCCGTCGATGGCATAGGCCTGGGTCGTGCGCGCCACCCCGGCGAAGGCCGCGGTGAGGGTCGGCTCGATCAACGGGCTGGTCTTCGGGCCCAGTCCGCCGCGAACCCGGTATGCGAGCGGGTTGGCGTGCCCCTCGATGCCGTGGGGAACCCTGGGGGCGCGAACCCGGAGCTGGGGTCCGGAGAATGGCAGCACCGCGTCGACGGTGACGCGTCCCTCGGTCCAGAAGCCGGCGGCGGCGGAGGCACCGAGCAGAAGGCCATGGGCTCCGTCGGTGCGCAGCGCGAGGCCGGCGAGCACGCCGCCGGAGGCGCCGCCCTGGCCCGCCGCCAGGGACTCGCGCACGCCGAGACTCGTCTGGAAGGTGCGACCCGCGCGGAGCTCGGCGCGCAGCAGCAGCTCGGAGAGCACGCTCACGCTGTAGCTCTCGGGGAGCAGCCCGCCGGCGATCTCGATGCCGCCCGTGAACGGCCGGCGTGCTCCCGGCGTGATGCCGAGGAAGGTGCCGACGCGCAGGTGTTCCTGAGTGAACGCCAGGGACGTCGAGGGCGCGAGGGTGGCGGCAGCAAGCAGCAGGGAAACGAGGCGCATGGCCCATGCTCCTTCCCCGTTGGATGACTGTCAACGAGAAAGCCGGGATGCACCTAATCTTCGAGGGGCCACCCGACCTGCAGGGCACCCCCGATGGCGCTGACGCCGAGCTGAATCGCGAACATCACGAGCCCCGCCGCGACCGCAGCCTGCTCGGGCACGCCGACGGTCGCGTACAGGCTGGCGAAGGCGGCCTCTCGAACCCCGGCGCCGCCGACGCTGATCGGCAGGTAGATGGTCGCCATCGACAGCGGCACGAACACCAGCGCGTGGGTGAGCTCGGCATCGGGCACCAGCCCACGAATCACCGCGTAGCCGGCGAGGGCGGTGGCGAAGTGGGTGCACACCGACTCGGCCAGGGTCAGCGGCAGCAGCTCGGCGCGCACGAGAGGAGGGAGGTCGGCGAGGCGTGCACCGACCGGACCCGGAAGGTGCCGGGCCACGCGGCGGGCCGCGGCGATGACGACCAGCCCCGCACACGCGGCGAGCGCGGCGGCGGCGG
>SBGP01000068.1 GCA_006226595.1 Deltaproteobacteria bacterium
GGTCGAGCCCGCGCCGGTGGTGCCGAAGCCTGTGGCCCCGAGGCCCGCGCCGGTCGAGGTGGCGCCGGAGCCGACCCCCGCACCGAAGCCGGCGCCGACGCAGGTGGGCAGCGTGACCTTCGTGCTCGAGCCCTCGTCCCTCACCGTGGAGACGGCGGGCGGCGCGGTGGCCAATCGTCGTGCGATTGCCCTGCCGGTGGGCCCTCAGCTCGTCCGGGTGACCGGCGGAGACGACCCGTGGGAGTGTACGGTACCGGTGCGCGAGGGCCATTCGCAGTATGTGGTGCGACAGTCGGACCACGCCTGCGTCCCGAGCCGCTGATCCAGGGTCCCGTCCGGAGGCCACCTGCTCGTACTCACCCTTGCCCTCGCCCTGGCTCAGGAGCCGTCCGCGGCGCGCCAGTGCGCGGATGCCGCGGAGGGAACCGAGATCGAGGTGTGCCTGCAGCTTGCGGCGGAGGCACCGGAGGAGGTGGATGCGATCGCGGCGGCGCTGGTCGCCCACATCGACCAGGCCAGCACCAGCGACCGGGAGCTGCTGGGTGCGCTGATGCTGCTCGTGTCCCGAGAGGGCGGCGTGTCCGGAGCCCGTCGCCTGGGACAGCTCGACGACCCACGCGCCCTCGAGCCGCTGGTCCACGCCGGAGAGACCCGCGAGGTCGAAGTCGCCGTGGCCGCCGCCGAGGCGCTGGTGGCCTATCCCGAGTCGATCGAGCCGCTGTCGCGCTGGGTTCGCGACGAACGGCTCGCGGTGGAGGTCCGCCAGGCCGCCGCGCGCTCGCTCGGGGCGCTCGATAGCGACGCCGCGGCCGATGCACTGCTCATCGCGCTGCGCACCCGAGGCATGCCGAGCCCACTGCGCTCGACCCTGCTCGAGACGGTGGAGAGCGCGTATCCGGGTCGCCAGGACGAGCTCGCCGGCCAGGTCACCCGCGATGGCGCCGCGTGGCTCGCGGCGGGTGGCGCGTTTGGCCTCGGCTACACGATGTCGATGGCGGGGGCCTTTGGTCGCGCCGAGCTCGCGGGCTTCGGTGCGGTGAGCGGCGGCGTCGCCGGCGGCACGCTGGGCTGGGTTGCAGGTCGCGCCTGGCCGATCGAGGCCTCGGACGCGGCGTTCATCACGGTCACCGGCGCGACCGCCACGGCCCACGGCTCCATCCTCGGCGCGAGCTTCGGGGGCAAGGTGCCGTGGTGGACGGGCCTGGGTGCGGGCGCCGTCGGCTACACCACGGCCGCGGCACTTCAGAGCGCGCACAAGGGCACCATCCTCGATTCCTTCGAGGCGGGCGGCTTCTCCACGGCCACCGCCGTGGCCCTCGCTGGCACCGCTGCGCTCGCCGATCGCCGCACGCGTTGGGGCTGGGGCGACGAAGGCGTGCGGACGCCGCTACTCGTCGGCGGCTTGGGTGGACTCTCCGGCCTCGCGGTGGGACACGCGCTGGCACCCGCCGTGAAGCTCCAGCGAAGTGACGCCGCCCTCCTCGGACTCGCGAGCAGCTATGGACTCGCGGCGGGCCTGTTGCTGCCGGGGCCCCAGGGCGTGCTCCCGTGGATGGGCCTCGGCTACGGATCGCTCGTGGGCTACGGCCTCGCCGGCTTGTTCGAGATCCCCGCGGACCACGTGTTCGGGGCGGCCTCGGGGGCGGTGGTCGGTGGCACCGTGGGCCTGGGCATCGGCATGATCGCCGGTCCCTCCGACGTGCAGGAGCCCGTGCTGCTCACGAGCAGCGCGCTGCTCGGATCGGCGGTCGGACTCGGCGTCGGCGGCATCCTGTCGCGCAACAACGAAGACGTGATCGACAAGGGCGACGTGCTGTTCACCGGGCTGGTCTCTGGCTGGGCCACGTGGCAGTCGGTCGGCTGGTACACCGTGGCGCGGCCGAACATGTCCAACCGGCGCACGGACGGCGTGTTCGTGCTCGGACCTGCGGTGGCCACTGGCGTCGCCGGGGCGCTGTCGCCGTTCTACGACGTGCCGATCAGCTACTCGTTCACCGGCATCTCGATGGGCCTGTGGGGTGGCTACCTCGGCGGTTCGGTGGCCGAGCTCTCGGGCGGTGGCAACGTGCTTCCCTACGCGCTGCTCGGGAGCAACATCGGCGTGGCCGCGGGCATCGTGGGCGCGCTGCCGCCCATCCACGCCTCCCCGCTGGTCATCGGCATCGCCAACGCCGGCGGCGTGCTCGGTGGCTCGGTGTTCGCGCTCGGCGCCGCGTTCATCGACGACCGCACCCGTCCGATCCTCGCCGCGAGCCTGATCGGCGCGGGGGTGGGCTTCGGGACCGGGGTGATCGCCGGCGCGGTGATCCATCGTCACGGAGGAACCCGCGAGGTTGCCGGGTTGGGAGGGCTGAGGCTTCCCGGTCGCTGGACGCTCATGCCCGCGGCCTTCACCGACGAGGAGGAGAACCTGCACCTCGGCGCGCGCATCTCGGTGATCGAGTGGTGATCGCCGCGCTCATCGCGCTGGCGAGCGCGGGTCCGGTGCGCTGCGACCCCGAAGCTGCGGCGTCGCTGCTCACCGAGGCGCGCATCGCCGAGGACCGGGCGCCGGTCAGCCATCCCGAGCTCGTGCCGGGGCTCGCGCTGGCGTCGCCCAACACCGCACCGGACCTGTCCGCGCTGCTCACCGAGCTGTGCACCGGCGACAGCCCGGACCTCTCGCTGGTCGTGAGCGACGTGTGGCGCGAGGGAGACTGGAGCGCGCACACCTTCCTGCTCACCCGGGCCGAGGCCGTGGGATGCTCCCTGCATACCCGCACGGCCGCGCTGACCGTGGGCGTCCGCGAGGACGGCATCCGCTACGCCCTGCGTGACGCCCGTGAGCGCACCGCGAGCACGCCGATGGTGGGCTGTGACGATCTGCCCGAGTGGACCGAGGAGAAGATCGTCGGAGGAGCGCAGACGCCCGAGCGGCTCGTGCTCGTCACCGAGCACAAGGGCGACGACATCGTGGGCACGCGGGTGCTCGCCCGTCGGGCACTTCCGGATGGCTGGACGGACCAGGTGATTCTCGAGCCGGCGCCGCCGCGCTTGCTCGACCCCCAGGCCGACGGGCCGCGGGTGATGATGACCGAGACCGGCGAGCGGTGGATCGTCGAGACGCACGAGCGGACCACCGGGGCCGACGGCTGTCGGCCGATCCAGGGCCAGCGCCTGTGGCACCCCACCGCGGATGGCTGGGTCGAGGCGAGTGGGGGCGAGGCCCTGGGGATGCTCGCGTCGCGAGGCCTGTGGCGCTACGCCGGCGAGGACGGGTGGATCGCCGTGGTCGCTCAGGATGACGAAGAAGACGAGGCCCTGGTCGCGGCGCGGGCCAGGCGCCTGGGGCGACGCAACCGCCATGACCTCACCCTGCTCAAGTCCTCGGCCTTTCCCGAGCTCAACCCGGGCTTCTCGATTGCCGTGCTCGGGCCCTTCGGCACCGAGGAGGAGGCCAAGGCGTCGCTCAAGCGCTACCGCGGCGGTGGCCGTCGCTACGTGAAGCGCGCGTGGACCGCGGTGGACGGCTGCGCCGAAGACTAGGGGTCACCCGCCGACGTTGTTCGGCGGCCCATTGCTCGGACCCAGGCGCTCGAGCTCGACGATGTCCTTCGCGTCGAGCCGAAACTCGCCCTCCCCGCAGAGCACGTGCCACTCGAGCTTGCGCACGTAGCTCGTGCCCACGTCGAGGTTGAACCGCGCGCCGTGGCTCTCGAGGCTCACTTCGGTGGGGGCCTCGAGCCGCTCCACGTCGTCCGTGTCGTCGAGCGGCACGCCGTAGTCGATCCAGTTGCACTCCCCGTAGATCGCCTCGGCACCGAGCTCCTCTCCGCTCTCCAGGTCGTCCCACAGCAGCCACAGGTGCACACTTCCGCCGTGGTCGAAGGAGAACTCGTTCGGGGGCACGTCGTGGCGGAACCACAGGTGTACCCATGAGTTCGAGGGGGCGGCCTCGTCCTCGTACACCTCACCCTCGGTGCCGTACACGTCGCCGCACCACTCGGTGCCTTGCACGCCCTTGTAGCTGTACGTGCCACAGTCGTTCTTGCAGCCCGCGAGTGCGAGGACGAGGAGGAGCGCGCGCATCAGTACGGCCAGTCCGCGGGCAGGCCCCACAGGTCGGTCTCCCACCCGAACTCGTCGACGAAGAGCTCGATCACGTCCTCGCCGTGAGCCTCCATGTCCGCTTCCGGGTCGCAGGTGATGTCCCAGGCGAAGCGCCACGACTGCCCGCCCACCTGCGTGCGGTTCGAAGGCCCGAGGACGTCCACGGTTCCCTGGCCGTACCAGGTGTAGTAGCCGGTGCCGAGGCCCATGCTGCGCGAGCAGCGAACGACGACCTGGTCCTCGGTCAGCGAGACACCCTCTGCGAGGTGGACCGAGCGAAAGCCGATGTTGAAGGTTGGGATGTAGTCGTAGATGATCGACGATTCCTCGGTGAGGAAGTCCTCGAAGTCGGCGCCGATGATCAGGCGCACCATCTCGTCCTCGAAGTACAGGTTGCCCTGCGAGCCGGCGGGGCCACACTGCTCACCGAAGGTGTGCTCGAACAGCCGGACTTCGGCGCAGTCGTAGCGGGGACTGCAGCCGACGAGGATCGCGAGCGTGGCTGCGAGGGCGAGGAGACGTGCCATGACGTCACGCTAGCATTGGCTTCGGAACGCCGCTGTCAGCGTGACTTTCACGGGGCATGGGGATCGCCGGGCGCCTCCTCGCGCGACAGGGTATGAGGCCCGCGAGCCACCGTGCTGTGACGGCCCGTCCGAATCTTGACCAAAGAGTCCAGATTCGTTAGATGGACCGCCTATGAAGCTCACGTCCACCGAAGAGTATGGCCTTCGCTGCCTGCTCCAGCTCGCGCGCCGCCACGGACAAGGTCCCGTGGGCATTCGTGTGGTGGCCGAGTCCGAGGGCATCAGCGAGGACTACGTCGCCAAGCTGCTGCGCATCCTGCGTCGCGGTGGGCTGCTCGAGAGCACTCGCGGGGCCCAGGGGGGCTACGAGCTCGTGCGCGCGCCGCACGAGATCACCGTGTGGGATGCGATGGCCGTGCTCGGCGGGCGCATCTTCGACGCGGGCTTCTGTGAAAGTCACACGGGCGCTGGCGAGTCCTGCGCCCACACCTCTGCCTGCTCGCTCAAGCCGCTGTGGTCCTGGCTGGATCACGCGCTCGAGCAGTCGCTCTCCCAGGTCACGCTGGCGGACTGCCTCGCCGGTCCCACGCTGACCACGGGCCTGTCGCTAGGCCGCACCCCTCCGATGGAGGCTTCACCATGAGCTCCCAGCCCGATGTCAGCAGCCGCCCCAGCAGTGGGCAGGCCGAGGTCGACGAGATCCTCGACCAGCACGACGAGTACAAGTACGGCTTCGTCACCGACATGGAGCAGGACGTGCTCCCGCCGGGTCTCGACGAGTCGGTGATCCGCTTCATCTCGGCCAAGAAGGACGAGCCCGAGTGGCTGCTCGAGTGGCGCCTCAAGGCCTTCGCCGCCTGGCAGAAGATGGAGGAGCCGAACTGGCAGTTCGTGACCTACGCGGACATCGACTACCAGGCGATCAGCTACTTCGCGGCCCCCAAGAAGAAGCTCGAGTCGATCGACGAGGTCGACCCCGAGATCCTCGAGACCTTCGAGAAGCTCGGCATTCCGCTGCACGAGCGCGCGGCCCTCGCCGGCGTGGCCGTCGACGCGGTGTTCGACAGCGTCAGCGTCGCGACGACCTTCAAGGACAAGCTCCACGACCTCGGCATCATCTTCTGCTCGATCAGCGAGGCGGTGCGCGAGCACCCCGAGCTCGTGAGGCAGTACCTGGGCACGGTCGTGCCGGTGACCGACAACTACTTCGCGGCGCTCAACTCCGCGGTGTTCACCGACGGCAGCTTCGTCTACATCCCCAAGGGCGTGAAGTGCCCGATGGAGCTGTCGACCTACTTCCGCATCAACGCCGCGAACACCGGACAGTTCGAGCGCACGCTGATCATCGCGGACGAGTCCAGCTACGTGTCCTACCTCGAGGGCTGCACCGCCCCCGTGCGCAAGGAGAACCAGCTGCACGCCGCGGTGGTCGAGCTCGTCGCCCACACCGACGCCAAGATCAAGTACTCCACGGTCCAGAACTGGTACCCGGGCGACAAGGACGGCAACGGCGGCATCTACAACTTCGTCACCAAGCGCGGCGTGTGCGAGGGCGACCGCAGCCACATCAGCTGGACGCAGGTCGAGACCGGCTCCGCGGTGACCTGGAAGTACCCGAGCTGCGTGCTCAAGGGCGAGAACAGCGTCGGCGAGTTCTACAGCGTGGCGCTGACCAACAACCATCAGCAGGCCGACACCGGCACGAAGATGGTGCACCTCGGCAAGGGCACGACCTCGACCATCGTCAGCAAGGGCATCAGCGCCGGCAAGGGTCAGCAGACCTACCGCGGCCTCGTGTCCATCGGTCCGAAGGCCCACAACGCCCGCAACCACACCCAGTGCGACAGCCTGCTCCTCGGCAAGGAGTGCGGCGCCCACACCTTCCCCTACGTCGACGTGCGCAACGCGAGCGCGGTCCTCGAGCACGAGGCCTCGACCAGCAAGATCAGCGAAGATCAGCTGTTCTACGCGATGCAGCGCGGTCTGTCCGAAGAGGACGCGGTGTCGATGATCGTGAACGGCTTCTGCAAGGAGGTCTTCAAGGAGCTCCCGATGGAGTTCGCGGTCGAGGCGCGCAAGCTGCTCGAAGTCAGCCTCGAAGGCGCTGTCGGCTAGGCCCTATCCCCACTTTTTCGACTCTCGATGATTTCCGTCCGGCCTCCGCGGCCGTCGAGGAACCGATGACCACTCCGCTTCTCGAGCTCAAGAACGTCCACGCCTCCGTGGCCGGTACCCCCATCCTCAAGGGGGTGAACCTCGTCGTGAACCCCGGTGAGGTCCACGCGATCATGGGCCCCAACGGCGCGGGCAAGTCCACGCTGTCCAAGCTCATCACCGGCCATCCCGACTACGAGCTCACCGAGGGCCAGATCCTCTACAAGGGCGAGGACATCGCCGAGATGGAGCCCGACGAGCGCGCGCGGGCCGGCATCTTCATGAGCTTTCAGTACCCGGTCGAGATCCCCGGGGTGAGTACCAGCTTCTTCCTCAAGGCCGCGGTGAACGCCTCGCGTCGCGAGCGCGGCGAGCCCGAGCTCGATGCGATGGACTTCCTCAAGGTCGCCCGCACGAAGATGAAGCAGGTCGGCATGCCCGGTGACCTCCTTCACCGCGCGGTGAACGAGGGCTTCTCCGGCGGCGAGAAGAAGAAGAACGAGATCTTCCAGATGGCGATGCTCGAGCCGACCCTCGCGGTGCTCGACGAGACCGACAGCGGCCTCGACGTCGACGCCCTGCGCACGATCTCCGAGGGCGTGAACGCCATGCGCAACGACGAGCGCGGAATGGTCGTGATCACGCACTACCAGCGCCTGCTCGACCACATCGTCCCGGACTTCACGCACATCCTCGCCGGCGGCAAGATCGTGAAGTCGGGCGGTGCGGACCTCGCGAAGCAGGTCGAGGCCTCGGGCTACGAGGGGCTTGCATGAGCGCGGTCGAGCACTTCCGCGAGGCCTACCAGAGCCTTGCTCCGAGCCTCGCCGGGGCCGAGCTGCCGTGGCTGAAGGAGCGTCGCGAGGCGGCGCTCGACGCCCTGGCGAGCGTCGGCTTTCCCGGTCGTCGCAACGAGGACTGGAAGTACACCTCGGTGCGCTGGCTCGGCAGTGACTTCGCGCCGACCGTGGCCGGCCACGACCCGGGCGACTCGATCTTCGTGCCGCGTCTCGAGACCCGCTTCGACCGCCTCGTGTTCGTCGACGGCGTGTTCTCGCCGCCGCACAGCCGTGTGCGCGCGCCGGGCATCACCGTGCGGCCGCTGCACAAGGTGCTCGCCGAGGTCGAGGACCGCCTCGACGGCTCGCCGCAGCTCACCGGGGCCTTTGCCAAGCTGAACACCGCGCTCATGGACGATGGGGCCTACGTCGAGGTGCCTTCGGGCACCGCGGTCGAGTTCCCGATCGAGCTCGTGTTCGTCGGCACCGGCCGCGGCAAGGCCGCCAACGTGCGCAACCTGATCCGCGTCGGTGACGGCGGCCAGGCGACGTTCTTCGAGCGCTACGTGGGCCTGCCGGGCAAGCACTTCACCAACGCGATCACCGAGCTCTCGGTGGGCGAGGGGGCTCGCGTCGAGCTGGTGCGCCTGCAGAAGGAAGCGCTCGGCGCCTACCACGTCGGCCAGGTCGCCGTGCGCCAGGCGGCGAACAGCGTGGCGACGGTGCGCTCGATCAGCGTGGGGGCGGAGCTCGCGCGCATCGAGGTACGGGTCGAGCTCGAGGGCGAGGGCGCGAAGAGCGACCTCACCGGGCTCTCCCTGGGCCGTCGCAAGCAGCACCACGACCAGCACGTGGCCGTGTGGCACCGGGTCGGGAACTGCGAGAGCGTGCAGACCTTCAAGAGCGTGCTCGACGACTCCGCACGTGGCGTGTTCACCGGCATGATCGGGATCGCGAGCGGCGCGGACGGCACGGATGCCTCGCAGAGCGGCAACAACCTGCTGCTCTCGGACGACGCCAGTGTGCAGACCCGTCCCTGGCTCGAGATTCACGCCGACGACGTGAAGGCCGCCCACGGCGCGACGGTCGGCAAGCTCGACGAGGATGCGCTGTTCTACCTGCGCCAGCGCGGGCTGTCCGAGAAGCGTGCCCGGTCGATCCTCACCTACGCCTTCGCGAACGCGGTGCTCGAGGGCGCCAACGCCGAGCTCGCCGGCCGCCTCGAGGCGGTGATCTGGGAGTGGCTCGGCTCGGGAGAGTGGAAGTGAGCGCCGTGAACGAGCCCGTCGTGTTCGACGCCGACGCCGTCCGCGCCCAGTTCCCGGTCACTTGGCGGTCGCAGTCGCTCCGGGCCCGAATCGGGGACCCTTCGCTGGCGACCGCGACCCGCGGTTTCGAGGAGTGGTCCGTATGAGCGAGCTTGCAGTCGAGAAGTCCGTGTACGACGCCGACGCCGTCCGCGCCCAGTTCCCGATCCTCCACCGCGAGGTGCACGGCAAGCCGCTGGTGTACCTCGACAACGCCGCGTCGACGCAGAAGCCGCAGGTCGTGATCGACGCGCTCGACGACTACTACAGCCGGCTCAACGCCAACGTGCACCGCGGTGTGCACCGCCTGTCCCAGGAGGCGACCGACGCCTACGAGTACGGGCGCAAGGCCGTGGGACGGCTGCTCGGCGTCGACGACGACCGGCAGATCGTGTTCACCCGCGGCACCACCGAGGCCATCAACCTCGTGGCGATGTCATGGGGCATGGCGAACCTCGGAGAGGGCGACGAGATCGTGCTCTCCGGGATGGAGCACCACAGCAACATCGTCCCGTGGCAGCTCGTGGCTCAGGCCAAGGGCGCGGTGATCAAGGTCCTGCCCATCGGCGACGACGGCGCCATCGTGCCCGGCGCAGCCGAAGACATCATCGGGCCACGCACCAAGCTGCTCGGCATCACCCACGTGTCCAACGCGCTCGGCACCATCAACCCCGTGCGCGAGCTCGCCGACCTGGCGCACGCGCAGGGCGCGGTGGTGCTCGTCGATGGCGCCCAGGCGGCGCCGCACGTGGCCATCGACGTCGACGCGCTCGGTGCGGACTTCTACGCGATCTCGGGTCACAAGATCTACGCGCCCACCGGCATCGGCGCCCTGTATGGCAAGGCCGAGCTGCTCGAGGCCATGCCCCCGTGGCAGGGCGGCGGCGAGATGATCCGCAGCGTGTCGTTCGAGAAGACGACCTACGCCCCGATCCCGGCCAAGTTCGAGGCGGGCACCCCGCACATCGCGGGTGCGGTCGGCCTGGGAGCCGCCATCGACTGGCTGCTCGACCTCGGGCTCGACGCGGTCGCCGCCCACGAGGACGCACTGCTGGCCTACGCCACCGAGCAGCTGCTCGCGCTTCCCGGCGTGCGCATCATCGGTACCGCACCCCACAAGGCGGGCGTGGCCAGCTTCGTCGTCGACGGCGCACACCCGCACGACATCGGCACCTTCCTCGACATGGCCGGCGTCGCGATCCGTACCGGCCACCACTGCGCCCAGCCCGTGATGACGCACTTCGGCATCCCAGCCACCGCGCGGGCGAGCTTCGCCGCCTACAACACCCGTTCCGACGTGGACGCGCTGATCAAGGCGCTGGGCCGCGTCATCGAGGTCTTTGCACGATGAGCGACCTGATGGAGCTGTACCAGGAGGTCATCCTGGACCACGGCCGGCGTCCGCGGAACTTCGGGCCCCTCGAGGGCGCCACCCACCACGCGCGTGGCTACAACCCGCTGTGCGGTGACAACTTCACCATGCACCTCATCGTGAACGACGGCGTGATCGAGAAGGTGAGCTTCGAGGGTGAGGGTTGCGCCATCTCCACGGCCTCCGCGTCGCTGCTCACCGAGCGCATGTCCGGTGCGCCCATCGCCGAGTTCCAGCCGCTGTTCGACGGCGTGCACGAGCTGGTGACGGGCGGCTTCCCGGATACCGACGTGGACCTCGGCAAGCTCGAGATCTTCGTCGGCGTCGGCAACTTCCCGATGCGCGTGAAGTGCGCCACCCTGCCGTGGCACACCTGCAAGGCCGCGCTCAAGGGCGAGGAGGAGGCGACGACGGAGTGACCATGTTCCGGCGCTTCTCGCGCCGGGAGGCACTCTGCCAGCGCACCGACAGCACGCCGTGGGCCTCGAGCCACAGCGACTCCCCCGCGGCGATGGCGAGCATCGCGCGTCCGCGTCCCGCGAGCTGAAGCCAGACCGGGCCGAGCGGCACCGCGAGTCCCGCGTCGAGGGCGGCGCTCGGGAAGCCTGGGATGAACACGTACACGGCGGTGCCGAGGCCCGCGGTCACGTACGGGGCGAGCTTCGTGGTCGGCCTCAGGTCGACGAGGAACTCGGCGTGTCCCCACGGGCCGCTGGTGCCGAACGCGGCGCCGGACAGGCGCAGTCCGTAGTCGAAGCGGTAGCCGAGCGACAGCGGTCCGCCAGGCTCGAGCGGGCGCAGGTGGCTGTAGCCGACCTGGAGGTACGACACCGGGTCGCAGCCCTCGATCGAGCACTCGTCCGAGCCGACGCCCATCGAGGCGAACACGTCGTGGGCGACCGGATCGTCGGCGGCGAGAGCGGGAAGCGCGAGCGTAGCGAGCAGGAGCATGGTCCCCTCGGTGAGAGGCGACCGTGGGCTAGTCGCCGGTGAGGTTCGGGCCGAGATAGAACTGGTTCGACCGAATGAAGTCGGAGCCCGGGGTGAGGTCCACGTGGAAGTGGTCGTCGTGGGCCGCGTTGTAGTTCGGCGTGAGGATGATGTTCCAGTATTTCGCGTCGTGCCAGCGATAGGCGGCGTCGTACAGGAACTGGCCGGCCTGAGTGCCCGGCGAAGTCGTGTCGTGCTCCCAGTCGTCGATGAGCGTGATCTGCGAGCCGTCCGCGAAGTCGAAGCCCATGATGTCGAGCGCATCGCCATAGCCGTGGCGCGACAGGGTGCTCGTGCCGGAGATCACGCGGCAGTTGTAGGTGCCGTAGTGCCGCAGGGTGGTCACGCCGTACTCCGCGACGTCATCGACCGTGTCGACCAGCGCGTGGGCCATGTCGCACGAGGCGAGTGTGCGCTGCGAGCCGCCGTCCGCGTACATCACGTTCACGCCGTGCACGGGGCCGAGCACGTACACGGGCTCCTCGATGTGGCAGATCAGCTCCGGGTTCGTCTCGGGGCTGCGGTCGGCGACGATGGCCGGCTCGAAGGCCACCCCACGGGCAGCGAGGTCCGCGTGACACTGGGACAGCTCGGTCTCGCGGTCGGGCAGGCAGGTATAGGTCTGCGTGCCCGGCTCGTTCGCGCGGGTCGCCACCGCACAGCCGTACCCGGGCCGGCAGCCGCTGTCGGGGAACAGCCCGAAGTCGCAGCGGGACGCGCAGCCGCCGTCTCCGAGGGCCGCGCCCTCCGGGGGCAGCTCCTCGCCGGTGACGCAGAACGTGGTCGGGTGGCCCTCGGCGTCGGGACAGAACTGGTCGCACGCCAGCGAGCACATGCCGTTCGGGAAGCCCTCGGTGAGGCACACCGCGCCGTCCGGACCGCAGTCCGCGTCCACCGCGCACGGGCTACCGATGAACCCGAGGGGGCCGTCCCACGAGGTGCCGGTGTCACCCGAGTCGCCGACCACCGGGTCGTCGCCGGTCTCGATGTCGTTGGCCGTGCTGCACGCGGCGAGCGCGAGCGCGAGGAGCAGGAAGCGTCCCATGCAGTCTCCGAGAAGCAGCCCGACCCGTAACCGCTGGAGACCCAGGGATCATCCCATCGCTTCCGTGCTTTTCGCCGACCTCCCGTCGCGCGCGTGCGGCGTGTGTGGCAGCTCGTCGGTTGGTGGCCGCGTTCCGTCGCTTTCGAGGACCCGTGGAGGCTTGTCCCGGGCGGGTCGAGCGCGGTGGCGAATCGATCACTGGCGGTTGAGCGACCAGTCGTAGTCGAGCCAGCCCACTCGCCAGCCGCCGTCGGCGAGCTCGGGCCGGTAGCGCGCGGCGAAGGGCAGGGGGGCGCCGTCCGCGTCGAAGTCGCTGGCATACCAGGCGTAGAGCTTGGTGAGTCGCACCTCGCGGGTCGCGGGGTCCAGGTGAAGCCAGCGCGGGTCGTGATGCATCGCGTGGGCGGCCGCCTCGAGCTGCGCTTCCAGGCGCTCCGGCGCGAAGGCCTCGTCCCGCAGGGGCGGGCATCCGAGGCTCGCGCAGTTGATCGCGAAGTGCAGTCGCGGCTCGACGAAGTGCGTGCGAAGCAGCTCGTGCTCGAGCTGGGACAAGGACAGGGTGCGCCCGCCAAGCTGCCAGCGCTCGGCGTTCCACCGCTGGCCGGTAGGGATGTCGAGGATGGAGTCGACCGGCCAGTGGTCGAGGATCAGCGCGAGGGTGAACGCGTTGTAGGCGTTGAGCAGCAGGGCGAGCTTCGCGTCGCGGTCGAGGGCGTCGAACGGCGCCTCCGCGAGCTGCGCGAGGTAGGCATCGAGGCTGCCGCGGTCGCTCGCGAGGGCCGGGTAGTCCACCCGCCCATCCCGCACGTGGGCGGCGAGCACCTGGTCGAAGGCGGCATGCGAGAACGACGCCGTGCCCACGTCGGCCGCGTAGGCCTCGTGCATCTCGGTGACCGGTGGCCCGAAGATCCGCACCACCACGGGGTTCGCGTCGAGTGGGCCGCAGGCGGCGAGCAGCAGCAGGGGGAGCCAGCGCATGCCGTACGGTCTGCGCAGGCCTGGGCTCGTTACGCGCGGGACGCGAGGAAGTCGGCCCAGATCTGGTGCCACGCGAGGTTGTCGACGGGGTGGTCGAGCACCGCCCGCTCGGCGAGGGCCGGGTCGAGTCCGCGGTCGTCGACGAGCATGTCGATCAGGGCCCGCATGAACGACGGGTCGAACTCCGGATGCGACTGCACGCTCATCGCGGTGGGACGCTCGGGGTCGCCATAGGCGAGCGCCGCGTACGGGCAGTGGGCGGTGCCGGCGAGGACCGTCGCGCCGGGGGGCAGGCGCTCGACCTGGTCCTGGTGCACGGCGTGGCTCGCATAGGCCGCTCCGAGCGGGGCCATCCACGCGGGTGCGCGCGCGACGAGCGGGTAGTGCTGCACGCCGAGGCCCCATCCGCGTGTGGACTTCTCGACGCGTCCGCCGAGGGCTTCCGCGAGGATCTGGTGCCCGAAGCACACGCCCACTACGGGCCGCTCCGCTGCCACGCAGGTGCGCAGGAAGTCCATCAGCGGCGCCATCCACGGCAGCGCGTCGCGTACGCCGTGGCGGGAGCCGGTGACCAGCCAGCCATCCGCGTCCGAGGGATCGGGAAGCGGCTCGGACAGCACGTCCACACGCACGAAGCGCGCCTCGGGCCGCTGGGCCGCGAGCGCGCGCTGGAACATGTCCGGAAAGCTGCCGTGCGCCTCGGTGAGGGCAGGGGGCAGGTGCCCGGTCTCGAGGATGCCGATGCGCGCCGCCACGCGAACCTCCGAAGCCGGAGTGTACTGCGCGACGGCGCTCCCGGCGCTACTGCAGGGTGCCGGCGAGGTCGAAGCGGGCCAGGAAGCCCATGCGGTTGCCGTTGGGGTTCGTGTTGCCCGCGAATTCCCCGTTGGTGTAGCCGGCGACGAGCAGGTCGAGGCCGTCCCGCACGATCTTGCGGGGGATGATCTGCGACGCGGCGGTGGTGTCGAACACGGTGTACGCGCCGCCAGCGCCGGTGGTCGCGTTGACGTCGCCAATCCACGCGGCGTTCACGGTGCCGTTCGAGCCGGTGATGCCGGTCATCCACACCGTGCCGTCGGTCACGGTCAGGTCGTAGCAGTGGTCGAGCGCGGGGCCGCCCGCCTCCCAGGTCCACTGCACGTTGCCGCTGGCGTCCCACTTGCGCAGCCAGATGTCGCGCTGGCCCTGGTTCTGGGCGCCGCCGACGGTCTGGTCGCTGCCGCCGCAGGCGTACACGTTGCCGTCCGCGTCGGTGGTCACCGCACCGACCCACTGGTCGCCGGAGCCGGTGAACTGCTCGCTCCACGACACGGTGCCGCTCGCGTCGAGGCTTCCGACCCACGCGTCCCAGGACCCGCCGTTGGTGTCGCCGAACGCACCGCCCTGCGCGGCGATGGCGAAGATGGTGTTGGCGCCGGAGAGGGCGACGCCGGTCTGGCGCATGCCGTAGTTGCCGCTGGCGAGGCGCACGTCGAAGGTCTCGTTGCCGCTGCTGTCGTAGCGGGTCACGCCGACCTGCTCGGCCGAACCGTTCGCGGCCCAGCCGCCGAACGCGGAGGTGCCGTCGGCCAGGGCGTGCTGGCCGCCGGGCACGGTGTGGCTGCCGCCGTTGCCGTCGAAGTAGTCGATCTCGCGGACCTCGGTGGGGCCGGTGCCGTCGCTGGTGAAGGTGCCGATGTACAGGAACTGCTGGTTCGACGAGTCGATGGTCTTCGCCTGGGTGCTGAACAGCACCTTGTCGTTGGCGAGGATGTCCACGCGTCCGCCCTGCGAGTCGAGGACGATGTCGTGGAAGCCGAGCCAGCTCTCGGTGGCGCTCCAGTCGAGCTTGCGCACGAAGCTGCGGTAGCGGCCGCTCTGGCCCCATCCGACGAGGACCATGTCGCCCTGGGAGTCGACGGCGAGGTCGTTGTAGGCGGTGTCCGCGCCATCCGCGAACTGCGTGACGCCGGTCCAGGCGGTGCGGTTGGGCACGACCTCGAGGGCGATGGTGTCCGAGGAGCTCGCGGAGGCGTCGTCGGTGCCGGTGATGGTGAGTACCGCGGTGCCGAGGATGTTGGCCTGGGCGGTGACGCTGACCGTTCGGGTCGCGCCGGTGCCGGTCACGCTGATGTCGCCATCGGCGATCAGGCTCTGGTCGTCCGAGGTGACGGCGAGGGTGACGGACGCCGCGTCTTCGTCGGTGATGGCGACGTCGAAGCTGAAGCCGAGGCCCGCGCGGACCATGTCGTCGTCGGCAGCCGTGATCGTCGGAGCGGCATTCACGTCGGTGTCGGTGTCGGTGTCGGTGTCCGTATCGGTGTCCGTGTCGGTATCGGTGTCCGTGTCCGTGTCGGTCTCGACGATGCCGGTGTCTTCGGGCTCGTCCGTGTCGCCGTTGCAGGCGAAGAGAGCGAGGAGAAGCAGGGGAGTGGGGCGCAGGCTCATGGGGAACTCCTGTGGGGTGCCCCGCCGGTTTACCTGCTCCGCCGCCAAGTGAGACCCTACGCAGATCTCACTCTCGGCTCAACTGTGCGCGTCGTGGGCGATCACGGGTCTCGGCGGTCTCCGGGGATGCGCCTCGCGGGCGGCGCGGGAGGCCGGTGCGCGGGGCGGGTGTTTGCACTTGTCGCGAGCCGCGCTCGGGCCCATGTCGCGGGTTACCGGCTCGGTCTCTCGGAGGCCCCGACTTGCCCCCTCTCATCCTGGTGACCGCGATGGCAGCTGAAGATCCGCGACTGTGGCTCGAAGACGTGGAGGGCGAGACCGCCCTCGAGTGGGTCAAGGCCCGCAACCACGAGACTGTCGAGGCGCTGACCACCAACGACGCGTTCGAGTCCACGAAGTCGGCGTTGCTCGAGATCTACGACTCCACCGACCGCATCCCGTCGGTCTCGGAGCGCGGCGGGTTCCTGTACAACTTCTGGCGTGATGCCGAGCACCCTCGGGGCCTGTGGCGGCGGACCACCCTCGAGTCGTACAAGACCGACGCACCCGAGTGGGACGTGCTCCTCGACTTCGACAAGCTCGCGGCCGACGAGAGCGAGAACTGGGTCTTCGCCGGCGCGCGCTGCCTGGCACCCGCGCACACGAAGTGCCTGGTGACCCTGTCCCGTGGCGGCGCGGACGCGTCCGTGACCCGCGAGTTCGACTTGAACACGCGCAGCTTTGTCGAGGGTGGCTTCGTGCTGCCCGAGGCCAAGGGCGGCCTGTCGTGGATCGACGCGGACACCGTGTATGTGGCGACCGACTTCGGTGAGGGGTCGATGACCGACTCGGGCTATCCCCGGATCGTCAAGCGTTGGAAGCGCGGGACCGCGCTGGCCGAGGCCGAGGTCGTGTTCGAGGGCGACGCGTCGAACATCAGCGTGGGCGCGTACCACGACGACGAGCCCGGCTACGAGCGGGACTTCGTGTACCAGGGCCTGACCTTCTTCACACGCAAGCTGTACGAGGTGACGCCCAAGGGCCTGTGGGAGGTGCCGAAGCAGGACAGCGCCGACGCCGCCGTGCACAAGGACTGGATCCTCGTGAACCTGCGCGAGGACTGGACCGTTGGCGGCGAGACCTTCGCCCAGGGCTCGCTGATCGCCGCGGACTACAAGAAGTTCAAGAAGGGCAAGGCCCAGTGGGTATCGCTGTTCACGCCCTCCGAGACCACCTCGCTCGAGGGCTACGACTTCACCCGCGACCACCTGGTGCTCACCGTGCTCGACGACGTCGTGAACCGCGTCGAGATCCTCACCCCGACCAAGAAGGGGGCGTGGGAGCGCAGCGAGGTCGAGGGACTGCCCGAGGGCGTCCAGGTCTCCGCGGCGCCGGTGAACGGACGCGAGGGCAACGACCTGTGGTTCAACGTGGACGGCTACCTGACGCCGACCAGCCTGTGGCGGGGCACCGTGGGCGGAAAGCCCGAGCAGCTCAAGCAGACGCCGAGCTGGTTCGACGAGGCGCGCTTCGAGGTCAGTCAGCACTTCGCGACGAGCAAGGACGGTACACGCGTGCCGTACTTCCAGATCGCGCCCAAGGACCAGGACGGTCCGCTGCCGACGCTGCAGTACGGCTACGGCGGCTTCGAGGTCAGCATGCTGCCGAGCTACAGCGGCACGCGTGGCGTGGGCTGGCTCGAGCGCGGCGGTGTGTACGTCATCGCCAACATCCGCGGTGGTGGCGAATACGGTCCGCGCTGGCACCAGGCGGCGCTGAAGGAAAAGCGCCATCGCGCCTACGAGGACTTCGCGGCGGTGGCCGAGGACCTCGTGAAGCGCGGCGTGACGACGCACAACCAGCTCGGTGCGATGGGCGGCTCCAACGGCGGGCTGCTCATGGGCAACATGTACACGCTCTACCCCGAGCTGTGGGGCGGCATCGTGTGCCAGGTGCCGCTGCTCGACATGAAGCGCTACACCAAGCTTCTCGCCGGCGCCTCGTGGGCCGGTGAGTACGGCGACCCGGACGACCCGGCGCAGTGGGAGTTCATCCAGACCTTCTCGCCGTACCACAACATCGACGCGTCCAAGGACTACCCGCCGATCCTGTTCACGACCTCGACGCGCGACGACCGCGTGCACCCCGGACACGCCCGGAAGATGGCGCACGCGCTGCTCGAGGCCGGCAAGGACGTCGAGTACTACGAGAACATCGAGGGTGGCCACGGCGGTGCCGCGAACAACGAGCAGTCCGCGTTCATGGGTGCGTTGGCCTACGAGTTCCTGTGGCAGACGCTCAGCGGCGAGCGACCGGTACTCGGCGAGGAGACCCCGATCCTCGAGAGCGACATCCCCGAGTAGCGCCGGCGGAGGGGCGCGCGGCTACTCGATGGTGTAGCCCGCGTCCTGCCAGCCGATCATGCCCGAGGGAAGGTCGTAGACCTGGCAGTAGCCACGGTCGATGAGGTCCTGGGAGGCGATCTCGCTCATCGGGCCGGTCTTGCAGTACACGACCACCTTGGTGCCGAGCTCGCCGACGTAGGTCGCGAGCGCCTCGCCGTCCGTGTAGGCGATGTGGGTGTCCGTGGCGGGGATCTGGCCCTCGTCTGGGACGTGCACGTTGATCAGCGCGAAGTCCTTGGACTCGAGCATGGTCGAGAGCTCGGCGGGCGTGAGGTTGGTCACCGCGGGAGTCACGCCGTCGCAGGAGATCACGTCGAAGCCGGTGTTCTCGCCGCTGTCGGTCTCGATGCCGTTGTCATCGGGGTCGACGAAGCCCTCGTCGGTGGCCTGGCCGCACGCGAGGAGGAGGAAGAGGGGAAGCAGGCGCATGGGGACTCCGGCTACTGGACCGGCCGGCTTGCGGCGATCCACAGAGTGGTGCGGTCGATGCCGCCGTCCACGGGGGTCGAGAGGGTGAGGCCGTCGGAGCTCAGCTCCGCGGGCTCGATGAAGAAGCTGCCCTCGCGAAAGCCGTGGGTGTAGTCGGCGACGAGGAAGGCAACCTCGCGGTCGGCAGCGACGGGGCTGTCGAGGGTGGCGCTCGCGGCAAAGCCGTCGTCGAGGCGCAGGTCCCACACCGCAAGGGCCCAGGCCTTGTGGATGGTCCACTCGCCGACCCCGCGTGGCCACTGGGCCTCGGGGATCTCGGTGGCGCCGAGGGCCAGGGTCTCGGCGGGGTAGGGCAGGCCTGCGGCCATCACCGCGTCGGCGTCGAACTGCACGCGAAGGTCGCCGAAGCTCAGGTCCTGGAGGCCGGTGAGCTCGGCCTGGGTGCTCACCTGCTGCACCACCAGGGGCTCGTCGAGGACGATGTGCTCGTCCTCGCCGATGGCGACCAGGTCGAAGCCGCGGCTCCACGCGAGCACGGCGGTGGACTGGTCCTCACCCGGGTAGTTGCTCGTCTCGAGCACGTTGACCTCGGGCCATGCGCCCCGGAAGACGAACTGGCCGTCGGCGTCGGACTCCTGGACGATGCACACGCTGGCGCACAGGGTCACGCGCAGCCCGGCGAGGGGGTTGCCGGAGGCGTCCTCCACTCGGCCCTCGACGCGGCTGTCCCAGGTGGGCATGCCGGTCTCTTCGGGCGTGCCGGTCTCTTCGGGTTCGGACGCGGTGCAGGCGACGAGCAGGATCGGGAGCAGGCGGTGCATGGCCGCGCCCATATCGCAGGAACGCGAGCGCGGTAGAGCCGAGAGCCCGGGTTGACGGCCTTCCCACGAGGATCTGGTCTGACCCCGCTGGAGGGTCTGACCCCGCTGGAGGGTCTGACCCCGCTGGAGGGTCTGACCCCGCTGGAGGGTCTGACCCCGCTGGAGGGTCT
>SBGP01000008.1 GCA_006226595.1 Deltaproteobacteria bacterium
AGGTCCTTTCGCCGACCCTACGGGCCCGACTTTCGGTGAATCGCTGCGCGACCGGCCGAATCCGCGAAACGGCCCTCAGACCACTCGGTCCGACTTTTTCAGCAGCCTGCTAGTCCCGCTTCGGGCCGACGGTCGCGAAGCGCTCGCCCGCCAGCCAGCGGTCGATCATCGCGTCGTCGAGCAACTTGCCGACGACGCGGTAGCGCGACGCCAGGGCACTCGCGGTCGCTGCCTCCTCGCACACGACGACGGCGTCCCCCACGTACGAGCTGTGGCAGAACCGCGTGTGCTCGCCCTCCTGCCGCAGGTAGCCGACGTGGTAGTCGAGTCCGACCAGGTACAGGCCATCGCCTTCGGTACGCAGGTGGTCGAGGACCTCGTCGAGCGGCCGGTTGCGAAAGCGCGCGATGTTCGCCTCGTCGACGAAGGTCTGGATGATGTGCTCGCTCGCCTGCTGCGCGAGTCGCACCCGCTCCACCCCGAACCCGGCGTCGCGCAGGGTCGTCGACACGAAGTAGCCGCACGCGATCTGGCCCTGTCCCGGTGTGGTCGTCGTCCCGTAGAAGTCCCAGGCGGTGCCATACCAGGCGGGGAACAGGTGCTCGTCGAGGGCGGTGAGCACGGCCTTTCGCGCATCCTCGCGGATGCGGGTGTGCTCCGAGGGTTGCTCGGCGAGCTCGGAGGCCAGCGCGAGACGCACCTCGTCGAGGGCACTCACAGCGGTGGGGTAGGGGGCGGCGGCGAAGGCGGTGGCGAGAAGGAACAGCATGTGTCGGCTGACCGCCATTTCGCGTGGCGGTTCCGCGGTACGCTGCGATCGGGAGGATGGCTGTGGACCACGCGGAGCTCGCGCACCAGGCGTTGGCCCGAGGAGTCTGGGAGGAGGCTCGCGTAGCCATGCTCCACGGCGCCGGCGTGCGTGTCCGCGACGCGGGGCCCCCGGTCGAGTCCTTCGTCATGCCCGACCTCGCCGCGTTCGCGATGACGCGGCTCGAGGACATGCACTCGCCGATCTTCACCGCGGCGTGGGCGGTGCTCGTGCGCTTCGGGACCGCGGATCCGGCGCTCGACCGCCGGGTGCGCAGCCGGGTGGGACGCGAGTCATTGGTCGCCGAGGACCTCGCGGCGCTCGCCGTGCGCGACGATGCGCTGCTCGATGCGTACCTGCGCCTTGCCGGGGAGGGCGTCGACGTCGTCGGACGCATGCTGTGCACCAGGCTCGCCGGCGCCATGGTCGCGGTCGGAGCCCGTCCCGAGACCAAGACCCGCAAGCTCTTCGTCGAAGTCGCACGGCGGAGCGGGCGGGAGGGGCGCGAGCTGCGCTACTTCCTGGCCCAGTTGCCGCGGGAGCCCTGACCCGCATCGGAGGTCGCATGCGGGTGTTCGTCACCGGAGCCACGGGATTCATCGGCGGGCACCTGTGTCGGCGGCTGGTGGGCGACGGCCACGAGGTCACGGCGCTCGTTCGCAGCCCGCACAAGGCCGACGCTCTGCGTGAGCTCGGTGTCCAGCTGTTGCCCGGCGACCTCGGCTTGTTCGCGGATCCGGAGGTGCTGCTGCCCGAGCACGACGCGGTGGTGCACCTCGCGGGGGTGGTCGCGGCGCAGGACCCCGAGCAGTACGAGGCGATCAACTACACCGCCGTCGTCGACCTCATGGCCTGCCTGCATCGTCAGGCGTGGGTGCCGAAGCGCCTCGTGTTCGCTTCGTCGCTCGCTGCGGCCGGACCCTCGGTGCCGGGTCGTCCGTGGACCGAGGACGATGACCTCGCGCCCATCGATCCGTATGGCGAGGCCAAGGCGCGGGCCGAGTCGGCGCTCCGCGACGCGCGCTTTCCGGTGACCTGCATGCGGCCGCCGATCGTGCTCGGTCCGGGAGACCCGGCCTTCCTGACCCTGTTCAAGGCGGCCCGACGCGGGGTCGGCGTGCGGGTGGCGGGCGCGCCGCAGTACTTGTCCTGGGTGTACGTGGACGACCTCGTCTCGGCGATGCTCGCGATGCTCGCGGATGAGCGGCCCGGGCATCGCGCCTACTACGCCGCATCCTCGCAGCAGGTGGACAGCGACCAGCTGTGGGACGCACTCAGGAGCGCGCTCGACCGCCGCATCGCCGTGATCTCCGTGCCCGGACGTGTGCTGTCGCTCGCCGCCTCGGTGGCCACGCGGGTCGCGCCGGTTCTCGGCCTCCACAACCAGCTCGACCACAAGCAGGTCGCCCAGATGCGCGCCCCGGGCTGGCAGTGCGACAATCGTGCGCTGCGCGACGAGCTCGGCTGGCAGGACACCTGGGAGTTCGGCGAGGCCGTGGCGGCGACGGCCCGCGGATACGAGGCGCTCGGCCAGCTCTAGGAATCTGTGCACGCCGCCGCGCAGAGTGCGTGAAGGGCGGTGGAGGTTCCTTGCTGCTCCTGCTCTCCGCGGCCCTCGCCGCGCCCCCCGGCTTCGTGCTTCGCGGTCACGACGGCGACTGCGACCTGTTCCTCGGTGAGGAGCTGCCCGAGGGCGTGCCGATGCGTGCCGAGTGCGCGTGGCAAGAGGCTTCGCCGGAACAGCTCGCTGCGGTCCTCGACGACCCGATGTCCCAGCTCGCCTTCGGGCGGGTGGCTGCCGTCGAGATCCTCGGAGAGAAGGACGGCGTGTTCGACGTGTGGCAGCACCACCTCGTCAGCGTCATCGCCGACCGCGAGGTCCGGGTGAGCTGGGCGCGCGTCGACGCCGAGTGCCCGCGGTGGGAGTGGAGCCCGCTGCCGCTCGATGAGCCACGCATGGCCGGCAACGTGCCGGCCGACCACTGGTCGGGCTTCTGGGAGGTGTGCCCTGCGACCCGGGGTGCGCGCGTGACCATGCAGTCGGTCTACGACGCCGGCGACTTCCCGGGATGGCTGATTCGGCCGTTCCTCACGGGCAAGCTCGCGGACAGCGCCAGCGACCTGCGCCGGGCTGTCCGCTAGGCGCGTCTACATGCCCGAGTCGGACATGTCCATGCAGTGGCCCATCTCGGCGTGGCAGGTCAGGCCGACGTCGTCGCAGTTGGTGTCCTCGACGAGCTCGCCGCCGACGCACTGCATGAGGATGTTGCCGTCACAGGAGTACTCGTCCTCCACGCAGTCATCGGCGGTGGTACCGCAGGCGGCGAGGACGAGGGGAAGGGTGAGAGCGAGGATGCGCATGGTGTCTCCTTTGGTAGCAGGCGCTGGCGCCTGACCGTTGTGTCTGCCACATTGCACGACGAAGGGGGGACTTGCATGACGCGTATCGTTGCGGCCCTGATCCTCGCGGGCTGCACCGGCGGCGGCGGAGACACCGCGGAGGAACGCGACTACGGACGGACCCAGACGACCGACCTCGGCAGCTGGACCGTGACCATCGCCCCCGACCCCGACCCGGTGCCGCCGGTGGACCTGTTCGCCCTCGACGTGACCATTCCCGGTGCCGAGGGGCTGTTCGTCGACGTCGACGCCGACATGCCGTCCCACAACCACGGCATGAACACCGAGCCCGTGGTCACCGAGGTCGGCGGCGGCGCGTTCCGTGTGGACGGCATGCAGTTCCACATGACCGGCGACTGGCGCGTGACCGTGGCTATCGACGACGGTAATACCTACGAGCGGGCATTCCTGTGGATCGACTGTTGCGAACCCATTCAGTAGCGCTGGCGCTGGCCTTGGTGGGCTGCGGGAGCTCGGGCTTCTCGGAGGAGCAGCTCGACATCCTCGCGGCGATGACGCCCGTGCCCGCCGTGCCCGCGGACAGCACCAACGCCGTGGCTGACGACCCGAACGCCGCGGTGCTCGGTCGCAAGCTGTTCTTCTCGACGGCACTCTCCGGAGATGGGCAGTTCTCCTGCGCGAGCTGCCATGACCCGGCGCAGGACTTCACCGACGGGCTGCAGCTGTCCGAGGCTGCCGGCCAGACGGGTCGCCATGCGCCGACCGTGATCAACGCCGCGTACAGTCGCTGGCAGTTCTGGGATGGCCGCTGTGACAGCCAGTGGTGCCAGGCCCTCGGCCCGATCGAGTCACCGGTCGAGATGGCCGGTACACGCCTCGGCGTCGCCCGCGCCGTGTACACGGACGCCACGCTGCGTGCCGAGTACGAGGCGCTGTTCGGGGCGCTGACCGACTTCACCGACAGCCGCTTTCCCGAGCGGGCTCGCCCCGCGGAGGACCCGACCGACCCCGACGCCCTGGCCTGGGCCCAGCTCTCGGCTGCTGATCAGGCCGACGTGAACGGCGTGTTCGCGAACGTAGGCAAGGCGATTGCCGCGTACGAGCGGCTGCTGGTCACCGGAGAGGGCCCCCTCGACGCGTACATCCAGGGTCTGCTCGCCGAAGACGAGAGCTACCGCGACGCGCTGTCACCGGAGGCCGAGCTCGGACTGGAGCTGTTTGTCGGCAAGGGCCTGTGCCACTTCTGCCACTCCGGTCCGATGCTCTCCAATGGCGAGTTCCACAACGTGGCGCTCGGCCCGCGGGACTGGCTGCCCGAGGGCGACAACGGTCGCTTCGACGGCATCCGGGCCGTGCGCGAGACCCCGTTCAACGCCCTCGGCGCGTTCTCCGACGACACCGAGGGCGAGGCGGCGCAGCGCCTGACCTTCCTCGCGCTCAACATCGACGCCGAGGGGCAGTTCAAGACCCCGGGACTGCGACGGGTCGCGAACACCGCGCCGTACATGCACGGCGGACACCTCGACGACCTCGCCTCGGTGGTCGAGTTCTACAACCTCCAGGAAGAGGAACCCGAGTTCGGGCACCTCGACGAGACCCTCGCGCCGCTCGAGCTCAGCGAGGAGGAGGCTGCGGCCCTCGTCGTGTTCATGGAGGAGGCCCTGGACGCCGAGCTGGTCGACCCGAGCGTGGCGACCGCGCCGTAGCTACCGAAAGCGGAAGCCCGCCGTGAGCATCACGCCCTGCAGCGAGGCCTGGCTGATGTTGAGGTCGGTGAGGTCGAGGATGTCGCGGAAGTCGTAGGACAAGCGCGTGTAGAAGTGCCGGGTGATCTGGTAGCTGCCACCGATGCGCAGGTGGTAGTTCCACTGGCCGTTGATCAGGCCGAGCATCGGGTCGAAGTGCAGCAGCACCCGGCCGAGGTCGGCGGTGGTGTAGCTGCGCAGGCCACCACCGAGTCGCGTCGACACGTCGTTTGCCGCCGAGATCAGCAAGACCGGTGCGAGTCCGAACTCGAGGTTCGCCGAGTCGATGTAGCCGATCGGGCCGACATCGGTCTCGGACAGCCAGTCCACGCCGTCCGCGAAGAAGGTCGAGGTCACGGCGCCACCGACGATGTCGAAGCGCGTGCGCAGGACCGAGGTACCGGCGACCGTGCGACTCTGCAGGCCGGCGCCGAGCTCGGCGACGACCCGTGGCCAAGGCTCGAATTCCTGGGTGGGCGCGGGTCGGGCGACCTGCGAGGAGTTGGTGCGCGAGCGCTGCACCGTGTTCTGGGTGGCGACGGCCGCTGCGCCAGCACCCACGCTCGCGCCCTTGACCACGAGCTCGGCGGTCTTTGCGGTCTTCCGCTTCGCGCGCTCACGGCAGAAGGCCTCGGCCTTCTCGCGGACGTGGGCGTCGCCTTTGGGGGCGTTGGGCTCGTGCTTGGCAATCCACGCTTCGACACAGCCGCCGGGCTCGACGCGCTCGCGGTCGCCGTGCTTCTGGTCCTTGTAGTCCCCGAGGGGTGTGGCGGTCGCCAGGCTCGGGAGCAGGGCGGCGGCGAACAGCAGGCGGGCGACGGTCATGCGAGTCCTCGATGAGCCCCTTGGACGTGCGGGCGCCTCGTCCATTCGACGGGCCGCTCAGATCGGGTCGCAGATGCCAGCGGACCAGGGCGCCTCGGTTCGCACCCATACGCTCGCCACGGGATCTCGGTGGCAGACCCGCCAGGCCTCGCTCTCGTCGAGCCGCCGAGAGAGACTCGACCGCGTGTCGAACAAGACCCAATCGACGCCCTCCTCATCGAGGATGCGCGTAGCTTCCGGACTGGCGGTGTGGACCTTCATGTACCGACGCATCAGCGTCTCGCCGATGTGGTCCTGCCACGAGTTCATCGACGTGCGATGCTCCGGAAACAGCGCGCGCGACAGGTACCCGCCCCACATGAAGCTGTTGAACATGCGGTGGCGTGCGAGCTCAGGACGTTCCTGAACCCATGCCACCGTCCGTTGCGGAAACACTTGGGGATCGAAGTCGACGCTTCCGGGGGCACGTGCGTAGTAGACCGCCGAGGCGACGGCGAGTACGAGCAGCCAGCCGAGTCCCCAGCGTCCGCGGTCCTCCTCGGCAAGACGCGTGGAGGACTCGTACACGGCGGCCACGCCCGGCCACCCGGTGCGGTCAGCGAGGAAGGTCGAGAGGCGCGCCGCGACCCAGGGGGCCGTGAGGATGGCGAGGATGGGGGCGTGCCGCATCGAGCGCGCCGCGAGGATGGAGATCCCCCCGATCAGCAGCACGTGAGCGAGGTCGGGGCGCTGTCTTGGGCCGAACAGGGCGACGGCGCACAGCGCCCACCACGTCAGCACGGCAGCACCGGTGGGTCCTCCCCAGTCCGGGTGCATGAACTCGACGGTGAGCGACTGCAGATAGGGGTTGGCCAGCCAGGGCAGGAAGTGTGCGTGAAGCTGCCATCCCCAGGGATTGAGGAAGGTCGCCAGGACTGCGAGCAGCACCGCGGCGCCGTCATAGGCGGCTTGTCGCTGCTGGGCGGAGTCAGCGGCTGCACGTACGACGCGAGCCAGGAAGAAGCAGCCCACCACCAGGGGCGCGAGGAGCGCGGAGCCGTGGACCTGGATCCAGGTGAGGGTCAGACCGAACGTGGCCCATGCTGCCTGCGGGCCACGCACCTCGTCGTCCTGGCGACGTTCCCAGAGCGCCAGCAGCAGCGTCGCGAGTAGCCAGCCGAACAGGTGTGGGCGAGCCAGCGAGTTGGTGCGCTGGAGGAGAATGGTGAGCAGGATGACGATCAGCGATGGCCACATCGTGGCGCCGAGACGCTGCATACGCTTCCACACCAGGCCGATGGTCGACGCGATCAGCGTGCCGGCCACCAGGGCGAGGCCGGCGGGTCCGAAGACGCGGGCGGACAAGGCGAGCAGGATCTGGGCGAGCCATTCGTGGTCGATGTACTGCCGGTCCGGCACGAGCCAGGTACTCGGCTCGGTCTGAAGCAACGTGCCCCGTTCGAGCATCAGCTCACCGAGGAACAGGTGCATGGCTGTGTCGCCATCGGCGGAGATGGCGGCGACCGCGCGCGGTGGGACCACGCAGCCCAGCCAGAGCGCACCGAGGAGCATCGTCACGACACCGGGCGACCAAGCCCAGTGCCTGCGCGGAGGGGAGACAGCCATTTGGGGAGCCTATCGTGAACGAAGGCCCGAGGTCGCAACCGGAGACCTGTCTACTCCGTGGGACGTCGCGCGAAGCCGCGCTCTCCGACCAGCGGCTCGTCCTCGATCTCGATCTCGCTGACCCGCGCCTGTGGCGGCCCGAGGCGACACCAGTCCACCGCCTCGTCGACGACGTCGGTCGGGCCCTCGAACACCGCCTCGACCGTGCCATCCCGACGGTTGCGCACCCATCCCTGCAGTCCGAGGGCCTGGGCGGTGCGGACCGTGCTGTCGCGGAACCACACGCCCTGGACCTTGCCGTGGATGCGCACGCGCTTTCGGATCACTCGGTGACCTTGGAGCGCAGCGTGTCGTAGCCATTGCGGATGTCCTCGACGATCTGGTCGAGCGCCTCACCCACCTCGTCGGCGGCGTCGGACAGACGCTGGACGACCTTCCACTTCTCGTCGATGCGGTCGAACTCGTCCTGGGCATCGAGCTTGCCGAGGTGCAGCTGCACGCGCAGCTCGTCGCGGGCCTGGGCGAGCATGCTCACCTCTTCGCGCGCGGTCTCGTGCTTCAGGCTCGGGTGCTTGAACTCGGCCTTGGCGAGCCAGGCCTGGAGCTTGAGCTCGTCTTTCAGCCGGGCCAGGATGTCGGTGGACTGGGGCATGGAACCTCCTTCACCACAAGCGTAGTCCTGGCGAACGGCGCGACAAGCGACACCTTCGACGGGTGTGTGGCGTCAGGCGAGGGTCGGCTCGTCGAGCGGATCGGCGCGGGGAATCACCCGCCAGCGAGCGCGCACCCGGCTGGCCTCGATGCCGACGACCTCGAAGCCGAGTCGCTTGTAGAACTCGACGGCGCCGGCGTCGTGAGCGCGCATCGTCGCCCACAGGACCTGGGTGCCGAGCGCCTCGACGCGAAGCTGCATCGCGTCGAACAGCGCGGTGCCGATGCCCTCGCCGTGCCGGCCGAGCTTCACGAAGGTGTGGATCTCGGCCTGCTTGTCGCCGGCCGGACGCACGTCCTGGAGACCGACGATTTCCTCGCCGTCGACCGCGGCGAGCAGCACGCCGCCTCTCGGAATCGACTGGATGAACGCCTGCTGATCGTCCACGGTCCACGGTCCACGGTCCGCGTGCAGACCGAGTGCGTGGATGGGATTCATCAGTGCGTTGATGCCGGGGGCATCATCCGCGGTGACCGGGCGGACATACATGGCGCCGGGAGGGTAGCGCGAGTCAGCCCGAAAGTGGGGTAGGCGGGCAAGTTTTGCAGAACCCGTCCGTGGAGGGCTCGATGCGATGCGCTAGCCGTCGATCCAGGTCGGCTCGTCGACGCGCGGGTCGGGCGCCGGGCGCTCGGAGGTCGCCATGCACACGGCGCAGGCCATGCCGACGAGGGCCAGTGCCACCGGGGCAGCGACCACGCTGGAGACGAGGCCCGCCTGTACCGCCACACCCGCGAGCGCAGGGAATCCCCACGTGCCGAGGCACGCGACCACGAGGGCCGGGGAGGTCTTGGGCGTCGCCGCATCAGCCATGGCATCTCCAGAAAGCACGAGCATCAGGAAGTGCTGAGAGCATCACACGTATGGCACAGCCAAAGTGTCGCGTCACGGACAGTGCACCGCTTTGGTGCATTCGGCGGGAAGGTCGTCCTCGCGAATGCGCCGTTCTGGCGGATCGGGAGGGTGTCCACCGCCAGGTGTCGGTGGGCATTTTTTTGGCGATCATCCCGGCAAACCGCGCAGCTCGGTGCCTGGCCCCGCACGCAAAACGGCCCCCGCCGAGGCGGAGGCCGTGAGGCTCGAGCGACCGAGGTCGCCGAGGACTAGCTGCAGCCGCTGGTCGAGCCGCAGCTCATGCACTTGAGGCAGGAGCCGTTGCGGACCATGGTCATGGCGCCGCACTCGTCACAGGAGTCACCCTCGTAGCCCTGGGCCTTCGCGTCGAGCACCGCCTGGATCTTGGCGTTGCTGCGGCGGACGACACCGCCGCCGGCGTGAACCTCCGGGACATCGGCCGCACCGACGAAGGCCAGACCGCTGGCTTCCATGGTCTTGGAGGCCGGGGGCGCGTCCACGTCGATGGCGTGCTCGGACACCAGGATGGGGCGGACCGCCACCTCGCGCTCTTCGGTCCACTCGACCGGCTCGCCGCTGTGCAGCGTGTCGTGACGGAGGTCCTCCTCGCTCACGTGCGCCAGGTCGTCGCGACCCAGGTAGGTGATGGCGAGCTCGCGGAACAGGTAGTCGATGACCGAGGTCGCCATCTTGATGCGGTCGTTGCCCATGACCATGCCGTTGGGCTCGAAGCGCGAGAACACGAACTGGTCCACGAACTTCTCGAGCGGCACGCCGTGCTGCAGGCCGATGGAGATGGCGATGGCGAAGGAGTTCATCAGGCTGCGGAAGGCCGCGCCCTCCTTGTGCATGTCGACGAAGATCTCGCCGATGCTGCCATCCTCGTACTCGCCGGTCCGCAGGAAGACCTTGTGGCCACCGACCACGGCCTTCTGGGTGTAGCCCTTGCGGCGGTCCGGCAGGCGGCGACGCTTGGCGAGGTAGCGAACGACCACGCGCTCGGCGATCTGGACCGGGTCCGGGTTGTGGACCGGCTCCGGCTGGATGTCCTGCGGCTGCAGGTCGTCGTCCAGGTCGTCGATGGCGGCGAACAGGTCGGCGGCGGCCACGCTGGACAGCGGCTGCGAGAGCTTGCTGCCGTCGCGGTACAGCGCGTTCGCCTTGAGACCCAGGCGCCAGGACAGCATGTACGCGTCCTTGACGTCGGTGACGTTGGCCTCGTTCGGCATGTTGATGGTCTTGCTGATCGCGCCGGAGATGAACGGCTGGCACGCCGCCATCATGCGGATGTGGCCCTCGGGCGCGATGAAGCGCCTGCCCTTGCGGCCGCACTTGTTGGCGCAGTCGAAGATGGGCAGGTGCTTGTCCTGGAGGTGCGGGGCGCCCTCGAGGGTCATCGTGCCGGTGGCGTAGCTGTTGGCCGCGTCGATGGCCGACGGCGAGAAGCCGATGGCCTCGAGCACGTTGAGCATCGGGTCGGCGAGCTGCGCCGCGGAGAGGCCGAGCACGTCCTTGAGCAGGGTCTCGCCGAGGGTCCACTTGTTGAACGCGAACTTGATGTCGAAGGCGGTGCCCAGCTGGGCCTCGATCTTCTCGAGGCTCGCGTTGTCGAAGCCCTTGGCCTTGAGCGTGTCGTGGTTGACGCCTGGAGCGCCGACCAGCGTGCCCTGACCCACCGCGTACTTCACGATGTCGTCGACCTGCTCCGGGGTGTAGCCGAGCGTGAGCAGCGCGGGCGGCACGGAGTGGTTGATGATCTTGAAGTAGCCGCCGCCGGCGAGCTTCTTGAACTTCACGAGGGCGAAGTCGGGCTCGACGCCGGTGGTGTCGCAGTCCATGACCAGGCCGATGGTGCCGGTGGGGGCGATGACCGTGGTCTGGGCGTTGCGGAAGCCGTGGGCCTCGCCGAGCGCCAGCGCGTCGTCCCACGCCTGGCGGGCAGCGGTGAGCATGTCCGTCGGGGCGAGGTGCGGGTCGATGGCGACCGGGCGGATGGAGAGGTCCTCGTACTCGGCCATGGGGGCGTTGTACGCGGCGCGGCGGTGGTTGCGGATGACGCGGAGCATCGCGTCCTTGTTCGCCTCGTAGCGAGCGAACGGACCCTTCTCCTTCGCGATCCGCGCGGACTGGGCGTAGGACTCACCGCACATCATCGCGGAGATGGAGCCGGCGACCGCGCGGCCCTCGGGGCTGTCGTAGGGCAGGCCCATGATCATCAGCAGGGCGCCGACGTTCGCGAAGCCGAGGCCGAGGGTCCGGTAGTCGTAGGACTTGCGGGCGATGGCATCGCTCGGGAACTGCGCCATGGCGACGCTGATCTCGAGGACGGTCGTCCACAGACGCACGCCGTACAGGAAGTCCTCGATGAGGAACTTCGCGGTCTCGGGCTCGTAGAACTTGGTGAGGTTCAGCGAGGCGAGGTTGCAGGCCGTGTCGTCGAGGAACATGTACTCGGAGCACGGGTTCGACGCGTTGATGCGGCCATCGTTGGGGCAGGTGTGCCACTCGTTGATGGTGCTGTCGAACTGCACGCCCGGATCGGCGCAGGACCACGCCGCGTTGCAGATGTCCTCCCACAGGCCGGTGGCGGAGATGCTCTTGTGGACCGAGCCGTCGGTGCGGCGGACCAGCTTCCACGGCTCGTCGCGCAGCACCGCGTCCATGAAGGAGTTCGGGATGCGCACGGAGTTGTTCGAGTTCTGGCCGGAGACGGTCTGGTAGGCCTCGCCCTGCCAGTCCACGTCGAAGGTGGGGAACTCGATGCTGGTGAAGCCCTGCTTGGCGTACTGCACGGCCCGGAAGATCAGGTTGTCGTGCACGCCGACGGCGCGGGCGTCGCGCATGGCCTTGGCGAGCTCGCGGTTGAGGCGCGGGTCGCAGGCGGCCTCTCCGGTGAGGTCGGAGTTGGCGGCGGCCTTGAGGATGCTGTTGATGTGCTTCTCGTTGAGACGCGCACCGGTGACCATCGACGCGACCTTGGCCTCCTCGCGAACCTTCCAGTTCACGAAGGACTCGATGTCCGGGTGGTCGAGGTCGAGGCACACCATCTTCGCCGCGCGACGGGTGGTGCCACCGGACTTGATCGCGCCGGCAGCGCGGTCGCCGATCTTGAGGAAGCTCATGAGACCGGAGCTGCGGCCACCGCCGGAGAGCGGCTCCCCTTCACCGCGGATGTGGCTGAAGTTCGTGCCGGTGCCGGACCCGTACTTGAAGAGTCGCGCTTCGCGGGTCCACAGGCTCATGATGCCGTTGTCGTTGACGAGGTCGTCGTCCACGCTCTGGATGAAGCAGGCGTGGGGCTGCGGACGCTCGTAGGCGCTGGAGGACGCCACGACCGTGTCGGTCTTGGGATCCACGTAGCGGTGGCCCTGAGCCGGGCCGTCGATGCCGTAGGCCCAGTGCAGTCCGGTGTTGAACCACTGCGGGCTGTTCGGAGCGCACATCTGGCGCGCCATCATGTAGCGGAGCTCGTCGTAGAAGACCTTGGCGTCTTCGTCCGTGTCAAACAGACCTTCCTTGTAGCCCCAGTAGGTCCAGCAACCGACGAGGCGGTCGAACACCTGGCGGCTGTCGGTCTCGCGGCCGAAGCGGCGGTCCTCGGCCATGTTCGCGAGCGCCTTCGCGTCGGGCGTGCGGGCCTGGAGCCAGGCCGGAATGCCCTTCTCCTTGACCGGAACCGTGGCCGCCGGAACGCCCGCCTTGCGGAAGTACTTCTGGGCGATGATGTCGGTCGCGACCTGGCTCCAGCCAGTGGGGACCATCACGTTGTCGGCTTCGAAGACAACGGTGCCATCAGGGTTCTTGATCTCGGAGCGGCGCGCCACGAACTCCAGCCCATCGTAGGGGGAGTTCATGCCGACCGTGAAACGGCGCGACACGTTCATCGGTTTCTCGTCGGTGTGATTTTGGACGGGGGGAGGGGAAAAGAGGGCCGCCACCCCTGGGCGCCGGCCGGGGAGACCGGCGCGGTGACGGGACGTTGGAGGCGTCCCGAAGGAGTAGAAGCGGCTGCCCTCGTGCAGCAGCCCCGACACAATATCTGGGGTCCCGAAAATCGGGCAACCCCAAGATATTGGGTTTCTGTGCCTGTGGATGAGGGCCTGTGGATTGTCCACAGCGTCCACAGTCGCGAAGTTGCCGTTCTGATCGGCATCCTGGATCCGCGGCTCACACCGTTCTCACCTCGCTCGAAGCTCTTCCACCGCTCATCCCCAGGCTCATTTTTTCCTGGGGAAATCCCCCATGCTCGGTGCGTTGATCGGCGTGAAACCGCGCAGATCGCGGCGCGCCACCCCGTTTCGGCACCATGCGATCGCGATGCGATCGCACGTCTGTCACCAGGGCCGTGTGGCGCCCGACGGAACCTGTGGGGGAGTGCTTGCCGGTCACCGGGGCGTGCCTACCTTGGCCGCCGTGTTCCGCGTCATCCCAGACCTGATCGCGGCGCTGCGCGCGCTGCTTCCCCCGTGGGCGTTGCCCATCGTCGGGGTGCTGCTCGTGGTCGCGTTGACGCCGTCCTACCTGTACTGGTCGCGCACGAAGCAACTCAAGGGCCTCTTGCGCCGCTACGGGCGCGCATCGACGGACGACGGACGCCAGGCGATTGCCGACGAGGCCTTCGCGTTGGCCGAGAAGAGCCCCCGGCTGGTGGTCGCTCTCGCCGACGAGACGCTGAGGCTCGGCTACAAGCCCATCCTCGACCGATGTCTCGTGTGGCTCGAGCGCACCGGCGCCGCGCCCATCGACCTCAAGCGGCTCTCCGGCAAGGTGAAGCCGGAGAAGCCGGCGCCCATGCACCCTGTGGAAGAAGCGGTGCACGTTGAGCGCATGCTCGAGCAGGGCATGCTCGCGCCGGCGCGCGAGCGGCTGCAGCGCGCGCTGGCCCGGTTCCCCGACGACCCGGACCTGGTCGAGCTCGACGCGCGGCTTCACGAGGCCGAGGCTTCCCGCAGCGCGCAGTCGGGTTAGGCCGGGCGCATGTCCGCACTCGCTCGCCAGCTGGAAGACCTGTCCCAGGAACTCGACATGCTCGTGTTCCGCCTGGAGCGCGCGCCCTCCGAGGACCGCGACGCGCTGCTCGAGGAGCGCAAGCGCCTGCGCCGCGACCTCGAGAAGGTGCGCGACCGACTGCGGGACATGGCCCTGGGGATGTAGCGTCCCCCGGGCCCTCGCGGGCTGGGGACGAGCGCTCCCGGCGTGCATCCACAGCCCGAAGGCAGGGGCGGTGCTAGGCCTCGGCGACCATGGGCGCCAGCGACTGGGCAGCCAGGGTCTCGAGAGCGGCTGCCAGTCCGGGACTGGGCAGGATCTCGGTCTCGCCGGGCTCGTCCTTGACGTGCAGCGTCGTCCAGCTCGAACCGTCGAAGTAGAACAGCTGGGTGGACAGGGGGCGCGAGCTCGCGCGAGCCGCGAGCTGTGCACCGAGCGCCAGCGTGGCCAGGTCCTGCAGGTCCTCGTAGTCGGCGAGCGGGAGCACCACCATCTGGTTGCGCGTGGGAACGGCGACGAGCACCCCGGCGATGGGTACGTCGAGCAGCTCGTCGAGGACCAGCATCCGCGACGCCGCGTCGCCGTCCTCGGCGTACAGGGCGAACAGCGCCGGTGCCGACGGCACCTCCAGCCAGTCCGTGCCGTCCTCGGCGACCTCGCGGAGGTTCGCGACCGCCTGGGCCGCCGCGTCCATCGCGCTCACGCCCCACTGTTCGAGCGCGCTGCCTCGAATGGGTATCTCCCCGGACTCGGTGCGTAGCACCAGCTCCACGCCCAGCTCCGGGGTGATGCACAGGTCCGACGTGACGGCATCCGGTCGGTCCACCCGCGGGAAGATGAGGGCCTTGGCGTCGTTCCAGTTGTCGTAGTTCTGGGTCATGGTGACCTCCATGGGGACGAAAGACGTTGCTCCGCCGACCCGGTCTTGGGCCTTCCCTCGGTTCACCTCCTACGACCTTACATATGCCGGATGGATTCACCCTTTCGTGTCCCTTGCTGTCACGCTCCCGCGGAATGCTCCCACAGCCCGATCGAGCGAGGCCATGCGCCGATCAGCCAGGTAAATGGCGCATCGTAGAGGTGTTGTCGCGTCAAGAGCCCCTTCGCAGGCGGCTCTTCGGGTAGTGCCCCGCGGCGTGGGATAGGGAAGGTCCATGAAGCTCTGGGCCCTCTCCGATCTGCACCTGAATCACGCCGCGAACGTGGAGGCGCTGCACCGCCTCACTCCGCACACGGACGACTGGCTCATCCTCGCCGGTGACGTCGGGGAGACACCACAACAGCTCGCCGCGGGCCTCGCCATCCTCCTGCCCAAGTTCGCGCGCATCGTGTGGGTGCCCGGCAATCACGAGCTGTGGACGATGCCCAAGGAGGGGCCCGACGGCCTGCGCGGAGAAGCTCGCTACGCCGAGTACGTGCGGGTGTGCCGGGCGCTGGACGTGCTCACGCCAGAGGATCCGTACCCGGTGTGGCACGGCGAGGGCGGCCCACTGCGGCTGTGCCCGTTGTTCCTGCTCTACGACTACACCTTCTCCCCGGACGGCTACGGTCCGGACGAGGCGAGGGCGTGGGCGCGCGAGGACAACATCGTGTGCGTCGACGAGCGCCTCCTGCACCCCGATCCGCACCCGACCCGCGAGGCGTGGTGTGCCGCGCGGCTGGAGGCCACCGCGGCCCGACTCGATGCCCTGCCGGACGGCGAGCGCACCGTGCTCATCAACCACTGGCCCCTGCGCGAGGACCTGATTCGCTTGTTCCGAATCCCGCGCTTCTCGCCGTGGTGTGGCACCCGCCACACCGAGGACTGGCACCTGCGATATCGCGCGGCCGTCGTCGTCAGCGGCCACCTGCACATGCGCGCGACGGACTGGCGCGACGGCACGCGCTTCGAGGAGGTCAGCCTCGGCTACCCGCGGCACTGGAGCGACGAGGTGCACGTGGACGAGTACCTGCGCGAGATCCTGCCGGGACCCGAGCGGGTCGAGGGTCACGCCGGGCCGCTCTGGCGGAGGTATGGGCGCGTCGGGGTCTAAAGGCCCGCCATCGGGCGGGCCGTGAAAATGGATCTCGGACGAGGAGGCCTCCGGCCGACGAGGCCCACCGCAGCCCGGGCGCAGCCTGCCGAGCGGCGAGGACGAGGCACTGCTCGACACGTCCAAGACGCGTTGGCGGATCCCAGGCCCGCCATCGGGCGGGCCGTCAACCGGATCTCGGACGAGGAGGCCTCCGGCCGACGAGGCCCCCCGCAGCCCGAGTCGGCCGCAGGCCGATGAGCGGCGAGGACGAGGCGCTGCTCGACACGTCCAAGACGCGTTGGCGGATCCGGCTACAGCGTCCGACCCGACGAGGCCCCCCGCAGCCCGAGTCGGCCGCAGGCCGATGCGCGGCGAGGACGAGGCACTGCTCGACACGTCCAAGACGTGTCGGCGGATCCCAGGCCCCCCGCAGCCCGAGTCGGCCGCAGGCCGATGCGCGGCGAGGACGAGGCGCTGCTCGACACGTCCAAGACGCGTTGGCGGATCCGGCTACAGCGTCCGACCCGACGAGGCCCACCGCAGCCCGAGGCGGGCCCGAAGCTGACGCTGGGCCGCGCTTACGGACGACGTTCAGAGAATGCTCTTGCCCATCGCGGAGTGAATCAGCCACACCGCGAGCTTGCCGGTCTTGTTCGCCAGGTCGAGCGTCGGGTTGAGCTCGACCATCTCCATGCCGAGCAGCTTGCCGCTCTTCGCGACCATCTCGCACACCAGGTGCGACTCGCGCAGCGACAGACCGCCCGGGACGGGGGTGCCGACACCGGGCGCGTCGTTCGGGTCGACGCCGTCGAGGTCGAAGGACAGGTGCACGCCCGCCGTGCCGTCGAGCACGATGTCGAGGGCCTCGCGGATGCACACCGCGGTGCCGCGCGCGTCGATCTCGCTCATCGTGTACACGCGGACGCCGAGCTCCTTGACGAGCGGGATCTCGGTGCTGTCCACGTCACGGGCGCCGAAGACGACGACGTTCTCGGGCTTCAGCGCGGGTCCACCGCCGGCGAGCTCGGTGAGCACGTCCGGGCCGTGGCCGAGCAGGCACGCGAGGGGCATGCCGTGGATGTTGCCGGAAGGCGTGGAGTCCGGGGTGTTCATGTCGGTGTGCGCGTCGACCCACAGCACGCCGATCTCGGTGCCCTGGCGGCGGTGGTGCCGCGCCATGCCGGCGATGGTGCCTGCGGCCTGAGCGTGGTCGCCGCCGAGCACGAGCGGGATCTGGCCCGCACCGCACGCGGCCTCGGTGAGGTCGGCGATCTCCTCGCACGCGGCGTGGATGACCGGCAGGAAGCGCGCCGTCGGGTCACCGATCTCGGTGGCCTCCTGAGACAGGGTTCCCACGGACTGGACTCCGGTGACCCGGTGTCCGAGGGCCTCGAGCCCGGGAATCAGGCCGGCGACGTGGATGGCGGAGGGACCCATGTCGGTGCCGCGTCGTCCGGCGCCGAGGTCGAGATGCACGTTGGTGATGCTGATCTTCATGCGGCGCTTCTAGGGTGCCGACCCCAGGGTTTCAAGCTCCTGGGGAACATCCACGATTCACTCGGCGATTCTCGTGAATGCGAGTTTCTTTTCGGTGTCGAAGCGCGGACTCGACACCGGGTTTACGTCGCCGGGGCTATGGTCCGCCCCCATGGAGACCCGGATGACCCTCGACGGCCTCGACCTGCGCCTGGGACAGCCCTCAGGACGCTTTGGAACTCTGTTTTCGCTGGGCTTCGTGTGCAGTGGCGCGCTGGTGCTCGGGCTCATGTGTACCCTCGACCTGCCGGTGGCGGCCCTCGCGATCATGCTCGTCATCGGGGTGAGCCACCTCGCCCTCGGCTCCTTCGGTTTCGTGACCGGTGCGAGCGGGCTCCGGGTGAACATCGGCCTCGAGCGCATCGATCTCGCGTTTACCGTGCTCGGACGCAGCCTGCGCGCGTGGTCACGCCCCCTCACAGAGCTCGACGAGGTGCGCCACGCGGGCGCCTACCTGGAGTTCAGCGGACCGGCCGCGTTTCGCGTGTGGACGAAGCCGCTGCCGCAGGACGACGTGAAGGCGCTGGAGAAGACGCTCAACGCGACCATTCAGCGGCTCGCCGTCAACGGCACAGGCAGCGCACCCGCCGAGCTGCTCGAGCTGTTCGAGCGTGCGCTCGACGTGCGCTAGCAGCCTGCTAGGACGCGGCGGCCGCGAACAGCAGCTGGCCCGCGTAGTACAGCGGCAGGCCGAGGATGCGGTTCTGCGGCCCCGGTGCGATGAAGCGGTCGCGGGCCACACACAGGTCCGAGATGAAGAACACCACCGCGCCCGCGAGCAGCGTGAGCCGGCGAGGGGAGGGGTCCAGCGCGGCGGAGGCTCCCGAGGCAGCGACCATCGTGCTGATCACGACGATGTACGCGGCGACCGCTGGCTTGAGCGGGCCCGCGTGAGGACCGACCCAACGCCAGACGAACAGCGCGAATGCGCCCACGATCAGCGCCAGCCCGCCGAAGGCCGGCAGGCTCACGCCGATCATCGCGAAGACCACGAGGTAGCCGACGTGACCGAGCAAGAAGCTCGCGATGCCGGCGAGGAAGGGCTTCTTCTCGCGGGAGAGCAGGAACCAGTCGCCGAAGGCACACAGCCACAGCGCCACGAACAGCGCGATGCCATCGGCGTGACCGTCGAGGGCACCACACTGCCAGCCGTAGAGGATGAACCCGAGGGAGGCGGGGACCTTGGTCGCCACCCGCAGCCACAGGATGTCCTTGACCTCCCCCACGAGGAGGAGGACGACGAGAAGCATGGTCAGAGCGGGCACGAGCATGGTCGCGCCCATAGCTCGATCAGTGACCGCTGGCCTTGAGTCCGATGATGCTCACGATGAGCATCACCACCCAGCCCATGCGCTGCAGGCTTGCGGCCTCGCCCATGGCCAGCATGCCGAACAGGGCGGTGCCGCCGGCGCCGATGCCCACCCACACGGCGTAGGCGGTGCCCAGCGGCAGCTGCTCGACGGCGCGCGACAGCAGCCAGAAGCTCACCGCGAGTGCGATGAGGGTGAACGCGGTCCACGAGGGGCGGGAGAAGCCCTCGGAGTGCTTGAGGCCGATGGCCCAGGCGATCTCGAGGAGTCCGGCGATGACGACGGCGAACCAGGGGGACATGAGGCCTCCACGGTGCGGGCATCGCGCGATGCGAGTCGACGAGATGCCCAGAACGGTGTCCGGTGCACCCCGCAGGAATCTGCGGGGGCCGCGCCGTCTTGTCCTCACCCGGTACGGCGCTGCCTCTCGTCGGGGGCTCGAAAGCCGACAGCCGCTTATCGCGGGGGGAGGGCGGCGTCGATGAGTAGATCCGCCATCGCCTCGGCCTGCGGCCGACTCGGGCTGCGGTGGTCGTCGGGTGGGGCGCTGTGGCCGGATCCGCCAACGCGTCTTGGACGTGTCGAGCAGCGCCTGGTCCTCGCCGCTCATCGGCCTGCGGCCGACTCGGGCTGCGGTGGGCCTCGTCGGCCGGA
>SBGP01000020.1 GCA_006226595.1 Deltaproteobacteria bacterium
TGGAGCACGCCGAGATGACGCAGCGCCACCCCGCGCGGAAGCGGGAACGGGGCCACGCCGAGACGGCGGAGCACGCGGGCCAGCTCACTGGCATGGCGGGTCTCACGGAACTGAGCGAACACCGACAGAGGCGGGTTCTCGGCACCGGTGTCCCGCTCGACCCAGCCGCGGGAGGGCTCGAGCACCGCCAGCTCGCGCCAGTCACGGAGACCTGGCTCCTCCGCGAGCACCGCCTCCATCTGCTCCGGCAGCAGCCGCACCCCGAAGTCGACCTCACCGGGATGGCCGTCCCCGAGCACCAGCTCGTAGACCACCGCCTGGCATCGGGGCATGCGCGCCACCAGCGCATCGAGGGCCGCTTCGCTCCGGGCCCCCGCGAGCCCCAGCGCCTGGAGCCGCGCAAGGCCCGCCCTGGCGCGTGCCGTGGCCAGCTCAGGCATGCGCCTCGGCCAGCATGCGAATCATCGCGTCGTGCAGGTAGGGGTTCGCCGCGAGCGGGCACGGCCGGTGTCGGTCGATGGGGCTTCCGTCGTGCGCGGTGACGACGCCTCCAGCCTCGCGGACGAGCACGATGCCCGCCGACACATCCCACGGCGACAGGGTGAACTCCCAGTACGCATCGAGACGACCGGCGGCGACCAGCGCCAGATCGAGTGCGGCGGCTCCTGCGCGGCGCACGCCCTGCGAGGTCTCGAGCGCGCGCTTGACGCTCTTCAGGTAGTGCGCCGCCCGCTCGCGGCGGTCGTAGGGGAAGCCCGTGGCGAGCAGCGCCTGTTCGAGGCTGCGAACCTCGCTCACGCGGATCGGCTCGCCGTCGGCCGTCGCTCCGCGCCCCTTCGCGGCGGCGTACTCGACGCCACGAGCGGCGTCGATGACCACACCGACCACGGGTTCCCCATCCACCTCGAGGCCGACGGACACCGCGTAGGCGGGAAAGCCATGGACGAAGTTGGTCGTGCCGTCCAGCGGGTCGACGACCCAGCGAGTGGCGCGCGTGGAGCCGCCCTCCTCCTCGCCGAGCACCTCGATGTCCGGCGTGTGCCGAGCGAGCACCTCGCGCACGGCGGCTTCGCAAGCCCGGTCGATCTCGGTGACGAGGTCGACGACACCCTTGTGATCGACGCGCTTTGGCCGCTCCTCGAGCAGACGTGCCGCGGCCCGGGCCGCCTCGAGGGCGACGGCGAGCTCGTTCACGGCGTGTCCAGGATCAGCGTCACCGGGCCATCGTTGAGGAGCCGCACGTCCATGTGCGCCCCGAAGACGCCCCGTCCGACGTGGGTCACGCCCTCTTCGCGCAACATGACGCAGAAGCGCTCGTACAACGGCTCGGCGACGTCTGGATGGGCCGCCCCGACGAAGCTCGGCCGGCGTCCCTTGCGGCAGTCGCCGTACAGCGTGAACTGACTCACCACCAGTGCACCGCCGCCGATGTCGACGAGGCCCAGGTTCATCCGCCCCTCGTCATCGGAGAAGATCCGTAGGCCGGCGATCTTGCGCGCGAGCCAGCGCGCCTCGGCCTCCCCGTCTCCGGGACCCACGCCGAGGAGCACGAGCACGCCCGTGTCGACCTCGCCGGTCACCGCGCCGTCCACGGTGACCGAAGCCCCGCGGACGCGCTGAATCACGGCTCTCATGCGCCCGTGCTCGCGCCGATCACGGGGCCTTGCACGACATGGTCGAGCCGGAGACCGTGCACGCCACGGTGCCGCTGCCGCCGATGGAACCCGCCCACATGCCGCCGCTGGCGTCGTCGATGATGCGACAGGCCACCGGGAGCTGCAGTCCGTCGAACTCCATCGCCAGCGAGCCGTTGATCTCGGCCTTCTGGCCGTCGCCACAGCTGATGAACGCGAGAGCGGGGGTGCGGATGGTGACCTTGGCGATGCCGGTGGTCGGAGCCGGCTTCGGCGCCGGCTTCGGCGCGGGGGCCGGGGCCGGCTTCGGCGACGGACGCGGCGACGGCTTGGGCGACGGCTTCGGCGAGGGCTTGGGAGCCGGCTTCGGCGCCGGCTTGGGCTCGGGAGCCGCCTCGGGCGCGGGCTCGGGCGTACCGCCACCACCCGTGTCGCGGGTGGTCGAGGGCTGCGGTGCCGGCGCGGGACCGGTCACAGCGGGGGTGTCGTCGCCCTGGTTCATGAACCACACGCCACCGCCGACGGCCGCACCGCCGAGGCACACGAGGATCATCAGGAACACGGCGCCACCGGCGATCAGGCCGGTGCTGCCACCGCCACCACCGGCATCCTGTGGCGGCGGCGGCGAGTAGCCGGGCCCGGGACCCGCAACCGGGCCGCCGGCAATGGGACCGCCCGCCACCGGACCACCGGCGACGGGGCCACCGGCCACCGGTCCACCGGCCACCGGCCCACCGGCCACGGGACCACCCGCGATTGGCGGTGCCTGCGGCGGAGGCGGCGCCTCGGCGGCGGGCGCGTCGCGCTTGGCCGTGCGCTCGCCCTGCTTGCCACGCCGCTTCGGGCGCGGGGCGGCATCACCACCCTCGGCCATCGCCTTCATCTGGTCGAGGCTCCAGAAGCTGGTGCTGGAGCCGCCACCGACCTGCGGGCGGTAGGGCTGGTTCTCCGCGAGGTGCGGATCGCGGCTGACCTCTTCTTCGTCCGGCTCGTTGGCGAGCGCGGCCTTCATCGCATCGCGCGACCAGAAGGCCGTGGCCTGGCCCTGCTTGCCGCCCGACGAGAAGTCGATGCCGCCGCCGCGGGACAGTGGACCCTGCGCGGTGATCGGGCCGCCGAGATCCTCGGAGGGCGCCTGGAGCTTGGACGGGTCGCGGAGCAGGCCATCGGCATCGCGACGTTCGCCGCCACCTTCGATGGCCTCGGCACCCCAGTCGGCGATGTGCGGGCCATCCACGGCATCGGCGAAAGCGATGAACGTACGCCACAGGTCGATGGCAGGCGGGCGGTCATCGGGCTCGTAGGAGAGCATCTTGGCGATGAACCACTGGACGTCGCCAACCATCTCTTCGGGCAGCTCGTCGAAGTTGATCGCGAGGACGGCATCGATGATCGCGTCGTCGTACTCATCAGGATCGTCGGGGAGTTCGCCGAGATCGTTCGGAGAGAACAAGCGGAACGCGATGTAGCCGAGGCCCCACAGATCGGAGGCGTAGCCGGGCCGACCCTCGGGCGCGAAGGTCTGGTCGCGCTCCTCGCCGAAGCCCTCGACGCTGACCGCACCGAGCTCGTCGATGTAGACGTCGCGGGGCACGATGTCACCGTGACCCTCGTCGTCCTGCTCGGCGATGTCGAGGATCTCGCACAGCGCGGCGATGATCTCGAGGCAGATCTTGAAGGGCGGCAGGCCGTCCTTGAGCAGGGATTCGAGATCCAGCCCGTACGCACGCCCCTCGACCGCGTCGACGCCGCCGTCGGCGCCGATGGTTCGGCAGTAGTGCCAGTCGCTCAAAGCGCTCCTCCGGTCAGGGCCTCGGCAAGGAAGAGGCCCGGTGTTGGGCCGCATCATAAGGCATCGCTCGATCCGGTGCGACGCCGGTGGGCGTGGACGGGTTCCACGAGCCTGGCTACTCGCACGCTTCGTCGCCCGCGATGCGGGCTCAGGAGAGGCAACATGGCCGTCCACCTCGCGAAGGGTACCCGCGACTTCCTGCCCGCCGACATGCTCGCTCGCCGCCAGGTCGTGCACACCGTGCAGCAGGTGTTCGAGCGTTTCGGGTTCGAGCCCCTCGACACCCCCGTGTTCGAGCGCATCGAGACCCTCACCGGCAAGTACGGCGACGAGGGCGAGAAGCTCATCTACAAGATCCTCAAGCGCGGCGAAGGCGGCGTGCGCGGTGAAGTGGATCAGGCGCTTCGCTACGATCTCACCGTGCCCCTCGCGCGCGTGCTCGCGATGAACCCGGACATTCGCCTGCCCTTCCGGCGCTACCACATCGCCAAGGTGTGGCGCGCCGATCGCCCCGCGAAGGGCCGCTTCCGCGAGTTCTTCCAGTGCGACGTCGACATCGCCGGCAGCAGCTCCCCGCTCGCGGACGCCGAGTGCCTTGCGGTGCTCCACACGGCGCTGAACGAGCTCGGGTTCAAGGGCTTCACCATCCGCCTGAACGACCGCCGCATCCTCGCGGATCTCGCGGCTGCCGCGGGCGCGAAGGACAGCCAGAGCGAGAAGAGCTTCCTCGTCGCCCTCGACAAGCTCGACAAGATCGGGCGCGCGGGCGTGGATGGCGAGCTTGCCGAGCGTGGCTTCGCGGCCGACGCCATCGAGACGGCCTGGGAGGCGCTCACGCCGCAGGCGGACGATGCGGCCACGCTCGCCTACCTCGGCGACAAGCTCGGCAACCGCGGCAAGGAGGGCGTGGCATACCTCGGCCAGGTGCGCGACGCGGCCATCGCGCTGGGCGTGGATCCGGCGCGCCTCACCGTCGACCCGACCCTGGCGCGCGGCCTCGACTACTACACGGGTCCCGTGTTCGAAGCGACGGTCGACGAGCCGAAGGTCGGCAGCATCGCCGGCGGTGGCCGCTACGACGGGCTCGTCGGCGTGTTCTCGAAGCAGGACATTCCCTGCGTGGGCGTGTCCCTGGGCCTCGAGCGCATCGTCACCGTGATGGCCGAGCTGGGCATGCTGCCCGAGGCGGGTCCCGTCGCCGAGGTGCTCGTCACCGTGTTCTCGGACGACCAGCTCGGGGATTCCCTCGCCGCCGCGAATGCCTTGCGCGCTGCTGGCGTGCGCACCGAGGTCTACGCGGGCTCGCCGAAGCTGAAGAACCAGTTCAAGCACGCCAATGCTCGCGGCTACACCTGGCTCGTGGTCGTCGGACCCGACGAGGCCGCCGAGGGCGTGGTCACGCTCAAGAACCTGCGGACCGGCGAGCAGCAGCGGATCGCCGCGGCCCAGGCTGGCGCGCGCATCCTCGAGAGCCGCTAGACGGCTGGCACGCCCCCTGCATGGTTCCGCGCCGAGACGAAAACGCGGTATGGTGAGGCGGGCGTTCGCCCCCCTCCCTCCCCCCTCCCTCCTCCTGGATGTCCCCCATGGCTCGCTCCCTCACCGTGAAGCACGAAGAGAACCCCTCCACGAACCCCCTGCTGACGGGCTTTCTGATCCTCGCGGCGGTGGTGCTCATGGCGTCGGCGCTGCTCGGAGCCCCGGCCGCGAACGGCGAGATGGCGCCTGCGCAGGACACGACGCTCGCGCCATAGTCCGCGGCGAAGCCTTCCTGTCAGGTGGCTGACCCGGCCTGGCTGGGCCAGGGCGTTGCGCTACGTACACGCATGCACCGACGTCTCGACCATCACCTGATCCATCGCGACCCCGCTCCCCTGTACATGGGGGAACTGCCCCGCGCGTATGGCAACGTGCCCGCGCCGGTCGTGATCAATATGTGCGGCATCTTCGCGCACCCCGAAGCTCCGGTGCGCGTCACCTTCGGCATGCCGCTGCTCGACTCGCTCGACGAGTCACTGGCCCCCTCGAAGGCCGAGCTCGAGGCGTTCCTCGCCAGCGTGCATCCATGGGCCGAGCGCGGCTCCACCTACTGGCACTGCCACGCGGGTCTCAACCGCAGCGGACTTGCGGTGGCGGCCTATCTGCACCTCTACCGAGGCTTTCGCATCAGCGAGGCCATCGCGCACATCCGCGAGCGGCGGAACCCGATGGTGCTGTGCAACAGCCTCTTCGAGAAGCGCCTGCGAGGCTGGTACGGACAGGCCGACGAGCAGGAGTTCAAGCCCTTCGACATGGAGACCTACCTCCGCGAGCGCTGGGGCAAGTAGCACGCGACGGATCCGAGAACACACGCGTGCATTTATAGATTTCCTAGAAGCCAACGGCTGCGCGTTCTCGGCGCCCGAGGCCGGTTCGAGTGAGTTACCCTCGCGCCGTGCGACATCTCCTCCCCCTGCTCGCCCTCCTCGCCGCCTGCCGCGTGGAGCTCGGTCCCCCCGGCGCCCGCGCCGTCGTCACCTCCGACGACGAGGCCCCCGCGGGTGAGGTGTGGATCTACACCTCGATGTACCAATCGGTGATCGACCAGGTGGATCCGCTGATCCGCGAGGCGCTTCCCGGCGTGGAGCCCCAGTGGTACCAGGCTGGTTCCGAGAAGGTCGCGCAGCGCGTCGAGGCCGAGTGGGACGCCGGCGGCTCGAAGGCCTGCCTGCTGATGACCAGCGACCCCTTCTGGTACGCCGCCATCACCCGCCAGGACCGCCTCCAGCCGCACTTCGCGCCCAACGTTCTCCAAATCGACCGCGGCATGGTCGACCCGAGCGGATACTGGGCCACGGCGCGTATCAGCCTGCTCGTGCTCGGCGCCCACGAGGACGTCAGCGACGCCCCGACCGCCATCGGGCAGCTCGGTGACCCGGACTACGCGGGCCGCGTGAGCATTGGTGACCCCCTGTCGAGCGGCACCATGTTCACGCTGCTCTCCTTCCTCACCGAGGGCAAGACCGACGACGCGAGCTGGTCCTTCGTCGAGGAGCTGCGCGGACAAGGCCTGGTGAGCGCGGGCGGCAACTCCAGCGTGCTCACTCGCCTCGAGACCCGCGAGCGCGAGATCGGCGTGCTGCTGCTCGAGAACCTGCTCAAGGCCGCCGAGAAGGACTCGCCCGCCAAGCCGATCTATCCGGCCGACGGCGCCATTGCGGTCCCCGGGCCCATCGCGCTGACCTCGGACTGCCCGAACCCGAAGGCCGCCCGCGCGGTCTACGACTTCCTGCTCTCGGACCCCGGACAGCAGGCCATGGTCGACGGCAACATGTACGCGGGCCTGCCGCACCTGCCGCCGCCGAAGGGCGCCGAGCCGCTCGACGCCATTGCTCTGAGGCCCTGGGACACGGCCTTCCGCGAGCGCGTGGCCGCCGACAAGGCCGCGATCAAGGAGCGCTTCGCCGAGCTCGTGTCGGGCGCGCAGTGAGGCTGCTCGACACCCGCACCGCCGTGCTCGGCGGGGCTGTGGCCCTGCTCACCGGGCTCGTGGTCGTCCCGCTGGGTCTGCTCGGCCTGCGGTTGCTCGCCGATCCCGCCGCCGGGATCGAGGCCCTGGGCAATGGGCTCAACCTCGCCGCGGCGCTGAACACCCTCATCCTGTCGCTGTCGGTGCTCGCGTTCACCGTGTTCGTCGGCGTGCCGCTCGGGTGGCTCGTCGGGCGGACCGACCTGCCGGGCGCGCGCACGTGGCGCGCGGTGTGCACCGTGCCCTACGTGGTCCCGCCGTACATCACCGCGATTGCGTGGATCACCCTGCTCAACCCGACCAACGGCCTGCTCAACCGCGCCATGGCGGGCATCGCGGGTCCGCTCGACATCTACACACTCGCCGGCATGACCTGGGTCATGGGCCTCGCGTACACGCCGTTCGTGATGCTCGCGACCGCCGACTCCTTGTCGCGCATGGACGCCTCGCTCGAGGAGCAGGCCCGCATCGCCGGCGCCTCTCCGCTGCGCACGCTGTTCGCGATCACGCTGCCGATGGCGGCCCCCGGCATCTGGACCGGTGCGAGCTTCGTGCTCGCCGCGAGTGCCGCGAGCTTCGGCGTGCCCTACCTGCTCGCCAGCGGCGCGGTCGAGCCGGACTTCGTGCTCACCACCCGCATCTACCAGGCCCTGGACCTCGACCCGGCCACCGGGCGACCGGTTGCCGTCGCCCTGTCGCTGGTGCTGCTCGCGATCGGCATCGGCCTGCCCGCCCTCGGACGGCTGCTTCAGGGACGGCGCAAGTTCACCACGGTCACGGGCAAGGCCACCCGCGCTGCCCCCTTCGCGCTCGGCCGCGCCACCCCCGCCGCCCTCGCCTTTGTCGGCGCCTACTCCGCGGTCGCGGTCGCGCTGCCGCTGGTGACCATCGCCGTCACCTCGCTGATGGGCAACTTCGGACGCGGGCTCGGCGCGGACAACCTGACCCTCGCCAACTACAGCGCGGTGCTCTTCGAGCGCTCGGACACGCTCGAAGCCATCGGCCGAAGCCTGTTCCTCGCCGCGGCCGCCGCCACCGGCGCCGTGCTCCTCGGCGGCCTGCTCGGGTGGATGGCGAAGCGCACCGACGCCCGCGGACGCCAGGTCGTCGTGTCCCTGGCGCGCCTGCCCTACGCAGTGCCCGGCACCGTGCTCGCTCTCGCGCTCATCCTCGCGTTCTCGCAGGAGATCCGCCTCATCGTGCTCGAGCGCCTCACCATCGGGCTGGCCCTCGCGGACACCCTGTGGATGCTGGGCCTGGCGTACATGGTGAAATTCCTCGCCTTCCCCGTCGGCAACACCGAGGCCGGACTCGAGGCCACCGACGCGAGCCTCGAAGAGCAGGCCCGCATCGCCGGCGCCGGGTGGGGCACGACGATGGCGAAGATCACGGGACCGCTACTGCTGCCGAACCTGGTCGCTGCGTGGTTCCTCGTGTTCATGCCCGCGTTCTCGGAGGTGACCATGTCGATCCTCCTCTCGGGCCCGGACACCCGCGTCGTCGGCACGCTGCTCTTCGAGCTGCAGACCTACGGCGATCCGCCGAGCGCCGCCGTACTCGCCATGGTGGTCACCGTGCTCGTGCTCGGAGGCAACGCCGGACTGCGCGTCATGAGCCGCGGCAAGGTCGGCCTGTGACGCACCTGCGCGAGACCCGGTAGACTGCGCGTCTGCCTCGCCCATCGCTCCCTCACCGAATACCCGCCTCCTCCACCCGAATCCCCGCGCAGCCCCGATGGCAGACGTCCGCATCACCCAACTGGTCAAGCGCTATGGCGACAACGAGGTCGTCCGGGGGCTCGATCTGCACGTGCAGGACGGGGAGATCGTGTGTCTGCTCGGACCGTCGGGCTGCGGCAAGACGACGACGCTGCGCATGGTCGCGGGACTCGAGACGCCGAGCGGTGGCACGGTGCACATCGGCGACCAGCTCGCCTCCGGACCCGGCACCTTCGTGCCTCCCGAGAAGCGCCAGCTCGGCATGGTCTTCCAGTCCTATGCCGTGTGGCCGCACATGACCGTGCTCGACAACGTGACCTTCCCGCTCAAGGTCGCCGGACGCGACGCGGACGCCGCGGACCTCGCACGCAAGGCGCTCGCCAGCGTGAAGCTGGAGGGGCTCGAGGCCCGCTACCCGCACCAGCTCTCCGGAGGGCAGCAGCAGCGCGTCGCCCTCGCCCGCGCGCTGGTTGCCGAGCCACGGGTCCTGCTGCTCGACGAGCCGCTGTCCAACCTCGACGCGCGCCTGCGCGAAGAGATGCGCGACGAGATCCGAGCCCTGGTCAAGCGCATTGGCGTGACCGTGATCTTCGTCACCCACGACCAGGAAGAGGCCCTCGGTCTCTCGGATCGGGTCGCAGTGATGGAGCGCGGCGTGATCCAGCAGCTCGACACCCCCGAGGGCCTGTACGAGCGGCCCGCGAATGGTCTCGTGGCGCGCTTCGTGGGCACCCTCAACGAGCTTCGCGCCGAGCGCACCCTGCACGGGGCCGCGGTGGCCGGCGTCGACGTCGCGGCTTCTCCCACCACCGGAGCGCCGGACTCGGGCGCGTGTGTGCTCGCGTTCCGTCCGGAGAACGCGCGGCTCGGAGAGGCCGGCATTCCCGGCGAGATCGTCGCCAAGGCCTACCTCGGACCCACCGTGCGCTACCGCGTGCGCATCGACGGGCAGCCGGTCCTGGTGGACGGCCCCCGCAACCTGGCCGTCGGCGATGCGGTGCACGTCGCCGTCGACCGCGCCCTGGTGCTGGCCTCGTGATCGACACGGTCGTCGTCGGAGGCGGCATCAGCGGCCTTACCCTCACGTGGCGCCTGATGCGCGAGGGACGCGAGGTCGTGCTCCTCGAGGCGAGCGGCCGGGTCGGCGGCACCATCCGCAGCACCGTGCACGAAGGCATCACCGTCGAGCACGGGCCGCAAGCCTTCCCGACGACGGCCCTGCCCGTGTTCGACCTGATCACCGAGCTCGGCATCACCGACGAGGTGCTCGTCGCACGCGAGGCAGCCCGCAAGCGCTTCCTGCTCCACAAGGGCAAGCTCGAGCCGCTCCCGCAGTCCTTCGCAGACATCGCGCGCTCGCCGCTGCTCGGTATGCGGGCGGTGGGCCGGGCCATGGGCGAGCCGCTGGTCCGCAAGGCGCCGAACCCCGGCGAGTCGGTGTACGACTTCATCTCCCGGCGCTTCGGCAGGGCGGTGGCCGAGCGCTTCGCGACCGCACTCGTCGCGGGCGTGTACGGCGGCGATGCCCGCGACCTCGAGGTCGGCGCCGCGTTCGAGGACTGGGTGCACCTCGAGCGCACCCACGGCTCCGTACTCAAGGGCGCCATGGCGCGCCCGCCACACCCCGCTCACGCGCCGAACAACCTGTTCACCCTCCGCGGTGGCATGGAGCGCGTCACCGCGGCTCTCGGCGAGGCCCTGCGCGAGCAGATCCGGTTGAACACGCCCGTCGAGCGCATCGAGCGCGACGGCGACACGCTCGTCGTGCGCGGTCCGGACCTGCGCGCCCGCGAGGTCGTGGTCACCGTGCCCCCGGGACGCGCCGCAGCCATGCTCCCCGAACTGGCCGACCTGCGCGGCATCCCCACCGCCCCCATCGCCGGCGTGCACCTCGCCTTTGATGCGCTGCCCGAGCGAACCGGCTTCGGATGGCTGGCCCCGATGGACGCGCGGCGTGACGTGCTCGGCTGCCTGTGGGTGTCCTCGGGCTTCCCGGACTTCGCCGGCGGCAAGACCGTGAAGCGCCTGATGATCGGCGGCACGCGGGACCCGGGTGCGGTCGAGCTCGACGACGACGCACTCGTGGCGCGAGCGGCGCGCATCCTCCGCGAGGTCGAGGGCGTGCACGCCGAGCCCGTGTTCACGCACGTCGCACGCTCGCGCATCGGCATTCCGCAGTACGTCCGCGGCCATCTCGCGCGCATGCGACGCCTCCAGGCCGCGATGCCTGGGCTGTCCTTCCTCGGCTGGGGCTACACGGGCGTAGGCGTGAACCACTGCGTGCAGGCGGCCGGTTCCTGGCGAGGCTCCTCAGCGAGTTAGGCTGTTTCCCCATCCGGAGGACCCATGAACACGCTGATCTGCACCCGCACCTGAAGCGCCTGTCGCAAGGCGGTCGCCTTGCTCGACGAAAAGGGCGTGTCCTACACCTACCGCGAGTACACGAAGGATCCCCTCACCGAGGACGAGATCCGCGAGGTACTCGGCCAGCTCGGCATGAGCGCGTCCGACGTGCTCCGCGCACGCGACGCGAAGAAGGCCGGGCTCACGGGTGACGAGAGCGACGAGCAGCTGGTCGCGCTGATGGCGGAGAATCCCCGCCTGCTCCAGCGCCCCATCCTCGTCACCGAGCGCGGCGCCGCCCTCGGCCGTCCGGTCGAGAACCTCGAAGCCGTGCTCTGACCCGGCTCACACCCGGGTGAAGCAGAGGAGCGCGTTGTCGGTGGGGTCCCCCTCCTGCAGCGCGACCTCGGGCACCCGGGTGAAGCCCTGCGCCTCGATCCACTCGGTCCACCCCGCGACGCTGCGGAAGTGCCGGATCTGGGCCTGGTTGTCTGCCCACGACACGCCGACCCCCGCGTTGAATACGTCGTGCGCGAGGGCGACGAAGGTGTCCATCGTCTCGTCGACGACGTCGTGCTCGCGCACGAGCAGCCTACCGCCAGGCCGCAGCACGCGACGCAAGCTGGCGACGAAGTCCCCGAGCGCCGCCTCCGGGCAGTGGTGGAAGCCGATGAGGTTGGACACGAGGTCCACGCTGGCGTCGGGGATGTCCGCCGACACGGGCTCGTACTCGCCGAGGTGCACGAAGCTGCCGACCTTGGACAGCTGTCCACGCTCGACCAGGTCCACCGGGCTGTTGGTCGGCGCGAGGTCGTTGAGCACGTACACCGGACCCTCGACGGACACGCGCTGATCGAGGGACTTGAGGTAGCGCCCGGTGGTGCCCATCTCGACGTAGCCATCGATGGTCGCGCCCTCTCCGAGCAGCTTCGCGACCTGCGCGGCCATCTCCTGCTTCTGCTTCTTCAGGGCCGGGAGCGCGTAGGTCACGGTGCTGCCGATGGGCGTGATCGTCGGCAGGCCCGCGACGAGCGCGGCGTAGATCGCCTCGTCCGAGGCGTGCTCGAGGGTGCACTTGTGGATCAGGTCGTGGAACTTGTCCTCCGGATACAGGTGGAAGACGTGGACGAGGAAGTCCTTGAACGCGGCCCGCAGCGCGTCGTCGCCGTAGATCCGGTGGAAGTGGCTTCCCGGGTCCCCGACCACGCCGGCGCTCGGCACCTCCACGGCGCGGCCACAGGCGGCGAGGAAGGCAGAAGACAAGGCGGAGAGCAGCAGTTCGCGTCGGTGCATGCACGGATCCTATCCGTTGCGTGGCAGGCGCACGCTCCCGTCATACGGCGAGGGTCCAGGAGGACCTCATGACCACTGCTCTCGTCACTGGCGCCAACCGGGGCATCGGCCTCGAGCTCGCCCGCCAGCTCAAGGACCGCGGCGTCTCCGTGATCGCGGCCTGCCGTCGCTCTTCCCCCGAGCTCGATGCCCTCGGTGTGCGCGTCGAGACCGACGTGGACGTGACCGATGCCGACTCCGTCACCCGGCTCGCCCAGCGCATCGACGGCCCCATCGACCTGCTCGTCAACAACGCCGGCATCCTCACGGTCGAGCGGCTCGGAAACCTCGACTACGACGCGATTCGCCGGCAGTTCGAGGTCAATGCCCTGGGGCCCCTGCGCGTGACCGAGACCCTCGCGCCCCACCTTGCCGACGGCGCCAAGGTCGCGATCATCACGAGCCGCATGGGCAGCATCGCCGACAACACCAGCGGCTCGATGTACGGCTACCGCATGTCGAAGGCAGCGGTGAACATGGCCGGCGCCTCGCTCGCTCAGGACCTCAAGGGTCGGGGCATCGCGGTGGCGCTGCTCCACCCGGGCGCGGTGAAGACCGAGATGACTGGCGGCCACGGCCAGGTCGAGGCGGACTTCTCGGTCCAGGGTCTGCTCGCGCGCATCGACGAGATGAACCTCGAGAACACTGGCGCGTTCTGGCACGCGCAGGGCGAGGCACTGCCCTGGTAGCGCCGCGGCATTAATGTCGCGCCTCGCATGGGGCGCGACGGCCCCGAACCCCCGAAAGCCGCCTCCACACGCCCTCTTCACGGCGATGTTGACGCGGCTCTCACACATGGCACATCCGTTGCATCGTCTTCGAGTGCCAGCCTCTGCTGGCTCTCTCTCCTCCGCACTCCTCAGCGGAACTGGAGCCTCTATGAAGACCCTGCGACGTGCGTCGTCCGCTATTTCTGCGCCTTCTTCCCAGGACGTCGATTCCGGAGAAGAAGTCCACGAGAACGGCTCTGCCCAGGAGCAGCTCGAAGCGCAGGGTCAGAGCACCGGCCCCTTCGACAGCCCCCTGCTCAACGCGGCGCTCGAAGCCTCGTTCGGCCAGTCGCTGAGCGGTCTGTCGGCGGACTGGGCCAGCGCCGAGAACGAGGCCATCGGGGCGGACGCGAGCTGCGAGGGCTCGGCGATGAGCTTCGGGGGCAGCATCTCGGAGAACGCGGCGGACACCGCGTCGATGGAGATCGTCGGCCACGAGGTCGCCCACGCGCTGGCCGGCGGCGGCAGTGGTGAGACCGTGCTCGACACCGAGAACGACCAGGGCGAGGACAAGGCCGACGAGGCGGGCGTCCGCTTCGCCGAGTGGGCCAGCGCGGGCTTCGAGGGCCCAGCCCCCGAGCTGAAGGCGGCGACGGGCGGAAAGGCGGCCATCCACCGCCACGGCGGCGCCACCCTCAGCGGCCGTCCCATGCTGCGTCGCGGTAGCCGCGGTGGCGAGGTCAGCGCGCTGCAGTCCCTGCTCAACGCCCTGGGCCACGCGCTGTCCGTCGACGGCATCTTCGGTCGCCGCACCGAGTCCGCGGTGCTGGCCTACCAGCGCTCGAAGCGACTGGAGATCGACGGCATCGTCGGCCCGAACACCGCGAGCAGCCTGAACGGCGCCCACGCGGGCACGCACAGCGGAAGCGGTCAGGGCAGTCAGAGCGGTCAGAGCGGTCAGAGCACCCAGGCCGGTGTCACCGGGCGTCCCGAGCTGCGCCTCGGCCGTCGGGGCACGCTGGTCGAAGCCCTGCAGCGGCTGCTCAACACCAAGGGGGGCAGCCTGCGCGTCGACGGCGACTTCGGGCCCGCCACCGACAACGCGGTGAAGCGCTTCCAGGCCGCCAACAACCTCGAGGTCGACGGCGTGGTCGGCCCCAACACCGCGGCCAAGCTCAACGATGGCAGCAGCAACGACCTGACCTCGGGCAACGCGAACGGGGGACAGGGCAACCAGCCCTTCGCCGGCAACGAGGCCTACGAGAACCTGCGCGACGCGGTGATGGCCGCTGCCGAGTCCCACCTCGGCAAGCCCTACTACTGGGGCGCCGACGGCCCGAGCATGTTCGACTGCTCCGGCTTCGTGCTCTACGTGCTCCGCCAGGAGACCGGGCTGATCAACTGGGGCGACGACACCGCCGCGGGCATCAGCAACCGCCTGCCGAAGACCACCACGCCGAAGCGTGGGGACTGCGTCTTCTACCGGGGCCGCTCCGGCATCAGCCACATCGAATTCTCGACGGGCAATGGCAGCGAGACCCTCGGAGCGAGCGGCGGAGGCCCGAGCACCAAGGGCGACAACCCGCGGGCCAAGGTGAAGTTCGGCAACTACAACCGCGACAGCCGCGCGAAGTCCTTCGGCAGCATCGAGGGCCTGATCCAGGCCAAGTTGTCCGGGGGCCGGTGAAAGATCCACCGCCGCTCTCCGTATGAGGGGTGTACGGAGAGCACATGCAGATCGCACGCTTCGGCGCCGCACCGGTCGTCGTCACCCGAGGGTTCTTCGCCCTGACCGCCCTTCTCTACCTGGTGTCCGGCGCCGCCATGCCCGGTCTCGTCGGCGCCCTGCTGTGGCTACCGATGATCGCGGGCAGCGTGCTCGTCCACGAGCTCGGCCACGCCTACGCGGCCCGCGCGAACTCGCGCAAGGTCCGAGAAATCCAGCTCAACTGGCACGGCGGCCACTGCGTGCACGAGGGCCTGCCCCTGCCACCGGTGATGTTCCGCGTCGCCCTCGCTGGACCCGCTGCCAGCCTGGGACTGGCGGTGGTGGCCTTCTTCGTGAGCCTGCTCCCCCTCGGGCCATGGGTCGTCGCCGCGGCCTCCACGCTGTTCGCACTCAACCTCAGCTGGGCCGTGTTCAACCTCATCCCGGTCAAGCCCTTCGACGGAGGACACGCGCTCGCCGCACTCACCGGACGCCGCTGAGCCCTTGCAGCTGAGGCACCATTCATTTACTCTCCCGGCGAGACAGGATCCCCGTGGAGGGCCTCATGTCGCCGGCTGCCATCGACAAGCTGACCCCCTCTCTCGCGGCGCGTACGTGGGCCGCCATGGTCGACGAGTCGAGCCGTGAGGCGCTCGGCGCCGCCGCGGTGAAGGGCGTCGAGAACGCGCTCGAGGTCGGTGGACGCGCCAGGCGCACCGCGCTCGACCTGCTCCGCCGAGAAGCGGTGAAGACGGTCCGCGACCTCAACCTCGCCGAGACCGTGCAGGAGGCGCTGGCCGGCTACACGCTGGAGATCAGCGCCAGCCTCGCCCTCAAGCCGCTCCCGCGGACCGAGCCGGGCTAGTCGCGCGGGGATACCAGGCAGGACCGCCCTGGAGCCCAACGTGTGGATCGAGATTGTCGGATGGTACGGCGCGGCCGCCATCCTCGGAGGCTACGCCGCCACCAGCCTCGGCTGGCTGGATGCCAAGCAGCCCGGTGGCCACCGCATCTACCAGACCCTCAACCTCACCGGGGCCGCCGGCATCGTGGTCGTGAGCGCCGCCCACGCCAACTGGCAGCCCGCCGTGCTGAACGTCGCATGGGCCGTCATCGCGCTGTTCGCACTCGCCCGTCCGCCCGCGGAGAGCGCGTCTGAGGCGTGAACGCGCATGCTTCGCGGCGTCCGCCTGTCCTTCACGTGTAGGCGAAGAGGCACAGCGGCGCGCGAAGGCCGGCAAATCGTGGTTTCATGGTCCTCTGGAGGCGCTGATGCGCATGCTTCCCCTCGTCTTCGTGCTCGCTTGCGCAGGGGCCGAACCCGAGGACACAGGACCCACCGCTCCGCCGCTGACCGACCTGCCCACGTCCACCTGCGGCACGCTGGAGTACGAGTGGGTGCCGCTGGACCACATGGGCGAGCTGGTCGAGTGGGAGCGCCTGCCCGATCTCGACATGGAAGCTGGACTGCTGCGCGGCGTGCTCGACCTGGCGGGCTTCCCCGCGGACGCCCTGCCCATCACCTACGACGTCGTCATGTACCGCGTGCGCTACCGCACCCAGGACCGCGGGCGAACCGTCGAGACCACCGGCCTGGTCTCGTTTCCGGACGCCGAAGGCACCTTCCCGACCGTGGCCTGGCTGCATGGCACGACCGGATTCTCCGATCAGTGCGCTCCCAGCGGACTCGGCGTCGAGGGGGCCGCTGGAAACCTGCTCCTGTCCAGCCTCGGCGCCGTGGTGGCGTCACCCGACTACCTGGGCATGAACGGCTGGGGTGAGCCCTCCGACATGCTGCATCCCTACGTGGTCGGCGAGCCCACCGCCCTCGCTTCGCTCGACGCGATTCGCGCGGCGTGGGAGCTCGCCGAGCTCGAGGCTGGAAACACCGAAGTGGTCGCGGACCGCAAGACGGTGCTCTTCGGGCCCTCGGAGGGTGGTGGAGCCGCCCTGTGGTCCGAGCGGTACGCCCCCTGGTACCTGCCAGAGGCCGACATCGTCGGTGCGGTGGCCAGCGTGCCGCCCACGAACGTCGCCGGGCTCGTGAAGCACGGCGCCGCGGAGTTCGGAGATACGACGCGAGGCCTGTCCGCAGTGCTTGCCACTTACCAGGACTGGTACGGCATCGACGCCCCGCTCACGGAGGTCTACACGGACGCCGACCCAGCCTTCTTCGCGTCCTCGGTGGTCGACGCACTCGAGGCCAGCTGCAACCCGGGCTCGCTGTTCGACGGGGTGACGAGCACCGACCAGGTCTACAGCGACGCCTTGCGGACCGCCGCCGCCGCCGAAGACTGGGACGCGCTGGGCGAGTGGGGCTGCGCGATTCGCGCGAACACGCTCGTTCACGCCCCGATCCCGCGCATCTCGGACACGCCAGTCCTGTACGTCATCGCCGGCGCGGACGAGCTCGTCTATCACGAGACCAACCGCGAGGACGTGCCGCGCCTGTGCGAGGCCGGCTACCGCCTCGAGGTGCTCGAGTGCGAAGGAGCCGACCATGTGGCCGGCGCCCGCGACTCGTTGCCCGAGCAGTGGCAGTGGGCGCTCGACCGACTCGCGGACGTGCCATTCGAGGCGCCGTGCGAGCTGCCGACGCCGGAAGTGTGCACGCCGTAGCCCGGCTTCGCCCCGTCGTGCCGAAAGGCACAGCCGGAGCCACACCCCGGAAGGCCCCTTCTGGGCGCTACTCCCGGCTCCTGCAAGAAACTCGTCATGCAAATGGGCGAGAATCCGGGCATCGTCCGTTGGGGGGCCCGCTCCATGACCTCGGTACTCGCACTTCTCTGGATTCCGTTCGCGCAGGCGCAGACGTGCAGCAGCGACCCGCCGGCGGCCTGGCTCGACAGCGATGCCGCGGCCTGGGTGGCACTCCCGGGTCCCACGAGCGGCGCCCTCGGTGACGCCGCCGGTGACGCGCAGTCGCAGTGGGACGGCCTCGGCACGCCTGGGGTGTACGAAGAAGCGGGCGGCTACTGGGCGAAGTCCGTGGATGGGAACACGGCGTACTTCCGCATCCGCCTCGCGAGGAGCCCCGCCTCCAGCTCGGCGAACAAGTGGGCCTCGTTCGGCTTTCACACGCTGCTCGAGTCCGATGACAACACCACGGACGCGAGCTGGGACTTCCAGGTCGTGCTCGACGGCGTCGGCGACACGGTCGAGATCCGCGAGAACACCATTCCCGAGGGCGGGGGTGCGGGCGGCTGGTGCACCGATGCCGCCGAAGCGGTGAACTTCTGCTACCCGGCGACCGTCGACAACAGCGGCGTCGACCTCGCCGGCCGCTTTCCGGACTACGCGCGGGTCTCGCCGGCGTGCAGCGACTTCGGCGCGACCACGCCCGGTTCCTGCGTGCCCGCGGACTGCAAGGCCGACGTCGACGGCGATGGCGTCTGGGACGGCACCCCCGAGTGTACGGACCGGTTCCTCACCGTGCAGGTGCCGTGGGCGGACTTCGTCGCCGCCACCGGCATCACCGACCTCGATCTCGCCCCGATGATCATGGGCACGGGCTCTAACGGCTCGGACATCTCCAAGGACGTGCTCGGCGCCGAGTGCACCGACAGCTGGGACGACGTCGCCGGTGGTCAGCGCGACTTCGACGGCGACGGCATCCTCGACCGCGACGAGCTCAACGTCACCAACACCGACTACCGCGACCCGGACACCGACGACGACGGCATTCCCGACGGCGTCGAGGTCTATGGAGACGACCTCACGCCGGGTACCGGCGACGAGACGGGCCTCGACCCGAACGACCCGGATACCGACGGGGACGGCCTGTGCGACGGCACTCGCGCCGACAACGAGTCCGACGGCATCGACCCCGCCGATGCGTGCACCGGCTCCGAGATCGACGAGGGCACCGACCCCACCGATGCGGACAGCGATGACGACTCGATCAACGATGCCGACGAGGTGGCGGGCGGCACGAACCCGAACGACCCGGACACCGACGGCGACGGCCTGTGTGACGGCACCCGCACCGACAACGACTCGGACGGCGTGGACCCGGCGGACGCCTGCGTGGACACGACCGCCGATCCCGACCCGCTCGATGCCGACAGCGACGACGACGGTCTGCTCGACGGCGTCGAGGTCGCGAACGGCACCAGCCCGACCGACGCCGACTCCGACGACGACGGCCTGTGCGACGACACTCGCGTCGACAACGACAACGACGGCATCGATCCCGCCGACAGCTGCGACGGCTCCGAGGTCGACGCGGGTACCGACCCGCTCGACGCCGACACCGACGACGGCGGCCGCACCGATGGTCAGGAAGTGCTCATCGACGGCACCAACCCCGTCGACAACCCCGCGGACGACGTCCTCGACACCGACGGCGACGGACTCACCGACTACGTCGAGATCAACGAGACGAACACGGACCCGAACGACGCAGACACCGATGACGACGGCATCTCCGACGGGGACGAATACTACGGCCCCGACGGCAACCCGGGCACCGGTGACGAGACGAACCCGGCCGATCCGGACACCGATGGCGACGGCATCTGCGACGACACGCGTACCAACAACGACACGGGCAACAGCACCATCGAGCCCGCGGATGCGTGCGTGGGCGGTGAGGTGAGCGAGTCGGGCACCGACCCGGCCGACGCCGACAGCGACGACGACGGCATCCCCGACGGCAGCGAGGACGTGAACGGCGACGGCGTGCTCGACAGCGGCGAGACGGACCCGAACGATCCGGACACCGACGACGACGGACTGTGCGATGGCACCCGCGCCGACAACGACGGCGACGGCATCGACCCGACCGACCCCTGCGACGGCAGCGAGATCGTCGAGGGCACCGACCCGCGGGATGCAGACAGCGACGACGACTCGCTCTCAGACGGCGACGAGGCGGGCGGCTCGACGAGCCCCACCGACCCGGACACCGACGGCGACGGCATTTGCGACGGACCGCGTACCGACAACGACGGCGACGGCGTGGACCCCGCCGACCCGTGCGACGACACGATCACCGACCCGGACCCGAGCGACGATGACGCCGACGACGACGGTCTCACCGACGCGGAAGAGCTCGCCAACGGCACCGATCCCACCGACCCCGACTCCGACGACGACGGCCTGTGCGACGGCACCCGCGCCGACAGCGAGAGCGACGGGATCGACCCGCCGGACCCGTGCCAGGGCTCCGAGGTCGCCGAAGGTACCGACCCGAACAACCCGGACACGGACGGGGGCGGCCGCACCGACGGTGAAGAGGTGCTCATCGACGGCACCGAGCCGGTGAACACGCCCGGCGACGACCTCCAGGACACCGACGGCGACGGACTCACCGACTACTACGAGGACAACGTCTCCAACACCGACCCGAACGACGCCGACAGCGACGACGACGGCATCTCCGACGGCGACGAGGTCGACGGCAGCGACGGCACGCCGGGCACGGGCGACGAGACCGACCCGAACAGCCCCGACACCGACGGTGACGGCATCTGCGACGACGTGCGCGTCGACAACGAGAGCGATGGCGTGCTCCCCGCCGACACCTGTGTCGGTGGCGAGCTGACGAACGGCACCGACCCCACCGACGCCGACACCGACGATGACGGCCTCACCGACGGCGAGGAGGACCTCGACGGCGACGGTGTGCTCGACCCGGGCGAGAGCGACCCGAGCGACCCGGACACCGACGGTGACGGCCTGTGCGACGACACCCGTGCCGACAACGAGACCGACGGGATCGAGCCCGCCGACACCTGCTCCGGCTCCGAGGTCGACGAAGGCACCGACCCGCAGAACCCCGACACCGACAACGACGGACTCACCGACAGCGAGGAGGTCGACACCTACGGCACCGACCCGACCAACCCCGACACCGACGGCGGTGGCCGGACCGATGGCCAGGAGGTGCTCGAGGACGGCACCGAGCCCGTGAACACGCCGAACGACGACCTGGTCGACAGCGATGGCGACGGGCTCACCGACGGGGAGGAGATCGACCTCGGCACCGACCCGACGGATCCGGACTCCGACGGGGATGGCATCAACGATGGCGACGAGGTCGACATCTACGACACGGACCCCCAGAACCCGGACTCCGACGACGACGGACTGCTCGACGGCGAGGAGATCACCGACACCAACACCGACCCGAACGACCCGGACTCCGACGGAGACGGCCTCGAGGACGGTGAGGAGATCGACGTCTACAACACCGACCCGAACGACGAGGACACGGACGGGGACGGCCTGACCGATGGCGACGAGGTCGACGTCCACGACACCGACCCGACCAACGATGACAGCGATGACGACGGCCTGCTCGACGGCGAGGAGGTCGACACCTACGGCACCGATCCGAACGACGCCGACACCGACGACGGCGGCGTGCCGGATGGCGAGGAAGTCGACCTGGGCCTCGACCCGCTCGACCCGATCGACGACGTGGAGCTCGAGTTCGTGGGTTGTTCCTGCGACGCGAACGCGCCGGGCACCCCGCTGTGGCTCGCCCTCCCGCTCCTGCTCGGGCTGCGCCGCCGGCGCTGATCGCCGCTGTCCGAGCCCACCGCGCTCCCATCGCCTTCGGGTGGTGCGGAGCGCGCGTCGTTTCGCCCCGCCGAACGCGCGCTCGTGGTGGATTGGCAAGCCCACGGCGCTCTGGATTCCACATCCTCAGAACCAGCCCCGAACCCCATGTTCGGGCCATCCGCAGCGCCACCGATGACAATCGCTTCACAGACCGCTTGCCGGGATTCCGAACACGTGTAATCTACGCCACCTCGCTGCGAGAAACCCCCGGTCCGACGGGCGTCTCGATCAGCAGCCGGCCGCCCCTCACACGCCGGTCCTCGCACCCACGGTCCTCCATGCCCCACGACCTGCACACGCCGTACGACGCCGACGAAGAAGCCTCGACCGTCTACGACACCGACGACCTGATCGCGTACATCCGCTCGCGTCAGGAAGCCGAGGCACGTGCCGAGCTCGAGGTCCTCGAGGAGCTGGAGCTCGACGAGGACGACTGGCTCGAGTACGACTCGCTCGCCAAGGCGCCGGAGCTCGTGTACGGCAAGCCGCGGAGCCTGTTCGGCCTGAGCGGCTACCAGTGGGCCATGGTCGTCGCCGTCTTCCTGGGCCTGAACGTCGTGGCCCTCGCCGTCGTCGTCCGCCTGCTGGTGATGCTCTAGCCGAGCGGGCGCTTACCCCCCGCTCACGGGGTCGCGGTACCGCTGCATCCAGGCACGCTGTTCGTCGAGCTGGCGCTTGAGGTCGCGCAGGGCCGCTGAGTCCGCTGCGTCGCGGTCGCCCTCGAGCAGGTCCGGCCCCTCGTCGAAGGCGCCTGCCTCATAGCGGTGAAGCGAGCGACGCACGTTGTGGTCGCGCTCGATGAGCTTGTGCGTCGCATCGCGAACCGTCCACGCGGACTGGCCGAGGTGGAACTCCTCCGCAAAGATGTAACGGCGCGCTCCGTCGAGACTCGGGTCGACGACCTGAGGCAGGAAGCTCGCGCTGTCCAGGCCCTCGAGCGCCTGCGTGTCGATGCCGGCCACGTGGGCCACCGTCGCGAACAGATCGGTGGTCTGCACCAGCGCGTCGGACCAGCCAGGGGTCTGCACGTAGGGACCCGCCACGAGCAGCGGTACCCGCACGCCCCCGTCGAACACCGTGTCCTTGGAGCGCTCGGCCAGACTCGGCGCGGTCATCACCTGGTTGGCGGTGCCATTGTCGCCGAGCACGATCAGCGTGGTGGTGGCCCGCTGCTGCTCGGTCATCGACCCGAGGATGCGCCCGATCTCAGTGTCGACGGCCTCGAGGATCAGGGAGTAGCGGACCGGCCGATCGGACGGATCGGTCGGCATCTCGGCGACGAGCGAGGCAGGGGGCAAGCTGAGCGGCAGGTGGGGTGCGTTGAACGCCAGCCACAGGAAGAAGGGCTGGTCGTCCATCTCCGAGAGGAACGCGATGGCCTCGTCGGCGGCGTCGACGGTCATGTACGTCTCGGACCAGGACAGCACGCCGTCGACGTTCTTCTCCCAGTGGTAGTACCCCCCGCCGTCCTGGCTGGGAACGAAGGACATGTCGGGGTTCGCGAGCGAGCCGCGGTGTCGCTCGAAGCCCTGATCGAGCGCATCCGTGGAGGGGTCCTCGCCATCCGCCCAGTCGCGGAGGTGCCACTTGCCGACGACCGCCGAGGTCACCCCTTCGTCCGCGAGCAGCTCGGCGAGCGTGAGCTCCTCCTGGCGGAGCGACACCGGGTTGATCGTCGGATGGATCCACCGCCCGATACCGGTCTGGGTGGGATTGCGACCGGTGAGCCCCGCCGCCCGCATCGGCGAACAGGAAGGCTCCGCCCACGCGTTCCGGAAGAGCACCGACTCGGCGGCGAGCGCGTCGAGCACTGGCGTGTACGCGGGATCCGGGTGCAACTCGTAAGGCGCGAACTTGTCGACGCCGACGTCGTCGAGCAGGAACACGATCACGCTTCCCGGTGCCGAGCCCACGTCGTCGACCACCTCCACAGCGGCCGCGTGATCGTAGTCCGGGTCGAGGTTGGGCGGTGTCGGGCTTCGGCCGCAACCGGCGACAACCGAGAGGCCCAGGGTCCACACGAGCGCAAGGAGAGGTCGATGCATGCACGCTCCCGGGCGCAGAAAACGCGGAGGATGCCCCGATGTCAAGCACCGCGTTACCGCGGGTCCGAGAGGTGGATGTGGCCCCCTGCGTGTTCTGCGGCATTCTCGGCGGCGAGCTCGAAGCGAGCATTGTGCTCGACGAGCCCGAAGTCCTCGGATTTCTCGACCTGCACCCGTGGTCGACGGGGCACGCGCTGCTCGTGCCGCGCCGCCACGCACAGCACCTCGACGAGCTCACCGAAGCCGAGCGCGCGAGCCTGATCGAGGCCGGCAACCGGGTGTCGCGGGCGATGCGTGACGCCGGCCTCGCCGACGACGTCCACTTCGTGATCAACGACGGCCCTCGCGCGGCTCAGACCGTGCCTCACGCGCACCTGCACGTGGTGCCCCGCTCGCGACACGACCGCCGGCGCATGCTGGCGCGCCTGCTCACGGCGATGGTGCCTCCCCTGTGGAAGCGCTCCCGCGACGACCTCGACCGTACAGCGGCCACCCTGCGCGAGGCGCTGGCTCAGGCGCCGAAGTAGGCGTCGTACGGGAAGTCGCTGCCCAGCGCGGCAAGGTCCTCGCGACACACCCGGTCGATGGCCGCACGCTGCTCCTCGGTGAGCAGCGCGGAGGCATCCCCGCGCTTGCCGGTGCGGATCATCACGGCACGCTCCCCCATCACCGAGGGCACGGGGGTCGCGAACAGGTGCTCGTGCGCCTTCATCCACGCGAAGCTGCTCTTCTCGACCACCGCGGCCCGCCCGGCATCATCGAGCTCGACGCCCATGAGCGCCGCCACCCGGTCCACGCAGGTGCCGAGATTGTCCTTGAGCTCGCCGAAGGTGAGCACGAGCACGTTGTCGCGCTCGCGCAGCGCCCACCATCCCGCGGTGTGCGTTGCCCACGACCCCAGCGGGAACCGCCGCTCGACGAAGCGGGCGTACCAGTCGTCGAGGTCCGGAGGCGCTCCCCAGATGCCGTCGATGATGCCCCCGACGAAGTGGAAGCTCGACGTGAACACGTCCTTGGGGTCACGCACGACGACCACGTAGCGAGCCTGCGCGGCGTAGGGCACGTGCTCGGCGGGCACGTGGGTCTTCACCGCACGAAGCCCCGTCCGGGAGCGCGGCGGCGTGTCCAGCGGCGCCACCTGGGAGGGCACCGGCGCCTCGGGCCACGGCACCAGCGCGTGGATGTCGTCGAACTCGGCCTGACCGTAGTCGGCGATCTGGGTGACGATCTGCATCATCCAGTTCGTGCCCGACTTCGACACCGTGCACACGAACACGTCCGCGGGGCTGGGCTCGTAGCCGCGAAAGACGAAGGACAGCGCCTTCTCCGAGCCGATCGCGAGCATCCACATGTAGAAGCGCGTCAGCGGGCGCCCGAGGCCGACGCGGCCGACGAACCACAGGCTCCGGAGCACCACGCGCTCCCCAAAGGTCGGCGGCTTCGCCACTAGCGCACGCACCGATTCACGCGCTCACCAGCGCCCAGTGCACGGCGGCGACGTCTTCGAGGCGCTCGGCCAGGGCTCGGCCGACGGGCCAGGGCCGGAAGTGCGCCTCGAGCCCGCTGTCGTCCAACCGCGACGAGGGGCTGTCGAGCAGGGCCAGCAGTGCCTCTCCCACGCGCTCGTCATCGAAGGTCTCGGGTAGATCCGGCCCGGTGAGGGTGAGGAGGTGCCCGATGCCGCCTGCGAGCGGTGCGGGAGGCTCGCCCGCCCGCCGACGGCGAAGCTGCGTGCCGGACGCGAGTCCCGTCGGAAAGCGCACGCGAATCGCCAGCCGCCGCCCCGGCTCGACCCGGACGTCGCCGAGCTCGGTTCGCCCGACCCAGGCTTCGCCGTCCCAGCGCAGTCCCCTCGCCTCCAGCGGGTTCTCGACGAGACGGTCCCAGGCGTCGCGCAGGGCCGTCGCCAGCGCGAGGGCCGCATCGCCCACGAGTGGGGCATCCTCGGCCTCGACCCGCTGCTGGCGCAGGACCACCGCGCCATTGTGCATCTCGACGGCGACCCGGTCCTCGCGCAGGGCATCGAGCAACGGCCGCACCTGGGGGCCCGCAGCGAGGGCACGCGTGAACGCCAGCGGCCCATCGAAGCGATATCCGAGCGGCAGACCCTCTTCCGGCGCGAGATCGGCGCCGAAGGGCGTCGACTGCCCCGAGAACACGAAGGCCCACGGCTCGCCCATGCGCACGGTCGCGACGAGCGCGTCGAGCTCGCTGTCGCGGAGCACCTTGCACGGCAGTCCGTCCACCGAGCGCGCGATGCGCCGCGCATCTTCCTGCACCCAGCCGGTTCCCTCGACGGCCTCGGCGATCACCGCTGCCGTGGGTGAAGCCTGCCAGTCGAGGTCGGCGAACAACGAGCGCAGCGCGCGAAGCAGCAGGGCGACCTCCGTGCGACCAGCCTACCGCGAATGGCGCATGGTCAGGTCTGGAGTCGCGCCACCAGCGACTTCACCGCATCTCGGAGCGCCGCGACCTGCGCGAGGTCCTCGGAGGTCGCGTCGCACAGGAGCTGCTCCGGAACCGCCTCGGCCCGCGACGACAGCGCCGAGCCTTCGTCCGTGAGGCGGATGCGCACCACCCGCTCGTCGACCTCGTCGCGCGTCCGCTCGACGAACCCCTGCTGCTCGAGCCGCTTGAGCAGCGGCGTCAACGTGCCGGAGTCGAGGAACAGGCGCTCACCGAGGCTCTTCACGGCGAGCGGCGGTCCGCCGAGATCCCGCTCCTCCCAGAGCACGAGAAGGACCAGGTACTGCGGGTAGGTGAGTCCCAGCTCGACCAATACCGGCCTGTACGCGCGGGTGACCAGCCGCGATGCCGTGTACAGCGCGAAGCACAGCTGGTCGTCGAGCCGGGGCGCGCTCACGCGAGGGCCGCCGCGAGCTCGGCCTCGATGGCCTCGGGCTCTTCGCGCGGACCGAAGCGCTTCACGATGTTGCCGTCGGGATCGACGAGGAACTTGGTGAAGTTCCACTTGATGCCCTTCGTGCCCAGCACACCCGGCGCCGCGGACTTGAGCTGCTCGAACAGCGGGTGGGTACCCGAGCCGTTCACCTCGATCTTCGCGTGCATCGGGAAGGTCACGCCGTAGTTGATCTGGCAGAACTCGGCGATGCCGTCGCTGTCGAGGGGCTCCTGGCCGGCGAACTGGTTGCAGGGGAAGCCGAGCACGACCAGGCCGTCGTCCTTGTGCGCTTCGTAGAGCTTCTCGAGGCCCTCGAACTGCGGGGTGAGCCCACAGCGGCTCGCCGTGTTCACGATGAGCAGGGTCTTGCCCTTGTACTCGGAGAGGTCGGTCTCGCGGCCGTCGAGAGTGGTGACGCGGGTGCTGTAGTCGAGCTTCGCCATGATGGCCTCCATGGACACCATGTAGTGCACGATTAAATTGCGCGCAATTCATCTCGTCGAAGATCCCGTCTTTCTTGGCTGGACGGAGACCTCCCCGGGGTAGCCTCTGGCCATGTCCGGCCGACGAATCACCGTGAGCGACGCCGTCTTCCTGGCGTCGGAATCCCGCGAATCGATGATGCACGTGGGGGCGCTCATGCCCTTCACCGCACCTCCTGACGCGGAACCCACCTTCCTGCGCGACCTGATGGAGGAGCTGCGGGAGTCGCCCCACGCCTTCCCGCCGTGGAACAAGCGGCTCAAGAACCCCGAGTTCCTCGCGTCTCCGCGCCAGAAGTGGATCACCGACGACGACTTCGATCTCGACTACCACGTGCGTCGCTCGGCTCTCCCCATCCCCGGCGGCGAGCGCGAGCTCGGCATCCTGGTCTCGCGCCTGCACTCGGTGCAGATGGACTTCCACCGGCCGCTGTGGGAGGTGCACCTGATCGAGGGCCTGCACGGCGGGCGCTTCGCCATGTACGCGAAGGTCCACCACTCGCTGATCGACGGCTACACCGCGATGCAGATCCTCTCGAACAGCTTGTCGCCGGACCCCGACGAGCGCGACATGCCGCTGTTCTTCCATCGCGAGCGCCCGAAGAAGAAGAGCGCCGGCGAGCCGGTGGCCACACTGTCGGGACTGCTCGACCTGGTGCGCGAGCAGATCGACGGCAGCGCGCCGTTCTGGAAGGCGGTGGGCCGACTCGGCAAGTCGTGGGGCGGCCTCGATCCGCACCTCGCGGCGCCCATGCAGTCCCCGTCGACGATCTTCAACAAGAAGATCAGCCGAAACCGGCGCTTTGCAACGCAGTCCTACGCCCAGCAGCGGCTGAAGGATGTCGCCAAGGCCTCGGGCGGAACCCTCAACGACGTGGCCCTGTGCTTGTGCGGCTCGGCGCTGCGGCGCCTGCTCATCGACCTCAACGCCCTTCCCGACGCCCCGCTCACCGCCATGCTCCCGGTGAACATCCGCCCCGCGGACGACCCGGGTGGCGGCAACGCCGTGGGCGCCATCCTCGCGTCCCTGGCCACGAACATCGCCGACCCACAGGACCGCCTGGCCGAGATCATCGCGTCTACCCGCCGGGCCAAGAAGCAGCTCGAGGGCATGCCGCGCTCGACCATTCTCCAGTACACGGCCCTGCTGCTCGCGCCGCTCGCCGGCCAGCTCGCCACCGGCACCGCCGGCATCGTGCGTCCCGCATTCAACGTCGTGATCAGCAACGTGCCGGGCCCGAGCCAGCCGCTGTACTTCCGGGGGGCTCGCCTCGAGGGGGCGTACCCGTTGTCGATTCCGTTCCACGGGTACGGCCTGAACATCACCCTCAACGGCTACGCCGGGGACCTGAACTTCGGTTTCATCGGTTGCCGCGATGCCTTGCCGCACTTGCAGCGACTCGCGGTGTACGCCGGTGAGGCCCTCGAAGAGCTCGAGGCGGCCGTGGGCTGACGAAGCGCGTCGACCGCCGCGATGCGCCGGGTTAACGCCCGCCCCCATGCTCCATCTCCTCGGACCCCAACGCCGCGACCCCAACCTCGTCGAGGTGCTCGATCACCTCGGGGTGTCGGGGCCGTTGGTCGCGATCACGGCTGGCTGGCGCCACGACGAGGACGAGCTCGGGCCCCTCGAGGCCGCTGTCGGCAAGGTCAGCCACCTGCCGCTGTACCGCTGGTTCGACGAGGTGCCCGATCAGGCGCCGGATATCGCCAAGCTGTACAAGGAGCGCCAGTCGCGCATCGTGCGCTTCAAGGAGCTGTACCGCCTGCGCATGAGCATGGGCCTCGACACGGTGCGCGCGCTGGTCCGCACCAAGTCCGCCGAGCCCGGTCTCGTCGAGCAGCAAATCCAGAGCGCCTCGGAGGTCGTGCGCGGCATCGACCGCGAAGCGCTCGCCGCCGTGGACGCGGTGCGCGCGGACTACTCGCGGCTCGTGCAGCGCTTCGAGTGCCCGGCCATCGCCGCTCGACGCGACGAGGTCGATGCGGCCATCGAAGACGCCGGCGCCATCCTCGTCGCGGGCGGGCACGTCGCCGTCCTCCGCAACCGCATGCTGTTCTTCGGCGCGGAGCACCCGATTCGCCGGGCCATGGAGCGCGGTGTGCCCGTGCTCGCCTGGGGCGCCGGGGCCATGGTGATGACCCGCCGCATCGTGCTGTTCTACGACGACGCCCCCGACGGCTCCGCCGACGCCGAGATCCTCGATCACGGCCTCGGGCTCGCCCCAGACCTCGTCGCCTTGCCTCACGCGCGGGAGCGCCTGCGCCTCGGTGACGCGGCACGCGTCTCGGCTCTGGCCCGCCGCTTCGGACCCGACGCGTGCATCGCGCTCGAGAAGGGCGCGTGGATTCGCCATACCTCGGCGGGCTGGCGCAGCCGGGGACCCGCAGGCAGCGCGTCCCTGCTCCTCGCCGACGGTCGCGTGGACGACGTCCCGCGGGAGGTCGCATGACCCGGGTTCTCGACCTCCTCAAGCAGATCGAGGCGGATCCCGCCCACACCACGCACCTCGTCGAGCACTTCCTCGAGCGCTTCGGCAGCCCCGTGGTCCAGGAAGGCACCGCCACCTTCTTCCTGCGCGGTCCCTACGAGTCCGTCGCGCTCGTGCACTGGGTGTTCGGCCTCGAGTCGCGCATCCCCTTCTCTCGCCTGCCGGGCACCGACGTGTGGTCGCTGTCGGTCGAGCTGCCCGAGCACGCCCGGGTCGAGTACAAGTTCGAGGTCATCCTCAACGGCCACCGCCACTGGATCAAGGACCCCAACAACCCGCACCTCGCCTTCGACCCCTTCGGCGCGAACAGCGTGTGCCGGATGACCGGCTACGAGGACCCGAGCTGGGTCGAGCCCGACGAGGACGCCCGGCGCGGCACGCTCGACGGCTTCACCGTGAACAGCACGGTGTTCGGCGACCAGCGGGACGTGCGCATCTGGGTGCCCCACGAGTACAAGGCCCACAAGGAGTACCGACTGCTCGTCGTCCACGACGGCGACGACTACCTGCGGTTCACCGGCCTCCAGACCATCCTCGAGAACCTCGTGCACCGACACGAGATGATGCCGGTCGTCGTGGCCCTCATCAACGGCGTGAGCCGTAACGAGGAGTTCGGCGCGAACCCGCTCCATCCCCGCTACATCATGGAGGACCTGGTGCCGGCGCTCGAGAAGCGCCACCGCCTGTCCCCCGACCCCCGCGACCGCGGGCTGATGGGCGCGAGCTTCGGTGGCGTGGCCAGCCTGTGGACCGCGTGGAACTACCCCGGCGCCTGGGGTCAGCTCGTGCTCCAGTCCGGCAGCTTCGTATTCACGGACATCGGCCACCACGGCCGCAGCCCACTGTGGGACCCGGTCGTCGCCTTCGTGAACGAGTTCCGCCAGGACCCGGGTCGCACCGGTGCCCGCGTCTTCCAGTCCTGCGGCGTGTTCGAGAGCCTGATCACGTACAACCGCTCGCTCGTGCCGCTGCTCCGCGACGCTGGTGTCGACCACAAGTTCGTCGAGAGCCGGGACGGCCACAACTGGATCGGCTGGCGCGACCGCCTGCGCGAGGGCCTGACCTTCGCGTTCCCCGGCCATCTGTGGATGACCTATGACTGAGGCCGGTCGCACCGCGCTGTGGGCAGGCATCGGTCTGCTCGCCGCAGGTGCGCTGGCCGCCGGAGTGCTCGCCTCACGCGCCCCGGCTCCCCCCGAGATCCCCGACCTCGACACGCTGCCCGCCCTCCCTCGAGCCACGGCCGAGGCGCGCGACGTGGTGCTCGTCATCGGCTGCACCGTGCGCAAGGACGAGCTCACGCCGTACGGCGGGCTCGCGAAGACCACCCCGTTCCTGGCCGAGCTCGCCGCCCGCGGCGCTCGCTTCGAGGACGGCATCGCGGCCGCTCCGTGGACCAAGGCCGCGACGACCGCGCTGATCACCGGCCAGCATGCAGCATCGGTCGGCATGGTCGAGCCCACACGCGGCACGAACCGCCGCGTGCTCGCGAGCGAGGTGACCACCCTCGCCGAGCGCTTCGCCGAGGCGGGCTACGCGACGGTCGGGGCCACCGCGAACCCGAACCTCAACGCCGTGTTCGGCATGGACCAGGGCTTCGCGCGCTACCTCGAGGGCAGCGCGCTGTGGGCGGGCGGCCACCAGGCCAAGGTCGACGGTCGTGTGCTCGCGGGTTCGGTCATCGACGCGGTCCGCGAGGTCCCAGGCACCGCCCCCCTGTTCCTGCAGGTCATGTTCGTCGACGCCCACGCGCCCACCGACACCCCGGACCCGTCCGGTTGGGCCGAGGACGGCGCTCCCCAGGCACTCGCGAGCTATCGCGGCGACCTGAACCGCCTCGACACGGCGGTGCGCACGCTGTCCGACGCGCTAACCCGCGCCGGACGCGATCCCGAGCGCGCGTACTTCGTGTTCGTCTCGGATCACGGCGAGGGGCTCGGCATCCCGACGCACCACGGCACCGCCCACGGCGAGACCACCTACCGGAGCACCGTCGCCATGCCGTGGCTGGTCACGGGTCCCGACGTCGCGAGCCGGACGATTCCCGGACTCGCCTCCCAGGTCGACGTGACGCCCACCCTGCTCGGCCTTGCGGACATCGAGGGCTACGAGGGTCCGGGCCAGGACCACAGCGCGCTGATCCGCGGTGAAGGCCAGCGCACCGCCCGCGACCGTGCCTTTGTCGACACCTGGTTCGCCGAGCGGCAACGCGCCGCCGTGTACACCGACGACACCGCGTGCCACCTCGAGCTGCAGAAGACCGAGGACACGACCCCGGGTCGCGTCTTCCCCGCCTGCTATGACCGCCGCACCGATCCGTGGGCCGAGCACCCCCTCGCCGATCCGCCTCGGGCGCTGATCAAAGAAGCGTGGCAGTGGCGGAAGGACCGGGAGTCCGAGTACGCCGCGTGGCCCCACACGCGAAACGCGAAGCTCGACGACGACGAGACCCGTATGCTCGAAGCGCTCGGCTACGTGCAGTAGTGCGATCCGTCACGTCGTCGACCCGAGACGACGAGCCCCCGCGGGGTTAGCCCTCCGCGCTGATTTCCTCGGAGCATCCATGGACTCCTCCGTCCGACACATCGGACTGTCGCTCGGCGCCGACCTCTGCTGGCCCGCGGCCTTCGAAGACCTGCTCAACGCGCTCGATCTCGACATCGAGCACGACGGCGAGCGCATGACCTTCTCGGTCGAGCGCGTCACCGTGCACCCCTTCGATCTGCAGTACAAGCCGAAGTACGACCTCGTGATCGACCGCATCACCCACTGGTTCAACACCAGCCGCGAATGGGTGAAGAAGATCGCGCTGATGGACGGTGTGTACGTGCTCAACAACCCGTGGGCCATCCAGTCCATGGAGAAGCACACGTCCTACGCGGCGATGATGCGGCTCGGCATGCGCATCCCCAAGACCTGGATGATCCCGCCGAAGGAGTACGAGGACGAGGGCGACACCAAGGTCACCGTGCAGCGCTACAACCGCCTGTTCGACCTCGCCAAGCTCGGTGAGGAGATCGGCTACCCCGCGTTCCTCAAGCCCTACGACGGCGGCGGCTGGGTCGGCGTGACCCGCGTCACCGACAGCGCGTCGCTGCACGCTGCCTACGACAAGAGCGGCAAGCGCGTGCAGCACCTGCAGGCCGCGGTCCAGGGCTGGGACCGCTTCGTGCGCGGCGTCGGCATCGGGCCGCAGGTCATGCTCGCGAAGTACGACCCGGACCAGCCGCTCCACGGGCGCTACGTGCCCGACGAGGCCCCGCTCACCGGCGACGAGGCGTGGGAGGCGCGGGCGACGACCAAGGTCATCAACGCGTTCTTCCGCTGGGACTTCAACTCGTGCGAGATGCTGCGCGCCGACGGCGAGCTGCATCCCATCGACTTCGCGAACGCGTGCCCCGACAGCCAGGTCACGAGCCTGCACTACTACTTCCCGCAGCTCGTGCTCAACCTGCTCAAGTGGTCGATCTTCTGCGCCGCCACCCGCCGCAAGCCCTCGCTGTCGATGGACTGGGAGAGCTTCTTCGCCATCGCCGCCGAGGACATCCCCTACCGCGACAAGCTCGTGAAGTACGAGGCCCTCGCGGACGCCCACTTCGACACCGCCGCCTTCGACGCGTTCTGTGCCGAGCACCTCGGTGATCTGCCGCGCGTGGCCGATGCCTACTTCGCGAGCGACCGCTTCCGCGAGGTCACCCGAGCCAAGGTCGCCGCGCTGTACCCCGAGCACGAGATCGACGTGTTCACCAACCACTTCTTCGACCAGGTCCAGACCTGGCGCGCGCACCACCCGGTGGAGAGCTGATGGAACGCCGCACCTTTGCCTGGCACAGCCCGGCCCTCGACCGCGAGATGCGCATCGCCGCGTGGGGCCACTTCGGCCGTCCGGTGGTCCTGTTCGCGACCGCCGCGAGCGACGAGCTGGACTACGAGCGCTTCAAGCTCATCCACGTGCTCAAGCCGCTGATGGAAGCGGGCCGCATCAAGGTCTACAGTGTGAGCTCCGTCGCAGGCGAGGGCTGGCTGTCCAAGGACGCGCACCCCGGCCACAAGAGCTGGCTGCAGCACTGCTACGACCGCTACCTGGGCGAAGAGGCATTTCCCGCCATCGCCGAGGACTGCGGCGGCTTCACGCACTTCGTCACTGCTGGCGCGTCCATCGGCGCCTACAACGCGGTGACCGCGCTGCTCAAGCACCCCGACTATGTCGACCTCGCCATCGGTATGTCCGGCACCTACGACTTCGATCGCTGGATGCACGGCCACCGCGACGAGTTCTACTACTTCAACCAGCCGATGTACTTCGTGCCCAACCTGCCCGAGGGCGCCCTGCTCGACGAGCTGCGCACCAAGCGCGTCGTGCTCGCCACCGGCCAGGGCCGCGCCGAGGCACCCGACGAGTCGCGGCGCATGAGCCAGGTGCTCGATGCCAAGGGCATCCCCAACGATCTCGAGATCTGGGGCAAGGACGTGCACCACGACTGGCCGACCTGGCGCACCATGCTGCCGATGTTCCTCGACCGGCTCGTCTAGCCCCGCTGGCGTCTCGCCCCTCGCACAAGCTCCGAACCCAGGTTCTTCCGATGCACGTGATTCTGCTCGCCCCCCACTTCCCCGCCGGCCAGCGCCGCTTCCTGCGCGCACTCAAGTCCGTGGGGGCCATGGTCACGGGCATCGTCGACGGGCCCGTCGACACCGAGGTCAAGCACTTCCTCGATCAGATCGTCACCATCGACAACGTGACCAGCGAAGAGCAGGTCTACCGCGCCGTGCGCAAGATCCAGGACAAGGGTCCGTGGGTGCACAAGCTCGAGGCGACCATCGAGGCCCACGTGCTCACCGCGGCCCGCGTGCGCGAGCGCACCGCGATTCCCGGAACGCCCGCCGAGACCGTGCTTCGCTGCCGCGACAAGGTCCTGATGAAGACCTTCCTCAAGGAGCACGGCATTCCCTCCGCCGCCCACGAGGGCGTCGAGACCGCCGGCGAGTGCCGGGCCTTCGCCGATCGCGTCGGCTACCCGCTGATCATCAAGCCGCGCGACGGTGCGGGCAGCGCCGGAACCTACCGGGTCGACGACGACGCCGAGCTCGAGTGGGTCATCCACGAGCTCGGCATGGACCGTCGCCCCACGCCGGTCGCCATCGAGGAGTTCGTCGAGGGCCACGAGGGTTTCTACGACACGCTCACCGTGAACGGCCGCATCGTCATGGACTTCGTGTCGCACTACTACCCGAACGTGCTCCCCGCGATGCGCGATCCGGGCACGCCGGCGATGATCGTGACCAGCAACCGCATCGCGGCCGACAGCTACGGTGAGCTCAAGAAGCTCGGCGCGCAGGTCAACGACGCCCTCGGTCTCGGCACGACGGCGACGCACATGGAGTGGTTCTTCGGTCCCAAGGGCCTGCGCTTCAGCGAGATCGGCGCCCGTCCGCCCGGCGTGAACTTCTGGGACGTGTACTGCGCCGCAAACGAGATCGACCTGTACGAGGAGTGGGCGCGGGCCGTGTGCTACGGCGACGTGCACGCCATGCCTTCCCGCCGCTACTCCGGCGGCCTGATCTCGCTGCGCCCGACCCGCCAGGGCACGGTGCACGGCTACACCGGCGTCGACGAGGTGTACCGGAAGTACGGCGCCGGAATCGTCAAGGCGCATCTGCCTCCGGTGGGCAGCCGCACCCAGCCGATCGAAGCCGGCTACCTCGCCAACGCGTGGCTCATCGTCCGGCACCCCGACTACGATGGATGCAAGGCGGTGATGGAAGACATCGGCCGCACCCTCCGCATGCACGCAGGATGAGGGCGCTCCGCCTCGCGAACGCACTGCTCCGCGCGACGTGGCGCAGCACCACGCGAGGAAAGCCCCGTTCCAGCTGGAGCGGGAGCGAGACCTTCACCGTCCACCTGCTCCAGGCCTTGCTCCAGTCCACAGTCGGACGCGGCGCGGCGGTCCAGCGTGCAACCCTCTCCGAGCCCGCGCAGCGGCTGCCTTCGGGGGTGCGTGAGCACGAGGAGTCTTGGGGTGGCCGCCGAGCCTGGCGCTGGATCCCCGAGGACGCCCACCCGACGCGGCTCGTCGTGCACTTCCACGGCGGCGGCTACGTCATCGGCTCGCCGCTGGAGAACCGGGCCTACCTCGCGGTGCTCGCGCGACTGCTGCGGGTCGAAGTGGTGAGCATCGCCTACCGCCTGTGCCCGGAGCATCCACACCCCGCCGCCCACGAAGACGGTGAGGCAGCGGTTCGAGCGCTGGTGGACAGCGGTGTGGCACCCGGAGACATCGTGCTCACCGGGGACAGTGCCGGAGGTGGCGTCGCGCTGGGCACCGTCTACCGCCTCCGTGACAGCGGTGGCCCGACCGTGGCTGGCGCGGTGCTCGGCTCGCCGATGGTGGACCTTCGCGCCGAGTCCGCCAGCTACGCCGCGAATGCCGCGTCCGACTACCTGATCCGGCCGCTGGTGGTGGAGTGGGCCCGGGCCATGGGCGTCGCCGACAGCGACCCGAGCGTGAGCCTGGTGCTGGCCGATCCGACCGGCCTGCCACCCCTCCGGTTCCTGGCGGGAGACGCCGAGATCTTCCGCGACGACGTCGTGGCCTGCGCCGAGCGCGCGAAGGCCGCCGGGGTCGACGCCGAGGTCGTGGTCGGCGCAGACGCCGTGCACTGCTGGTACAAGTCGCCTCGGTTGCCGGGACCTTCCGGCGGGGCCGAGCACGTGGCCGCGCAGATCCGCGGGCTGTACCAGCGCTAGGCGTAGCGGATCTTCACCGTGCGGACGAGATCGAGCACCGCCTGCTCGACGACCGTCGTGTCCGGGTGGCGAACGATGGCAAAGCCCTCGCCCTCGTAGCCTCCAGCCTTGGGCATGCCGACCTTGGGCAGCTGCGTCTCGACCACGAGGTGGCCCATCTTCTTCTGGGCCTCGTCCAGTCCGTCGATGCGTGCCACGCGTCCGCGGCCGGTGCCTCGCAGGAAGGCGATGCCGACCGCGTAGCGACGCTCGAAGGGACCGTCGTGCTCCCGGTCGACCACCGCGCGGGCCCAGGCCCGGTGCAGGCTCTGGTCGTGGGCGTAGCTCATGAGCTTCACGATCTGCGCCCCAGGTGGACGCGCGGCGATCTCGCCGATGGCCATGCTCCCGTCGGGACGACGGAACCACTCCATGTGGGTCATGCCCTCGCACAGGCCCAGAGCCTTGATGGCCTTGCGACCCGCCTCGCGGGCGTCGTTGTACTCGGGGCTCGAGATGTCGCGGGGCAGCACCACGATCCACTGCATCCAGTCGTTCCGCACCACATCCAGCGGGCCCGGGTAGTAGCGGCCGATGGACTCGAAGACGGGCGTACCGCCGATGCTCACGGTCTCGTAGGTGAACTCGCGGCCCGCGAGGAACTCCTCGGCGAGCATGGTCCGGCCCGGTCCCGGGCGAACCTCGGCGAGCGCCTGGTCGAGCTGAGCCCGGTCCTCGACCTTGTAGGTCGCGCGCGAGCCCGCTCCGGCCGGCGGCTTGAGGATCAGCGGGTAGCCGACCTCTTCGGCGAGGGCGTACGCATCGGCCGCGCTGGTCACGGTCCGGCTCGCGGCGCAGGGCAGCCCATGCTGACGGAACACCGCCTTCATGCGCGCCTTGTCGCGGAAGTTCTGGGTGACCTCGACGGAGGGCCCGTAGATCCCGAGCTCCTCACGGGCGATGGCGACCTGGACCTGCAGGTCCTCGAGGATGCCGAGCAGGCGGTGAATCTCGCCGTACTGCTCCTGGAGATAGCGGGCGCCGCGCACGATCATCGCCGGGTCCATCGCATTGGGCACGGTGACGATGTCGTCGAACAGCGCGCGGTCCGCGCCCTGGGGCGCCTGCTGGAACAGGCCGAGCAGGCGAATGTTCGACAGACCGCGCAGGGCCCGCGCGAACAGCATGGTCGTTTCCATGGGGAAGGGCGCGGTGAAGATCACGTTGCGCATACACCACCTCCGAGGAGCCCGGGCCTATCCCAACCGCAGGCGGTGTCCACGGTCTCCGCGCGATGGACACCGAACCCCCTCCAAATTGCGCGAATCTCCACGTCGACCGCCGGTCATCGCCGAGGTACGTCGGCACGTCCTTCGTGAGGTGCTCAGTGGACGTCGTGTTCATCGCCCCCGCCTACCCGGCCGAGATGCCCGAGTTCACCCGCGGGCTCGCCGCCGCCGGCGCGCGCGTCTTCGGGATCGGCGACACGCCGCGCCACATGCTCGCTCCCCGGGTCAAGGAGGCGCTGTACGACTACCTGCAGGTCCCGCGCATCCTCGATGAGGACGACGTGCTCGAGCGCGCCCACGCCTGGCTCCGCGGCCGCAACATCGACCGGGTCGAGTCGCAGTGGGAGCCCACCGTGATCCTGGCCGCCCGCATGCGCGAGCGCTTCGGGCTCCCCGGCATGTCCGTCGACACCGTGCTCGGCTTCCGCGACAAGCAGCTGATGAAGGACCGCATCGCCGCCGCCGGCCTGCGCGTTCCCTACGCGTACAAGTGCCGCACCGAGGCCGCGATGCGCGAGGCCGCCGAGAAGATCGGCTTCCCGCTCATCGTCAAGCCCATCGCCGGCGCCGGCAGCGCCGACACCTACCGGGTCGACGACGCGGCCATGTTCGACAAGGTGATCCGCGCGGTGAAGCGCGTCGAGGTCGTCAGCGTCGAGGAGTTCGTCGACGGCGAGGAGTTCACCTACGACACCGTCTGCGTGGATGGCGCGCCGATCTACGAGAACGTCGCTCAGTACCTCCCACGGCCGCTCATTGCGCGATCCATCGAGTCCATCGACCCGATCATCTGCACGGTTCGCGACCTGACGCAGCCCAAGCTGCAGGACGGACTCAGCCTCGGCCGCGGTGTGCTCGGCGCCCTCGGCATGGGCACCGGCTTCACGCACATGGAGTGGTACCGCAAGGCCGACGGCGAGGTGGTGTTCGGCGAGATCGGCTGCCGCCCTGGCGGCGCGCGGCTGGTCGACCAGATGAACTACACCTCCGACCAGGACCTGTTCCTGGGCTGGGCTCAGGCGGTGCTCGGTCACCGGCCCCGACTCGCCCAGCCCCGCAAGTACAACGCGGCCATCGTGTTCAAGCGGGCCAAGGGTCAGGGCCGCATCACGCGCATCGAGGGGCTCGATGCGTTCAAGGCCCGCTACCACGACCGGATCTGCGCCATCGACCTGCTGCCGGTCGGTACGCACCGCCGCGACTGGACCCAGACGCTGATCAGCGATGGCTGGCTCATCGTGCGCCACCCCGACTGGAACGAGGCCATCGCCACCGCCGAAGCCGCCGCGAAGGACATCCGTATCTGGGCGCAGTGATCCGCCCACGCAGCCCTCGCGTAAGCTTGGGGTACGGAGTGACGATGAAGCACCTGCCCCTGTTGGCCGCCCTCGCGCTGTTCGCCTGCACCGCGGACGATGACGACGACACCGCCGTCGACACCAGCACCGAGACGGACACCGACACCGACGCGGACGCGGATGCGGATACCGACGCGGATGCGGATACCGACGCGGACGCAGACACCGACGCGGATGCGGATACCGACGCGGATGCGGACACCGACGCGGATGCGGACACCGACGCGGATGCGGACACCGACGCAGACGCCGACACCGACGCGGACGCGGACACCGACGCAGACGCCGACACCGACACAGACGCCGACACCGACGCGGACGCGGACACCGACGCGGACGCGGACACCGACGCAGACGCCGACACCGACACCGATGCCGACACCGACACCGACACCTGCGGTGACTGCGGTGCGGGGACCTGTGCCGGCGGCCAGTGCGTGTGCGACGCGTTCTACGTCGCGCTGAGTCCGACCGCCGCCGAGGCCCTGTCGAGCACGAACTACGCGAGCGGAGACCACGCGATCGGCCTGAGTGCGGACAACACCAGCGCCCAGGCGCAGTCCTCTGCGAGCGGCGGCGCCCGGGAGATCGTCTACGACCCCGCCACGGGCGTCCTCGACTACGCGATCGAGTACGGAAGCGACTTCGGCTACACCGACCTCACCGGCGACTACAGCAACGCGCACGTCCACGGGCCCATCGCCGTGCAGTACCCGAGCGTGAACACCAACGCCGGGGTGGTGTTCGCCATCACCCACACCGCCGGAAGCAGCGCGCGCACCGGAAGCTTCGCTGGCACCCGCACGCTGAGCCAGACCGAGGCCGACAACCTCGCCGCGAACCTGCTGTATGTCAACGTCCACAGCGGATTTGTCGGCGGCGGCGAGATCCGAGGCCAGCTGGTGCCGCTGTCGACCGGACGCACCTGCGCGCCGGGAGCGAGCTGCGCCCCGCTCTGTGAGTGCAGCGACGGTACGGTGTGTCACGACGACCTGCCCCACGTGGACACGTCGAGCTGCGACACCAATGGCGGATGCGCGCTCTCCTGCGACGTCGGGTGGACCGACGACGACCGTGACCCGAGCAACGGTTGCGAGGCTGCCATCCGGCGCTGATCCCGCGCGAAGGTGACGACACGGTCCGGGGGCGGTGAAGCCGCGGCGACAGCCGCCCTCTTCGCACCCCACTCGCGCTAGGCTGGGGTTCTGCACCGACCGAGAGGGCCGCGTGAACCGCACTCCGATCTTCATCCTCGCCGGCGGCAAGGGTTCCCGACTCGCGCCGCTCACCTGCCACCGCGCGAAGCCCGCGGTGCCCTTCGCGGGGCGCTACCGCATCATCGACTTCGTGCTGAGCAACGTCGTGAACTCCGGCTACGGCCAGGTCTACGTGCTCACGCAGTTCATGGCGACCAGCCTGATCAAGCACCTCTCCCGCAACTGGCACCTTCAGGGCATCCAGCAGTTCATCGAGGTGGTGCCCGCCCAGATGCGCCGCGGCTCGCATTGGTACCTCGGCACCGCCGACGCCATGTGGCAGAACGGCAACCTGCTCCATCAGGCGCGCGCGCAGCATGTCGGCATCTTCAGCGGCGACCACGTGTACAAGTTCGCCATCGACCAGATGCAGGAAGTCCACGAGGACAGCGGCGCGGCGCTGACCATCGCCGCCATGCCCGTGCCCCTCGAGGAGGCCACGGCCTTCGGCGTGATCCAGGTCGACAGCACCGGGCGGATCACCGGCTTCCAGGAGAAGCCGAAGAACCCGACGCCCATGCCCGGCGACCCGGACCGCGCGCTGGTGAGCATGGGCAACTACTTCTTCCAGCGCACCCGGCTGCTCGAGTACCTCGAGGACGATGCCGACCGCGAGGACTCCCACCACGACTTCGGCAAGAACATCATCCCGAAGATGCTCGAGGACGGCCTGCACCTGCAGGTCTACGACTTCGGCACCAACCGGATCCCCGGCGAGCGCGAGAGCACGGTCCCCTACTGGCGCGACGTCGGCACGCTCGAGGCGTACTACCTGGCGAACATGGAGGTTCGCAGCTCGCTGCCGGCGCTCAACCTCTACAACCGCAACTGGCGCATCCGCACCGCCCAGCGCGACTACCCGCCCTCTCGCCTGGTGCGCCACTCGCACAGCCACGCCGTATCGAGCGCCATCGACTCGCTGATCTCGGAGGGCTCGATCATCTCGTCCTCCACCCTCGACCGCGTGCTCGTCGGCTACGACTGCTTCGTGCACGCCGGCTGCTACCTGCAGGAGTCGCTGATGCTCTCGGGCTGCGACATCGGCGAGGGTGCGCGCATCCGCGGCGTGCTCATGGACAAGAACTGCCGCATCGAAGCCGGCGCCGAGATCGGCATCCACGAGGCCACCGACCGAGAGCGCTTCCCGTTCCGCACCGAGAGCGGCCTGGTGGTGCTGCCCAAGGGCACCGAGGTCCCGCGCAGCGGCCCGATCCGCTTCGCGCACGACATGGCGCTGATCATGAAGAACGACCCGGACACCAAGCAGGTCCTCGAGGAGTGGGAGGGTCGCTACCTGGTGGCCGACCGCTCGCGGCACAGCCACGACTCCTCCGGTCCCCGGTACAAGGACTAGACGTGCGCATCCTCCACATCTCCAGCGAGTGCGCGCCGTGGGCCAAGTCCGGCGGCCTCGGCGACGTCGTCGGTGCCCTGCCCGATGCCCTGCTCCAGGCCCGCCCCGACGCTCAAGTCGCGGTCGTGCTCCCGCTGTACGCGAAGGCCAAGGCCGAGCTGAACAAGCGCGGCATGTCCCTCGAGGACACGGGTGTCGTCGCCGACGTGGCGATGCACAGCGTGACCGCACGCGTGCGCTTCCTGCGCCTCGCCCGCGAGGGCCGGGCGACGGTGTTCTTCGCCGCCTGTGATGCCGCCTTCGGACGCGACGGCCTGTACGGCTACAGCGACGACGGCGAGCGCTTCATCCTGCTGTGCAAGGCCACCGTCGCCATGGCCGGCAAGCTCATGGGCGGCCCGCCGGACATCCTCCACACCCACGACTGGCACGCAGCCCTCGCCGCAGCCCTCGCCAACACCAGCGCCCGCGGGCTGATGCCGCGCACGAAGAGCCTGGTGACCATCCACAACCTCGCCTACCAGGGCATCGTCTCCAAGGACCTGCTGCCGGTGAGCGGGCTCGGGTGGGAGCACTTCCACCTCGACTGCGCCGAGTGGCACGACAACCTGTCCCTGCTCAAGGCCGGCATGAGCCTGGCCGACGCGGTGACCACGGTGTCGCCGACCTACGCCCGCGAGATCCGAACCCCCGAGTTCGGTGCCCAGCTCGACGCCTTCCTGCGGCGACGGCGCATCTTCGGCATCCTCAACGGCATCGACACCGACGAGTGGAACCCCGAGTCCGACCCCCACGTGGCGGGCTCGTGGACCGCCGACGACCTTTCCGGCAAGCAAGAAGCCCGCAAGGCACTGCTCGAGCTGTGCAAGTGGGACGACCACCCCGGCGTGCCCACGTTTGGCGTCGTCAGCCGCATGACCTCCCAGAAGGGCCTGGACCTGCTGCTTCCGCTGGTCGGCGAGCTTCACGGCATGGGCGCGCGCCTGGTGGTGCTCGGCACCGGAGAGCCCGGCCTCGAGGAGGGCTTTCAGCTCGCGGCCCGGCACTACCAGAGCAACGTGCGCACCGACATCAACTTCGACGTGCCCCTGTCGCACAAGATCATCGCCGGCTGCGACGGCCTGCTCGTGCCCAGCCGCTTCGAGCCGTGCGGACTGACGCAGATGTACGCGATGCGCGTGGGCACCGTGCCCATCGTGCGCGCCACCGGCGGCCTCGCCGACACCGTCACCCCCGATCGAGGCTTTGCCTTCGAGCACAGCACGGTCCAGGGCCTGCGCTGGGCCATGCGCACCGCCGCCCACACCTACCGGGAGCAGCCCGGCCGGTGGAAGGCCATGCAGCAGAACGGCATGCGTCACGACTGGAGCTGGAAGGCCTCGGCGGCGCGCTACCTCGCGCTGTACGACGCCCTACTCGCGTAGCCCGGCGACCGTGGGCAGCAGCTCCGTGAGGTCCGGCCCGCCCGCCTCGGTGACGAGCTCGACCGCGCGCTGCGCATAGCGCAGGATCTGCGTCGTCTCGAGCCCACCCGGGTCCGCAAAGAACCACCCGCAGCTGGTGAACATCATCAGCCGGTGGTTCTGCACCTCGAGCAGCAGGCGCAGCGCCTCGTCCTCACGCCCGGCAAGCGGGTCCTGGCCCGTGTCGAGGCCCGAGTCGCGCAAGAGCGTGTGGATGTACTGGTCACGGAACGCCCACGGGTCTTCGCCGCTGGCGGCGGCGATGCGGGGCATCGACCACTCGTCGATCGCGTCGCGCAGTGCATTCAGCCCGTCGCGCAGCTTGGGTCGCCAGCGCCCGTCCTCGGTGCCGCAGCCGCAGTCCCGCGACCAGCGCCCCACCCCGTGGCTGCAGCTCCAGCTCGTCGGCTCGCGGATGCCCATGACCTCGGTGGGCGGGTGCTGCGCGAGCCACGTGCCGTGCGAGACGACGGGCACGCCGAGCTCGCGCAGGGTGCGGATGCAGTACGCGAGCGCCATGTCGCCGTGGCGGTGGTGATGCCCATAGGACTCGCCGTCGGTGGCGAGGTGCACGAGGCCCGTTCCGCTCGCGAGGCGATGTGCCATGCCCTCGCCGTTGTCGAGCCAGCGGTCGAAGGCCACGCCGCGGGACGGGCGACCGTCGTAGAAGAAGGCCGCGATGTGGCGCCCGTCGGGGAGCGGCACGAGCCGAGGATGGTCGGTCTCGACGTCCTCGCCCTGCGCGGACTGGTGCGGCGCGAGGATGGTGAACTTCACCCCCTCGTCGGCGAGGGCAACCAGCGTGGGCGTGTCGACGGCGGTCTCCGGGCACCAGAGCCCCTCGGCCTTGCGACCGAAGCGCGCCTCGAAGTCCGCGAGGCCCCAGCGGATCTCGGTCCGGCGGTCCTCTTCGGAGCACAGCGGCAGGATGGCGTGGTGATAGCCCTGCGCGATCGCAGGCCCGTGCCCGCTACGGGCTGTCGCGGCGCGGTCGGCGGCGACGATGCCGTCGTGCACGTCCCGAGCCTCGTCCCACATCCAGCGAAGCAGCGTCGGCCCCACGTCGTAGGCCAGGTGTTCCCAGCAGTTGACGCGCTCGACCACCTCGCCGTGCGGACCGACGATCGGGGCATCGAGCAGGGGGCGATAGCACTCCGCAGTGATGCGCTGGTTCCAGTCCCAGAACGGCGCCGCGGACGGCTGGCGCTCGATCTGCCCGGTCCATGGGCTCTCGCGTGGCGGCTGGTAGAAGTGTCCGTGAATGCAGACAGAAGGCATGGGCGGGAGTGTACTTCCGGAGTAGGTGTCCGCGATGCCGCATCCCCTGTCCACCGCCGTTCGTCCGGGAGAACTCCGCTTGCCCTCGCCCCTGCGCGAACACGCAGGGGGTGCGGACTGGGCGACGGCTGCCGCGGGACTTCGCGCGGTGTGGGTGCTCGACAGCGCTCCCCCCTCGCCGGGCGAGCTCGCGGCGGCGACGGCGCTGCAGGCCGCACTCACGGCGCAGATCGACGCCTCGCCCCTGTCGCTCGAGGCGGCGGTCGCGACCCTCGATGCCGCTCTGGCGGCAAACCCGGCGACTCCCTGGCTCGCCGAGGCCCTGGGTGAGTGCCCGCCCCCCGACGTGGCCTTCGTCGCACGGCACGGCGATCACGCCCTGTTCGACGCGCTGATCGCGCCCTTCCTCGCCGCGGACGACCTGCACGGACAGCTCGCGTGGGTGCTCGACCACTGGGAAGTGCCTGCCGAGGTGCGCGATGCCGGCGTGTTCGCGTGGGACGTGCTCGCCGAGGAGTCCACCTTCCGCGGCGGCGGCCCCGGACCCACCGAAGCCCCGGGTCTCGGTGAGCTCGTCGGAGACCCCGGCTACTCCGACGATGCGCCGTGGATGACGGCCGCGGTGCTCCAGGTCAAGCACGGCCCCGTGTGGATGGCCCAGCTCAGCGCCTGGACCGGCCAGCCGGTGCGCAAGCTCGACCACATCCCCGAGAGCGAGCTGCGCCGCCTCGCGAGCCACGGCGCGACCGTGCTGTGGCTGGTGGGGATCTGGGAGCGCTCCCCCGCGAGCGAGCGCATCAAGCGCATTCGCGGGGCCAAGGAAGCCATCGCCAGCGCGTACTCGCTGGTCGACTACCGGGTGGCTCGGCACCTCGGCGGCGAGCCGGCCCTCGAAGTGCTCAAGGTGCGCGCCGCCCGCGCCGGCCTGCGACTGTGCGCCGACGTCGTGCCCAACCACACCGGCCTCGACAGCACGTGGATGGTCGAGCACCCCGAGTGGTTCGTACAGACCGAGGTGCCGCCCTTCCCGAGCTACCGGTTCAGCGGCCCGAACCTGTCCGGCGACCCGCGCATCGAGGTGCGCATCGAGGACGGCTACTGGCGCGCGGACGACGCGGCCGTGGTCTTCGAGCGCCGCGACGTGGCCACCGGAAAGCGACGCTACGTCTACCACGGCAACGACGGAACCACGATGCCGTGGAACGACACCGCTCAGCTCGACGTGAGCCTGCCCGAGGTCCGCCAGGCGCTGATCGACACCGTGCTGCGCCTCACCGCCCGCTTCTCGGCCCTGCGCTTCGACGCGGCGATGGCCCTCGCACGGCAGCACGTGAAGCGGCTGTGGTACCCGGACCCCGGCGAGGGCGGTGCCATCCCGTCGCGCTCCGGGAAGAGCCTGAGCGACGAAGAGTGGATGCGCCGCATGCCCGGCGAGTTCTGGTCCGAGCTCGTCCAGGCGGTGCGCGAGCAGGCCCCCGGTACCCTGCTGCTCGCCGAGGCCTTCTGGCTGATGGAGGTCGACTTTGCAAGGGCCTACGGCCTGCATCGCGTGTACTGGAGCGCGTTTCGGGACTGGATCCGCGACGGGCGGCACGCGGAGCACAAGTCCTGGCTCGAGGACGCACTCGCCAAGGAGCCCGAGCTGCTCGGGCGCCTGTGCCTGTTCCTGTCCAACCCCGACGAGAAGAGCGCGGCCACCGCCTTCGGAACCGGTGCGCGCTACCTCGCCGCCGCCACGCTCCAGGTCACGCTGCCCGGACTGCCGCTGCTCGCCCACGGTCAGGTCGACGGCCTGCCCGAGCAATACGGCATGGAGTTCTCGCGGCCCCACCTCATCGACCCGCCGGACGAGCGCATGGAGGCCCTCCACGAGGCGCGCCTCCTGCCGCTGCTCGCGCGACGGGCGCTGTTCGGCGCCGTCGACGGCTTCCGGCTGTACCGCTTCCTCTCGGGTCCGCACGCGCAGGACTGCGTGTACGCGTACACCCAGAAGCGCGGTGAGCATCGCGCGCTGATCGTCGTCAACTCGAGCCCCGAGCCCCGCCGCGGACGTCTGCACACGAGCGTGCCGATGCGACGTGGCGGAGCGGTGCGGACCGCCGACCTCGCCGAGGGCCTTGCACTCGGCCCGAGCCGGGTCACCGCTCTGCACGACGCGCATGCCGACACCTGGACCCTGCACCTCACCGAGGACCTGCGCACGCGCGGCCTCGCGCTCGACCTCGCACCGTGGCAGACCATCGCCGTGCTCGACGTGATCGAGCTCGCCGACGAGGACGGTCGCTGGACGGAGGCGACGCGCCGACTCGGCGGCAAGGCCCTGCGACGCCTCGAGGACGCATTCGCCGACGACGGCCTGCCGCGCGCCGCGGGCGTGCTCCTCCACCCGAGCAGCCTCCCCGGACGCGAGCGCATCGGCACGCTGGGCAAGCAGGCTCACGCCATGGCCGAGTGGCTGGCCAGTGCCGGCTTCTCGTGGTGGCAAGTCTTGCCGCTGTGCCCAGGCGGTCCGGGCGACTCGCCCTACTCGAGCCCGACCTCGCGGCTCGGCGACCCGCTCCTCCTCGACCTCGCCACCCTCAAGCACGAGGGCTGGCTCAAGCGCTCGGAGCTCCGCCAGGGCCGCGCGAAGAAGCGCAAGTCGCGCATTCGCTTCGACAAGGTGCGCAAGACCAAGCGCCCGCTGCTCGACCGGGCCGCGAAGCGCTTGCTCGCGAAGGTCGAGCACCCCGACCACCAGGACTTCCTCGCGTGGAAGCGCGCGCATGCCTGGGCCGACGAGCACGCCCTGTTCGATGTGCTGCGCAGCGCCTATGGCGGGCGTCCGTGGTGGGAGTGGGAGGAGGCCGGCCCCAGCGCCGAGCTCGTCGCCGCCCACCGCGAGGCCATTGACGTGCGGCTCGTGCTCGCGTTCTGGTTCGATCGACAGTGGGCCGCGCTTCGGGTGCACGCCGAGAAGCTCGGTTTGTCACTGATCTCCGACCTGCCCATCTACGTCGCCCTCGACAGCGCCGAGGTGTGGAGCACCCCGGAGATCTTCGAGCTCGACGAGCAACGTCGCCCGCAGCGCCTCTCGGCGGTCCCGCCCGACGCCTTCGCCGAGGACGGCCAGATCTGGGGCAACCCGCTTTATCGCTGGGAGCTGCCCGCGACGCGCACCTGGTGGATCGAGCGCTTCGCACGGGCACGTGAGTGGACGCCGGTGCTGCGCATCGACCACTTCCGAGGCTTCGCGGACTACTACGCGGTGGACGCCGCGCAGCGGAACGCCCGCGAGGGCGTGTGGAATCGCGGTCCAGGCGTCGCACTCTTCGAAGCCATCGACGAGGCCCTGGGCTCCGAGCTCGCTATCGCCGAGGACCTCGGGCAGATCGACGCGCGCGTGCACGAGCTGCGCGAGGCCACCGGCATGCTCGGAACCCGCGTGCTGCAGTTCGGGCTCGGCCCGTCCGAGGCAGACAACCCGCACCAGCCCAGCGCGCTCACCGAAGACGCGGCGGTGTACACCGGCACCCACGACAACGACACGACCGTCGGCTGGTGGACCGGACTCGACCCGGCGATGCAGGCCGCGGTGGCACGGCAGCTCGGCGTCGAGCCGACCAGAAAGGCCGCACTGTCCGGCGTGATCGACGAGGCGCTGCGCTCGCCGTGCGCGCTCGCCATCTTCCCGATGCAGGACCTGCTGGGGCTCGGCCGCTCCGGTCGCATGAACCTTCCGGGCAGCGTCGGCGGCAACTGGTCGTGGCGCATGAAGCGCGCGCCCAGCGAAGACCTCGCCGAAGCCTGGGCCGACCGCCTGGCCCGCTTCGAGCGCTAGCTACAGTGTGCGCTTGACCGGTCCCTTCGGGGCCGGCGGCTCTTCGGGCTCGTGGCGTCCAGCCCCACCGAGGTCGGTGCGGGTGCCCGGCGTCGGCGCCTGCGCCGGGTCGATGGAGACCTCGGGCTCCGCCTCGGGCGCTGGGGTTGCAGCCTCCACGGACTGCCCCGGCTCCGGGCGAACCGTCTCGGCAAAGGCCTCGGCTGCATCGGCTACCGCGTGACGCGCGTCGCTCAGCAGGTCGTCGCCAGCGGGAGCCGGCGCGGGACGAGGGGCGGGCTTCGGGCTCGGGCGGGTCGCCACCTTGACCTTGCCCTTTCCGAGGTTCAGCAGTCGCTTGAAGGTACTCATGCACCCAGCGTAATCCCGCGAGCCGCGCACGGGAAGCCCAGCGCGCGACGCCCCCCGGGCTGCCGTCGGTTCCGCCACGCCGCAGCGCCGGCGACGAGCCCGATGGACAGGCACTCTCCGGTTGGCGTGGCCGCTTCCGACGCCGTCGAACGCGCCGCTCCGTGGACGATGCACCATCGCACCCACAGGGCGTGTGCGAAATAGCCCACACCAAACGGATGGCCCGCTGTTCATGCGCCTTCACAGTGGCACGGCCCTTGCTCCATCCCGAGTGAACCCCCCACCCCGTGGAGGCCACGTGAAGAAGAACGTGCCCGTCAGCAAGATCATGACCGCCAACCCCATGACCGTGCACACCAAGCAGAAGCTCTCCGAGGTCCGCACCCTCATGGAGCAGAACGGCTTCCATCACGTCCCGGTCGTCTCCGGCACGAAGCTGGTCGGCATGCTGTCGTCGACGGACATCCTCCGCGCGTCCTACACCTACGAGGGCGACATGCGGCAGACCGACAACGTGCTCGATCACACCGTGTCCATCGAGCAGCTCATGACCCGAGACATGCAGACCGTCGGCCCGCACACCACGATCCGCAACGCCACCGAGATCCTCGCCGAGGGCGCGTTCCACTCCCTTCCGGTGGTCGAGGACGGCGACCTGGTGGGCCTGGTCACCACCACCGACATCCTGCGCGACGTACTCGCCCGAGGCTGATGCCATGACCCGCTTTCGCACCGCTCTCGTTCCCATCGACTTCTCGGATCGCAGCCAGCCCGCGCTCCGCGCCGCTTCCGAGCTCGTCGGCTCGGGTGGAGCGGTGCACGCGGTCCACATCCTCGGACGCATCGAGGCCAACGAGCCCGGCGTGATCTGGGGCACGGTCGACGACGACTCCCGCACCCGACACGCCGCCGAGGCGGTCGAGAAGCTGGTCGCCGAGGCCGGAGTGCCAGGCGTCACCGTGCACGTCCGCATCCAGCCGGGCAACCCGGCTCACGGCATCGTCGCCATGTCCGAAGAGCTCGGCGCCGACCTCGTCGTCGTGCCCGCCGCGGGCAAGACGGGACTCGCGGCACTCGGCTCGGTCGCCGAACGCGTCGTGCGGCTCTCGCGTCGCCCGGTGCTCGTGCTCCACGAGGGCTGACCGCGGCCCCCCCGGCCCTGCTATGTTCGGGGTCGGGGGTGCCTTGCTCGAAGTCTCGGGACTCGGAAAGTCCTACGGTGGACGCCTCGCCGTCGACGGCCTGGACTTCACGGTGGCCGCTGGCGAAGTGCTCGGCCTGGTCGGCCCCAACGGCGCGGGCAAGACCACGACCATGCGCTGCATCGCCGGCATCATCCCACCGACCACGGGCGTCGTGCGCATCGCCGGACACGACATCCAACGTGAGCCGCTCGCCGCGAAGCGCCGGTTGGGCTTCATCCCTGACGAGCCCCAGCTGTTCGACCTGCTCACCGTCGACGAGCACATCGCGTTCACCGCGCGCATCTACGAGGTCGATCAAGTCGCCGCTCGCCGGGATGCCCTGTTCTCCCGCCTCGAGCTGACCGGACGGGGACAGGACCTGCCCGGTGCCCTGTCCCGGGGCATGCGCCAGAAGGTGGCCGTTGCGTGCGGCCTGCTTCCCGAGCCGCGCGTCATCCTCTTCGACGAGCCCCTCACCGGTCTCGATCCCGTCGCCATCCGCGCGATCAAGGCGCTCATGCGCGAGCGCGCCGACGCCGGCGCCGCGGTGGTCGTGTCGAGCCACCTGCTGTCGCTGGTCGAAGAGATCGCCGACAGCCTGCTGGTGCTCAAGGAAGGACGCCGCCTGTTCCACGGCACGCTGGGCGAGATGCGTGCCGAGCTCGCCCCCGGTGAGAGCCTCGAGGACGGCTTCCTGCGGATGACCGGCTGATGGCGGGACTCGGGTGGCTGGCCGCGCAGCAGGTCCGTGCGCGCGTGCAGCGAGGCCTGTCCACCGCCAGCCCCGCTCTTCTCGCAGGCGCCGGCTTTGCCACGCTGATCGGCATGGCCGCGGTCTCGGCGGTCGCGCGTTCGCCGCTCGGCTTCGAGGCCCGCCACGCCACCGGTGTCGCCGGCTTGTCGCTCGTCAGCGCCATCGGCTGGGCGTGGATCACCGCCGCCGGCCGGCCCGCACCCGCATTTTCGCGGAGCGAGATCCAGTGGCTGATCACCGCACCGCTCCGCCGCCGCGACCTCGTGGCCTACCGCTTCGCCGTGACCCAGCCCGCACTGGTCGCTCTCGCCGCGGTGGCCGGCGTGGCCTCGCTTCCCTTCGGGCCGCTGCAGGCCCTGCGCGTCGCCATCGGCACGCTGCTGCTGCTCGAGCTCGCCCTCATCGGCCAGCTGTTCGCCGCCAGTGCCCAGGCTCGCCTCGCCTCCTGGGGCCTGGGCGTCCTGCCGCGCACGCTCGTCGCGGTGTGCATCGTGCTCGGGCTGTGGGCCGCCGTCTTCTGGGGAGCGCCCGTGCCCCCGGATGCCAGCGAGGACCCGATGCTCGCACTCGACTGGCTCGCGGACGCCATCGTCGCGCGCCCGCTGCTGGTCGCAATCGCCGGGCTGCCCATCGCTGGCCCCATGCTTCCCGGGCTCGGGCTCCTCCTGCTCGCGGCGGCGGGCATGGCGGTCGCGGGCATGGTCTTCGACGGCCCCTTCGAAGAGCACGCCCTGCTCGCCTCGCGCCCCGCTGACCGGGGGCGAGCGCTGTATCCGCTCGCGGGCCACGGCCCCGCCTGGCGCGCGATCGCCTGGCGCGGAGCCACCGCCGTCACCCGCCAGGCCGTGCGCGCCGCCCCGGCCATCGCGGTGATGTGCGTCAGCGTGGTGTTCCTCGTCCAGGCGCGAGCGAACTCACCGCGGGACCGCGAGATCCAGGTGTTCGGCGCGTTCATCCTCGGACTGTTCGCCCTCGCGCCCACCTTCGTACAGCAGGACCTCCACGACGACCTCCGCCGAGGCACCTGGCTGCGAGCCCTCCCGATCCGCAGTCTCGACCTGGTCCGAGGCGCGGTGGTCGGCGGCACGCTGACCATGTGGCCCGCACATGCCGCCATCACCGTCACCGCCGCGTTCTTCGTCCCAAGCATGCCCGCAGCCCCCGACTACAGCCGGCCCGTGGTCGTGCTCTCGCTCATCGCGATCGAAGGCGCCTGTACGTACGCGAGCTTCGCGATGTCGAATGCGATGGTCGTCGCATGGCCGCGCTGGCTTCAGCACACCGGCGAGGAAGCCGCGGGACTCGAGAACGTGGGTCGTCTCGTCGGCGCCACCGCGCTGCGCAACAGCCTGCTCCTCCCGGTGATGATGCCCTCGGCCGTGGCCGGTGGCATCGCGTTCGCCTTGCTGTTTCGCGTGGACCCGCGCCTCGCCGCCGTCGCGTGGGCCGCGGTGTCGACCAGCCTGGTGCTGCTCTTCGGCGAGTGGGTCGTCCGTCGCACCGCCAGGCGCCTCGACGCACCGTGGGACGAAGCCTAGCAGGCTGCTGAAAAAGTCGGACCGAGTGGTCTGAGGGCCGTTTTGCGGATTCGGCCGGTCGTTCCGCGATTCCCCGAAAGCCGAGGAATGAACGTGCTGAAGCACGTGACTGACGAGACGACGGGCGAAGGCGTGAAACGGGTCCAGGACACGACGGGAGAGTTTTCCAGCAGCCTGCTAGGGCTCGCGAACCTCGACCGAGGGCGCCGGCACACGACGGCGCAAGCGGCCCCAGACGTTGCGGAATGGCCTCAGGTATAGCGCGAACAGCGACTGGAACTCGGGAGTCTCGTCGGTGCCGAGCCCGTACACGAGCTTCTCGTAGCGGCGCGGGTTGTACAGCGTCCCGAAGGCCCAGTCCCAGATCGCGAACACGTAGCCCATGTTCTTGTCCCAGTGCGGGCGCGCCGCCGAGTGGTGGATCTGGTGCTGCGCGGGGCTGATGAGGATGAACTGCAGCCAGTAGGGGTACTGGATCCACACCTGGCTGTGGCGGAGGTTGAACGCAGCGAAGTTGAACAGGGCGACGAGGATGTTCGCGTTCATCAGCTTGATGACCTCGACCCCCGGCCCCAGCCACCACACCAGGAATGCCCAGCTCACACCCGTCCCCACACCGACCAGCGTCACCGTGAACGCCTCCTCGACCGGATGCATGCGGGTGGCAGTGATGGGCGTCATCACCTCGGCGGAGTGGTGCACCTTGTGGAACTCCCACAGCACCGGCACGAAATGGAACAGCGTGTGGGCAACCCACATCCAGAAGTCGCGCGAGAGCAACGTGACCAGTGTCATCACCACGGCCCAGCCCCAGTGCGCATCGACCGTGGCGGCGCTGCCCTCTCCGAAGGCCCACTCGAGCCCGGAGCTCACGAAGCGCTTCGTCGCGCTGGAAGCCGCGAGGAAGTACACGAGGAAGAAGGCTTCGAGGATGCGGTTCGTGATGAAGAACAGGTAGTCGGTCTTCGCCGAGCGATGCAGCCAGATCTTCGCGGGAAACAGCCACTGAAGCAGGGGGCGGTCCGTCTTCTTGAGCACGTAGCGCAGGTACGCGTAGGCACCGATGGCGATGACCAGGGCCGAGGCCTGGTAGACGTAGCCGACGCGGCTGTACGGATTGAGCAGGTCGAGGATGGGGAAGGCCAGCCGCACCGCGATGTCTTCGCTGCTGAACATCGAGCTCCCGAGAGCCCATTGTAGCCCGTGCCCTCGCCGTCCTCTCGCCTGGTGCCGCGCGTCGATGCGCCCCGCATCGGCGGCGGGCCCCTGTGGGCGCACGGCGCGCGATCAGACGAGCTGGCGCTCGCGGCGCATGCCCGCGTCTCCGAGGGGTACGATGGCCGCGGAGGAACATGGCCGACGAGACCCTGGACCTCCTCGATACCCGGGCGACCCTGCGTCCCTCGGGCGGCGAGGAGACCTTCGGCGAGCAGGCACTCACCGCGCTTCGCGCCATGGGCGACCGGAGCAGCGGACTCGTCCTCGGCGAGACGCTCGGCAAGGGCGGCATGGGTCTGGTGCGCGTCGGCGAGCAGCGCTCCGTGGGCCGTGCCGTCGCGATCAAGACGCTGAAGAACAGCAACCACAGCGACCAGGCGGCGCTCGAGCTGCTGCGCGAGGGCTGGGTCACCGGGCACCTCGAGCACCCGAACATCGTGCCCGTCTACGACGTCGGCACCGACGCCTCCGGTCAGCCGTTCCTCGTGCTCAAGCGCATCGACGGCCTGGTCTGGACCGCCCTCATCCGCGAGCCGGAGACCGTCCACGAGCGGTTCGGCGCACGCAGCGCGCTCGAGTGGCACCTCGACGTCCTCCTCGAGGTCTGCGACGCCGTTCGCTTCGCACACGACCGCGGGGTGGTGCATCGCGACCTCAAGCCCGACAACGTCATGGTCGGGCAGTTCGGCGAGGTCTACGTCCTCGACTGGGGCATCGCGGCGTCACTGGAGCCCGACCCCACCGGGCGCCTGCCGCGCAAAGCCGGTCTGTGCGGCTCGCCGGCGTACATGGCGCCAGAGATGTTCGAGCTCACGGCCCCTTCTCCAAGCATGGACATCTACCTGCTCGGCGGCCTGCTCCACGAGATCCTGTACGGCGAGGCTCCTCACCGTGCGCACACCCTCGACGAGGCTCGCGCGCTGTCCTCTCGACCGGTTCGCGCCGACCATGACACGGAACCCGAGCTCGCCGCCCTGTGCGCACGCGCGCTGGACCCGGATCCCGCGAAGCGGCCGGCCTCGGCCACCGCGCTCGCACGGGAGCTCCGCGACGTGCTCGAGCACCGCGAGTCCCAGCGCCTCGCGCGCCGTGCGGCCGAGTGCGCCAGTGCAGCCGCAGACACCGACGACTCGGTCGTGCGGCGGCGTCACTTCGCCGAGGCCCGGTTCGGCTGGCAGCAAGCGCTCGAGCGCTGGCCCGAGAACGCCGACGCCCAGGCGGGCATCACCGCGATGGTCCGCGACATGGCGCGCTGGGAGCTGGCAAATGGCCACGTGCAGGCCGCCGCCGCGCTGCTCGACGAGCACCCGGACCTCGAGGCGAACACCGCGAACGCCATTCGCGACGCGGTGGCCAAGCTGGCCGAGGAACGCGCACGACTCGACGCCCTCGCACGCGACCAGGACGAGGTCGCAGGCATCCGTACCCGCATGTTCCTCGCCGGGGTGTTCGCCTTCGCGTTCATCTTCTTCCCGCTGGTCATGTGGACCCAGCAGGACTGGCTGCTCACGCAGCCGCCGCTGCTCGTCACCAGCACGTGGACGGGCGTGGTGCTCGTGATGACCGTGGGCCTTCTGTACTGGGCGCGGGACTCGATGGGCCGGTCCGCTGTGAACCGGGCCTTCGCGAGGCTGCTGTTCGTCGTGCCCCTCTCCCAGCTGGCGATCAGCCTGTCGTCCCTGTGGACCGGCGACACGCTGCTCGAGCTGCTTCGCCATCAGTTCATGATGTGGGCGGCGGTGTGTGCGGGTGCGGGCGCCGCGGTGGACGCGCGCATCGCGCCGTCGGCCATCGCCTACATGGTCGCCTGGGTCATGGCTGGCGCCACGCCAGAGCTCGGGCTGCCGATGATGGCCGCCGCGGACCTGGTCCTCGCGGTGAACCTGTTCTGGATGTGGGGTCCGAACCTGGTTCGGGTCGTCCACCAGTCCTGATCACTCCGGGTCGATCAGCTCGACGGCCAGGCGAATCGCGGTGACGGCACCCGACTCGAGCGTGTGGTGCTTGGTGAGCACCGCCGCACAGCGACGCGCGAGGAACGGAATCTGTACCCGATCGAGGTTCTGGCCCGTGAGCACGATGATCGGCACGTCCGGAAAGCGCTCCTGGAGGCGATCGACCAGGGAGAATCCATCGATGCCGGGCAGGTTCAGATCGAGGATCACGACTCCCGCCGTCGACACCTCGAGCTCGGCGAGGAAGCTCTCGCCATCCCCGAACGCGCGCACCCTGCAGCGCTTGTGGTTGAGCCCTCGCTCGAGGATCACGCGCACGACCGGGTCGTCCTCGACCACGAAGACCTCGCCCCGCACGTGCGGGAGCTGCAGCCCCGTGCCCGGCTCGGCGGCGGAGACGCGTCGCTCGCGGGAGATGGCGCGGGCCTCGGCGCCCTCGGCGGGCAGCTCTTCCCAGCTCTCGGGGTCGCGCGTCGCGGGCGCACCGGGCTCGATGACGGCCAGCAGACGATCGATGCGCCACGCTTTGCCTGCCGGGGCCAACGCGCCCGGCACCACCGGGAAAGTGGCGGTGAACGTGCTCCCCTCACCCGGCGTGCTGCTCACCGCGAGGTCGCCGCCGAGCAGGCGGCACAGCTGCTGGGAGATGGCCAGCCCGAGGCCGGAGCCCCCGAAGCGGCTCGCCGTCGAGGCTTCGGCCTGGACGAAGGGCTGAAAGATACGCGCGCACTGGGCCTCGGTCATGCCAATGCCGGTATCGGAGACCTGGAGCACCAGGCGGGGGTTCACGCCCTCGTCGCGCCGCGCGACCAGCCGCACCTCCCCGGACTCCGTGAACTTGAACGCGTTGCCGAGCAGGTTGAGCAGGATCTGCCGCACCCGGCCCGCGTCCGTGAACACGACACCGAGGTGATCCCCGGCCTCGAGGACGAAGCGGTTGCCATGCTTCGCGGCTAGCGGCGTCACGGTCGTCGACACGTCGTCGACGAGCGACCGCACGGCCACCGGCTCGATGTTGGTCTCGAGGCGACCCGACTCGATACGCGAGAGGTCCAGGATCTCGTTGACCAGCGACAACAGGTGCCGCGACGCACCGAGGATGCGGGCGAGGTCGGCGTCCGCGTCGTGCACGTCGATGTCGTGCAGCTCTTCGCGAACGAGCTCGGAGTAGCCGATGATCGCGTTGAGGGGCGTGCGCAGCTCGTGGCTCATGGAAGCGAGGAAGCGGCTCTTGGCCGAGCTCGCCTCGGACGCACGTCGATGCGCCTCGGCCAGCTCGCGCTCCGCTCGACGGCGCTCGGCGACCTCCTGCTCGAGCGCATCGCGCGCCTGCTGAGCCTCGGACAACCGCTCCTGCATGCTCGCGCGCAGCGAGCGGTTCTCGACGACCACCCGACGGTGGGCGCACGCACGCCGCACCGCGGCAATCAGCGGTTCGAGGTCCGCCGACTTGATCACGTACTCGAACACGCCCTGCCGCACGGCGTCGAGGACCGCACTGACGTTGTCATCCGAGGACTGGACGATGACCGGGATGCCGCTGGTGGCGACGAGCGGGTCGCCCACGAACTCGAGGCCGCTCATGTCGGACATGTGCAGGTCGCAGACCACGACATCCGGGGGCGACCGGTCGATGGCGTCGAGGGCCTCTTCGCCGCTGAGTGCGGTCTTCACCGCGTACCCGGCGTCTTCGAGCACCACCTTGGTGAGCTCGAGAGCCAGTTCGCTATCATCGACAAGCAGGATGGAGCCGGGCGTCGTCACGGTCGTAGTACAACACAGGTCACCCGGCCTGCGGTGTCGCGAGATGTCCGCGACAAGGAGCGCTTCGGGGATGAATCAGCCCTGACCCGCTGCGGTATCCTCGGAAAGAGGTCTCGAGCCCTCGCAGGAATCCATGACCTTCATCTCTGGCGAGCTGATCGCCGTCGAGCGTCAGGATCTCGAGCGAAGTCGGCTCGATGGCGCGCGAGCTGCTCCGCGCGCTCGACGGACGCGCACCACTCGCCCTGGCGAAGCACACGCCACGGCTCGACACGCCTCCAGCGGCTCCGGACAGCGTCGAGAACCACGGCGGATCCCTCGGCTCGTGCGACACTCCCGGCGAGGAGGACGACGTGGCCGATACGACGATCGAGGGCGGTCCCGCCTACGTCACCGGTGACCCCGCCAGCGGCCGTGCCGTGGTGGTGCTCCACGAGCTCTTCGGCCTCACCGACGACATCCGCCGCATCGCGGACCGCTTCGCCGAGGCCGGCTACTTCGCCGTCGCTCCGAACCTGTTTGCGCCGCGCGGGCGGGCCCCGCTGTGCATCGTGCGCGTGATGGGCGACCTGAGTCGCGGCGACGGCCCGGCACTCGACCAGATCGAGGCGGCGCGACGCTGGGTGGTCGCGCAGGGCATCGACGAGGCACGCATCGGCGTCGCCGGGTTCTGTCTCGGGGGCGGGTTCACGGTGCTCGCCGCTGGACGCGGGAAGTTCGCCGTAGCGGCCCCCTTCTACGGCGACGTGCCTCGCAGCCAGCGCAAGGTCGCCGGCCTGTGCCCGACCGTGGCCAGCTTTGGAGACCGCGACGCGATGTTCGCGGCGGGCGCCGACCGATTGCGCCAGCACCTCGAGCGGCTCGGTCAGCCGCACGACGTCAAGCTCTACGAAGGGGTCGGGCACAGCTTTGCCAACCCCGATCATCCGAAGTGGTCCCGTCCGTTCGCGGGCCTGCCGCCTCTACGCGTCGGCTACGACCCCGAGGCGGCTGCCGATGCGTGGAAGCGTGTCTTCGCCTTCTTCGACGAGACGCTCACGCCCGTCGACGCTTGAAGCCCTTGAGACCGTTCCGCCACGCGTACTTCGCGAGGGAGCGGAGCGGATGCGAGCGCGGCTTCGGATCCTTGCCATCCCCCATGCGGTGCAGCTGCAGCTCGTAGTGCAGCAACTCGGTCATGCCGAGTCGGTCCACGAAGGCGATACCGGTCTTCGCAGGAGGCATGTCGACCGCGTAGCTCGGGTCCTCGACCAGCCGATTCGGCAGGTCCGGGTACAGCGCCAGCGGGCGAGCCAGGCCCACCAGGTCGACCGCGCCCTCATCGAGGGCCGCGTTCATCGCCGGTCCACTCCGGAAGCCGCCGGTGACGACGAGCGGGGTGGACAGCGACGCGCGAACGGTGCGCGCGAACTCGAGGAAGTAGGCCTCGCGCTCGCGGGTGCTCTGGCGGGGGGAGACCATGGCGGGCGCCTCGTAGGTCCCGCCGCTGACCTCCATGAACGCCAGTCCTTCCCCGTCGAGGGCCTTCACGGTGCCCTGGGTCTCCTCTTCGGTGATGCCGCCGCGCTTGAAGTCCGCCGAGTTCAGCTTGAGGCCGATGCCGAAGCCCGGCGACGTGCTCGCCTTGCACGCCCGGACGATCTCGATGAGAAAGCGGCGGCGACGCTCCAGATCGCCGCCCCAGGCGTCGTCACGGCGGTTGGTGTGCGGCGAGAGGAACTGGCTCACGAGGTAGCCGTGGGCCCCGTGGATCTGGATGCCGTCGAAGCCAGCCTGCTCGAACACCGCGGCGGTGCGAGCGAAGCGAGCGACGAGAGCCTCGATCTCGTCGGAGGTCAGCGCGCGAGCCGTCGCCATGCTCTGCGCGAGCACGCCCTTGAACGGCACCGCACTCGGGGCCACCGCCTCCGGGTTGAGGAAGCGCGGCACCTGGCGTCCCGGGTGGTTGAGCTGCGCATAGATCAGCCCACCGCCCAGCTTTCCAGCCTCCGCCCACTTCCGGAGCATCGGCAGATCGCGGTCGTCCTCGACGACCACGTTCCCGGGCTCGCCTCGGGCGCCGAAGTCGACCATGACGTTGCCGGTCACCGACAGTCCGATGCCACCGCGGGCCCAGCGCCCGTAGAGCTCGACGAGCGCGTCGGTGGGTGCACCCGTTGCGGTCCCGAGGGTCTCGCTCATCGCGGACTTCAGGGTGCGGTTGGGGACGACCTGCCCGGTTGCGGGCAGCGTGAACGGCGTGGCGAGAGTCGACATGGCGCCATGAATGCGCACCTCGACGGCGCAGGCAAGGGGACATCCGGACGGAAACGGCCTTTCCCGGGAGCCACACCCCGCCGTCGGGTTACTTCCGCCGCCCACTCAGCCAAGAGCCCCATGACCTTCGACGACCTAGACCTGATCGCCCCGCTCCTCGATGCCCTCGACGAGGAGGGGTACTCCGAGCCCACCCCCATCCAGCGGCAAGCGATTCCCGCCCTGTTCGAGGGCCGCGACATCCTCGGCATCGCCCAGACCGGCACCGGCAAGACCGCCGCGTTCTCGCTCCCCGTGATTCAGCTGCTGTGGGAGAGCCACCGCCCCGGAAAGCCGCGTGTGCGCGCCCTGGTCGTCAGCCCCACCCGCGAGCTCGCCGCCCAGATCGGCGAGCGCTTCGAGGCCTACGGCAAGTACACCGAGCTGAAGAGCACGGTGATCTTCGGCGGCGTCGGCCAGAACCCGCAGGTCGAGGCGCTTCGCGCAGGCATCGACGTGCTCGTCGCCACGCCCGGCCGCCTGCTCGACCTCCAGGACCAGGGCCACATCGACCTGTCCAACGTCGAGTTCCTCGTGCTCGACGAAGCCGACCGCATGCTCGATATGGGCTTCATCCGCGACATCCGCAAGATCGTGGCGCTGCTCCCGGAGCGCCGCCAGAACCTGCTGTTCTCGGCGACCATGCCCGACGAGATCGCCAAGCTCGCGGGCTCGCTCCTGCGCAAGCCCACGCGCGTGGAGGTGGTTCCCGAGTCGACCCCCGTCGAGCGCATCGACCAGTCGGTGATGTTCGTGCCCAAGGCCGACAAGCGCCGCCTGCTCTCGCACCTGCTGCAGAAGCGCCCCATGGACACGACCATCGTGTTCACGCGCACCAAGCACGGCGCGAACCGCGTGGTGCAGCACCTCGAGCGTGACGGCATCGCATCCGCGGCCATCCACGGCAACAAGTCTCAGGGCGCGCGTACTCGGGCCCTCGACGGCTTCCGGGACGGCACCCTACCCGTGCTCGTCGCCACCGACGTCGCCGCTCGCGGCATCGACGTCGACGGCATCACCCACGTCGTGAACTTCGATCTGCCGCATCCCGCCGAGGTCTACGTGCACCGCATCGGCCGCACGGCCCGCGCCGGGGCCGACGGCATCGCCATCTCGTTCTGTGACGAGACCGAGGGCCCGTACCTCAAGGCCATCGAGAAGCTCACCCGGCAGCGACTCGAGGTCGACGCCGAGCACCCCTGGCACGACCCCTCCGTGCGCGATGCCGAGCCCCCGAAGCCCGAGCCCAAGCCCCCGCGCAACCGCGGTGGGGGCGGCGGACGTGGCGGACGCGGCGGTGGCGGCGGTGGCGGCCAACGTGGCGGTGGTCGCAGTCGCGGCGGGCGGAGGAGCTAGGTGGACCAGGCGTCGCGAGGCAGCCTGCTCGTCCTCGCGTCCGCCGTGGGCTTCGCCTTCAAGGGCATCGTCGCGAAGCTCGTGTACGCCCAGGGCATGGAGCCCGTCGAGGTCGTCACCCTCCGCATGATCCTCGCCGCCCCCCTGTTCTGGCTGGGGCTTCGCGCCATCGCCGGAAGCGCTCCTCCGCCACGCACGCGGGAAGACTGGACCTCGCTGGCCCTGGGGGCCGGCTTCGCGCTCGCAGCCCTCGCCGACTTCGAGTCCGTCGACCGTCTCGGCGCCGGACCGTCCCGCGTCATCCTGTTCACGTTCCCGCTGTTCGTGCTGCTCTTCCAGGCCATGCTCGACCGGCGTGCTCCGGCTCCGCGCGAGCTCGTCGCCTTCGGCATCGCCTGGGGCGGCTTGCTGCTCGTCGCCGCGCCCGGCGGCGTCGTCCCCGATCCCATCGGCATCGCCGCGGGCCTGCTCGCGTCCACCTCGTACGCGGTGTACCTGCTCGGCTCCCAGTCCCTGATGAAGTCGCTGGGCTCCGCACGGTTCACGACCCTCACGAACACGGGTGCCCTCACCACCACCCTGCTCGCCTCGCCCTTCCTCATCGGCGGTGAGGTGCACATGCCCACGCCGACCGCCCTCGGCTGGATGGCGCTGCTCGTCGTCTTCGCGACCGTGCTCCCCTTCTTCGCACTGTTCGAGGGCATTCGCGAGATCGGCGCCCCGCGTGCGGGGCTGCTGGCGCTGATCGGGCCTCCGATCACGGTCGGCGGGGCGTGGCTGTTCCTCGGCGAGCAGCTGACCATCGGACAACTCGCGGGAAGCCTGCTCGTCGTCGGCGCCGTCGGCGGGCTGCGATGGGTCGAGTCCCGCGAGGCCCCGGAGTGATCAGCCGCCGAGCTCGGCCATGCACCCCACGCAGCACGGCGTCTCCGGGCGCGCCTTGAGCCGGCCGTAGCCGATCGGCTCACCGCACTTCTTGCAGTACCCGAACTCGCCGCTGTCGACCGTGCGCAGCGCCACCTTCACGACCTTGGCGCGGTGCTCGTGCCGCCGCAGCTGCTCCTTGGCCATGGCCTGCTGCTGGATCGCGTCGATGCGACTCACGCGACCGACCGCGGTCGTGAGCTCGACCACCTCGATGCCGTGCGCGGCGGAGAGCAGCTCGGTCAGCTCCCGATCGAGCGCACGCAGATCGGCGATCAGCTCGCTCTCCTCGGCCTCGGTGAGTTCTTCGGGCATGGACACCTCGTGCGCACCCGTCATCCTACCCGGAGCCCTGCTCCGCTCCGACACGAGACTGTTGGTGTCGGCTGGCGCGCGGCCCGGTAGTAGCCCGGAGGCGTCGCCGTCACACCTGACGCGCCGGCGAGGCTCGCCAGTGCTAACCTGCCCGTCTGCCGCTGCTCTGGGGGAAGAAGTTCATGAGCGACCGCGCTCTAGCCGTCGCCGCCGAGTTCTGCCGACTCGTCGACACCGCGGACCTGTTCGAGTACCTCGGCCTGTCCAAGGATGCGTCCGCGGAAGAGGCGAAGACCGCCCTCCAGAAGAAGCGTCGCTACATGCAAGGCATGCAGAGCAACCCGAAGTTCAAGGACTCGGCGCGCTTCCTGATCAAGAACTACCGGGTGCTCGAAGAGGTCCTCACCGACCCCAGGGCCCACCTCGCCGCCGCCGCCACCGCCCGCGAAGAAGAGAAACTGCCGATGCTGCTCCTCGCCGTCGAGGGCGTCATGGCCGATGGCCGCGTGTCGCAGCAGGAAGAGCAGTTCTTGCGCACGAGCGCGCTGTCCCTCGGGATCTCGCTCGAGACGTACGAGCGCGTGCTCACCGAGGAAGCTCTCAAGCGAAACGCCTTCGTCGAGACCCAGGCGCACACCAACGCGCACCTCGACAACGCCGTCAGCATCCACACCATGGGTGCCGAGCCGAACACGGGCGAGCAGAGCAAGCTGCGCGGCGCCGAAGGTCACGGCTGGTGGGACGCGGCGTTCACCCGCTTGCTGCTCGACGTCATCCCCGGCGGGCCCGGTGAGATGGTCGACGTGTACTGCCGCACCGCGCTCTCCGCCGAGACCGTCCTCCCCGAGCGCCGCCAGCTCGACTGGGTCGGCGTCGACAAGAGTCGCGAGCGCATCCACGAAGCGACCACCCGGCTCGCGCGGAGCGACATGGCCCACCTGCGCAAGCGCGTGCGCCTCGCCCACGGCGAGCCCGAGAACCTGCCGCTGCAGCCCGAGAGCGTCGACTTCGTGCTCGCGGTCCGTGCCCTCGGCAACCTGCTCGACACGCGTCCGGTCCTCGACGAGGCCGTCCGCGTGCTCCGGCCCGGCGGCCGCCTGATCGTCGCCGAGCCCGATGGCTTCGGTGAGAACTTCATCTTCGACGACCACCTGGTCGAGTACAACTTCGCGTTCCACAAGCTCGTCGTCGAGGTCGACGGCGTGCTCGGCGGACGTGGCTCCCGCATCTCGCGCGGAGGACTCGCCGTCGGCCCGAGCCTGCCGGGCCGCATGCTCGCCGCCGGGTTCACCGACCTCGAGGTCCGGGTGCACGGCTCGAACAACCTGGGCCTGCGGACCTTCCAGCGCTTCGCTCGCCGGCTGCGACGCTATCCGCAAGCCATGGCCAAGGCCGCGCGGCTGCCACAGGATCACCCGCTCCTCATCGACGTCCTCAACGAGGTCGATCAGCTCGAAGCCCGCTTCCCTCCGGATCACCGCGCCATGTGCGGCAACGTGCTTCCGATGTACCTGGCCGTCGGCGTCAAGGAGTGAGGACGCGGGTCCTCGCGAGCGTCCTGGTCGCGGCAGCGCTCGCCGCGGGCATCGCGGTGGTGCTCTCGGACAGCGACCACCCGTCGCACGAGTTCGAGTTCATCGCCACCCGCCTGCCCGGCGCGCCCCCGCTGCCCGCCGAGCTGTTCGAGCAGCTCGAGGCCCGGCGCACCACGGCGGAGGGACCGTTCCGCACCCGCCACGTCGGCGAGGATGGGCACCCGATCTACGCGAACCGCCTGCTGCTCGAGAGCTCGCCCTACCTCGCGCAGCACGCCCACAACCCGGTGAACTGGTTCCCCTGGGGTGACGAGGCCTTCGCCCTCGCCGAGGAGCTCGGGCGCCCCGTGCTGCTCTCCGTGGGCTACGCGACCTGCCACTGGTGCCACGTGATGGAAGAGGAGTCCTTCGAGGACCCCGCCATCGCCGAGCTGATCAACAGCCGCTACATCCCGATCAAGCTCGACCGCGAGGAGCGTCCCGATCTCGACGCCATCTACATGACCGCGGTGCAGGGCTTCACCGGAGGACGCGGCGGCTGGCCCATGACCCTGTGGCTCACACCCAAGGGCGAGCCGTTCTACGGCGCGACGTACGTGCCGCCCGAGGATGGCATGCGCGGCCGTCCCACCGGCCTGCGAACGATGCTCACGCGACTCGCGGACCTGTACGAGCAGGAGCCCGAGAAGGTCGTGCTCACCACCCTCTCGGTTCGCGAGTCCATCGAGAAGACGCTCGCGGCCCACGCCGAGCCAAGCGAGCTCGCCGAGCTCCCGGAGCAGGCCCTGTCGGAGGCGGTGAGCCGCGACTACGACGCCGAGCTGGGCGGCCTGAAGGGTGCACCGAAGTTCCCGAGCCACATGCCGCTGCGCCCGCTGCTCCGCATGGATGGCGAAGACGCGCAGCGCGCCGAGCACACGCTGGAAGCGATGGCGGCAGGCGGGATCTACGACCACCTGGGCGGAGGCTTCCACCGCTACAGCGTCGACGCCCGCTGGCGAGTGCCACACTTCGAGAAGATGCTCTACGACAACGCGCTGCTCGCTATCGCGTACACCGAGGCCGCACAGCGTGCGGGAGACGTCGGCTTCGAGCGCGTCGCCCGCGAGACGCTGGACATGCTGCTCCGTGACTTCGAGCTCGAGGACGGCGGCTTCGCCTCCGCGCTCGACGCCGACAGCCTCGACTCCTCCGGCAAGCGCGTGGAGGGTGCCTTCTACACCTGGACGCCCAGCGAGCTCGCGGACGTGCTCTCGCCGGACCAGGCCAAGTCCTTCGCCGCGGCGTACGGGGTCACGGCGCCGGGCGACCTCGAGGGACGCAGCGTGCTGCACACCGAGGGGCTGCTCGATCCCGAGCCCTTCGAGGCCCAGGCCGCGTCGCGCCAGGCCCTGTTCGAGGCGCGGGCGCGACGGTCTCCGCCGCTGCGCGACGAAAAGGTGATCGCCGACCTCAACGGCCTCGCCATTCGCGCCCTCGCCCTCGCGGGTCGCGTGTTCGACGAGCCGCGCTATACCGAGGCCGCCGAGCGCACCGCTGGTGCCCTGTGGGAGCGGCAGGTGCGCGAAGGCCGCCTCGCACGGGTGTGGACCCACGGCGGGGCTGCCCACGACGGTCAGCTCACGGACTACGCCTTCGTCGCGGCCGGACTGGTCGAACTGTTCGAGAGCACCGGCGACAAGCGCTGGCTCGAGCGAGCGATGGCGCTCGACGACGTCATCGGCGAGCACTTCGTGGACGCGAAGACCGGCGGCTACTTCGAGAGCCCCGACGACGGCGAGGGCTTCCCCGGTGGCGCGCCGCTCACCCGCAAGCGCTCGGGTGCGGACAGCTCGCTGCCCGCCGGAGCCTCGGTCCACGCGCTGACGCTGCTCAAGCTCGGCGAGCTCACGGGCCGGGACGGCTACCGGGACCGCGCGCAGGCCCTGGTCGAGCTGCAGAGCGAGAAGCTACGCACACGGCCCACCGCCTACGCCGAGCTGTTCCTCGCTGCGGACTGGCTGATCGACGATCCCCGCGAGATCGTGCTCGTCGGCAAGTCTCGCGAGCAAGGCGAGGCGCTGCGCGAGGTCCTGCGCGAGCACTTCCTCCCCAGTGCCGTGTTCGTGGACGTCACCGAGGCTCAGGCCCGCGAGCTCGACGAACTGTGCCCGCTGGTGCGAGACCGCGGCGCGCTCGGCGGCGAGGCCACTGCCTACGTGTGCCAGGGCGGCGTGTGCCAGCAGCCCGTCACCGAGCCCGACGTGCTCCGCGAGCAGCTCGAGCGGCTGTAGACCCGCGCGCGCCGATCCGGGCTATGAGGCCGCCATGCGCCTCCTGCTTCCCCTGCTCGCCGCCTGCACCGGTCCCGCTCCCACCCCCGAGGTGGAGGCGCCAGCCCCGGTGACGGCTACCTTCGCCACCTACAACGTGTCCATGTACCGGGATGCGAGCGGCGCGCTGCTCGCCGATCTGGGCAACGATCAGCTCCAGCAGGCGCGGTTCGCGGCGGCCGTCCTTCAAGAGGTGCGCCCGGACGTGCTCCTCCTCAACGAGGTGGACTACGACGCGGACGGCGCAGCGATCGCCGCATTCCAGCAGACCTTCCTCGGCGTGTCCCAGGCCGGTGGCGAGCCGCTGTCCTACCCGCACGTGTACATCCCCGAGACGAACACGGGCGAGCACTCGGGCTTCGATCTCGACAACGACGGCACGGTGAGCGCGACGGTCGGCGACGCAGCCTACGGCGGCGATGCGTGGGGCTATGGCGAGTACCCCGGCAAGTACGGGCTCGCGGTACTGTCGATGCACCCCATCGATGAGGCGGCCATCCGCACCTTCCGGACGCTCACCTGGGCGTCGATGCCGGACAACCGCTTGCCCACGGACTGGTACGACAGCGACGAAGCGGCGGCGATGCGCCTGTCCTCGAAGACCCACGCGGACGTGCCCGTGCACATCGGCTCCCACACCGTGCACTTCCTCGTGTCGCACCCGACCCCGCCGACCTTCGACGGGACCGAGGACCGCAACGGGCGCCGAAACCACGACGAGATCCGCTTCTGGGCCGACTACCTCGATGCCGACTGGATGACCGACGACGCGGGACTCGCCGGAGGACTCGACGACGACGCGTCCTTCGTCATCGCGGGGGACCTCAACGCCGACCCGAACGACGGCGACAGCACCGACGCGCCCGTGGCGCTGCTGCTCGACCACACACGCATCCAGGCGATCGAGCCCCGCTCCGAGGGCGCGGTCGAGGCGGCCGAGAACCAGGGGCGCGCGAACACGACGCACACGGGCGAGCACGCGCTCGACACCACCGACTTCGACGACAACCAGGTCGGAAACCTGCGCATCGACTACGTGCTGCCCTCGACGGACCTGAGCGTCCGCGACAGCGGCGTGTTCTGGCCGAAGAGCGACCAGCCCGGCTTCGAGTGGGTGGGCCGCTTCCCCTTCCCCGTCAGCGACCACCGCCTGGTGTTCGCGACCGTCGACGTCCCCCAGGAGTAGGCATGCGTCCGCGCTTTCACCTCGCGTTCCCGGTCGCCGATCTCGAGGCGACCCGTGCGTTCTACGTCGACGTACTCGGCGCTGGCATCGGTCGGTCGGCCGAGCGGTGGATCGACTTCGACTTCTGGGGCCACCAGATCTCGGCGCACCTCGTCGACGACGCCGAGGACGCGGTCGCGACGAATCCGGTCGACGGCGAGCAGGTGCCCGCTCGCCACTTCGGCGTGATCCTCGCATGGGACGACTGGCACGCGCTGCGTGACCGCCTCCGTGACCGCGGCATCGCCTTCCTGATCGAGCCGCAGATCCGCTTCGTCGGCGAGCCCGGCGAGCAGGCCACCCTCTTCGTGCGCGATCCGTCCGGCAACGCGCTCGAGTTCAAGTCCTTCCAGGACGACGCCGCGGTCTTCGCGCGCTGATCAGCCCGCGGCGCGCAGCGCCATCATCAGCTTGGCCTGCACCATGTCCCGGCGGTGCAGGTCCCAGTCCCAGCCGGAGCTCATGAGCGCCTCTTCGAGCGCACCGAGCCGGTCGAGCTTCTCGGTCGACGGCATGTCCGAGCCGATGATGTGGTGGGCATAGCCGAGGAAGAAGCCCTCGAGGGCATCGGCGACCGCCGCGTCATACGCCTCGCGCAGCGCGGTGCCGCTGGCATCTTCGGCGGGCACGTCCGTCATGGCCTTGGCGCGCAGCGCCGCGACCCGTGCCACACGCTCGGACGCGGGCTCCGGCTTGCCGAGCGCCTCGACCACCGCCGCGTAGCTCGCCGCGAGCACCGGACTGCCAGCCACCGCGGCGCCATCCGGGGCATCGATGTCCACCACCGCGGACAGGTTCGCGTCATCCCCTGGCGCGGGCGCGGGCGCCACCACGGCGGGAGCCGGCTCCGGCGGGGTGACCTCGGGCTCGCCAGTGCAAGCTGCGAGGAGAAGGACGATGAGCGATGCGCGCACGGCGCCTCCAGAAGCCGCCACTAACCTGGTCCACCACCCCCGCGCCTGTCCTGCGGGAGCTCGTGTAGTAGCGGCCGTCGATATGCCTGTATCCACGGGCATCTCAGCATACCTGACGCGGCGCCGACATCCGCGGTTCAATGCCCCGCTACCGTGCGAGCTCGGAGGACGAGTGGAGTACCTGATCCTGATCTACGCCGATGAGAACAACCGCCCCCCGCCGTCGGAAGAGGGCCTTCAGCGATGGTTCTCGTACACCGACCAACTCAAGGAAGCGGGGGTGTTCGTCGCGGGCGAGCCACTGATGCCGGTGGCCACCGCGCAGTCCTTTCGCCGGCGCGAAGGCTCGATGCTCAGCACCGACGGTCCCTTCGCCGAGACCAAGGAACAGCTGGGCGGCTTCTACATGATTCGCTGCGAGACAGAGGAGCAGGCGCGCCACTGGGCGGCCGAGTGCCCGGTCACCGAGTGGGGCACCGCGGAGCTTCGGCCCATCCTGAAGTTCGACTGACCCGCGACGCGGGGGTACGTGCGCGGCATGGGTCTCTACGACGTCCACGCCCACCTCACCGACCGACGCCTCGCCGCGATGGAAGCCGACGTGCTCGCCCGCGCCGAGGCCGCTGGCGTGACGACCATCATCAGCAACGGCCTGAACCCGGCCGACAACGAGGCGGTCGCGGCGCTCGCGGCCCGCACCCCCATCGTCAAGCCGGCCTTCGGCCTGTACCCGGTGGACGCGGTGCTGCCCGAGATGCTCGCGATGGGCGAGTCGTACCCGCACGACCGCGAGCCCCTGCCCGCCGAACAGTGCATCGACTGGGTGCGTGACCACGTCGACGCGTGCGTGGCCATCGGCGAGATCGGCCTGGACCACTACTGGGTGCCCGCCGAGCTCTGGGAGCTGCAGGAACAGCGCTTCCGCGAGCTCGTGTCCCTGGCGATGGAAGCCGACAAGCCGATCATCATCCACACCCGCAAGGCCGAGCGTCGCGCGTTCGAGGTGCTCACCGAGATGGGAGCGACCCGCGTGAACTGGCACTGCTACTCGAGCAAGGTGAAGTTCGGCCGGACCATCGCGGAGGCCGGGCATTACCTGTCGATACCCGCGAACGCGCGCAAGGCCCAGAACTTCGCGCAGCTGCTCCAGACCCTGCCCCGCGACCGCGTGCTGCTCGAGACGGACTGCCCGTACCTCGGGCCCGAGCGCGACGAGCTCAACGAGCCGAAAAACGTGGCCGGCACCGCGGCCTTCGCGGCCGAGCTGTGGGGTGAGCCCGAGGCCCAGGTACACGAACGCCTCGAAGCGAACTTCGAGGCGCTGTTCGGCTTCGCGCCCTAGCCAGGGCAGCCGAGGCTACGGCGACGCTCCGTTGAGTGGGGCGGTATCGGCGTCGTCGTCCGTGCCATCGATGTCGGTGTCCGACACGTGCGGCAGCGTGCCCTGGGCGTACTCGGTGGCGTTGTCGTCCTGATCCGAGTCGTTGTTCGACGTCCCAACCTCGGTCAGGTCGCCGAGCCACCAGCGCTCCCACCCATCGGGCAGGCCGTCGCTGTCGGTATCGACGCTGTAGTTCCACTCACCCGCGAGCGTACCCAGGCTCGCCCCGAAGCCCGCGTTCCACACACCCGTGGGGTGCATGTCCAGGTTCTCGGTGGGCAGGGACACGCCGAAGGGATCGTGGAAGTAGGTCTGGAAGGTCATCGGCACGGCCTGCGTCACGTTGGTCTGCAGGGCCACGTTCGAGAGGTCGCTGAAGTTGCTCATCGCGCCATCGAGGGTGATCTGCTCGGCGTTCGACTCGACGAGCGGAAGGTTCTCGAAGTCAACGAACAGCGCATTCGAGAGCGTGACGCTCGAGTCGAAGGTGGACAGGGCCTCGTGGTCGCGGACGAAGGTCGCCTGGTCGATCGTGCTCGAGAACACAGACTGCGCCACGATGGCCGGATAGCCGGACGAGCCGTTGTTGATCGACCGGAGGTTGTTGATCGTGAACTCGCCACCGAGCGACTCGAACACGCCCCGGTAGTTGCCCCGCGCATCCACGCGCGTGAGGTCGGTTCCCGAGGCCGACTCGGTCCAGATCACGCCTCCGTTGTTGTGGTAGGTCAGGTCGGTGAGGGACAGCTGATCCTTGGAGAAGATGACCCCGGCGTTCCCAAAGAGCGGATCGTAGGTGCCCGAGTCGACGATGGTCACACGGTCACCCGTGACCGAGCCGACCTCGAGGTAGATAGCCGCCCCGTTGTCGGCGACGCAGTCCTCCATGTACACGTCGGTCATCGTGACCGACGCGGAGAAGCCACTCACGTAGATGCAGCCACCCGCGACGGCGGACTCGGTGTAGAGGTGGAAGAAGCGCACATTGTCCAGCACCACGTTCGAGTCGTAGACCGTGACGCCGACGGCGTTGAACGGCGCCGAGAAGCTGGGGTTGGTGTTGGGGTCACCGAAGTCGACGTTGCGGATGGTGACGGACTCACCATTCTGGGCAACGAACCCGGCACCGCTCGTGTTGATCAGCGTCAGGTCCTCGAGTACGCCGTTGTTGCCGAAATCCGAGATCGTGTGCGACTGGTACTGGCCCTCGATGATCGTCTGTCCAGGCCCCTGACCGCGCACGGTGAGGCCCTGCCAGCCATTCATGTAGTACGGGCCGTAGAAGGTCTCGGCGTCGAGCACGAAGGTCGTGTTGTCGCAGACGCTCTGGTACAGCACGTCCTGCAGATCCTTCACCGCTCGCGTGGACCCGACCGGGATCACGGCGTTCGGGTAGGCGTTCGGGTTCTGATCGTCGCAGTCGTCGCCCGGACTCCCCTGGTAGGGCTGCGTCGGCGGCGAGCACGCGGAGGTCGGAGACGCGGAGTAGGACGAGTCGTTGTCGGCGTCGAGGTAGTAGTCGGTGCCACCCGCGATGGGCACGCCCGAGTCGAAGGCGGTGTTGTCGCCGCCGTCGCAGTCAGCGTCCAGCCCGTCGTTGCAGGTCTCCTGCGCGCTCGGGTTCCGGTTCGGGTCCGTGTCGTCGCAGTCGTAGCCCTCGTTGACCCACGGCCCTCCGGTCGTGGGGGGCCCCTGGTTGAAGCAGGCGGTGTACAGCGTGGCCGGGTCGCCCCAGCCGTCGCCGTCCCCGTCCTCCCAGTACTGGTCGCCATCGCCACCGACGACGTCGTCTTCGCTGTCGACAAGGCCATCGCAGTCGTTGTCGATGAGGTCGCACAGCTCGACGCCCACCGGGCTGATCGCGCCGTTGGTATCGTTGCAGTCGTCGGTGTTCAGGACCCAGCCCGCGCCCGGTGAGACGCAGTTGGCGGTCACCTGGCTCGTGTTGGGATCGCCGAACCCGTCGCGGTCGGAGTCCGCGTACCAGCTCATGCCCGGGTAGTAGCGAGCGTCGATGTCGTTGCAGTCGTCGGTGCTCGCGGCATAGCCGGCCGGCGGCGTCGTCGCGCAGCTGTCGATGGTGTACACGGCCGAGCCATGCCCGTCGCCATCGGCATCCTGGCCGTAGGTGAAGCCACTGGTCCCGTCATAGTCGGGGTCCCGCGTTCCGAACAGGCCATCACAGTCGTTGTCGAGTCCGACGCCGCCGCTGCAGCTCTCGACCGCGATGCCGGGATTCACGCCCGCATCCCCGTCGTTGCAGTCGCCGTTCTCGTCGGCCCAGCCGGCCGCAACCACGGCGCGAGCTCCCACGAAGCAACGCTCCTGACGGGGCCCCGTGCCGTAGCCGTCGCCATCGCCGTCGGCCCACACGTCCGAGGACCCCACGGGAGGCACGACCTCGTCCTGGTCGCTGACGTTGTCGCAGTCGTTGTCGATGCCGTCACAGACCTCGAGGTTGCCCGGGTAGCGCTGCGCGTTGGTGTCGTCGCAGTCGCCGGCCACGCCGACGGCCGTCGGCCGGCCCTGGGTATCGACGGGCTGTGCGCACGCGAAGGTCGCCGTGCCCGAGCCCACGCCGTCCTGGTCGGCGTCCACGTACCAGAGCTGACCGCCGACGACGAAGGTATCGGCATCGTCGGTGAGGCTGTCGCAGTCGTTGTCGATGCCGTCGCAGAGCTCGGCGGCCGCCGGGCTCACGCTCGCAGCGCTGTCGTTGCAGTCCAGGTTGTTCGCGACGTGGTTCACCGGCTGGATGCAGCCCTGCACCGGAGAGGCCTGGGAATCGCCGTAGCCGTCGGCATCGGCGTCCGGATACCAGTCCACATTGCTGACGACGTCCGGGTCGGCGCTGTCGGTGTAGCCGTCACAGTCGTCGTCGTAGCCGTTGCAGTCCTCGGGCACGCCCGGGTTCACGTCGTTGCGAGAGTCGTCGCAGTCCGTGGAGTTACCCACGTACCCGGCCGGCTGGGAGCACGCCGAGATCGGCGCACCCGCGCCAAAGCCGTCGGAGTCACCGTCCGCGTACCAGCTCGCGCCGATGGTATCGGTGTCCTGGTCGTCGACGAGGCCGTCGCAGTCGTTGTCGATGCCGTCACAGACCTCGTCCGCACCGGGACCGATGTCCTCGTCCGCGTCGTTGCAGTCGGTGCCGACGTTCACCCAGGTCCGGTTGTCCTGCGGCGGCGAGCAGGACTGCGCGTAGGCCGCGCCCGGGTCGCCAGCGCCATCACCGTCGGCATCGACGTAGTAGGCGCGAGGCTCGGCGATCTGGCCCTGGTCCGTGAGACCGTCGCAGTTGTTATCGATGCCATCGCAGAGCTCACCGGCGTTCGGGTTCACGTTGGCGTCGAGGTCGTTGCAGTCGTCGTTGTTGACGACCATGCCCACCGCCTCGCCGCAGGTGGCCGGGAACTGCTGGGCCCCGGCCCCGAAGCCATCGCCATCGAGGTCGAGGTAGTACGCGAAGTTGTCGACCGGCTCGGTCGGCGGGTTGTCCACACCGCCGTCGCAGTCGTTGTCTTCGCCGTCGCAGATCTCGAGCGCGCCCGGGTAGGTCACGGCCGACGCGTCGTCGCAGTCGGTGCCGGTGTTGTTGTTGCCCGTGTACGCGCCATCGATGCCGTCGCCATCGCAGTCGAACGCCGGCGCGGAGAGGTCGCAGTCCTGCTTGGCCGCGTCCCCGCAGATCTCGAACGCGCCGGGGTACACGGTGGCATCCCCGTCGTTGCAGTCGCCGTCGAAGCGCGACCAGCCTGGCGCGAGGTTGCACGCGAGCACCTCCACGTCGCCGAAGCCATCGCCGTCGCCGTCGACGTAGTAGGTCGTGCGGTTCGCGGCGTTGTCGTCGACCACGCCGTTGCAGTCGTTGTCCGCACCGTCGCAGACCTCGGTGCCGCCCGGGTTCACCGCCGGGTTGCCATCGTCGCAGTCACCGCCGTTGGACACGTGACCCGAGGGGATGGTCGGTGAGCAGCTCGCGATGGGCGAGCCACCGCCAGCACCGTCGGAATCGGCGTCCACGTAGTAGTAGGTCAGATCGAAGGCTGCGACGTCCTCGACCTCGTCGGCGGTGCCGTCGCAGTCGTTGTCGACGCCATCGCAGAGCTCGGCGACACCCGGACGAATGGACGGGTTCTGGTCATCGCAGTCCTCGTCCGGGTACAGGGCGCCATCGCCGTCCTGGTCGAAGTCCGAGTCCCCCGCGCAGTCGCTGTCGACCCCGTCGTACCAGGTATCGGGCGCGTTCGGGTGGACGTCCGCGTCGAGGTCGTCGCAGTCGTCGTTGGTCGCCGACGTGCCGGCAGGCGCGTCCCCGGGGCAGCCCTGGTCGGTGGACAGCTCGTCGCGGCCGTACCCGTCCCCATCGGAGTCGATGTAGTAGGTCAGCATGTCGACGGCGTTGAAGTCGAGATCCCCGTCGCAGTTGTGGTCGACGAGGTCGCAGAACTCGTTGGCACCGGGGTTCACGTCCGCGCGGGAGTCGTCACAGTCGCCGGCGACTGCGATGTACCCGGACGGCGCGGCACAGGCCTCGAGGGTGTCGTCCGGGTTGCCGAAGGTGTCCTGGTCGCCGTCGCGGTACCAGATGCTGCGCGAGTCGGCGACCAGTGCAGGGTCGACGTCGTCGATGAGTCCATCGCAGTTGTCGTCGATGCCGTTGCAGATCTCGAGCGCGTTGCTGCCCACAGCGTCGCTGGTGTCGTCGCAGTCCGTGCCACCGGCCGCGATGCTGTTCTCGCCGTCGCCGTCCTCGTCACAGATCGTGATCGAGGGGTCGTCGTCGCGACAATCGGGACCACCGAAGCGCTCGGCGACGAAGCCGTCACCGTCTGCATCACGGATGTTGTCGTTGTACTGCTGCTCGCCGACGTACGGACATCCGGCGAGGGCCGTGGCCAGTCCGAGGAGCAGGAGCGGACGGAGGGTCATGAGAACTCTCACTTGGAAACCTTGCAGCGATGGGCGCTGCCCACGCACTTGATGGCGAGGGTGTCGCCGGAGCCGAGGGTGACCGTGTCGAACTCGGTCATCTCATCGGGCTTGGTGGCGTCGAACACCGCGGCGACCGTGTAGGTACCGGGCTCGAGGGTGGCGAGGTCGACGCGGCGATTGGCGCCGTCGAGGAGGAACACGCTCACGTCCGAATCGATGTTCACGGTGGGCACGGCGTCCGCGGTACCTGCGGGCTCCGGCTTCGGCGTGGCCTTGGGGACCGCCTCGGGCACCGGCTCGGGCACCGGCTCCGTCGTACCCGAGGGCTCGGGCGACACCTTCGGCACGGTCTTCGGCGCGGAGACCTCGATCTTCGGCACCGGATCCGGTGTACGCACGGCGACCGGTTGTGGCGCTTCCGGCTCCGCAGGGTCGGGTGTCGCCGGCTCGATGGTGCCCGCGGGCTCGGGCGTCTCGACGGTCTCCTCGAGCTCGGCGGGGATCTCGGCCACAGGAGGCGTCGTGAGCTGCGTATAGGCCAGGTACCCGACGACGGGGACCCCGAGGGCCCCGAGCAGGCCGACACCGATGAGGGCCATGCCCATCCGCCGGCGATTGTCCGCGGGCTCGTTGATCAGTGTCTCGTCGCGGGGATGCGCCAGCGGAGACAGCGTCTCTGCGCTCTGCGCGCCGATGACGCCGGGGTGCAGCGTCGCAGCCGTCTTGTGCGCCTCGGAGGGCGGGAAGTAGGTCTCCTCGTTCTGGACGTCGTTGAGCGCAGTGGGCAGGTCGCCGAGCGGCTGCGGGCGATACGCGTCCTGGCTGCGGAACGAGCGCTTGAGGAACTCGGAGGTCTCTTCGGAGGCGCCGCCCATCGACTGCGCCGCGGTGAGCAGGTCGTCGGCGGAGTCGTCGACCACCGACTCACGGCCGAGCCAGAGGCGCTTGAGGTCGGCCACCGAGCCCACGCGCTCGTCGCGGTCCGTGGTCATCGCCGCTTCGACCGCGAGGTACATGCGCTCCGGGAGCCCCGGCTCGACCTCGCGCAGCGAGGGGAAGTCCCCGCTCGCGACCTTGTTGAAGATCTGCAGCAGGTCCATGTCCCCGGCAAACGCGCGCTTGCCCGAGCACATCTCGTAGAGGATGGCGCCGAGCGACCAGATGTCGGCCCGCGCATCGACGTTCTTGGCGTCGCGGATCTGCTCCGGCGCCATGTACGCGGGGGTTCCCATCGCCATGCCGCTGCGCGTCTTCGAGAACTGCGAGTCGTCGCCGTCGGCGAGCAGCTTCACGAGGCCGAAGTCCGCGACCTTGGGGAGCAGCCCGTGCGGCGTGATCGCGAGCATGACGTTGGCCGGCTTCAAGTCGCGGTGGATGAGCCCGAGACCATGCGCCGCCGACACGCCATCGAGGATGGGCACGGCGAGGGCGTCGACCTGGGCTGGCGTGAGCTTCTTCTTGATCAGGAAGTCGTCGAGGGCGGGACCCCGGATGAACTCCATGACCAGCCCCGGCGCGCCATCCACGTCCACGACGTCGGTGACCGAGAGGATGTTCGGGTGGTTGATGGCCGCCTGGACGCGGCCCTCCTGCATGAGCCGGCGCTGCACCGACTTGCTGGACATGGTGAGGACCTTGAGCGCGTGCAGCGTGTCGAGCTGGGCGTGGCGCACGCGGTACACCGCCGCCATCCCGCCCTCGCCACACAGGTCCTCGACCTGGTAGCGACCGCCGACGATCTTGCCTGACTCGAGGTACTCCACTCAGCGCTCCCCGATGAGGTAGGCGCCGGTGCCACATCCGACGGACGCGCCGAAGAGCAGCGTGCTGGTCACCGTGAGCCCGTTGGCCGCGGCGCGCTTCGCATCGAGCTTGTCCGCCGCGAAGGCCGGATCCCGTGCGTTCTTGTACATGGAGCCGCGCTGGCCCATGGCGAGGGCCCACGTCGTGACCGACGCGCCCAGCGCTCCCCCTGCGCAGCCGATGAGCAGGTTGCGCTGCCGCGGAATCGCCCGGTAGGTCGGCAGGCTGTCTCCGACCCCGAGGTACAGCGTGTCCGTGGCGCGTCCGGTGGCGTCGAAGCGCTGGAACACGACCGGGGTCTCGGGCCGGAAGCGCCCGTTCACGCCATCGAACGCGATGCTTCCGGACTTGGGCTCGGGCACGTTGCGGCCACTGTCGTCGACCTCCATCGCCTCGTACGCGACTCGCAGCGGGTGGTCTGCCGGGAGCATCGCATCGTCGAAGACGTACTCAGGATCGGCGTTCTTCGCGGCCTGTAGCGCGCCGAGGGCGCCGGGCTCGTCGCCGACGACCGAGAGCTGCAGCGCGAGGTCCCGATGGTAGCGAGCGGCGAGCTGCGGGCCGATGGCGTCCTCGACGCAGGGCAGCAACAGGGCGCTGATCTCGTTGACCTTGTCGCGGAAGCCCTCCGGATCGAGGTCCATGTACGACGCCTCGGCGGCCGTGAACGCCTCTTCGAGCTCTTCGTGCTGCACCGGTTGCTTGCACTCGATGGCGTGGGCGGCGGGAAGGAGCGCCGCGAGGACGAGCCAGATCATTCGGACCTCGGGTGGACCACGAGTGTACCGATTGCTCGGGGCGAACGCCCCCCGCACCGGTGCGCACAAATGGAAGACGGGCCCACAACATGCGCTGGCACGGCACCCTCGGCATCCTACGTTGATCTCACACCCGCATGAACCGCGCGCGCCTCGGCGATCCTCGCAGTGGGGTATGTGTGCCCATGCCTCTTCTCGCACCTCCCGCGTCCGAGCTCTCGTGGCGCGGCACCTACCGCACATCCCCACGCGCAAAACGAGCTTTTCGCACGCCGCTCGACGCGAACAAGCTCATCGACGCCTCGGGTCAGAGCGAGGTGGTGGTCGAGTCCTCGGCGTCGAGCATGCAGATCCGGCAGGTCCATCCCCTGCTGCGCGGGCGAATCGAAGAGACCCTCGACCTCGACATCGTCGCCGCCGGACTGCGCTCCGCGCGACTGCTTCGCGTGGTCCACACGGACGACGATGCCGTGGTCCGACGCGAGGAGGTCGACTTCCGCGCCGGAACCATCCCCCTCCCCGAGGACGTGTACCCCGAGGTCATGACCCCGTTCCTGCTCGTGCATCAGGACTGGTCCTCGCGGCAGACCCTGTACACCTGGATGAACGACCGGTTCATCGCTCGCGTGCACGCCGAGGGCAAGCGCGGCACCGTGCAGGTCGACGGACGCTCACGCGCGGCCCTGGCCGTGCAGATGTACCCGGACTTCAACGACTGGGTCCCGCTCGGCGGCATGCTCACCAAGCTGACCAAGCCGTTCCTGCCCCGCTACTACATGTGGTTCGACCCCGACCGACGCGACGTGCTGCGCTTCGAAGGCCCGTACGGGCCGCCGGGCGCCCCCGAGATCGTGCTCGAGCTGGAGAGCTGATGCGTACCCTCCCCTCCTCGTCCCGCGCCCGCCTCGTACTCACCCGGGTCGAGCGCCTGCAGCGACGGCTCGCCGACCGCATGGAGGCCGCCTCGCGTGCCCTCGGCACACCCGTCACCTTCGAGAAGGTCGAGTGGCTGCGCGGCGAGGGCCGCTTCGGGGGCGGACACCGCCTGACCTGCGCCGACGGAACCGTGTTCGACCGCAGCTCGTGCAACGTCTCGGCCGTGCACTACGACGCCCTGCCCGAGAAGCGGCTCGCCTCGGCCACCGCCCTGTCGTGCATCGTGCATCCGGCCGCACCACTGGCGCCTTCGATGCACATGCACATGAGCTACACCGAGATGCGCGACGGCCGCGGCACGTGGCGGCTGATGGCGGACCTCAACCCGTCCACCCCCATCGAGGCCCACACTCAGCGGTTCACCGACGCGATTCGCGCGTCCGTCGGCGCCCACTTCGACCACGGCGCGGCTCAGGGCGACAAGTACTTCCACATCCCCGCCCTCGGCCGCCATCGCGGCGTGGTGCACTTCTACCTGGAGGGGCACGACTCCGGCGACTTCGACGCCGACGCCGCACTGGTCGACACGCTGTCCGAGGCGGTGATCGACGCCTACGGCTGGGCCGTCGAGGACGGCGCACAGCGGGAGGCCGATGCCGACGCGGACGAGGCGCAGCTCGCGTACCACACCCTGTACTTGTTCCAGGTCCTCACCCTCGACCGCGGCACCACCAGCGGCCTGCTCGTCCACGACGAGAACGACCTCGGCATCATGGGCTCGCTGCCCTCCACCGTGGACCCCGACCGCTTGCGCGCGTGGGCGGAACGAGCCCCGGCGGTCCAGCGTCCGCTGATCCTGGGGCTCGCGGAGGCCGTACCCGACGGCAGGGTCACCGACGCGGCCAAGCTCGTGCTCGCAGCCACGGTTCGCAGCTTCTACCGCGAACACCCCGAGGCCCTGGAACTCCAGGCTCGGGGTGACGTCGTGCCTCCGACGGTGGCGAACCACCAATAGCGGGGCGCTATTTCGCGGCGAGCAGCTCTTCGAGGGGCTCGGTGTTCGCAAAGCGTAGCGTGCGCTGAGGGAACGGAATGCCGACCCCGGCTTCGTCGAGGTGCTTCTTGATCGACAGCCGCAGGGCGTGTGCCGTGTCGAGGTAGGCCGTGGAAGGTCCCCACAGACCGACGCGGAACACGATGGCACTGTCCCCGAACTCGACGCAGCGGACCATGGGGTCCTCAGGCGCTTCGTCGACGGCGTTCGCCGCCTCACACAGCACCCGCTCGACCTCTTCGAGGTCCGCGTCGTAGGCGACGCCGATCTCGACGTCCACGCGACGTCGCGCGTGATGGGTGTAGTTCTCGAGCACACCGTTGAACACGTCGTCGTTCGGCAGGATGACGCGTCGGTTGTCGAAGGTGTCGATGGCCGTGGTGAACATCGACACGCGTCGCACGCGGCCCACGCGACCCTCGACCTCGATCACGTCGCCGTTCTTGAAGGGATGGGTGGTGAGCAGGAGCAGTCCGGAGGCGAGGTTCGCCAGGCTGCCGCGTAGGGCGAGTCCGATACCGACACCCGCGCCACCGACCAGTGCAGCGATCGACGTCGTCTCGATGCCGAATACGCCGAGGGTGACGAGGATCCCGATGAGGCGCACCAGCCAGCGGGTCGCGACGCCACCGAACACGGCGACGTTGCGGTCCACGCGGGTGCGGGACAAGGCGCGCTCGACGGCGTGCTGTGCCCAGCGCGCGGCCACCCACGCGACCACGATGATCGCGATGGCGCCGAGCACGCGACCCGTCCAGGCAAGCGCCGTGGGGGCCCAGCCGGGCAGGTCTTGCGCCCACTCGGTGATGGCGTTCCAGTCGTCGATCACCGGCAATAGTGCACCGTCTTCTGCAGGCGACCGTCGGCGTTGCGGACGACCATCACGCCCTCGCGCTCACGGGCCCAGTCACGGGCGGCGTTCAGCGCGTCGCGCTTGCGGACGAAGCCGTCGGCGTCGCCCTCGTTGGTGATCATCTTCCACCCGCCATCGACGGGGCGCACCTGAGCGGTGGGCGTGTCCTGATCGAGGACCATCGTCCAGCCGAGGGTAGACAGCGCGCGCTCGCGCATCTCGTCGGTCGCGCGGCGCCACATGGCGCGGAGGCTGATGTCCTCGATGCCCTGTGCGACGGTGGAGGCGACGTCGTCGAGGCTGTCGCGCATCTCGGCGGCAAGTCCGCGGGCCTCGTCGGCGGCTTCGTTGGCGCGCTCGGCCGCCAGCTCGGCGGTCTCGTTGGCCGCGTCGCGGGTTCGCTCGGCGGCGCTCATCGCGGCGTCACGAGCACGCTCGGTGGCCTCGGTCGCGGTGTCGGCGACGTCGTGAGCGACGTCCTCGAGGTCGCGCTCGCCCTTGGCGGGTCGGGTTCGTCGATTCGCGGGTCCAGCAGTAATGACCTTCATGGCTCTCCAGGGGCATCTGGGGTGCCGATCTGCGGCACAACAGGGGAGACGCCTTTCACATCGCGCCTTCCAACAACACCTGATCCATAGCCAGGTGCGCCCACTGTTTGCCATTTCGCCCCATTACAGAGCGAGACCCATCCGATGTCGCCCCTCGCGCACCAATTCGATACGCGAGGTAACGCGGGCCTAGCAGGACGCTGAAAAACGCTCCCGTCGCGTTCTGGACCCGTTTCACGCCTTCGCCCGTCGTCTCGTCGGTCACGTGCTTCAGCACGCCCTACGGTGCCCTTG
>SBGP01000001.1 GCA_006226595.1 Deltaproteobacteria bacterium
CCCGACGCGGACGTGCAGCTCGGCGTGTGTGCTGGCGCGAAGAAGGTCTGCGACGGAAGCGGCGGCTGGACCGAGCCCGACTACACCGCCCTCGCGAACTACGCCGAGGTCGACGACTGCGACGGACTCGACAACGACTGCGACGACGACGTCGACGACGAAGGCACCGCGCCGGCTGCCGACAACCAGCTCGGGATCTGCTCGGGCAGCACCAAGGTCTGCGACGGGACCAATGGGTGGGTGGAGCCCGACTACACCACCCTCGCGAACTACGCCGAGGTCGACGACTGCGACGGGCTCGACAACGACTGCGACGACGACGTCGACGACGAAGGCACGCCCCCCGCCGCGGACAACCAGCTCGGCGTCTGCGCCGGCGCCGCCAAGATCTGCGACGGCGGAAACGGCTGGGTCGAGCCCGACTACACCGCCCTCGCCAACTACGCCGAGGTCGACGACTGCGACGGACTCGACAACGACTGCGACGACGACGTCGACGACGAGCTCACGCCCCCTGCCGCGGACGACCAGGACGGCGTGTGCGCCGGTTCCACCAAGGTCTGTGACGGCGCCAACGGCTTCGTCGAGCCCGACTACGCCGCCCTCGCCGACTACGAGGCCACCGAAGCGACCTGCGACGGACTCGACAACGACTGCAGCGGCACCGCCGACGACATCCTCGACCCGCCGCTGGCCGACCTGCAGGACGGCGTGTGCACCGGCGCCACCAAGACCTGTGACGGCACCCAGTGGAACGAGCCCGTCTACACCGACCTCACCGGCTACGAGGCCGAGGAGGTCACCTGCGACGGCTTCGACAACGACTGCGACGGGGACGTCGACACCGACATCGCCGACACTCCGCTGGCGGACAACCAGAACGGCGTGTGCGCAGGCACCAAGAAGGTGTGCGACGGCTCCGGCAACTACGCCGAGCCCGACTACGCCACGGTCGTCGCCGACTACGAGGCCGACGAGGTCAGCTGCGACGGCCTCGACAACGACTGCGACCTCGCGACCGACGAGCTGGCGCCCGGGGACGCGCCACTCGCGACCAAGCAGGACGGCGTGTGCGGCGGTGCGCTTCAGGTCTGTGCCGGCACCGCCGGCTACGTCGACCCGGACTACAGTCTCTACAGCGGCCTGTACGAGTCCGTGGAGTCCTCCTGCGACGGCGAGGACAACGACTGCGACGGGGTGGCGGACACGGTGTACACGCCGCAGGTGGACACCGCCCGACTCGAGTGCGCCGGCAGCTACCCGCGGATCGTGCCGGACCGGATCGCGGATGGGCCGTTCACCCAGGTGTTCGGGCAGCGCCAGTACAGCGGCAGCAGCGCCGCCTGCGCGATCGACGACAGCGATCAGCTGTTCTGCTGGGGGGACAACTGGGATGGGGTGCTCGGCGACGGGACCTACGACGGGCGTCGGGGGCTGGTCCAGGTGCCTGGCAGCTGGTCCTCGGTCAGCATGAGCTTCAACCGGGCGTGCGGACTGCAGACTGACGGCAGCCTGTGGTGCTGGGGCAAGCTGCTCGGACAGAACCTGTGGGAGCCCACTCCCGTGCAGATCGACGCGGGGACCTGGACCAAGGTCGAGGTCGACCGGGACCACGCCTGCGCGATTCGCAGCGACGACACGGCGTGGTGCTGGGGATCGGACGCATCAAGCCAGCTGGGCCTCCCGACGGCGGGGACTGCCACAGAGCCGACGCAGGTCGACGGAACCTGGACGGACATCAGCGTCGGAAAGGCGCATACCTGCGGCCTGCGTGGCGACGGCACCCTCGGGTGCTGGGGCGCGAACGGCTACTACCAGACCGGCAACAGCGATGGCACAGCCCCGGTCAGCACCAAGACGGTGATCGCCCCGCCGACCAACCTGAGTTGGAGCAGCGTGCGGCTCGGGGGCGAACACAGCTGCGCGCTGGCCTCGGATGGGAGCGCGTGGTGTTGGGGACGCAACCGCGAGTCCCAGGTGGACGGGAGCGCCGATCGCTCGGTCTCCGCACCGCGGGCGAGCAGTGCCGGGCCCTACGATTCGCTGTACTCCAGCGAGACCTTCGCCTGCGGGGTCAACGCCAGCGACGAGCTGTGGTGCTGGGGCTATGCCCACTATCCGTGGGACGGATTCGGGCTCGGACAGGGCGATCGCAGCCACTATCCGGCGAGTAGGGTCGGCACGGAGACCTGGAGCAGCGTCAGCCCCGGAAGCGTGGTGTCCTGTGCGATCTCGGCGACGGACGGGGCGCTGTGGTGCTGGGGGGCCAACGAGTACGAGCGGGGCACCGGAACCGGTCCGGAGACGCTCCAGAGCTTCTGGGATGGCGTGGCCCGCGACGTCGCGGTCGGCGAAGAACACGCCTGCCTGATCGACGACGCAGATGGCTCGGTGTGGTGCATGGGCCGTGACGAGTACTACGGGTACCTGGGTACGAGCGCCAACCAGGGCACCATCGGTCCCATTCAGACGCTGACGGGAGACTTTGTCGAGATCGATGCGGGGCATGAGTTCACCTGCGCGCTCGAGCGGGACGGGTCGCGGTGGTGCTGGGGAAGCAACGGGAAGCGACTCGGCATGGGTACGAGCACGACCTACGAGCGCACCCCGGTCGAGGACACCACCCGGTCCTACAAGACCATGGCGATGAGCAGCGCCGGCGGCTGCGCCATCGCCGCGGACGACACGATCTACTGCTGGGGCTTCCGAGGGCTGGTCGACAACACCACACCGGCCCAGCTCGGCCCGGAGAGCTGGCGCGATCTCGCCTACGCAGGCACCTCGCTGTGCGCGATCGATACCGCCAACGAGATCTACTGCTACGGCGCCAACAGCAGCGGCGAGCTCGGTGCGGGCGACACCGTGGCCCGCTCGACCTACGCCGAGCGTGTGAAGATCGCCGAGCCGGGTCCGTGGCAGAAGCTCAGCGGGTCCAGCGCCACGCGTTGCGCGCTGAAGATGGACCAGACCCTGTGGTGCTGGGGCTACAACGCCGGCGGCGTCGGTGACGGCACCTACGAGAACCGGAGCCGTCCGGTGCAGATCCCCGGGTCGTGGACCGACGTGGAGGCCGGACCGGGCCAGACCTGCGCGACCGCGGCCGACGGCGCCTTGTGGTGCTGGGGCTGGAACTACTACAGCCAGCTGGGCGTCGAGTACGACGAGACCAACGAGGAGTTCACATCGCCGATCCAGCTGACGACGGGCGGCGGTACCGCCATTGGCCTCGGCCTTCGTCGGACCTGCGTCGCCCTTGTCGACTACACCGAGCAGACCTGCAACTAGGCGTCGAACCGCACGCAGCAACCATCGACACAGGACCTTGGCCCTCGCCGGAGGCCGGTACCTTCCAGACCCGCAGCACCAAGACCATCACCTCACTACTGGAATGCGCGCCGTAGTCCGGCGGGACGGGCGCTATCCTGTTGACCTTCTGCACGGAGCGATGTCCATGCGCCTGCTGACCACAGGTCTGCTCACCCTCACCGTCGCCTGCGTCGAGGCCCCCACCGGCAACCCCGACGTGGCGGACT
>SBGP01000030.1 GCA_006226595.1 Deltaproteobacteria bacterium
CGCCCGCGGAGCCCCCGCCCGCTCCGCCGGCACCCGCCGAGCCCAGCGCGCCCTAGCCAGGCCCGCGAGACCTCCCGCTCCCCACGACGCGGCGCGTGCACCTCGACCGGCGGCCTTTGTCACCGCGCTGTCCCGGCGCACCCGAGCGAATGTGATATGTGCCCGCTTCCCCTCGCCGCCGGCGCGAAGCCGGCCCAGCTGGAGGTCCCCTTGAAGCTCACCGGCCGCATTCTCCACCTCGTCGATCAGCCCGACCAGCTCGCGGCGCAGCTGTCCGGCGAGAGCCCGGACCTCGCCGACTCCTACGTCTACGGCGTGAACACCGACGCGATGATCTCGGGCCAGGCGTGCACCCTCGGCTACACCCCCGAGGTCCTCGGCCCGTACTTCCTCGAGAACTTCCAGGACGCGGTGAGCAAGGACGGCGTGAAGGACGGCGGCTTCCAGGTCGTCGTCGGTGGCCACGCGTACGGCTCCGGCTCTTCCCGCGAGGTCGCGGTGGTCGCGCACCAGGGCGCGGGCATCGAGCTCGTCGTCGCCGACAGCTTCCAGCGCATCTTCCAGGAGAACATGGTCTACAGCGGCATGCCGTTCACCACCGACCGCAGCGTCATCGGACGCCTCGAGGCCGGTGAGGACGTCGACGTGACCAAGTTCTACGCCGACCTGCCGCCCTTCTTCCGCGCGGTGGCCGAGCAGGGCGGGCTGATGTCCTACGGCACCCAGCTGCTCGCCGGCGAGATCGAGCCCACCTACGCCACCGAGCGCGAGGCCCGTCCGCTGAACGTCGTCGAGAAGCTCATCGCCCGCAAGGTGTGGAAGGGCGAGGACGCCGAGGACGGCATCGCCAGCGTCTCCCCCGGCGATCAGGTGCTCGCCCGCTGTGCCTTCCGCGGCATGCACGAGTACACGTGCGGCATGGTCATGGACCTGTACGGCAAGGAGTGGGGCGACGCGCCCGTGTACCGCCCCGAGCAGGTCGCCGCGTTCGAGGACCACTTCGTGCTCATCTCGCACGACGCGGTGCCGGACTTCGCGAAGAAGGCCCGGCTCGGCCCGGCGATGCAGCTGACCAAGGAGATGGTCGAAGCTTGCGAGCGCTCGGGCATCCGCCTGCACGGCCCGGGGCGTCCGTTCCCCGCCGGCGTGTGCCACCGCATCGTCGTCGAGGACTACGGCCTGCCGGGCGACATCATCGTGCTCACCGACAGCCACACCCCGACCGCGGGCGTGATGAACGCCTTCGCCTTCGGCGTGGGCAGCACCGCCATGGCCTTCGCGCTGCGCACCGGGCTGATCCCGGTCACGGTGCCGAAGGTCGTGCGCGTCGAGGTCACCGGCAAGCCCAGCGGCGGGCTGACCCCGAAGGACCTCATCCTGCACCTCATCGGCGACCCCTACTTCCGCGAGGAGCACTGGCGCGAGACCCCGACCGACACCTGTGTGGTCGAGTTCGGTGGCCCGGCGCTGGCGCACTGGAACGTGGACGAGCTGTCGGTCCTCACCAACATGACGGTCGAGGGCGGACTGATGACCGGCGTGGTCGAGCCCTGCCAGCCGATCCTCGACTTCCTGAAGGAGCGCCGCGGCGTCGACGCGAGCGACCTGCTCGTGCACGCCGACGAGGGCGCTTCCTACGCTCGCGTGATCTCCGTGAACCTCGACGAGGTTCCGCTCACGGTGGCGACCCCGGGCGACTCCCGCAACCGCGCGCCGCTCGACGCGCACACCGACGTGGCCGTGCAGAACGTGGTCATCGCGAGCTGCACCGGCGGCTCGCTCGCCGACCTGCGCGCCGCCGCCGAGGTGCTCAAGGGCCAGACCCTCGCCGAGGGCGTGCGCCTGACCGTGACCCCGAGCAGCACCGATGTGGCCAAGGCCGCCGAAGAAGAGGGCCTTCTCGAGCTGTTCCGCTCGCTCGGCGCCGTCGTGAGCCCCCCGGGCTGTGGCAGCTGCATCGGCAACGGTCCCGGCATCCCGCTTCCCGGCGAGACCACCGCGAGCACCACGAACCGGAACTTCGCGCGCCGCATGGGTGCGCCGGGCCCGGTGTACCTGGTGTCCCCCGCCGTAGCGGCCGCGAGCGCAGTGACCGGCCACCTCGCCGATCCCCGCAAGCTCTAGGGGTCGGATGCGCGTCGTCACCTGGAACGTGAACAGCCTCAAGGTGAGGCTGCCGCAGATGCTCCCGTGGCTGGAGGAAGCCGATCCCGACGTCCTCTGCCTGCAGGAGATCAAGTGCACCGAGGACAAGGTGCCCTATGCGGCCCTCGCCGAGCGCGGCTACACGCACCATGTGGTGTGGAGCGAGCGCACCTACAACGGCGTGGCCATCTTCTCGAAGCACCCGATCGAGGACCCTCGGCAGGGCTTCGCAGCCGGCCACGACCACCCGGCCTTCATGCCCAACAAGGACGGCAACCCGCAGACACGGCTGGTCTCCGGGCTGATCAAGGGTGTGCGCATCGTCGACGTGTACGTGCCGAACGGCAGTCGCGTGGGCAGCGAGAAGTTCGCGTACAAGATGGCGTGGCTCGCCTTCTTGCGCCGCGAGCTCGAGGAGTACGCCGGCGAGGAGGTACTGCTCTGCGGTGACATGAACATCGCGCTCACCGACCGGGACGTGTGGGACCCCTTCGAGTGCGACGGCAGCCTGCTGTACCACCCGGCCGAGCGCGACGCGCTCAACCGCGTGCTCGGCTTCGGCCTGTCCGACGCGTACCGGCACGTGCACCCCGAGACGACCGACTACTCCTGGTACGACTACCGCGGCGGCGCGCTGTGGAAGAACCAGGGCTTCCGCATCGACCACGTCTTCGTCACCGAGGGCCTGCTGCCCAGGCTGACCGAGGCTCAGATGTGGAAGAGCGTGCGCAAGCTGGACAAGCCGAGCGACCACCTGCCGGTCGGCGTCGACCTCGACGTGTAGGTCTCAGGGGACGACGACCTCGAAGGTGACCGCGCCCTCGGCTCCGAGCTCATCGTCGTAGAAGCCCTCCACCGAGGCAAGCAGCAGCACGGTTGCCGCGGATCCCGTGTCGTTGGCCAGCATCACCGTGGCCGGGACTTCGGGGCTGCACAGCAGCGAGCGACTCTCGACGCTGACGATGTCCTGCGTGCCGCACAGATCGATGCGGACCTCACTGTCGAGCCCGCTGTCCGCGCCCCCCTCACCGCCTTCCTCGATGCGGAAGACCAGTTCGAGCGCAGCCAGCGCGTCGGGCGGCGGGCTGCGCTCCCAGGTCACCTGCAGGTCGGCCTCCCACGTGTCACCAGGCTCGAGCACCACGCGCGTGCTGCCATCCGCGAACACTTCTCCCACGCCCGGGCTGTTGCCCAGGGTCGCGACCAACGACAGGCCGAGCACGGCCCCTCCCATCCAAGCGCGCATCTTCACTCCGGGTGCCCACCCGGAGGCTGCCACACCGTCGCGCGACCCGCTATCGGCGTCGCTTCGGCAGGCTGCGGTCCACCGGGATCTGCCGGTCGACCGCCTTGATCACGCGCCCATCCTCGAGCCACACCCTCAGCTCACCGAGCCGAGTCGAACCCTTGGTGCTGCGAACCCACACGGCACCATGGCTGGCGTCGGCCTCCCAGCGAGCCGTGTAGCCGCCCGCCTCGATGAGCACGTCGACGCCCGGGAGCGCGGCGAGGTCGTCCGTGAGATCGGCGGTGTCGTAGGCCAGCACCACGTGGAGGTCCGCCTCCGGCGCGTCAGCGAGTGCGGAGGTAAGCGCGTCGACGGGGTCTGCGGCCGAGAGCCCCGAGGGAAAGCGCTCGGTGGACTTCGCGGCGCTGACCCCGGTCACGGCGACGGTCACCCCCTCCCGCTCGACCAGGCGCCACGCGGACCAGGGACCCGTGATCGAGGCCGAGACCAGGCCATCGGGGAGAGACGGCTTCCAGGCCTCGGCCCACGCTGCCCCGTCCAGGTAGCGACCGAGCCCGGGTGCATCGCGAAAGCCGACGTGCAGGGCGTCCCAGTCACCGACCTCGCCGATCATCGCGTCGTTGCGGTCGTCCTGCATCGGTCGTGGATCGAGAAAGCCCCCCGCGTGAAGCAGGAACACCGGGGCATCGCCGCGGGCGACCGCGGTGCGGTAGCCGCGAATTCGCTCCATGCCGCCCCGCTCCACGGCGTCGCAGCCGCAGGGTCCGAGCTCGCCTTCCTGCTCGGAGCCGTACACCAGTACGACATCGGCATCGTCCTCCGCGAGGCGCGCCCGAAGCGAGCCCGACGGGTCGTCGGCACTCAGCATGGGGGTGGCGAACGCGGTGGTCAGCAGGAAGAGCATGGTTCCTGCTCACCCGTCCCCGGGAAGTTCGCCAGACGAGCAGGCACGAGCTTCGTCGATCTTCGTCGATCCACGCTCCCGGGGGGCTCGATGCTCACGTTCGCCGCAGGGCTCTGACACGGCATCCACAGGCGAAGGATGGGTACGACACCCGGCCCGCGCCACCGCGATTGCACCCCAGAACCTGGCGTTCTCACGCGCTCGTGGCGCGCATCTTGCACCGACGTCTCTCGGGGCCGAACCCGCACCAACGCGTTGTCCGGCCACCGCAAAGCGAGCGGGATACGCTGTGCTTCACCCCCCGCTTCTGGAGCAACCGTGGCCATCCTCAAGGTCGCCCGCATGGGCCACCCCGTCCTGCGCATGGTCGCCGAGCCGGTACCCCCCGAGCTCATCCCGACCGCGGAGTTTCAGCGCTTCTGCGACGACCTGCTCGACACGATGCACGAGTACGACGGCGCCGGTCTCGCCGCCCCGCAGGTCCACGAGTCGATTCGCGTGTGCGTGCTCGAGCTCTCGGCAGAACGCGGCCCCGAGTTCCTCATCAACCCGGTGATCACCGTGCTCGGCGACGAGACCCGCCGCTACTACGAGGGCTGCCTCTCGGTCACCGACCTGCGCGCCGCCGTCGACCGCCCCGCCCACATCCGGCTCGAGGCCCTCGGCCGTGACGGCGAGCCCAAGCACTACGAGCTCAAGGGCTTCGCCGCGATCGTGACCCAGCACGAGTGCGATCACCTCGACGGCGTGCTGTTCATCGACCGCTGCGACACCACCACCCTCGCGTTCCTCGACGAGTACCGTCGCTGGGGACCGCTCGACGAGCTGGTCGACGGCGACATCGAAGACGACGACGGGGACGAGGAAGACGCCGAGGCCCTGGGCTGGGACGAGCTCCCGTCGGAGTTCACCGAAGATGCCGAGCTCGAGCCGACGGAGGTCATGCAGTGATGGGTCTTCTCTCCTGGCTGTTCCCCTCCGACGAGGACCGGGTGAAGCGCGCCCAGGCGCTGGTCGACAAGGGCCGTTTTGCCGACGCGCGCCTCGAGGTCATGGACATCGAGCTGCCCGAGGCCGTCGCCATCGTCGACGCCTGCGAGCGCGAACTCGCCGAGCTCAACCTCAAGGAGGCCATCTCCTGGGGTCAGGCCAACGACGAGCGCCGCGTCGACATGCACATGGAGCTCGCGACCAACTTCCAGAAGCCCGGCATGGAAGAGCGCTTCCGGGAGGTTCGCAGGATCCTCCGCGAGCAGCGCCAGGCCCGCCGCGAGGCTGACCGTCGCGCCCGCGAGGAGAAGGAAGCCCGCATGCTCTCCGTCGATCCGTTCGGCATGAGCGGTGGCGGCTCCCTGCTCGAGCCCGTGCCCGGCTTTGGGAACCTCGAAGAGGACGCCGAAGAGCGCGCTCAGCGCCTGGCGCTGATCATCGAGAACTACCCGGCCGAGCTCCGCAACAGCGTGGAGGGCCTCGGCAGCGAGTTCTCCCAGGCCCTGCTCGACCTCGAGGACGGTCGCCCCGACCTTGCGCTTCCCACGCTGCTCGGCATGCCCGACGACCGCAGCCTCGTGCGTTGGGAACGGGCGCGCGCCGCGTACGCCCTCGGAGATGCGAAGGCCGCGGCCCGCGAGGTTCGCGCCTTCTCCGAGCAGGCTGGTGGCCACTTCGCGATGGGCCGCATGCACTCCGGCGTCTTCCTCGCCCAGCTCACGGCCGAAGCCGGGGATCTGCCGGCAGCGATCCGCATCCTCCGCACCCTACGCGCGCAGGATCCCAAGGTCGGCGGGGTGCTGCTCGCCCAGCTGCTCGAGGCCACGGGCGAGCTCGCCGAGGCCGACGCACTGCTTCGCGAGCAGATCAAGGCCTTCCCCAAGGCGATGCAGCTGTACCAGCTGCTCGCGCGAGTTCGCGTGCGAGGCGGTGACCGTCGCGCCGCGATCCAGGCTCTGGAAGCCTCGCAGGTGCACCAGTGCTCCAGCGGACGATGCGGCACCGTGCCCGTTCAGCCCGAGATGCTCCGCGATCTGGCCATCCTCTACTTCGAGGAGGGCATCGAGGCGCAGCGCGCGCTGCAGCTCGTCCGCGAAGCCGAGCAGATGGGTCTGCAGCCGAGCTGGGAGACGGCCTACCTCGTCGCCCTCGCCGCGAAGTCCGAGGGACATCCCCAGGCCTTCGAGCTCGCGCAGAGCCTGCGTGAGCAGACGCCGGAAGGACCGCTCCGCGACAAGCTCGACGAGCACCTGCTCCCCGCCGCCTGAGGCCCCATGCGTACGATCCGCCCCGCGACGCCCGCCGACGCCGCGACGCTGCACCGGTTCATCGTCGAGCTCGCCGTGTATGAGAAGGAGCCCGACGCGGTCGAGGTCACCCCCGAGATCCTCGCGTCGCAGATCGCCCAGGAACGGCCGCCGTTCGAGTGCGTTCTCGCCGAGGTCGACGGAGAGCCTGTTGGCTACGCCCTGTTCTTCCACACGTACTCGACCTGGCGCGGCGCCCCCGGTCTGTACCTCGAGGACCTGTACGTGACGCCGGAGCGCCGGGGTGCGGGCCACGGGCGCGCGCTGCTGGCGCACCTCGCCGCCATCGCCGTGGAGCGTGGATGTGCGCGCATGGAGTGGTCGGTGCTCGACTGGAACGAGCCAGCGATCGGCTTCTACAAGGCGCTCGGCGCGTTCGGCATGGATGAGTGGACCGTGCACCGCCTGACCCGCGAGCCGCTGTACGCCCTCGCCGCGAGCGCCGATCGCTAGTTCGACGCCGCCCAGCGCACGAGCAGGAACTTCACCCGCTGGCGGTCGCCCGCGCCCTCCCCGAACCAGGCCTCCGCATCGAGTCCTCGCGCATCCAGGGACGGCGGGACCTTGGCCCACAGCTCCCCCGTGCGCGCAGCCACGAGCTCCGGCAGCAGAGGCAGCGCGTCCAGCGTCACGCACACCTTGTCGTACTCGCCACCCCACGGTGGATCGACGAAAGCCAGGTCCTCGACGGCCACCTCACGGGCGTCCGCGTGGACGAACTCGATGCGGTCGGCCACGCCGTACACCTGGGCGTTGTGGCGCGCGAGGGCCAGCCGCTGCTCGTCTCGCTCCACCGCGCGCACGTGGCAGCCGGCGCGCGCAAAGCCAATCGCGTTGCCGCCTGCCCCACAGCCGAGGTCCGTCACGTGCCTGCCCTGTGCCCGCTCACCCAGCCGCAGCGCGAGCACCTCGGGAGTGAGCGAGAACCGCCCCTCCTCGTCGAGGCGCACGCCGGGCCGCGTGAACCCGGGGGTCGACGACCGGCGCGCGCGCGCTTCCTCGGTGCGACCCGCGCGGATCGCCGGACGCTTCAAGCTCGGGTACACCCGAACCCCGAGCGGCTGACCGAAGCCGATGCCCCGTAGCCGCGCGAGCAGGAACGCCGCCGCCTCGCGAGACAGCTCCGCGCGCCACGCGCCGTCGGCTGGAGCGAAGCCACGACCCAGCAGTCGACGGGCATCGACCCACTCCGGGATGCCCGTCACCTCGACGCGATGCGTCATCCCCGGCGCCGGCGCACCATGACCAGCGGCAGCAGCCCCAGCCAGCTCACGCTCCACGGCGAGGAGGTGCTGCACCCGCAGCCGCTCACGCCGAGCGAGCGTCCCTCGTAGCTGTAGCCGTCGTCGCTGGTCTCGGGCTCGGGCACGAAGCCCAGGCCACGCAGCGGGATCTCGAGCTCCGGCTGACGGGGGTCGTTGCTGGTGATGCGCAGGATCGCTGTGGTCTCGATGGCCTCGTCCGGGGCGAAGCTGACGACCACACCGTCGGTCTCACCCGGCTGCGCGAAGAAGTACTCGGGAAACACGGTGATGTTCTCGGCCCCGACGACCTCGACCCAACCCTCGAGGTACATCTCGCCCTGGTTCGACAGCGGCAGCTCGAAGTTGAGCGTGTTGCCCACCAGGACCTCGCCGAAGTCATGGCTCGGATCCGGCGGGATGATCGACGGCAGCGGATGGTTGACCAGCACGGGCGCGAAGCTGCGCGCCTGCTCGGTGTCGATGAGGTCGATCGGAATGTCGAAGGCGGCGAGCTCGAAGCACTGCCCGATCACGCACAGATCGACGGCCGGCGTGAGCACGAGGGACAGGGTCGCCGCGAGCTGCGCCTGGTAGGTCGACAACAGCTCGATCCAGCCGGGATGCGACGCGGGCACATCGAAGATGCTGACGTCACCCTCGAAGTCCGTGGCGATCAGCGCGCTGCCATCGGTATTGTCGATGCGAACTCCAGCCAGATCGGCCTGGGCCTGCGGGATGAGGTCCATGCTGAACGCCACCTCGACGCCGGTGACCACGCTCTGGCTGAAGTTGAAGCTCTGCAGCGAGCCGCCCGCCGCCTGCACGCTCGCGGACTCCGGGTTGCCCTGGGGCAGCAGCAGTCCGTCGAAGGTCATCGCGTCCTCGAAGAACAGACCTTCGCTCCACAGCGGCTCGGTGCCGCTCACGCCGAAGATGTCCCACGACAGGTCGAGGTTCAGGCTGATGTCGGTGATCAGCGCGAGCGTGCCACCCGAGGGGTACGACGCCCAGGACTGCGACAGCGGATCGGGCCACTCCATGAGCGAGGCCGACTCGATGTCGGTGTACGCGCCGCCATCCGAGGCGATGTAGAAGCGCACGGTGACGGGAGAACCCGAGGGAAGCGGGCCCGTGTCGAACTCGACGGCCGACCACACGTCCACCTCGTCGCTGAACACCACGGGCTGTTCAGGGGATTCGTAGGCCATTGCCGCTGGGGAGAGCAGCAGGCCGAGCGCAAGCAGACGCATGACCGTCCTCCGGGGCCCCACGATAACCGACGGACCGGGCTTGCCGCTCCGGAACTGCGTCAGCTGCCGCCCTGCCACAGCAGTCGACCCACGCCATCGTTGGCGAAGGGATCGACGAACACGTACGCCATGCCGCCCGGCGTGATGTCGAAGCTCACCAGGTTCGTCGTCATCTGGAGCGCGAGGCGCATCGGCCCTTGTCCAGTCGGCGACTGGGGCGTCTGGTCGCCGTGCAGCCACACGGCGCCGCCACCGATCTTGTCGTGGCGAAGCTCGTCGAGCGCGTCGGACATGGCCAGGCCCTCGTGCTTCACCCGGCGCATCAGCGCGAGCTCGTCGAGGGGCTGCTCGACGGTGAGCAGCTTGCGACGGTACACGCGCACGGTCGGCGGCCCGTCGTACAGGCTGTCGTCGTCTGTGGGGTGCAGGACCACGCGGTTCGCGCCCTTCCAGGGATCCCAGTCCTCGCAGCGCCCACCGGTGGCGTGACAGATGAACACGCTCATGCGCGTCGCACCGCCGAGGTCCAACCACGGCCCCGCCATGATCTGCGCCATGTGGCACATGGGGTTGCCGCACACCGCGCACCGCGGCCACTGGTTGGCCCGCACGCCGCGCGGGTGACCACCGAACGAACCCACCACCGGGTCACCCGGTTGGGGCTTGGTCTTGAGACGGTAGGAGACCCAGGCAGATCGCGTCGTCATGGCACCATCCTGCCAAAGATGCTGGGACGACGCACGCGGCGCCTGCGGAGGATCCGCCACTGGCGCGGTCCTTCGCATGTTTCGCGCGGATGGTGCTCCTGGATGCGGCAAGCCGCGAGCCGGGGCGAACGGACCTGGCAGGCGGCCGAAAGGTCGAACCGAGCGGTCTGAGGGCCGTTGCGCGCATTCGGCGGCTCGTGAAGCGATTGCTCGAGCGTCGAGGAGGGGGCCCACCGGGTCGGCGAGAGGCCCTTGGCCTGTGCCAAGGGCACCGTAGGGCGGGCCGAAGCACGTGACCTACGAGCCGACGGAGTGTTCAGCATCCCGCTAGGGGATGCGTCCCACGAAGAGGGTGACCGGCAGCGATCCGTTCTTGAACGCCGCAACTTCCTCCACCGGAAGGTCCAGGGCACCGGTGTGGCGCGGCGATGGCAGGAGGATCGCGATCTTCCACCCGCTCCACCGCTCCTTCATGACCTTGCCGAAGTCGCGGTAGATCGCCCCTACCTTGGAACGGGCGCCCACACGCTCGCCGTAGGGCGGGTTCACGACCACCAGTCCGGTCTCCGCCGGGGGCTCGAGCTCGTGGAAGGTGGTCTGGATCAGCTCGATCCGAGGCAGAACCCCTGCCCGCTTCGCGTTCTTGCGCGCGGCGAGGATCGCACCCTCTTCGCGATCGCCACCGACGATCGGCGCGCTGACGTCGAGCGCCTCCACGCCCGCTGCGGCACGCGCCTTCTTCATGGCCGCCGCGTCGTGGCTGGGAAAGCGCTCGAAGGCGAACTCACGACTCGCCCCGGGAGCCCGACCCAGGGAGATCGTCGCAGCCTCGATGGGGAAGGTTCCCGATCCGCACATCGGATCGACGAGGGGCGTTCCCGGATCCCAGTCCGCGAGACGGAGGATCGCCGCCGCCAGGTTTTCCCGGATGGGAGCGCGCGCCACGTCGGTGCGCCACCCTCTCTTATAGAGAGGATCACCGGTCGCATCGATCGACGCGATCAGCTTGCCCTCGGCAAGGCGCACGTGGACGACCGCCTCGTCCCGGGGCGGCTTCGGGCCGGGAAGCCGCGGCCCCCGCAGCGCATCCTTGATCGCGAGCTCCACCTTCTTGGCGACGCGCGGGCGATGCCGGAAGCGGCTGCCCGTGACGGACACGGAGACGCGGAGCGGCTGCGTCGGGTGCACGAACTGCTTCCACGGTCCGGCGCGCACGACACGCGCGACGTCATCGAGGTTCTCGACCCGTCCGCGCGCCACGCGCACCCGCACCTGGCTCGCGATCCTCGAGAGCAGGCAAATGTCGCGCAGCGCGCCCTCGCCCCCCTGGATCGCGATCCCTCCCTTTTCGGATCGCCCGCTTAGCCCGAGATCGCGGAGCTCGTCCGCGAGCGCCTCCTCGAAGCCTGGAGCGGTGAGAGCGAAGATTTCGCGGGTACCAAACCCGCTCTTTTTCGCAGAACTGGGGCGTTTACGCCGCGTGTCCTGAGCTTGCCTGTGGGCCAATGATCCTCCGGCACTCGACTTATCACCACACCCGTACTGGGCACTTCGGCAAAAAAGGATCAGGCTGGAACCGAAAGGGCTGTGGTAGAGTCCACTCACACAGGTAACCATGAGCGAAAAGACCGATACACGTGCCCGCAACGAACCTCGTGGCGGCACCATCATCGCTGACCGCTATCAAGTCGACCGGCTGATCGCGCGTGGAGGTATGGCTGCTGTCTACCTCGCGCACCACATCAAGCTGAACCGACCGATCGCGCTCAAGATCCTGTCCCCACCGCCGGAGGCAGACGATGCCGGTGCGTTCGAGGAGCGCTTCCGTCTCGAAGCCGAGACGCTCGCGTCCCTCGACCATCCGAACATCGTCGTACTCCACGACTTCGGTGAGACCGAAGACGGGCGGTTCTTCCTCGCCATGGAGTACATCGAGGGCAGTCGGCTCTCCGATATCCTCCGTGACGGGCCGGTCCCCGTAGACCGCGCACTCGGCCTGATCATGCAGGTGTGTGCGGCCCTCCGGTACGCGCACAAGCGTGGTCTGGTGCACCGCGACCTCAAGCCGTCCAACCTCCTCATCCGTGAGAAGGACGAAGGCGTCGAGCAGGTCAAGGTCGTGGACTTCGGTCTCGTGAAGCTCACCGAGGCGGACCAGTCCATCACGCGTGCCGGCCTGATCCTCGGATCGCCGCACTGTATGTCGCCCGAGCAGGTCAAGGGCCTGGACGTCGACCACCGCGCCGACATCTACGCCACCGGCGTGCTCCTGTTCCGCTGCCTCACCGGGCAGTACCCGTTCCACGGGCCGAACAGCGCCGCGACGATGATCGCTCACCTCAACCAGCCGGTGCCGACCTTCTTCAGCGTCGCCCCGGACCTGGTGGTCCCCGCAGGCCTCGAAGAGGTCGTGCGCAAGTGCCTCGAGAAGGCGCCGGGCGATCGCTTCCAGAACATGAGCGAGCTCATGGAAGACCTCGCGGTCTGCATGAACGTCTCGCCGGACAACTTCCGCTCCGTGAGCCAGTCGCACAGCACGATCCAGCGTGCGGCGCCTGTCCAGAACAGCGGCGGCGGCAAGTGGATGGCCCTCGCGGGCGTGCTCGGTCTCCTTCTCCTCGGCGTCGGCGGTGTGGCCGGCTACGCGCTCATCGGCGCGGGCGGCGGCACTGGCGAGGGATCCGCAGGCAACCCGCCTCCGACCCAGGTCGACGGCGCTGCGGCTGCAGGAACCACCGCCGAGGACGAAGAGGCCAAGAAGAAGGCCGAAGAAGAGGCCAAGAAGGCCGAAGAAGAGGCCAAGAAGGCCGAGGGCACCGAAGACGGTGCGAAGGAAGAGGGCACCGAGGGCACCGAAGAGGGTACCCCCGAGGTCGAGCCCGAGCCCGAGCCCGTGGCTCCGAAGCCCCGCCCACGGCCCCGCCCGCGTCCCCGCCCGCGTCCGCAGCCCGCTCCCGAGCCCGTGGCTCCGGCGCCGGCTCCGAAGCCGGCTCCGGCCGAGGCGCCTCCCGGGTACGAGGGACTGCCGAAGGAATTCTGGCCCGACTACGAGGGCTGACGCCACTCTCGAGCCAACAGTAAAGCCACCCTCGCGGGTGGCTTTTTCGTTTTTGGCATGCGCGACGCCGGCCGTTGGTCGACTGAATGGCCACCCAGTCGGAAATGAGGCGGGCTCCAGCCGCATCATCCCGGAGCAATCCGCACGACCGGCGCGACGGCCTACCTGCTTTACACCGCGTTCACCAAAGGACGTAAAAATCCTGTGGATGCGCACGGACAGCCGAACTGCACGATTTCGGTGCAAACTTCGGCCGACAGGACGTGTCCGCCCGATGCAGAATTGGCGACAAGAGGTGCACAGATGACGCTCACTCGCAGGCTCGGTGTCCTTGCGCTCATCGCATGGCTGCCGAGCGTGGCACTCGCCGACCCCAAGGACGACGCACGCCGCCACTTCGTGGCAGGACTCGAAGCCGCCAAGGCTGAACAGTTCGAGGTCGCTCTTCAACACTTCCTGGCTGCCCAGGACGCGTTCCCTCACCCGGCGACGCTGTACAACATCGCGCGGACGTACACCGACCTCGGTGACTACCAGAACGCGCTGACGTACTACCGCCTGTTCCGCGACCTCGACCCGAGCCGCGCGGACGAGGTGGACCCCGTCATCGACGCCATCCAGATGCGTCTCGCCCAGCGCACGGCGCCGACGACCGTCACCACCGGTACGCCGGCCGTGGCTTCGGGTGGCGGCGGTGGCGGCAACGGCCCGACGCAGATCGTCAACGCCGGCCCGACCATGGAAGAGATCGCCCGCCTGCAGGCGATCGCCGCCGAGCTCGAGGCCCTGTCCGGCACCATCGAGCAGCGCAGCAAGAACCCCGAGGCCCTCGCGGGCATCAGCGGAGGCGGCAGCGACGCCGAGGCCGCGGCCATGGGCGGCAAGCCCGTCCCCGAGAAGGACATCCCGATCAGCCTGCCCGGCGGTGGCTACGCGGAGGAAGCGTACGAGCGCCTCGTCGTCACCGCGTCCCGCTACGGCCAGGACCCGCTCGACTCGCCGTCCACGCTCACCGTGCTCACCGCGGAGGACATCCGCCTCTCTGGCGCGGTGGACCTCGGCGACGTGCTGCGGCGCGTGGCCGGTGTCGAGGTCATGTCCCCGCGCGCGGGCCAGACCGAGATCAGCATCCGTGGCCTCAACCAGCAGTTCTCGAACAAGATCCTGGTGCTGGTCGACGGTCGGTCGACCTACCTCGACTTCGTCGGTACCACCATGTGGTGGTCGCTCCCCCTCACCCTGGAAGAAATCGACCGCGTCGAGATCATCCGCGGCCCGGGCTCCGCGATCTATGGCGCGAACGCCATGAACGGCGTCGTCAACATCATCACCAAGACTCCCGGCGAGGGGAAGAACACGGTGAAGCTCGAGGGGGGACTGCCTGGCTACACCAAGGCCGCTGCCATGGTCTCGGGCCGCAGCGGCACCACCGCCTATCGCTTCGCCGCGGACTACCGCCGCACCGGTCGGTACGAAAAGGAGTTCGAGGAAGGCGAGTTCTCGAGTCTGTCCACCTGGAGTGACGACCAGGACACCGGCTACTCCGGTATCCGCGCCAGCGGTCGCCTGGATCAGACCTTCCTCGACGGTGACGGCTTCGCCTCGGTCAGCGGCTCCTACAACCAGGCCGACTTCGAGTTCATCAACATCGGTGTGCTCGGGCCCTACGGCATGCAGTACCGCACCGCCCACCTGCGCGGCGACCTCTCGTATGGTCCGCTGCACGGGCGCGTGTTCTTCAACAAGGAAGGCAGCGCCACGGGCCCCTGGGCCGAGCCGGCCTACGCCCCGTACCCGCTCAACACGCCCTGGGGATCGACCACCTTCGACACCGAGGTCGAGTCGAGTGGCGAGGTCGATACGGGTCCGATCACCCACCGCCTCAACGCGGGCGTGTCCTACCGTCGCAAGACGATCAGCGACTTCAGCTTCCTCGGACTCACACCGGGTGCGGCCGACTGCCGCCTGCCCGGCGACGCGGAAGAGTGCGGTCGCTACCTCCAGGACCACTGGGCCGGCTTCATCCAGGACGAAGCGACAGCGGGCCGCCTCAAGGTCGTCGCCTCGCTCCGCTACGACGTCCACCCGCTCCTCAAGGCGACCGAGACCTTCTCTCCGCGCGGCACGATCATCTACCGCATCGCCGACAAGACCTCGATTCGCGTGAACGGCGGCACCTCGTTCCGCGGTCCGACGATGACCGAGTCCTACGTGGACTTCCGCCTTCCGACCGGCGTCGACGGCGTCTACATCCAGGACACCGGTAGCGTCGACCTCGCTCCGGAGCGCACCGTCACCGCCGAGATCGGGTTCCACGACGAGTCGACGCTGTACCACACCGCGGATGTGGCGGTGTACTACAACCGAGTCACCAACTTCATCTTCCTGCGCAGCGTGACGCCCGAAGCGGCGTTCTACGTCGAAGACGAGATTGGCTACATCGCAGGAAGCTCGGGCTTCGAGAACACCTCGCCCGTCGTGAACGTCATGGGCCTCGAGGCCGAAGCCGAGCTCTTCCCGACGGACGGTCTCGACATCTACGCCAACGCCACCCTCACCCGCCTGGTCGAGAACGATGGCGGTGAGAAGAACGTCGACCTGGGCACGAGCGCCCTCAAGCTCAACTCCGGGGTCATGTACCGTACGCCCTATGACATCGACCTCTCGGCGGACGTGCTCTTCGCCTCCATGCAGCGGTGGCGTCAGCGTGAGTTCGACTCCTCGGGCCAGCTGTTCGTCAACGAGATCGACCTGCCGACCCGCGTGTGGCTCAACGCCCGCGTCGGCGCGCGGCCGTTCGCCGACGGAAACCTCGAGCTGGCCGTCGCCGGCCAGAACATCCTCGGCTTCTTCAACCCCGTAGAGGAACACCCGCTCGGCCACAAGGTCGCCGGTCGCCTCCACGGCACGCTCTCCTACAGCTTCTGAGGGTCCGCATGCGTATCGCCATCCTTGCAGTCCTCGCCCTCTCGTTCACGGCATGCCAGTACTCGGCTCCCCTTGCCGACGACCGGGAGACGCCGCTCAACGTCATCGCCGGCACGGTCGCGGCCGACTCGGTCGACAACCCGACGCACACCATCCTGTTCGTCACCGACGCCGCCAACCCCGGTCCGCCGGCCGGCACCGGTAGTCCCGAGACCTTCACCACGGTCCCGGGAAGCGCGTTCACCGATCCGAGCCTCGCCGGCCTGTCGGGTGCGCACTGGTCGATCACCAACGTGCCCGACGGCGACTGGCTCGTCAGCGGGTTCATGGACCAGGACAACGACTTCTACTTCAGCACGCAGATCAGCGTGCTCGCCGGCGCCACCTGCGGTGACGTCATCGGCGCCCACGTGGCGGACGTCGTGAGCCAGGCCCTCGCACCCGTCTCGGTGTACGGCGGTGTGCTCGCCGACGACGTGACCGTCGCGCTCGCCGTGCGGCTGACCACCGAGCGCCCGGCGTTCACCATCGAGAGCGCGCAGATCGACGCGTCGAGCGGCAACGGACCCGACATCAGCATCGCGACCGCGAATGCGGGCGGCCCGTTCCCACAGCAGTTCGCGCTGCGCGCCACCGGCGTGCACACGGACGTGCCGGGACTCGGAGAGGTGCACCTCGACGGCCCGTTCGACCCGACCGCTCCCGCACCCTGCCAGACCGCGATCCTCACCAGCATCGTCGACGCGAACCTCGACGGCGTGCCCGACGAGCCGCCGGGCCTCGAGGGCAACGGCCTGATCGACACCTGGCCGAAGATCTACCTGCAGTACCTCGGCGACACCGGCGACGACTCGACCTGGGCCGCCCAGGCCTTCGTGAGCCCGCTGTTCCGCGCCACCCTCGCTGGCGAGAACAACTCCTACGACGACGACGGTGACGGCACCGTCGACGAGTCCTACGACATCCCGCTGAACACGCCGAGCTACCTGCCCGAGATCCAGGTCACCTGGATCCCTGGCGCGCTGCACACGCTCGCCGACGGCACCCAGGAAGTCGTGACCGTGCCCGACCAGATCCCGCAGGGTGACTGGTCGATCACCATCGTCGAGGAGACCGGTCAGACGTGGTCGGTCCCGAACCAGCTCGCGAGCTGGCCGAGCATCGACAACAGCTTCGATCCGACCAAGCAGGCCGCGACGCTGGTCATCGGGCCCTAGCGTCCGTCCCTTCGCTCCGGCGCGCCCTCATTCGGGCGCGTCACCCCTTGGACCGCAGCCTCGACCAGGCTGCGGTCAGTTCGTCGTGGCCGTAGAACGCCGGGTAGAACGCGAGCGAGATCATCGAGAACGGCCCCACGTTCATCAGCGCGTGGATCACCAGGTGGAAGATCACGCCGAGCACCAGGTAGACCTCGCGCACATGCATGCGGTTGAACCAGGCTCGGAGCTTGCCTTCACGCTCGGCCGTCGCCGCGTAGTAGGCCGAGAGTCCCCACAGCGGCGCGAACACCTCCCAGAACCACGAGACCGCCGTTCCGATCTGCGTGAACAGGAAGAAGCTCGACACCCAGCGCATGTCGAAGCGGTGCCAGCTCGGCTGCTGGAGGATGTAGTACAGCGCCGAGAAGTCGCCGCCGGGCACCCAGTGGCTCGACACCTTCTGCAGGCCCGTCGTCCAGTACACGAGCACGATCTGGTACACGATCAGCCAGCGCACCCAGCTCGGCCGCGGCGTGTCATCCGTCCACGCGCCCGTGCGGAGCTTGCAGTCGAGCGACAGTGTCGCCGTCGACGGCGCGAGGAAGCACAGGAACAGCGCATTCGCGATGAGCAGGTCGTAGCTTCCGCCGGTGTGGTTGTTCAGCGAGGTCACGGCCCGAAACGCGAGCGCGGTGACGAGGACCGAGAACCGCCCGCCCACTCCGAGGACCATCGCGAGGCCACCGAGCAGCGATGCCCACACAAGCCCCCACACGACCTGTGGCGTCGGACCACCGAGCGCGTCGATCACCGGGTTGCCCTGGACCAGCTTGCGCATGCCGCCGTCGGCGATCTCGTGCCAGATGACGGGCACCAGCCCGGCCCACACGACCGAGCCGATCGCGGAGATCACGCTCATCCCGACGAGGATGCGGTACAACGCCAGCGGCGTCGCCGGCTCACGCTGGTCGAAGAAGGCCGCGAAGCGTCTCATCGGCGAATCACCCGCGACGAGCCGTAGTTGCCGTCCGGATCCATGCCCGAGGCGGCCTCTTCCGGCGACAGCGTGCGGTAGGCGAAGAAGCGAGACTCGAAGGCCGTGGCCTCGGGGAACTCACGCAGCGCCATGCGGCCGTAGTACTCGGAGAAGCGGTTGTAGTGCGCGGCGTAGTGCGGCCACGCGTAGCGGAACACCGCGGAGCGCATGCGGTCGTGATCGAAGTGCTCGGCGTGCCACCGGAAATCGGGGCTGCGCGTCGCGTAGATCGTGCGCCACTTGCCATTCTCTTCGATGCGGAACTCGAGGCGGGCCGGAAAGCGGTGCGGAGCCACGAACATGCGCCAGGACTGCGCCGTGCCCGTGTAGCGGTAGTAGGTCCCGAACGGCGCCAACACCTTGCTGCGCGCCTTCATCAGCCCCGACGCGAGGTCCCACAGCGTGTCCTCGAACTCTGCGGGCGTGTAGTCCATGCCCATCGCGTTCACGCGGCCGGTCCACGCGCGAAACTCGGCCTGCACCGTCGGCGTCTTCCACGCGGTGCGCGACATGCCGCCACCCGGCGCGGGGAGCGCCATGAGCGTGATCGCGGTGAGGTGGAACGCGATGAATGCAGCGCGTGCCCAGGCCCAGGGCCCCAGATCAGAGCGGGAGGTCGTCATCGGTCAGGCTCTTGTGGGCGCCGCCGTTCTTGAGGCGACGGGCCGCGGCGAAGATCGCCGCCGGTGACGAGAGGTCCGCGTCGGGTGCCGCTTCGCACAGTGCGCGCACGAGCGGACGACCGCGGAGGAACGGGTTGGTCGCCTTCTCCTCGCCAATGGTCGAGGGCACCGCGCAGCCGCCGTCGGCGCGCACGGCCCACACCTCGCGAATGCGCTGCGACAGCCCCGCGTTCTCCCAGTCGATGCTCCACGCAAAGCGCAGGTTGTCCTCGGTGTACTCGTGGGCACAACACACGCGGGTGTCGTCGGGGAGCGAGGCCAGCCGCTGCAAGGAGTGGTGCATCTTCTCGGGCGGGCCGTCGAAGAGGTAGCCGCATCCCCCCGTGAACAGCGTGTCGCCACAGAACACGACGCCGTCGCCCTGCTCGCCGACGAACACGAAGGAGAGATGCCCGTCGATGTGCCCCTCCGTCAGCCACACCTGGCCTTCGACCTCGCCGACGCGAACGGTGTCGCCGTCCCCCACCGGCTCGGTGAGCCCGGGGATCTCGGACGCCCGGGCGCCGCAACCCACGACCCGCATCCCGTCGAGCAGCCCGCGCCGCGCGAGGTCCATGTTCACGCCGATATGGTCGTGGTGGGTGTGGGTATTGAGCACCACGCCGAGCTCGAGTCCGTGGGCCTCCGCGTACGCGAGAGCCTCCTTCGCGCCCGGGCCGTCGACCACGGCGGTCTCGCCGGTGGCGGTGCACTCGACGAGCCACACGAGGTTGTCCCGCGCAGCGGGGACCTGATGGACCCGGATCTTGCCGTCCACCGCGAGGAAGGGCTCGCGAGGACGCGTGACGACATGCGACATGGGGCCTCCACCCGCCGATTACCCGGCGCTCTCGCGATGCGCATCCCCGGCTGCGGTTTCCCTCTCCGGGCCCATGGGATATCACTCCGGTTTCCCGGGAACCCGACCTTGTCCGAGCACCGCATCATCCAGGAAGAGCTCGACCTCCTCGCGAGTGTCCGCAACCTCCTCGAGGAGATCCCGTACGAGCTGCCGCCCTCCGAGGCCGGCATCGTCGCGGAGCTCGTGCGCATTCGAGACGAGATGGTCGGCGCGAAGGAAGAAGACAAGGGCGCGCTCATGGAGCAGTACAACCGCCAGTACTCGCTTCTCGACCAGCTGCGCGAAGCCCGCAAGCGCCCCCAGGTCGACCCGGACTCGCCGTACTTCGCACACCTGCGGCTGCGCGAAGAAGGCCGCGAGCGCGACCTGTGTTTGGGCAAGGCCACTCGCATCCAGCGCGGCATTCGCATCGTCGACTGGCGCGACGCCCCGATCTCCAAGATCTTCTACCGCTACCAGCAGGGCGAGGAGTACGAGGAGGAGATCGGGACGCGCGAGCTCATCGGAGAGGTCGTCGCCCGACGCACGGTCGCCATTCGCGGCGGCCAGCTCGAGCGCATCCTCTCCCCCGAGGGCAGCTTCTCGTTCCACGATGGCGAGTGGCGCCAGGAACAGCAGGAAGCGCCTCGCATGGCCGGCGGCGAAGGGGCCGCGATGCGCGCCCACGACCCCGGTCAGGGCAGCGGTCGTCGCCTCGGCACGGACCTCGAGGGACACCGTCGCCGCACCGACAAGCGCCTGCCCGACATCGCCGGACTCATCGACGCCGAGCAGTTCGAGCTGATCACCCAGCCGAAGTCCGGCTTCGTCGTCATCCGCGGCACCGCCGGCTCCGGCAAGACCACGGTCGCGCTGCACCGCATCGCCTACCTCGCCTATGACGACCCGAGCATCGACTCGGCGCGCACGATGTTCGTCGTGTTCAGCAAGGCCCTGCGCGACTACGTCGCCCACGTGCTTCCCGCCCTCGGCGTCGAGAACGCCCAGGTCCGCGCGTTCCCCGAGTGGGCCGAGGAGCAGCGCCGCAACCACTTCCAGAAGCTGCCGAAGAAGCGCCGCGACGACACCCCCGCCGTCGTACTCCGCCTCAAGAACCACCCGGTGATCCTCGCCGCGCTCGAGGCCCAGGTTCGCGATGTCGACGCGCCCAACACCCGCGAGCAGGCCGTCGACGACTGGATGAGCGTGCTCGTCAACGCGCCGCTGCTCCAGCGCGTCGTGCAGCAGCTCGCCCCCGGCAGCTTCTCCGCCGCCGAGATCGAGCGCATCACCACGTGGAGTCGCGACCGCAACGAAGAGATCGTCGCGTGGCTCGACGGCGACCGCGAGGTGACCGCGGAGCTCGACCACGAGGACGACGCCCTGCTCCTGCGCGCCTGGCAGCTCCGCGTCGGGCCGCTCCGCCACAAGGGGCGCCCGCTCAACTACCGCCACGTGGCCATCGACGAGGTGCAGGACTTCTCGCCCATCGAGGTCCGGGTGCTCATCGAGACCCTCGATCGCGAGCAGAGCATCACCCTCGCCGGCGACACCCAGCAGCACGTCATGCAGGAGTCCGGCTTCACCAGCTGGGAGGACTTCTTCCGGCATCTGGGCGTCGAAGGCACGGCCGTGAACACGCTGCGCGTCGCCTACCGCAGCAGCCATCCCATCGTCAGCTTCGCCGTCGACCTGCTCGGCGAGTACTGGGAAGACGACGACGTGCCGCTGACCACGCGCTCGGGCCCACCGGTCGAGCTGTTCCAGTTCACCGACCACGGCGCGACCGTCGCCTTCCTCTCGGACGTGCTCAAGGAGCTCATCCGCGCGGAGCCCCTCGCGTCCGTGGCGGTGCTCACACCGAGCAAGGACCTGTCGCGGCTCTACCACCGCGGCCTGGACAAGGGCGAGGTCCCGCGCCTGCGCCTCGTCGAGAACCAGGACTTCACCTTCGCTCCCGGCGTCGAGGTCACCGAGGTCGAGGCCGTGAAGGGCCTCGAGTTCGACTACGTGATCCTCGTCGAGACGAGCGCTGCCGAGTACCCGGACCACGCCGCGGCACGGCGTCTGCTTCACGTCGGCGCGACCCGCGCGGTGCACCAGCTGTGGCTGACCAGCGTCGGCACCCTCTCGCCGGTCGTCCGCGAAGCGATGAAGCGCGACTGACCCGGTCCGTCCTTGCCATCTGGCGAAGCGTGCACAGCTTCCCAGCATGAACAAGAACACGAGGACACGACAGAACGGTACCCCCTACTCCCGCATGGTCGGCCGCAGCGGCCCGTTCTTCGTCTACCGCGTCCTCGGAATCCTCGGCCTGCTCGGCTGCTTCTACGGGCTGTTCTCCTTCGGCCTGCTGTTCATGGGCGTCATCGCACTGCTCGACGGACCGGACAGCGCGTCGCTGGGCACCGCGTTCCTCGCGTTCGGCATCCCCGGCCTCGCCCTGCTCGTGCCGGCGGCGGCCCTCGCGTTCTTCGGCCTCTCGCGCTCCATCCGCGAGGGCATCGCCCTGCGCGAGTCCTACATCCGGGACGTGGCGACCACGCGGAGCTGACTACTCCCGCGGTGCGGTCTTCATCGCGACGAGCGGCCAGATCACCGCGGGAAGCAGCATGTACAGGGCCATCGCGCCGGTGAGGTCGCGCGCCGATAGCTCCCAGGCATCGGTCACCACGCCCGCGACATACGCCGTGCCCGCGCTGACCAGGGTCATCACACCCCACTCCACCGCGAACACCCGCCCGCGCAGGGGGCCCTCGGAGGCTCGCTGAGCCAGGGTGCCGCCAAAGACCCAGATCGTGCCGGTGCCGACCGCGGCTCCGAAGAACCCGACCGCCGCCCAGCCGATGCTCGGCGCCCACGACAACAGGGCGTACGAGCCGCCCGCGAGCACGAAGCACGGGAGCATCGCCCGCCGCATGGCGAGATCGCTGTCGCCGGTGAGCAGCCGCGTGCCCATCGAGCCGACCAGTGCTCCGAAGCCGCGCGCCGAGTACAGCAGCCCGATGAACAGAGGCCCCGCCGCCTTCTCGAACACCCCGTTTCCGTAGAGCGGCACGGTGACGAGCGCCGCTGACTGCACCGCCATCGCCGGCTTGAGCGACAGGGTGGTCGCGAGCCAGGGATGCGAGCGGATGTAGCGCAGGCCCTCGGCGAAGCTCTTGTCGCTGCCGTGCTCGCTCTCTTCCGGCGGCAGGCTCGGCAGCCCCCACAGGAACCACGCGGAGAGCAGGTACGTGAGGCCATCGAGCGCGAACGCCCCGTGGATGCCCACGATCTCGGTGAGCACCCCGCCGATGGCCGCCCCGAACGCGAGCATGATCGACCACGTGCCGCCGGAGAGCGCCATGGCCACCGGAAGCTGCCGCTCGGTGCACACCTGCCCGATGACCGCGGTGCGCGCCGGGATGAACAGGCCCGAGAACGCCATCTGGAGCGCCAGGGTCAGGTACAGCAGCGGAAGCGACTGCCACTGCCACGCCGCCATCAGCCCGAGCACGAGCACCGCCCGGGCCACGTCGGTCGCGAGCAGGATGAGCCGCCGGTCGAAGCGATCGACCAGGGGACCAGCAATCGGCGTGACCAGGAAGATCGGCAGGGTCTTGCCGACGAGCACGCCGGCAATGGCGGTCGTCGAGTCCGTGAGCTCCTGAACCACCGTGTACAGGGCAATCAGCGAGAACCAGTCGCCGAGGAAGCTCACCACCTCCCCGAGCCAGACCCGACGGAAGTCCACGTTCGCGGCAAGCACCGCGCGATAGGAAAGGGGCGAACTCACCGGCCACAGGTAGCTCGCTGGCGGACGGAGAGACGTCGGAATCTGTCGCCGTGGGTTGTGCATCGCGATGGGACAGGTGAACGGGCGGCGTGCTCTCCCTGCTCGCCGGACTCGCCCTCGCCGCTCCGCTCGACATTCCCGAGCTGAGCGACGTGGACGTGCGCGTGGATGGCAGCATGGACGAGGCCGCCTGGGAACAGGGCGCGCTGGTCACCGACTTCCAGCAGTACCTGCCGATGGCGGGCGGCGCGCCTGCGGGAAGCACCGAGATCCGCATGCTCCACGACGAGCGGACGCTGTACATCGGCGTGCGCGTGCGCGACTCCGCGGTGCCGATCCGCGCACGGGTCTCGGCCCGGGAGCTGATCAACGCCGACGACCAGATCGGGCTGTACCTCGACCCCTTCGCCGAGGGCGGCAGCGGCTACATCTTCTACCTGAACGCGATCGGTATCCAGCAGGACATGCAGGTCCTGCCGGGTAGCTACAACATGAACTGGGACACGGTCTTCCGGAGCAAGGGCAAGCTCGTCGGGGACCACGGCTACGATCTCGAGATCGCGATGCCCTTCCGCTCGCTGAAGTACGCGGGCACCGAGGGCGAGCAGGACTGGCGGCTGATCATCACCCGCAAGGTCCCCGGTCTCGGCGTGAAGTATGCGTGGCCGGAGATCGAGCGCAACGTGCCCCGCGTGTTCACCCAGGGACATCCCATTGCCATCGACCCGCCGAACGTGGGCTCGGGGCTCGAGATCCGCGGCGAGCTCGCGGTGGTCGAGACGGCGGCGCGCGACCCCGAGACCGACAAGATGGAGTGGGCGCCCTTCGGTCCGCGCACGGTCCGCCCGGGCCTCGACCTCAAGTACGGCATCACCCCGAACATCGGGCTCGGCGCGACGTTCAACCCGGACTTCAGCCAGGTCGAGAACGACGAGACGCCCATCGACGTGAACCAGCGCTTCGCGTTCTACTTCTCGGAGCGACGCCCGTTCTTCCTCGATGGCGCGGGCTTCTACGCCGACCAGGCGTCGACGCTGTACTCGCGGTCGATCGTGAACCCCGTGTACGGCCTGAAGCTCACCGGACGCGAGGGTCCCTTCGCCACCGGCGTCCTCCACGCGCTCGACCGCAGCCCCCGCGCCTCGGTGCACCAGTACGGCGCCCCCGGATTCGCCGAGGAAGACGTGGACGGCGCTCTCGCGACGAACAGCGTCGGCCGACTCGCGGTGGACGTGCTCGACGGCGGTCATGTCGGCGTGACCTTCGCGGACAAGCGGCTGTTCGGTAACGACGGCCTGCGCGGTGCCCACGACAGCGCCGAGGCCCAGCTGTTCACGCCCATCGGCGAGCGGTGGACCTTCTCGGCGTACACGCTGCACACGCTCACCGGAGCCGACGACGGCCCGACCCTGTACGGAAGCGCGAACAGCGCGGTCCTGCAGCGCTCGGCGGCCGCGGGCTTCGGCACCTCGATGTACGTCTTCCAGAGCACCCCCGGCGTTCGCCAGGAGACCGGCTTCCGAACACAATCGGGCGCCGTGGACGGCGGCGGCGGCGCATCGTGGACCTTCGAGCCCGGCGGTATCGTGAACACCCTGACGCCCGGCGCTTCCGCGAGCATGCGCGTCGAAGACGAGGGCGACAGCTACCGAACCGCCTCGGTATACGCGAGCACCGTGCTCGGCGGCCTGTACAAGGCCAACGTCGAGGTCGGCACCCGAGAGACCGTCGAGCAGGGCCTCGTCGTTCCGGGACGGTGGTTCGACGTGGGCTTCGGCGGCGACAGCACTCGCTGGCTCTCATGGGACGCCGATCTGGGCCTGTCGCGCACCATCGACTGGCGCACGCTCGACCAGGCGAACCGCGTGGAGGCGACCCTCGACACCACGCTACGGCCCACCGCCGGACTGCGCCTCGACACCGTGGTCCGCCACGACCGGCTCACCCCCGACAGCGGCGCGCTCCGCTGGGCTTCCAGCGTGCGGACGCGCGCGACGTGGCAGTTCACTCAGCAGCTCGGCGTGCGGCTGATCGGCCAGCACGTGCTCGACTCGGAAGACGGCCCCTCGCTCACCAGCTCGGTGCTGTTTACATGGCTGCAGCACCCGGGCACCGCCCTGTATCTGGGCTACGCCGAGACCACGCAGCTGGCCGATGGCGTGCTCCCCACCCACCGCACCGTGTTCGCCAAGGGCACGGTCCTCCTTCGGATGTGACCATGAACCAGCGCGCCCTCGTCCTCGTCGGAGCCGGTCTCGCGCTCGTCGGCGGCGTGCTCGCGTGGCAGCTGTCCGGGTCCACCTCGCGCGCCGAGGCCGAAGACACCGCGTGGGGGCTGATCGCCGCCGGCCACTCCGTGCACTACTGCACGGCGCCCGAGGCCGCCGTGTACCGCAGCCGCGACGTGTCCTTCCTGCACCCCACGGCGCGCGGGCTCGGCGTCGCCACGCACGCGCCGACCGGCGACACCACGCTGCTCGACGGGGAGCGCCCGATCGGCCACCTGAGCTGGACCCCCGAGGGGTGCAAGGTCGACGCGGTCCGCACTCGTCCGCTGACCATCGAGGTGCGAGAGGCCGACGGCACGCCGGTCGAGGGCGCCTACGTGGCGAGCTGCGTCTGGCTGCCTCTCGCGGCGACCGACAGCGAGGGACGGGTGGCCATCGAGGTGCCCACCCACGTGCGCTGCAAGATCCAGGCGACGCTGCTCGTCGAAGAGACGAGCTTCCGGGCCTCGGAGGGGGTGGCGCTCGCGGACGAGGGTGATGTGGTGACCCTCACCCTGTCACCGGAGACCGCGCAGATCGCGGATCAGAAGCGCGAGGTGGCGGCGGCACTGGACCTGATCGGCAACCGCGCGCAGAAGACGGCCTACGACCACGCCATGGAGGATGCCTCTCCTGCGGTTCGCGAGGTCCTCGGCGAGTGGAAGGCCCAGTACCGGGACCGCCAGAAGGCAGCCCTGAAGATCATGCGGCACCAGCTGGACGAGGAAGAGCTGGGGTGGGTTCGCCTCTCCCGGTGATCCTCTCGATTCTTGAAAGTCACTTTCAAGAACAGCCGCCTCCCGTCTACGTTTTCGCGATGACCCGCACCACAGCGGGTCTTCCGGGGTGGACGACCGTGGTGCTGTCCGCTAGAACGGAGTCTCACTGAAAGTGATTTTCATTTTCACGGAGCGAATGCCATGCCTCGTCTGCTTCCCCTGCTCACCCTCCTCGCTTGCAACGGCCCCGGTGGCGACGACACCACCGACGCGACCACCTACGCGTTCGAGCGCGGCGGCGAGAGCTCGGTCTCGTACAGCGGGCAGACCTTCCGGCACGTGCTCATCGACGACATGAAGGGCCACATCGGCGGACTCACCGACCGGCTCAACGGCGGCAGCTTCTTCCCCACCGAGGGCGAGGTCGCGGGTGAGCTCGAGTTCTACCTGGGCTTCGACTCGTCGGTCGCGGGCAGCCTCGAGGTCGGCTTCTCCGCGGACCTCCCCCTCGATCAGAGCGTCTACGACGACATCTCCAGCGACAAGAACCTCCGCGAGAAGCTCGCCGGCAATGACACGGTGACCGACCACGTCGACTGGCAGACCGCGTTCGTAGGCTGGCCGGGCGCCGAGAGCCCGGAGGCGCTGGTCGACCTGTGGGTTGACACCCTCGACGCCCAGGCCGTGGGCTGGAACAGCGCTCCTCCGCTCGATCCCGACGGCGCACCGGTGAGCGCCGTGTACGTGACCGCCGAGGGCCAGGACCTGCAGCAGCTGCTGCAGAAGTTCCTGCTCGGCGCCGTCGCCTTCTCCCAGGGTGCGGACGACTACCTCGACGACGACGTCGACGGAAAGGGCCTGCTCGCCGACCACAGCGCGCCGGCCGAGGGCAAGGCGTACACGGAGCTGGAACACGCGTGGGACGAAGGCTTCGGCTACTTCGGTGCCTCCGCGTCGTACGGCGAGTGGACGAAGGACGAGATCGCCGCCGGCGTGAAGGATGCCGACGACAGCGGCTCGATCGACCTCGGCAGCGAGGTCTGCTGGGGTGCCAGCGCCAACGCCGCCAAGCGTGACCTCGGCGCGGTGAGCGCCACCACGTTCACCGAGGACGCCTGGGCCGGCTTCCACGGCGGCCGTGCCCTGCTCGCGTCGATCGACGGCGACCTCGACGAGGCGCAGCTCGACGAACTTCGCGGCTACCGCGACCAGGCCGTGCTCGCCTGGGAGTCCGCCATCGCCGCGACCATCGTGCACTACATCAACGAGGTGATCGTCGATACCGAGGCCATTGGCACCGGCGACTACGACTTCGCGGGCCACGCCAAGCACTGGTCCGAGATGAAGGGCTTCGCGCTGTCGCTGCAGTTCAGCCCCCACAGCCCGCTGTCCGACGACGACTTCGCGGCCGTGATGGACAAGATGGGCACCGCGCCGGCCCTCGATGGGGACGACCTCACGGCCTACGCGACCGCGCTCCGCGAGGCGCGGGGCCTGATCGGCGAGGCCTACGGCTTCGACGCCGCCAACCTGGGAGACGAGCATGGACAGAACGGCTGGTAGTCGCCTCGGAAACGCGGCTCTGTTCGCGGGACTCGGCATTGCCGCGATCCTGCAGCCCGCGGCCTGTGACGCGCCCGGCGGCGCGAGCCTGCCCGAGGAGAGCATCGTCCTCGCGCTGGATCCGGTCGGTGGACTGATCCAGCAGGAGCTCGAGCAGTTCTCGTCCGACCTCGGAACCCTCGACGCCTCACTGGAAGCCTGGCAGCTGGCTCTCGAGGTTGGCGACGGCGTGACCGAGCAGCAGGCCGCTCAGGCCGACTTCCTGGTGGCCATGGCCACCTGGCAGCGCCTCGAGATGCTCCAGATCGGCCCCGCGGCGAGCTCGCTGACGGCGGTCGGCGGCGAGGACCTGCGCGACGAGGTCTACTCCTGGCCCGACGCGGTGAGCGGCTGTCGCGTCGACACGGAGACGGTCGAGGCGGTGTGGGACGAGGCGGACTTCTTCACCGCGAACCTCGTGAACAGCTACGGCCTCGACGCGCTCGAGCACCTGCTCTTTGCGCCCCTCTCCACCGAGTGCCCGAGCCAGGTCGGCATCGACGCCCAGTGGACGGCCCTCGGCGACGCCGGCGTGCGCGCCAACCGCGCGGACTACGCCCGCGCCCTCGTCGCCCATTCGGACGGTATCGCGACCGAGCTCGCCACCCGCTGGCAGGCCGAGCTCACGACCGCGCTCATCGAGGGCGCCAGTCCGTGGGCAAGCCGGAGCGAGGCGCTGAACGAGGTGTACAACGCCCTGTTCTACCTGGATCTCGCGACCAAGGACCGCAAGCTCGCCGAACCCATGGGTCTGCGCGACTGCACCCTCGACTGCACGCTGTTGGTCGAGTCCGGCCTCTCCGACCACTCCGTGAGCTGGATTGCCGAGAACCTCGTCGCGACCCAGGCCGTGGTCCGGGGCGGCGAATCGGACGGTTTCGATGCGCTGCTCACCGAGCTCGGGCACGGCGACGTCGCGGTGGCACTCGACACCGCGATCACCGACGCCATCGCCGTCGCCGAGTCCATGGAGGACCAGCCCCTCGACGAGCTGATCACCGCGAACCCGACCGCGGCGACCGAACTGTACGAGGCGGTACAGCTCGTCACCGACCTGCTCTCTGGCGACTTCGCGACCGTGCTCCTCCTCGAGATCCCGAGCGAAGCCGCGGGAGACAACGACTGATCGCGGAACTGCCGGTGGTGGACGCCCTGCTCGGACCGTTCATGGATCCGGGCAGCCGCACGTTCTGGGGTGGACTGGTCGCATCCGCGGCCGTCGCCGGAGCGGTGTGGTTGAGTGGCGGACACGCGAGCCCAGGGCGCTTCCTGGCGGCACTGCGCCACCGCTCCACCTGGCTCGACGTGCAGCTGTACGTGGGCCGACGCCTGCTCGGCCTCGCACTCGCTGGCGCGACGACGGGTGCCGCGTTCGCACTCGCCACCCATGGGGTTCGCCGCATCGACGCGCTCCTGGGACGACCCGAGCTCTCCGCGGACCCCACGGTCATCGTCGCGCTGTACAGCGTGTGCCTGTTCGTCGCATGGGACCTGTCGCGCTTCGCGGTGCACTACGCCATGCACCGCATCCCCGCGCTGTGGGCGATCCATCAGGTCCACCACTCCGCGGAAGTGCTGACCCCGCTGACGTTTCACCGTATCCACCCGCTCGAGTCGCTCGTCTACCAGCTTCGCGGGCTGGTGGTCACCACGGCGATGGCCACGGGCTTCTTCTGGCTGTTTCGCGAGGCCGCGTCCCCATGGACGCTGCTCGGCGTGCACGGCATCGGCTTCGTGCTCAACGTCGCGAGTGGGAACCTGCGCCACTCCGAGGTGTGGCTGCGCTTCGGGCCAGCAGAGAACTGGCTGATCTCGCCTGCGCAGCATCAGATCCACCACGGTCTCGGCACCGACGACCGCAACTTCGGCACCTGGCTGGCGCTGTGGGACCGCCTCGCCGGGACCCTCGAGCTGGCCGGCCCGGAGCCGGTGGCCGCGTTCGGCATCGCCCCCGAGACCCGCAACCACGGGGACGACCTGCTCTCGGCATGGTTCGGTCCCGTGCGCGACATGCTGGGAGGCACGCGCATGCATGCCGCCGTTGCCGCGATGCTGCTCGCCGCTGGCGTGGCTCGCGCCGAGGAGCCCACGCCCTCGGACGAGGCCCCCTCGGAGCCGGCGACCGAGACCCCGACGGCATCCGAGGAGATCGCGCCCCAGGCTCCCGAAGCCGACACTCCGGCGCCCGAAGCTGCGCCTGCTCCGGAGGCTCCGGCCCCCGACGCCGACGAGCCGACGCCGGACGCCCGGGCAGTGCCCGCTCCCGAGACCGAAGTCCCGCCGCCCGCTTCCGCGACGGAAGACACCGCCCTCCCGCCCGAGGACGAGCCTGTCGACGATGGCAGCGACTGGGATGACTGGGACAGCGAGGACCTCATCGTCTACGCGCCGGACGGCACGCCCCGCGTCGCTGGCTCCGCGCATCAAGTCGACGCCGAGACGCTCGAGACCTGGGAGTACGACGACATCGAGAAGGTCGTCACCACCGTACCCGGCATCACCACCCGCGGCGAGGACGGCTTCGGCCTGCGCCCGAACATCGGCATCCGCGGCGTGAACAGTGACCGCAGCGCGAAGATCACGCTGCTCGAGGACGGCATCCCGCTGGTGCCCGCCCCCTACGCGGCCCCGGCCGCCTACTACTTCCCGATGAGCACGCGACTGGTGGGCGTCGAGGTCTTCAAGGGCCCCGCCGCCACCACGCACGGTCCCCAGACCGTGGGGGGCGCCATCAACCTCAAGACCCGCGACGTTCCGGAGGGCCCGGACGGCGGCCTCGATCTCGCGATGGGTCTGCGCGGCACCTACAAGGCCCATGCCTGGGGCGGAACCGGCGGCAAGCGAGCCGGCATCCTCGGCGAGGTGGTGCACCTGCAGACGGCCGGGTTCAAGCAGCTCGACGATGGCGGTCCCACCGGCTTCGCCCGCACCGAGGCGATGCTCAAGGGCTTCGTGCAGCCCGCCGACGGCCACCGCGTGCAGGTCAAGCTCGGCTTCGCACACGAGAGCAGCCACGAGACCTACCTCGGCCTCGCGATGTCCGACTACGAGGTCAACCCCTACCGGCGCTACGCCGCGAGCCAACTGGGCGACATGGCGTGGAACCGGACTCAGGCCGAGCTCTCGTGGAAGGCCGACCTCGGTGCCGTGCGGGTCCACACCGTCGCCTACCACCACTGGCTGAGCCGGGACTGGACCAAGTTCAACCGCTTCGCGAGCGGCATCGACACCCACGACCTGCTCCAGGCCGACCCGAGCGGTGGCAGCGCGGCCGCGTACATGGCCATCCTCCGCGGAGAGGCGGACAGCCTCACGCCAGAGCAGCTGCTGCAGATCGGCACCAACCACCGCGAGTACCACGCGTTCGGCGTACAGACCCGCGGACGCTGGGAAGTGTTCGGCGAGGGCTGGTCCAGCACCCTGCGCTTCGGACTGCGCGTACACGGCGACCGCGTGTACCGGCGCCACACCGAGGAAGCGCACGCGATGACCGGGGGACAGCTGGTCCACGCCGGTGAGGACACCGAGGTGCTGCTCGACGCACGGTCGAGCGCCGACGCCCTGGCCGTGCACGTCCAGGAGGACTTCGAGGTCGGGCGCCTCCACGTGCTCCCCGGCTCGCGGGTCGAGGTCATCCAGACCGAGCAGCACGACGTCGGTGACAGCGCCAAGTCCCCCACCCTGCGCGCGGTGTGGCTGCCGGGCGTCGGCATGCTCGCCGCCCTCAGCGATGGCGTGGACGTCTTCGCCGGCATCCACAAGGGCTTCTCGCCCGTCGCGCCCGGACAGCCCGCCGAGGTCGACCCCGAGGTGAGCTGGAACAGCGAGCTTGGCATTCGAGCCCACTCGGGCGGCCTGCACGGCGAGCTCACCGGCTACGTCAACGACTACCTGAACCTCACCGGTCAGTGCACGATCAGCGGCGGCTGCGACGGGGCCCTGGTCGATCTGCAGTTCAACGGCGGTCGGGTGCTCGTCGTCGGTCTCGAGAGCGTGGTCGGTCAGACGTGGATGTTGCCGAATGGCTGGAAGCTGCCGGTCGAGGGCACCTACACCCTGACCCACGGCCGCTTCCGCAGCGACTTCGTGTCCTCGTTCCCCCAGTTCGGCAGCGTGTCGGCCGGCGACGGCCTGCCCTATGTGCCCACCCACAGCGGCAGCGGACGCATCGGCATCGAGACCCGCCGCCTGCGTCTCGGCCTCGGCGCCACCGCACGCAGCGGCATGCGTGACATCGCGGACAGCGGAGCCCTCGACGAGGACGACATCCCCGCACTGCTCCTGCTCGATGCGGCCGCGGAGGCCCAGGTCCTGCCGAATCTCGCGGTGTATGCCACCGGCACGAACCTGACCCAGAGCACGGCGCACACGTCCTGGCGTCCGTTCGGTGCCCGCCCCACGGCCCCACTCCAGGTCATGGTCGGCCTGAAGCTGTCTCCGGCGACCCGCTAGTCGGCGCCGTAGGCGAGCACGAGGTCCGAGGCTTCGTGGTCCCCGGGCCCGACCACCTCGGAGATCGCCACCGCGGTGAACGCGACGCGCACGTCCTCCCTACTGGTGTTGGCAATCTCGAGCTCCGCCGGGAAGCGCGACGCGAACAGCGTCCACCGTCCCCCGGGCTGAATGGTGTTGTCCCAGTCCTCGAGCCGTAGTCGCAGATCGACGCGCGATCCCGTGTCCAAGCCGGTGTCCTCCGACGTACGCTCGACCGTGAGCGTGACCACCAGCTCCTCGTGGTCGGGGTCCGCAAAGCCGCCCGTGGTCGTGAACATGCCGCGGTGACTGCCACCGGCGGGCACGTCGAAGGCCTCCGTGAGCTCCGCCCCGCGGCCCTGCTTCGTCGGCGAGTTTCCGAGCGTCGCCAGCGCGCACACCGCGAGTGCGGCCCACGCCCATCTCTGTCGCAACATCGGTGCGTCTCCCAAGTCCCTTCCCGGGCACCATGCCCGTCTGCGGCGAGGGCCGCCACCCGATGTCGCTCGCGCTCGTCGCCTCCCCCTCCCCGGGATAGGCCGGCGGAGCACAGAAGGAGGACTCCGTGCTCGATCCCCGCATCCTGGCTGACGACCCCGACCTGGTGAAGGCGCACCTCATGCGTCGCAACGCGGACGACAGCCTGATCTCCAGCGTGGATCGTCTCGTCGAGCTCCGCGACAACCGCAACGCGCTCATCGCCGAGGGCGACGAGCTGCGGGCCGCTCGCAACACGCTGTCGAAGCAGATTGGCGCGCTGATGCGCGAGGGCAAGCGCGACGAGGCCGAGGGCATCAAGGCCGAGGTCGCCGCCGGTAAGGACCGCATCGCCGCCATCGACGAAGAGCTCGCTCAGATCGAGGCCGAGCGCCACGCCCTGTCGATGGCGCTGCCGAACCTGCTCCACGACGATGTGCCGCCGGGCAATGGCGACGAGGACAACCTCGAGGTCCGCCGGTGGGGCACGCCGCGCGAGGACGCGACCGAGAGCCACGTCGAGATCGCCGAGAAGCTCGGCATCCTCGATGTCGAGCGCAGCACCAAGCTCGCCGGCGCCCGCTTCGCGGTGCTCAAGGGCCACGGTGCCCGCCTCGAGCGCGCGCTGATCAACTTCTTCCTCGACGTGCACACCACCGAGCACGGCTACGAAGAGCTGATGGTGCCGTACATCGCGCACCGCAGCATCCTCGAGGGCACCGGCCAGCTGCCGAAGTTCGAGGCCGACCTGTTCAAGCTGCAGGGCGAGCTCAACGGTCAGGACGCGTTCCTGATCCCGACCGCCGAGGTCCCGGTGACCAACCTCCACCGCGAAGAGATCCTCGCGGGCGAGGAGCTCCCGAAGAAGTACTGCGCGTTCACGCCGTGCTTCCGCAGCGAGGCCGGCTCGGCGGGCAAGGACGTCCGCGGCCTCATCCGCCAGCACCAGTTCCACAAGGTCGAGCTCGTGTGGTTCGTCGAGCCCGAGAAGGCCGAAGAGGCTCACGAGCAGCTCACCGGCCACGCCGAGACCATCCTGCAGCGTCTGGGCCTGCCCTATCGGGTGATGACCCTGTGCGGCGGCGACATCAGCTTCTCGGCGCACAAGTGCTACGACCTCGAGGTGTGGCTGCCGAGCCAGGGCGCGTTCCGCGAGATCAGCTCGTGCAGCAACTTCGACACCTTCCAGGCGCGTCGCATGGGACTGCGCTACCGCCCCGAGACCGACGGCAAGAAGGCCAAGCCGCGCGCCGCCGCGACCCTCAACGGATCCGGCCTCGCGGTGGGTCGAACGCTGGTCGCGATCCTGGAGAACTACGTCCAGGACGACGGCAGCGTGGTGATCCCCGAAGCTTTGCGGCCTTGGATGGGCGGAATCGAGCGGATCACGCCAAAGGCGTAATTTCCTGCCTTGACGCCCCCTGGGCAGTCGCATAGATGGGCGGGGCCTCCCAACGGGGGCGTGGCCGAGTGGTTTAAGGCAGCGGTTTTGAAAACCGCCGACTCGAAAGGGTCCGTGGGTTCGAATCCCTCCGCCTCCGCCCGTTCTTTTTCACATTCTGGAGTCGTGACCGAGAGGCCGAAGGTGCTGGATTGCTAATCCAGTGTGGGGTATCACTCCACCGAGGGTTCGAATCCCTCCGACTCCGCCAGAAAACAGTTTCAAGCACCCATAGCTCAATTGGATAGAGCGTCGGACTACGGATCCGAAGGTTAGGGGTTCGACTCCTCTTGGGTGCGCCATCGAGACCCCCGTCACGCAAGTGGCGGGGGTTTCCTTGTTTCTGGCCCCGGAAACGCGACGGCCAGGCTCCGCGGAGGCTAGAGCTCGAGGTTCCAGGTCAGCCGCAGGCCACCCGCCGGCATGCTCGGCACGTAGTACACCGCATCCAGGGTCGGTCCGTGTCGCCGTCGGCCGCGCAGCTCGAAGGGCAAGAACGCGGCGCGCACGCCGAAGCCCGCGAGGACGATGCCCGCGGTGGCGTACGGTCCGATGCTGGCGTTCTCGGAGCCCACGGCGAAGCCGAGTGAGGCCGCAGCAACATGCGGGTTGCCCTGGTCCGTCGCCCGGTCGGCCGGCGGCACGTAGAACAACGTGGGCGCCGTGCTGCCACGGACCCACCAGCGCACCTTTCCGGGCCCCTCGCAGGCCATGGTCAGCGCCGGCGAGCCCGAGAGAACGAGGCTTCGGCCGATGAAGTTCCAGCTCAGACGCACGTTCGACAGCGCTGCCGCCGCGCCAAAGCCGACGGTGCAGCGCTCGATCGAACCCGACCGCCGCGGCACGAGCCGCGGGTCACCGGTCTGGGGGGACGCTGCGGCTGAATCGCCCTCCGGGTCGGAGGAGGACTCGCCCTCACCGCGCACGACGAGGCGCACCGTCGCCGAACGACGCGTCATGCCAGAGGTCATGCGCACGCTCAGCGCGTAGGTCCCGACGTGCTCGGCCTGCGCCTTGTAGTCGATGAGCCCGTCGGGCAGCACCACGAAGCCCACCGGTCCGCCGCGCGCCGCGAAGCTCATGCCGCGGCCGCCGGCGTCCTCGAGCTGCACGCGCACGCGCTGGCCGACGGTGACGGCGATCTCCGGGATGGTGCGTCCATCGAGGGTTACCAGGATGATCTCTCCCGGGGCCTGCTCGGCCGCGGGAGCGGGCTCGGCCGGCACCGGAGCCGACACGCTGGCCACCACCCCGCACTCGCCGGGGAACTCGCGCAGCTCGGTCTGCGAGGCCACCCACACGGAAGGGCAGGCTCGCCCGTCGACGCCGACGGCGCGGACGTCCGTCCGCCAGGGCAGGACGAGCTCGGTCTCGTCGCGAAGCAGACCCACGCGGTCCGCGTGACGCACGACCACGTCGTCCACGCCGTCGCCGTTGAGGTCCGTGACCTGGAGCGCCCGTGGCTCCCGCGCGGTGAGCAGCTCCGCGCGAAGCTGGCCGGTGATCACGTCGTCCTCGACGGAGGACCACACCCACAGCCCGTCCCGGTAGCCCAGCCCACCAATCGGCCCTCCGGTGGCCAGCGTCGAGACGCCACGGGACGACAGCTCGGTGATACCGGGCTTTCCGTCGATACCGAGCGCGATCAGACCGCCGCCCGTCGCGAGGAGCGGGGTGCCCTCGGGGCGAGACTCTCGCCGTACCTCGACCAGCGCGCCCTCGGAGAGTCCGAGGACCACGACGTCCTTGCCCACCGCGACGAGGCTGCCCGCACTGTCGCCGAGCGCCTCGCAGCCCTCGCCGAAGGTCGCGACCGCCTCTCGCGCGGGCCAGGTCCACAGCGACAGCGACGTGTCCGTGCACGTCGCGAGGTGCGTCGCGCCGCTCACTTCGACCAGCGCCGCCACCGTGGAAGCGAGCTCGACCGGTCGACGCTGGCCCGAGGCCAGGTCCATGACCACGCCGCGCGCCTCGCCCAGGGCGATCAGTGTCTCACCGTCGCCGACGATGCTGTGCACGGGGGCTTCGAGAGCGATGGGCTCGCCGGCGTTCGCCGACACGGCGAAGGCGAGCGCCAACAGCGAACTGCTGCGGTGCATGCGGGTCTCCTCCGCCCGAAGGTACATCAACCCGTCGCCTTCGTCCTGCTCCACGCCCGACCCCTCCCCTGCTCCGGCGTCGCGATGTGCCGCAAAGCGCGTGATGAAGGGCCCCTCAGCGAAACACCCGGGTTAGGACACGCCGCTTCCCGAGGGGTACGCATGGCTGACATGTGGGCGCTCACCTTCGACCGGTCCCGCGAGGACTGGGACAGCTCCACCGGACTCGTCAAAGAGCGCGTTCCCGTACCGGAACTCGTCGAGGGTCCGCAATCGCGCGATCACAGCCAGGTGATCGTGAAGGTCCGCTACGCCGGCTTCTGCGGCAGCGACCGCTCGATCTGGTGGCGCAAGGCCTTCGGCGACAGCATCCTCGGCTCCCTCGAGGAGGAGGGCCGCGACAAGCGCATCGTCGGCCACGAGCTGCTCGGCGAGATCGTCGCGGTGGGCAGTCGGGTCACGGCCAAGTACGGCTACAAGCCCGGGGACATCGTCTCCACCGAGTCGCACATCGTGTGCGGCACCTGCACCCAGTGCCGCATGGGCCAGGCCCACGTGTGCGCGAACAACCGCACCATCGGCTTCGCCACCGACGGGGCGTTCGCCGAGTACATCAAGCTGCCAGCCAAGGCCCTCTGGCGCACCGACATCAGCCGCATCCGGCCTGAGGTCGCCGCCATCCAGGAGCCCTTCGGCAACGCCGTGCACGCGTGCCAGGTCAGCGACCTGCGCGGCAAGAGCGTGGCCATCCTCGGCACCGGCACCATCGGCCTGTTCGCGGTGCTCATCGCCCGCGCGATGGGCGCCAGGCAGGTCATCGGCGTCGAGCCCGACCCGAAGCATCGGGCCATGGCCGAGCAGCTGGGCGCGGACGAGGTGATCGTGCCCGGTCCGCTCGACCCGGAGAACCCGTGGAAGAGCGACCCGAGCGTCATCGCGCGGGTCAAGGAGCTCACCCGGGGCCAGGGCGTGGACGTCGCCATGGAGATGGCCGGCCTCAACGCGAGCGTGAACAACGCCCTGAAGATCACCCGCCCCGGTGGACAGGTCGTGCTCTTCGGCATCCGCGCCGGAAACATGGTGCTCGAGGACTCGGACAAGGTCGTGCTCAACGGCCTGCAGCTCCACGGAGTGGTCGGCCGCAAGCTGTTCGCGACGTGGGAGATGACGCGGGCCCTGCTCGAAGCCGACAACGGCATCCAGGACGCGATCTGGGACGTGATCCTCAACCGCGGCGAGGGCGCGATGGTGTCCATCGCCGACTGGGAGAAGGAGAGCTTCGAGGACATGATCCGCGCCAACCCGAAGCCGCTGATCGACTTCTCGCAGTAGCGCCCGCCGCGCCCCGACGTGGCATGCTGGGCGCAGGAGGTCCCGTGATCCTGCTCCTCGCCGCTGCCCTCGCCGCCCCGCCGGACGGCTTCTCGCTCACCAAGTCCGACGTGTCGGGCTGCGAGCTGTACAAGGGAAGCGCCGACGCGAAGGGCGACGTGCCCATGCGCGCCGAGTGCCGCTGGGCCGACATCAGCCTCGAGACCTTCCACGCGAAGTTCTCGGACTGGGAGGCTCACGACGACATCTTCTCGAGTGTCGTGTCCTCGCGGATCCAGCGAAGCGGTGACCCGGTGCTGGTCCACCAGCGGCACTACGCGAGGGGCATCAGCGACCGCGAGATCCTCCTGTGGGGCAAGACCGAGAAGGTCGGCGATGGCTGGCGCTTCTCGTGGAGTCGCGCCACGGGCGAGACGTTGACCCCCGCCTCGGGCAATGTCGCCGCCGAGCGCAGCGACGGCGCCTGGGAGGCCCACCCCCACCCGGACGGCGGCGTGACGGTCACCTACGAGCTCACCTACGACCCGGGCGGCAGCGTGCCCGGCTTTCTCGTGCGCAGCTTTCAGGGCTCCGGCTTCGCGGCGGTCGTGACCGAGCTCCACGACTACCTCAAGTAGCCGCTCACCGAAGCAAGAAGCCGAACCAGCGCTCGATGGCGGCCTCGTCCACGCCGTCGCCGCGCCAGTGCTGCAGGGGGTAGGCCGAGTCCCGCGCGTAGAAGTGCGCGGTCTGGAGTTCCCCCTCGCGCGCGTCGGCGTCGACCCACTGCACCTCGTAGGACGGCACGTCCGGGGTCCGCAGGATGCCCGCGATGGCGAAGGCCTCGAGCACGTACTTCCGCTGGTTCTTGTTCGACGGGAAGATCTTGCGGATCGCGGCGTCGAGCTGTCCCAGCCGGGCCTCGGGACCGAGCGCGCGCAGGCCGTCGAGCACGGCGGCCAGCATGCGTCGGTCCTCCGCAGTGGGTTCGCGGGCCGCGAGGGCGCGGAAGGTCGCCAGGTCGGCGAGCGCGTAGGCGGTGTCGTAGAAACGCACGAGGGACTTCTGGTTCGCGCGGAGCGCCTCGAAGCCCGGCCCACCCGCCCCGACGCCATGCTCCGGAAGCTCGCAGACCGCGCAGAAGCGGCCCTGGTAGTAGCGAGACGGCGCGAAGTCGTGTGTGGGCAGGTGCTGCATCGCAGCCCAGGAGCCCAGGGCCGACCGCCAGTCGAGTCGACGGGCGGAGAGGCTGGCGGCGAATGACCTCGCGACCTCCTCGCGCGAGATGTCGGCGACCAGGGCTTGCACCAGGCCGACGGCCTCGTCGTGTGTACGCATGCGCGAAGAATAGCTGAAGGCGGTCATTTTTTGACCGCCCCACCAGGTACAACCGCATCATGGATCACGCTGTTCCCATGTCCTGGCTCCTCGTCGCGGTGGGGGTCACGTGTGTCGCGCTGCTGGGGTGGTGGCGCGCCGCATACCGCATGACCCGGGGGAACCGCCGGCGTCAGGTACGGGCACAGCGTGGAGAGGACGGGGCCGCCGATGTGCTCGCGGCTGCCGGCTTTACCATCCTCGACCACCAGGTCACGGCGGAGTGGAGCTACTGGCTCGACGACGCCGAGGTGGTCGTTCGGTGCCGTGCCGATCTGCTCGTCGAGGGGGACAGCGGGCGGTACGTCGCCGAGGTGAAGACCGGCGCGCGAGCCATCGATCCAACGAATCCGGCCACCCGCCGCCAGCTCCTCGAGTACCGTCTCGCCTTTCCGGTCGATGGCGTGCTGCTCGTGGACATGGAGGAGCGGCGGGTGGTCGCGGTGGACTTCGACCTGGATCACACCGGTGACTTCATCTGGGATTACGAGTCGGCCGCCGCGAGCTGACCGCCCGCGAGCTTGTGCGGCGCCAGCACGGTCCACACGCGATGCACCCGGCCATGCCGCACGCCGAACATCGTCACCGCCAGCGTCGCGAAGCGCGACGGCCGGTCGCCAGACCGCAGCACCACCGCTGGACAGCCGCCGATCACCGCCGCCTCGTAGTGCCCTCCCGGCGTCTTTCGCGCCAGACCGATGAGCAGCCTGGCGACGCGCTCGGGTCCGCGCACGGGCCGGGTGGCCGCGTGGTACACACCGCCGCCGTCGCTCAGGGCCACAGCATCGGCATCGAGCAAGGCCACCACCCCCTCGACGTCCCCCTGGAGGATGCACGCCGCGAGCGCGCCCACCGCCGCGAGCCCCGGCCCCAGCTCGCTCTGGGGCTCCATCGCATCGGAGAGCGCCTTGCGCGCGCGGTGCAGGCTCACCTTCACGCTGCCGTCCCCGATCGCCAGGATCTCCGCCGCCTCCGCGGTCGACAAGCCCATCACCTCGCGGAGCAGCCAGACGGCGCGCTGGCCGGGCGTCAGGCGCTCGAGGGCGACGAGCAGCGCGTAGGACACGGTCTCCAGCCGCTCACCGGGAAGCTCCGGGTCGACGGCCGGCACGGGTAGCCCCCCGCTGCCCAACTCGTCCACCGGCGAGGGCAGCCACGGCCCGACGTACGGCGCGCGTCGCCGTCGCCGCAGCTTGTCGCGGGACGTGTTGAGCACCACCCGAACCAGCCACGGGCGCAGGGGTCGGTCGCTGGCTGGCGGCGAGCGGAGGGCCTTCACGAAGCTCTCCTGCAGCGCCTCGTCCGCATCGGCGGCGGTGCCGAGCATGCGGTACGACAGGCCCCAGAGCAGGGCCTGGTGCTCGCGAAAGGCGGCCTCGAGCGCCGTCATGCGACGGCCTTGCGCGCGAGGAGTCCGGCGGCCGCGGCAAGCGCGCTCTCGACGGCCGCATCGAGGAGGAGGTGCTCGCCTTGCACCCAGTCGCCCGCCACCCACAGGTCGGCAGCGAGCCGGCCCGGACAGCGCGGCTCGCCGGGACGCGGCAGGTCGTGAGCCACGGTCATCGCCGGCAGGAAGCGGTCGTGCACCTGCCGGGCGCGCCAGTCGCCGTACAGCAGGTCCATGGCTTCCTCCAGCTCGTTGCGAAGCAGGCCGGGGTCGGTCCCGCCGTGCACGTCTTGTCCACCGTAGACCGCCGCGTGGACCACGGTGAACCCCGGCGGGCCAAAGCGGGCGACGGAGGAGTGCTCGCTCACGTACACGGGCCGATCGACGCCGAGCGCGAAGCGGCGGGCCGGGTCGACGTCCCCGCGGAGCACGAGGTCGAGACAGGCGGCGCGCACGGGCGTGGCCCGGTCCAAGGCCTCGGCGAGCCGCGGATGACCGGTGAGCTTGTGCGCCACTTTGGGGGAGACTGCGAGCACCGCCCCGCTCACCCCGAGCTCTCCGGCATCGGTGGTGACCAGCCCACCTTCGACCCGCCGCACGGCCGCGTGCTCGTGGATCACCACCCCGAGCGCCTCGCACCGCGAGCGGAGCCCGTCGACAAGCGATTGCCAGCCCCCGTCGAGGTAGAGCACGCCGTGCAGCGCCCGCTGGAGCTGAGCCGCCGCCGCGCCCGCGTCGAAGCGCTCGAGATCGGCGCAGTACGTGCTCACCCGCACCAGCGCGCCGAGAACCCGCCGAACCCGCGGCGCCAGCGGGGCCAGCCACTGGGACACGCTCCGCCCCCGCAGACTCTCCGGGCGGAGCAGCGCGAGTCCAGCGACCCACCGGGCCAGGGCGAAGCGTTCTCCTGCGGTGAGCAAGGGCGTAGACGCCGCGGCCATCGGCGTGAACGGCAGCGGGTGGAGCTCGCCCTCCACCAGGCCCAACGTCGACAAGGGCGGGCGCCCACCGCGGATCGACACACCGAGATCGAGGAGCGCCCGTCGTGCCAAACCCTGCACATAGAGGGCGTGGGGGCCGAGGTTCACGGCGAACTCCCCCATCCACTCCGAACGTCCGCGACCGCCAAGGCGCGAGCCCTCGAACAAGTGCACCTCGCGGCCCCCGCGAGCGAGCGTGGCCGCGGCGATCAGGCCGGCGAGTCCCCCTCCGACGACAGCGAGGGGTGCGTGAGCGTGGGTCATGGTGCCTCCTTGTACCCACACCACGTCTCGGAGCTGGCGAAGGTTACCGACCTCGCGAAAAAGTGCTCCTCGGAGCGTGCCGAGCGGGCTACATGCGCCCACCACGAGTGGCCCCGCTTGACGATGGGCCCGCTGAAAGCCACTCTATCGACCTGTGCGCCCGCGGAGTGCCCCTTGTCACGACCCCTCCTCCTCGCCCTGCTCCTCTCCTCCGGCTGTGCACGCATGGTCCCGCAACAGGTCGCCGACGGCGTGGCCCAGCTGACCGTACGCGATCTCGGCGGCGTGCTGCTCGCCGTAAACGGCGACGAGACCTGTGGCTTCTCGAGCGCCGCGGTAATCGACAACCCGTCGATCGCCGGAGAGGTCGGCGAGACCGGCACCGTGACGTACACGGTCACGGACTGCGCCATCGACCTCGGGAGCGAGCCCGTCGACCTCAAGACCGACTGCAACGACATCACCACCGCTGGCACCGGTGCCGTCACGGTCACGGCCCGCAAGATCGTCACCGGACGGCTCACTGGCGACCCGGAGACTCCGGTCATCCCCGAGGAACCGGACGCCGCGAGCTTCGTCATCGACCAGGCGACCTTCGTCGACTTCGACGTGACCAAGACGGGCAGCGACAGCCACATGCGCATCGTCGACGGCTCGCTGTCGGCGACGATCACGCCGATGCTCGCGGTCGACGTCGAGAACGGTGCGTGCTCGGTCCTCACCCCGCACATCGCGTTCAGCGACATCACCTGGGGCGCATCGACCGTGTCGGTGACCTCTGGCAAGCGGGAGTTCGAGGTGCCCATCGCCAACGGCAGCCTCGACGCGGTCAACGGCACCATCGGTGAGCACGAGAACTGGGTCGAGGGCTCCCTCACGGTGTGGAAGAAGACCAAGGACGTGCTGCTGGAGGGCCCGACCGAGGGTCTCGACCCCGACTACGACGCGCAGCTCATCGAGGACTCCTACACCTGCAACCCCGAGCTGGCGCAGCCGGTCAGCTTCAGCTGCGACCTCGACCCGAAGCTCGCCGAGGGCGCCGCGCGCCTGATCGTGAAGAACTTCGGCCTGGTCACCAAGACCACCGACCTCGACACGGACTGCGGCTTCGGAAACCTCATGGAGCAGGTCTCGGGGCTGATCTCCATCGGCGCCCTCACCGGCCTGTTCACCGGAGACCCCGAGACCATCGAGATCAACGCCGATGCCTGCGCGCTCGGCGGCGACATGTTCCCGATCATCGAGGACTGCGTCGGGACCGAGTACTTCCTCGACGGCAACGTGGTCGTCACTGGCACCAAGACGGTCACGGGCAAGGTCGTGCTCTCTACGAACCCGCTGCAGCCGCAGGACCGCGAGAGCGCCGTCGTCGAGATCGACCAGGTGCTGATCTCCGAGGCGACGCCGCTGGAGCTCCCCCCGGGTGCGAGCGACTACGAGCCGCACCTCACGATGCACAACGGCACGCTGTCGGGCACGTACAACCCGATCACCGGCGAGGCCGCGGACACCCCCGGCGCCTACTTCGTCGTCATCCCCGTCGGCGGCTTCGAGGGCGTGCGCCTGCAGAACGCCGAAGTCACGCTGCACCAGGGCGCGATGCGCTTCCCGATGCGCGTCGACGACAGCGACCTGTACGCCTTCACCGGCGCATACCAGGACGAGTCGAACTGGCTTTACGGCACGGTGACGATCGACGGCACGACCTGGGAGATCGGCTCGAGCAGCACCCCCATCCAGCTCGACCCGGACTTCGACCTCGCCGCCTTCGAGCTGTCCTACGAGTGCATCGACAACCTCAAGGAAGTGCTGCCCGCGGGGTAGGCTTTCCGTGCGAGAAGGCTCGCGGGTCCAAGCAACAGGAGGTCCGATGCATCGCCCCGTCCTGCTGCTCACGCTCGCTGCGTGCTCGCCGCGCATCGACTTCGGAGACCAGGCCATCCCGCTCACCGAGGTGTGGGGCCAGGCCACTCCGAGCGACGAGGCCCTGGCCCGCTACCAGTCCGCGGCGGACTACGCCGAGGAACACCGCGCCGTCGAGATGCTCGTCCTCCACGGAAGCGACGTGGTGTTCGAGTGGACGCGCGAGGACTACGACCCGACCACACCCCGGCATCTGTTCAGCGGCACCAAGAGCTTCGGCTGCGCGGTCGGCGAGGTGCTGGGCGCCCAGGACCGACTCGATCTGGACGCGCCGGTCGCCGACGCCCTGCCCTCGCTGGCGGCGGGCCGCGACGTCACCGCGCGCCAGCTGCTGCAGTTCACGAGCGGCGTCGCTCAGGACAAGCGTGCGCTGACCAAGGACGGGCTTCGCGAAGAGCAGCGCATCGACGACAAGTACGCCTACGCCGTCGGCCTCGACGCAGCGTGGCCCGCCGGCTCGCACTTCGAGTACGGCAGCTCGCACCTGAGCGTGTTCGGCGCGCTGGTCGAAGAAGTCACCGACGGCGAGGACGCGGTCGCCGTGCTCGACGCCGAGGTGTTCGCTCCGCTCGACTTCCGGTACGGGGGCTGGCACCGCGATCCCGACGGCCACCCGATGCTCGCGTACGGCGCGTGGACCACGGCCCACGAGTGGGCGAAGTACGGTGTGCTCCTGCGCGACGACGGCCTGTGGCAGGGCCAGCGCGTGCTCCCCGAGGGCGTGCGCGAGCGCTGCACCAGCGGCAGTGTCGCCAACCCGGCCTACGGCCACACCCTGTGGCTCAACCAGCCCATCGAGGACACCTCGACGCTCGCGAAGCTGCCGTGGACCATCGCCACGGACGGCGAGCCCATCCTGCATCCCGGCGGCTACCCGGACGCCTTTGCCGCCGCCGGCTTCGGCGACCAGCGCCTGTACGTGTTTCCCTCCGAAGACCTCGTCGTGGTGCTGCTCTCCGACGGCTCGCTACGCTTTCGCGACCGCGAGTTCGCGACCCGGCTGCTCCCGTGAGCGCGCGGGCAGCGCTGGTCGCTCTGTGGCTCTCGGGCTGTGCCGTCGGCGAGTACGTCGCCCTCGAGCACGATGGCGAGAGCCGGAACTACTACCTTGCGTCCCCCGAGGGTCTCGACGAGGCGCCGCTCCTGCTCGTCATGCACGGTGGCGGTCCCGCGGGACGTCGCAAGGGTCGCCGCATGGGGGCCTTCACGGGGCTCGCAGCACTCGCCGAGTCCGAGGGCTTCGTGGCCGCGTTCCCCTCGTCGCTCGCCGGCAACTGGAACGACGGCCGCGAGCTGGACGCGGGCTACGTCTCGGCGGACACCGATGACGCGGGCTTTCTCCTCGCGGTGATCGACGACGTCGCCGAGCGCGCGTCCATCGACCCGAGCCGTGTCTACGTCAGCGGCATCAGCAACGGCGGGTTCATGACCCAGCGCATGCTCTGCGAACACGCCGATCGCTTCGCGGCAGGCGTCAGCGTCATCGCGACCATGCCGACGACACTGACGTGCGCGCCCTCCACGCCCGTGCCCGTGCGCTTCGTGCTCGGCACGGAAGACCCGCTCGTGCCCTGGGAGGGCGGCGAGGTCGCGGGCGGAGACCGGGGCGAGGCCCTCTCCGCCGACACCGCCTTCGCGTTCTGGCGCGCACACAACCAGTGCACCGGCGAGCCCGTGTCCACCGAGCTCCCCGATGCGGACCCCGAGGATGGAACCACCGCTCGCGTCGAGCGGGCCCAGGACTGCGCAGCCCCCACCGAGCGCGTGGTGCTCGATGGCGGCGGGCACACGTGGCCGGGCGGCGTGCAGTACCTCCCGGAACGCACGGTGGGGCGCGTCAGTCACGACGTCGATGGCGCCGAGCTCGTGTGGGGGTTCGTCTCCGAACAGGTGCGGTAGTCGGGTGCCAGAGCCGTGCCATCCCCGGCGGTGCATCGCCATCGGGATAGGGATTGGCACGACTCCTGCTCTCTGGTGCACGAGGACCCCATGCCAGACAAACTGATCCTTCGCGACGTACTCGCACTCGACCGCACCTCGCTCGCCAACGAGCGCACGCTGCTGGCCTACATCCGCACCGCCGTCGGCCTCGTCGCCGGCGGCTTCGGCCTCACCCAGATCATGCCGGACACCTGGGCATTCCTGACCGGCTGGGGCACGGTGCTCGTCGGGTTGCTCACCGCGAGCGCGGGCATCGCCCGGTTCATCGTCGTACGCCGCCACATCATGAAGGAGATGGAGATCGTGCCGCCGAAATGACGCAATCTGTTTCATGTCTCATGAGACAGGTTGAAGACGCCCGAGGCAGGCCGCCACGTGAGACGATGCGGCCACACCTGGGGTGGGCATGAGCGAGAAGTACTGGGACAAGCGCGGCGGCGAGGGCCCGTGGGACGTCATCGTCATCGGGTCGGGCATCGGCGGCATGACCTGCGCCGCGATGCTCGCCAAGTGGGGCTACAAGGTGCTCGTGCTCGAACAGCACTACACCGCCGGCGGCTTCACCCACACCTTCCGCCGCAAGCAGTGGACCTGGGACGTCGGCGTGCACGCGGTCGGCGAGGTCGGTGACCGCGCGATGCCCGGCAAGCTCCTCAAGTGGCTCACCGACGGCCGCCTGACCTGGACCTCGCTCGGGGCCGTCTACGACGCCTTCCACTTCCCGGACGGCGTGGACATCGACTTTCCCGACAACAAGCGCCAGTTCCGGGACAACCTCATCGCGGCCTTCCCCGACGAGGTCGACGCCATCGATCAGTACCTCGGTCTCGTGCGCGAGGTGGGCCAGTCCATGCGCGGCTACTACCTGTCGCGCATCGCGCCCCCCGGACTGCGTCGCCTCTCGCGCCGCATGATGGCCGGCCCCGCGGAGAAGTGGCTGCAGCGGCGGACCGCGGACGTGCTCGACGAGCTCACCGACAACGAGCAGCTCAAGACCGTGCTCGCCGCGCAGTGGGGCTACTACGGCAGCGTGCCGAGCCGCTCCTCCTTCGCGATGCAGGCGCTGGTCGTGCGCCACTTCTGGCACGGTGGCTTCTACCCGACGGGCGGCTCCGGCGAGATCGCGACCCAGCTTCTCAAGACCGTCGCCGATGCCGGCGGGTGGACGCGCATCTACGCCGACGTACAGGAGATCCTCGTCGAGAACGGCAAGGCCGTGGGCGTGCGTATGGCGGACGGCCAGGAGATCCGCGCGTCTCGCGTGGTCAGCGCCGCCGGCGTGATGTCGACCATCCAGAGGCTGCTGCCCGACGACGCGAAGGGCGCCTGGTCCGAGCAGGTCGAGCAGCTGCGACCCGCCAGCGCGCACGTGTGCCTTTACCTGGGCTTCGAGGGCGACATCACGAAGGCCGGCGCGGGCTCGGCGAACCAGTGGTTCTGGAACACCTGGGACGCGGAAGCCGATGTCTGGGACATCGACGCCGACCCGATCCCGGACGCGCCGATCCTGTACTGCTCGTTCCCGTCGCTCAAGGACCCCCACCACGACCCGGGCAAGAAGCAGCTGCACACCGGTGAGGTCGTCACCTTCGTCCCGTGGTCGACCTTCGAGCCCTTCCTCGGCACGAAGTGGAAGAAGCGTGGCCCCGAGTACGACGCCCTCAAGCAGAAGCTGCACGACAAGCTGCTCGCGCAGTTCCTCGCGAAGATGCCCGAGCTCGCCCCGATGCTGAAGTACGCCGAGCTCTCCACGCCGCTGTCGACCGAGCACTTCGCGCGGCCGATGCGCGGCTCGATCTACGGCATCGAGCCGACGCCGGAGCGCTTCGCGACGGACGGCCTCAAGCCGCGCTCGCCGATCTCCGGCCTGTACTTCGCGGGCTCCGAGGTGAGCACGGTGGGGGTGATCGGCGCGATGATGGGCGGCGTGCTCGCCGCGTGCGCCATGGAGCCGGTCAAGGGCATGCAGGCGCTGCGCAACCTGTAGCGGTCAGCGCACCGGCATCGCGTCGTGGCCCTCGAGCTTCTCGAGCCACTCGGCGAGCAACAGCCTCGCGCTGCGCGGATCCGAGGCCTCCTCCGGCACCTGCTCGAGCGCTTCCTTGAGCTGCTGACGCGCGCGGTGCAGGCGGCTCTTCGCCGTGCCGGGCGGGATGTCGAGCGCCTCGGCGAGCTCGCCGACCGACAGCTCTTCCCAGTAGTACAGCTCGACGATGATCTGGCTCTCGATGGGAATGAGCTGCAGGGCCCGCAGCAGGAAGCGGGACTCGGCCCGGCGCGCAGCCTGGGTCGACACGCCCGGATGCACGTCCGCCACGGACAGCGCGTGGAAGTCGGTGTGCTTGCCAGCGCGGATGTCCCGGCGGATGTGCTCATAGAGCACGTTGCGTGCGATGCCGAACAGGAATGCGCGGAAGGTGCCGCCTCCAGAGTAGCGGCTCGCCGCCTCGCTGCATGCGAGGAAGGTGCGCTGCACGAGGTCATCCGCTTCGCGCGCCGCCTTGGTCTGGAAGAAGCGCGTGATCGCGTCGTAGTGCCGCGAGATCAGGGTCATGCCCGCCTCGCGGTCGCCCTCCTTCCATCGGGCGAGCAGGGTCTCATCAGCGGTCATGGTGCGCCTCCAAGGCGTGCGCATAGGTCTTCGATGCGTTCGGCCACGGCGTGCACGGAGCTGCCGGTCACGGTGGCGATGTCTTCGACGGCGAGGCCCCGGCTCCACAAGCGGAGCAACAGGACGTCACCGTCGGTGGGCTCGTCGGCGCGGGGCTCATGGGCCGCCAGGCCGAGGGCTAGGATCGGGGCGGCCGCGGCGAGCAGGCGCTGCTCGCGGTCCGAGAAACGCGTGCCCCGGGCATTGCGGCTGATCTGGAGCGAGCCGAGCTGCTTTCCCGCCGCGGCCAGCGCGGCGACGGCCATCACCCGCGTGCCCTTCTTCCCGAGCAGGTCGGCGTGAAACGCGCTCATCGACCGGTCGCGCTGCGAGAGCACCTCGGTGTCGGTGACCGGACGCCGCGCGGCGGCACTCGCGAGCTCGAGGCCCACGAGCGGCGGCGCGTAGAGCTCCGGCGCCTCGCGAAACTGCGCGAGGAGCGTGTCTTCGAAGCCCTCGATGCGCGGACCGAGCTCGCCTTCGCGATCGGCGCGGCCGAGCAGCGCGGTGTCATAGCCGACCACCCGCTGCACCCAGCCGAGCGCCGCCTCCAGGTAGCTCTGCCGATCGGTGGCCTCCTGGCCGATGGCGACCAGATCCTCGAGCGACGGCTGCGACAGCCGGGCAGCCGGGCGAAGCAGATCCTCGAGCTCGGCGATGACCGCGTCCATGCTGTCGAAGCGAGCCTCGGGCTCGCGCTGCGTCCCCTGCGCGATCAGGTCGTCGGCGAGACCGGTCGCGCGGTCCCCGAGCAGCTCGCGCAGCGACACGAAGAACGCGTACTGGTCGCTCGCCGCCGAGGCGGGAACCCCGCGTAGCAGCTCCGGCGCGAGGTAGCTGGCGGTCCCCTCGATCACCGACGAGCCCGGACTGCCTGCCGAGAGCTCGGTGAGCAGCTCCTGGTGACGGGCAAGGCCGAAGTCCGAGACGCGCGCGCGCCCCTCGGCACCGATGAGCACGTTGTCGGGCTTGAAGTCGCGATGCACCAGGCCCATGCGGTGGGCGGTCGCCAGCCCACGCGCGGACTCGAGGAAGCGCTCGACGATGCTCTGCCAAGAGCGGGTCTGGGCGCTCACCCACTCGCGGAGCGTGCCGCCGGTGACCAGCTCGGTGACGATCCACGCGCTCTCGTCGTCGACGCCGACGTCGTGCACGGCGAGCACGTTCGGATGGGCGACCGCCGCGAGGCTGCGCGCCTCGGCCGCCATGCGGGTCGCGGCCTCTGCGCCGCCCTCCATGCGCAGTACCTTGAGGGCGACATCGCGGGAGAGCAGCGGATCGTGCGCCCGGAAGACGACGCCCATGCCGCCCTCGCCGAGCTTGGAGACGACGCGATAGCGGCCGACGTGCGGGGGCTCCGCCGCCCCGAGCCGCGCGGCGAGCAGCTGCATGCCGAGCTCCCGGGCGAGCCCGCCGTGCTGCCGCAGGCGCACCCCGCGCAGCATCGCCTCGAGCCCACTGGTCGGCTCACGCTCGACCGTCGGGTCAGCGGGCGCCGCGGGCTGGGATGAGGGCAGGTGCATCGAGTCCTCCGCGAGGGCAGAGCCTTCCGGCACACATGTGATCCGGCGCGCTCTCTGGTTCGCAAGTTTCTCGATTTTCTGCCGAAGCCGCATTCGACGGCAACTCAGCGGCAGTGAGCTTCCGGTGGATTCCCGGCCTCGGACCCCGGCTACACGCCGGAGTCGCACTCCCCGACCGTGGTGTCGTCGATTCCCGCACACGCCGCGAAGCAGGCATTGCCGTAGGTCTCGCCGTCCGAGCCACACACGGGCGCGTACTCCTCGGTACAGGTGCACTCGCCGCTCGTCGTACCGCAGCCGGCGACGAGCAGGAGCACGAGCCACAGAGCACGCATCAGTTCCCCCAGGCGCCGATGGGCAGGTTCGTCGCGGAGGCAACCTCGCCATCCACGCTCTCGCCCTGACCGGAGAGCTCGCCGGCGCTGCCATCGGCGTCGAAGGTGCCCATGCCGAAGTAGCGCACCTCGTCGTAGGGGCTCTCGTCGATCTGGAAGCTGCCATGCAGCGACGCGACCTCCCCGAACCAGCTCGCAAGATCGGCACTCGAGGCCTCGAGCTCGACGTCGAAGCTCTCGTCCACCGCGCCGTCGTCCGTCACGACCGTGACGGTCCCGGGCACGACCACCGCGTCCTCGCAGTCCATGGCCATCTCCATGCCGCTGCCGTCGTCCTGGTACTCGCGCTCCTCGAAGCGGGCCTGGCCGCTGGCGGTGAACGTGACGGTCACGCCGACGGAACCGCCCTGCTCGAAGGCGAAGGTCTCGGTGTGGCTTCCCTCGGCGAGGTCGAGGAGGGCCTGGGGCGTGAAGCCGAGCGGGCTGGTCTCGTCGACGGCAAGGTCCGCCGTGGTCGTCGGCAGGCAGCCGATCTGCTCGCTGCCCGACTGGCCTCCGTTGAACCCGTCGTCGCAGGCGCCGAGTGCGACCAGCATCAGGATGGCGGTGTACCGCATGTCTCCTCCATGTGCCCTGATCACAACATGCCTTGCCTCCGCAGGGCTCACCACTCCGGAGCTGCACATTTCGTCGCGCAAATGGGCCCCATGATGTGCAATTCTGCTAGACATGGACCACGAACTACTCGCCAGGGAGCTGATCCGAGCCCTCCGGGGCTCACGCAGCCAGGTCGCCCTCAGCCGCCGCCTCGGGTACACGAGCAACGTCGTGTACGCCTGGGAGGCGGGTCGCCGGTGGCCGACCGCCGCCGAGACGCTGCGGGCCGCGGCACGTGTCGGCGTCGACGTCGAGGCGGCCGTCGTCGCCTTCTTCCGCCGCCGCCCGACCTGGCTCGACGAGGTCGACCCAGCGAGTCCCGAAGGCGTGGCCGCACTGCTCACCGACCTCCGCGGGAGCACTCCCCTCGTCGAGGTCGCCGCGCGGATCGAGCAGTCACGCTACACGGTGTCCCGCTGGTGCAGCGGTCAGACCGAGCCCCGCCTGCCCGACTTCCTGCGCCTGGTCGAGGTGCTGTCGCTGCGGACCCTCGACCTGCTCTCGGAGCTTGTACCCATCGAGTCGATGCCCAGCGCCAGGCGGCACTGGCGGGCCGTGCAGCGCCAGCGGGACCTCGCCTACGAACGCCCCTGGACCCAGGCCATCCTCCGCGTGCTCGAGCTCGAGCAGTACCACGGAGGCCGCGACGAGGCGTGGATGGCCGGACGCCTGGGCATCGCCACCGACGCCCTGCGCGACGACCTCGAGGCCCTGCGCGCCGCCGGCGTCGTGCACCGTCATCGGGGACGGTGGGTCGCCCGGGAGCTGGCCGTCGACACGCGGCCGAGCGACGAGGCGAACCGAGCGCTCAAGGCCCACTGGGCCGAGGTCGCTGCCGAGCGCGTGCGCAGTGGAGACGACGGGCTGTTCGCCTACAACGTGTTCAGCTGCAGCCGCGACGATCTCGCTCGCCTCCGCGCACTCCAGCTCGCCGCGTTTCGGGAGCTGCGCAGCGTGGTCGCGAGCTCGCCCCCCGAGGTCGTCGCGGTCGTGAACCAACAGCTGTTCGCGCTCGACGGGGACTAGTCGAGCTCCGCGAAGAACCCGCGCACCGCCTCGGAACCGAAGGCCGGCCACAGGTGCCCGTCCGGATGCGAGCAGTAGGTCATCGGCGTGCCTTGCGCGCAGCCGGTCGCCTCGACGCACACCGGCTCCGCATCGACCACCGGCTCCTCGGCGATCGGTTCGCAGCCCGCCTGTGCAGCGATCTCGTCGCGCAGCGCGAGGCGTCCGGCGCCCATCTCCTCCTGCCCGATGGTCACCCAGCCCGCCGGCGCGTGTGTGCACTCGGCCGGATCGATGTAGAGCACGGCCCCGCCCGTCGCGATCGCGCGTACCCAGTCCCGCGTGCAGCCCAGGGCGAAGGCAAAGGACCCGCCCCCCGAGAAGCCCATGGCGAAGGTCCGCGTCTCGTCCACGCACAGCTGCTCGGTCGCCGTGACATGCAGCGCGTCGAGGAATGCGAACTCCTGATCCATGCGCGCCGGCCAGGTACTCTCGTCTGCGTTGTAGTCGCGCCAGTTCCCGTCGATCGCGTTCGGAAGCACGAGGATGGCGTCGTCCTCGAACGGCCCGCGCACGCTGTGTGGCGCATCCTCCATGTCCCAGTACCAGGCGCCGGTCTCGTTGGGATGCAGCGCGAAGACCAGCGGCCAGGCGCGCTCGGTGCTGTAGCCATCGGGCAGGCGGACGATGAACTCGCGCTCCAACCCGTCGACGAGCAGGGTCTGCTCGCCCTCTTCGAGACTCGCGGTCGCGGTGCATCCGGGCGAGCCGTTCGCGAGCGGGTCCTCGACGGTCTCGGCGGTGCCGCAGCCCACGAGCAGGCACAGCGGCAGAAAGCGCAGGGACATGGGTCCTCCGGGCCCCAGCCTACCCGAAGCCTGTCCGCGGCCGCGCTATAGGAGGACCCATGGCGGACACCACCCGACGAACCAAGGGCGTACAGCGCGGCCAGCGGAGCCAGCGCGTCGTGGAGAGCGTGCGGCGGGCCACGCTCTCGGAGCTCGCCCGGGTCGGCTACGCGCAGCTCACCATGGACGGCGTGGCGACCGAGGCCGGCGTCCACCGCACGACCCTGTACCGTCGCTGGCCGACGAAGCAGGACCTCGTGGCGTCGCTGCTCGACGATGGGCTCGACCGCTTCACCCACGTGCCGGCGACCGACGATCTGCGCGCGGACCTGCTCGCCCTCGCACGTCAGCTCGCCACGGACCTCTTCGACCCGGTGGGCCGAGCCCTCGCGGCCGTGCTCGCTTCTCCTGCCCCCGAGCTGCGCGAGGTCGTCGACCACGGGCGCACCGTGGTGAAGCAGACCTTCGAGGACCGCTTCGCGCGCGCCATCGCCACGGGCGCGCTGCCGGCGAACACCGACATCGCCGCGCGCGCACACCTGCTGTTCTTCGGCGTCGTCCACCTCGCGCTGGACGAGGTGCCGCCGGGAGATCCGCGCTACGCGAGGCTCGTCGCGCAGCTTGCGTGATCAGCTGCCGAGCATCTTCTTCATCTGACGCTGGATGAAGCGGATCGACCACTGCGGGGCGATGCGCATCAGCGTGAACAGCGCCAGCGCGTCCTTGCCCACGAGGATGTGCAGGCGGTCCCGCTCCATGCCGTCGAGGATGATGCGCGCGGCTTCGGGCGCGGGGAGCGGCTTCAGTGAGGAGTTCTCGGGATCACCGCCGGGCATGTCGGTGACACCGGAGTTCTCGCTGATGTGCGTGTCCACCGCCCCGGGCATGACCACCGACACAGACACCGAGGTATCCGCGAGCTCGGCGTACAGGCCCTCGGTGAGCAGCTTCACCGCCGCCTTGGACGCGCCGTACATCGTCTGGCCCGGAAACGGCATGAACCCGCCCATACTCGACACGTTGACGATGTGGGCCTCGGGGCGAGCGCTCAGCCACGGCAGGAATGCGCGCAGCATGCGGATCGTGCCGTACAGGTTCACGTCGAGCACGCGCTCGATGGCCTTGTCGTCCAGCTCCGCGAAGGGCACGAACGGCTGGATGATGCCCGCGTTGTTGATCAGCGCATCCACCGCGCCGTGATGCGCGATGACCGCCTCGGGAAGCGCATCCACCGTCGCCTTGTCGGTGATGTTGGCCACATGCAGGGACAGGCGATCCCCTGCCCCGAGCAGCGCCGCGGTCTCGTCCAGTGCTTCCTGGTTGAGGTCGACGGCCGCCACACGCGCGCCGCGTTCGAGCAGCGCGGTGACGAGCGCGCGGCCGATGCCGCTGCCTCCTCCGGTGACGACGACGACCTTGTCCCTCACGCGCATGGAGCCTCCTGAGCGTCTCCTCCGTCCTACGCACCGCTCACGCAAAGGCAACACTGTGATGCCTTTTGTGGCAGCCCTGCGTCGACGGCTTGGCGACAGGCCGGTGAACGCACTTGCGTCCGAGGCGGCCGTCGCTATGGAACCCACCCTGGAGGCCCACCGATGACCTTCGACAGCATCCTGTTCCTGTGCGTGGCGAACTCGGCCCGCAGCCAGATGGCCGAGGCTCTGGCTCGGCATCACTTCGGCGACGCGGTGCGCGTGCAGTCCGCGGGCAGCGCGCCCTCCCGGGTGAACCCCTACGCCGTACGCGCACTCGCCGAGCTGGGCATCGGCACCGAAGACCTGCACAGCAAGCACGTCGACACCATCGACCCCAGCTCGGTGGACCTGGTGATCACGCTGTGCGCCGAGGAGTCGTGTCCCCTGTTCCTCGGCGACGCGGTGCGCGTGAGCTGGGCCATGCCGGACCCGGACCGCAAGCACGAGGACCTCGACGACGATGCGCGCCTCGCCCACTTCCGTCACGCGCGCGACGTGATTGCGGGCCGCATCGCGACCCTCGCCGAGGAGCGGGCCGCTCGCTGATCTCGCCGGGGCTATGCTCCCGACGATGGATGCGCCTGTTCACATCGAGCCCACCGCGGCGAACCTGGTGGCCGTCACCCGGCGAGTAGAGCGGGTGCGCCCCTTGTTCAGGGCCGGGCTGTGGCCCTTCGTGCGCCTCGACGTCGAGGGGGTCGAGAACCTGCCCGCGAACGGGCCCGTCATCCTGCTCGCGAACCACGCGAACATGCTCGACCCCATCCTGCTGTCCACGGTCACCCCGCGACCCATCCAGTGGATGGGCACCGAGACCCTGCAGCGAACCCGGGTGCTCGGTCCCCTGCTCAAGGCCGCGGGCACCATCCCCACCAAGCGCTTTCGCCGCAACCTGCAGGCCGCGCGCCTCGCGAAGGCCTGGTGCAAGCAGGGCGCAGTGGTCGGCGTGTTTCCCGAGGGCGAGCGCAGCTGGTGCGGGCGCGTGCAGGAGCTGCGACCCGGCATCGCCACGCTGGTGCGCATAGTCGGCGCGCCAGTCGTGTTTGCCCAGGTCCAGAACAGCTACCGACACTGGCCCCGCTGGACGACCTTCCCGCGCAATGGACGCATCGTCGTCCGCTACTCCGAGCCCGTGCACTTCGCGCGCGACGCGGCACCCGAGCACATCCTCGCCACCATCCGCGACGCGCTGGACGTCGACCCGCGGGCCCGCGAAGACCTGCCCACGCGCGGCCTTCGCCTGGCTCAGGGCCTGTCGAACCTGGTGTTCGTATGTCCGGCCTGCGATGAGGAGGAGTGCGTCGACGAGCAGTGGAACACGCTGCGCTGCCGCCGGTGCGGCGCGTCCTGGCACGTGGACGCCGCGAGTCGCCTTTGGCCCGCGACCGGTGGCGAAGCGATCGCGCTCGAGCAGTGCATGGACGCGACCGAGGCCCGCTTCGATCGCCTGTGGAACGCGCGCGCGGACGATCCGGGCCCAGTGTTCACCGCCGACGGGGTCACGCTCCAGGCAGAGGATGGACGCCGCGAGCGCGGCGAGCTCGCGCTGTTTCCCGACCGACTCGCCCTGCGCCGCGAGGGCGAGGAGCCGTGGAGCCTCGCCCTTGGTGAGGTCGAGAACCTCAACGTCGAGTTCCAGCGCATGCTCGAGGTCCACACCGCGACCGCGAGCTTCAAGGCCGAGCTGCGCATGGGATCGGCGTGGAAGTGGCCATGGGCCGCCCGCTGGTGGGCTCAGCGGGGGTAGCCCCACGCGTCGAAGCACGGGTCCGCGGCCTGCTGAACTCGCGCCTTCGTCGCCTCGTCGAGAGGCTCGAAGCGGTTGGCGCGGTACGGTCCGAGCTCGTCCAGGTACGCGCGAAACAGCGGCTCTCGGGCCTCGAAGCGACCGAGGTCGAGCTGCGCATAGATGCGCGCGAGCTGGTTCATCGGGTCGGCGACGAGCTGCTCGTAGCCGAGCTCGACGAGCTGCCCCTCGGGAATGAGCTCCCGGTCGGCGAACCACGCCTCGTGCATCTGCCGGTACTGCCGGAGGATGGTCGCATCGACGTTCGGGTCACGGTCCTGGAGCGTCCAGAACCAGTCCACCGTGTCGTAGAGGTGCCGGGTCGATGCGAACACCCGGTACGGGTCCCGGTGGATGTGGATGAAGCGCGCATCCGGGAACAGCTCGAGCAGCAGCCGCACCCGAGCGGTGTGCGCCGGCGACTTGAGCAGGAGCGGCGTGCCGCCGTGCACCGTGAGCCGCCGCATGAACTCGACCATCGCGGTGGCGAAGGCGTCGCGCTCGGGCTCGGTGCAGTCGTGGAGCGTGAGGAAGCGCTCGTAGTGCGCCAGCCGATCGGGGAACGAGCGCCCGAGGTACGGCGTACACCCCGAGAGGATGCCGATCGCGTACTCGTCCTCCTCGGGGGTGTGAAAGCCCATCGGCACGTCGTCCTGGACGCGCTTGTTCGGGATCAGCGCGCGGAACGCCCGCGAGCTGAAAGCCTCGGTGGACAGGAAGGTGCGCGGATTGACGACCTGGAACGCGTTCGGAGCGGTGAGCTCCGGGTCGTGGGCGAGCAGGTGATAGAGCCAGGTGGTGCCGCTCCGCCAGTGGCCGAGGATGAACACGGGACGCTCGATCGCGACGTGGTCGTAGTCCGAGCCGAGCCTGATTCGCTCGAAGCGCGTGAGCGCCGAGTTGTAGGTCGCGAGCACGGTGAGCAGGGCAACCCGATGCGCGTAGGTCGCGGAGGGGCGGTTGTCGCGCAGCAGGCGCGCCCACTGGGACAGCGTCACCCCCGACAGCCAGTTCATGTCGGTACGCCAGCGGTACTTCACGGTCATCGCTGCCCCGCGTACCAGTCGCGCGCGCCCTCGACCACCGCCCGACGAGGGGTGAACGCGAGCTCTGGCAGCCACCTGGCGAGGCGGTGACTCGCGAAGCTCTGGTCGGTCGCGACCAGTCGCAAGCGGATCGACGACAGGGACGAGGCGGTGGTCTCGGGATCGATGCGCAGCAGCATCTCTCTCGCGCGCACCGGCGCCATCAGCATCCACAGGGGTAGCGAGCGCGTCGGGGGGGAGCCTCCCAGCACCTCGCAGAGCTCGGTCGCGAAGGTGCGGAAGGACACGGGGTCTCCGTCGGTGACGTGGAACACGGACTCGCCCTCCGGAAGCGCGCGTTCGGTCGCGAGATGGAGCACCGCGGCGAGGTCGTCGACGCCCACCAGCGACAGCATCGCTTGGCCCCCGCCCACCCACACGGGAGAGCGCCGCACCGCACCGTGGATGCGCGGCACCACATGGTGATCGCCGCGCCCGACGACGAAGCGCGTGCGCAGGACGACACCCTCGACCCCACCTTCGCGGCGGGCGGCGAGCACCAGCCGCTCGGCCTCGGCCTTGGACCTGGAGTAGGGCGTGTCCGGTGAGACCGGCGTGTGCTCGTCGGCGTTGCGGTGCGCGCCATGCCCGTACACCCCCACGGTCGAGAGCAGCACCACTCGTCGCACGGCCCGAGAGCGGGCCGCGGCGAGCACGATGCGCGTGCCGTCGACGTTCACCGCGAAGCCGGCTCCCTGATCCACCACGCGCTGCGCAAGGTGCACGATGGCGCGACAGCCCTCGGCCTGTGCCGCCACTGCCTCGAGGTCACGTACGTCCCCTTCGAGCGCACGCCAGGACTCGCCGCTCGCGTCGAGGTGCCGCCCGAGGGCCTGGCCGACGAAGCCCCGCGCACCGGTGACGAGGATCATCGCGGCTCCAGGGCCGACACGGCCGCGTGCAGGGCTTCGGTGAGCGCCTCGGCATCGCCGCTCGCCTCGAGCGGCCGTCCCACGAACAGCGACACCCGCCGCTCGCGTGGCTCGCCGGTGCCGTGGAGAAACACGGGAAGCACGGGCACACCCGCCGCGAGCGCGACCTCGGCGGGCCAGGTGCTGAACACGTCGAGGCGCGGCCGCCGGCCCATCTCCGGGTACACGAGCAACACCCGTCCGCGAGCGAGCAGCGCGGTGCAGTCGGCGACGTACTGCGCGTGATCGTCGACCCTGAGCACGTTCGCGAAGGCCATGAGCGCGCGCCGGCGACGGTTCTTGAACAGGCGGGGCTTGCCTCCGCACACCACCAGCGACGGGCGGATCGCCGCGGTCAGGTACACGGAGTCGGCGAAGCTCGCATGGTTGCACGCGACGATGGCGGGGCCCCCGGTGGGCAGGCGCTCGGCACCGTGGATGGTGAGCGCCCCCGAGGCCCTCAGCGCCGGCGCGAGCAGCGCGCGGGCCGTCCGATTGAGCAGGCGCGGCAACCGGCGGTCGACGCCGTCGATCATGCCAGCGCGTCCTCGGCGAAGCGGGCCCCGTTGTCGTGCAGCAGCGCGGGGGCGAGGGTCGACGCCCCGGCGCGGTCGAGCGCACCGAGCAAGAGCCGCAGGTTCAGGGGGTACGCGTACGGCGGGCTGTCGTTGCCCCAGAAGAGCTTGTTCCAGTTCACCGCTACGCCGGCGAGCAGCCGCTGAAGCGCGAAGATGCCCGTGCCCGAGAGGTCCGCCCACACGTGCTCGTGCTGGCTGATCATCTGGGCGGCCGCCTCGAAGCCGATGGCGCCGCCCGCGTGGCACAGAATGACGCGCAGATCGGGAAACTCGCGGCAGGGCTTGTCGAAGAACAGCGGATCCGCGTGGGTCGAGCTCATGTAGGCGCCGGCCGCGGCTTCCTCTTCCTTGTGCCGGGCGGTGAAGAAGCCCGTGTGCACCATGGCCGCGAGCCGCAGCTCGCTCATCGCCGCCCAGAACGGCACCAGGCTCGGGTCATCGGCACGCCAGCCGGTGACCGGGAGCAGCTTGATCACGCGATGCCCGCGGTCGGCCGCTGCCTGCAGCTGCGCGAGCGCCTCGGGATGGCGCGGATCGACGAACTGACTTGCCCAGAACCGACCGGGATGCGTCCTGGCCACCTCGGCGAGTGCGGCATTGCCCTGGAGCGAGGTCGCCTCGTCTGGCGCGGACTGGAGGAGCGCCGTGCGGATGTTGAGCTGGTCCATCGCCAGCAGCTGGTAGCGCTCGATACCCGGGTACGCGGGCAGGATCTGGTGCATGTCGAGCATCGCCGGCGGCAGTCCCTGCAGCGATGCCATCGCTCCGAGGAAGAACGCCGGATTGCGCAGGTCGGCCGGATCCGGCGGATGCCCACACCGCGGACACGGCGCCGAGGGGTCCGCGAGGAGGTGTCGGCAGTAGACGTAGGCGCACTGCGCGATCACGCGTTCTCCTTCATGCGCTTGCGCATCCGCGCCATCACCGCTTCGGGCACCACACTCCACGTGCCGGTGAGCGTGCCGATCGACCGCCCGTGCTGCAAGTAGTGCCCGGTGTAGCGCATCTGCGTGAGCCGCTCGCGCTTCATACGCACGTCCTCGACCAGACCGAGCCCGAACACGGGGGCCTCGAGCTCGGCGAAGGAGTCGAAGTGCGCGTGCAGGTCCTGGATGAAGAAGGCGTACCCCTCGAGCGGTACGCCGTAGAACCGGTGTGCCACCGCGAGCCCGCACTGGCGGCCCGCCTCGATGAGCGCGAGCCCGGGCACGTGGTCTACCGGGTGCTCGAAGAAGTACGGATGGTCCGGCGGGAAACCCAACTGCGCGGCGTACACGTGGGCGCGACCGACCACGGCCTCGACCCGGCGGAGGAACACGTTGGCTTCCCGGTGCTTGTGGACCAGGCGCTTGTCGACCGTCGGCCGGGCCCCGCGGGCGGCCTCGGCGGACCATGCGTCGTGCACGGGCAACCAACGGTCGAGAGGAGACGTCATCACAGGCTCGGCGGGAAGGCGCGGGTGGGTCGAGAGCGAGGTCACGGTAGCACTCCGGATGCAGCGTTTCCCAGGGAGTTGCAGGATGGGTGCCAGCGGGCCGTCGGCCGCGCGGTTCGCGTGGGAGGATCGGTCCCGACCACGGTGCCTCGCCCGTGTGCGGCGGTCCCGCCCTCGCTCGCATGGAGGCCAACCGTCACCGATCGTTTCCGACCGTCCACGATCCGGGACACCTGAAATCGCCGAAAACCCGCGCGCCGAGCGCATTGCCGCCGTGCTACCATCCGCCCATGACCCGCTGCGATGGACATCCCCTCGGCGTGCTGCGCGCGCCACTGGCCCTGCTCGTGCTGCTCGGCACGACCGCCTGCCATGTCGAGGACGCGCCCGAGAACCTCGAAGAGCTCGTGGTCTTCGGGTTCATCCACTTCTCGGACAGCCGCGCGGACGAGGCGCCGACCGGGCTGCTGCCGCTCACCGAGCAGTACGCCGACGAGCTGGTCGAGGGCATGCGCGTCACCGCCATGTCCTCGGAACACCTGGAAGAAGCGGGTATCGAGGCCGAGCAGGTCAATCCGATCATCGGCATGTCGGCCACCGTCAGCATGCGCTCGTCGGTCGACGAGTTCGCGATGGCGTGGAGCTACCCGAACATGAACGAGGTGGTCGAAGGCACCCTCGACTTCCGCGTCGACACCGAGTACGGCGACCGCGAGTGCTTCCTCGCCGGCGAGTGCGACACCTACGGCTACGACGGGTGGCGCCACAACGACCTCGGCTTCTTCGGCACCTCCGCCCAGGACTTCACCCGCGAGTTCATCTGGATCGACGTGGTCGATGGACCGCGGGTGCTGGTCAGCCGCGACATCGTGCCGACCGACGCCGAGATGACCGGCGGGCTGTTCCGCGTGCATCAGCAGTACACCTACAGTCTGGTGTTCCCCGCGGACGGCGGCGGGACCACGCGACTCGACACGTTCTGGGTCGATGCAGAGCTCATCGGCGTCGACGTGCCCGACTACTTCGCGCTCGAGACCACGGTCAACAACCTGCAGAACACCGCCGACGACGTCGACGCCTTCGTAGACGCGCAGTAGCCGACGCCGTGAACCGTCCCGCCGAGAACGCCGTCACCACGCGGACGATCACCGTTCGCAAGCCCACGCTCGACCTCGACGCGCCGGCTCCTCGCTACTGGTGGGACGACTCCCCGGCCATCACCTGCTTCGCGTACGCCATGTCGGCCGCGTTTCCCGTCGGGGAGCGGTTCTTCGTGCGCACCGTGCACCAGGTCAAGGACCAGGTCCGCGACCCTGCCCTGCTCGCCGAGATGCGCGGGTTCATGGGTCAGGAGGGTCAGCACGCGAACACGCACGAACGCTACAACCAGCGGGCCGAGGCCGAGGGATTCCCGGTGTCGCGCATCACCGCGAACCTCCAGAAAGGGGCGAGCCGCGTGACCCGCTGGGTCTCGGTGCCGAACCAGCTCGCACTCACCGCCGCCTTCGAGCACTTCACGGCGATGGCGTCCTGGCAGATGCTCGGTGGCGAGCGGATCATGGACCGCGTCGCCTCGCCCCATCGCGAGCTGTGGCTGTGGCACGCCGCCGAAGAGCTCGAGCACAAGGCCGTCGCCTTCGACGTGTACATGGCGGTCGATGGCAGCTACCTGCGGCGCGCGTTCGCCTACCTCGTCGCCACGCTCTCGATGGGCCTGATGACCCTGTTTCGCACGTGGTTCTTGATGTACGCGGACGGCAGCCTGTTCGTCCCGCGGCACCACTGGACCTTCGTCCGCTGGCTGCTGTGGTCTCCGGGACTGGCACGCATTCTGCTGTGGCGTTGGGTGGACTACCTGCGGCCGGGCTTCCATCCCTGGCAGCACGACGACCAGGCGCTGCTGCTTGCGTGGCGGCGCGAGTGGGATTCCCACTCGGGTGCGGCGTGATCCGGGCGCGGGCCTGAACCAAGGAACGGATGATGAGTCGCTCACCGCGTTGGCTCGAGAGCCCCAAGCCACAACACCCCCACCGGGCGCAGCTCGCGTACGTCCTCCTCGTGGTAGGCCCCTCGCTCCTGTCCGTGGGCCTGCTCGCGGGCTTCGGCGCGCTCACCGGCACCACCTTCTCGCTCGGGCTGTTCTTCGTCGCGCTGATGAGCCTGCGGCAGGTCAACGTCGTGGTCGTCACCCTGCTCTACCACCGGAGCATGAGTCACCGGACGCTCAAGCTGCACCCGGTGCTCGAGTACGTCTTCCGCATCTGGGGCTGGCTCACCCTGGCCATCGGCACGCGCATCTGGTCGCTCACCCACCGCGTTCACCACGCCCACGCCGATACCGACAAGGACGTGCACAGCCCGGTCACCGAGGGCCACAGCCTGTGGACCGTCGGGCGGCAGTCCATCGACGCGGTACGCAAGGTCGGTGCGGACCAGAGCCTGTTCGAGCGCCTCGGCTCGGACCTGCCCTCGGACCGTCTCGAGCGCATCATCGAGTGGGACCACCGCCGGCACTTCGGCATGACCGGCATCCGCTTTCCGCTGCTCCTGTCGCTGATCACGCTGGCGTGGCTGTCCCTGGGCTACGCCCCCGGCATCGCGCTGGGCGCGGCGGTGTGCTCGCTGCCCGGCATCAACCTCTCCGTGTTCACGTCGACGGTGTTCCTCGTCAACGGCGTGGCGCACGTGTGGGGCTACCGGAACTACGAGGGCCTCGACCACAGCACGAACCTGCTGCCCATCGACTTCTTCGGGCTCGGCGAGGCGCTGCACAACAACCACCACGCGGCGCCGGGCTGCGCGAACAACGCCCACCGCGAGGGCGAGATCGACCCCGGCTTCCTGCTCGCCAAGCTGCTCGCGTCGGTCGGGCTGGTCACCGAGCTCAAGGAGGGGCCGGCTCGCCACGCGCGTCGCGCCCTCGAGTAGCCCGATGATCGACGCCAACGTCCTCGTGATGCCCGCCTTCGTCGGTCTGATGGCCGCGGAGTACGCCGTGGGCCGCGCGAGGGGCCACCAGCTGTACAGCCTCGGCGGCACCCTCGACGACGTCGCGAGCTCGCTCACCCATCTCGTCGGTCTCGCCGTGCTCGGCACGACCACCTTCGCGATGTACGAGGCACTGCGCGTCCACATCGCCGTCACCGCCTTCCCGATGGACCAGTGGTGGGCGTGGGTGCTCGGATGGGTGCTCTCGGACTTCTGCTGGTACTGGCGGCACCGCTTCGGGCACGACACCTCGCTGGGCTGGGCCATCCACGAGGTCCACCACCAGTCGCGGGAGATGAACCTCGCCGTCGGCCTGCGGGTGAGCGCGTTTCAGTGGGCGCAGACCGCCCCGTTCATGCTGCCGATGGCGCTGCTCGGCATGCCCATGCCGATGTTCGCGGCCATCTTCGGGGTCGCCCACACCTACCAGACCCTGCTCCACACCCAGCTGGTCGACCGCTTCGGGCCCTTCGGGTGGCTGCTCACCCAGCCCGCCGACCACCGGCTGCACCACGCGCGCAACCCGCGCTACCTGAACAAGAACTTCGGTCACAACCTGATCATCTGGGACCGACTGTTCGGCACCTACGCCGTCGAGGACCCGGCGGACCCGGTGGTGTACGGCATCGAACGCCCCCGCGCCGCGTGGGACCCGGTCCGCAACAACCTCGAGCCATGGCTGGACCTCGTCGGTCGACGCGCCGAGCCGGGCGAGCCGATTCACGCCACGGCCACCCCCACCCATCGCGCGCTCGGCGTCGCGTGGTTCGCGGTGGCCCTCGGAAGCGCGGCCCTGCTCATCCAGCACCACGCGACCTGGCCGCTCGCCCTCCGCGTGGCCGCCGCCGTGTGGGTGCTGTGGACCTTCGGACATGCAGGACGCGTGATCGAGGGGCGTGCCAGCCCCTTGTGGGCCGAGGGAAGTCGCGTCGCCCTCGGCGCGGCCGTGCTCTTCGCCGCGGTCGGCGCATGAGCCTTGGTGGGCTGGCTCGCGCGGTGATGGCCCACCCTCGTCGGGTGGCGCTCGGGGCCGTGTGTCTCGCCGTCGTCGCCATGCTCATCGGCCTTCCCGTGCGCCTCGACCCGAGCATCGTCGCCCTGCTGCCGCCGGACAACCCCCACGCGCAGGCCCTGAAGCGGGTCGCGAGCGAGACCGGCGGCATCAACACGATCATGCTCACCTTCGACGGCGGAGACCCCGACACCCGCGGGGACACGCTCGATGCGCTCGCCCTTGAGCTCGCCGCCCTGGACCGCGTACAGGTCGCACTGCACCGCGCCCCCCCTGAGGTCCGTGCCGACCTCGCCCTGCTCGACCTCGCACCTGCCGAGATCGAGGCGCTGGCCGAGGCGGTCGAACAGGCCGAACCCGAGAACATCGCCGCCGGCGCCGCCGCGATCCGCGCCGCCAGCGAGCGCCACCTGGTCGCCCCGAGCGCGCGGTATGCCCGCGTCGTGGTCAAGCCGACCGAGTCGAACATCGACCCCGAGTTCTGCTCTGCGGTCGTCGCCGACGTACTCGCGACCGTGGACCGCGCTGAGCTCGATGAGCACGGCATCTCCCTCGTGTACGCGGCGGGCCCCTACGTGTACATCGCCGACGGCAGCGAGGGCATCCGCGAGGACCTGCTCCACACCGCCGGCGTCACGGTGCTCCTCGTGCTCGGCGTGCTCGTGCTCGGCTTCCGCAGCCTGCGGGCCCCGTTGCTCGTGTTCGCACCGCTGCTGCTCGCAACCGTGCTGAACCTTGCCTTCCTGCGGCTGATGTACGGCACGCTGGACACGTTCACGTCCTTCGGGGTGGCCCTGCTCATCGGCCTCGGCATGGACTTCGCGGTCCACCTCGTCGCCCGGGTCCGCGAGGAGCGCGCCGAGGGACGAAGCCTCGAGGACGCGGTGGCCGTGGCCTGGGACGAGACAGGGCCCGCGTGCCTCGTCGCCGCCGCCACCTCCGCGGCGGGCTTTGCCAGCCTGGCCGCCGGTCAGTTCCAGGGCCTCGCACACCTCGGCATCGCGCTGTCCGTGGGGCTGATGCTGTGTCTCGCGTGCATGCTCGTGCTCCTCCCGGTGCTGCTCCCCCACCTCGACCGCGAGGCACCCCTGTTGCTCGGTGCGCGCGTGGAGCGGGTCGACGCCGATGCCGCCCTGCCCCAGCCCCGACTGCTGCTCGCTGTGCTCCTCGCAGCCACGGCGGCCGCCGGCGCGTTCGTGCTCCCGAACCTGTCCTTCGAGTACGACATCACCCGGCTCAACCGCGACAAGATGGCGTACACCGACATGGCTGGCGACGTGAAGTCGCTCGTCCGCGAAGCCTACCCGCCGGTGGTCATCCCCACCGAGGACCTCGCCGACACCCGCGCCGAGCACCAACGCCTCGCCGCGCTCGTCACCGATGGCGCGCTGCCCCACGTTCGCGAGGTCATGTCCGTGGAGACGCTGATCCCCTCGGATCAGCAGGCCCGCATGCCCGCGATGACGCGCTTGCGGCACGCCCTCGACGCGACCGCTTTGCCCGAAGCGGTTCGCGCCGACCTCGACCTGCTCGACGGCTGGACCCCGCGGACGCTGACGCTGGCCGACCTGCCCGCGGGCATGGTGGAGCTGGTGGGCGGTGAGACCCGCGTGCTCCTGCTTCCTCAGGGCGAGCTGTTCGACATGCGCGAGTCGGCGGCATTCATCGACGAGATCGGCGCGGTCGCCGACGGCGCGGGCAGCGAGCAGCTGGCCCAGGGTGCGGTGTTCCTGTCGATGACCGGCGACATGCCCCGCATCATGTCGCTGGCGCTGCTGCTCGTGATCGCGATGACCGCGGTGGACCTGCGTCGGCCCGCCTGGGTGCTCGCGACGGTCGGCTGCCTGCTCCTCGGTCTCGTGTGGGCAGGCTCCGCGATTGCCGCCGTCGGCCAGCGCGTGACGCTGATGAACCTCATCGGCTTCCCCATCCTCCTCGGCATCGGCATCGACGTGGTCATCCACCTCGCCCATCGCCTGCGGCGCGAGGGCACCGCCCGCCGAGCCCTGCGCACGGTCGGCGTCGCCTCGCTCCTGTCCACGCTGACCACGGTCGCGTCGTTCCTGTCGCTGACCGTGGCGAGCAGCGGCGCGATTCGCTCGCTGGGCCGACTCGTGGTCGTCGGACTGCTCGTCGTCACCGTGGCCTCGGGGAGTTTGCTGCTCGTTGGCTGGGAGGCGCGGGTCGCGCGAAAGCCGGAGGGCGCCGCGAGCCTCGAGGGAACGAAGGCATGAAGCTCGGCATCGCCGGACTGATCCTCGCGGGGCTCGCCTTCGTCGCCGAGGCCGCGATCAGCGCCGCGCGCGGCAGACCGCTCCACCGCTGGACCGACAGCCTCTCGGCCCTGTCGCTGTCCCTGCTCACCGGGCTCGTCGCCCCGTTCGGCAAGGCGTTCCTGTTCCTGCTGTACATCCCGCTCCAGGCGAACCTGGCGCTTCGCGAGTGGCAGGGTGACGTCGCCGACTGGGTGATGGCGGTGCTCGCGTACGAGTTCTTCGGGTACTGGTTCCACCGCTTCTCGCACCGCACGAACCTCGGCTGGGCCGTGCACATCGCCCACCACCAGAGCGAGGAGCTGAACCTGTCCACCGCGCTGCGCACCGCGCCGCTGCGCAGCCTGCTCGACTGGCCCACCCTGCTGCCGATGGCGCTGCTCGGCATCCCGCCGCACGCGATGGTCCTGCTCTACATCCAGCACGTGGCCGGGCAGTACTGGTTGCACATCCAGTGGGTGCGCTCCCTCGGGCCGCTGGAGTGGGTGCTCAACACCCCGTCGCACCACCGCGTTCACCACGGCTGCGACGAGGGCTACCAGGACGCGAACTACGGCGCGAGCCTGATCATCTGGGACCGCCTGTTCGGCACCTTCGTACCCGAGACCCACGCCGCGACCTATGGCGTGACCCGGCCCGTGCCCGGCTGGGACCCGTTCCGCGCGACCTTCTACCCGTTCTGGCAGGTGTGGGATGACGCCAGGGAGTGGTCGACGTGGGACCGCATGCGGGTGTGGCTGATGCCGCCGGGGTGGAAGCCGGACGGCAGCGTGGCCAAGCGCAGCCCGCCCGCCCGTCGCAACGCCGCCCCGCCGCGTCGGCTGTACCAGGCGATCTGGCACTTCGTCACCGCGAGCCTGCTGCTGATGACCGTGCCCCAGGCGAGCTTCCTGTCGTGGCCGGCGCGGCTCGCCATGGCCTTTGCCGGGCTGTGGGCCGTCCGCGTGTTCGGGCTGGTGCTCGAAGACAAGGCGGTGGCTCGGGTCGAGCACGTCGGCGTCGCCGTCAGCCTGCTCGTCACGGCCGCACTGCTCCCCGAGCCCGGCGCCGTGGCCGTCGCATGCATGGCCGCAGGCGAGCTCGCACTCGCGCTCAGGCCGCGCGGTGCCCGAGCAGCCAGCCCTCGCTGAGCGCACGGTGCTCGCGGACCCGCGCGTGACGGCGCGTCGCTACAGCACGTGGAGGATGCCAATCCCCGTGCACACGCGCAGATCCGCCTCGTCGACGAGCGGCAGCACCGCCTCGAGCTCGTACACGCCGGGCTCGACCGCGTCATTGCACTCCCCGACCGCGAGATCGAGGGTGAGCTCGATCACCCACGGCTCTCCGAAGGCGAGCAGGTCGGTGCGAGACTCTCCCGCGTCGACGCAAGCGTCCGCTCCGCACTGCCCGTAGTAGTCGTAGTCCTCGTCGGGGAGGCCCGTGAACCGCACCGCGCCGTCCGGACAGTCGTCCTCGAGTACCAGCTCGAGCGGCGCACCCGTGAGGTTCGAGACCGTCGCCGTCACCGTGACGACGTCGCCGGCCATCACCGCCTGCTCGGGGAGTCCGCCAACATCCACGTCGATCTGCACGTCACAGGGATCCGCACTCACGCAATAGCTCGACACCCAGAACGGCTCGCGCCGACCACAGACCTCATGGCACCCCACCAACCCGAGCACCATCCCCATCAACCACATCGAACGGCACACACGCATGCCACCTCCTGCCCACGGGATTGCAACTCCCGGGCCACGACACACGCTCCTACCCATTTCCACACGCGGACGCCTACAGTCGACCCGAGCCACTCCGAGTCCTCGCGCTCGTCGTTCCCGAGACGCGACAACCGTGTCGCACCTGGCGTCGGACGAAGGACAGGAGATGTGGTTCGCATCGCGTTACGTCCATTCCTTGTCCACCCTCCCCGCCAGTCCCGTCCCACCGCTGTTCTCGCTGTTCCAGCCCAAGGCTGCGTCCATCGAGGCCGCGCTGCCGCGTCTGGACGGCGCGCCGCTGTCGTACACCGAGGTCGGCGGCACCGAGTCCGGTGAGCGACCCGACTGGTGGTACCACCGCGAGGATGTGGCCCTGGGAACGGGTGAAGCGACGTTCCGCGCCGCCGTGGACGCCCTCGAGCGCTGGGTGCCCTTCGACCTCCCCTGGGTGCACCTCCACGACCCCGCGCTCGCCATCGAGCCTGGGCGCCTGGTGGCGTTCTCGTCGCGGCAGTTCGGCATCTGGGCCCTCAACGTGTGCCGCATCGTGTATGTGGTGGACGAACGGACCGAAGCGGGCGTGCATCGCTTCGGCTTCGGCTACGGCACGCTCGCATCGCACGCGGTGCAGGGCGAGGAGCGCTTCTTGATCACCTGGGACCCGGCCGACGACACGGTGCGCTTCGAGGTCGCGAAGTTCAGCCGCGCCCGGCACTTCCTGGTGCGAGCGGCCGGCCCGCTGACATGGTGGATCCAGACGCGGTTCACCCGCGACGCCCTCGAACGCATGCGGAAAGAAGTCTCGTGAGCCGGCGAGTGCTGGTGCTCGGGGCGACCGGCTTCGTCGGCCGTCACGTTCGACCCGCACTCGAGGAGGCCGGCTGGGACGTCCGCCTCGCGACCCGGCGGCCCGGAAGCGCCAGGGAGCGCTACGGCGACGGCGACTGGGTGCGCTTCGACGTCGAGGACCCGCGAAGCTTCGCGATGCAGGACTGCGACGCGATGCTGTACCTGGTTCACCAGATGCGGGCCGACGGCGAGGACCTGATCGAGCGCGAGCAGCGCTCGGCACGCCATGTGGCCGAGCTCGCCGCTGAGGCCGGTATCCAGCGCATCGTGTACCTGGGCGCGCCCGAGACGGAGAACGCGAGCCATCACCTCGAGGCCCGCCACGCCACCGGTCGCGCCCTGCGCGAAGGTCCGGTGACCACCATCGAGCTCCAGGCGGCGATGATCGTGGGACCCGGCTCGGAGTCGTGGTGGATCTGCCGCGACCTGGCTCTGCGGCTGCCGGCGATGACCCTGCCTCCGTGGGCGGCATCCAAGAGCCAGCCCGTGGCCATCGACGACGTGGTCGCGGCCCTGGTACGCGCCCTGGACATGCCCGTGGAGAGCTCCACGGCCTTCGCGCTTCCCGGGCCCGAGGTGCTCTCCGCCGAGCAGATCCTGCGCCGCGTCGCCCAGCAGGCGGGCATCTCCCCGTGGATGGTCCACGTGCCGTTCCTCACGCCGAGCCTGTCCAGCCACTGGCTACGCTTCGTGACCCGTGCGGACATCCGGGTCGCCCGGCAGCTCGTGGATGGCCTCGAACACGACCTTGTCGTCGACGGCGAGGGCTTCTGGGCACACGCCCCCGACCTTCCGCGCACCACCTTCGACGAGGCCGTTCGCAGGACGCTCGAGGTCGAAGGCGCACCGACCGGGCGCTTTGCGCGCACGTGGGAGCGGCTCATCCGGCGGGCCGCCCCCTCCGGCTGAGCGCTAGTACTTCGCGGACTGACCGCCATCGATCGGGATGACGGTGGCGTTGATGAAGGTGGAGGCGTCGGAGAGCAGTTCATCGACACGACGGGCGGGCTGTGGGCGGAGGGGCTGCTCGCGAACAAGGTCTACGCCGCGTTCACCAGCGCCATGAACACCCACGGCGGGCAGGAGAGCACGCTGCTCGCGCTGTACAACTCGATCTACCACTTCGGCGGATTCATCGTGACGCCGGGCTACACCGACCCGCTCGTGTACGCATCCGGCGGCAACCCCTACGGCGTGAGCGTCACCACGGGCATGGAAGGCAACGGCCCGACCGATGCGGACCTGACCCACGCCCGGTACCTCGGCCAGCGCGTCGCCGAGGTCGCCCGGAAGGTCCGCTAGCCGGCGACCCGCCGCTCGAGCTCGTCGAGGCGGGCCGCAGCCGGGTCGTGCGCGTCGAGGTCGCCGGAGGGGACCGGGGGACGCGGTCGGCGCCCTACAGCTGCATCAGCGACAGTAGCGTCGCGGGCTGGTGCAGAGTGTGCGCGAGCACAGGGCCAGCCGGGGCACCTCGCTCGTCCGCGAGGGTGTCGAGTGTTTCGGCCAATGCCAGCGCCCGCGGCCGCTCCGCCGAGCGCTTGGCCAGACAAGCCTGGGTGAGCTCGGCGAGGACGTGCTCGGCGTGCATCGCTCGAGGGTCCGCCTCGCGGTGCGCCTGCAGCCACTCCTTCGGGGTGCGGGCATCGAAGGGCAGCCGCCCCTCGAGCATCTGGTAGAGGATCACCCCGAGGCTGTAGATGTCGCTGGAGGGCGTCGTCGGCAGCCCCCTCGCCTGCTCCGGCGACAGGTAGCGCGGGGTACCGAGTGCCTCGCCGCTCGCCGTGTCGGACGAGAGCAGTGCGGCGATGCCGAAGTCGAGCAGGCGAACCACGGGCGCGTCGCGGGCGACCATGATGTTGCGAGGCTTGATGTCGCGGTGCACGACCCCGCTTCGGTGAGCCGCTTCGAGGGCGCGCGCGATGCCCGCCGCCAACCGACACGCCAGACCAGGAATCACCCGCCCCGCCTCGAGGAAGTCCGCGAGCGTACGCCCCTCGATGTAGTCCATGACCAGGAACAGGCGCCCGCTGTCGGACACGTCGACCTGGCGGGTGCGCACGAGCCGCGGGTCGTCGAGGAGCGATGCGGTCTCCGCCTCGGAGAGGAAGCGCTGGAGGTGGGCAACATCCGCATTCAGGTGCGGTCGCAGCACCTTGAGGGCCACGGGATCGCTGGTGGCGGTGTCCTCGGCGTGGAACACCACCCCCATGCCGCCGGCCCCGAGGGTGCGCTGCAGACGAAAGCGCTGTGCGAACAGCTGGCCGGGTGCCAGCGCATCCGCTCGTCCCCGCTCGAGCTTGCGCAGCGCCTCGGCCAGCTCACGCGAGCGCGACTGCACCTGGAGACGCAGCTCGGCGTTGAGACGCTCGACCTCCCGGGCACGGGCCACGATCTCCTCGACCTGCTCGGAGACGCGCTGCTCGAGCTCGGCGTTGGTGCGCTCGAGCTCCGTCCTCGCCAGATCCAGGGCGTGCTTCGCGCTCTCGAGCTCGGCGTAGGCCGCCTCGAGCGCCTGGTTGGTCGCGGCCCAGAACGCCTCGCGGCGCTCGAGTTCCTTGTTGCGCCCGCGCATCGTCCAGAACACGTGCTGGAGCTCGGCCCCCTCGAGCACCGCATCCTCGCCGAGCCGCTCGGCGGCGAGGAACTCGTCGGCAGTGAGGGGGCGGTCGCCCATCGCCTAGTGGTACTCGATGTGGAACAGGTCGGGATCCGCGGGATCCTGGACGACATCCACGTACACGGTGTCCCCAGCGAGCTGGAGCCCTCCGAGCAGGACACCGCGCTCCATCGGGCGCACGAAGGGCGTCGAGCTGCGCACCGAGGCCGTTCCCGCGCTCTCGTCGAGAGCCACGAGATCGAAGGCGCCGACGAGGTGGTCGGGACCGCGGATCACGCTGCGGTAGCCTTCGGAACCGGTCTGGAACCGCAAGAAGTCGACGCTCGTGGTCACGATCTGGCGCCCTGGCCCGAACTCGAACCACAGCCGCATCATCTCTTCGCCAATGCGCTGCTGAATGGGCTCGAAGTCTGTGAAGCGCTCGGCGAGCGCGTCCATGCGCCCGGTGAACGCGGACGCCGGGTACCAGCTTGCCGGGTCCGCAGCGAGCAACTGCTCCACGTCATCGCCGGGGAGCAGCGCGTTGATGTTCACCGCGGCCCGCAGGAAGGAGTGCAGGAAGAACCCCACCATCTCGAGCTCGTCGTGCTCGGAATCCATGCCACCTCCGCGCCGAGCATACACGCGCGAAGGCGACGGCGTCGCCAGCTTCCGGCGTGGTGTCCTGGCGAGACGCCGCTCGCCCCCATCTGCACGAGACGTGCACCCTCCCTGCGACTTCTCGGCACCTGCGTGGGTGAAAGCATCGCGGAGGTGACCATGTGGTGGGTTCTCGCGCTCGCTCACGCCACGCCCCTGACCGGGCTTCAGACCGGCGACGTCCTGTTCCAGGAGAGCCGCTCGGCCCAGGCGTCGGCGATCCGCGCCGCGACGGGCTCCCGCTACACCCACGTCGCGGTGGTCATCGACGACGGATGGGTGCTCGAGGCCGTGCAGCCAGTGAAGCGAACGGCGGTCGACGCGTGGGTCGCGCGGGGGGTGGACGGGCACTTCGTCGCGCATCGCCCGGTGATTCCGCTGTCTTCGGACGAACAGGCCCGCCTGCGCGACGTGGGAGCCACCTACATCGGACGCGACTACGACGCCGCGTTCTCGTGGGACGACGGCAAGCTGTACTGCAGCGAGCTCGTATACAAGCTCTTTCTCGAGGCGACGGGACGAGAGATCGGCGAGCGTCAGCCCGTTCGCTCGTTCGCCATCGACGGCCTGCACGAGGCCCTCCAGGCACGCGGCATCGACCTGGACACCCAGGTGGTCGCTCCGGAGAGCCAGCGCCTCGACCGCGATCTACGCCCGCTCGAGTAGCTCGCGTAGGACACCCACCCACCGCCGCATTCTCGGGGCCCGACGAGCGCTCCGACGCCGTCGACGCTCGAGACCGCGGCGTGACCCGACAACGCGCTCGCCAAGCTCCCCATCCCCGAGCACGACTGGGATACGCACGCCGTGCTCGCCCGCCTGCTGGCCCCCTAGGCGTCCACACGCCGCAAGGCGTGCAGCGCGTCCGGCACGTCCTCGGGGTCGCCCGCGGCATCCGCGTGAATGCGGATCTGCATCGCGAGCTGCTCGAGCAGCTGCGGCTCCGAGGGCGGGCGGATCGGCAGCCACCACTCACCGAGCCCGGAGACGACCACGAAGCGGGGCCTCGGCCCGTCGACGAACCTCGCGGACTCCACGAGCTCCCACGGAAGCTCGATCCATCCGTCGATGGGCCGGGGCACGAGCTCAGTCTCGCCATTCGGCCCAGCCGGCAGGGTGCCCGCGGTGTTGCGCAGCCCCAAGGAGGAGCGTCCGCAGCGCAGGTACCACTCGGCCTTCGCATCCTGCATCGACAGGGTCCGACGGAATCGGCGGCTGAGCAACGCGAACAGCGCCAGGGGCCCGAACAGCATGAACAGCACGAGGAGCAGGACCACCGCGAGCGGCCGAAGCGCGCCACCCGACCGCGCCGTGGGAACCCGGTACAGGTCGCCGTCCATGGACGACTCGACGCGAATGATGTGGGCATCGGCCATGCCCGAACCTGGACCCTGAAGCTCGCCGCGTCAAGCTACGGCGCGCACACCCGCGCACTTCGCGCTGCGGACGAGCGAGCCGCGGACAGGGAGCTATGAAGGGCTCGTCCCCTTCCCCGAGGTTCCATGGACTGGCTGCCCTGGGCGCGTGCCCGACGCCGACGCCTGCGCGAGAGCCAACTGTCCGAGCCGATGCGCGAGGCACTGCGCGACCGCGTACCGGCCGTGCGCGACCTGTCGCCCGAGGAGTGGCGCCGCCTCGAGGGGTTGATCCAGCTGTTCCTCGACGACAAGACCTTCGAGGGGCTCGGCGGGCTCGACATCACCGACGAGGTCCGCGTCACCATCGCGGGTCAGGCATGTCTGCTGCTCCTCGGGCTCGACGTCGACATCCCCTACCCCGGACTCGACGTGATCCGCGTGTACCCACACAGCTACAAGGTCCGCACCGAGCGCTACGACGGGCTCGTCGCCGCGGAGGGCCAGAGCCACCGCCTCGGCGAGTCGAGTGGCTGGGGCTACGTGGTGCTCTCGTGGAAGGCGGTGCTCGGCGGGGCCGCGAACCCTGACGACGGCGCCAACGTCGTCCTGCACGAGTTCGCCCACCAGCTCGACCAGGCCTCGGGCCACGCCAACGGCGCGCCCGTGCTCCACTCCGCGAGCCAGTACGGTCCGTGGGCCCGCGTGCTCGGCGATGCGTTCTCCGAGCTTCAGCGCGACGTCACCGCCCGGCGACGGAACGTGCTCGACGACTACGGCGCCTCCAACCCCGCCGAGTTCTTTGCGGTGGCCACCGAGACCTTCTTCGAGCAGCCTCACGCCCTCGCACGCCAGGAGCCAGAGCTGTACGAGGTCCTCGTCGCCTACTACCGCCAGGACCCGGCGACCCGCTCACGCGGCGGGTAGGCAGACCTTCAGCGTCGTACCCTCGCCGATGACACTCGACGCGGCGATGGTACCGCCATGGGCCTCGACGATGTGCCGGCAGATGGGCAGTCCCAGCCCGGTGCCCTTGGGGCGCCCTACGTGCGCCTCGACCTGGTGGAAGCGGTCGAAGATCTTGTCGCACTCCTCCTCGGGAATGCCGACGCCGCTGTCGATCACCTCGATGCACACGCCCTGATTGCCATGAGAGGCGCGCAGCCGGACCTCGCCCTCGTCGGTGAACTTGGCGGCGTTCGACACGAGGTTGATGAGCACCTGCAGCAGCCGGTCCGGGTCCCCGGTGAGCGGCGGCAACGCCTCGTCGACCTCGCTCACCAGCCGCACCGGCCGCTCCTCGAACAGCGCGGAGCTCGCACTCATCGTGCGGCGAACCAGATCCGCCACCGCGACTTCGGCGGTGGCATACGTCATCTGACCCGACTCCATCTTCGCGATGTCGAGCACGTCGTTGATCAGCGCGGACAGTCGCCGCCCTTCCTCGAGGATGATGTCGAGGTTCTCGCGAACCTGTGCGACGGCACGGGCCGTCTTCTTCTCGGAGACGTCGGTGTGCGGCAGGATCCGGTCCTCGAAGCGCGACTGGATCATGCGCGTGAAGCCGAGCACCGAGGTGAGCGGCGTCCGCAGCTCGTGGCTGACTACCGCGGTGAGGTTCGTCTTCATCCGGTCGATCTCGCGCTCGACCGTGACGTCGCGAAGGAGCACGACGGCCCCCACCCCGGGAACCGCACTCGCGACCGCCGCGCCGATCCGCTCGTCTCCGAGGTCGAGCTCGACTTCCTGGATCTCGCCCGTGGCGAGAGCGCGCTCGGCCACCTCGACCAGCGCATGTGGCAGGTCTTCCCGCGACACGGGATCGGCGAGTGCGAGCAGCGCACGCAGCGGCCCATTCACCGCCGTCACGTGCCCCGAAAGGTCGATGGCCACCAGGCCGTCGGCCATGTGCTCGACGATGGCCGTGGTCTGCGACAGGGCGCGCTCGGCGGCGTCCTGCGCCGCGGCCCGGTCCGCGCGGCTCTGGGAGATGCCCCAGCTGAGGCTCAGCCCCAGCACCCACATGACGACGACCACCGTGATCACGTTCATCGTGCGAAACACCGCGATCCCACTCTCCGACAGCGTTCCCGGCTCGGGCGCCCAGAGCGCCAGCGCTGCGTACACGACCCCGCACAGCGCCGCCGACAGCCCGCGCACGCGAGCGGGGAGCGGCGCGGTCATGGACTGCACGAGCATCCCGAGAAGCACCTGGTATGCGAAGCCCGCCTCGAAGCCGATGAGCGTGGTCGCAAGCACGCCGTGCACCACCACCGCCGAGGTCCCGAAGGCGACGCCGAGGGCCACCTGGCCGTGCCGGGCAATCCGCACCACACCCGTGGCGAGCCACAGCACGATCACGGCGTTCACCGCCGTCATCTGAGGCAGCCCGAACAGTGCGAACACCGGCGCGAACGACGCGTAGGCTCCGACGCCGAGCACCATCACCGACAGGGCCCCGCGGTACAGGGCCGCCTGGGACTCGTCCAGTTCGAGGGACGGGTGGGGTTCGATGTACGCGAGCACGGACTTCAGCGGAGCACTCCCACCGGGAGTCTACCGCCAGTCGACACGCGTCGGAGATCGGGGAGCAACGCAGCGATGCGACGACCGGTCGCTCACGCGCCGGGCGACGGCGAACCCATCGGTTAGGAACCCACGCACAGGAGAAGCCGATGGTCACGATCGAATACTGCGTGAGTTGAAGCTACCTGCCTCGTGCGGCCGGTGCGGCCGCCGCCCTGCAGGAAGAGCTCGGAATCGATGCCACGCTGATCAAGGGACGCGGAGGCATCTTCGAGGTGAAGGTCGACGGACGTCTCGTCGCGAAGAAGACCTACGAAGGTTTCCCAACCGAGGACGAGGTCGTGGAAGCGGTGCGCGCCGCCCTCGGCTAGGTCGCGCTCCTACCAGTTCGCGACGTCCCAGTGGCCCCGGTCCCCGTGGTCGACGACGCCCTTGTCCATCTCGACGCAGATGATGCCGTAGGCTCCCTCGCCGATCACGCCAAAGGGTTCGGAGTCCTCGAGGTCCGGGCGGAGGATGAGCGCCAGCGGCTCGACATCACGCGTCCCGGCGGGAAGGTTCGCGAAGCCGATCACCACCTCGTCGTCGAGCTCCGGGCGGAATGCCACGACAAGCGGATCGGCCACCGCCGTGTCGACCACGAGCTCCACCGGGGCGCTGAACTCGGCGGGCTTGAGCGGAGCGAATGCCACGTATGCGTTCGCATCCGCGCCCTCGATGCCCAGCGTCGCCGTGGATGCTTCACTGGTGCGCGTTCCTCCGTTGTGAGCACGAACCGAGACCCGGACCTTGCCGTCCCCGAGCAGCACGAGCTCCTCGATCGCGATCTGGAGGTTCGGCCCGGCCTCGCCCGCATCGAAGGTGTTGTTCGACCGGTCCGGATCCTCGAGGCTGACGACGGCGAACCGGTGAACGCCCGGTGCCTCGCGCTGCCAGGTGGTGCGCACCGTGTCCCAGGTCTCGCCGGGTCGCAGGGACGGGATGGCAGCGCGGCTGGTGATGAGTCCCCCGTCGGCATCTTCGCGTCGGTAGGCCAGCGCCGCCGTCTTGCTGGCCACGTCGCCCGCATTGCGCACGGTGAGAGCGTAGTCGAAGCGTCGCCAGGCCTCTCCCTCGGACCACTGTACGGGGCCGGCGTACACCACGCCAGCGTTGGACAACACGAGGTCGGCACCCGCTTCGCCGGCACTCGCCATCGACAACAGGACACCCACAAGGCCAAGAATCATCATTCCTCCAGCTCACGACCTCTACCCCACCGCCCGAAGAAAGCCACAATATTTATTCGTTTAGCTCAACATTCATTCAAGCCCATTTGCGGCCACCGCCCTTTCCGGCCCCGAAGTTCGTGCACACGTTGTCGACATCGTGGAGGACCCATGTCCCAGCGCATTCACCTCGCCTGCCCCGGCTGTGCCCGCCTCAACCGCGTGCCCGAGGACAAGCTCGACGGCGCGACCTGCGGTGCGTGCAAGGCACCGCTGAAGGCCGGCCCCGTGCACGTCGACGACGCCGGCCTCGACCGCCTGCTCCGCAGCTCGCCGGTCCCGGTGTTGATCGACTTCTATGCCGACTGGTGCGGCCCCTGCCGCATGCTCGCACCGCACCTCGAGACCCTGGCGGCCGCGCACCGAGGCGAGCTCATCATCGTCAAGGTCGACACCGAGCGGCATCAGCGCCACGCCTCCCAGCTCGGCGTTCAGGGCATTCCAGCCCTGTATCTGGCGAAGAACGGCCAGATCGTCGACCAGGCTGCGGGCTTCCGACCGGCGCCCGCACTCGAGCAGTGGGTGCGTCCGCACCTGGGGTAGGCCCCGCTGACGTCCTGCCAGTGCTACTCTCCGCCCCGAAGAGGAGTACATGGCGAGCATCGGTGGGAAGAAGACGACCGGTCGACGCTACGACGGGCCGGACGCCGACCTCGTCGAGCTGGCGGACGGCTCTTGGGCACTCGTGTTCCACGACGATTGGGTCGAGGACATCGAGGGGTCGCTCGACACCGTGCGCGGCTTCCTCGAGATGCCGATGGTCTCGGGCATCGTCGAGCTGACCGACGTCGATGGCGGCGCCTACGTCTACCCCACGGGCTCGGCCATTCCCGTCGCAGCGCTCCTCAAGGCCGGCTCACTGCGCGCCGGGCTCGAACTCTTTGCACGCGGTGGGCGCATCCTGCTCGAGGCCGCCGAGGCCGGCGAGAGCCAGGGCGTGTACTGCCACGGCAACGTCAATCCCTGGCGCATCCTCGTCACGCCGGATGGCGACCTTCGCTTCGTGGGCCACGGCCTGCCGCCGGCCGACGTCCTCCGCTCGCTGGACGGCGACGCGGAGCCGCCGGGCGACAGCTTCCGCTACGCCCCGCCCGAGCGACTCGAGGGCGAGCCCGAAGACCACTTCGCAGACCTCACCTCGCTGACCCTGGTCGCCCTCGAGATCGCCGCCGGGCGCCCGGTATACGAGGGTCCGGACGCCGAGGTTCGCCGACAGGCCGCCGAGGGCGAGGGCCCGCTGGCCCTCGCGAGGCTCAAACTTCCCGGACCGCTGCAGGACGCGTTCTCGGAGGCCTTGCGCCGCTATCCGGACGAGCGCTTCGACGACCCCTACGCCTTCGTGGACGACGTGGCGTATGCCCTCGACTCCTACGACGAAGGCGCGAGTCTCGCTGAACTGGCAGCGGAAGCGCTCGGCGCCGAGCCGCCGGCACCGGCCGACGACGACGAGGACGAGGACGAAGCCCCGGAGCCCGAGCCCGAGCCCGAGCCCGAACCCGAGGAAGAGTCGGAGCCGGAGCCGGATTCCGAAGAGGAGGAGCAGCCCGAGGACGACGGAAGCGGCGCAGTCAGCGGCGCGCTCTCCGACCTGCGCGCCGAGGCCGCCGAGCTGCTCGACGCCGCCAACGACTTCGCGGACGAGGCCATTCGCGCATTCGACGACGCGGAGGCCGCCGCACAAGGCAACGACGCCGCTGCGGTGAAGGCCGCCGTGGACGCCGTCTACCAGGCCGCCGAGGCGGCACGCGACGCCGCCGCCCTGTGTGAAGAGGCCGAAGGGCGCGTCGCCTTCGCGACCGACGAGGAAGAGGCCGCCGCAGAGCTCGAGAAGGTGCGCGAGGCTGCTGAGGCGGCGCGCGATGCCGCCGATGCCGCCGACTCGGCCATCGAAGCACTCGACCGCGCGCTGAACGAGGCTGCATTTGGCGACTCGGAGGCGGAGCCGGAGCCGGAGCCGGAGCCGGAGCCCGAGCCGGAGCCCGAGCCGGAGCCCGAGCCGGAGCCCGAGCCGGAGCCCGAGCCGGACCACACCGAGGTGCTCGCCGCCCTCGCCCAGGAAGCCGGCGCGCTGTCGGCCGCCGAGGCACGCGAAGCGGCGGAGGGTCTCGACACACCCGAGGCTCAGGCGCTGATCGCCGCTGTCGACGCTCTGGACGCGGCCATTGGCCAGGTCGAACGGGCCGAGCTTCCCGAGGACGCCGAGCACGCCCTGGCCGAGGCCAGGAGCGCGCGAGAGTCCGTGGACGCCGCCGCAAGCGCCCTCGACGCGGCCCTCGCCGCCGAGGAGGCGCGACAGGCCGAAGAAGCTGCCGCCACCGAGGCAGCACGTCAGGCGGAGGCCGCTGCCGTCGCCGAACAGCAGGCCGCCATCGTGGCTGCCGCGGCGCGCGCTCGCGCTGCGCTGGCGCAGGCGCCGGCTCCCGTGGATGCCGAGGAAGGCGACGACGACGCGACGCAGGCGGCGCGCACCACC